>JALNXH010000014.1 GCA_023230455.1 Rhodocyclaceae bacterium | reverse complement strand
CGTCAGTTTGTTGGCAAGAAAGTCTTCATTCTTGATCGGCAGCGCGCTGGCTACAAATCCCGCCGTGTCGATCCGCGCTCCCGCTCCGACCAATATCCCCGCCGGGTTCACCAGCCATACCCGGCCATTCGAACTCAGCGTCCCGTAGATCACCGAGGGGTCCGCCGCCAAGACCCGGTTCAATACCTGGCTGCTCGCCGACAGCTGCTCGAAGTGAACCCGCTCCCCAGACCCAATCCCAAAGGTCTGCCAGTTGATGATCGCTCCGTTGCTGTTCGCAACGTTCAGTACGTTTCCGCTTTGCGCAAAACTCGCACTCCCGTTCACCACCGTCGGCGCCACCGGCAACCCGTACGCCGTACCAGCAAAACACAGGGACACCGCTACTGCCACCGGACTCAAACGCGAGATCGCAAAATGGCGACAATTCAGATTCTTGCGGGACATGGCCGTCCTCTCCACAAAAGATGCTAAGCCGAAGGCTGTCGGGGGTCTTCGTTCATTCTAGGAAATCAAACCGAGGGGGCCTGTGAGATTCATCACGCCCCGCCGCCCTCAAAAACCGATGCTGAGGCTGAAATGGCCTCGCACACTGCCGTTCTCGACCGTGACCGGGCCGTGTTCGATTACCTGCGCCCAGTCGAAACGGAAACTGACATCCTTGGCCAGGGCATAGCGCAGACCCAGGCCCCAAGAAGCCACACTCATCTTGGAGGACGCGGCAATAGCCCCATTGTTGGAGCCGCTGGCCGCATCGTAGAAAACCAAGCCGCGCAAATTGCCGGGCAGGGACAACCAGGACTGCAATTCGGGCGTATAGGCTTCCAGGTTCACCACGATGCCGCTGTCGGCGGCCACCGCGCGCTCGTTGAAGCCGCGTACCGTAGACGCCCCGGCCAGGCCGATCTGTTCGCCGGCTACCAAACCCTTGTCGGTCGCCTGCCCATTCAGCACGCCGCGCAGTTGCCAACCGGCAAAGGGCATCGCATAACTACCGCCGTAGCGCAGGATGAGGAAATCGTTGTCGGCGCTGCGGCCGGCGATGAAGCTGTAATGGTCGGCCTTATTGCCGAACGCCCAGTTGCCGCCCATCGGCAGGTTGTACGAAAGACCGACATTGACATCCGCCGCATAACCGGCACCCAGCCACTGCCCTTGATAAGTGGCACTGATGGGCCGCGTCGTATGCGGCGTAAACGCGCCAATAGATCCCGGCGGGAAGCTCGAACTGGTCGTATTGAAATATTTGTAGTCGTAGCCGAACACCAGCTTCGACGAATATTCGCCCTGCCGGGCGAAATAGTGGTTCCAGCGAATGGCGAGTACGCGCCCCTTGCCGGTCATGTTGAACGATGTGGCCTGGGAGATCGGCGTATTTACGTTGGAATCGCCGTAAATGATGTCCAGGCTGTCGCCCAGGTTGTAGAAGGGCATACGGAACGCCAGGCTGTAAATATCCACCTCCACTCCGCTAGGTGCATCGGGGGACGTCGTGTATGCCAGGGTGAGGGTCTCATCGCCGCCCAGCAGATTGGCGTTCTGGTAAGCGATGCCGGTGCGGATATGGCCAGTCGCCTTGCTGCCGGTATCGTCTGCGGTCACGAAGATGCGTTGCGGTTTCTGCTCGGCCACCTTGACCTTGGCGTCCACCGTGCCTTCCTGTTCGCCGACCCCCAACGTCACCTCGACCTGCTTGGCGGGGTTATCGTTGATGAGCTGGATATTTTCCGACAGGGCGCTGGCGTTAGGCGCCTTGCCTTCCTTGAGCTGCGGCAGGGAGGCGCGAACGTTTTCGGTGGAGAACCTTTCGTTGCCGGAAATGGCCACCTTGCCGATCACCGCCTCGGTGACGTTGAACTTCACCGTGCCGCCCGTGAGCTCCTGTTCGGGCACGAACACCTGCACGGTGTTGTAGCCAGCCACGCGATAGGCATTCTCCAGGGCCTCCAGCGCCTTCTGGATGTCGCCATAGACGCGCTGCTTGCCGGTGAAAGGCGTCACTGCCGCCTCCACGGCCTCCTTCGACAGGATGGTGTTGCCTTGTACATCAAAACCGGAAATATCGAACTGCTCGTCGGCCGCCTGCGCTGCACCATGAAAAAAAAGCGCCGCCGCAACCGCTGCGATGGGTCGAATCTTCATAAAAACCCCTCTCCCATAAACTGAACCCAATTTGACTGAACTAACTTTATTCCCTAATCGACGTCAAGACAATGGGCTAGAGGCTTTCCCTAGGGGTTTCCCCACTATCGCCAAGAGAGGCGCCCGCCCTTACAGAAGGACGATATCGAACTGTTCCTGGGTATAGCTGGACTCGGCATGGAGGGAGATCGGCTTGCCGATGAAGTCCGAGAGCATCGCCAGCGACTGGGACTCTTCTTCAAGGAACAGGTCGACCACCAGCGGCGAAGCCAGCAGGCGCAGTTCGCGGGCGTTGAACTGGCGCGCCTCGCGCAGCAGTTCGCGCAGGATCTGATAGCACATGGTCTGCGCAGTCTTCACCTCGCCACGGCCGTCGCACGTCGGGCAGGGCTCACAGAGGACGTGGGCGAGCGATTCGCGGGTGCGCTTGCGGGTCATTTCGACCAGACCGAGCGCCGTGAAGCCATTGACCGAAAGCCGCGTATGGTCACGCGCCAGCGCCCGATTCAGCTCGTCGAGTACGGCGGCGCGATGCTCAGCCGAATCCATGTCGATGAAATCGACGATGATGATGCCACCCAAGTTGCGCAAGCGCAGCTGGCGGGCGATGGTCTGCGCCGCTTCCAGGTTGGTCTTGAATACCGTATCGTCGAAATTGCGTACCCCGACGTAGCCGCCGGTGTTGACGTCGATGGTGGTCATCGCCTCGGTCTGGTCGATGATCAGGTAACCGCCCGACTTCAGCTCGACCCGGCGGGCCAGCGCCTTTTCGATTTCATCCTCGACGCCGTGCAGGTCGAACAGCGGACGTTCGCCGACGTAGTGCTCGATCAAAGGCGCCACCTGGGGCATGTACTCCTGGGCGAAGGCCGACAGTTTCTGGAAGTTCTCCCGCGAGTCCACCAGAATGCCGGTGGTTTCCGGAGTCACCAGATCGCGCAGCACGCGCTGCCCCAGCGTCAGGTCTTCGTGCAGCAGCGAGGCCGGCGGCGCCGTCTGTGCACGGTGGCGGATTTCGCCCCAAAGCCGCCGCAAGTAGGCGATATCGGCCGCCAGGGCCTCGTCGGAAGCCTCCTCGGCAACCGTCCGGACGATGAATCCGCCGCCGCCATCGAGCGCCTTCAGTGCGATCAGACGCTGACGCAAACGCTCCCGTGCGGCATCGTCGCCGATGCGTTGGGAAATTCCGATGTGGCGATCGTAGGGAAGAAACACCAGCAGCCGTCCGGCGATGGAAACCTGGGTGGACAGGCGGGCACCCTTGGTGCCGATCGGATCCTTCAACGCCTGTACCAACAACTGCTGGCCTTCGCTGAGGATGCGCTCGATCGGCCGCGTATCGTGTTCGCCGTTCTGCGCATCGCGAATGTCGGCGACATGGAGAAAGGCGGTGCGTTCGAGGCCGACATTGACGAAGGCCGACTGCATACCCGGCAGCACCCGAGCCACCTTGCCGAGGTAGATGTTGCCGACGATGCCGCGGCTGCCGGTGCGCTCGATATGCAGTTCCTGCACCACCCCCAACTGCATCAGTGCGACGCGGGTTTCCTGTGGCGTGAAGTTAACCAGAAAGGATTCGTTCATAACGAATAGTTGAAACGCCTCAGCAACTGCGTGGTTTCGCACAGCGGCAGACCGACGATGCCGGAATGCGAACCGCGGATCTCGGCAACGAACATCGCGGCGCGGCCCTGGATACCGTAAGCGCCGGCCTTGTCCATCGGCTCGCCGCTAGAAACATAACGGCGGATTTCGGCATCGTCGAGCACGCGGAAACGTACCTCGCTGATGCTGACGTCGTGCAGCAGCTGGCCGCCGTCTGCCACCGCCACGGCCGTCAACACCCGGTGCGTGGCGCCGGAAAGGCGGCGCAGAATTTCGCGGGCGTGGGCTTCGTCTTCCGGCTTGCCGATGATCTCGCCGTCGAGATCCAGCGTGGTGTCGGCCGACAGCACCGGCCGCTGGGGCAGATGCCGCACGAGCAAAAGGCTGGCGCCGTGGGAGGCCTTGGCACGCGCCACCCGCACCACGTAGTCGTCGGCCGACTCGCCAGGCAGCGGCGTCTCGTCGATTTGTGCATCGGAGCGGGCGCCAGCGCGAAACAACAGCAGATCGAAGCGCACGCCGATCTGATTCAACAATTCGCGCCGCCGCGGGCTGCGGGATGCCAAGTAGATGCGGGATTCCAAATTCACGGCTCCGGTTTGGCGTTTCAGGACTTGGATCAAGCTTCGGGTTTGAAGCTATCACCTATTCTCGATGATAGGGGTGGCCTCGAATTACGCTGGCGGCTCGATACAGCGCCTCGGCGAGCACCACCCGCACCAGTGCGTGCGGCAGCGTCAGCCCGGAAAGGCGCAGGCGCTCGGCGGCGGCGTCTTTGAGCTGCGGATCGAGGCCGTCCGGCCCGCCGACGAGAAAGGCCACGTCGCAGCCCTCGGCCATCCATTTCTGCAAGCGCTCAGCCAGACCCCGCGTCGTCAGCTCCGTGCCGCGCTCGTCAAGCACGACGCTGCGGCACCGCGGCGGCAACGCGGCGCGCAGGCGTACGGCCTCCGCCGCCATCATTGCCGCCGGGGTCTTGCCTTCGGCACGCGGCTCGGCCTTGACTTCGAACAGTTCGAGCGGCAATTCGCGCGGCATGCGCTTGGCAAATTCGGCGTAACCCTCATCGACCCAGCCGGGCATGCGCGTGCCTACCGCCGCGATCAGCAGCCTCACTCCTTGTCGCTGCTCGGCTTGGGCGCCTTCGGCGGCCGTGCCGACCAGAGTTCTTCGAGGTTGTAGTAGGCGCGTACCGTCGGCTGCATCACGTGCACCACGATGTCGCCGAGGTCGACCAGCACCCATTCGCCGGACTCCTCACCCTCTACACCGACCACTGCGCCGCCGGCCTCCTTGACTTTGTCATGAACGCTGCGGGCCAGCGCCTTCACCTGACGGTTGGAACTGCCTGTGGCAATGACCACCCGATCGAACAGCGAGGTCAGCTTGGTGGTGTTGAAAACTTCGATATCGGTGCCCTTGACGTCTTCCAGGGCGGAAACAACAATTTTTTGCAGCTTGCGGATGTCCATCAGTCGGGGGCGTAGAGTCGGTTGCGGGAAATATAGTCGAGAACGGCCGCCGGCAGCAAATAGCGGGCGCTGGCGCCGCCGTGCAAGGCGGCCCGGATGGCGGTGGCCGAGATATCCAGTGCGGTGATGCCGAAAGGCACGATACAGCCAGCGGGCGTTTCGCGCAGCGCCAGGACATCGTGGCGAACGCGGACGGCGAACTGAACCGCCAGACCGGATTCCATCGCATCCGCATCCAGTACGTGGCCTGGCCGCGTTGCAACGGCAAGGTGGGCCAGTTCGAACAGCTCGCGCCAGCGATGCCAGGCGGTCAAGCCGAGAAACGCATCGGCGCCTAGCAGCAGCACCAGCGACCGCTGCGGACCGATCTCGCGACGCACGCGTTCGAGCGTCGGGACGGTATAGCTGGGATCGGCGGAAACCGCCTCGGCGGCGTCGACCTCCAGCCGCGGATTGTCTGCCGCAGCGGCTTGTGCCATGGCGAGGCGCTGCGCCGCCGCCGCATGCGGCCGCTCGCGGTGGGGCGGCACACCGGCAGGAATCAGCCTGACGCCGGCCAGGCCGAGCCGGTCGAGCGCCTCCTCGGCGAGGCGCAGGTGGCCGAAATGCACCGGATCGAAGGTGCCGCCCAACAACCCCAGCGGCGGCAGCTCATTCACCGACGAACACGTCCCGATAGCTCAAGTAAACGCTGGCCATCAAGGTCGGTGCCAACACCAGCAGCAAGGCCATGCGCAACAGGAAAGCCAGCGCACTGCCGAAGGCCGGCAAAATCATGCCCGCCACGACGATCACCAACCCCGGCACAAGCACGCCGAACGCCAACACGGCAGCGCCATAGACCAGGAAAGCGCGCCAGTTTTGCAGACTGGCGAAGAAGCTGAAAAACACCGCCTTAAGCGCCGGCACTCTGGCCCACACCACCAGCAGAGGCGCGAACCAGAATGCCAGCAGCAAAGGCGAGGCCAGGGCCATCAGCCGCAGCAGCATCCAGGCGATTTCGCTCTCATCGGCGCTGCTCAGGTCCATCGCACCGTCGCCGATCAGGTAGCTAAGCAGCAGGACGACCAGCGAAGCGCATAGATTGAGCCCGCCGAGATGCAGCAAGGCGATACGCCGGTCCTTCACCCCATCCAGCAGCGGCGGCCATAGCGACCCCTTCAGCGGACCGGCATCGATGGCACGACAGCCATTGGCCACCATGATGGTGAGTGTCGGCAGCAGCAACGGCAGGAGGAAAGGCCCGATCACCGGAATCAGGTTGGCGAGCAACACCGCCATCAGGTAGGACAGGGTGAGGAAGCTCAACAGCGGCGGATTGGCGCAGTAGAGGCGGAATCCTGACTTGAGCCAGGCCAGGCCCTCGCGGGCGGGCAAACGACGGGCCTGCATAGCGTCTAGAAATATATCTCGCGGTAGGACACGTAAATCGATGCCGTCAGCACCGGCACCAGAACCAGCAGGCCTAGACCGGCAGGGAGGATGGCGAGGATGCAGAGGACGAAGAGCACGATGCCATAGACCAGAAAGGGCAGCCAATTTCTCATGCAGCCGTCGAGACTGGCTTTCATTGCCGCCAGCGGCGCCATGCCGGAAAGCATCACCAGTGCCGGTGCAAACCAGATCGCCATGGTCAGCGGCACCAGCAGCAGCATGGCCAACAACGAAGCGAACAGCAGGCCGCCGAGCGCGATGGTCGCGCCCAAGCCGCCGCCGACGCCGTGGCCCATCATCGATCCCATCATCGCGCCGCCGCCGATGGCGAACACCAGCAGGCCGACGGCGCCAAACCCGGCGAGCTGTAGCAGCCCCAGCGTCACCAGAGCGCGCGTGTTGTCGCGAAAACCGACGAGCAGACAATCGAAGCGCAGCCCTTCGCCGCGATCGACGGCGGCGCAGCCGGCCATCAGGCCGCCGGCGAGAACCGGCATCAGCACCAGCGACGCCAGACCGCCGAGCACCGGCACCAGGCCGAGCAGGCCGTGAATCAGCAGCAGGACGATGCTGACCGCCACCCAGATCGCCGGCGCGGCGAGAAATAGGCGCCAGCCGGCAGCCAGCCAAGGCATCGCGCGCTCAGCAGCAACCGTATGGACGACCGGCGCAGCGCCAGGCTGATGGAAAAGCTCACTCATCAGAAGCGGTAGATCACCCACATCGGCGGCTTGACGTCGGCTCCGATGGTGTCGCGGCGGGTCATCACGCCGTCGCCTTTATCGTCCACCAGATAGTAGGGAACGCCGTGCGGCGGCGTCACCTTGAGCATGTAGAGCTTGCCATTGACGCGGTATTCCTCGACCTTGTCCTCGCCGCGCTTGGTGATGGTGACCTGGGGTTCGAGGTCCGCATCGGATGCAACGGAAAGCGGTGGCGGCGGAATGTCGGGCAGGGGTTGAAGATCCGCCGGCTTTTCGGCATGGGCCGCGGCAGCAATGACAAACGCAGACAACAGGGTCAGGCGGCGCATGGGGAGTCCTTTCGTCGGGATGCGGCGATTTTATCAGGCATCACAGATTGAGCAGCAGTTCGTGCTCGGCGGCGGGCCGCGCGAAACCTCGGGTTTCGTAGTATTTGAAGATCGCCTCGACCACCGCTTCCGGCTCGTCGATCACCTGGAGCAGATCCACATCTTCCGGGTGGATCATTTTTTCCACCACCAGCCGGTCACGGAACCAATCGACCAGACCGCCCCAGAACTTGCTGCCGACCAGGATCATCGGCATGCGCGGGGTCTTTCCAGTCTGGATCAAGGTCAACGCTTCGAGCAGCTCGTCGAGGGTGCCGAACCCTCCGGGCATCACCACATAGGCGCTGGCAAGCTTGACGAACATGTACTTGCGCGCAAAAAAGTGATGGAAGGTCTGCGAAATGTCCTGATAGGGGTTCGCCTTCTGCTCCATCGGCAACTGGATGTTGAGCCCGACGCTGACGCTTTTGCCTTCGAAGGCACCCTTGTTGGCCGCCTCCATAATCCCGGGACCGCCGCCCGAGATCACCGAGAAGCCGGCATCGGAAAGCAGCTTGGCGATCTTTTCGGTCAGCGCGTAATAATCGGAACCCGGCTCAACGCGGGCGCTGCCGAAGATCGACACCGCCGGCCTCACGTTGGCCAGACGCTCAGTGGCGGCAACGAACTCTGCCATAATGCCGAACATCCGCCAGGCCTCGCGGGCCGAGGCACCCGGCGTCTCCGACCATGCGTCGGCCGCCTTCGGCAACTTGTCTTTCGCGTTCATCGCTTCCCCCATGTCAAAGCTTCTTCTTGTCGACGGTTCGTCGTATCTCTATCGCGCTTTTCATGCCATGCCCGATCTGCGCAACCGCTCTGGCGAGCCGACCGGCGCGGTGTATGGCGTGATCAACATGCTGCGCCGCCTTGAGGCCGATCATAGCGCGGAGTACCGCGCCGTGGTGTTCGACGCCAAGGGCAAAACCTTCCGCGACGACTGGTATCCGCACTACAAGGCCCAGCGGCCGCCGATGCCCGAGGACTTGGCGGCGCAGATCGAACCGCTGCATGCCTGCGTGCGCGCCCTCGGCTGGCCGATCCTGATGATCGAAGGCGTCGAAGCCGACGACGTGATCGGCACGCTCACGCGCCAAGCATCGGCGCAGCAGATGGAGTGCATCGTCTCCACCGGCGACAAGGACCTGGCCCAGCTGGTCAACGCCCATGTGCGGCTGGTGAATACGATGAGCAACGAGATGCTCGACGAAGCCGGCGTGCTGGCCAAGTTCGGCGTGCCGCCTGACCGTATCGTCGACTATCTGGCGCTGGTCGGCGACACGGTGGACAACGTGCCCGGCGTGGACAAGGTCGGCCCCAAGACCGCGGTGAAATGGCTGACCCAGTACGGTTCCCTCGACGCCATCGTCGAGCATGCGGCGGAGATCAAGGGCGCCGTCGGCGACAACCTGCGCCGCCACCTCGACTTTCTGCCCCTCGGACGCAAGCTGGTCACCGTCGCCTGCGACCTCGACCTGCCGCAGAAGCCGGCCGACCTGCTGCCGCAGCCGCACGACAACGCCCAACTGGCGGAACTGTTCGCCCGCCTGGAGTTCAAGACCTGGCTGAAGGAAGTCCAGAACGGCGGCATGAACGCCGTACCCGCCGCAAAGACGGGCAGCCCGGCCGCCTTCGTGCCGGCGGCTCCAGCGGCTGCGCTGGTGGAGCATGTGCGCGAGAACTACGAAACCCTGCTTACCTGGGCCGACCTGGAGCGCTGGCTGGAGAAAATCGGCAATGCGGAACTGACTTCCCTCGACACCGAGACCACTGCCCTCGATCCGATGCAGGCGCAGCTGGTGGGCATTTCCTTCGCCATCGCACGTGACGACAAAATCGACGCCGCCTACCTGCCGCTGGGCCACACGTACGCTGGCGCGCCGGATCAATTGCCGCTCGGCGAGACGCTCGCAAAACTCAAGCCCTGGCTCGAATCGGCGCAGCACAAAAAGCTCGGCCAGCACCTCAAGTACGACCGCCACATCTTCGCCAACCAGGGCATCGAGCTGCGCGGCATCGCCGAGGACACCCTGCTCGAATCGTATGTGCTGGAGAGCGACAAATCCCACGATCTGGGCTCCCTCGCCTCGCGCCATCTCGGCCTGTCCACCATCTCCTACGACGCCATCACCGGCAAGGGCGCCGCGCGCATTTCCTTCGCCCAAGTGGCGCTCGAACAGGCCGCCGAATACGCCGCCGAGGATGCCGACATCACCCTGCGCGTGCACCGCCATTTCGCACCGCAACTGGCCGCAGAGCAAAAGCTCGACGCGCTCTACCGCGACATCGAACTGCCCTCCGCCGAGGTGCTCTACCGCATGGAACGCAACGGCGTGCTGATCGATGTCTTCGCCCTCGCCGCGCAGAGCGACGAGCTCGGTCGACGCCTGATGCAACTGGAACAGGAAGCCCACGTCCTCGCCGGCCAGCCCTTCAACCTGGCATCGCCGAAGCAGCTCGCCGAAATCCTGTTCGAAAAGCAGGGCCTGCCGGTGGTGAAAAAAACACCGTCGGGTGGCCCCTCCACCGATGAAGAAGTGCTGGCCCAGCTCGCCGACAACTACCCCCTGCCCAAGCTGCTGCTGGAGCACCGCAGCCTGGCCAAGCTCAAGGGCACCTACACCGACAAGCTGCCGCGGATGGTGAACCCGGCGACCGGCCGGGTTCACACCAGCTTCTCGCAGGCCGTCGCGGTCACCGGCCGGCTGGCGTCGAGCGACCCCAACCTGCAGAACATCCCGATCCGCACCGCCGAAGGCCGCCGCATCCGCTCCGCCTTCATCGCGCCGGCGGGGCATGTGCTGGTCTCTGCCGATTACTCGCAGATCGAGTTGCGCATCATGGCCCACCTCTCCAACGACGAGCGCCTGTTGCAGGCCTTCGCCCAGGGCGAGGACGTGCACCGCGCCACGGCGGCGGAGATCTTCGGCATCACCCCGCTCGAAGTCGGCCCCGACCAGCGCCGCGCCGCCAAGGTGATCAACTTCGGCCTGATCTACGGCATGAGCGCCTTCGGCTTGGCCCGCGAACTCGGCCTCGAACGCAGCGCCGCGGCCGCCTACATGGAACGTTACTTCGCCCGCTATCCCGGCGTCGCCCGTTACATGGAGGAAACCCGGCAACAGGCGCGCGACAAGGGCTATGTGGAAACCGTCTTCGGCCGTCGCCTCTGGCTGCCCGAAATCAAGTCGAGCAACGCCGGCCGCCGCCAGGGCGCCGAGCGCGCCGCCATCAACGCGCCGATGCAGGGCACCGCCGCCGACCTGATCAAGCTGTCGATGATCGCCGTGCAGTGCTGGCTCGACGAGCAGCACGCAGAAACGAAACTGATCCTCCAGGTGCACGACGAACTGGTGCTGGAAGTGCCGGAAGCCGAGCTGAGCGAAGTCCGCAGCGCCCTGCCGAAGCTGATGGGCAGCGTGGCAAAACTGGCAGTACCGCTGCTGGTGGAGGTGGGCTCAGGAAACAACTGGGACCAGGCGCACTGAATGCGGCCGCCGAAATTACCGGTTGAGCGGCGGAAATAGCTCACTCACTGCGGCCATCACCTCCTCAAGGGTCACGTCGACCACCTCGCGGCTGGGCGCCTGCAACACGCGATGCGCCACGCCCCAAGGATGCCAGCGGCGCGCGTCGGAACCGCCAAAGAGCGCAACGATCGGTTTGCCAAGCCCTGCCGCCAGATGCATCGCCCCGCCGTCGGCGCAGATCGCGCCATCGACCAGGGATAACGCCGCGATCAGTTGCGGCAGCGTGGTGGTCGCCACCGCGGCCAGCGCATCCGTCTCGCCGAGGCGGGCGAGGATCGCCGCGGCCTTTTCGTCATCGCCCGGATGGGCCGGGTCGCTGGCCGAGCCCGGCGCCCAGAGCAGCATCACGGCAGCGCCGCGGGCCTGTAGGTAGCGGATCAATTCGGCGAAACGTTGTTCCGGCCAGCGCTGCGAAATCTTACGCGCACTGATATGCACGGCGATTTTTAGCGGCCGCCCACCCCAGCCGGGAGGCAACGTGCCCTCGATCTGCCCGACAACCGCGACGTCAGCGCGCAGCGAGAGCGGCGGCGGGTCGGCCGGTACCCCCAGAGGCTGCAACAGGCGCAGGGTGTCGACCACTTCGTGCCGCGGCACGTTATCGAGCGACACGGGGAAGTCGACACCCTCGATCGACTTCCCCTCCGCGACAAAGGCCGCCACATGTTTCGCGCCGGCCATGCGCGCCAGACGCACACCTTGCCGCGGCTCGCCGCCGCCGACGATGGCCCACTCGAAACGCTGGCGGCGCAGATGGCGCAACAGTTTCCAGCGCTGCCAGTAGAGCCGCAGCCGCGATTCGCCGGGCTTGTGCTTGGCCTTGTCGTAGGCATAGACCGCGTCGAGATGCGGATTGCCGGTGAGCACCGCGACGTTGTAGGAATTCACCAATGCGGCCAGATGCGCTTTTGGAAATGCGCTACGCAGAGCGGCTATCAGCGGCGTTGTACATACAAGGTCGCCGATGTTATCGCGGCGGACGATAAGAATGTTCTCCTGCATCGCAGAATATGCCTGTCCATGTTTGTCGAATGGACTCATTTCTATCTGTGCGCTTGAAATTCCGCACAATCAGCCAATACTCGACGCAACTCAGACACCCAGTAGGCCGCGGTCTCCGATTGCGAGTGATGATGATCGACCCGCCCTTGAACGAGAACGTCGTCAATAACCAGGCCCGTCTCGGGGTCGAGGGTTGGCGCAGTAATATCCATATAGGAAACGTCCAGCGTTGCAGCCAGGTTCCGTAATTCTTCGTTAAATCGAAGCACAAGGTCGGTACGCGCTCTCTGTCCAACCCGGATCTTGCGGCGAGCCTCAAGCGCCTGATTATCGAGCTGCGAGTCCTTCACGGTCGGCAGAATCGAGCCGGCAAGGACCAGCTTTCGCTTGCCTTCCTGTCTCCGAATCCAGTCGACAAGACGTCGCACTCCCTGCATGGAATGGGACAGGTATTCGCCGGCAGGCCGATTCTCCTTCGTCGCCTTGAGCCAGAGAGCCGAACTGCAATCAACTTCGCCCAACATGACAACAATCACATCGTAGTGTTCGAAGCGGTGAAATCCCTCTTGAAATTTTCGGAAGGCCCCCGTTGAGGACGCCTCGTTATTGAGCCCGTAGGCCGTTGCTCCGCCTACTATTTCGCAATTGATCACATGCGGAAGAAGCAGTCCGTTATCGAAGATGTATTCGAATACCCCGGCATGAGAGTCCCCAAGTATCAGGATACGGCGCCCTCCTGACAATTTGCAGCGCAAATGACGATACCGTTTGATCAGCGAATTGCGGAGTTTCCTGAAGCGCATACCCATAGTGGCTCGTCAGTTCCAAGCGTTAGGACATTTCATCGTCGAAACCAGACTATCACGCGACATCGCAGGTGCGTCGTCGAACAACGACATCTCCTGTCCGCTCATCGTTTTTCGCCTCCCTCACACTCAAGAATCCGACGAGAAACAGGAAAGTCTGAAGCATGTGGTCGCGGTTCACACTATCGAGCGCCATGCGTAACGAATATTCGGTCGTAAGCAGCAGCAGCGCAAGGGCGAATCCATCGCGGCGGTCACGCCAACCGACCCAACCCATTCGCACCAGGATGGTCATAAAAAGCGACCACAACAGAAGCCCAGGCAAGCCAGTAGCGATGCCCAGGTCAATCCAACCGCTGTGTGCGTGACCGACATTGGAATCGGGATAGGCCTGAACCAGCGCATGGCCAAAGGCATTGCGCCCATAGCCAACGCCGAACGGATGTTCGGCAATCAATTCCAGACCGGCACGGATGAAGGCGACGCGGATATAGGCCGATATTTCCACTGGCTGACCGTCCGGTAGACGTGGCACGGGACGGTTCTCTGCGAGCCAAGCCGTATTGTTCCGAATGTCCCAAGCCACTGGAACGGTATCGAGGAAATCCCAGCGCGCATCCCTCGCCAGTATCGCGGCTCCAATAGCTACGAAAGCCGTCACCGTCACCAAGGCGATCCGCCATCGGGACCGCAGCATCTGCCTCAGCTTCGGTTCCCGCAGCGCCAGAAAAACAGCCATTGTTGCCAGAAAGGCCGTACCGATAATGCCGTTGCGAGCATTCGCGATATATCCCTCCGCAAGCGCACAGCCGATGGCGAACAATACGATCGGGGTGGTCACAGGCAATAGCCTAATCCCGCTGGCGGCGCGACAGAGGAGGTCGGCTATTGCGACTGACAGAAGCGCGTTGATCACGACACTCATTTCAAGGTGTCCACCCGTCAGCGGCACTTCCATGCGCAGCAGTTGATGGTAGCGAACTAGATGCCAAACGGATTGGCCGATGCCGAGCACGACCAGCAGCAACAGTGGCGCGGCGAGCATGGCAAGAGCTTTAGGTTGCCCTTGCCTGCCGACGCCGACGGCCAGAAAAATGCCGATGGCACAGGCAGCCACAGCCGGCACCCACTGGCCACGCAGTTCGTCTAAGGCCCACGACGTCTCCGCAGAAATTGCCAGGGCCTGGAACAGGAACCACAACGACAGCCCAACCAGAACTGCCGCCAGCGGCTCCTGGCGGCGCAACCCCCTCCCTTTTGTGCGGAACGAGGCAAAAACGGCGATGCCCGCCAGCGATATCAACAGATAACGCAGGGCGATGGTCCCCGGCAGAGGCCAGACAAATAGCAGGGCAGCGCAAAGAAGGATGGGGAGAAGGGGAAATGGGCGGTGCACAGTTGGCGGCATTCTGAGGGTTCACGCAGTTCGGATCGTCAGGCCTCGGCCAGCGTTGGCGATACGAAAGGATCTGTACGGGGTATTTATGAGCGGCGGCTGAATTCGGATCTGATCATGTTGGACGTTCACGAAGCACGCGGAGTATCTCCATTCCTCGAATCCGCGGGAAGGAAGCGCATCACGGCTGCGACGATTCGCGGCACGTCGATGCCGACGATGCACTCCCGCGTACCCATTCGGCAAGTATACGGCGCGCGGAAGGTGTGCGAACAGGGAGCGCATGGCAGATCCTCGCGTTGCAGGATGGCGACGTGCTCGCCGACGGGGCGCGTTTCGACCATATCCACCGGTCCAGCAACGGAGACGATGGGTACTTCCAGCGCGTCCGCCATGTAAGTGAGCCCCGAATCGACGCCGAGGAATACAGCCATCCGCACCAGCAAGGCCGGAAGGTCAGCAAGTCCGAGGCGGCCGCAACTGTCCAGCACCCGCCCGTGCGGCAGGGCGGCGACAATTTCACGCGCCTCGCGCACATCTTCGGGGCCGCCGATCAGCACCAGCGTCGCGGTAGGGCAGCGTTCGATCAGTCGCCGCGCCACGGCGACGATTTTTTCTACGCCCAATGCCTTCAACCGGTTGCCGCTGCTGACCGCGATGCCCACCAGCGGCCCCGTCGCCGCAGCGAGCACGGCATCGACCCGCTCTGCTGCGCCAGGCGCGGCATGGACCTCCTTGGCGCTGCTGCCGTCCACGTCCAACCGCGCCAACAGCGCCCGATAGGTTTCCTGGATCAAGCGCGTCGGGCGATGGGGCTCCACATCGGTCCACAGACGCGCCGCCAGGCGATGCGACGTACCGCCGTAATTCGACAGCACGGCCAGCCGGCGCGGAATGCCGGCCCACAGCGCCGCTGTTGCATAGGCCGCGCCGGCGTTGAGACAGATCACCGTGTCATAGCCCCCTTCTCTCATGCGCCGTGCCAGCAGCGCCTTGCCGATGCCGCCGCCGAAGTGGCGCGCATCGGCTTCGATCACCGCATCCACATGCGGATTCGCGCGCAGCAACGGCGCATTGATCGGGTTCGCCATTACGTGCACTTGCGCATCGGGATAGCGGCGCTTGAGTTCGCGGAACACCGCGGTCGAACAGATCAAGTCGCCGATCTTCGCCATCTGGATCACCAGCACGTGTTGCGGCGGGTTCGGCGCATGGCCGGCCAGCCTTTGCAGCAGTGGACGCAGCAACCAGGAGATCAATAAATGAATCATGGCCGGGAAAAAGCTTCACGCGGCGAACCGTCCATAGCCCCGTCCCAACGCAGAGCATGGGGAGCGTTCAATTTGCCTTTGCCTGGAATCACCCGGCCTCCAGGACACTGGAAACGGCAGCGACGTAATGCCCAATGCCGAACCGGTCGAGCACGCGCCGCCGCCCCGCTTCGCCCATGCGCCGACGTGCCGCCGAATCGCCACCCAGCACGCGCAGCCTGTCCTCCAGTGTTTCTCTGGCACCCCAGGCATGAAGGAAACCGGTTTCTCCGTCCACCACCAACTCGCGCGTGCCGACGATATCGGACGCCACCACCGGCTTGCCGAGCAGCATCGCTTCCAGCACCACGCGCGGCAGACCTTCCTGCTTCGACGGCAGCGCAAAGATGTCCATCGCCGCAATCCACGGCAGCGGCACCTTCTGGAAGCCGGCAAATAGGACGCGGCCAGCCACTCCGAGACGCTGCGTCAACGCTGTCAGCGCCTGGAATTCGGGTCCCTCGCCGACGATCAGCAACCGATAGTTTTCGCCCAGCGCGGGCAGGCACTCGATCAGTTGGTTGAAGGACTTGCGCTTGATCAACGAACCCACCGCACCGATCACAATGCCTTCGCCCCAAGGTAACGCAACGGGTTCTGGCGGGGCGATCGATCCGTCGATGGCATTGTGGATCACGCACGTCAGCTCAGAATTTACGCCCTGGGCATGCAGGGCATCCTGGACACCGTGGGAGACACAGACGATTCTGCGGGCGACGCGATTCACCACGGCGCGCTCGAAGGCATTGATCTTCGGCTCGATGCGGCAGTGCTGGACTGCATGGACACCCGCAGCTTCCGCCGCCAAGTAGCCCTCTAGATTGGATGACGGCTGATTGTTCATGTACAGCAGATCGTAGCCGCCTTCGCGTAACCATATGGCCAGTTGCCGCGCCCGCGGCCGGATGCGCCACGCCATCTCGACGGCGAAGACCGCGCCGTTGCGCCAGGGCCGATGCCAGGCCAGCAGGCCCCGCAACACTTCCTTGGCCAATTTGGCCCATCGCGGCTGGCGCCGCACCGGCAGCCGTCTCAAGGGAATGCCGATGGCCGCCAACTCCAGTTCCAGTGTCGAATCGCCGCGGGCATAGTTGGCGTAGAAGCAGGCGGTCACCTCGAAGCGCGTGCGATCAAGTCGCTTCAACAGCTCGATCAGGCTGTTGGTGCCGCCACCCCATTCATGGCCGGTGTCGAGGACGAGGATCCTTTTCACGCGCCTGCTCCGGCGGCAAGGCGGGCTAGCACGACCCGCTCCACAGTGTCTACGTCGATCCGGCACATGCCTTCCTGATCCTGGGATTTGGTGGTGACCTTGCGTTCGTAGGGGCGGTGGATGGCCGTGTGGCGTTCCGGATCGTAGGCCGCGCCCGACACGGCCGGGTCCGACACGGCGAACAACCCCACCGTCGGCACATCCATCGCCACAGCCACATGCAGCGTGCCGGTATCGCCACTGACCACCAGATCGAGGGCGGCCACCAGCGACGGCAGGGCCTCGATCGGCAGTGTCCCGGCAGCCACCCGCGCCGACGCGCCGATCAATCCGGCGATATGACGGCAGCGCTCGGCCTCGTCGGGAGAACCGAGGAGCACGAATACCGCCCCCGGATGGCGAAGGCTTACACGTCGGGCGAGATCGGCGAAATATTCCTCCGGCCACATCCGCGCCCGACTCGATGCGCCGGACTGGAAACCGATTCGCGGCATTGCCCCACCCGGCGTTGCCCCACCTTTACCCAGCCATTCGGCGACGTACCGCTCCATCGCAGGCATGCGCGGCAGGCTCATGCGCGCGCCATCGGTCAATGCGCCTGCCAATCGGGCAGTTGCCAAGCGGTGCTCCATGCCGTGACGAAAGACAGCCCGCCCAACGATGGGTTCTGCATTCGCGAGCAGGAAACGGAAATTGTTGGCATTGGGCAGTTTGAAGATGAAGCGTGCGCCGGAAAGGTAGGCCAGCGGCGTCGCCTGAGGCTCGTTGCCGTGGAGAATCAGCGCCAGATCGAAGCGGTACCAGCGCAGGATGCGCACGAGGCCGAAGAAGCCCCGATAGCCGCCACGGTAGGTGACTACATCGTCCAGCGCCGGGTGGTTGCGAAACAGCTTGACATAAGCCCGGTGGATCAGCGCAACGATTCGCGCATCCGGGTAGCGGGCGCGCACTGCGTTCATCGCCGCGGTGGATATCACCGTGTCCCCCAGCGCAGTGGAGGAAATCAGCAGAATCGAGGACACGCCGGCCGGGTCGAAGGCGGCGGCTGACGTATCGCGCCAGTCCAGACGTTTGATGATCCGCAGCGCACCGCGGAGTAGGGATTCACGCACGCGGAGTCGCATTCCATACCTGCCGGGAAAACGCACACAACGTCCGCGGAAGTTTTTTAAGGAACGACTGAGCTGTGGGGTACTTAATCAGCGTTTCCTTAACCCGACCACAAGTCTTGTCTTCCGGTGTCTGCATGCTAGACGCCTCTCACTCAGGAAATCGCTGCGTAGGCGGCTGCCAGCAGCGGCCTACGATAGAGCCACAGGCGCGAGGGCAGCCAATTGCCGGTGCGCTCTTTGGTCACCACGCGGGGAATGTGCTGCGGGTCGGTGGTGGGAACGCAGGTGCCCTTCTCTACCGTATAGAGATAGCGGAAACCAGCCGCCCGCGCCGTGCGCCGATACGCGGCATCGTGATAGCCCTGCGGCCAGCACAGATGCGCCGACGCGGCACCAAGGCGCGCAATCAGCGTTGTACGGGATTGCTCTAAATCTGCGGCGAGGCGAGCGTCGCGTTCCGCCGGATCGGCGATCTCCCGATCCCAGCGGGCATGGGTATGGGTATGCGAGTGGAACTCGAAACTACCGGCGGCGCGCATTGCCTCGACTTCCGACCAGCGCAGCATCACCTCGTCGGCACGACCGGCCTTGACGCTTGCCATGCAGGTGCGGTGGTCCGGCGTGGCGCCGGCGGGACGCGGCAAGCCGTCGCCGATGCGGCCGGTGATCAGGAACAGCACGGCGGTGAAGCCGAATTCCCGCAGCACCGGATGGGCATGGACGAAGTTGTCCAGGTAGCCGTCGTCGAAGGTGATCATCACGCTCTTTTCCGGCAGCGGGGTGCCGGCGAGAAAAGCGGCAAGCTCGTCGCAGCCGGCGCTGCGGTAGCCGCGTCGCGCCAGTCCGGCGATCTGATCGCGGAAGGTTTGCGGCGACACCGTCACCAGTCCGGGCTGCGGGCTGACGTGGTGATACATCAGGATCGGCAGGGCGCGGGCGGAAGGCATCGGCTGTGCGGCTCAGGCAGCAAGCAGGCGGCGGTACAGCTCGGCCATCCGGGCCGCCATCACCTCGCGCGAGTAGCCGGCCGCAACACGGGCGCGACCGGCTTCGCTCATGGCAAGTCGCCGCGTCGGCGCCGCCAGCAGCGAGGTGATCGCATGGGCAATCGCCGGGCTGACGCCGACGGGCACCAGCACGCCGGTTTCGCCGTCGGCAATCGCTTCCGGCACACCGTCTACCCGCGTGCCGATCGCCGGCACGCCGGCCGCCGCGGCCTCAATGAAGGCTGTACCGAGCGCTTCCTGATGCGTCGGCAGGACGAACAGATCGAGCGAGCGCAGCACGTTGATCACGTCGCGGCGCAGGCCGAGCAGATGCACGCGATTGCCGAGACCCAGCTCGGCGATGCGCACCTGTAGATTGGACAGCTGCGGCCCGTCGCCGGCGAAGACGAAATGGCAATCGGGGAACTGCGAGAGTACCTCGGGCACGGCTTCGAGCAGTTCGGCATGCCCCTTTTTGCGCCGCAGGATGGCGACGGTGCCGACCAGTTGCGCATCCGCGGGCAGACCCAGTTCCGCGCGCAGGGTGCCCGGTGGCGCATCGCGGTAGGGTGCGAGGTCGATGCCGGTCGGCACCGCGGTGATCCGTTCGGCCGGCACTCCGGCAGACACGAGGTAGTCGCCGACAAAGCGGCTGACGGTGACGACATGGTCGGGCAGGGTCACATAACCGAAGCGGGAAGAAATCGGCAGCGCCAGATGACGGGTGCGCACGATGCGCGGTCGCGCCGCGCCGAACACGGCGAGGCTCTTCGCCGCCATGCCGGCGAGCTGTGTGTCCCGGCCGCTATGGGTGTTCACCACGTCGATGCGCCGCTGCCGCATCAAGCGGCGCAGGGCCAGAATTGCGGGCAGGTCGAGGGCACCGCGCATGGGCACATGGACCGCTTCGAAACCCGCTTCCGCGGCTCGTTCGCCGAGCCGCGCGCCGGGCTGGCAGGCGACCAGCATTTCGTGGCCAAGCTCGCGCATGGCGCGCATTTCGTTGAGGGTGCGGTTTTCCTGCCCGCCCCAGCCGGTCGAAGACTCGGTATGCAGTACGCGCAACGGGCCGGTCACGTGTTTTGCTCCGCTTCCGCCGAACGCTGCATGCGGTAAAAGTTGGCATAGGCGCCTTCCCTCGCCAGCAGTTCGGCGTGGTTGCCGATCTCGACGATGCGCCCGTGCTCCAGCACAACAATGCGGTCCGCATGCTCGATGGTGGACAGGCGGTGGGCGACGATCAGCGTCGTGCGGTTTTTCATCAGCTCCTCAAGGGCCGCCTGGACATGGCGCTCGGACTCGGTATCCAATGCCGAGGTAGCTTCGTCGAGGATCAGGATCGGTGCATTCTTCAACACCGCGCGGGCGATGGCGAGACGCTGACGCTGGCCGCCTGAGAGCTTGACGCCGTTCTCGCCGATCAGGGTATCGAAACCCTCGGGCATGGCTTCGATGAATTCGGTGGCATGCGCCGTCCGCGCCGCCGCCAGCACGTCGTCGCGGCTGACGCTGGCAAGTATGCCGTAGGCGATGTTGGCGGCCACCGTGTCGTTGAACAGCACCACGTCCTGGCTCACCAGCGCGATATTGGCGCGCAGACTCTTCAGCGTCAGGTGTTCGATGTCGTACCCATCGACCAGGATACGGCCCATATCCGCATGATGGAAGCGCGGCAGCAGATTGGCCAGGGTGGTCTTGCCGCTACCCGACGCGCCGACCAGCGCCACCGTCTCGCCGGGCCGGATGGTCAGGTGGATGTCGTCGAGGGCACGACGCTGCGCCTCGGGATAGGAGAAGCCAAGGTGATCGAAAGCCACTTCGCCGCGGGCACGGCCGAGATCGATGGTGCCCGCGTCTTCTTCGAGCGGCTGGTCGATCAGCGAGAACACGCTCTCTGCCGCCGCCAGCCCGCGTTGCAGCGGCGCGTTGATATCCGTCAGCCGCTTCAGCGGCGCCAGCAGCATCAGCGTCGCGGTGATGAAGGAAACGAAACTGCCGACCGTGGCACCACGGCCGGCCGAATCGCGCAACGCGACGGCGATGATGACCGCCAGCGCGACCGCGGCGAAGGATTGAACGATCGGTCCCAACGCGGCGGCAGCGATCGTCTGACGCATCGCGTAGGAACGCTGCTCGTTGCTGGCGCGGTTGAAGCGCGCCTTCTCGTAGTCCTGCCCGCCGAAGATCTTCACCACCTTGTGCGCCTCGATGGTCTCCTGCAACACCCACATGATCTGGCCCATCGCCTTTTGCACGGCTCGGCTCGACTCGCGCAGGCGACCGCTGAAGCCGCGCACGGCGAGCGCGATCAGCGGGATCATGGCGAGCGCGATCAGCGTCAGCTGCCAGTCGAGCCAAAGCAACCAGGAGAGCAGGCCGATCACCGCCAGCGAATCCTTGACCAGCGTAGTCAATACGCCGACCGCCGCACCGGTGACGCCGGTAACGTCGTAGGCGACGCGGGAGATCAGGGCACCGGACGATTGGTTGTCCACAAAGCGCACCGGCAGCCTGACCAACGTGGCGAACATCGCATTGCGCAGATCGAGCACCACCTTGTTGGATACCCATGACAGCGCATAGTCGGCAACGAAGCCGAGGAAGCCGCGAAACAGGAAGATGCCGACGATCGCCAGCCCCATCTGCCAGCCGCTCAGCGCCGACTCGCCGCCGAAGCGGCCGTCGAGCAGCGGCTTCATCAACGCCGGGAACAACGGCTCGGTGGCCGCCGAGAGCGCCATCATCAACAGCGCGAAGACAAACATCCGCCAGTAGGGCTTCACGTAGCCCAGCAGGCGCAGATAGAGCTGACGGCTGGTGTATTCGATCATCTCGGAAATCTTATTTGAACCACGGGGAGCACGGGGAAATCGCCACATAAGAACAGGCGGGTGCCTTTATCCTTTTCATTCGACAGGCGTTGAACAACGAGGCAATCCGCTAAGCCTTCCCCGTGTCCCCCGTGGTTAACCGCTTTAGGCCGCATCGAACCGAATCTTAAAGTCGCCACAGCGCGCAGCCGCGCGCGGCGACAGCGGCCGGCGGCAACACACCCTTGATGTCGCTGACCACGCCGTCGCGCTTGACCCGCGCCAGCAGTTCCTCCACCGGGCGCGACAGGTAATCCGCGTGCGCCACCGCCAGCACCAGCGCATCGGCGGCCTCCGGCAGCGCGGCCCAGGGCGTCAGCTCGATACCGTATTCGTGGCGGGCTTCGGCGGCGTCGGCAAGGGGATCATGCACGCTCACCTCGGCGCCGTAGCTCTGCAACTCGGCGACCAGATCGGCGACCTTGGAGTTGCGCAGATCGCTGCAATCCTCCTTGAAGGTCAGGCCGAGCACGACGATCTTCGCGCCGCGGATGCCCGCGCCGCGGAGGATCATCTGCTTGATCGTCTGTTGCGCGACGTAGGCCGCCATGCCGTCGTTGATGCGGCGTCCGGCAAGGATTACCTGCGGGTGGTAACCGACCATGTCGGCCTTGTGCGTCAGATAGTAGGGATCGACGCCGATGCAGTGGCCACCGACCAGGCCGGGCTTGAACTTGAGGAAATTCCACTTGGTGCCGGCGGCTTGCAGCACTTCGCCGGTATCGATGCCGAGCCGGTCGAAGATGATCGCCAGTTCGTTCATCAGTGCGATGTTGAGATCGCGCTGGGTATTCTCGATGACCTTCGCCGCCTCGGCCACGGCGATACTCGATGCCCGATGCACACCGGCGGTAACGATGGATTCGTAGAGTGCGGCGACGCGCTCCAGCGTCTGCGGCGAATCGCCGGAGACCACCTTGAGGATGCGCGTCAGCGTGTGTTCCTTGTCGCCCGGATTGATGCGCTCGGGCGAATAGCCGACGTGGAAATCGCTGCGCCACTTCATCCCCGATTCGCGCTCCAGCACCGGGATGCAGACTTCCTCGGTGGCACCGGGATAGACCGTCGACTCGTAGACCACCACCGCGCCGCGCTTCATGTACCGGCCGGCGAATTCCGACGCACCGATCAGCGGACCGAAATCCGGCTGATGCGCCTGGTTCACCGGCGTCGGCACGGCGACGACGATGAAATCGGCTTCCGCCAACCGTGCCGGATCGTCGGTCGGCTCCAGCAGACGCGCCGCCCTCAGTTCTGCGGCAGAAAGTTCACCGGTCGGGTCGACATGGCGGCGATAGGCATCGACCTTGGCCGCAGAGAGATCGAAACCGATGGTACGGAAATGCTTGCCGAATTCGACGGCGAGCGGCAGGCCGACGTAGCCGAGACCGATCACAGCGATCACCGAAGCGGGAGCCAGATCGTGAACAATAGGAACTTGGGTCATTGGGTCGTTGGCGAACCGGGGTTCCGTCCGCTTTGGTCGCCGCTGCAACTAAAGAAGCGCGGATTATACCGGGCGCGGGAAGACGCCCAGCCCGGCATACAGATCGAGCAGGCGGTCTGTCATATCGTCCAGCGCGCAGCGCTCCGCCGCCTGCCGTGCGGCCAGCGCGCCTGCCGCGCGATCGCCGTCGAGCAGGCGTTGCAGCGCGGCAGCCATCGAAGCCACGTCGAGCGCATCGACCACCGCACCGCTGTTGTCGTCGATCAGTTCGGCGGCGCCGCTGCCGTGGCTGGTCAGCGTCGGCAAACCGCAGGCGAGGGCTTCCAGCACGGCGTTGGGGAAAGGGTCGTAGAGCGTCGGCAGCGCCATCGCATCGGCCGCGCCGTACCAGGGACGCACGTCGGGCTGCGGGCCGGCCAGGCGGCAACGGTCGCCGATGCCCAGCATCGCGGCGAGTTTTTCCATTTCGGCGCGACGCTTGTCCTTGCCGACTACCGCCAGCCAGACCCCGGGCAGTCTCGCCACGGCCTGTAGCAGCGGCCGCAGCCCCTTGCGCTCGAAACCGGAGCCGACGAACAGCAACAGCGGCGCCTCCGCGGGAATGCCCTGCGCTGTGCGCAGCGCCGTGCGATGCTCGGCGCGCAAGCCGGGATGAAAGCGTTGCAGATCGACGCCGTTGTGGATCACGTGCAGCTTTTCCGGCGCCACGCCGAAGCGGTGCGCGATATCGTCGCGCACCATCCGCGAATTGCAGATCACCGCGCGCAACGCCGGATCGCGGAACATTGCCGCCTCGGCGCGCAACGTGTAGCGGTGCCACGGGTGCAGGCGGGTGGCCAGCCGCTGCCACGGCGACTGCACCGCGGCACGCCGGTCGAGCCAGGTGGCGTGTACACCGTCGCCGGCGCGATAGATATGGCAGCCGGGAATTCGCTCGTGGCTCTGCACCAGGTCGAATTCCCCGCGGGCGACGATTCTCTGCACGGCGCCGGCGAAGCTCGCATCGCGCCACAGGCGGCCTATGTGAAATGGGTCGCACAACCGCACAACCGGGCCGCCGGCATCGCCACCGCCAGACCACTTGCGGGTGATCACCGTGACATCCACCCCACGACCGCGCAGCGCCGTCAGCGCCCGTTCGACAAAGCGCTCGGCGCCGCCGAAGGGCGTGTATTTTTGTCTGACCAGTGCAAGTTTCATGGGGTGAGGTTCAAGCTGGAAAATCGTTTGAACCACGGGGAGCACGGGGAGAACGGTTCGCTGCATCTCGCCTGCCGGGTGTCCGCGGCATTCCGCATCGAGGCTTGTCTTTCCCCGTGCTCCCCATGTCCCCCGTGGTTAATTGCTTTATCCAGGTTCACGCGCCCAGCAACTCCTGGCAGGCGGCGAAAACACGTTGCACCGGCAGGGTCGTCAGGCAGTCGCTGACCTTGCTGCCGGCACAGCCGTCGCGGCCGCAGGGGCGGCAGCTGTGGCCGCTGACCATCACCCGCTGCGCCACCTGCCAAGGGCCCCACTCCTGTTCGCCGGAGGGGCCGAACAGCGCCACCGTGGGCGTACCCATCGCCGCGGCGATGTGCATCGGCGCCGAATCGACGCCGATAAAGAGTTTTGCCCGCGCAGTCAGCGCCGCCAGCTCGCGCAGCGACAGCTGGCCCGACAGGTCGACAAGCGGTGCGGCGCTGCGGGCGCGGATCGCCGCGATCATCTCGCGCTCGCGCGCATCGGGCGCGGCGGTAAGCACCAGGCGGTAACCCTCGGCATTGAGCAGTTCGACCAACCCCGCCATTTTCTCCGCCGGCCAGCACTTGAACAACCAGCGCGACCCCGGATGCAGGTGGATGAAGCCGCCGGCCGGCAGACTGTGCCCAGCGAGCAGCGCATCGACCTTCGCGGCAGCCGCCGCACCGGGCACCAGCACCAGCCGGCGCTGCTCCGGCGCCGGATGCAGGCCCAGCACCCGCAAGGCGTCCAGGTTGCGCTCTACGGTATGGCGCGGCCTGCCGCGCGGCGGTGCGAAGGAATGGGTGAATGCATTGCGCCACAGACCGCCGCGCTCCGGCCGTGCCGGCGCAACGCTCCAACGCGGCCGCAGCAGGCGCGCCAGCCAGGCGCCACGGCGATGCTCGGTGAGGTGGATCAGCAGATCGTAGTTACGCGCGCGCAAATCGCCCAGCAGACGCCATTCGGCGATGGCCTGGGCCGCAACGCCCTGCCTTTTCCAGTCGCGATCGATGCGATGGATCTGCGCGATGGCCGGATGCGCTTCCAGCAGCGGCGCCGTATCGGCATACACCAGCGCATCGATCTCGCAGCCCGGCGCAGCGGCCTTCAGCGCGGCGAATAGCGGCGAAGTCAGCAGCACGTCGCCGTGGTGGCGCAGCTTGACCACCAGCGCGCGGCGCAACTGGTCGAAGGGAACGGCGGTTTCAGTCATGGCGCGCATTGTGCCATGCACGCATGACTTGCCAGGCGCCGGGAAGCGCGGCATATTGGCCGCATTCGCGGAGGAGGCCGGTCTATGCGCAAGCTGCTGGAAGACGCCTGGAGCTTTTTTGCCATGGTCATGATGCTGATCGGCATCGGCGGCCTGGCGTTCCACATGTTCAAGACCGACGGCTGGGTGACCCGGCTGACGGGACGCGCGATCGACGCCGGCACGGCCCACCCGGCCACCGCCATCCCGCTCGGCATCGCCGCATTGGCGCTCGGCTGGGCCTGCCTGAACGGCAAACTGGTCGTCGGCAAACGGCAGAACACCTTCGGCGACCTGATGGTGTTCGCGCTGATTTTCGCCGGCATCTACTTCACCTACGTCTGGCTCGATGCGACAACCTGACCGTGGTCAGCGTCCCGTAGTCGAAGCTCATCGCAAACCATTCCGCCGTCGGACGCCCGCGCAGGGCTCCGGCAACCACCTTCATCACGCCGGCATGCGTCACCAGCGCCAGGGCGGCGCAGCCTTCCCGCTGCCGCTCGGCGATGAAAGCGGCGACCCGGTCGCGCAGCATCGCCGCCGATTCGCCGCCCGGCGGCACGAAACCGAGGGGGTCGGCCATCCAATCATCCAGGGCGGCACGGCCGATGGCATTCCAGGGACGCATCTCCCATGCGCCGAAATGCATTTCCATCAGCCGCTCGTCGAATTGCGGCGCCGGATGCAAATGCTCGGCCAATTCCCGGCAGCGGCGCAGGGGACTCGAATAGACAGCGATCTCCGCCGGCAGCAAAGACCGCAACCGCGCCGCGCACTCCGCGGCCGCTTCGGCCAGCGCCAGGTCGGTACGGCCATAGCAGATGCCTTCTGCGACGGCAGGCCGCGGATGGCGGATCAGATAGAGCTGCACAGCAAACCCAGATAAAACGCGACTTCGCACAACTGCTGCGTCGCGCCCAGGCAATCGCCGGTATAGCCGCCGATGCGGCGGCGGAAATAGGCGCTCGCCGCCAACGCCGTCAGCACTGCCGCGAGGACGCCGGCGAGCGCGTCGCCGGCTGGCAGCAGCAGGCATGGCACCAGACCGCAAAACAGCGGAAACACCAGTCCCAATCCGTTCGGGCGGCTGGCCACCGAGCGCGAACGGGCCGCTTCGTCGCCCTCCTCGCGCGCGTAATCGAGCAGCCGCATCGGCCACAGTGCCGCCAGCCGCGACGCGGCATGTCCGGCCACCAGCGCGATAGCCAGCGACGGCGGCTCGAACGCGGCGTCGATTTCGAGCAGCGCATTGAACTTCGCCAGCAGCACCAAACCCAGGGCGATCGCGCCGTAGCTGCCGATGCGCGAATCCTTCATGATCGCCAGCACGCGCGCCTTGTCCCAACCGCCGCCGAAACCGTCGGCGCTGTCGGCGAGGCCGTCCTCGTGCAGCGCGCCGGTGGCGAGCAGCGTCGCCGCCATACCCAGCAACACCGCCAGACTGAGCGGCAGCACCCATGCCGCCAACTCGGTGACCGCGGCGCCGATCAGGCCGACCACGATGCCGAGCAGCGGCCAATAATACGCCACCCGCGGCAGCGACTCTGTGCTGCCGCCGACCCACTGCGGCACCGGCAGGCGGGTAAAAAAGCCCTGTGCCGCCAGGAAATCGCGCAGCGGATTGCTCATGCGGATTTCTCGCTCACCCCGGCCGAATCGAAGCTCGCCATTTCGTTGAGGAAGGCACAGGCCGCCGCCAGCAGCGGATAGGCCAGCGCGGCGCCAGTGCCCTCGCCCAGCCGTAGGCCGAGGTTGAGCAGCGGCGTGGCCTGCAGGTGCTGCAATTGCAGGCGGTGGCCGCTCTCTTCCGAACAGTGGGCGAACACGCAGTAATCGAGGATCGCCGGCGCAATCTTCGCCGCCACCAGCAATGCGCTGGTGACGATGAAACCGTCGATCAGCAGGGTCATGCGGCGTTCGGCAGCAGCAAGCATGGCGCCGGCCAACATCGCAATCTCGAATCCACCGAAACGCGCCAACACCGCCAAGGGATCGCTGCGGCGTTCGGTCCAGATATCCAGAGCCTTTTGCAACATCGCGCGCTTGCGCGTCACGCCGGCATCGTCGAGGCCGGTGCCGCGACCGACCACATCGGCCAGCGGCAGGCCGGTCAGGCAGTGGGTCAGCAGCGAAGCCGAGGCCGTGTTGCCGATGCCCATTTCGCCAAAGCCGAGCACATTGCAACCCTGCGCGGCAAGACCGGCCACCACGTCGACACCGTGCTGCATCGCCTGCGCGCACTGTTCGGCGCTCATCGCCGCGCCTTCAAGATAGTTGCTGGTGCCCGACGCGACCTTGGTGTCCAGCAGATTCGGCCGCACGCCGAAATCGTGTGCCACGCCGGCATCGGCGACCACCAGCGCGAGCCCGGCCTGACGGGCGAGGACGTTGATCGCCGCGCCGCCGGCAAGGAAGTTCTCCACCATCTGCCAGGTCACGTCCTGCGGAAAGGCGGAAATGCCGGCCCGGGCCGCGCCATGGTCGCCGGCGCAGACCAGCACATGCGGCTTGTGCAATTGCGGCGTCAGCGAATTCTGGATCAGCCCGAGTTGCAGGGCGAGGTGTTCGAGCCGGCCGAGGGCGCCGAGCGGCTTGGTCTTGGTGTCGATCTTGTGTTGCAGCGCGGCCGCGAGTTCGCGGCCGGGCGCAACGAGGGTGAAGCTGGGCGAATGCATCCGATTCATCTCCGCAAAAGCAAAAGGGTCCCGCCACCGCTCCGGCCAGGAAGCATGGCGAAACCCCTGCCAAAGGTTTCCAGAAATTCGCTCAGGTCGGTCTTCTGGCTTCCGGATCGTCCTCCCGCCGCGCCTTCCCGGATCGCTCCAGTGGCTTCATGCGACGTTCGTCCCCGGTTACAGCGGCGGGCCCGCCGCGGACTTGGGTTTGACCCCGCACCGCGTTCCCGTGAGGAGCATTCCCCTCACCTGGCGAGGGGCGGATTATCGGCAGCCGCGGCGGATTGCGCAACCGCCGAAAAACCAGCCTTTCGGCAGGGTTCTTTGTCGAGGCCGGGTCTGCTACTGTGCCTCGACCTTGTCTTGCGTACCCGACGCACCCCGCACCGCCATGGCCCGTTTCGTTTTCGACAATTCCTACGCCCGCGATCTACCGGGCTTCTACGCCCCCTGCCCGCCGCAGACGGTGCGCGCGCCGCACCTGCTGTTTCTCAACCAGGCGCTGGCCGACGAACTGCACCTCGACCTCGATGCCGATGCTGCGCAGGCCCACGCCGAACTCTTCGCCGGCAACGCCCTGCCCGCCGGCGCCGCACCCATCGCCCAGGCCTATGCCGGCCACCAGTTCGGCGGCTTCTCGCCGCAACTCGGCGACGGCCGCGCCCTGCTGATCGGCGAGGTGATCGACCGCCACGGCCGCCGCCGCGACATCGCCTTCAAGGGCTCGGGACGCACGCCCTTCTCGCGCAACGGCGACGGCAAGGCCGCCGTCGGCCCGATGCTGCGCGAAGTGCTGATCGGCGAGGCCATGCACGCGCTGGGCATTCCCACCACCCGCGCCCTGGCCGTGGTCGCCACCGGCGAGCCGGTGCAGCGGGAGACGGTGTTGCCCGGCGCGGTGCTCACCCGCGTGGCGGCGAGCCATCTGCGCGTCGGCACCTTCGAGTATTTCGCCGCCCGCGACGACATCGAACGCGTGCGGCGACTGGCGGACTATGCCATCGCCCGCCACGACCCCGACATCGCCGGCTCCGCCACGCCCTACCTCGACTTCCTGCGCGCCGCGATACGCCGCCAGGCGACGCTGGTCGCGCAATGGATGCAGGTCGGCTTCATCCACGGCGTGATGAACACCGACAACATGAGCATCGCCGGCGAAACCATCGACTACGGCCCCTGCGCCTTTCTGGAGCAGTACGTTCCGGAACGCGCCTTCAGTTCCATCGACACGCACGGCCGCTATGCCTATCGCAACCAGCCCGGCATCGCGCAGTGGAACCTCGCCCGGCTGGCCGAAACGTTGCTGCCGCTGATCGACGCCGACCAGAAACGCGCGGTCGCCCTGGCGACGGCCGCTATCGAAGAATTTCCGCCGCTCTACCGCGAGCGCTGGCTGGCCGGCATGCGCGACAAGCTCGGCTTGAACGCGACCATGGCGGACGACGCCGACAGCGCCTTGATCGACGACTGGTTGGCATTGCTGGAAACCGCGCAGGTCGACTTCACCCTGGCCTGGCGCCGCCTGGCCGCCGCCGCGGAGGGCATGGCGGAACCGCTGCGGACGCTATTCGCCGACAGCGCGGCGCTCGACGCCTGGCTCGTCCGCTGGCAAACCCGCTGCCGCGCCGAGGATGGCGGTGACGGCAGGACCGCGGCGCGGCGCGGCGAGCGCATGCGGAGCATCAACCCCTGGCTGATCCCGCGCAACCACCGGGTCGAAGAAGCCCTCGCCGCCGCCTCCGACCACGGCGACCTGGGCCCCTTCAACGCCCTGCTCGCCGCCCTGCGCACGCCCTACAATGAAACGCCGGCCCGCCAACACCTGGCCGACCCCGCACCCGGCGAATTCACCGCCAGCTACCGCACGTTCTGCGGCACATGAAAACAACCGAGGAGACACGCATGCTGACCATCCATCACCTGGGCGTATCCCAGTCCGAACGCATCATCTGGCTGTGCGAGGAGCTTGGCATTCCCTACCGGCTCAAGCGCTACGCGCGCGACCCCGACACCATGCTCGCCCCGGCCGACTTCAAGGCCCTGCACCCGCTGGGCACCGCGCCGATCATCAGCGACGGCGATCGGGTGCTGCCCGAATCCGGCGCGATCATCGACTACATCATCGGCAAATACGGCAACGGCCGTCTCGCCGTGCCACCCTCCAGCCCGCACTTCGCCGACTACCTGTTCTGGTTCCACTTCGCCAACGCCTCGATGATGCCCAACCTGATGCTGCCGATGGCCTTCCAGTTCGCCGGCGCCAGCGGTGACCACATCCCCGCCCTCAAGTCGCTGCTCTCGCGCAAGGACAGCGCCTTCGCCCTGATCGAAAAGCGCCTCGGCGAAGTGCCCTATTTCGCCGGCCCCGAGTTCACCGCCGCCGACATCATCATGCTCTTCCCGCTCACCACCATGCGCAACTTCTGCGCCGTCGACCTGGCCGACTTCCCCCACCTGCGCGCCTACCTCAAGCGCATCGGCGAACGCCCCGCCTACCAGCGCGCCATGGCCAAGGGCGACCCGGAGATGAAGCCAAACCTGAACTAGCCGTATCCTTCCAGACGAAAAGAGCCTGCTCGATGGCCGGCTCATCCTCGAATCGAACATCGGTCGCGTCGAGCAAGCCCGAGATGGCTTCAATGATCCGGCTCTTCGGTAGGCCGTATCGGCTGCGCAGCACCCATTCGGTTTCCAGGAGAAAACAGACTTACGAAAACGCGGCGACCTGCCGCAACTTCGCGCTTGATCAGCTTGCGTGCCTTCTCAAACTGGGCTTCGTCATCCTGAACCAGAAAACGGACAAGAACGTTGGTATCGACCCCCAGCATCACCGCGACAATTGCTCAACCGGGACGGACTTGCGACCCTTCTTGTGCAACACGCCAGCCAGCTCGACGATGCTCTTGCTCTTCACCCGGATGACCACGGTACCATCCGGCATCAACGTGAACGTCATCCGGTCGCCGGCTTTCATGGAAAGACTATCCCGAATTTCCTTGGGAATCGTTGTTTGCCCCTTGCTCGTAAGCGTGGCGTCGTTTGACATTGCAATCTCCCTTTATCCTTACGATTGTCGTCGTAGTAAGGCGGTTGGTTGCTGGCAACATATCGATGGTTGCTTGTCTATGCGCCCTTTGCCTTGGCGCCCAGACACCCGCTGAGGCGCGCAAAAACCATCAGCGGCAGCAGCGAGATCAGGAAGTACCACGGCAGCCAGTCGAGCGCGGCGGCGAAGACTTGTTGCTCGGATGCGGTAGCCGCCGTGCCGAACGCGAGATGCCGCATCAGGCCGGCGAAGAGCAGGCCGACCAGTCCGTAGCCGAGGTTGCAGGCCAGGCCGCGGAAACTGAGTAGGGTAGCGCGCTCGGCGGACTCGGCCAGGGCGTTGAGATAGTGGGAGAGAAAGAAGCCCAGCAACCCCATCGCGATGCCGAGCAGGGCGACGAAGAGCGCGCCGTAGAGCGGGATGCAGAGGGTCAGCCCGGCGAGTCCGGTCGCGGTGAGCGCCGCCAGCAGCGCGAAGTTGAAGGCAATGGAGCGTTGCGCGGCCAGCCGACGGCCGAGGCGCGGGACGAAGAAGCCGGACAGACCGAGCACGGCGCCGAGGATGCCGAACGCGGCGGTGGGAATCTGGATCAGGCGGTAGTAGTTGCTCGACAGCGTCATGATCAGGCGGATGATCGAGTCGTGCAGCAGGCCGGCCGCGATCAGAAACAGTACCCGATGGCTACGCCGCAGCCCGCCGAAGACACGGCGGATGAGGCCGAACGAAGCGGCCACCGAGGCGGCGTGGCGGTTTTCGCACGGCGGCTCCTTCATGCCCAGCGTAACGGCGAGAGCGCACAGCGCGTTGGCCAGCGTGAGATAGACGGGGAAACGCATCGTCGTGCGTGGGTCGAGGCTCAGGTCGAAACCCAATGCGGCGGCGGCGCGGTGCAGCAGATCGGCGTCGTAAACCGCACCGCCGAGCAACATCGTCAGCAGAAAGCCGCAGGTCGTCCAGTGACCGAGCCGGACCAGCACGTCCGGCCATTCGCGGCTGCGCTGTTCCCCGGCCAGCGAATCGAACGCCAGCGCCTCGTCGGCCCCGCTCGCCGCCGCTTCCGCCGCGCCGCTGAGAATGCGATTGAGCAGGAAGGCGGCGAACAACAGCGTCGGATTGCCCAGCGGGACGAAGGCCAGCAGCGCCATTTCCAACACCATGCAGCTCGCCGCCGCGATCAGCAGCGGCCGCCGGCCGAACTGGTCGGCCAGCGCGCCGCTCGGCACTTCGAGCCCGACGATGGCGATCGCCCAGACGAAATTGAGCAGGCTGAGCTGCGCGATGGTCAGCCCGTAATCGAGAAACAGGATGCCGAACACCGGATAGTAGAAGCGCGCGTTGAAAAAGACGCGGAAGCGGATGAAGGCGCGGACGTTGTGGTCGGCAATGGACGGGCCGGGCTTGCTCATCGGGACACCCTCTTCTCTGCCGCCGTTTTCCCGGCGTTTGGCGCCTGCCGTGGCAACGGCAGCAGGGAGAATGGTAACGTTCACCCGGTACGCCTGTCCGGCCAGCCGGCCCTTACTCATGTCCCTCTTCGATGTTGTCGGTTTGATGACGCTCGGCGCAATCGCCTGGCTTTGGTTCAGCGGTTTCGCCGCGCGCGAAGCGGGCATTGCGGCCGCACGTGCCGCCTGTGAAACGGAGAACCTGCAACTGCTCGACGACACGGTGGCGTTTGCCAGTCTGAAGCCGGCACGCGACGACGAGGGTCGGATGGCGCTGCGCCGGGTCTACAAATTCGAGTTCAGCGACACCGGGAACAACCGGCGCAACGGCAGCGTGGTGCTGCTCGGCGACCGGGTGCTCGTGGTCAACATCGGTTTGCGCCTGGTGCCGCCCGGCGCCACTCTGCACTGATCGCCCGGTAACACGGCACCTTGTCCGCGTCAGCGGATCAGGCCGATCTGCCGCGCGGCAACCACGGCCTGTAGGCGGGTACTGACGGCAAGCTTCGAGTAGATGTTCTTCAGATGGAACTTCACCGTGTTCTCCGAAACGAAGATACGCGTGGCCATTTCGCGGTTCGAAACACCGTTGGCGAGAAAGACCAGGATCTGCCTTTCGCGTTCGGTCAGCGCATCCAGCGTCGTCGCCGGCACGGCGGCGGCACCCGATGCCCCGAGCAAGCGGCGGACGAAATCGCGCTCGGCTGGAGCGATTTCGCGTTCGCTCTCGCGCAGCAGCTGCGTCACCTCTTCGCCTTCGTCGAGGAAGCAGCGCACGAACCCACCGGGCGCCGCCAGCCCGAGTGCGGCGCGCAAGCTGAGCAGCGCTGCGGGCCGCGCACCGCGGGCCTGCTGCAACTGGGCGTCGAGCAGATGCAACTTGATCTGCCGGTTGATGCGGCCGGGTTGGCGGGCAAACTCGACCCGCAACGCAGCGGCTGCTCTATCGAAATCCTTGCGCCGCACCGCCAACCGGATGCGGCCCAGGCGCTCGTCCTCAATGTCCTGCGAGAACAGCACCCAGTTCTCTCCAGCGTTGGTCGACGATGGTTGCAGCGCGGCTATGGCCTGAGCGCGCACCGGGTCCTTGGCCAGCAGCGCGCGCCGTACCCGCTCCCAATCGAGCGTGGCGACAAAACGCGACCAGCCGTTGGCGCGGCTGATCGCTTCCGCTTCGTCGAGCACTTCGAGGGCCTTCGCGTGGCGACCGCGGGCATCGTGCACGCGAGCCATGGACAGGTAGCCAACGGCGAGAAAGTCGAGCAGCACCGAGTCGGCGATGGTGTCGTGGTAGCGGCCGAACAGCGCTTCGACCTGATCCAGTTCGTCGGCCTCATACAGCGCCCAGAGGTAGCACGCCACAAGCGCCGCCGAGGCCACCGATTTGTCGGCATGCAGGCCCTGCTCGGCCATCCCGGCGCGAAAGCAATTCAGCGCTTCGCCCAACTGGCCCTGAACCAGCAGATCGACGCCGGCAATGGCGAAGGTGTAGCCGCGGCTGAAGCTGGCATCGCCGCGGTAATTGCGTGTCCGCGCCAGGGCGAGGTTGCTGCGCACACCTTCGAAGTCGCCGAGCGCCAGCGCACGATAGGCGAGGAAATTGGCCGCCGCTGCCAGTTCGAAACGCGCGAGGCCTTCGCTGTCCTGCGCATTGACCGGAATCCGTCCGGCCAGCTCGAAGGCCGTTGCAACGTCGTCGCTCGCGATGGCCGCCATGGTTAGTACGACCGTCGGATTCAGCGTGGCGCCAATGTCGGCATCGGCCGGATACTCGCGCAGCAGCGCCAGCAGCGGCTTCAGCTCTTGATTGCGGCGCAGGAAGGCGAGCGCATAGGCGACCTTGATCGTGAGATCGGGCCGCCGCGCCACTTCGGCGAGCGGCAACTGCTTGAACCAGCGCTCCACGGTCACCAGATAGGCGCCAGCAATCAGGCGCGACGCGCAGGCATTGAGGATGTCCGCCGCGGCGGAACAATCGCCGGCGGCGATTGCGTGATGCAGGGCCTCCTCGGTATCGCCGTGGTCGAGATGCCATTGGGTTGCCAGACGGTGCACTTCGATCACGCTGGCCGGGGCTTGCTGGCTCAATTGTTCGGCGAGGCAGGACGCGAACAGGCCGTGGTATTCGAACCAGTTGAGGTCGGTGTCGAGACTGCGCAGGAAGAGGCCCGAGCGCTCCAGGCGGAGCAGGATATCCTGTGCATCGCTGCGCCCGCTGACCCGGTTGCACAGCGATGCGTTGAGCCGCTTGAGCAATGCCGTGCGCAGCAGGAAATCCTGGATCGCCGGTTCCTGCAAGGCCAGCACATTGTCGGTAAGGTATTCGGCCAGTTCGCGCGGACGGTAGCTGGTCAGGCTGTCCAGTGAGCGCCGCACCTGGGGATTGGCCAGTGTCAGGCGAAACAATTGCAGCGCAGCGGGCCAGCCTTCGGTGCGCCGGTAGATCGCTTCGGCCTCGTCGCCGCTGACCGCCGCAGCCCCACGTGCATCGGCAAAAAAAAGCGCCACTTCGCTGCGCGAGAAGCGTAGGTCGTCGGGCCGCAGCAGCAGTGCCTGATTGCCGACCAGCAAGCGCGGCAAGCCGATTTCCGGGGCCGAGCGCGTACCGATGAAGACCCGCACGTGCGATGGCAGTCGTTCACAGAGCTCGCGAAAGAAGGCCAGCAGGTTACGGTTTTCCAGGGTCTCGAAATTGTCGAAGAACAGCGCCAGAGGACCGTCCACTTTCTGCAAACGATCAACCACCCAATCCGAGCGCCGGCCGCGACGCTCCTCGGCAACCGCCTCGGCGCCCGCCGCCGGGCGCGGTCCGGCTTCGCCCAGCAGGGCGGTAAGCAGCGCCTGTAGATGGAGGAAAAAGCGCCGTGCGTCGTTGTCGGCGGCATCCAGGGTCAGCCAGCCGGTGTGCGATCCGCGACTCGCGCAGCCCGCGGCGATCTGCTGCAACAGGTTGGTCTTGCCGTGGCCGGCCGGCCCCTGGAGAAGCACCACCGGTGTGGCGACGGAAAACACGCGGTCGAGAACGGCAGTGCGCCGCAGCGCATCGGGATGCAGCGGCGGCGCGAACAGTTTATGTGCGTAGACCTCGGGCGAAGAACCGCGGTCGGGCTTTCTTGTGATCCCCATCCACTCCTCCTCGGACGCAGACTTTTTCCCAGTCTACCCTGCGCCGGAGAATGCCCCGCTTCACGCAGCGGGAATCGGCTCCAGCAGAATGTCCTGGAGGCGCTGCTGATCTTCTGCCGACAAACCGAGGCCGCCGCGCAGATAGGCTTCGTCGGAACCCCAGGTGCTGTCGATGGCGTTGAAACAGGCTTCCAGGTATTCCGGCTGGACGCCGGACAGTGCATACACTACCGCCGGGTCGGATTTTTCCTCGACGAGATAGGAAATGTCGCGACGGTACTGGTTGGTAAGAAGAAAGTCTTCCATGATGGTTTCCCGCGGCACGCCCAGCGCTGCAAGCACGACAGCGCTGGCGAAACCGGTGCGATCCTTGCCGCTGGTGCAATGGATCAGCGCTGGAAAGGCCTGCGGCGCAAGGAGTTTTTCCAGCACTTGGGCGAACGTCGGTTCGGGCAGGAACAGGCGGTAGGAAGTACAGCACCAGGCGTCCAGTTCCTCGACAGTCAGCGTCCCCTCCGAAATGCGGTCGAATAGTTTGAGATTGTTGAGCGGATAAAAGCCGATGGCGTGGGTTTCGGGCAGCGGGCCAGGCAGCGGGCGATTCGGCTTTTTATCCCGTTCCAACTGGTAACGCAGATCGAGCAGCGTGCGCAGACCGAGGGAGGCCACCGCATCCACGTCGGCGTCGGTCAGTTCGGCGAGGGAATCGGAACGATAGATCCGATTCCATTTGACCTGGCGCCCATCGGAGGTTCGATAGCCGCCCAGGTCACGGAAATTGACGGCGCCCTGCAAAGGTAGGCGGCGCAGGGGCATTTGGCTGAAATTCACAATACGTGACCGGAAATGGGGGAATAAAAGGTATGGGGGCGGATTACTTTTCGGCGACGCGCTCCAGCAGCAGATCCTGCAACTGCTGCCGACGCCTGTCGCTGAGGCCAAGGGCATCCCGCAGGTAGGCGTCGGTCGATCCCCATTGCTGCTCCATGGCAGTAAAGGACGCTTCCAGATAACTGGCATGAACACCCGAAAGCACCTCCACCACTGCCGGGTCGGCCTTGTCCCCCACCAGATAGCCGATGTCGCGACGATGGCGGTTGGTGACGAGGAAGTCCTCGATGATGACGTCGCGGGGTACACCGAGCGCCAGCAGCACCACCGCTGTCGTGTAGCCGGTGCGATCCTTGCCGCTGGTGCAGTGGATCAGCATCGGAAACACGCCCGGAGTCAGCAGCAGGTCGATCATCTTCGGGAAGACCGGCTCGGGAAGAAAGCGGCGATAGGCCTCCCAGACGTCCTGTTCGAGCTGTACCAGGGTCATGCGGCCCTCCGAAACACGCTTGAAGATGTCCACGTGGCCGTAGGGCAGAAACGGAAAGGTATGAACCTTCGGCGGCATTCCCGGCAATTCCCGGTTCGGCTTGCGCTCCCGCTCGGATGCATGGCGCAGGTCGACCAGCGTACGCAGTCCGAGGGACTGGACCACGGGCAGATCGGCATCGGTGAGGTCGGCAAAGGAGTCCGAACGATAGAGGTGCCGCCATTTCACCCGGCGTCCGTCCGCCGCCGGATATCCGCCCAGGTCACGGCAGTTGGGTGCACCCTGCAATCCCACGCTGCGCGACGATGGGGTGGCCGGGGATGTGGGGTCTGTCACTTTGGTCATTTCGATTCGGTACGGTAGCCGTCCCGCCGTGAGTTCTTGCCCACGGCGGGATTCGGATCATGACGTTGCCAGCAGGTCCGCAATCGGCGGCACCAGCTCCGGCTGCGCTTCCCAGCCTTGCGGCATCACCCAGGCGCGGTCGCGCAGCAACTGCTGCCCGGACATCGACAGCACCGTCTTCATGATCGCCGCACGCTGTTCCGGCGTTCCATCGCGATACGCCGAGGCCGCCACCGCGCCGCTGGCGGCGCGCAGGGCGCGATTCGCAGCAACCACTTCCGCCGGGCTGGCCTGGGCGCGGCGGCGCACGTCGGCACCCTGGGTCTCGCTGGCCACCAGATCGGCCAGCGCCTCGCCGCCGCGGGCGTGGCGCTTGAGTTCGACGGCGAAGCCGAGCAGGCGGTCGAGTTCGTCGCAATCGAACTTGAATTCGAGCGGCATGCGCTGCTCCATCATCGACAGCAGGCCGATGGTGAGCTGAAGCTGTTCGAGGGCGAGCTTGTTGTTCGGGTCCACCGCCGGCAACACGGCATCGGTGAGGGACTTGATCATCGCGTGGATCGAAATGTCGGGACGCAATTGCATATCAGGCTCCTTGTTCCAGCAGAACGCGCAGGTCATCCATCATCTTGTAGCCGTAGCCCATGATCCAGGCCTGTAGCACATCCTGGTGGGTCTTGCCGTTGCGGGCGATGCGGTAGGTGGTGGAGACGGAAATGACACCCTGCACATACGCCGTATAGACCTTGTAGTAGTACAGCGTCTTCGGGTCGACGGTGTTTCCCGAGGCCTTCTGGTAGGCGTCGAAAAATTCGGGCCGGGACATGAAGCCACCAACGAGGAAGGTCTTGTTGTCCTCGGCATAGTGGCCGTAGGAATTGGCCGAAGTCCACGCCAGATCGTGGTGATGGTCGCCGAGGCGCGCCATCTCCCAGTCGAGGATCGCCGTGATCTTGGCATCGTGTTCGGTGAACAGGAAATTGCCCATGCGGTAATCGCAGTGCAGGATCACCGGCTTGGCGCAGGGCGGCGCGTTCTCGCGCAGCCAGACGTTCGCCAGACGCAGGAGCGGAATGTCCTCGTCGGAATCTTCCTCCCAGATGCGCTCCCACATATTGAGCGCCAGTTCCTGGCACAGCGTGCCAGGCTGCGGTGGATCGAAAGCCGTGAGGCCGGCGCTGGGAATGTTGCGATTGTGGATCTTGGCGAGGCAATCGACGAACTGCGGGCCGAGTTTGGCGCGCCACTCCGGCGCGATGTACGTGCCCATGCCTGTGGTCTTGCTGGTGGAATTGCTTGGCTTGGTCACGCCCTGGGCGAAGCCGTAGACCATGGCCGGATAGGGCAAGTGATCGCCATTGACGTCGACCGCCACCACGGGCGGCACCGGAACGATGCCATCGAAGGCCTTGATCAGCTGGAATTCGCGCAGTCGGCTGGTTTCGACGATCGACTCGGCCGGCTCCATGCGCAGCACCATCGGCGCTTTTTCGCGGCCGGTACCGGGACGGTTCCAGGTCAGAGAAAATGCCATCTGCAATTTCGATGCGCCACCGGAAAGCCAGCGCGCGTCGGAAATTTCAAAGTCGCCCTTGAGTTCGGCGCGCAGCAGGGATTCGGTGCCCTTGATCAGCGTTTCCAGGGGCACGGGCGTATAGCCGGGTCCAGCGCGGCGGTACATCTTGCGCGTCAACGTCCGGTCGACCTCGGCTTCGCAGGGGTAGCGCTTGCGCAGCGCCTCTATCCATTCCGCTGGTGGATTGTTCTTGTCTACGATCTGCATGTCGAGTCTTCTCCTCAATTTCTATTTTGATCTTGCCGAATCACGACGTGGCCTTGGGTTGCCGCCCGGTCCAGCGCCGGCCATAGGTACGATTCAACGCCTGCATCGAGGTGTTGTAGGAGCCGAGGCCCCAGCCCATGCGGCCGTCGTCGAGCATCCAGCGCATCAGGTTCACATAGAGCATGCCGCTGCTGTAGGGTACCCAGGGCGCACCGATCACTGCCGTGCCGAGCAGGCGGAACACCTTGCCGCGCCTGTCGGTCACCTCGGCCTCGATGCCGGTCAGCGCGGAGCCCAGATGCACACAGTCCAGTTTCATGCCCTTGAGGCCGTAGGCGACGCCCTGGTCGAGTACATAGCCATGGGCCAGTTCATGCTCGTTCGCCCCGGCATCGTCCGGACTCCACTTGTTGATCCAGTGAATCGCGAAGTCATCGCTGAAATGCGCATGGGTCCAGCCCATGGTCGCCATGCCCAGCTCGGCGCGCGGACCCCAGCTGTGGTCCATGGTCTCGATGCAATCGACTTTGTATTCACGGCCGCGCAGCTTCAGCGTGCCGGTGATGTGCCCGGTCAGGTCGAAATGGTTGCCATAAGCAGCGCCGAAACCGGAACTCGCAGCGCGGGCATCCGGCCGGGCCATCGGACTATGGTCCGGATCGTGGATGTCGAAGGGCTCCATCAGCCCTTTGAAGTCGAAGTGCAGCTCGGTATCGTCGAAGCCGACGTAATCGACGCGGTAATCGCGCGGACTGAACGCCTGCACATGCAGGCCGTTCGGCGTACGGTAATCCGACAGCCGCTGCGGCGCCGGCAGGTGCTGCTGCGAATCGATGTACAGCGCTTCGGCGCGACTGTCGCCGAGCGCGCCGAACACTACGACGTCTACCAGCTGTACGCCGAGCGCCTTGCGGGTCACGGTATAGACCGAGGCCAGCAACCGTTCTTGCGGAATGCTCAGGCAGAAATAGTTGGTCTCCGCCCACGTATGGTCGGCGTTGGGCGGAATGTGGAACTCGATATCCTCGGCACGTATCACGCGGCTCCTCCGTCGGTGTCGGCAGGTCCGGTACATTGCCGAACGCATTGCCTGCCTGAACCGGAGAACGATACTCTTCCCTGTCGCGCGGCCAACCCCCTTTTGGGGTGGGACCGTTTGCGGTCGCGCTACTGTTGGCCATAGCCGGCGAACTTCTCCAGCACTCGTGCCATTTCGTCTTCGGGCAGCAACTTCGGTGCCCCGAGTTGCAACACCCGCCAGTACTGTTCGCACAGCGATTCCAACTCGACGGCAAGATCCAGCGCGTGATCCAGATCGCGGCCGAACACCGCCATGCCGTGATGCGCCATCAGGCAGGCGCAACGCCCTTGCAGCGCAACCAACATCGCTTCGGACAGGGCCTGGGTGCCAAAGGTCGCATAGTCGGCGCAGCGCACGTCGCGGCCGCCGAAGCGGGCCACCATGTAATGAAACGGCTCGATGCCGGTTTCCATGCAGGCCAGCGCCGTAGCGAACGGCGCGTGGGTATGTATCACCGCCCCGGCCTCGGGGCGGGCGGCATAGATGTCGCGGTGGAAGCGCCACTCGGAGGACGGCGTGCGGCCCGGCCGCGCCACGCCGTTCATGTCGAGGAAGACCATGTCGGCGGCCTTGCAATCTTCGTAGGCCATGCCGGTCGGCGTAACGACGAAGCCGAGGTCGCCGCGGGCGCTGACGTTGCCGGCGCGGCCGCGGTTGATGCCGAGACCGTTCAAACGTTGCGCGGCGGCCAGCACCGCGGATCTGAGTTCTGCTTCGGTCATGGCTTGAATGACGCGATGTCCTGCGGCGCATGCACGCCGCGCTCGGTGACGATGCCTGAGATCAGGTGCGCCGGGGTGACGTCGAAGGCCGGATTGGCGCGCGGCGTGGCGGCAAGGCCGAGGTCGCCGAACTCGTCGCCGCTGCGCTCCTCGATCGGAATCGAGATACCGTTGGGACAATCGAAATCGATGGTGGACAGCGGCGCCGCGACATAGAACGGAATGTTGTGCGCCTTGGCGGCGAGGGCCTTGAGATAGGTGCCGACCTTGTTGGCGACGTCGCCGTTGGCAGCGATGCGGTCGGCGCCAACGATCACGCAATCGACCCGGCCCTGCATCATCAGCAGGCCGGCGGCGTTGTCGGCAATCAGCGTGTGGGGAACGTCCGCAGCGGCGAGTTCCCACGCGGTGAGCAGCCCCTGATTGCGTGGCCGGGTCTCGGAAACCCATACGTGCAGCGGCATGCCGGCCGCCTGCGCGGCATACACCGGCGCCAGCGCAGTACCGTGGGCAACCGTCGCCAGCCAACCGGCATTGCAGTGGGTCATGACATTGACCGTCGCCGGTTCAGCCCGCCATCGGCCGTCATGGATTGTCGCCATCAGCGGCAATCCATGACGGCCGATGGCGGCATTGGTGGCCTCGTCCGCGGTGGCGATGGTCCGCGCCTCATCCCAGGCCGCACTGCGCCGCTGCGCGGGAGCCAGCGGCCGCAGCACCTCGGCCATGCGGGCCAAAGCCCAATGCAGATTGACGGCAGTCGGGCGGGTGGCGGCCAACACGGCCAGCGCCTGTTCGAGATGGCGGTCGTCCGCCTCGACGGTCAAACCCAAGGCCACCCCATACGCCGCGGTGACACCGATCAGCGGCGCGCCGCGCACCTGCATGCTGCGGATGGCATGTGCCGCCTGATCGAGCGAAGACAAAGAAACAAAGACCGTCTCGCGCGGAAGCCGGGTCTGGTCGAGTATGACAATCCGATCGCCGTCCTCGGCGATCGTGTGCAACACTTCCATCAGCCCAGCTTGCCGTGGCAATGCTTGAATTTCTTGCCGCTGCCACAGGGGCAGGGATCATTGCGCCCCACCTTGGGCCCGGCCACCGCCGGCTGCGGCGACTTGGGCTCGCTGCTGCCGAGCGCTTCGTCGTAGTCGGCGTGGTGATACTGGACGTTCTCGACCTGCGGATGGTTCTGCTCGACCTCCTCGATCTGCTCCTCGGAACGAATCTCCACGGTCAACAGCAGGCGCGTCACCTCATTGCGCACGGTGTTAAGCAGTGATTCGAACAGGTCGAAGGCCTCGCGTTTGTATTCCTGCTTCGGATTCTTCTGCGCGTAACCGCGCAAATGGATGCCCTGGCGCAGATGGTCGAGTGCCGACAGGTGTTCGCGCCAGTGGGTGTCGAGGCTTTGCAACATGACATTGCGCTCGAACCCGCGCCAGGCCTCGGCATCGACTGCCGCGACCTTGGCGGCGTAGCTCTCGTCGGCGGCATCGAGGATGCGCCGCAGCAGATCCTCCTCGCCGAGCTGGGGTTCGTCCCTGAGCCATTGGGCCACCGCCAGGCGCAAGCGCAACTCCCCTTCCAAGGCCACTTCCAGAGCCGCGATGTCCCACTGTTCCTCGACGCTTTCCGCCGGCACGTATAGGCGGAACAGGTCGTGCAAATAGCCTTCGCGCATGGCGGTGACGGTTTCGACGATGTCGGCCGATTCCAGCAGCTCGTTGCGCTGCTGGTAGATGACTTTGCGCTGGTCGTTGGCAACGTCGTCGTATTCGAGCAACTGCTTGCGGATGTCGAAATTGCGCTGCTCGACCTTGCGCTGCGCCGATTCGAGCGAGCGAGTGACCATCGGATGCTCGATCGCTTCGCCTTCGGGCATCTTCAGCCGCACCATGATGGTGTTCAGCCGATCGCCGGCGAAGATCTTCAGCAGCGGATCTTCCAGCGACAGGTAGAAGCGCGATGAACCGGGGTCGCCCTGACGGCCGGAACGGCCGCGCAACTGATTGTCGATGCGGCGCGACTCGTGACGCTCGGAACCGATGATGTGCAGGCCGCCGGCGGCCAACACCTGGTCGTGCAGCTTCTGCCAGTCGCCGCGCAGGGCAGCGATGCGCTGCTCCTTGTCCGCCGCGGGTAATTTTTCGTCGTCGCGAATCGCATCGACCGTCTTTTCGATGTTGCCGCCGAGCACGATGTCGGTACCGCGGCCGGCCATATTGGTAGCGATGGTGACGACGCCGGGGCGGCCGGCCTGGACGATGATCTCCGCCTCGCGCGCGTGCTGCTTGGCGTTGAGCACCTGGTGGGGCAGCTTTTCCTTGGTCAGGATTTCCGCCAGCAACTCGGAGTTCTCGATCGAGGTGGTGCCGACCAGCACCGGCTGACCGCGCTCGTGACAGCCGCGGATGTCGGCAACCATGGCGGCGTATTTCTCCTGCGCGGTGCGATAGATCTGGTCATTGGCGTCCTTGCGCTGGGCCGGCTTGTTGGTCGGAATGACCACCGTCTCCAGACCGTAGATCTGGTGAAACTCGTAGGCTTCGGTGTCGGCCGTCCCGGTCATGCCGGCCAGCTTGCCGTACATGCGGAAGTAGTTCTGGAAAGTGATCGAAGCCAGGGTCTGGTTTTCGGCCTGGATCGATACGCCTTCCTTGGCTTCGACCGCCTGGTGCAGGCCATCGGACCAGCGCCGCCCGGGCATCAGACGGCCGGTAAATTCGTCGACGATGATGATCTCGCCGTCCTGCACCACGTATTGCTGATCGCGATGGAACAGGTTGTGCGCGCGCAGCGCCGCATACAGGTGGTGCATCAGCAGGATGTTGGCCGGCTCGTAGAGGCTGCCGCCCTCCGGCAACATGCCCATCTGGGCGAGGATGCGCTCGGCCTTCTCGTGCCCCTCCTCGGTGAGCAATACCTGGTGGGCTTTGAGATCGACGGTGTAGTCGCCGGTTTCCTTCTCGCCCTCGCTTTTCGCCGCTTCGCCGATGGTCAGCAGCGGCGGTACGGCGTTCATCCTGACGTAGAGGTCGGTGTGATCGTCGGCCTGGCCCGAAATGATCAACGGCGTGCGCGCCTCGTCGATCAGGATTGAGTCCACTTCGTCGACGATGGCGAAATTGAGGCCGCGCTGCACCCGCTCGGCGAGCGAATACACCATGTTGTCGCGCAGGTAGTCGAAGCCGAATTCGTTATTGGTGCCGTAGGTGATGTCGGCGGCGTAGGCGGTCTGCTTTTCGGCATGGGCCATCTGCGACAGATTCACTCCGACAGAAAGGCCCAGAAAACGGTGCAGCCGCCCCATCCATTCGGCATCGCGGCGGGCCAGGTAGTCGTTGACCGTGATCACGTGCACGCCCTTGCCGGACAGTGCATTCAAATACGCGGGCAGCGTCGCCACCAGGGTCTTGCCCTCGCCGGTGCGCATTTCGCCGATCTTGCCGTGGTGCAGGGCCATGCCGCCGATCATCTGGACATCGAAGTGACGCATGCCGAGCGTTCGCCGGCTGGCTTCGCGGACCACGGCAAACGCTTCGGGCAGCAGATCATCGAGCGCCAATCCGTTGCCGACGCGATCTTTGAACTCAACCGTCTTGCCCGCCAGTTGCTCATCCGAGAGCGCCTGCATCGCTGGCTCCAGCGCATTGATCCGGGCCACCACGGCGCGGTACTGGCGCAGCAGCCGCTCGTTGCGGCTGCCGAATATCTTCTTGAGAAAACCGGTAATCATCTGGAGGCCGCAGGGGCAAGGAAAAGCGCGGATTTTACCATGCGGCGCAAGGCCGCCCGGCGCAGCCCTGCGGATGCGCCGGGAACGTATCAGCGCTGAGCGAAGGTGTTGCTCCAGGCCTGCTCGAGGAAGCGGTTGGGATTTTGCGCCGCACCGCGGAAACGTACCTCAAAATGCAGATGCGGGCCTGTGGAACGGCCGGTGGAACCGACTTCGGCGATCTTCTCGCCGCGACGCACCACGTCTCCGACGTGCACCGTGACCCTCGAGGCGTGCGCATAGCGGGTGGTCATGTCGTTACCGTGGTCGATCTCTATCATGTTGCCGTATTCGGGATGGCGCTCAGCGGTGACCACCACGCCGGACGCCGCGGCGACGATGGTGGCGCCTACATCCGAAGGGAAGTCGACGCCTTCATGCATCGCACGCTGGCCGGTGAAGGGGTCAAGGCGCCAGCCAAAGGCAGAGGCGTTCCACTGTACGTTTACCGGCAGCGTGGACGGCAGCAGGTTCTTGCGCACGCGATCCTCGAACAACTGCGACTCAACCACCGAAAGAGCATCGGTACGCGCTTCGACGTCGCGCGCGAGCGAATCAAGGGCGCGCTGCAACTCGTTGGGCGATACCTCCGACCGCAACAGCAACGGACCGCCGCGGCCGTCGCCGAGCGCTGCCTTGCGTTCCTGCGGACGGACGCCTGCCAGAGTGGACAGACGCTCTCCCAGCGAATCCAGGCGGGTCAGCTGGGCCTGCATCTCGCCCAGTTTTACGGCCATGACCTTGAGATTTTCCTTGACGTATTCCTGCCGGCGCTGGTTTTCCTCCAGGCTCACCGCCCGAATCAGATCCTGTAGGAAGGGCAGGCGGATCTCCGCCGCGTGGCGCACGGTGACGTAGGAGAACAGCGAAGACATGACCAACACCATGGCCGCAAAACCGATCAGCAGCAGCAGCACGAGGCGCGGCGTCAGCGTGATGGTGCGCGTTGTTGCGGAGCGACTGGAGACGAGAATAATATGCAACGCTTTCTCCTCAACGTTATTCGATGCCCGCCCACAGCCTAGGCAAATTTCTCGACGGCGATGCCGGACTGGCGCGTTTTTCAGCCCACGCCGGCCGCCTGCTCAAGCTTCAGCATGTGTACGAGCGCGCGGTTCCGGTGGCGCTGGCACGTTGTGGCCGGGTGGCCAATCTGAAGCAGGGGAAAATCGTGATTCACGCCAGTAATGGCGGGGTTGCAGCCAAGATAAGACAACTTGCGCCACGATTGACCGATGTTTTCAACCAGGCGGGAGCGCAGGTTAGCGAAATCCAAGTCAAAGTGCAACCCTCCGGCTATGCGCCCGTAGCGAGCGGAATCCGCTCCGTGGCGCATATGAACGAGTCTGCGCAGCAAGGTCTGCGGCGCCTGGCCGACGGTTTGCCGGAGCGTTCGCCGCTGAAAGCGGCACTGTTGCGCTTTGCCGAGCGCGCCCGAATCAGAGGACGATGACCCGCTCCAGGAACATCAGGCCCATCACCAGCAGGACGAAGATCAACGCCCATTTCGCCACCCGTCCGGCCAATCGCAGGTAGCGCTTGTCGCCGGTGAACAGATAACTGAGAATGCCGGCCGCGACAAAGATCGCCGTCAGCATGCCGGCGATGCGCATCAGTAGCATGGCCGATCAGACCGCCAGGGGATAGAGGTGCACCACCGCCGCGGGGGCCCGCGCTGCATCCTCGAAGCTGACCAGCTCCCAGGCCGACGCATCGGCCAGCAACGCGCGCAACAGCAGGTTGTTCATCGCGTGGCCCGACTTGTGCGCCGAAAACGCGGCCAGCAGCGGATGGCCGGCCAGATAGAGGTCACCCACCGCGTCGAGCACCTTGTGTTTGACGAATTCGTCGGCGTAGCGCAGGCCTTCGGCGTTAAGCACGCGGTACTCGTCCATCACGATGGCGTTCTCAAGGCTGCCGCCGAGCGCCAGGCCTTGCTCACGCAGCGCCTCGACATCCTGGGTAAAACCGAAGGTGCGGGCGCGGGAAACCTCGCGAATATAGGAATTGTCGGCGAAATCGACCGTCACCTGGGTACCGGTCTGATCCACCGCCGGATGATTGAAGGCGATGGAAAACGACAGGCGGAAACCATCGAACGGTTCCAGCCGGGCCCATTTGTCGCCGTCGCGCACTTCGACCGGTTTCTTCACACGAATGAATTTCTTCGCCGCGTTCTGCTCCTCGATGCCCGCCGACTGCAGCAGGAAAACAAAGGGTCCGGCGGATCCGTCCATGATCGGCAATTCGGCCGCATCGACGTCTATGTAAACGTTATCGATCCCCAGTCCGGCAAGCGCCGACATCAGATGCTCGACGGTCGCCACCTTGACGCCGTCCTTTTCCAGACAGGACGCCATGCGCGTGTCGCCAACGCCGAACGGATCGGCCTTCAACTCGACGGGCGGATTCAAATCCACGCGGGTAAACACCACGCCCGTATCGGCCGCAGCCGGGCGCAGGACCAGCGTCACCTTGGCGCCGGAATGCAAGCCGACGCCGGTGGCGCGGATCAGGGATTTGAGGGTGCGTTGCTTCAGCATGGGGCGATTTTAACGCAATGCCCCGCGGGGCCGGAGGCGATCGGCCGCGCGGGGCATGCGAAAGTTGGCGAAACTCAGTCTGCCTGGCGGCGCAGGAACTGCGGAATATCGTCGCGCGACATTCCGCTCGCCGTCATCGCTTCGACGTGTGCATTACGCGCCGCCCGACTGCGGAACACCGCCGGCGTATCGGCGTCGCCGACCGCCCCCTGGAAGGCTTCGACATAGCTGTTGTCGGTACCGGTGCGCAACCCGGCTGCCACAGTTTCCACCGGCTTCAGCAGCGGCTGCTTCTTCGCCGCCTTGCCCCCGAGCCCGGTAGCGACGACGGTGACGCGCAGCTGGTCCTCCATCGCATCCTCGAACACCGTGCCGAAGATCACCGTGGCGTCTTCCGCCGCATAGTTGCGGATGGTCGCCATGACTTCCTTGACCTCCTTCATGCCCAGCGAATGGCTGGCGGTGATGTTTACCAGCACGCCGCGCGCGCCAGAGAGTTCAACGCCTTCCAGCAGCGGGCTGGCGACGGCTTCTTCGGCAGCGAGGCGCGCGCGGTCGACGCCGGCCGCGGTGGACGAGCCCATCATCGCCTTGCCCATTTCGCTCATCACAGTACGCACGTCTTCGAAGTCGACGTTCACCAAGCCGGGCACGTTGATGATCTCGGCGATTCCGCCGACGGCGTTCTTCAGCACGTTGTCGGCGGCACGGAAAGCGTCCTTCATACCTACGTCCTCGCCGAGCACTTCCATCAGCTTCTCGTTCAGCACCACGATCAGCGAATCGACGTGCTGCGACAGCTCGGCCAGGCCTTCCTCGGCCAGGCGCAAGCGGTTGCCCTCGAACTCGAAAGGCTTGGTTACCACCGCGACGGTGAGAATGCCCAGCTCGCGCGCCACCTCGGCGACGATCGGCGCCGCACCGGTGCCGGTGCCGCCACCCATGCCAGCGGTAATGAAGGCCATGTGGGCGCCGCGCAACGCCGCGGCGATCTCCTCGCGCTCGGCTTCGGCCAGTTCGCGCGCTTTGCCTGGTTTGCCGCCAGCGCCGAGCCCCGGCCCGAGCTGTAGTTTGATGCCCGAACTGGAATGCTTGAGCGCCTGGGCGTCGGTGTTGACGCTGATGAATTCCACTCCCTGCACGCCCTCGCGGATCATGTGCTCGACGGCATTGCCTCCCGCGCCGCCGATGCCGATGACCTTGATGACCGTCGGGTTCGGGTCCTTGTCGATGATTTCAAACATGCTCGCCTCCTTCTGTAAACCGCAACAAAAAACTGCCGACTAAAAATTCTTTTCGAACCACGACCGCATCTTCGCCATCACCTGGCGGAAGGATCGCGTATCGCGAGCCTTCAAACCCCGCCGCCGCTGGGTCTGACCTTCCAGCAAGAGGCCCATCGCGGTGGCGTAGCGCGGATTGCGCACCACATCCTTGAGCGCCGCGTCGTAGTGCGGCACGCCCAGCTTCACCGTGTTGTGGAAAATCTCTTCGCCGAGCTCGATCATCCCCGGCATCTGCGACGCTCCTCCGGTGAGCACAATGCCGGCGCGCAGCAGGCGCTCGTAGCCGCTCTTCACCAGTTCCTCATGCACTTTCTGGAATATCTCCTCGACCCGCGGTTGGATGAAGCCGGCCAGCGTCTGCCGCGACAGGGTGGTCGATGGCCGGTCGCCGACGCCAGGCACTTCCAGCATGTCTTCCGGATCGGCCAATTGTTGCAGGGCGACGCCGTAACCGATCTTGATTTCCTCTGCATCCTGCGTCGAAGTGCGCAGCAGAATGGCGATATCCGAGGTGACTTGGTCGCCGGCGATGGGGATCACCGCGGTATGGCGGATCGCACCCTGGAGAAAAACCGCCACATCGGTGGTGCCGCCGCCGATGTCCACCAGGCAAACGCCGACATCCTTTTCATCCTCGGAGAGCACCGCATAGCCCGAGGCCAGGGGCTGCAGCATCAGGTCGACCACTTCGAGGCCGCAGCGATGCACGCACTTGACGATGTTTTGCACCGCGGTCACCGCCCCGGTGACCAGATGCACCTTCACTTCCAGCCGGCGCGCATCCATGCCAATCGGCTCCTTGACGCCGTCCTGACCGTCGACGATGAACTCCTGCACCAGCGTATGCAATATCTGGTCGTCGGCGGAGATCGGCGTCGCGTTGGCGGCTTCGATAGCACGCTCCACGTCGTACGGCGTGACCTCCTTGTCCTTCACCACCGCCATGCCGTTGGAGTCCTTGCTCTTGATATGGCTGCCGGCAATGCCGGTATAGACCTCGCGCACCTTGCATCCGGTCATCAGCTCGACTTCCTGAATGGCGCGCGAGATCGAATTCACCGTCGCCTCGATGTTGACCACCATGCCCTTGCGCAGGCCTTCCGAATCCTGGCTGCCGAGACCGAGCACCACCAGCCGGCCTTCGGCATCGAGTTCGGCAACGATGGCGACGATCTTCGAGGTGCCGATATCCAGGCCGACGACGAGATCTTTGGTTTCCTTACTCATTCAGCTCTCACGATGATTGCATTGCGCCTGCGCTGCGCACGGCGAAGCCGCTCGGATAACGCATATCGATCAAAGTCGGGTGCAGATGCAGTTTTTCTCCGACCTGCGCGTAGACGGAGACGAAACGACGCATGCGTTCGGCCACCGGATGGCGTTCGTCGTTACGCCCTAGATTCAGCACCAGTCCGTCGTCGAGCTTAAGCTGCCAGGCCTCACGCTGCGACAGCACGATTTCGACCACGCCGCGGCTGATCGGCGCCAGAGCGGCGCTGAATTCCCGATGCTGCGCCAGCACCTCGTCCGCACTGCCCTCGGGACCGGCGAACACCGGCAGCGCGGCCTCGGTGGCGGCAACAAAAACCTCGCCCTGACGATTCACCAGCTTGTATTCGCCGCCGGCCTGGCGCCAGCGGGCCACCGCCGACTGCTCCTCTATGGTCAACAGCAAACCGTCCGGCCAACGCCGGCGCACTTCGGCACGGCGCACCCAGGGCAGTTTTTCGAAGGAGGTGCGTACCGCATCGAGATCGACGGTGAAGAAGTTTCCCGTCACCGCGCTACGTGCCGCATATTCGATCTGGGTGCGCGTCACCTGATCCAGCGTACCTTGCACCACCACCTCGCGCAACGGAAAGAACGGCAGACGCTGCACGCCCAGAGCCGCCGCGTAAACCAAGGCCGTGCCGGCGGCAAGAAATAGCACATCGGCTGCCAGATTGAGCAACGGCGGCTTATCCCAGAAACCTTCGACGGCAGGTTTCGCCGGGCGCGATGGACGCGAGGTCTTCGCCAGCTTAGCCAAGGCGAGCCTCCGTCAGAACCTGTTGCACCAATTGGCCGAAATCGATTCCGGCAGCACGCGCCGCCATCGGTACCAGCGAGTGGTCGGTCATGCCCGGTGCCATATTGGCTTCCAGACAGTAAATCGCACCAGCGGCGTCGAGCATCATGTCCACCCGCCCCCAACCGCGACCGCCGAGGACGGCAAAAGCGCGCAGCGCAAGATCCTGCATTTCCGCTTCCTGCGCAGCGGAAAGGCCGGAGGGAATCCTGTACTCGGTATCGTCGCGAAGATATTTAGCCTCGTAATCGTAGAACTCGGTCGCCGGCACGATGCGGATCACCGGCAGGGCACGGGCGATTTTTCCAGAGCCAAGGATGCCGACGGTGAACTCGCCGCCATCGAGAAACCGTTCGGCGATCACGATCGGATCGTGGCGGACGGCGATTTCGTAGGCGGATTGAAGTTCGCCCGCCGCCTTGACTTTGGTGATGCCAATGCTTGAACCCTCGTTGGCCGGCTTGACGAACAGCGGCAGGCCGAGCCGGCGTTCGATCGCCGCGAAATCGCTGCCCGAATCGAGAACGACGTAGTCCGGCACCGGAATTCCGGCCGCCTGCCAGCACAACTTGCTGCGCCACTTATCCATGCCCAGGGCCGAAGCCAGCACACCGCTGCCGGTGTAGGGGATGCCCATCAGCTCCAGCGCGCCCTGCAACGTGCCGTCTTCGCCGCCGCGGCCATGGAGGGCAATAAACACGCGCTGGAAATTTTCTTCGCGCAGCGCAGCCAGGGGCTTTTCGCGCGGATCGAAGGCATGGGCGTCGATACCCCCGGCGCGCAGCGCCTTGAGCACCGCGCTGCCGCTCTTCAGCGACACCTCGCGCTCCGCCGAGTCACCGCCGAACATGACCGCCACCTTGCCGAATGCCTTTCCCTTCACTGCCCATCCTCACCGAGAATCCGCACTTCGCGGACCAGTTGCACGCCGAATTTTTCCGCCACTACGGCCTGAATATGGCCGATTAGCCTTTCTATCGCGCTGGCGCTGGCATTACCGCGAGGATTAACGATGAAATTCGCATGCTTTTCGGAAACCCGCGCACCGTCGATCTCGGTTCCTTTCAAGCCGGCGGCCTCGATCAATCGCGCAGCATGGTCGCCGCGGGGGTTGCGAAACACGGAACCGGCGTTGGGCAATTGCAGCGGCTGAGTGGCGATACGCCGCTCCAGCAGGGTGCGGATGCGCTGCCGCGCTGCCGTTCCGTCACCCGACGGAAAGCGGAACCAGGCGGCAGCGAAGATCTCGTCGCTCGCCGCCTTGAGTCCGACATGGCGATAACCGATGGAAAAGTCCTCGATCCGGCGCGCAATCCGCCGCCCGTCGCGGCCAAGCATCAGTACGCGGTCGACGTAGTTCCAAGTCTCGCCGCCGTAGCAGCCGGCATTCATTGCCAGCGCGCCGCCAACGGTGCCGGGGATACCGGCAAGGAATTCCGCGCCGCTCAGTCCGTGATTGGCGGCAAAGCGCGCCACCTTGGGCGACGCCACGCCGGCTTCCGCGTAGACACAGCCATCGCCCTCGAAGCGCAGAACATTCAGCGCGGCATGAGTGAACACCGCGCTGCCGGTAAAGCCACCGTCACGGATCAGCAGATTGCTGCCCAGACCGACGGTCAGCAGCGGCTCGTCGTGGCGCAGGCGCTGGAGGAATATGGCCAGATCGTCGAGATCTGCGGGGAAATAGGCGCAGGCGACCGCACCGCCGGCACGCCAGGAAACATGGCCGGCCATCGGTTCATTGCTGCGCAGCGAACCTCTAAGACCGGGCTTGCCGCCCACCCCCGCTGACTGCAAGCCCGAATACTCGTCGCGTGCAGGGGGCATGGTCTGCTCAGCCACCGGTCAGCTTTCCCGGCACCGATCCGACGGAACCGGCACCCATGGTGATCACCACGTCGCCATCGCGCGCAGCATCGACGATCGCCGCGGGCATCGCGGCGACGTCCTCGACGAACAGCGGCTCGACCTTGCCGGCCAAGCGGATGGCCCGCGCCAGACTGCGCCCGTCGGCGGCGACGATGGGCGCCTCGCCTGCCGCATAGACCTCGCTCAACAATACGGCATCGGCCGCCGAAAGAACGCGGACGAAGTCCTCGAAGCAATCCCGCGTGCGCGTGTAGCGATGGGGCTGGAAGGCCAGCACGATGCGGCGGCCGGGGAAAGCGCCGCGGGCGGCGGCCAGCGTCGCCGCCATCTCCACCGGGTGGTGGCCGTAGTCGTCGATCAGCGTGAAATGCCCGCCGCCGGCCGCGGCGATCTCGCCATAGCGCTGGAATCGCCGGCCGACACCCTTAAACTCGGCCAATGCCCGGACGATGTCGTTATCGGCCACACCCACCTCGGTCGCCACGGCGACAGTGGCCAGCGCATTGAGCACGTTGTGCATCCCCGCCAGGTTCAGCGTCACCGGGAAGCGCACTACGCTGCCGTTGGTCCTCACACAGTCGAAGTGCATCTGGCCGTCGACCGCGCGGACGTTCTCGGCGCGGATGCTGGCTCGCTCGCTGAGCCCGTAGGTGATGATCTGCTTGGATACGCGCGGAATGATTTCGGCGACGTTGGGATCGTCGAGACAGACGACGGCAACGCCATAGAACGGCAGGCGATGGATGAAATCCACGAAAGCCTGTTTCAGCCGGCCGAAATCGTGGCCGTAGGTTTCCATATGATCGGCATCGATGTTGGTGACGACCGAAATTACCGGCGAAAGGAAGAGGAAGGAGGCGTCGGATTCGTCGGCCTCGGCGACGAGAAACTCGCCCTGTCCCAATTGCGCGTTGGCGCCGGCCGAATTGAGCCGGCCGCCAATGACGAAAGTTGGATCGAGACCGCCGGCGGCGAGCGCACTGGCGACCAGACTGGTCGTGGTGGTCTTGCCGTGGGTGCCGGCAATCGCGATGCCCTGCTTCAAGCGCATCAACTCCGCCAGCATCTGTGCCCGCGGCACTACCGGAATATGGCGTTCGCGCGCGGCGAGCACTTCCGGATTGTCGTCCTTCACTGCGGTGGAGGCCACCACCGCGTCGGCGCCGTCCACATTGCCCATGCGATGGCCGATGGCAATGCGAATGCCGAGCCCCGCCAGGCGGCGCGTGGTCGCGCTTGCCGTCAGGTCGGAGCCGCTGACGTCGAAGCCCTGATTGGCAAGCACCTCGGCGATACCGCTCATGCCTGAACCGCCGATGCCGACGAAGTGAATGCGTTTGACTTTATGTTTCATGATGGACGTCCCGATTGCGCTTGGCGCAGAAAGTTCATTTCGCCAGTTCCGCACAAATTCCAGCCACCGCTGCCGTCGCTGTAGGTTTCGCCAGTTCGCGCGCCTTTTCGGCCATTTGTAGCAGTTGTTCGCGCGACAGGCTGCGCAGTAAAGCCATGGTTTCCGGAGTCAGTTCGTTTTGCGGCAGGAGGATCGCCGCGCCAGCCTGGGCGAGGAATTTCGCGTTGCCCGTCTGGTGGTCGTCGACCGCGTGCGGAAACGGCACCAGGATGCTGGCCACACCGGCCGCCGCCAGTTCCGCCACGGTCAAGGCACCTGCGCGGCAGATCACCAGGTCGGCCCAGCCGTAGGCGCCGGCCATGTCGTCGATGAAGGCTACCGCATTGGCTACCACACCGGCGGCAGCGTAGGCAGCCTTGAGCGCATCGAGGTGCTTCTCCCCGGCCTGATGCACCACCTCGGGCCGCTGATCGGCGGGAATCAACGCCAGCGCGTGTGGAACGTTCTCGTTCAGAGCCTGAGCGCCGAGACTGCCGCCAACCACCAGAATCCGCAACGGCCCGCGGCGACCCGCGAAACGTTCGGCCGGCGGCGCCAGCGCGGCGATTTCCGGGCGCACCGGGTTGCCCAGCCATTCCCCATGCTTCAGCACCTGCGGAAAACCGGTCAGTACGCGCTCGGCGACGCCGGCGAGGACGCGGTTGGCAAGACCGGCGACGGAATTCTGCTCATGCAACACCAGCGGGATTCCGCCCAGAACCGCCATCATGCCGCCGGGAAAGGTGACGAAACCACCGAAGCCGAGTACCACATCGGGCCGCACCCGGTGCAGTTCGCGCCGCGCCTGCCAGAAACCGCGCAGCAGATTGAACGGCAGCAACAGCTTGCGCAGCAGTCCTTTGCCGCGCAAGGCGGCGAACCTCACCCAGGCCATCTCATAGCCGTGTCCGGGCACCAGCCGCGCTTCCATACCGTCCGGATTGCCCATCCAGACCACGCGCCACCCCAGGCTGCGCAGGTGGTCGGCCACCGCCAGCCCCGGCATGATGTGCCCGCCGGTACCGCCTGCCATGACGAGGAGGGTTTTCATGCGTCGAAGCCGGCCGCGATAACCACGGGGGACACGGGGGGCACAAGGACAACACGTTCAAGACGTTGGTTTCCCCCGTGCCCCCCGTGGTTGATTTCTCTTTTCATACGCGCTGCCCCCGCATCACGGATCGGTTCTCGTAGTCGATGCGCAGCAGGATCGCCAGCGCGATGCAGTTGGCGAGGAGGCCGGAGCCGCCGAAACTCATCAGCGGCAGGGTGAGGCCCTTGGTCGGCAGTAGACCCATGTTCACCCCCATGTTGATGAACGACTGCACACCAAGCCAAAGGCCGATGCCTTGCGCCACCAAGCCGCCATACACGCGGTCGAGGGCAATCGATTGACGGCCGATGGCAAAGCAGCGCTGCACCACCAACGCGAACAATCCGACCACGCCCACCACGCCGGCCAGACCCAGTTCTTCGGCGATCACGGCCAGCAGGAAGTCGGTATGCGCCTCTGGCAGGTAGAACAGCTTCTCTACGCTGGCGCCGAGGCCGACGCCGAACCATTCGCCGCGACCGAAGGCGATCAGCGCGTGGGACAGTTGGTAGCCCTTGCCGAAGGCATCCTGCCAGGGGTCCATGAAGCCGAAGATGCGCTCGCGGCGGTAGGGCGAGGTCCAGATCAGGAAGATGAAGGCCAGCAGCAGCACGACGAAGAGAATGCCGAACAGCCGCGCGTTGATGCCGCCGAGGAACAGGATGCCCATGGCGATGCTGATGATCACCACGAAGGCGCCGAAGTCCGGCTCACGCAGCAGCAACCCGCCGACCAGCAGCATCACCACCGCCATCGGTACGAAACCGCGGCGGAATGAATCCATGTCGGCCAGCTTGCGCGTGGTGTAGTCCGCGGCGTAGAGCACGGCAAACAGCTTCATCAGCTCGGACGGCTGAAGATTCACCGGCCCCAACGGAATCCAGCGTTGGGCGCCATTCACCGCGCGGCCAATATGGGGCACCAGCACCACTGCGATCAGCACCACCCCGGCAACGAACAGCCAGGGTGCCACCTGCTGCCAGAAACGTACCGGAATCTGGAACGCCATGACGCCGGCCACCAATCCGATGGCGAGGAAGAAACCGTGGCGGATCAGGAAATAAGACGAAGAAAAACCGGTGAACCGGCTGCCCTCGGCGGTCGCGATGGACGCCGAATAGACCATCACCAGCCCGAAAAACAGCAGCCCGAGCGCCGGCCACAGCAGCAGCGGATCCAGTTCGGCCGGCGCGTGCGCAGAGGGAATGGCGCCGCCCAAGCGCGGGGAAGCAGGCATCTTCATGCGCTCGCCGCCCCCAATGCATGCACCGCGGCGACGAAGACCTCGGCGCGATGTTCGTAGTTGCGGAACATGTCCAAACTGGCGCAGGCCGGCGACAGCAGCACCGCATCGCCGGCTTGGGCGGCGGCGGCGCAGAGGCGAACCGCCTCGTCCATATCGCCGGCATGGCGGGTCGGCACGCCGCTACCGATCAGCGCGTCGCCAACTTTCGCACCGTCGCGGCCGATCAACACGACGGCGCGAGCATGATCGCGCACGGCCGGCTTGAGAGGGGAGAAATCCTGCCCCTTGCCATCGCCGCCAAGGATAAGAACGATCTTTGGATCGCTCCTATCCTTGGTTGTTTCGCCGAGCAAGGGTGAGCCATCCCTCCCGTCCTCCCGTTCCAAGGAAGGGAGGCGGCGAGTTGGCTCCGCCCGGCGGGAGGAAAGGGTTGGACCAAGGCCCTTCAAGGCGGCAAGGGTGGCACCGACGTTGGTCCCCTTGGAATCGTCGTAATAGATCACTCCGCCGATCTCGGCGACCTTCTCAACCCGATGCGGCAGCCCCTTGAAGCTGCGTAGCCCCGACAGCAGGGCCACCAGCGGAAGGCCGACGGCTTCGCAGAGGGCCAGCGCTGCCATGGCATTGGCAGCATTGTGCAGGCCAGCGATTGGCAGGTCCGACAGCGGCAGCAGGAAGCTGTCGCCGCGCACCAGCCAGGGCTCACCGCGGTTCGGCCGAATGCCGTAGTCCGCCGATGTTCCAGGCGCATCGAGGCCGAAGCTGATCACCGGGCGATCGGCCAGCGCCATGCGCTTCACCCGGCGATCTTGCCGGTTCAGCACCTGCACGCCATCGCCAGAAAAGATCCGCGCTTTTGCGCTGGAATATTCGCCAACGTCAATGTAGCGGTCGAGATGGTCGTCGCTGATGTTGAGCACCGCAGCAGCATCGGCGTCGAGGCTTTCGAGTGACTCAAGCTGGAAACTGGAGAGTTCGAGCACCCAGACATCCGGCTGCCGCCCCGACTCCTCGGCGGCCATCAAGGCAGTCAGTGCCGAAGGCGAAATGTTGCCGGCGGCGATGGCGCGATGCCCGGCCGCATTGCACAGATGGGCGGTGAGCGCCGTGGTGGTGGTCTTGCCGTTGGTGCCGGTGATGGCGATCACCCGCGTCTGCGGTCGCACCCCTGCATTGCGCAATGCCGCAGCAAACAGTTCGATCTCGCCGACCACCGGAATACCGTTGGCGCGAGCATGAATCACCACCATCAGCCCGCCGGAGAGCCCGGGCGAAAGCGCGACCAGATCGATGCTGTCGAGCAGGCGCTTGTCGAATTCGCCAGCGACGAATTCGACGCCGCCCAGGCTGTGTTCCAGCGCGGCCTTAAACGGCGGCTCCTGCCGCGTGTCGGCGACGCGCACACGTGCGCCGCTGCGAACGCACCAGCGCGCCATGGCCAGCCCAGATTCGCCAAGACCGAGGACGAGGACGTGGCGACCATTCAACTGCATACAAGCGACTTCTGTTGACACAGAGATAGAGAGATCACGCCGAGCAGCACGACTTCACGCTGTGCCCTCTGTTTCTCTGCGTTCTTTGTGTTGAAAGCGGTATTCATCAACGGATCTTCAACGTCGCCAGACCGAACAGCACGAGCAGGATGGTGATGATCCAGAAGCGCACCACAACCTGGGTTTCCTTCCAGCCGCTCTGCTCGAAATGATGATGCAGCGGCGCCATGCGCAGGATGCGACGGCCCGCGCCATATTTTTTCTTGGTGTACTTGAAGTAACCGACCTGCAGCATCACCGACAGGGTTTCGGCGACGAACACGCCGCCCATGATGAACAGCACGATTTCCTGGCGCACGATCACCGCCACCGTGCCGAGCGCAGCGCCCAGCGCCAGCGCGCCGACATCACCCATGAACACCTCCGCCGGATAGGCGTTGAACCAGAGAAAGCCGAGCCCGGCGCCGGCGAGCGCCGCACAGAACACCGTCAACTCGCCAGCGCCGGGGATGTAGGGCAGCAGCAAATATTTCGAATACACGGCGTTCCCCGCGACATAGGCGAAGATGCCGAGTGCTGACCCGACCAGCACGGTCGGCATGATGGCCAAACCATCGAGGCCGTCAGTGAGGTTCACCGCATTGCTGGTGCCGACAATGACGAAATAGGTGAGGACGATGAAACCGAAGACACCCAGCGGATAGGTCACGCTCTTGAAGAATGGCAGGATCAGATTGGCCTTGGCCGGCAGCTCCAGCGTGAATCCGCTGCCGACCCACTGGAAGAACAGTTGCACCACCTTTTCGTTATCCGGCGCAGAGATCGAGAAAGCGATATAGATTGCGGCGGCGAGGCCGATCACCGACTGCCAAAAGTACTTGGCGCGGGCGGAAAGGCCGTCGGGATTGCGGTAGACCACCTTGCGCCAGTCGTCCACCCAGCCGACCGCGCCATAGCCGAGGGTGACGATGAGCACGATCCAGACGAAGCGATTCGACAGGTCGGCCCACAGCAGCGTCGCCAGGCCGAGCGAAATCAGGATCAACCCGCCGCCCATGGTCGGCGTGCCGGACTTGGACAAGTGTGTCTGCGGACCGTCGCTGCGCACGGACTGGCCGATCTTTTTCAGCGCCAGCCAGCGGATGAAAGCCGGCCCGGCGACGAAGGAAATGGTCAGTGCGGTCATCGTGGCGAGCACCGCGCGCAAGGTGATGTAGTTGAATACGTTGAAGGCGCGGAAGTCCTTCGCCAGCCACTGGGCAAGTTCAAGCAGCATCGTTCTTATCTCCGTTGGCTGTGACGGCCTCGACCACGCGCTCCATGCGCATAAAACGCGACCCTTTCACCAGCACCGTGGCGGTTTCATCCATCTCGGCGCGCAAAGCGCGAACGAGTTCGTCGAGGCGGGTGAAATGCACCCCGCCTTCGCCAAAATTGTGGGCGGCGGCGACCGACAGTTCGCCGAGACAATACAGCCGGTCGACGCCCATGCTCTTGGCGTAGCCGCCGAGTTCGTCGTGGAACTGCCCGCCGGCGGCGCCGACTTCACCCATATCGCCGATGACCAGGATGCGCCGCCCCGGCAGTGCGGCCAGCACATCGACCGCGGCACGCATTGAATCGGGGTTGGCGTTGTAGCTGTCGTCGATCACCAGTGCCCCGTGCAGCCCCGGCGCGCGTTGCAGCCGTCCCTTAACTCCGGCATAGGCCGTGAGCCCGCGGGCAACCGCCGACAGTGGAATATCGGCAGCGAGGCAGGCCGCTGCCGCCGCCAGTGCATTGCTGGCGTTGTGCATGCCAGGCACCGGGAGATCGAAATCGGTGTGGCCGGACGGCGTCGCCAGATGGATGTGGCTGGAGAAAAATCCGGGATCCACCGTTGCGCCTACCTCCGCAGCAGCGTTGAGCCCGAAGCCGAGTATCCTGCGGCCGGCAGCCAGTTCGCGCCACAACGGCGCATAGGGATCGTCGACGTTGATCACCGCGATCCCCTCGGCCGGCAATCCTTCGAAGATTTCGCCCTTAGCCCGGGCCACCGCCACCAGCGAACCGAGCCCCTCCAGGTGGGCTCGCTGGGCATTGTTTACCAATGCCACCGTGGGCGAAGCCAAGCGCGTCAGATAGGCGATCTCCCCGGGATGGTTCATGCCCATCTCGATTACCGCGGCGCGATGGCCTGCGCGCAAACCGAGCAGCGTCATCGGCAGGCCGATATCGTTGTTCAAATTGCCGGCCGTGGCGAGCACGGCTTCGTCGCCGCAATGGTCGCGCAGGATCGCCGCACACATTTCCTTGACCGTGGTTTTGCCATTACTGCCGGTAATCCCGATCAGCGGAATGTCGAACTTGTCGCGCCAATGGGCGGCGAGATGACCGAGGGCCAGTCGCGTATCGTCCACCGCCAGCAGCGGCAGGTCCTTACCGCAGGTGGCCGCCCAGGCCCGGCTGACCATGGCGGCGGCAGCGCCGCGGCCGAGCACATCGGCAACGAAATCGTGGCCGTCGAAACGTTCGCCGTCGAGCGCGATGAACAGCTCGCCGGGACGAATACTGCGCGAATCGGTGGCAACGGCGGTAAAGCCGATCGCACCGTCGGAAGGCGTACCGCCTGTGGCGAGGGCAGCCTCGACCAGGGTCATAATCATAGGCGTTGCTCCAGGGCCCGGACCGCTTCGGCCAGGTCGGAAAAGGGGTGACGCACGCCGGCAATTTCCTGATAGGGCTCGTGCCCCTTACCGGCAAGCAGAAGAGTATCGTGGCGATCGGCGGCGGCAATCGTTGCGGCAATCGCCACGCGGCGATCGACGATCGACTGCACCGGCGCAGTCATGCCGGCACCGATCGCGGCGACGATGGCCTGCGGTTCCTCGCTACGCGGGTTGTCGCTGGTGACGATGACCCGGTCGGCCAAGCGCTCGGCCACCGCGCCCATCAACGGCCGCTTTCCCGGATCGCGTTCGCCACCGCAGCCGAACAGGCAGATCAGCTTGCCACCGCGTGCCGCCGCGGTTGCGCGTAGCGCGATCAGCGCCTTTTCCAGAGCATCCGGCGTATGGGCGTAATCGATCACCACCAGCGGCGCATCCACGCCACCAACGCGCTGCATGCGCCCAGGCGGTGGGCGCAATCTGGCGACCGCGTCGATCGCCAGATTGCGGTCGACGCCACCGGCCATAAGTGCAGCGATTACCGCCAGCGTGTTCGATGCGTTGAAGCGCCCGATCAACGGCGCGCTCACCGTCTCATCGCCGAGCCGGAAGCGCAGGCCGGCTCCATTCATTTCGAGGTCACTGGCAGCCAGCACGGTATCCGCACCCGGTCTGTTTTCCAGCGTATAGCCGATGGTCGGCCGCCGCCCGCACAGGCGCTGCGCGAGCTCACGGCCGAAAGCGTCGTCCAGATTGATCACCGCGGTCTCGATGCCTGGATGCTCGAACAACCGCGCCTTGGCGGCAGCATAGGCTTCCATACTGCCGTGGTATTCGAGGTGATCGCGGGTGAGATTGGTAAACACTGCTGTGCGAATTCGTGCGCCATTCACCCGACCCTGTTCGAGGCCGATCGACGACACCTCCATCGCGCATGCCCGAGCGCCCCGGGTGACGAATTGTGCCAGGTCGCGATGCAGGGTGACGGAATCCGGCGTGGTGTTGGGGCTGTCCTCCAGCGCATCGACGAAACCGTTGCCCAGGGTGCCGATCACCGCGCAATGCTGTCCGAGACCATCCAGCGCCTGGGCAATCCACTGCGAAACGGAGGTTTTGCCGTTGGTGCCGGTGACGCCAATCAACTGTAGGTTTTCCGAAGGGCAGCCATAGACCCGATGGGCGATCTCTCCGCTCAATTGCGCCAGCCCGGCAACGGCAATCGCCGGTACCGCAAGCGCCGGCAGGTTCGCCGCGGCGGCTTCGTACAACACCGCCGCCGCGCCCCGATCCACAGCGGCGTCGACGAAGCGGCGGCCGTCGGCATGGGCGCCCGGATAGGCGACAAAAACGTCGCCCGGCACCACCCGGCGCGAGTCGATGCAAAGGCTGACGGCAGTCACGCCTCGCTCGCGGAGTTGTTCAAGAACGGCCATCGCGCTCACATTTCTTCCTTGACGTCCGGCGTCGCTGTCGCCGAAATAGGCTGCAACGGGGCGTCCTGGGGGACGCCGAGGGTCCGCAGGGCGCCGGCCATGACCTGTGAAAACGCCGGGGCGGCGACGTCGCCGCCGTAATAAATGCCGGCCGAAGGCTCGTCAACCATCACCGCGATCACCAGTCGCGGGTCGGACACCGGGGCGAAACCGACGAAGGAGGCGACGTATTTGTTGGCGTAGCCGCCGCCTTCGATCTTGTGCGCCGTACCGGTCTTGCCGGCGACGCGGTAGCCGGCAACCTGGGCCTTGGGTGCCGTGCCGCCAGGCAGGACCACCAATTCCAGCATAGCCCGTACTTCCCGTGCCGTCTGGGCGGAAAAAACAGATTTGCCGCCGACGGGAGGCGCATCGACCTTGGTCAGTGAGAGCGGGATCAGATCGCCATCACGGGCGAAGACCATGTAGGCGCGGGCCAGTTGGATTAGGGTTACCGAGATACCATGACCGTAGGCCATGGTCGCCTGTTCGATCGGTTGCCATTTCTTCCACGGCCGCAGGCGCCCCCCCACTTCGCCGGGAAAACCAAGTCGCAACGGCGTGCCGAAGCCGAGGTTGTCAAAGGTGTCCCACATCGATTCGGCCGGCATCGACAGGGCGATCTTGGCCGAGCCGACGTTGGAGGATTTTTGGATCACCTGAGCCACCGTTAGCACACCATGCACATGTGCATCGTGGATCGTCGCATTGCCGACGGTGAGGCGCCCCGGCGCCGTCTGGATCGGCGTGTCGTAACGGTATTTGCCCTGCTCCAGGCCGAGGGCGATGGTGAATGGCTTCATCGTCGATCCCGGCTCGAAGGTGTCGGTCAGCGCCCGGTTGCGCAACTGTGCGCCGATCAGCCGCTCGCGATTGTTTGGGTTGTAGGTGGGCAGATTGACCAGCGCCAGCACCTCGCCGGTCTTGGCATCCAGCACCACCACGCCGCCGGCCTTGGCGCGATGCCGCTCGATGGCCTGCTTCAGCATGGAGTAGGCGAGATACTGGATCTTGTCGTCGAGCGCCAGGGTGATGTCCTGGCCGTCCTGTGGTTCGCGGATCGACTCGACGTCCTCGACGACGTTGCCGCGACGATCACGGATCACACGCCGGCTGCCGGGCTTGCCGGCGAGACGATCGTTGAAGGCGAGTTCGACGCCCTCCTGGCCGGCATCCTCGACACCGGTGAAGCCGAGAATGTGGGCAGTCAGATCGCCGGCCGGATAGTAGCGGCGATATTCGAGCTGCTGATGGATGCCTGGCAATTTCAGCGCGGCGACCCGCTCGGCCAGGTCGGGCGGAATCTGTCTTTTGATGAATACGAAATCCTTGTCGCTGGCCAGCTTGCGGCTCAATTCGGCGACGTTCATTTCCAGCAATTGCGCCAGTTCGCGGATCTGCGCCGGCTGTAGGCGCGCGTCCTCCGGTATGGCCCAGATCGATTTGACAGGAGTGGATATCGCCAGCACGTCGCCATGACGATCGGCAATCCGACCGCGGGTCGCCGACACTTCGAGTACGCGCTCGTAGCGCGCTTCACCCTTGCCCTTGAGGAAATCGTTGCGGAACCCCTGAAGATAAAGCGAACGGCCGACCAGAATCATAAACGCCGCCAGCAAAACCAGCAGCACAAGGCGCGAGCGCCACGCCGGAACGGCCTGGGAAAGAATGGGGCTCTGAGAAAATTTCATGGCCGCGGCAACGGCTCCAGAGCGAACAGGCCTCCGGGCGCAGGCGTCTTCATCTGCAATTTTTCGCGGGCGATCTTTTCGATCCGCGCCGGATTGGCCCAGGTACTCTGTTCCAATTGCAGTTGCCCCCACTCGACATCGAGTTGGCGCATCCGCGTCTGCTCACGCTCCAGTTCGACGAACAGCTTGCGTGCGCGGTGATTGGCGGCAACCGCCGACAAGGCGCAGGCCACCGCGACGGCAAGCAGGATGAGGTTCAGGCGAGCCACCTCAGCTCACCTTTTCCGCCACCCGCATCACGGCGCTGCGCGCGCGCGGATTGGCCGCCACTTCGGCAGCCGAAGCCTTGACTGCCTTGCCGACCAGACGCATCCGCGGCGGCGGCAGGTCTGCGGCCCGCACCGGAACGCCTTTCGGCGGCTGGAGGGAATGGGCCTGATCGCGCATGAACTGTTTGACGATGCGATCTTCTAGAGAGTGGAAGCTGATGACCACCAGCCGACCGCCGCGCGCAAGGCGCGCTACGGCGTTCGGCAAGACTAGCGACAACTCCTCAAGTTCGCGATTGATGAAAATCCGCAGCCCCTGGAAGCTGCGCGTCGCCGGGTGCTGGCCCGGTTCCCGCGTGCGCACGGCTTTTTCCACGAGCGCGGCAAATTCCCCTGTGGTTGCAATACCACCTGCGCTCCGAGCAGCCACAACCGCCTTTGCAATCGCATGAGCAAACCGTTCTTCGCCATAGTCTCTCAGTACCTCCTCTATCTCACGTTGCTCGGCCCGCGCCAGCCACTCCGCCGCGGTTTCTCCCTGGCTCGTATCCATGCGCATGTCGAGCGGCGCATCGAAGCGAAAACTGAATCCCCTGCCACCCTCGTCGAGTTGCGGACTGGACACGCCGATATCCATCAGGACGCCATTCGCCTGCGCAACCCCCAACCCGTCCATCACCTGATCCAGACCGCCGAACCAGGAATGGACGAGCGTAAAACGCGGGTCGCGCACAGCCTGACCGGCGGCAATCGCTGCCGGGTCTCGATCGAGCGCGATCAGCCGCCCCTGTGGGCCGAGCCGGGAGAGAATTTCCCGGCTGTGGCCGCCGCGGCCGAACGTGGCATCGACGTAAGTCCCTGCGGAATGAATGTTCAGGGCCTCGATCGCCTCCGCCAGCAACACGCTGACGTGGCCGCCGGTCACAGCGAAATGCCCTCGAATCCCGGGGGCGGTTCATGACTGACCAAGGCATCGAACGCCGCTTCGTGCTGGCGTTTCCAGCCGGCGTCGCTCCATATCTCGAAATGGCTGCCCATGCCGACCAGCCAAACCTGTTTCTCAAAGCCGGCGTAATCGCGCAGTTCCGGCGCGATCAGCAACCGTCCGGCCGCGTCCATCGACTCTTCGCGAGCATTGCCGACCAGCACGCGCTTGGCCGCGGCCGAACGGGGATCGAAGGAGGGTGCAGCAAGAATCTGGTCGCGAATCGGCGCCCAGGCGGGCTCCGGATAAAGCAACAGACAGCGATGTGGATGGGTCGTCAGAATCAGGCGGCCAGCGGACTCAGTCGTTCCGGCGTTTGACAAGACATCGCGATGGCGTGCTGGAACAGCCATGCGTCCCTTGGCATCCAGATTCAGCGATGTTGCTCCCTGGAACATTCGACCCCTCTCGCCTGGGGAAATTCACAATAAATTCCCACCATTCCCCACTTGTTCCCACTTTATTACCCATTCTTTGGGACGTCAAGGGAATTCACTGCTTTTTGCAGTGCCAACAAGGACTTAGAGGTCTGCTCGAGAAAAATTGAAATAATTTTTCTATTAAAAATCAATAAGGATAGAAAGCAAACCCAAAGTGATTTGTTAGAAGTTTTACTGGAATTGAGGAGAATGAGGTGGGAAGCCCGCCGATAAGCCGGGTTCTGTCGTGGACAGTCATTCCTCTGGGGCCGCCGTTACCGACGGCCTCTAGCAGCCTACCCGGGAGCAGCGCGAGCCACGCCTATTGCTCCCCTATTTGGCCTTGCCCCGGATGAGGTTTGCCGTGCCGTCCGTGTCGCCACGTCCGCGGTGGGCTCTTACCCCACCATTTCAACCTTACCTGATCCCCTCGCGGGGCCATCGGCGGTATGTTTTCTGTTGCACTGTCTGTCGCCTTGGGCAGCGTTGCCGCTGCTTATAACGCCTGGCCGTTAGCCAGCATCCCGCTCTATGGGGCCCGGACTTTCCTCCATGAGCTTGCGCTCACAGCGACTGCCTAGCGAACTTCCCGCGGCCATTGTAGCCCGGATGGTACGGCATGCCCGACCTAACGGGCGCTCGATGGAAAAGCGGAGAATCAACGCGAAGCGGCAGGCACGGCGGCGGCAACGAATTTGAAACCGCCGTCGCTGTCGGTCCAACTGCCAAGCAACTCGCCGGGTTCCGGCGGCGGGGTCTTGAACGCTTGCATCCGGCACTTTCCTGTCTCGGCAACGAACCAGTTCCGGTCCTGATGCAAAATGAAGCCGCCCTCGCCAGTGCGGTAAAGCTCGACCTTGAATTCCCCCGCGGCCGGCGCTACCGCCAGCAGATGGCGGCGCAAGCATTCGGGCTGGCGGGCGACGACCAGGGCCAACTCCCAATCGCTCCAGTACCAAGCCTTTGTGCGGAACAGGCTGAGCGCATGATCGCGGTTGCCGCTGACCATGTACGACGCCGAATCGTCTCGGCCGCACGCGGCCAGCCACAGGACGAAGAGAACGCAGAAAACACGGCGCATGGCTACTCCTCCGACAATGTCCAACCGACCGTTTCGCCGGCGCGCAGCGGCACCAGCGCGTCGCCGTCAGCATAGGGCAGGGCCGCTGGCACCTGCGACGCCTGTTTCAGCAACGTGATGCGCTGCCGGTTACGGGGCAGGCCGTAGAAATCCGCGCCGTGAAAGCTGGCAAAAGCTTCCAGTTTCTCCAGCGCACGAGCGGCCTCGAAAGCTTCGGCATACAGTTCGATACCGGCATGGGCCGTATAGCAGCCGGCACAGCCGCAGGCGTGTTCCTTGGCGCTTCTCGCATGCGGCGCCGAGTCGGTGCCGAGAAAAAACCGGGGATTGCCAGACGTCGCGGCCGCCACCAGCGCCCGACGATGCAGATCGCGCTTGAGCACCGGCAGGCAGTAATGGTGCGGGCGGATACCGCCGGCGAAAAGCGCGTTGCGGTTGAGCAGCAGGTGGTGAGCGGTGATGGTCGCAGCGACGTTGGCACCGGCTGCAACGACGAACTGCGCCCCTTCCCGTGTGGTGATGTGCTCCAGCACCACACGCAGACCCGGAAAATCGCGCAACAGCGGCACCAACACGGTATCGATGAAGGCAGCTTCACGGTCGAACACGTCCACCGCTGGATCGGTCACTTCGCCATGCACCAGCAGTGGCACCCCCAACGTTTCCATGCGCGCCAGCACGGCGCTGCACTTGGCCAGGTCGGTCACCCCAACATCCGAATTGGTGGTGGCGCCGGCCGGATAGAGCTTTATGCCATGAACGAAGCCGCTGGCCTTCGCCGCGTCGACCTCGCCCGGTGATGTGTTGTCGGTCAGGTAGAGCGTCATCAGCGGCTCAAATACAAGGCCCGCCGGTAATGCCTCCAGAATGCGTTCGCGGTAGGCGGCGGCCAGGGCCACGGTAGTCACCGGCGGCTTCAGGTTGGGCATGACGATGGCACGACCGAAGCGGCGCGCGGTATCGGGCAGAACCGCCCTCATGGCAGCGCCATCGCGCAGATGCAGATGCCAGTCGTCGGGCCGGGTGAGGGTAAGGGAGGTTGGGCTAGTCATGCGCCGATTATCGCAAATCCGGCTCGCCGGCAGTCTGTGTGTTGCGGCTGCGGCTTCCCGACCCGCTATCATCCGGCTTTGCGTTCGCTGACCGGCACCGACCTCACATGCGCGTCCTCTCTGTCATCCCACCGATGACACAACTCAATACGCCCTATCCGTCCACCGCCTACCTGACCGGGTTTCTGCGCTCGCGCGGCATCAATGCAGTTCAGCAAGATCTCGCCCTGGGCCTTGTGCTGGCGCTTTTTTCGGTGGAGGGTCTGCGTGCGGTGCGCACCTGCATCAGCGCACTACCGGCGAGCAGCCGTTCGCCACGGCTCACCGCGTTCGACGCGCGCTTCGATCGCTACGCGGCCAGCATCGGACCGGCCGTAGCCTTCCTCCAGGGCCGCGACCCGAGCGCCGCATACCGCATCGCCGGACGTCTGTTCTTGCCCGAAGGGCCGCGCTTCCAGTCGCTCGACGTGTATGTCGACCCCGACGATCCCGATGGCGGCGATCCCCTTGCCTGGGCCTTCGGTTCGCTCGGCATACAAGATCGCGCGCGACATCTGGCGACGCTGTTCTTGAATGACATTGCCGACGTGCTGCGCGAGGCCGTCGACCCGCGCTTCGAATTCGTCCGCTATGCCGAATCGCTGGCCCAGAGCCAGCCCACCTTCGATCCGCTGGCCGCGGCATTGGCAGCGCCGACGAATCTGATCGACGACACGCTGCGCATGTTGACTGCGGAGGCCCTTGCCCGCCATACACCGCAACTGGTACTGATCTCGACGCCGTTCCCGGGCAATGTCTACGCCGCGTTCCGCATCGCCCAGGCGATCAAGGCACACGACCCGCGGATCATTACGGTTCTCGGCGGCGGTTTCGTCAACACCGAATTGCGCGAACTGGCCGAACCGCGGGTATTCGACTATTTCGACTACGTCACGCTCGACGACGGCGAGCGGCCGCTGCTGGCGCTGCTCGAACATTTGCGCGGCGAGCGGCCGCAGCAGCACCTGGTACGCACCTTTCTGCGCGACGGACAGACCGCCACGGTGCGCTACTGCAATCATGCCGAACCCGATGTGCCCTTCGCCGAGGCCGGCACGCCGACTTGGGACGGCCTGCTGCAAGACCGCTATCTGTCGCTGCTCGACATGCTCAACCCGATGCACCGGCTCTGGTCCGACGGGCGCTGGAACAAGCTCACCGTGGCCCACGGCTGCTATTGGAAGAAATGCAGCTTCTGCGATGTCGGCCTCGACTACATCGCCCGCTACGACACCGTCGCGGCGAGTACGCTGGCCGACCGGATCGAAACCATCATCGCCGAGACCGGCCAGACCGGTTTTCATTTCGTAGACGAGGCGGCACCGCCGAAAGGCCTCAGGGCGTTGGCGGAGGAACTGCGGCGGCGCAATCGAGCAATTTCATGGTGGGGCAATGTCCGCTTCGAAAAATCCTTCACCTCCGAACTCTGCGAGCTGCTCGCCGAGAGCGGCTGCATCGCCGTGTCCGGTGGTCTCGAAGTGGCCTCCGACCGACTGCTACAGTTGATGAAGAAAGGCGTCTCAGTGGATCAGGTGGCACGCGTCACTCACGCCTTCAGCGACGCCGGCATCCTGGTGCATGCCTACCTGATGTACGGCTTCCCGACACAGACGGTTCAGGATACGGTGGATGCGCTGGAATACGTACGCCAACTGTTCGAAGCTGGCTGCATTCAGTCAGGATTCTTTCACCGATTCGCGTGCACGGTGCATTCGCCGGTCGGCCGCAACCCAGAGGAATACGGCATCACCCTACAGCCCCTGCCCCACGCGACTTTCGCCAGGAACGACGTGGGCTTCATCGATCCGACCGGAGCGGACCATGATGCACTGGGCAAGGCGCTCAACAAGGCGCTCTATAACTACATGCACGGCATCGGACTGGAAGAGGACGTGCGCCATTGGTTCGATGTACGGGTGCCGCGGACGCAGGTCGGGCGCCACCGAATTGCCAAGGCGCTGGCCCGAGCCACCTGAGGAACCGGCAATTCCAAGGGAAAAACGCCGGCCGCATTTAGGCGGCCGGCGTTTTTCATCGAGTATCCCCAGCCGGAATACTCAGCCGAGCATGTAGATCGACTTGTACTGCTGATAGCTGCCGATGGATTCCGGACCCAGCTCGCGACCCAGACCGCTGGCCTTGATGCCGCCGAACGGAGCGTTCATGTCGGGCATGTAGCCGTTGATGCCGATGGTGCCGGATTCGATGCGGCGCGCCAGTTTGGCAGCACGTTCGCGATCGACCGACCAGACCGAACCGCCCAGACCGTACTCGGAATCGTTGGCGATGCGCACTGCGTCGTCTTCGTTTTCGTACTTGATGATCGACAGCACGGGCCCGAAGATTTCTTCCTGGGCGATGGTCGCCGAGTTGGCGACATCGGCAAACACGGTCGGCTGCACGAACCAGCCGCGGCTCTGCGCCGGACTGCCGCCGCCAGCGACCAGCTTGGCCTCGGTCTTGCCCTTGGCGATGTAGCCGTTGACGCGGTCGCGATGAATGGCGGACGCCATCGGGCCGACCACCGTCGCATGATCCAGCGGATCGCCGACCGTGAATGAGGAAACGGTGGCCGCGTAGGCATCGACGATTTCCTTGTAACGGCTGGCCGGTGCAAGCACACGGGTGCCGGAAAAACAGGCCTGACCGCTGTTGAGCATCGACGCCGACGGAATGGCCGCCAACACGGTGTTCAGATCCGCATCTTCGAGGATGATCGCGGCCGACTTGCCGCCGAGTTCCAGGCTCACCGGGCGCAGCAGCTTGCCGCACTCCTGGGCGATGATCCGCCCCGCGGCAGTAGAGCCGGTGAAGGCGACCTTGTCGATGCCCGGGTGGGAGACCAGATAGGCACCGACTTCGCGGCCGCCCGGCACCCAGTTGAGTACGCCCGGCGGCAGCTTGGCTTCTTCGGCCGCTTCGGCGAGCAGGTAGCTGTCCAGCACCGTGCCCGGAGACGGCTTGATCACCATGGTGCAACCGGCCGCCAGGGCGGGGCCGATCTTCATGATCGACAGCGCCACGGGGAAGTTCCACGGCACGATGGCGCCGACCACGCCGACCGGTTCGCGGCGGACGAGGGAGGTGAAACCCATCGGCGAGGGGCGGCTTTCTTCGGCCTGTAGACCGGCAGCCAGCGCGCCATAGTAGCGCAGCATGCCCACCACAAAGGCGCTTTCGAGCTGTTCCGAAACATTGATCGGCATGCCGTTCTGCATCGACACGGTCTTCGCCAGTTGCCCACCACGCTTTTCGACGGCATCAGCCAGGCGGTTGAGCGCCGCACCGCGGTCGGCCGGCGTGCTGGAGGCCCAGGGGCCTTCTTTGAAAGCGCGGCGAGCGGCAGCGACGGCCCGATCAATATCGGCATTGCTGCCATCGGGCACGCTGCCGATCACCTCTTCCGTGGTCGCGTTGATCACGTCCATACGATTCGACGTGGCGGGCTTGACCCAACCGCCGTCGATGAAAAAAGTCTGATGATCTGTAGCCATTAAAGTAATGCTCCTCTAGATTTTTTGCCACTCGACTTCGGCGATCCACCGCCCGAACCCCACCCCAGCGGGGTATCTTGGTCGCCAAGGGCGGCACATTACCATTTCTGCCCTGGCAGCAGAAGCCTATTAGGCGGCCCGCGAACGGATGCGTTACATTTTTGACATGGCGACGAGCCAATCCCGATTGAGCCTCCGGAATCCTCGGCGAAAATCCTTCCCCGATGGTAGTCTGGTTTCCTAGAATAAAACTGGCGCTTGTCCATCGGGAGTGGGTAATGTGAGCAGCACGCCCTGCGGTTTGAGTCGGTGGCGGGACACAGAATTAGAACAATGATCGTGTTGCTGCGTCGAAGTTACGTCGCAGTTCTCTTGCAAGGAGCCAGACCATGAGCGAACGCACTGTTTATCAATCCTTATCGCATCGCTACGTCATAAGCCTGGGGCCGCAGGACAGCGTCTACCGGGCGGCTTGCGTGATGACCCGCGCCAACTGTGGCAGCGTGCTGATCATCGACGCAAACAACGAACTGATCGGAATTCTTACCGAGCGCGACCTGATGACCCGGGTGATGGCCAAGGACATCGATCCGCAGGTCACCCCGGTCGCCGAGGTGATGACGCGCAGCCCGTATTGCGTACTGCCGGAGACGAAGGTCGCCGACGCCGTGCTGATCATGATCGAACGCGGCTTCCGCCACCTGCCCGTCGTTACCGCGCAGCAGAAGATTCTCGGCGTGTTCTCGGTGCGCGACGCGCTGCCCCGAGAAATCGACACGGCAGTGAGCGTGGCCGAGTTTCACGAACAGGTCAACGACGCGCTCGGCTGACGCCCCCTTCAGCGAGCGTCGCTCTTGATCGCCAGCGCACGCTGATAAAGCTCGTTTTTCGCCGCACCGGTGATCTCCGCCGCCAGCTTCGCCGCCTGCTTGGTCGGCAATTCCGGTAATTCGGCCAGCAACAGACGCAGCACCCGTTCCGCTTCGCCGCCCAGATCGCTACGTTGCGCCGAAGCGGACACGATCAGGACGAACTCGCCGCGTTGCCGGTTGCTATCGCCCGCCAACCATCCCGGTGCTTCGGCCAGCGGCAAGCGCACGATCTGCTCGAACAGCTTGGTCAGTTCCCGCGCCACCACCAGTTGCCGATCCGCTTCCAGCAACGCAGCCAGGTCGGCTACGGTTTCGCTGATCCGATGCGGCGCCTCGTAGAACACCAGCGCGGCATCGATGTCCTTCAGTCGTTCGATCTCGGCACGCCGGGCTTGCGGCTTGGATGGGAGGAATCCGACGAAAAGGAAATGTGGATCGGTGATTCCCGAGGCCGACAGCGCGGTAGCCATGGCATTCGGCCCCGGCAGAGGAATCACCTGAAAACCGGCGGCTTGCACTACCGCCACAGCCCGCGCGCCGGGATCGGAAATAGCCGGTGTACCGGCATCGGAGATCAATGCCACAGCCTTGCCCTGGCCGAGCAGGTCGATCAGCTTGGCGGTGGCTTCCTGTTCGTTGTGCTCGTGCAACGCGAAGGTCGCCGCGCGGATGCCGTGGTGGTCGAGGAAACGTCGGGCGTGGCGGGTGTCCTCGCAGGCCACTGCATCGACAAATCTAAGGATATCGAGGGCACGCAGGGTGATGTCGGCCAGATTTCCAAGCGGCGTCGCCACCACATACAATGCCGATGTTTTTTTCCTGGGAGTGTCTTGGATGTCGCTCATCGGGCGCATTCTCCGGCGTGATGCGCTGACACGCAAGCGCGGCGCCGATGCAGAGCAGCTGGCGGCCGACTATCTGGCGCGGCGGGGGCTGCATATCGAAGCGCGAAATTTCCGCGTCCGTGGCGGCGAGATCGATCTCGTCTGCATAGAAGGCGGAACCCGGGTATTCGTCGAAGTCCGCCTGCGCAGCAATGCCGACTTCGGTGGTGCGGCAGCCAGCATCACGGCGGCGAAACGACGGCGCATCGTCCTCGCTGCCCGCCACTATCTGGCGCAGCATGGCGACAGCAACTGCCGTTTCGATTGCGTACTGCTCGACGCGCTCGACGCACGCCGGATCGAATGGATACGCGATGCGTTCGCTGCTGATTAGCGTCGCCACACTCTGGGCCATCCTGGCTCACGGCCAGAGCATCAGGATGTTGGTACAGAGCTCACCGCTGGCAGGCTTTCAGTATTACGCCGGAAGCATTCGCTGGAAAGAAATGAAGGTCGGCGATGCGCTGACGTTGATCCGCGAGCCGGAAAACCCCCACGATAGGAATGCGGTGCGCGTCGAATGGCGCGGCGAGAAGCTGGGCTACCTGCCACGCGTGGAGAATGGCGCCGTGATGGCGGAACTCGATCGCGGAGGCCGGGTCGAAGCGCGTATCGCCGCGCTGACCGAACACAAAAACCCCTGGAAACGCGTGCGTATCGAGGTATTTGTCGTTCTTTGAGCTGACTATTTACTGCATTCCGCAACGCTGCAACGGCTAGAATCGGCCGTCACACAGAAGAGCAAACTCTGATGAGCATCGAACAACGTGTACGCAAACAATTCGAAGACAGCATCGCCACCAAGCGGAGCGCGCTTGAAGCGATGGATGGCCCGATCACCCGCGCCATCGCCCTGATGGTAACCAGCCTACAGGCTGGAGGCAAGATCATGGCCTGCGGCAACGGCGGTTCCGCTGCTGACTCACAGCATTTTTCCGCCGAACTACTCAACCGCTTCGAGCGTGAGCGCGCCCCGCTGGCGGCCATTGCGCTGACCACCGACACATCGACGCTGACCTCGATCGCCAACGATTACCGCTACGAGGAAGTGTTCTCCAAGCAGGTGAGGGCTCTCGGGCGCCGTGGCGACGTACTACTGGCCATCTCTACCAGCGGCAACTCGCCCAACGTCATCGAGGCAATGAAGGTCGCCGCCGCAGCGGGCATCGCCATCGTCGCACTCACCGGCAAGGGTGGCGGCAAGATGGCCGCTCTGCTCGGTGTCAACGACGTGCATCTGTGCGTCCCGGCCGACAAAACCGCCCGCATCCAGGAAGTGCACCTGCTGACGCTGCACTGCTTGTGTGACGGCATCGATCACACCCTGCTCGGAGACCCCGAATGACTCTGCAACGCAAGTTCGCCACCCTGTCGCTGCTGCTCGGCCTCACGCCGCTGCTGGCCGGCTGCTTCGGAGTCGCCGCCGTGGGCATGGGCAGCGGCGCCCTGATGCTCGCCGACCGCCGGCCGTCCGAAATCTACATCGCCGACGAAGCCACGGAAGTCCGCGGCAACACCCGCATCAACGAGAAGTTCGGCGACCGCGTCCATATCAACCTGACCAGCTACGATCGTACCGTGCTGCTGACCGGCGAGGTCCCCGACTCTACGGCCAAGGCCGAGGCGGAAAAGATCGTCGCCGCACTGCCAGGAGTGAAGGCGACGGTCAACGAGCTGCAAATTTCCGGCCTCAGTTCGCTGGGTTCACGCAGCAATGACGGCTACATCACGTCCAAGGTCAAGGCGCGCTTCGTCGATCACAACAAATTTCCAGCCAATTTGGTCAAGGTGGTCACCGAGGGAGGGGTCACCTACCTGATCGGAATGGTCACCCGCAGCGAAGCCGAGGCTGCGGTCGATATCGCCCGGACCACAGGCGGCGTGCTCAGGGTCGTTCGGGTATTCGAGGTGATTTCGGACGACGATGCGCGTCGCCTCGACAATCGCCCGATCAGCGCTGCCCCTGCAACAGGCAAGTAAAGGTGGTCATCGACTATCCCGCGCCGGCCTTTGAAGCTAAGCGCTGTGAGCCCGCCGATCTTGGCGCCCGCATCGCCGAATTGCCGCGGCCGCTGGTATTCACCAACGGTTGCTTCGACATTCTGCATCGCGGCCATGTCACCTACCTGGCTCAGGCGCGGGCCCTCGGTGCCAGCATGATCGTGGCGCTGAATAGCGACGCTTCGGTAAAGCGCCTGGGCAAGGGCGACGATCGGCCGATCAATTCGCTGTCCGATCGCATGTCGGTGATGGCGGCACTGGAGTGCGTCTCACTGGTGACCTGGTTCGACGAGGACACGCCGTTGCAGCGCATACTTGAAAGCCGCCCCGACGTGCTGGTGAAAGGCGGCGACTGGCCGGTGGAAAAGATCGTCGGTTACAGCGAAGTCAAAGGCTGGGGCGGACAGGTGCATTCCGTTCCCTTCCTTCACGCGCGTTCGACCACTGCACTGGTGGCGAAGATCCGCACGCTTTAGGCCACGGTCTTGCGCAACACCACGGCACGAACGATGTCGATGTGCCCGCGGAGGGTATAGAACATGTCGGCGAACGTCAGCGGCGTCGGCATCCGGTTTACCGCGTGCTCTATGACATCCAGTCGCTCCAGCCATTCGGCGCGGCTGTACCGCCCAGGGTCGCTCTCCACCTCTGCTTCGAGAAACTTCAGCTCACCGTAGCGGCGGTAGATGCGGGAACGCACCCTCCAGCCGTAGACCGTCGGAGCGACCTTAAGCAGCGGGAACAGCAACGCCACCACTGGGATCAGCATCACCACCATGCGATCGATGAATGTCGCCGCCCAGAAGGGCAGATAGCGTTGCAGCAGCGGCTTACCGGACGTGTAGAAATGCACCGCCTGGTCGGCGAGCGGAAAGTCCACCGCCTGCGCCTTGGGAAACTCGCCGGCACGATAAAGTAGGTCGGGGCGGCCATGCACTTCAGCAATCGCCTGGATCAGCATGTCCACCAGCGCCGGATGTGTCCAGCCGCCGACGGCCACCGTCGCCATCGGCGCGAGCAGAGTAACGTCGCTGGATGGAATATTCCGCACCAGATCGACGGCGCCGGCCGGCAGCACAATCTTCGACAACTGAGGCATCATCCGGACATAAGCGTCGGCATTCTCCAGCCTGATAAGACGGATTCCCGGCGCAAACAGCAGGGTCCACGTCGCCGCCGACCTGACCGGGCCGACCAGAAAAGCCGCATCCACCCGGCCCTGACTCAAAGCAAGGGCGGCCTGCATGCCGCCGATATCTTTCAATCGGGTATTGGAGGCATTCAGATTGTTGGCACTGAGTATCTCCAGGGCCAACTCTCGCGTACCGCTCTTGATTCCACCGACGGCTATGCGCCGCCCCTTGAGCTGGGCTACGCGCGTCAACGGCGTGGCGTGAAGGTCCGTTTCGCGATAAAAAATCCACAGCGGCTCATAACCTATAGCACCGAGTGAATAAATCGCTTCGTCTTCGCGCACATCCGCCGTACCGCCCTGAACGAAGGCGACATCGGCGGCTTCGCTTTCGTCACGCAGCAGGGCGATGTTTTCCACCGAACCCGAAGTCGGACGCTCGATCAGGTCGATGCCGTAACGCGCGAAGATCTTCCGGTATTCGGCGGCATATCGTTGGTAACCCCCTCCGGCTTCGCCCGTGCCGATCACCAGTCGCGAAGGCGGTGCCGGACGAATAAACTGGGCGGCACCCCAAAACCCGGCAACCAACAGTAACAAGGCCGGCAGGGCAACGAACACCGCATCGCGCCATGAAATACTGCGCAGCCTTACAACGAAGGCCTTGCGAACCATGTCCTAAGCGACGCGAAAAATTGGGTGTCGTCGTTTAGAACGGAATATCGTCCTCGAAATCGCCCAATCCGGGCGCCGGAGCGGAAGCGCTTTGCTTCGGTGTCGGGCGCGACGCAGCGGGCGCGCTGCTACGACCTTCATATTCGGGGCTGCCGCCGCCTTCGCGCCGGCCGAGCATCTGCATCGCATCGGCGCTGATTTCGGTAGTGTAGCGATCCTGCCCGTCCTGCCCCTGCCACTTGCGGGTGCGGATACGGCCTTCGATATAGACCTGAGACCCTTTCTTCAAGTATTGACCGGCGATCTCCGCCAATTTGCCGAAGAACACCACCCGATGCCATTCGGTTGCTTCGCGGCGCTCACCGGTGGCCTTGTCCTTCCAACTGTCAGTAGTGGCGAGACGGATATTGGTAATTTGGTCGTTATTCGGTGTATAGCGTGTTTCCGGATCGGCGCCCAGGTTGCCCACCAGAATCACTTTGTTTACAGAAGCCATCGCTCCCTCCTCCCGTCAATTGGCGAATGCGCCGGTCAAAAAGCTGAGTTTATCTCGAAGCGACCGCTCTTCCGTGATGGGCCGGTGGCCGCATCGACAGTGCAAGCAGGAGCCAGATCGAAATCGGCACCATGGCCGACAGGAACACGGCGCCTTCGCCGAAGTTTTTGGCGATGAATCCGCCTGCCGCTCCGCCAACGAATAAGCCGAGCGCCTGTGTCGTGTTGTAAACGCCGAGCGCCGCACCCTTGGCACGCGGCGGCGCGATCCGGGAGATCAGCGAAGGCAGGCTGGCTTCCAGAATGTTGAACGCAACAAAAAAACTGACCAAGGACAGTGCCAGCATCCAGAAACTGTCGCCGCCGATCCAGCACAAACCTTCGGTCGCCAATAGCAGCGCAATAGCGGAAACGAATACCTGCTTCATCTTGCCCTTGCGTTCGCCGAGAACGATGGCCGGAACCATCAGCACGAAGGACACCAACACCGCCGGAAGATATATCTGCCAGTGCGACTGTAGGGGGATGTGCCCGGCTACCATCAACTCGCCGGGAATCACCACGAACATGGCCATCTGCGCCATGTGCAAAGTGAATATACCGAAATTGAGCCGCATCAGTTCCGGGTTGAGCAGCACCTCGCGGAAAGGCACAGCCGGGCCCGGATGCGGCGGCGGCGGCGCGCTGACCACGTGGGTAATCAAATAGATGGCGCTGATTGCGAGTACTGCCGTCAGCCAGAAAATACCGGCCATGCCGATGACCGCATAGATTGCCGGAGCCGCCACCAGAGAGAAGGCAAAGGCAAAGCCGATAGATGAGCCGATCATGGCCATGACCTTGGTGCGATGCTGATCACGCGTTAGGTCCGCCGCAAGGGCGGTGACCGCTGCGGAGATAGCGCCAGCTCCCTGTAACACTCGACCAACGATTGTCCACCAGATGTCCGGTGCCATTGCAGCAACGGCGCTACCGAGAGCGAACCAGAGCAGGCCGAAAACGATCACCGGCTTTCGCCCGAAGCGATCAGAGGCCATGCCGAACGGAATCTGAAAAATCGCCTGAGTCAATCCATAGGCGCCCATGGCGATCCCTATAAGCGTCAGGTTGTCGCCACCGGGGATGGTCTTTGCGTGAATGGCGAAGACGGGGAGGATAAGAAACAATCCCAGCATACGCAGGGAAAATACTGAAGCTAGAGCGATGCCCGTCTTTTTTTCTTCGCGGGTCATCGCGTCCTTGACCGTTGACGGCATGGTCGCGTTGGCTGGGGGTTTGGGGATCGCGTATATTAACAGGTTGCCCAATCAAGCCTTAAGGCCATGGAAACTATCAAGATTCGGGGCGCCCGTACGCACAATCTGAAGAACATCAGCCTCGATTTGCCGCGCAACAAGTTGACGGTAATCACCGGCCTATCTGGCTCCGGCAAGAGTTCACTGGCCTTTGACACTCTCTATGCGGAAGGCCAGCGGCGTTATGTCGAATCGCTCTCCGCCTATGCGCGGCAGTTTCTTCAGTTGATGGAAAAACCCGACGTCGACCTGATTGAGGGGCTTTCGCCGGCAATTTCGATCGAACAGAAGGCAACCAGCCACAACCCTCGTTCCACGGTAGGAACGGTCACCGAAATTCACGACTATCTGCGCCTGCTCTACGCCCGTGCCGGCACCCCGCATTGCCCCGATCACGGCCTGCCGCTGGAGGCGATGAGCGTTGCACAAATGGTGGACCACGTTTTAGCGCTCCCGGAAGATACCAAGCTGATGGTGCTGGCGCCGGTCGTTGCCAATCGCAAAGGCGAGCAGTTGGATTTGTTTGCCGAACTGCGCGCCCAAGGCTTCGTGCGTTTGCGGGTAGACGGCAAGGTGCACGACATCGATGCCTTGCCCAAACTGGCAAAGAACACCAAGCACACCGTCGACGTGGTGGTCGACCGGCTCAAGGTACGCGGCGATCAGCGCCAGCGCCTCGCGGAATCGTTCGAAACGGCGCTGAAGCACGCGGAAGGAAGAGCTATCGCCATGGAAATGGACAGCGGTGCCGAACATCTGTTTTCCGCCCGCTTCGCCTGCCCAACCTGCTCTTATGCTCTACAGGAACTGGAACCGCGACTATTTTCCTTCAACAACCCGGTTGGTGCTTGCCCCAAATGCGACGGGCTCGGCTCGATTCAGTTTTTCGACCCGGTGCGCGTGGTGGCCTATCCGCATCTGGGGCTCGCCGCAGGCGCCATCAAAGGCTGGGACAAGCGCAACCAGTTTTATTTCCAGATGCTGGAAAGCCTGGCTGCCCATTTCGACTTCGACACCGATGTGGCATTTGAAGCGTTGCCGGAACAGATTCAAAACATCGTGCTCTACGGCTCCGGCAAGGAGGCAGTCAAATTCCGCTACCTCAACGAGAAGGGCACGCGCTTCGACCGCACCCATCCCTTCGAAGGTATCGTGCCGAATCTTGAGCGGCGCTATCGCGAAACCGATTCGCTGATGGTGCGCGAAGAACTGGCGAAATACTTGAATGCGAAACCCTGCCCGGAATGCCACGGTGCACGGCTGCGCCGCGAGGCCCGCCACGTTCTGATCGCCAGCAAGACCATATCGGAAATCAGCGCCATGTCGCTGCGCGACTGCCGCGATTTTTTCATCGATCTGCCGTTGACCGGGCAAAAGGCGCAAGTGGCGCAGAAGATCGTCAAGGAAATTGGTAGCCGGGTGGGCTTCCTCATCAACGTCGGTCTCGACTATCTGTCTCTTGATCGTTCGGCAGAGACGCTATCCGGTGGCGAAGCGCAGCGTATTCGGCTCGCGTCGCAAATCGGCTCCGGACTCACCGGCGTTATGTACGTGCTCGACGAACCATCGATCGGCCTCCACCAACGCGACAATTCCCGCCTGCTTGAGACCCTGGTGCATCTGCGCGACTTGGGCAACACGGTAATCGTCGTCGAGCACGACCAGGAGGCCATCGAAGCGGCTGATCACGTGGTGGATATGGGACCCGGCGCCGGCGAGCACGGCGGTTGCGTCGTCGCGCAGGGAACGCCCAAAGAGGTGGAAGCGAATCCCGAGTCGATGACTGGGGCATATCTTTCCGGTCGGCGCCGCATCGAGGTGCCGGCGAAAAGATCGGTACCCGATCCTCTGCGCCAACTCCGCATTCGCGGTGCCAGCGGAAACAACCTACGAAATGTGACTCTCGCGTTACCGGTAGGCTTGCTGACCTGCGTGACCGGTGTTTCCGGGTCGGGCAAATCCACACTGATCAACGACACGGTGTACGCTGCGATTTCCCGCCATCTCTACGGGTCGACAACCGAACCTGCGGCACACGATGAACTTGAAGGCATTGAATTTTTCGACAAGGTGATCAGCGTTGACCAGGCGCCGATCGGGCGAACGCCCCGCTCCAATCCCGCCACATACACCGGCTTGCTGACGCCGATCAGAGAACTCTTGGCGGGCGTCCCCGAAGCCCGGCAGAGGGGCTACGAACCTGGCCGGTTCTCCTTTAACGTCAAGGGCGGCCGTTGCGAGGCTTGTCAGGGCGACGGCATGATCAAAGTGGAAATGCATTTTCTGCCGGATGTGTTTGTACCCTGCGATACGTGTCATGGCAAACGTTATAACCGGGAAACTCTGGATATCCATTACAAGGGCAAATCGATCCACGATGTGCTGATGATGACGGTGGAACAGGCCCGCGATTTTTTTGATCCCGTCCCGGCGGTTGCGAAGAAACTACAGACCCTGATGGATGTGGGTCTTTCCTATATTCAGTTGGGACAGAGCGCGACGACGCTCTCTGGAGGAGAGGCGCAACGGGTTAAACTTGCCCTGGAACTATCCAAGCGGGATACCGGTCGCACCCTCTATATACTTGACGAACCAACTACCGGACTACATTTCCAGGATATCGAGTTGCTGCTACAAGTGCTGCATCGCCTCCGCGATCATGGCAACACCATCGTGGTTATCGAACATAATCTCGACGTCATCAAGACTGCGGATTGGGTGGTTGATCTCGGCCCGGAGGGCGGCGCGGGTGGCGGGCTTATCATTGCCGAGGGAACACCGGAGTCCGTCGCAAAATGTGTAGGTAGCTACACAGGGCAATTTCTGGCAAAAGCACTGAAAGGGAAAAGCAGCAGAAAAAGGAGACCTTGATCATGGCCAATTTCGAAAACTTCGCCGCTGAAGCAGAACAACTGGAAAGCGAAATAGCCCGCAAAGGCATTATCGTAGGTATCGACTGGGATAACGAACCGCAGGTGAGAAAGCTCGCCCGACAGGCGCTGGCGTGCCACGGGGAGACAATTCAGCTCGATTGCAATCCATCAAGTCCTGAGGGGATGGCCAAGCTGGAACTGTTCGGTCTCGCTCAACTGATGCTGAAAGTCATGGAGCAAAGCGCCGACGGTGGGGTTCTTACCCACGGCGGCAAAGCATGGAAAGCTTTCGCCCGCGCCCTGTGGCAGGAGATGGGCAAAACCTAAAACCTGATTCGCGCCAGATATACAACAAAAAAGCCGGACAACCGGCCTTTTTTGTTGTTGCGGCATTTGCGGCTAGTGCTTAAGCGGCAGCAGCCTCGCTGGCAATGGCTTTTTCAGGCTTATCGAGCAGCTCAACGTAGGCCATGGGCGCATTGTCGCCAACGCGGAAGCCCATCTTCAGAATGCGCAAATAGCCGCCATTGCGGGCGCTGAAACGCGGGCCCAGAACGTCGAAGATTTTGCATACAATTTCGCGGTCGCGCAGGCGGTCGAACGCCAGCCGGCGGTTGGCCAAACTGGGCTTCTTGCCTAGGGTGATCAGCGGTTCAACCACGCGGCGCAATTCCTTGGCTTTCGGGAGGGTGGTCTTGATTGCCTCATGGCGCAGCAGCGATACCGCCATGTTGCGCAGCATGGCCTCCCGGTGCGATGAGGTGCGATTGAGTTTACGGAGTCCATTACCGTGACGCATGATATTTTCCCTTTATCTTATGTGGCTGCCGCACAGGCAAGCAGCCGGTTGATCGTTATGGGATAGTCAGAACAATCGTTCAGCCCAACTTTTCGAGGCCAACCGGAGGCCAGTTCTCGAGCTTCATACCAAGGGTAAGGCCGCGTGCAGCCAGCACTTCCTTGATTTCGTTAAGCGACTTGCGGCCCAGATTCGGAGTTTTCAGCAGCTCCGTTTCGGTACGCTGAATCAGGTCGCCGATGTAGTAGATGTTCTCCGCCTTGAGACAATTAGCGGAACGTACCGTCAATTCGAGATCATCAACCGGGCGCAGCAATTCGGGAGCAACCGGGAGCTGCTTCTGTTCGACCGGAGCTGCCGTGGTCGTTTCCAGATCGGCAAATACCGAAAGCTGGTCCATCAAGATGCGCGCGGCGTTCCGAATCGATTCTTCAGGATCCACAGCACCGTTGGTTTCCAGATCAATAATCAGCTTGTCGAGATCGGTGCGCTGCTCGACACGCGCCGACTCAACGTGGTAGCTGACACGGCGAACAGGGCTGAAAGACGCATCCAACAGAATTTGTCCGATAACCTTGCCTTCTTCCTTGGCCGCCGGACGCGTGTTCGCCGGCTCATAACCACGGCCAATTTCGATCTTGATTTGCATGTTCAACTTGCCGCCGGCAGTCAGATGCGCAATCACATGATCGGGGTTGATGATCTCGACGTCGTGCGGCAGTTCGATGTCGCGCGCCGTAACCACACCTTCGCCGCTACGTGAGAGGGTCAATGTGGCTTCGCTACGATGGTGCAGCTTTAGCACAAGCCCCTTTAGATTAAGCAGAATATCGACCACATCTTCGCGAATGCCATCCAGGGTCGAATACTCGTGCAGCACCCCCTCGATGGTCACCTCGGTCGGCGCAGCGCCGGGCATGGAGGACAACAGGATTCGACGCAGCGCGTTGCCAAGAGTATGGCCGTAACCACGCTCAAACGGCTCCATCACCACTCGAGCATGAACCGGCGATACTGATTGAACATCAACGATACGCGGCTTCAGAAGTGCATTGCTTTGCATCTGCATTCCTTCAAAAAGTAAACGCCTGGCGCCTCAGTGAGGCACCAGGCGTGACAAACGAATTAACGTGAGTACAGTTCGACAACAAGGCCTTCGTTGATCGTAGGTGGCAGCTCGGCACGGACCGGATAGGTCTTGAATACGCCCTTGGCCTCCTTACTGTTGACTTCGAGCCACTCAGGGAAGCCCCGCGATTCCGCTGCCTCGAGTGCAGCCTTGGTGCGCAGATGACCGCGTGCGGCATCAGTCAACTGCACGACGTCGCCGGGCCGAAGGTTGTAAGACGGGATGTTCACCCGCTTACCATTCACCAAAATGCCGTTGTGGCGAACAACCTGACGCGCCTCAGCACGCGAGGCACCGAACCCCATACGGAAAGCAACGGTATCCAGACGGCCTTCGAGCAACTTGAGCAAATTCTCGCCGGTCTGCCCTTTGCGACGTTCCGCTTCGGCAAACGTCCTGCGGAACTGACGTTCCAGCAAGCCGTAAATACGCCGAATCTTCTGCTTTTCGCGCAGTTGCTGGCCGTATCCGGACAGTCGCTGGCCGGACTTCTGTCCATGTTGCCCAGGAGCGTAAGAACGGCGCTCGATGGCGCATTTATCAGTAAAGCACTTTTCGCCCTTGAGGAATAGTTTCTCCCCTTCACGGCGACATTGGCGGCACTTGGCGTCTAGATTGCGGGCCACTTGTGACTCCTTAAATTATTCTGGGGCGCGTTAGATACGGCGCCGCTTGGGAGGGCGGCAGCCATTATGGGGAACCGGCGTTATGTCGGTAATGCTGGTAATTTTCATGCCGAGCGCGTTTAACGCACGAACCGCCGATTCGCGACCGGGGCCCGGGCCCTTGATGCGCACTTCGAGATTCTTCACGCCACACTCCTGAGCCGCTTTGCCGGCAGCCTCGGCAGCAACCTGAGCCGCAAACGGAGTACTCTTCCGCGAGCCCTTAAAACCGGCGCCCCCGGAGGTTGCCCAGGAAAGTGCGTTCCCTTGGCGATCGGTGATCGTAATGATCGTATTGTTAAAAGAAGCATGCACGTGGGCTATGCCCTCTGCAACATTCTTCTTTACTTTCTTTCGAACTTTAGTAGCGGTCTTCGCCATGGTTCTGGTTCCTGATTATTTCTTCGCGCCGGCGATGGATTTGCGCGGCCCCTTGCGGGTACGGGCATTGGTACGCGTGCGCTGACCGCGCACGGGTAAGCCACGGCGATGGCGTACGCCACGGTAACAGCCAAGGTCCATAAGACGCTTGATGTTCATCGTCACTTCACGACGCAAGTCACCTTCTACGCTGAACTTCGACACCTCCTCGCGGAGGCGTTCCATTTCTGCGTCTGTCAGGTCTTTAACCTTGGCTGACGGCTTGACGCCGGCTAGGCCGCAGATTTTTTGCGCGCGGGGACGACCAATACCGTAAATCGCCGTCAACGCGATCTCGGTATGCTGGTGATTCGGGATATTGACACCTGCGATACGGGCCATATTCTTACCTTAGCTGTTTATCGCCAAAAATTGCGAAACATAAAATTATATCGGACTAAGCAGCACCAATCAACCTTGACGCTGTTTGTGGCGAGGATCGGTACAGATGACCCTCACAACACCATTGCGGCGGATGATTTTGCAGTTACGGCAGATACGCTTGACCGAAGCCAGGACCTTCATAATATTTCTCCGGAATAATTACTACTTGGCGCGGAAGACAATGCGCCCTTTTGTTAGATCGTAAGGGGTCAATTGAACGGTCACCTTGTCACCCGGCAAAATACGGATGTAATGCATCCGCATTTTGCCGGAGATGTGCCCAAGTACAACATGCCCATTTTCCAGCTTCACCCTGAAAGTCGCGTTGGGGAGGTTTTCCGTTACCTCTCCCTGCATCTCGATCACATCTTCCTTCGCCATATGCTTTCAACGCGTCGGGAACCCAGCGCCTTTGAAATTCGCTTTTTTGAGTAGACTTTCATACTGATGCGACATCACATACGCCTGCACCTGCGCCATGAAATCCATCGTCACTACAACGATAATCAGCAAGCTGGTGCCGCCAAAATAGAACGGCACATTCCACTTCAAGACAAGGAACTCCGGCAGTAAGCAAACCAAGGTGATGTAAATAGCGCCGACCAGAGTCAGCCGCATCAAAATCTTATCTATATAACGTGATGTCTGTTCCCCCGGCCGAATGCCAGGAACGAAGGCGCCGCTTTTTTTCAAATTGTCGGCAGTTTCTCTCGAATTGAAGACCAGCGCCGTATAGAAAAAGCAGAAGAAAGCGATTGCTGCAGCGTACAACAAAACATATATCGGCTGCCCCGGTGACAACTTGGCTGCAACGTCTTTCAGCCAGTTCATCTGCTCAGAGGAGCCAAACCATTGGGCAATGGTTGCCGGGAAAAGAATAATGGACGATGCAAAGATCGGAGGGATCACACCCGACATGTTCAACTTGAGGGGCAAATGCGAGCTCTGTCCACCGTAAACTTTGTTTCCGACCTGTCTTTTCGCGTAATTAACCAGAATCTTGCGCTGACCGCGTTCAACAAACACCACAAAGGCCGTAACCAAACCAATCAAGGCGACTATAAATAGGGCGGTCACAGGATGCATCGCGCCCGTGTTCACCAGCGAAAACAGCCCGCCCAAGGCGCTAGGCAAACCGGCGGCGATACCGGCGAAAATGATGATCGATATACCATTGCCTAAGCCACGCTCGGTAATTTGTTCGCCCAACCACATCAGGAATAGCGTTCCGGTAACCAACGTAGCAACCGTCGTGAGGCGGAACATTACGCCCGGGTCAAGAACTAAACCAGACTGCGATTCAAGCGCAACCGCAATCCCCAGCGCCTGAAACAATGCCAACGCGACAGTCCCATAGCGCGTGTATTGGGTGATTTTGCGACGGCCCGCTTCACCTTCCTTCTTCAGCGCCTCCAGCGACGGAACCGCGATCGTCATCAACTGCATGATGATGGAGGAAGAAATGTACGGCATGATGCCCAGCGCGAAAATCGTGAACTTGGACAGCGCCCCACCGGAAAACAGGTTGAACACCCCCAGGATTCCGCCTTGTTGCGACTGGAACAGCTCAGCTAGGCGGGCAGGGTCAATCCCTGGCACAGGGATATGCGCACCGATGCGATAAACCACCAAAGCGCCCAGCAGGAACCAAAGCCGGCGCCACAGATCGCCGAACTTTCCTGCTTTCCCGAGCGTATTGGTAGTCGATTGGTTCATCGCTCTATTTCCGCTTACTCAGCGATCAAGCCACCGGCAGCCTCGATAGCCGCCTTTGCGCCCTTGGTGGCACCGACACCTTTGAGTATCACTTTGCGACCGATCTTGCCGGACAAAATCACCTTTGCCGAAAGAGCGTCAGCTGCGATCACACCGGCCTGCTTGAGCGCTAGCAGATCAACCTCTTCGATTGGCAGTTTATCCAGTTCTGAAAGACGAACCTCAACGTTAAGGCCTCGTGTCAGCGAAACAAAACCGCGTTTTGGCAGGCGGCGTTGCAGCGGCATCTGACCGCCTTCAAAACCGACCTTGTGGAAACCTCCAGCTCGCGACTTCTGTCCTTTATGTCCGCGACCGGCCGTTTTACCCAAGCCACTTCCGATACCACGGCCGACGCGCTTCGCTGCATGCTTGGCGCCGGGACTCGGTTTAAGATTGTTCAGTTCCATGAATCAGCCCTCGCACTTAACCAAGTAAGCGACCTTATTAACCATCCCGCGCACAGCAGGCGTATCGATCAATTCGACCGTGTGGCCGATTCGGCGCAGGCCCAAGCCGCGAATTGTGGCGCGGTGATCCTGTTTGGTGCCGATGACGCTCTTGATCTGCGTCACTTTGATTTTCTTCTCGGCCATGCCTTTACTCCTTGAGTTCCTGCACGCTCTTGCCACGCTTGGCAGCGATTTCGGCAGGGGTATTCATCGCTTGTAGACCGTTCAACGTTGCCCGAACAACGTTATACGGATTGGTCGAACCAATAGTCTTGGCGACGATATCAGTTACTCCCATTACCTCGAATACGGCTCGCATAGGCCCGCCGGCAATAACGCCGGTACCGGCCGCAGCAGGTGACATGAGCACTGTCGTCGCACCGTGCTTACCCGTCACGGTGTGGTGCAAAGTTCCATCTCTAAGGCTAACGCGAAGCATCTTGCGTCGAGCCTCCTCCATCGCCTTTTGCACGGCAACCGGCACTTCGCGAGATTTGCCTTTACCCATACCAACGCTGCCATCCCCGTCTCCCACCACGGTCAGCGCAGCGAAGCCGAGAATGCGGCCACCCTTCACAACCTTGGTAACGCGGTTGATGGACACCATCTTTTCGCGCAGGCCGTCATCGCGCTCTTCATTGGCCTGCTGCGGTTTCTTGCTTTGCGGTTTAGCCATTTTGATCTCGCTTAGAACTTCAGTCCGCCTTCACGGGCAGCTTCGGCCAGCGCCTTGACGCGACCGTGATAGTGGAACCCGGAGCGGTCGAACGCGACGGTTTCAATACCGGCATTCTTGGCGCGCTCGGCAATCAACTTGCCGACAGCTACAGCCGCTGCGACATTGCCACCGTTGGTAACCGCGCTCTGCACATCAGACTCAACGGTCGACGCAGTAGCCAAAACCTTCGTGCCGCAGTCCGAAAAAATCTGAGCATAGATATGGCTGTTGGTGCGATGTACCGCGAGACGCGCAACCTTGAGCTCAGCAATTTTGGCGCGGGTTTTACGCGCCCTGCGCAAACGAGCTTGTTTCTTGTCCATTATTCGGCGCCCTTACTTCTTCTTGGTTTCTTTGATGACGACCACTTCGTCAGCGTAGCGCACGCCCTTGCCCTTATAAGGCTCGGGAGAGCGGTAGGCGCGAACTTCGGCAGCCACCTGACCGACCAACTGCTTGTCGATCCCCTTGATGATGACTTCGGTCTGCGTCGGAGTTTCCACTTTGATGCCGGCAGGCATCTCATGAACCACCGGATGCGAAAAACCGAGAGAAAGGTTCAGCTTAGCCCCTTGTGCCTGCGCGCGATAACCCACGCCGACAAGAGTTAGCTTCTTCTCAAAGCCTTTGGTAACACCAGTAACCATGTTGTTGACCACAGCCCGCATCGTGCCGGACATCGCCCGAGCGTCGGGCAAGCCCTCAACAGCGCGACAAACGAGCTTCTCACCTTCCTGCGCCACCGTCACCGAGGGCAGCATGAAATGCTTTAGCGTACCCAACGGCCCCTTCACGGAGATTTCCGAGGCTGACAGGTTAACTTCGACGCCCTTGGGCAGTTCCACCGGATACTTGGCTACACGAGACATAGACATCGCATACCCTCCCTTAGGCAACCACACAGAGAACTTCACCGCCAACATTGCTGGCGCGCGCTTTACGATCAGTCATCACGCCTTTAGGAGTGGATACAATCGCCACACCAAGGCCGTTCATAACTTTGGGCAAGTCATCCCGGCCCCGATAGACACGAAGACCGGGCTTGGAAACCCGTTCAATGCGTTCAATAACCGGGCGGCCAGCGTAATATTTCAGTGCAATATCAAGCTCCGCCTTGCCTGCACCTTCGCGAACAACGAAGTCTTCTATATAGCCTTCGTCCTTAAGCACCTGCGCAATAGCAACCTTGAGCTTCGACGACGGCATCAACACAAAACTTTTCTCAACCTGCTGTGCATTACGAATGCGCGTCAGCATGTCGGCGATCGGATCAGTCATACTCATTTCGATCTCCTTACCAGCTGGCCTTTGTCATGCCGGGCACTTCACCGCGCATGGCAATTTCGCGCAGCTTGTTGCGGCACAACCCAAATTTGCGAAAAACGCCACGCGGACGACCGGTAAGCGCGCAACGATTGCGCTGACGGGACGGACTTGCATTGCGCGGCAGCTGTTGAAGCTTGGCTCGCGCATCCATGCGCTCCTCGTCGGAGAGTTTCACGTTATTGATTACGGCAAAGAGCTCCGTGCGTTTGGCAGCGAACTTGGCTACCGTTTTTGCACGCTTCTCTTCTCTGTTCTTAAGTGCTAGTTTCGCCATGACGCCCTCAATTCTTGAAGGGGAACTTAAAGGCAGCGAGAAGGGCTTTCGCCTCCTCGTCGGTTTTCGCTGTTGTGGTAATGCTGATATTCATCCCACGCAAAGCATCGATTTTGTCGTATTCGATTTCGGGGAAAATGATCTGCTCTTTCACACCGATGTTGTAATTTCCTCGCCCATCGAAGCCCTTCCCGCCGATACCGCGAAAATCGCGAATACGCGGCATTGAAACAGTCACCAAGCGATCAAGAAATTCGAACATTTTCGGGCCACGCAGGGTCACCATACAGCCGATGGGATAACCCTCGCGGATCTTGAAGCCGGCAATAGCCTTACGTGCCTTAGTAACTACCGGCTTTTGTCCGGCAATTTTGGTCATGTCGGCAACAGCGTGTTCCAACACCTTCTTATCCCCGACGGCCTCACCGACACCCATGTTGAGCGTAATCTTAGTGATGCGCGGCACTTCCATAACCGACTCGTAGCCAAACTTCTTCAGAAGCTCCGGCACAACGGTTTCCTTGTAAAACTCCTTCAAGCGCGCCATGATCCCCCCTTACGCGTCCACTACTTCGCCGCTGGATTTGAAAACCCGCACCTTGCGGCCGTCGTCCAACAACTTGAAGCCGACCCGATCACCCTTCTGGGTCGCCGGATTGAACAGCGCCAGATTGGAGATATCGATAGGCATCTCCTTCTCGACGATGCCGCCAGCCACACCGCGCATCGGGTTCGGACGAGCGTGCTTCTTGACGCGATTCACCCCCTCAACTACCACGTGAGCTTCGTCGACTCGACGCAACACCGCGCCGCGCTTACCCTTGTCCTTGCCAGTAATGACGACCACATTGTCGCCCTTGCGAATCTTGTTCATGGGGTTATCCTCAGAGAACCTCAGGGGCCAGGGACACGATCTTCATGAACCGCTCGGTACGCAGTTCGCGCGTGACCGGGCCGAAGATGCGGGTGCCGATCGGCTCCAGCTTATTATTGAGGAGCACGGCGGCATTGCCATCGAACTTAACCAGCGAGCCATCCGGACGGCGAACGCCTTTGGCGGTGCGAACCACCACGGCGCTATACACCTCGCCCTTTTTCACACGACCTCGCGGCGCAGCATCCTTGATGCTGACCTTTATGACATCGCCAATGCCAGCATAGCGGCGCTTAGAGCCGCCCAGCACCTTGATGCACATGACCGAACGCGCGCCAGTATTATCGGCGACGTCGAGCATCGACTGCATTTGAATCATTTCATCACTCCAACTTATCCTGCGTCACCGATGCCGGCAGCTCAGTCAGTCTTGGAACCCGTTCGGGCGGAAAGACCCAGCATTAAAATGCCAACCAACCTGTTGCTGCCGGGTCCGGAAAGGAGGCAGGATTGTATTTACCTGCCCTACATCCGTCAACCACTTTCTACGTTTTTATCGGGTCAGATTGCTCTAACCGATTCGAGTACCTTGGTTACTCGCCACGCCTTGGTCTTGGAAATCGGGGCACATTCCTCGATCTGCACAAGGTCACCGTCTTTGACTTCCACACCTTCAACATGGGCGTGGTACTTCTTAGAGCGGATCATGGTCTTTCCGATAACCGGATGTTTCACTCGGCGCTCAACCAGGACGGTAACCGTCTTCGTCATCTTGTCGCTGACGATACGTCCCTGAAGGGACCGATTCATGGCTTGCTGTGTTTCGCTCATTTTACGGACGCCTTCTCTCGCTGAATGGTCTTGACCCGCGCAATATCCTTGCGCAACTTTCCAAGCTGGCTGGTATTGCCAATCTGTTGCGTGGCAACCTGCATGCGCAGTGAAAACTGGGCCCGACGCAAATCAAGCAGTTCCTTTTCGAGCTCTGCCCCGCTCTTTTGTCTGAGTTCGCTGGCTTTCATCTCTTACCCCAAATGACGGATCACAAACGTGGTTTCGAGAGGCAGCTTAGCCGCAGCAAGCTTGAATGCCTCGCGCGCAAGCGCTTCGTCGACACCGTCCATTTCGTAGAGCACCTTGCCCGGCTGGATCTCGGCCACCCAATATTCGGGCGATCCCTTACCATTTCCCATCCGTACTTCGGCGGGTTTTTTGGAAATGGGTTTATCCGGGAAAATGCGAATCCAGATGCGTCCGCCACGCTTGATGTGGCGGGTCATGGCGCGACGGGCCGCCTCGATCTGGCGCGCGGTAAGGCGACCACGGGCAACCGCCTTCAATCCGTACTCACCAAAGCTAACCTTGGTTCCGCGAGTAGCCAGGCCAGTGTTGCGCCCCTTCTGTTCCTTCCGATATTTTCTGCGTGCAGGTTGCAGCATCGCCGATTACTCCTTCTTGCCTTCGGTGGCGGCTGGGACGGGTGACTTACGCACACGTTTGACCGGTGTCTTTTCCCCGCCAGCATCGCCGCCTTCCGGCTTGACGTCAGCTGCGGGCTTACGGGCTACCGTTCCGGCTCCACGCTTAAATCCGGGGCGATCACCCTCGGGCTTGGCGCCACGACGATTCCGCTTCGGTTCGTCGGTAGGCAAATCCGCAGCCACCGGCTGCTCACCGTTGCCCAGCATCTCGCCTTTGAATACCCAAACCTTGATTCCGATGATGCCGTAGGTGGTCTTGGCCTCGGACGTGCTGTAATCAATGTTGGCGCGAAGCGTATGCAGCGGCACGCGCCCCTCTCGGTACCATTCGGTACGCGCAATTTCAGCACCATTGAGCCGACCGGAACTCATGATCTTGATACCTTGGGCACCAAGACGCATGGCATTCTGCATCGCACGCTTCATAGCCCGGCGGAACATAATCCGCTTTTCAAGCTGCTGCGCGATCGAATCCGCGATCAACTGTGCATCGAGTTCAGGCTTGCGAATCTCTTCAATATTGACATGCACCGGCACACCCATGCGGCGCTGAAGCTCGGCTTTGAGGAGTTCAATGTCCTCGCCCTTCTTGCCTATTACCACGCCCGGACGTGCGCTATACACGGTTACACGCGCATTCTTCGCCGGGCGCTCGATGACCACGCGACCAACCGAGGCGTGCGCAAGCTTCTTCTTGAGATATTCGCGAACCTCAATATCTTCTTTCAGCATCTGCGGGAAGAATTTGCTGTTCGCATACCAGCGCGAAGCCCAGTCACGTGTGACCGAGAGGCGGAAACCAGTCGGATGAATCTTTTGTCCCATTAATTTCCCCTTAATCCCCGACGGTCACGAAAATGTGGCAGGTCGGCTTCACGATACGATTACCCCGCCCTTTTGCACGAGCGGTAAACCGCTTGAGTACAGCCGCCTTTTCAACGTAAATTCGCGTCACCTTCAAGACGTCGATATCCGCACCATCGTTATGTTCTGCATTGGCAATTGCCGATTCCAGAACCTTCTTGATGATGCCGGCGCCTTTTTTGGGACTGAACGCTAGGATGTTGAGCGCTTGATCGACCGACTTACCCCGAACCAGATCAGCCACTAGACGGCCTTTCTGGGCAGACAGCCGGACACCGCGCAAAGTCGCATTGGTTTCCATCACCACTCCTTACCTCTTCGCCGCGGCCTTCTTGCCGCCGGTATGACCCTTGAACGTACGCGTCAGGGCAAACTCTCCGAGCTTGTGACCAACCATATTCTCCGACACATACACTGGGATATGCTGCTTCCCGTTATGCACCGCAATGGTCAATCCGACGAAGTCGGGAAGGATTGTTGAACGGCGAGACCATGTCTTGATCGGACGCTTGTCGTTGCCTGCGCGAGCCGCTTCGACTTTGTGGATCAGATGATCGTCAACAAACGGGCCTTTTTTAATCGAACGTGCCATATCTATTCCTTTTAACGCCGCTGTTAGCGCTTATGACGACGCTGGACAATCATGCTGTCTGTACGCTTGTTGCTACGGGTACGATATCCCTTGGCAGGAGTGCCCCAAGGACTAACGGGAACGCGGCCCTCGCCAGTACGGCCCTCACCGCCACCGTGCGGGTGGTCGACAGGGTTCATCGCCGTGCCACGAACCGTCGGCCGAATACCGCGCCAACGATTTGCGCCGGCCTTGCCGATCTTGCGCAGACTATTTTCTTCGTTGCCGACTTCGCCGATGGTTGCGCGGCATTCCACGTGAACCCGGCGGATCTCCCCAGAGCGAAGGCGCAGCTGTGCGTAGACACCCTCGCGCGCAAGCAACTGCACCGAGGCTCCTGCTGAGCGCGCTAGCTGCGCACCTTTGCCCGGCGTAATTTCAACGGCATGAATGGTCGTACCAACCGGAATGTTGCGGATCGGCAAGGCATTACCCGGTTTGATCGGGGCCTCTGAACCACTTACCACTTCCTGGCCGACAACCATGCCCTTGGTGGCGACGATATAACGACGTTCGCCATCCGCATACAATATCAGTGCGATATGCGCAGTACGGTTCGGATCGTATTCGAGCCGCTCAACCTTGCCCACAATTCCATCCTTGTTGCGACGGAAATCGATTACTCGGTAATGCTGCTTATGGCCGCCACCCTGATGGCGTACCGTAATACGACCATGCGCATTACGCCCCGCCTTGCTGGTCTTTTTCTCGATCAGCGCATCATGGGGCTTACCTTTGTGCAGATGCGAATGAACGACCTTGACGACCGCACGACGACCCGGCGACGTGGGCTTGACTTTGACGAGAGCCATTATGCAGCCCCCCCTTCAACAAAATTGATTTCCTGGCCCGACTTGAGCGAAACGAAAGCTTTTTTTACATCGCTGCGACGTCCCATGCTACGACCGGAACGCTTGGTCTTGCCTTTGAGATTGGACATTTGCACCGACTTGACTTCAACCTTAAACAACAACTCAACGGCCGCCTTCACTTCCGGCTTGGTAGCCGTCGGTATAACGAAAAAAACGACCTGTTCGTTCTTGTCGGCGATATAGGTTGCTTTCTCGGATATCTGGGGCGCCACCAGAACCTGCAATAAGCGCTCTTGATTGAAATTGATCATGCCAGCATCTCCTCGATCTTGGCCACCGCGCCCTTGGTCATCAAAACCCTAGGGAAGCGCACCAGCGAAACGGGATCGGCCTGATGCGCCTCGACCACCAGAACGTTGGGAAGATTCCGAGCGGCAAGCATCAAATTGTCGTCGAGGACATCGGTAATCACCAGAACGGAATCGATGCCCATACTCTTCAGCTTCTGCGCTACCAGCTTGGTCTTCGGCGCATTGACCGAAAAATTCTCCACTACAGCAAGCCGATCTTCGCGCGCCAGCTGCGAGAGGATGGCAGCCACACCAGCGCGGTACATCTTGCGATTAACTTTTTGCGAGAAATTCTCTTCCGGTGAATTCGGAAATATCCGACCACCACCACGCCACAACGGCGAGGAAGTCATACCAGCACGCGCACGGCCAGTACCTTTTTGCCGAAAAGGCTTCTTCGTGCTGTGATGAACTTCTTCACGATCCTTCTGCTTCCGATTACCGGAGCGGGCGTTAGCCTGATAAGCCACCACCACCTGATGCACTAAGGCTTCGTTAAAGTCGCGACCAAACAAGGAGTCGGAAGCCGACACGGTCGAGGCTTGCAGGCCTTGTTCGTTAATTAGTTTGAGTTCCATGGCCGCCCCTTATGCCTTCACCGCCGGCTTAACGATCACGTCGCCGCCTTTGGACCCCGGAACTGCACCCTTGATCAACAGCAACTGACGGGCCTCGTCGATTCGCACAACTTCCAAATTTTGACTGGTCGTTTTAGCATCGCCTAGATGGCCCGCCATCCGCTTACCAGGGAATACCCGGCCCGGATCCTGCGCCATCCCGATCGAACCAGGCGCGTTATGCGACACGGAGTTACCGTGACTGGCACGGTTCGAGGAGAAGTTGTGGCGCTTGATGGCACCAGCAAAGCCCTTACCAATGGACGTTCCAGTCACATCGACCTTCTGACCAGGCTGGAAAATAGTTACCGCTACGACATCACCCGCCTTGAAGCCATCGAGCTGATCAGGGGTGACACGGAATTCTTTAAGCACGTGGCCAGCTTCGACACCAGCTTTGGCCAAATGCCCCGCCGCGGGCTTGACTACCCGACTGGCGCGACGCGTGCCAAACGTCACCTGCACGGCGGCATAGCCGTCCGCATCAGGCGTCTTGATTTGCGTAACGCGATTGTTCGACACATCCAACACCGTGACCGGAACGGAAGTACCGTCCTCGATAAAGATGCGGGTCATGCCGACCTTGCGTCCTACAAGGCCTAGACTCATTTTTTTCTCCTAAAACCCCAGCTACGATTGGCCGGGCCCGACTTCAAAACGGCTTGCGCCGCATTCCCTCGCCCCGCAAATGCAGGGCGGATTTGCCAAACTTTTATTGCAACTTAATTTCCACATCTACACCCGCAGGAAGATCAAGCTTCATCAACGCATCAACCGTTTTATCGGTGGGATCGATGATGTCCATCAAACGCAGGTGGGTACGAATCTCGAACTGATCACGCGAAGTCTTGTTCACGTGTGGCGAGCGCAGCACATCGAAACGCTCGATGCGTGTCGGCAACGGTACCGGCCCCCGCACAACGGCGCCAGTCCGCTTTGCCGTATCGACGATCTCCAAAGCGGACTGGTCGATCAATTTGTAATCGAACGCCTTGAGACGGATACGAATTTTTTGACTTGCCATGAAAAATCCTTAAAGAGCAACGCAGCCCAAAGCCGCGAAAAGGGCGGAACTATACCGCCCTTTTTGATCGATTGCAATAATTACTCGATAACCTTAGCAACAACGCCGGCGCCGACAGTCCGGCCACCTTCGCGAATGGCAAAGCGCAGACCTTCTTCCATGGCGATCGGGTTAATCAACTTCACCGTAATCGAGATGTTGTCGCCCGGCATCACCATTTCGGTCCCCGTCGGCAATTCGATTGCACCGGTGACGTCCGTCGTGCGGAAGTAGAACTGGGGGCGATAACCATTGAAGAACGGGGTGTGACGCCCGCCCTCGTCCTTCGACAGCACATAGATCTCGGCCGTGAAATGAGTATGTGGGGTGATCGATCCCGGCTTGCAGAGCACTTGGCCGCGCTCGACATCTTCGCGCTTGGTGCCGCGCAGCAGCACGCCAACGTTGTCGCCCGCTTGCCCCTGGTCGAGCAGCTTGCGGAACATTTCAACGCCAGTACAGGTGGTCTTG
>JALNXH010000013.1 GCA_023230455.1 Rhodocyclaceae bacterium | reverse complement strand
GCGGAAGCCGTTCTCGACCATCACCACGGCGCCGTCGACCATCATGCCGATGCCGATCGCCAGGCCGGCCAGCGACATCAGGTTGGCCGACATGCCGACGTACTGCATGAGGATGAAGGCGATCAGCATCGCCAGCGGCAGCGTGACGACGACGACGATCGCCGAGCGGATTTCGCCGAGGAACAGGAAGAGGACGATGGCGACCAGGATCGAGCCTTCGAGCAGCGCGCTCTCGGCGGTCGCGAGCGCCTTGACGACCAGTTCCGTGCGGTCGTACACGGTATTGATCGACACCCCCTTGGGCAGCGCCTGCTGGGCCAGCGTGACCTTGGCCTTGACCGCGTCGACGACGTTCTTGGCGTTTTCGTTGATGCGTGCCAGCGCCATGCCCAGCGCAACTTCCTTGCCGTCCCGGGTTACCGCACCAAAACGCAGGCCGGGCGCTTCCTTGACCTCGGCGACATCGCGAACATAGATCGGTGCGCCTTCGCGCTGCGTGATCACGATGTTGCCGATGTCGCGGCTGCCGGTGACCAGGCCGAGACCGCGCACCAGATACTGCTCGCGGCCGAGGTTGACGTACTGGCCGCCGACCTGCCGGTTGTTGGCGGCCAGCGCTTCCATCACCGCCTTGAAGCTGAGTCCGTACTTGATCAGTTTCTGTGGCTGGATCAGCACCTGGAACTGTTTCTCGTCGCCGCCCCAGGAGGTGACATCGTCGACCCCGGCGGCGGTGCGCAGCAGCAGGCGGACGTTCCAGTCCTGGAGCGTGCGCAGGTCCATCGCGCTCAGCTTCTGGTCGGCCGATTCGATGGTGTACCAGAACACCTGGCCGAGCCCCGACGAATTCGGACCCAGCGTCGGTTCGCCGTAGCCCTCGGGCATGCGCGTCTTGGCTTCGATGATCTTTTCGCCGACCAGCCGGCGGGCGAAGTAGATGTCGACGTCGTCCTTGAAATAGACGCTGACGTAGGACAGACCGAACAGCGACACGGAGCGGATTTCCTCGACGCCGGGCAAACCGGCCATCGCCGTTTCGACCGGGAAGGTGAGCAGCTTCTCGACGTCCTCGGCGGCGAGTCCCGGCGATTCGGTGTAGACGTTGACCTGGACGGGCGTCATGTCCGGGAAGGCATCGACCGGCACGGCACGGAATGCCTGGACGCCGAAGACGACGACGAGCAGGAATCCGACCAGTACCAGGATCTTGTAGCGCAGCGAGAGATCGACTATTGAATTGAGCATGGCCGGTCCTCAGTGCGAATCGCCGATTTGCGACTTGAGCAGGCGGGCCTTGAGCGCATAGCTTCCGGCCATCACCACCTTGTCGCCGGCCTTCAACCCGCTTCTGATCACGACCTTGCCGCGCAGTTTGTCGCCAAGCTCGACGACACGCGGCTCGAAGCCGCCGTCTTCGGCGATGAAGGCCGTCGGCTGCCCCTGCATCAACACCACGGCTTCCTGCGGCAAGACCAGCGCCTTGTCCTTGCCGGCGATAGCGGCGGTCCCGCTGGTTCCGACGGTACGTATTGCGGCAGTGGCGAACATCTCGGGCTTGAGCCGGCCGCCCGGATTGGCGACCTCGACGCGGGCCGGGACGGTGCGCGTCTCCTTGTCCACGACCGCCGCAATGTAGGTGAGCTTGCCCTGGAAGGACTCGCCGGGATAGGCATCGACCGTAACAACAGCCTCGGCGCCGGGCTTGACGCGACCGAGATCCTTCTCGAACAGGTTGGCCTCGATCCACAGGCGCGACAGGTCGGCGACGGTGAACACCGATTTGTCGGGTTGCGCCAGTTCGCCAAGGATGGCGTGCTTCTCGATCACCGTTCCGGCGAACGGCGTGCTCAACGGGAAGGTCGATACCGCCCGGCCGTCCTCGGCCGGCGCCGAGCCGACACCGAGCATGCGCAGCTTGTCGCCGGCAGCGGCGAACGCAGCCTGCGCCTTGTCGTATTCGGCGTGGGCACGCAGGTGGTCCTTCTGCGCGATGATCTGCTCGCCGTGCAGTTTCTCGGCCCGCTCGAAGTCGGCCTTGGTCACCGCGAGCTGGGTCTTCGCCTGAAGATAGGCCGAGTGCGCCTCGCCGACTTCCAGGCTGTCGAGGACGACTAGCGCCTGACCGGCCTTGACCTGATCGCCGAGATTGGCTTGAACTTTGACGATGCGCCCCGGTACGCGTGGCGCGATATGCGTGATGCGATCCTGATTGGGACGGATGGTGGCGGTTACGATCAACTGTTCGCTGATTTCCTGCGCCGCGAGTTCTTCGACCTTGATTCCGGCGGTCTCGATTTCTTCGGCGCTGAGCTTCAACAAACCTGCTTCGCCATGGCCGGCTTCACCTTCCTTGGGTTCGCCGCGCTTGTCGCCGGCCTTGTCGGCGCCGCCGCTGGGCGCGGCGGCTGGTTGTGTTGCCGCTGGCGCCGCCTTCGCGGTCGGCTCCGGCTTGTCGCAAGCGGTCAGGGCAAGTACCGCCAGACCGATGGCCAAGGCAAGGGGCAGATTGGTTTTCGATGTCTTCATGAGGTCTTTTCCGATGCGGGTGGGTTGGCCGGCGAGGGCGGGTGCGGCCTTCATTGGCTCGCGCTCCAGCCGGCGGTTTGTTCCAGTTCGCTGCGCGTCAGGGCGAAGTCGGTCATGGCCTCCAGCACTTCACGGCGGGTGTCGAGCACCTGCCGGGTGGCGAGCAGCATCTGGACGAGGCTGATCTCGCCGGCACGGTAGGCGGCGGTCGACAGGCGCTGGTTTTCTTCAAGGCGTTGCAGCACCGACTGGTCGAGCCGTTGCGTTCGCTGGCGCAGGCTGTCGAGCTTCTGCCACAGCGCCAGGACGCGGGCGCGGATATCACGGCCGGTGGCCTGCTTCTCGATCTCGGCCTGGGTCAGCTCAGTCGATGCCTTGCCGATGCCGGCGGCATTGCGCCGGAAGAACGGCAAGGGGACCGATACGCTCAATCCGACAACCTTCTCGCGGGCATCGCCGGGGCCTTCGCGGGCAGAATTCAGGCCGATGGTGATGTCCGGGTAGACTGCCGCCCGTTCGAGGCCGAGCCGGTTGCGCGCCGCTTGCTCACGGTGATCGAGGGCGCGCAACTGGGCACGGCTGGCGGCGACCGTGAGCAGTTGATCGAGGGTATAGGGCAGTGCCGGTTTGACAACGAGTGCGCCGCTGACGGCGGGGAGTTTTTCTGCAGGCAGTTGCAGCAGGGTAGCCAGTTCCGCGCGGGCCTGGATCAACTGTTCGCCAATGGTTTCGAGCTGGTTGCGTGCCCGCCCGAGTTCGACTTCGGCGAGGTTGGCGTCTAGCTTGGTGTCTTCGCCCGCGTCGAAGCGCTTGCGCGTGACGGTGTTGTTCTCCCGGATCAGGTCGACCAGCCCCGTTTCCATCTCGGCGCGCAATTGCAGGGCCACCACGCGGACGAATTTCTGCTCGACCTCGGCACGCAACTGCCGCCGTGCTTCCTTGATCGTTTCGCGCAGTGCCGCCAGATCCTGCTCCGCCGCCGTGCGCCGATAGCCCTGCTGGCCGGCAATCTCCAGCGTCTGCGTCAGGCCGACATTCCATTCGCGCTGCGTGCGGTCGTTCAGTGTCGGGTCAGGCACCGTCCGCCGCAGGCGCTCGGCGGCGATCTGCGGGTTGTTCCAGAGCAAGCCTTGCGCGTCGGCAAGTTGCCCTTCGGCGGCAGCGAGGTTCGCCTGCGCGCTCTTCAGGGCGGGGTTGGCCTGTTCGGCGAGTTGCCAGGCGTGTTCCAGGGTCAGTGGCAGGTCAGTCGCCGGCGCGGCGAGTCCGGCGGGCGCGGGTGTCGCCACCGTCTTCACCAGGAACTGTGAGTTTTGTGCGAGGACAGGCAGCGTGGCGAGCAGCCCCAGCGATAGCAATAGTGTCTTATTCATCGAAATCCTTAGCAAGTTGAACCATGCGAAGAATCCGACGGGACGCGCCGACAGCCCGCTGGCGCGGACTCAGTCAGCCGTCAAGGACGAAAAAAGAGTGAAGCGCGTCCCGCCGGATCAGGCGAGGCGGGCGAGTGGCGGACGGTCGAAGGGATCGACAGTGGCGGAGCTGAACTCCGCGACCGAGGGGGCAATGAGTTGGGGTGGGCTGTTATCGCCAAGGATCGGCGAGAAAGCCGGCACAAACGACGAGAACGACAGATGACAGAATCCGCAGTCAGGATCGATCTGGGTTCCGGTGTCGCTCGACTTGTCCGTCGAGCGATCATGTTGATGCATGTGATGCCCGAAATGCGCTGCCCGCGGAGATTCCTTCTGATGCTGGCAATAGCTAGCCGCAACCGCAAAGGCGGTGTTCAGCGAGAGCAGCATGGCAAGAATGAAGGTGAGGTAGGTACGCATCGCCGCAGAGTATATCAGGACTCATCTCGCTGAGATAGCACAGCTTCCTATTGCATTCCTATTGCATTGATCGAACGCTTTCAATCGGTTTGAGGGGGCCACCGCAGCCCCACGAAGCAACGCCCTATTAGGGACGCCAGTGTAAGTAGCAATCTCGAAATGCGCCCTTTTTGGATCGATTTCAAAATCCCGACCGCCTCATAACAGACTGTAATTGTCGATAGTACTGAATAGTCAGGAATCGACAATGAGCAAACCAATACAGGTCAAGCGCTTGATCAGACGCGAAGAACTACTCCGTCTAATCCCACTTTCCGACTCGGCAATTTACCGGCTCGAAAAGTCCGGTGGCTTTCCCAATAGATTCAATCTAACGCCACGTTGCGTTGTCTGGGATCTTGACGAAGTGGAGAACTGGATTCAAGAAAGACGCTCAGCGCTCATCCAACCCCAGCTTTCCCCGGACGTCCAAAAACGCAAATTCAGACCTGTCCAAAAACAGGCCTGACGCCGGCACCGGCCCGCTCGGTAGCATCAGATTTCTACGCCGCCGCGCGGGTGGGACGATGAATGGGCGTGATTTCTTTCCCGGCAATCCACGCATCTACCATGTTTGCCCATTGCTGGAGCATGTCCTTGCGCTGATCCGCATACTCTGCCTTGTTGTAGACGGCCCTGACTCCCTTCTGCTCATGGGCCAGGCATTTCTCAATCCAGTCGGTATTAAATCCCGCCTCATGCAGAAGCGTTGAACCCGTTCTGCGGAGATCATGAACGGTGAAATCGTCCAGAGGCAAATCCTTTTTCTTCGCATGCTCGACCGTGACAGTAATAACGCGATTGAGGGTATTGTTGGACATTCCCTTGTCACCTTCATACCGGGACGGCAAGATAAAATTGGATCCTCCTGCGCAGGTCTTCAGCGCAATCATGATGTCCATGGCCTGGTCGGGCAAGTAAATCACATGGGGCCTTCTGGCCTTCATTCTCTGCGCGGGGATGATCCACTTGGCGCCAACGAAATCCATCTCATCCCAGGTCGCATTGAGAAGCTCGCCCTTGCGGATGAGCGTAAGAAGTACAAGCTTCAACGCCAACCGGATTGTTGGCAGCGTCGGTACCAAATCCAACTCCTGGAAGAAAATCCTGATTTCGTCTGGGGAAAGCGCCCGATCTTTGGGCTTGAAGGTCGCGATCGAGGATGCCCTGACATCATCAGCAGGATTTGCGACCTTGTGACCACGCTCGATCGCAAACCTGAAAACCTGAGCAACAATGTCCCGGATGTGAACGGCCGTTGCCGGTGCATTGCGCTGAGTCTTGACCCTTTCGCACAGTGCCCGCAAATCTTCAGCCGCGATTTCCTTGAGAAGACGTCGGCCAAACTCGGGCTCGATATCGCGATCAATGACAGATTTCCTCATGTCCCGGGTACTGTCCGCCATGCGATATTCCTTCAGCCACAGGGTCGAGAACTCGCCGAAAGTTTTCGCCGCTTTCGATTTCTGAATTGAACGCTGCTTTTCCTTGGCGGGTGACTTCCCTGCAGCAATTTCCTTTTTGGCTTCGATCAGTTTCTCTCTAGCCTCGCCCAAGGTCAGGCCTTCTGGGCCGTATTGCCCAAGAACGAGAGTTTCCCGCCGGCCGTTCAGTCGATAGTCGTAACGGAAGGAAACAACTCCTGACGGGGTAACCGCGACATAGAGGCCGTCACGATCGACCAGCTTGTACAACTTGCCGGTCGGCTTGAGGTTCTTCAGTTGGGTATCGGTAAGCATGGTGGCCCTTTCCTGGTCGCCGATACCGTCAACGCAAAATTCCCTAATTTCGCCAGCCAACCCGCATGGTTACTGGGTTTTGCATTTCACGATACCGTCAACGCGTCCATTTGATGTTGACGGTATCGATGTTACTGAAGCTCTCAAGAAATGCCAATACCGTCACCGATACCGTCTCCAGATGTGGGCTACCCTGAATAGTCAGGAATAGTAAAAAACAGAAAACCCATTGTTTTACCAAGGGGTTTTCGTGTTTTTTGAATAGGTACGAATAGTACCGAAACGCTATGTAATTATTCCCACTCAATTGTGGCGGGCGGCTTGCCAGAGATGTCGTAGACCACGCGATTGATGCCACGCACTTCGTTGATGATGCGGTTGCTCACCTTGCCCAGCAGGCTGTGCGGAAGCTCTGCCCAGTGGGCGGTCATGAAGTCCTGGGTCTGCACGGCGCGCAGCGCGACGACGTATTCGTAGGTGCGGCCGTCGCCCATGACGCCGACGCTCTTCACCGGCAGGAATACGGCGAAGGCCTGGCTGGTCTTGTCGTACCAGTCGGCGGCGCGCAGTTCGTCGATGAAGATGGCGTCAGCGCGGCGCAGCAGATCGGCAAACTCGGCCTTAACTTCGCCGAGGATACGCACGCCGAGGCCGGGGCCGGGGAAGGGATGGCGATAGACCATCTCGTGCGGCAGGCCGAGAGCGACGCCGAGTTCGCGCACCTCGTCCTTGAACAGTTCGCGCAGCGGTTCGAGCAGTTTGAGGTTCAGTGTCTCGGGCAGCCCACCGACGTTGTGGTGGGACTTGATGGTGTGCGCCTTCTTGGTCTTGGCGCCGGCGGACTCGATCACGTCGGGATAGATGGTGCCTTGCGCCAGCCATTTGGCGTTGGCGAGTTTTTGCGATTCGGCCTGGAAAACCTCGACGAATTCGCGGCCGATGATCTTGCGCTTCTGCTCCGGATCGGTGACGCCCTGTAGGTGGCTCATGAACTGATCGGTGGCGTCGACAGGGATCACCTTGACGCCGAGGTTACGGGCGAAAGTCTGCATCACCTGATCGGCTTCGTTGAGGCGCAGCAGGCCGTTATCCACGAACACGCAGGTGAGCTGATCGCCGATGGCGCGGTGGATCAGCGCCGCGGCAACCGAGGAATCGACGCCGCCGGAGAGGCCGAGGATTACCTCTTCCTTGCCGACCTGCTGGCGAATCTTGGCCACCGCTTCGTCGATGTAGCCGGGCATGGTCCAGTCGGCGCCGATACCGCAGATGTCATGCACGAAGCGCGCAAACATCTCGCGGCCCTTGAGGGTGTGGGTCACTTCCGGATGGAACTGCACACCGTAGAAACGCCGCTCCTCGTCGGCCATGGCCGCTACCGCACAGGAATCGCTGCTGCCGATCACCTTGAAGCCGGCGGGCAGTGCGGTGACCTTGTCGCCGTGGCTCATCCAGACGTCGAGCAGGCCATGGCCCTCCGCGTTGGTGTTGTCCTGAATGCCATTGAACAGGCGCGAATGGCCGCGAGCGCGGATTTCCGCATAACCGAATTCACGCGTGTTCGACGACTCCACCGTACCGCCCAGTTGCTGCGCCATGGTCTGCATGCCGTAGCAGATGCCGAGCACCGGCACGCCGAGTTCGAACACCACTTGCGGCGCGCGCCATTCCTCGGCTGCATAGACCGAATTCGGGCCGCCCGAAAGAATGATCCCCTGCGGATCGAATTCGCGGATGAAGGCCTCACTGACATCGTAGGAGTGCAGTTCGCAATACACCTGCTGCTCGCGTACGCGGCGGGCGATGAGCTGGCTCACCTGGGAGCCGAAATCGAGGATCAGAATCTTTTTGTGGGACATGGTGTTCAACCCTGAAAACAACAAAGGCGGCCGCAGCCGCCTTTGTCCGGCCGGTGCCGGTCAGTCGATATGGTAGTTCGGCGCTTCCTTGGTGATCTGCACGTCATGCACGTGGGATTCGCGGATGCCGGCCGAGGTGATTTCGACGAATTCCGCCTTGCTGCGCATTTCGTCGATCGTGCGGCAGCCGACATAGCCCATCGAGGCTCGCAGGCCACCCATCAGTTGATGGATCACCGCGCCGACCGAGCCTTTGTACGGCACTCGGCCTTCTATCCCCTCGGGAACCAGTTTTTCGACGTTGGCGTCGGAATCCTGGAAGTAACGGTCGGCGGCACCTTCCTTCATCGCTCCCAGCGACCCCATGCCACGGTAGGACTTGTAGGAGCGGCCCTGGAACAGGACGGTTTCTCCCGGAGCCTCCTCGGTGCCGGCAAACAGGCCGCCGAGCATCACGCAGTTGGCACCGGCCGCAACGGCCTTGGAAATATCGCCGGAGAAGCGGATACCGCCGTCGGCGATCAGCGGCACACCGAGCGGCGCAAGGGCGTTGGCAACATTGTCCACCGCTGTGATCTGCGGCACGCCGACACCTGCGACGATCCGCGTGGTGCAGATCGAACCGGGGCCGATGCCCACCTTGACGCCGTCGGCGCCGTGATCGACCAACGCCTTGGCTGCGGCAGCAGTGGCGATGTTGCCGCCGATAACTTCGACCTGAGGAAAATTCTTCTTCACCCACTGCACGCGCTGTAGGACACCCTCGGAGTGGCCATGTGCTGTATCGACAACGAGAACGTCGACCCCAGCCTCGACCAGCAGCGCAACTCGCTCCTCGGTACCATCGCCGGTGCCCACCGCGGCGCCGACGCGCAGGCGACCGAAATCATCCTTCGAAGCGTCGGGGTGTTCGCTGGATTTGAGGATGTCCTTCACCGTCATCAGGCCGCGTAGTTCGAAGGCGTCGTTCACTACCAGCACCCGCTCTAGACGATGCTTGTGCATCAGTGCCTTGGCCTCTTCGATGGACGCCCCCTCCTTCACCGTCACCAGACGTTCGCGCTGAGTCATGATGGAGCCGACAGGCTGATCAAGGTTATCTTCGAAGCGCAGGTCGCGGTTAGTGACGATGCCTACCACCTTGCCGCCATCGACCACCGGCAGGCCGGAAATCTTGTGGCTGCGCGTCAATCCGAGCACTTCGCGCACGGTCAGCGTTGGCGGAATGGTGATCGGGTCCTTCAGCACTCCGGTCTCGAAGCGCTTGACCTTGGCAACTTCGGCCGCCTGGGCACGCGGGCTGAGGTTTTTGTGCACAATGCCGATGCCTCCCTCCTGTGCCAGCGCAATGGCCAGACGAGCCTCGGTCACCGTATCCATGGCAGCCGAAACGAGGGGCAGATTGAGGCGGATGTTGCGGGTCAGCCGCGTCGCAAGGCTGACGTCGCGCGGAAGGACCGTAGAGTGGGCGGGGACCAGGAGGACGTCGTCAAACGTCAGCGCCTTCTGGGTGAGTCGCATGCTGTTTTCCTCTTTGGCAAAGCGCGATTATACGCAGCCAGGCCGGCACCGCAAAATGCGGATCATTCGTCGGCGCCGCCACCCTTTTTCATCGCTTTGCCCTCGGCGGCACGCTGCTTGCGCACCTCCTTCGGATCGGCGATCAGCGGACGGTAGATTTCCACCCGATCACGATTGCGCAGCACGGCGTCGGATTTGGAGAGCTTCGCGTAGAGGCCGAACTTGCCGGTTGCGAGATCGATTTCCGGATATTTCTGCATCAGGCCCGAGGCTTCCACCGCCTGGCGCAGGGTCGCCCCGGCGGGCAACTTGAGGGAAACCAACTCCTGGCGCTCCGGCCGGGCGTAGACCACCTGAATTTCAATGAAGTCAGTCATAGCATTGATGAGCACGTTTGACGAAGGATTCGACAAACGTGTTGGCAATATGATTGAACACCGGCCCAAGAGCCTTTTCCAGCAGTTTGCTGGAAAACTCGTAATGAAGTTTGAATTCGATCTTGCAGGCGGTATCCCCCAGCGGGATGAATTTCCAGTGGCCGTCAAGATGCTTCAGCGGACCATCTTTGAGCCTCAGGCGCATCCAGTGGGGCGGATCCTTTTCGTTCTCCGTTGAAAAATGCGACTTCAAACCATGGTAATTGATGTGTAGCGTCGCCACCGTGCGATTGCCGCTGCGCTCGTGCAACTCGACACCGCCGCACCAGGGAAGGAACAGGGGATAGTCCTCGACCCGATCCACCAGCTCGAATATCTGCGCCGGAGTGCGTTCGATGAGGACGGATTTATCGACGACGGCCATGCTGGGCGGCTGGTTTAGAATGTGCGATTCTACCCTGCACCCTCCTCATGAGCATCGTCGACAACAAGAAAGCGTTTCACGACTACTTCGTCGAAGAACGCTTCGAGGCCGGACTGGTACTCGAAGGCTGGGAAGCCAAAGCCATCCGCGCCGGACGCGCCCAGCTCAAGGAAGCCTATGTGGTGGTGAAGAACGGCGAGGTTTTCCTCATCGGCGCCCATATCAGCCCCCTCACTACCGCGTCGACCCACGTCAACCCCGACCCAGTACGCACCCGCAAGCTGTTATTGCACCAGCGCGAGATCGAAAGGCTGATCGGCAAAGTGGAGCGCGCGGGGTATGCGCTGATACCGCTGGACCTGCACTTCAGCAAGGGCCGCATCAAGCTCGCCATAGGGCTGGCCAAGGGCAAAAAACAGTACGACAAGCGCGAGAGTGAAAAGGAGCGGGACTGGGAGCGCGAAAAAGCACGCCTGATCCGCGAGAAACGCTGAAAAACCTCGTCCGAACAAACCCCTAGGCCGGCGTTCCGGGTAAAATCCGCCCCCTTTTTAAAGATCGGCATCGGGGTGCGCAACACCACCGCCTCGCCAACGTTTCCGCCCCCATGAAGCACATCCGCAACTTTTCCATAATTGCCCATATCGACCACGGCAAATCCACGCTTGCCGACCGCATCATCCAGCGTTGCGGCGGCCTCTCCGACCGGGAAATGGAAGCCCAGGTACTGGACTCGATGGAACTGGAGAAGGAGCGCGGCATCACCATCAAGGCGCAGACCGCGGCTCTCCAGTACAAAGCCCAGGACGGCCAAATCTATAACCTAAATCTGATCGACACCCCAGGCCACGTAGACTTCTCGTATGAAGTTTCGCGCTCGCTCTCCGCCTGTGAAGGGGCGCTGCTGGTAGTCGATGCCTCCCAGGGAGTCGAGGCCCAAACCGTAGCGAATTGCTACACCGCCATCGAGCTTGGCGTAGACGTGGTGCCGGTACTCAACAAAATGGATCTGCCGCAGGCCGACCCGGACAACGCCCGCCAGGAAATCGAGGACGTGATCGGCATCGATGCCACCGACGCGATCCCCTGCTCGGCCAAGACCGGCATGGGCGTAGACGACATCCTCGAAGCGGTGATTGCACGCATCCCCGCACCCCAGGGCGATCCCGAAGCGCCGCTGAAGGCACTCATCATTGATTCCTGGTTCGACAACTACGTCGGCGTGGTCATGCTGGTACGCGTCATAGACGGCAGCCTCAGGGCCAAGGAAAAAATCAAGCTGATGTCCACCGGCAGCCTGCATCTGTGCGAACAGGTCGGCGTATTTACTCCGAAATCCCTGACAAAGACTCAGCTCTCGGCGGGCGAAGTGGGTTTCATCATCTCGGGTATCAAGGAACTCCAGGCCGCCAAGGTCGGCGATACGGTCACGCTGGCAGAGCGTCCCGCCGCCGCCGCTTTGCCGGGCTTCAAGGAAATCAAGCCGCAGGTCTTCGCCGGCCTCTATCCGGTGGAGTCGAATCAGTACGACTCCCTGCGCGACTCGCTGGAAAAGCTGCATCTCAACGATGCGTCGCTGCAATACGAACCGGAAGTTTCGCAAGCGCTGGGCTTCGGCTTCCGTTGCGGTTTTCTCGGCCTGCTGCACATGGAAATCGTGCAGGAACGCCTGGAACGCGAATTCGACATGAACCTCATCACCACAGCGCCGACCGTGGTGTATGAAGTTTTGATGCGCGACGGAACGACGATCCAGGTGGAAAATCCGGCCAAGCTGCCGGAAATCCAAAAGGTCGAGGAAATCCGCGAACCGATCATTACCGCAAAGATTTTCGTGCCCCAGGAATATCTGGGCTCGGTCATCACCCTGTGCGAGTCCAAGCGCGGTTCACAAGTGAATCTCGCCTATCACGGCCGCCAGGTGCAGGTCACCTACGACATGCCGATGGCGGAAGTGGTGATGGACTTCTTCGACAAGCTGAAGTCCGTCTCCCGCGGCTATGCCTCGCTCGACTACGACTTCAAGGAATACCGCTCAGCCGATGTGGTCAAGCTCGACGTTCTGATCAACAGTGAGAAGGTCGACGCTCTTTCGCTAATCGTACACCGGGCCAACGCGCCGTATCGCGGACGCGAACTGGCGGCCAAGATGCGCGAGTTGATTCCGCGCCAGATGTACGACGTAGCCATCCAGGCCGCCATCGGTTCGACCATCGTCGCCCGCGAAAACGTCAAGGCCATGCGCAAGGACGTGCTGGCGAAATGCTATGGCGGCGACATCTCGCGCAAGAAAAAACTGCTGGAAAAACAAAAGGCAGGCAAGAAGCGCATGAAGCAGGTCGGAAGTGTCGAGATCCCCCAGGAAGCCTTCCTCGCGGTGCTGCGCGTCGGCGACAAGTAAAACGGAACCCCCATGAATTTCGCCCTGATCCTTTTCCTGCTCTGCATCGCCACCGGCGCCCTCTGGACGGCCGACAAATACGTGTTTCGCAAGCGCCGCCCGGCGGATGCCGGCGAACCGCTGTGGGTCGAATACGGAGCCAGCTTCTTTCCGGTGATCCTTGCCGTATTTATGCTCCGCTCCTTCCTGGTCGAGCCCTACAAGATTCCGTCCGGCTCGATGATCCCGACGCTGCTGGTCGGCGACTTCATCCTGGTGAACAAATACACCTACGGCATCCGTCTGCCGGTGCTCAACCGTAAGGTCATGGAGATCAATAATCCGCAACGTGGCGACGTGATGGTGTTTCGCTGGCCGGTCGACCCTTCCATCGACTATATCAAGCGGGTGGTCGGCCTGCCCGGCGACAAGATCGCCTACATCGACAAGCGACTGACCATCAACGGCGTGGAAGTGTCGCAGCAGAAGACGGACGATTTTCTCGACAAGGACAAGCTTTATTACACCGCCCGCTACACCGAACAGCTCGGTTCGGTGAGCCATTCGATCCTCATCGACAAGGAAGCACCGGCCTTTATCAGCCAGATCTTCGCCTCGCCTTACCGGGACAAATGCAACTACAATAACCGCGGTGTAGTCTGCGAAGTCCCGCCCGGACACTACTTCATGATGGGCGACAATCGCGACAATTCGCAAGACAGCCGCTACTGGGGCTTCGTCCCGGACGAGAACATCGTCGGTCGGGCCTTTTTCATCTGGTTCAATTTCAGCGATCTGAAGCGGATCGGTTCATTCAAGTGAGGGACGGGACGATGCATAAATTCCAACGTCAGTTCAAATCGACTCAACGCGGACTCAGCCTGACCGGGCTGGCCGGGCTTGGCGTCGTTTTCGCGCTGGTCGCCCTGATCGGCGCCAAGTGTTTCCCCCCCGTCACCGAGTACTTCACCATCCTCAAGGAAGTCAAGGCGACTGCCCACGATAGTTCGCTGAAAAACGCCTCGGTCGGAGAGATTCGCACCGCTTTCGGCAAACGCGCCGACGTCGCCTATATCAAGGCCGTTACGGCGCAAGATCTGGAGATCACCAAGGAAAACGACCAGATAGTGATCACCTTCGCCTATACCGAAAAAGTTCCGCTGGTCTGGAAGGCCAGCATCCTGTTCGAGTTCGACGGCAGTTCGGAGAATCGATGAGCGGAAAGCGGATCGAGAAAGCGCTGGGATACAGCTTTATCCGCAAAGAACTCCTGACCCAGGCCCTCACGCACCGCAGTTACGGCACTCCACACAACGAGCGCATCGAATTCCTCGGCGACAGCATTCTCAACTGCGCCATCGCCACCCGGCTTTTTCAAAGCTTCCCCCAGGCCAAGGAGGGCGAGCTGTCGCGTATGCGGGCCAGCCTGGTACGCCAGGAATCGCTGGCGGCTCTGGCGCAGAACCTCGACCTCGGCCACCATCTTCGTCTGGGCGAGGGCGAACTCAAGAGCGGCGGATTCCGCCGTCCCTCGATCCTCGCCGATGCGCTCGAAGCGATCTTCGGCGCCATTGCCATCGATGCCAACTTTGACGCCGCTGCTGACGTCATCGTCCGGCTCTACCAGCCGCTGATCGATGCCATCGATGTGCGCGAATCCACCAAGGATGCAAAAACCGCCCTCCAGGAATATCTCCAAGGCAAGCATCACGACCTACCCAAATACACGCTGCTGTCCACCCGCGGCGAAGACCATGCGCAGGAATTCGAGGTCGAATGCGCTGTACCGCAACTTGGCCTGCGAGCCCAGGGTACCGGCAACAGCCGCAGGCTGGCCGAGCAGGCTGCGGCGCGCACCGTACTACAGCAAATGGAGGGGAAATGAGTTTTCATACTGGATTCGTCGCCGTAGTGGGCCGCCCCAACGTCGGCAAATCCACCCTGACCAACCGTCTGGTCGGGGCAAAGATCAGTATCACATCGAAGAAGGCTCAGACCACGCGCCATCGCATCCACGGCATTCTGACCAGCGACGAATGCCAGTTCATCTTCGTCGATACCCCGGGCTTTCAAAACCGCCACAAAAACGCACTCAACCGGCTGATGAACCGTAGCGTGACCCAGGCGCTGAACGACGTCGACGTCGTTCTGTTCGTCGTCGAGGCGGGGCGCTGGGGCGCCGGCGAGGCCGAAATCGCCCGTCTGCTGCCGGCCGGCCGGCCGATACTGCTGGTCATCAACAAGGTCGATCGACTGGAGGAAAAAGCCCAACTGCTGCCGTTCATCCAGAAGGTCGCGAACGAATACGCCTTCGCCGAAGTGCTGCCTGTCAGCGCCGAGAAGAGCCTCGGCCTCGCCGAATTGCTGAAAACCGTACAGGGCTACCTGCCCGAAGCACCGCCGGTATTCGACGCGGACGACATCACCGACCGATCGGAACGCTTCCTTGCCGCCGAAATACTGCGCGAAAAGCTCTTCCGCAACCTGGGCGAGGAACTCCCCTACGGCATCGCCGTGGAGATCGAGAAGTTCGAACAGGAAGGCAATCTGCGCCGCATCCACGCAGCCATCGTCGTCGACAAGCAAGCGCACAAGGGCATCGTCATCGGCAAAAGCGGCGAGGTACTGAAGCGCATGTCCTCCGACGCCCGCAAGGACATGGAGAACCTGTTCGGCGGTAAGGTCTGGCTGGAAACCTGGGTCAAGGTAAAAAGCGGCTGGGCCGACGACGAACGCGCGCTGAAATCACTGGGCTACGAGTGAAGCAGCGATTCGACAATCAGCGGGCCTACCTGCTACACACTTACCCCTACAGCGAAACGAGCCTGATCGCCGACGTGTTCTCGCGAGAACACGGTCGAATTCCGATGCTCGCCAAAGGCGCCCGACGCCCGCGCTCTGCCTTGCGCGGCGTGCTGATCGGCTTCCAGCCGCTTGAGCTGGGCTGGTTCGGCGGCGGCGACGTGAAGACCCTGGCCAAGGCCGAATGGGTCGGTGGCGTTCCGCTGTTGCGCGGGCGCTGCCTGCTGCTTGGGTATTACCTGAACGAGTTGTTGATCCGCCTGCTGCCGCGGGAGGACGCCCACGCCATACTGTTCGACGCTTACGAGGAAGCCCTTGCCACACTGGCCGCCGGTACTGCCGACGCCCCGGAACTGCGTCGCTTCGAAAAGGCCCTGCTGCGCGAAATCGGTTACGGGCTCACCCTGGACAAAGACGTTCGCGGGCAGGCGATCCGCCCCGAAGCACACTATCTGTTCTACCCTGAACGCGGACCGATTGAGGCCACCGCCGATGAAAGCGCGCCGACCCTTGCCGGCAAAACGCTGCTCGACCTCGCCGCCGACGATTACCGCGATCCACGCACGCTAGCGGAGAGCAAGGGATTGATGCGCCAACTGATGGCCCACCACCTCAACGGCCAAACGTTGCAATCGAGGCGCGTGTTCATTGAGCTTCAGGAGTTTTAATGAACGGCAAGCGTTTTTTGAAAGGCTGTCTATGATCGAACTCGGCGTCAATATCGACCACGTCGCCACGCTGCGCCAGGCGCGCCGGACCTGGGAACCGGACCCGGTGTGGGCCACTGTCGAAGCCCACCTCGGGGGTGCCGACGGCATCACCGTACATCTGCGCGAGGATCGCCGCCACATTCAGGACGACGACGTCCGCCGCCTGCGCGAGCTTACCCAGATCAAGCTCAACCTGGAGATGGCCGCCACCGACGAAATGGTCGCCATCGCCTGCCGCACCTGTCCTGAAATGGCGATGCTGGTGCCCGAAGGCCGCCACGAAGTCACCACCGAAGGCGGCCTCGACGTCGCCGGCCAGGAGCCCCGCCTCAAGGAGGTCGTCGCGCGCCTCGCCGATGCCGGCATCGTCACCAGCGTTTTCATTGACGCCGAATTGCATCAGGTCGAAGCGGCCGCACGCATCGGCGCCAAGGTCTGCGAAATCCATACCGGCCCCTATGCGCACGCCTTCCATAACCAAGGCCGCGACCGCGAAAGCGCTGCCGTGCGCGCCGAGGTGGCCAAGGTGGCGGCCGCCGGCAAGGCCATCATCGGGCTCGGCATGCGCTTCAATGCCGGGCATGCACTGAACTACTACAACGTCGGCGCCATCGCCGGCCTGCCCGGCGTACGCGAACTGCATATCGGACATTCCATCATCAGCCGCAGCGTCTTCGTTGGCCTGCGCGAAGCTGTACGGGAGATGAAACGGCTGATGACGGAGGCCGCGCAGCCATGATTTTCGGCGTTGGGACGGACCTGGTGGTCGTCTCCCGCATGGCCGAGCTTTACGCGCGCCTGCCGCAACGTACGCTGGAGAAATTTCTCGCACCGACGGAGCGCGACGACTGCCGCAGCAGCAACGATCCCGGGCGTTTTCTTGCCAAGCGCCTCGCCGCCAAGGAAGCGCTGGGCAAGGCTTTCGGCAGCGGCATCCGCGAGCCGGTACTGATGCCTGCGATCGAAGTCGCCCACGACGCACTCGGCAAACCGGAGTTCCGTTTCCACGGGGCCTTGGCCGAATATGTCGCGACGCGCGGGATCACCTGCCATCTGTCGATCTCGGACGAGCGCGAACACGCGCTGGCCTTCGTTGTGGTGGAAAGAATGGAAGACAAGCAATGACCGCGCTTGCGCTCGGCCCGCTGTTCATCGACATCGCCGGGCCAGAACTGGCCGACATCGACCGGCAGCGCTTGAGCCACCCGCTGATTGGCGGCCTGATCCTGTTCAGCCGCAATTACCGCGACCGGGCGCAGCTTGCGGCGCTCTGCGCCGAGGTGCACGCGCTGCGCACGCCGCCGCTACCGATCACCATCGACCACGAAGGCGGCCGCGTGCAGCGCTGCCGCGAAGGCTTCACCGCACTGCCGCCGATGCGCCGCCTCGGCGAACTCTGGCAGCGCGACCAGGCCACCGCGCTCGATACCGCACGTCTTACCGGCTACCTGCTCGCCGCCGAACTGCGCGCCTGCGGCGTGGACTTTTCCTTCACCCCGGTGCTCGACCTGGATTACGGCCGCAGCCGGGTCATCGGTGACCGCGCCTTCCATAGCGACCCGGCGGCCGTCTCCAGACTGGCCGGTGCGCTGATCGAAGGTCTACGCCAGGCCGGCATGGGCGCCTGCGGCAAGCACTTCCCCGGCCACGGCTGGGTCGAGGCCGACTCCCACGTGGCAATTCCGGTGGACGACCGCGACGAGGCCGCAATCGTCCGCGACATGGCGCCCTTCGGTGCCCTCGACCTGGACGCGATGATGCCCGCACACGTTATCTACCCGAAGGTAGACAGCCGCCCCGCCGGCTTTTCGCCGCTGTGGATCGGCAAGCTGCGCCGCGAGCTCAGTTTTGACGGCGTGATCTTCAGCGATGATCTATCAATGGAAGGCGCCGCCGTCGCCGGCGGCATCGTCGAACGCGTGAATGCAGCGTGGTCGGCGGGCTGCGATGCGCTGCTGGTCTGCAATGCGCCTGAGTCGGTGGCCACCCTGCTCGATCAGTGGCGCCCTGAAGCAGACCCGCTACGCGCAGCGCGCAAGGAACGTCTGCTGCCGCAACGCTGTGCGCTGTCGTGGACCGAGCTGGAGGATGACGCCCGCTACCGCGCGGCGCAGCAAGCCATCGCGCAGCTACGGGCCGGCCCGACCGGAAGCGCAGCAGGAACTCCCGATGGTTGAATCGCCCTGTGTCAAGCGCTGCGAAATCGAACCACGCTCCGGGCTGTGTTTCGGCTGCCGGCGCACCCTGGACGAGATCGCGCGCTGGGGCAGAGCCAGCGAAACCGAGCGGCAGCTCATCCTTGACGCCATAGCGACACGCCCGCCGATAGGCTCTCCCGCAACGCCAGGCTAACTGCGCGAAATACGGAACCCCATGCGCGGGAAGTGCACATGCACTTTCCCCGCCCGCGCATCCTCGCGCGCAACGACGACCGAACTGCGCGTTGCGGTGACCAGCCGACCGGACGTCGGATCGACGCCATAATCGGTCGCTGCCACCGTCACTGGGTCGCCGGGCGACAGCCCATCCAGGCCGGTCGAATCGAAAGGCTCGGGTAACACAGGCGAACTACTTGCAGCCACTGCGATGGCCTCTACAGCGTTCATGTCCTGAGGTTTTCCGTGGCCGATCTTGCGCACACGTTCGACCCACGCCGCGACATACGGCCGATCTGCCAGCAATCCGTCGAGCAACCCCGACTGATGGATAAACCAAAACCCGTGATAGAGCGAAAAATCGAGAATCGAGGAAGAGGCTCCGCCGATGAACGCGCCACCCGAAGCACCGAGCTCGGTTTCGATCCAGTCGATCGCTCCGATCACCACAGAAGCTGCATCGCCCGGCGGAATCAGTACCTGTGCGCTGCCTCCGCTGAGAAAGGGCTTGCGATCCTCAAGCAATGTCTCCACGTCGGAAGGGTCGGGGAACAAGCGAGCCAGCCCGGCGGGCTGCATGGCGTAGGACACCGCCGCGGAGAACAGCGCAGAATCGGCCCAGCGCGCGGCCAACCGCGCCCTCGCGGCCTGGGCCGGAGGAAACAGTGCTGGCGCCGGCACCTTGCGCTCGATGACTTCGCCGATCAACGCCGTATCGCAATAGATGTCGCTGCCGATCTGCATCACCGGCGTACGCCGATAGCCGCCTGTCAGTGCCAGAAGATCGGGCTTGGGCATAACGACGGGAATGCTCACCGAGCGCCAGGCAAGCCCCTTGCTGCCGAACATCAGACGGGTTTTCTCGGCGAACGGGGATTCAGCATAGTGATGCAGGATGATCTCGGACATGATCGCTTTCTGTGGCCTTGCGGGGCCGCACAGTCTGCGCGATCCGATCCGGATGCTCAAGCGGCAGCGCAGCACTCGGGGCTGCACTGCCGTCAGTGCTGACGGTCGATAAGGAACCGACCGAAAGACGCCGGCCAGGCCGGCATCGGGCTTACTTGACGCGGTTGCGGTATTCGTCGGTACGGGTGTCGATTTCGATCTTGTCGCCGATATCGACGAACAACGGCACCGGCAATTCGAAACCGCTGCCTATCCGTGCCGGCTTCATCACCTTGCCCGAGGTATCGCCCTTGACGGCGGGCTCCGTGTAGGTCACTTCGCGCACCACGGTCGTCGGCAACTCGACCGAGATGGCCTTTCCGTCGTAGAACACCACTTCGCAGGCGAGGCCGTCTTCGAGGTACTTGAGGGCATCGGTCATGTTGTCGCCTTCAACCTCGAACTGGTTGTAATCGGCGTCCATGAACACGTATAGAGGATCGGCGAAGTAGGAATAAGTCACCTCCTTACGATCCAACTGCACCACTTCGAACTTGTCGTCCGCCTTGTAGACAGTTTCGGAGTTGGCACCAGAGAGCAGGTTCTTGAACTTGATCTTCACCACGGCCGAATTGCGGCCGGACTTGTTGTATTCGGTCTTTTGCACGACCAGCGGGTCGGCACCCACCATGACGACGTTGCCGGCGCGGAGTTCCTGAGCGGTTTTCATTGCGTTGCGAGCCTTGGACGGAAAGAGAAAGCCCGCGATTTTACCTTGATTCCATTGTGAAAGACACCAGCTGTGCGGCCAAATCGGGCTGTCCGAGGAGGCGCTGCGCCCAGGCTTCAGAATGCGCAGCGAGTACGGGCAGGACCGCGGCGAATCCTGGCCACGCCGCCTCCGATCCACCGCCTTCCCAGGCTTTCCAAAAGCGGCGGATCGGACCAGCCGACTCAGCCGGCACACCCTTCAACCACAGATCGAGGAACGCCTCCAGCTTGATCTGGTGATGGTCGCTCTGCTGCGGGTAAATGTGCCAGACGAAGGGCCGCTGCGCCCACTGCGCGCGAACGAAGGAGTCCTCGCCGCGGACGAAATTCAGGTCGCACGACCAGAGCAACTCATCGTAGTCGGGCTGAGGCAGGAAGGGCAGGACGTGAACATCGAGGCTTCCCTGTCGCCAGTGGCTACCGGGTACCGCCGCAGACACCCCGAAAAATGCAGCGACCTGCGGCAACAGACGACCTTCGGGCAGCAGACAGCGAATCGGCCGGACACCGCCGACCCAAGCGGTGAGCAGCCCGCTAACCTCCTCGTTCTCGTAGCCGAACAGCGACACCGCCAGTTCGCCCGCCACCGCCGGCAAGCCGAGCTGGCGGCGAAATGCAGCCGCATCGAAGGCCGAGCGACGTGCATCGTAGTCGGCTTCGCGCAGCAAACCACCGGTTTCCTGAGTGAAGCCTGGAAAGAAGAAGTGCTTGGTCAGCGGCAGGCGGGGATGCGGCGAATGCATCCGGTGACAGCCACCCACCCAAGGTTCGGCAGAAAGGTATTCGAGGTTGATCCAGAGCGGCGGGGGCGAACGTTGCGCCATCGCCTCAAGATACGCCGGCGGCAGTTCGCAGGCGAAGGCTTCGACCACCACATCGGCGATGTCATCGCCGCTCGCCGACGGAAAAATGGCCGGCCAGCGCCTCACCTCGACCCCGGAGAGCGTTTGCCGCGCCGCCGCCGCATCGGCCGCCGGATGCAGCCGCGCCAGCGGCCGCAGATCGTCGACCCATAGCCTCACCGCCAAGCGATGCTGTACCGCCAACTGCCGCGCCAGCCGCCAGCAGATGCCGATGTCGCCATAGTTGTCGACCACGGCGCAGAAAATGTCCCAACGTTGTTTCATCGCTCGGTATCCTATCGCAATGGATAACCTGCTCAGTTGCAACCAATGCCCGCGCCTCGCCGACTTCCTCGCCGACGTGCGCCGCGACTACCCGGACTACCATGCGCGGCCGGTGCCGCCTTTCGGCGATGCCGCCGCTCGCCTGCTGATCGTCGGCCTCGCTCCCGGCATGCACGGCGCCAATCGCAGCGGCCGCCCATTTACCGGCGACTACGCCGGCATCCTGCTCTACCAGACTCTGCACCGTTTCGGTTTCGCCAGCCGCGGAGAGTCGATCGCCACAGACGACGGACTGCAACTCATCGATTGCCGCATCACCAACGCAGTGAAATGCCTACCGCCGGAAAACAAGCCGGAGACAAGCGAAATCAAGAACTGCAACCATTATCTGGCCGACGAACTGAAACATTCGCCACAGGTGAAAGCAATTCTCGCCCTCGGGCTGGTGGCGCATAAGGCGGTGCTGATGGCCAGCGGCCTGAAACAGAGCGCCCTGCCCTTCGGCCATGGTCTGCGCCACACGTTGCCCGATGGACGGGTGCTGGTCGACAGCTACCATTGCAGCCGCTACAACACCAATACCGGACGCCTGACAGAAACCACCTTCGAAGATGTCTTCCGTACCCTCCGCACCGAACTCGCCGCCTGAAGACTTGGCCCTACCTGACGCGCCGGCCTTCGACGCGCGCACCTTCCTGGCGACGCTGACCGAGTCGCCAGGGGTCTATCGCATGCTCGACGCGGCCGGTGCAGTGCTCTACGTCGGCAAGGCGAAGAACCTGAAGAAGCGGGTCAGCAGCTATTTCCTGCGCAGCGGCCTGTCGCCGCGCATCGCACTGATGGTGCAGCAGATCGCCGGGGTGGAAACCACCGCCACGCGCTCCGAAGCCGAAGCACTGATCCTCGAAAATACGTTGATCAAGAAGCTGGCGCCGAAGTACAACATCCTCTTCCGCGACGACAAGAGCTATTCCTACATCCGGCTTTCCGGAGACGACTTTCCGCAGCTCGCCTCCCATCGTGGCAGCTTCGACAAGCGCTCCACTTACTTCGGCCCCTTCCCCAGCGGTATGGCAGTGCGCGAGAGCATCCAGTTGCTGCAAAAGACCTTTTTCCTGCGCACCTGTGAGAACGCCGTGTTTGCCCACCGCTCGCGTCCCTGCCTGATGCACCAGATCCGGCGCTGCAAGGCGCCCTGCGTCGGCCTGATCAGCCGCGAGGAGTATGCCGCCGACGTGCGCATGGCCGAGTTGTTCCTGCGCGGCCGCCACAGCGAAGTCATCAATCGTCTCAGCGAACGCATGCAGGCCGCCGCCGAAGAGCTGGACTTCGAGCTGGCCGCCGCGCTGCGCGACCAGATTCGTGCGCTACAGGCCGTACTGCACCGCCAATACGTCAGCTCGACCGGCGAGGAGGATGTGGACATCGTCGCGGCAATCGTTCTGCACGGCGACATCTGCATCAATCTGGCGATGGTGCGCGGCGGGCTGCACCTCGGCGACAAGGCCTTCTTCCCGCGTTACGTCGGCAGCGGCGAATCCGAGGTTGCCGATGCGCTGTCCGCGTTCATCACCCAGCATTACCTTGAGCATCCGCCGCCGCCGCGGCTGGTGACCGGGATCGATCCGGACGACGAATGCGCCGTTGTGTTCGACGGAAAAAAGGTCAGCGTCGGCCTGCCACGCAACGAGATGGAACGTGCTTGGCTAACGATGGCCAACACCAACGCCGAGCTGGCACTGAATGCACGTAGCCAGGCACAATCGCGTGCTGACGAACGCCTGGAGGCATTGCGCAGTGCGCTCGACGTGGAAGAGCCGCCGCACCGCATCGAGTGTTTCGATATCAGCCACACCATGGGCGAAGGTACGGTCGCGTCGTGCGTGGTCTGCCTTGACGGCACAATGAAGAAGGGCGAATACCGCCGCTTCAACATCCACGGCATCACCCCGGGCGACGACTACGCGGCGATGCGCCAGGCGCTGGAGCGACGCTACGGCAAGGTGGCGGCCGGTGAGAGCCCCGCGCCCGACCTGATCCTGATCGACGGCGGCAAGGGACAGCACCGCATCGCCCGCGACGTACTCACCGAACTCGGCCTCGTCCACCTGCTCTCGCTAGGCATCGCCAAAGGCGAGGAACGCAAGCCGGGACTGGAAACGCTGTTCCTGTCCAACGCGTCCGAGCCCTTACAATTGCCGCCGGATCATGCGGGCTTTCACCTGATCCAGGAGGTGCGCGATGAGGCCCACCGTTTCGCCGTTGCCGGGCATCGCGCACGCCGTGCTAAGACCCGCGGCCGCTCGACACTGGAGGATATCGGTGGCATCGGACCGACGCGGCGGCGCAAGCTGCTGGTGCATTTCGGCGGACTCGACGGCGTTCGCGCCGCGACGGTGGAGGATCTCTGCCGCGTCGATGGCATCAGCCGCACACTGGCCGAACAGATATTTCACGAACTTCACTGACCACCATGCCGCTGAATGTGCCGAACCTGCTGACCTGGGCCCGTATCCTCCTCATCCCGCTTTTTGTCGGCGTCTTCTACTTCCCGCATCACTGGTTGTCACCGGCCGAGCAGAATCTCGCCGCGACATCGATCTTCGTCGCCGCCGCGATTACCGACTGGTTCGATGGCTGGCTGGCACGCAAGCTGGGGCAAACCTCCGCCTTCGGCGCCTTTCTCGATCCGGTCGCCGACAAGTTGATGGTCGCCGCGGCACTGGCGGTGCTGGTACAACTCGGCCGCGCCGATGCGGTGGCGGCGATCGTGATCATCGGCCGCGAAATCACCATTTCGGCGCTGCGCGAATGGATGGCGAAGATCGGCGCAGCGAAAAGCATCGCCGTCTCCTTCATCGGAAAACTTAAAACCAGCGCCCAGATGAGCGCAATCCCGGTCCTGCTTTACGCCCCGCCGGACACCTCGCCGCAGCTGTATCTGCTGGGCACCTGGTTGCTTGGCATTGCTGCACTCTTGACGCTCTGGTCGATGGCCTACTACATGAAAAAAGCCTGGCCTGAAATTTCTGAACGAAGCCGTTGACGTGGATTTATCCATCGCTATAATGCGCCCCTGTTCTGCGGGAGTAGCTCAGTTGGTAGAGCGCAACCTTGCCAAGGTTGAGGTCGAGAGTTCGAGACTCTTCTCCCGCTCCAGATCCCAGGGGGAAAGCACTGCTTTCCCCCTTTTAGCTTCAAATCCCCGATTCCATCGGGGCGCGATGGCAGAGTGGTTATGCAGCGGCCTGCAAAGCCGTGTACCTCGGTTCGATTCCGGGTCGCGCCTCCAGCTAACAAGAAACGCTGGAAGCCTGTAGCGCCGGTCTAAGGCGCATCTTGGCGAATCGCACTACGCCCTCCGCTACATCGGCGTTCTGCGTAAAGCCCCTTCAAAGCAACCTCGGGCAACCAGAGTGCCCGATGCTAGATCCACCCGTTGGGGCTCGATACCCGCAAAAAAATGAAACGGCCGCGAGTTTCCCCCCGGCCGTAATGCTGCTCGATTTCGGAGACGCTCAGCTCACGGGGTGCAAAGCACCGTGTTGGCATGCATCGTATCCAGATACTCCTTGACGCCAGCAATCTTTCCACCGCGAACCGTGAACAGGAAATGGTAGAAATTATTATAGGTACGACCAGTTCGGGTTTGGGTGTAGGACTCGGCTTCAACGGCAACGCTGTCGCCTTCGGCAACGAACTTGCTCGGAGTGATCTTGATCGGACCCGTGCAGGTTTCCAGAACCCCGGATAGCAGCTTGGCAAACGCCGGCTTGTCGTAGGTTCCAGAAATCGGCATGGTCCCGGCAACCCACCACGTGGCGTCCTCGGTCATCATCGCCATGGTTTCATCCACGGCACCCGATGAAAAGAGTTCAAGAAACCGCTTTACGGTACGTTTGCTTTCGCTATCGTTGTTCATTCCGCTTTCTCCTCTTGGTTTCTAAACCGACGGACTCATTCCGGCCAGTCTATTTCGATATTTCCGTCAGCGGCGACAGTGACCGCAAAAGTCTGGAGCGGCACCTTGGTCAAGGTTCCGCCGCTGGCTCCGGTCCGCATGTCGAAGCGCACCGAATGTTTCGGGCAAAACAAATACGCCCCCCGCACCCTGCCGCCCTCAAGCTCGGCAAACATATGCGAACAGCGGTTCTCCAGCGCAAACACGCCAGCATCTGACTTGCACAGCAGAATCGAGCGGCCATTGATCTTGAAAGCCTTGTTGCCGTTCATCGGCACGTCGTCGAGCGCTGCCACTTTAACGCGACCGACCGTCATCGGTCGGTTCCTTCTGTAGCGTTGGCAGGAGGAATCTCGCCCTTGATATAGCGATCCACTTCGCGGTGAAAATGCCGCACCCGTGCTTCCTGATCTCCCCACAGGGGTCCCTTGAAACCGCGGGATTTGATGCCACGCTGGACGTGGGCGACCAGATCGTAGTCCTGAATCAGTACCGGACCGATGCCCGGCGACTCGTCGGCAGACCAGCGTTCGATATCGGGACGTGTTTCGCCGGTGACGTCGATGCCGTCCGGCATCGCCATCCATGCGGGAACGGCGTAGTTAGGATCGTCGACGTGACGGTACAACAGCATGTTGTCGTAGAAGAAACGGTCCGGATCGGTGGGATGGGGTACGAAGCGCATGATGAAAATACCTTCCGCATGCATGCCGATCTGGACATTGGGAAAGAGTCCGGTAATCCAGCCGTCGCTGAGTTGACCATCGGTAAGTCGCTCGTAATTGCTCAGCCCCAGCCGTTTCGCCCGTTCACGCTTGGCGATCTGTATATCGCGGCGCGTGTCCGCCACGGTGCCGGAATAGGTAGCGAGATCAATCCCAGCATCGCGTAGCATGACTTTCACGCCCTCGTCCAGATCCCTCTCATGCTCGACTGGATGGCGGTGCGACTTGATGCCGAACCACATGATCATCCGGCCGAAGCCGTTCTTGTAGAGGTCGATCTGGCTGAATTCCTCGATCGCGCCTTGCGTCTGGGGATGCACGTGAGGCAGGTGGTAGGACTCGTAGAAGGTATCCACCCCGGTCTTCCAGTTGCTTTTCCATTCGCTGCGGGTATGGCGCACAAGATTCATGTTCTCTATGTCGTAGGCTTCGAGATAGCCTTCCGGCAGCCCCATCCATTCCTTGAGCGGCGGCGCATTGCCATCCATGTTGATGAAGACAATCCCGGCCAACGTTTCGCAACGCACCTCCGTCAGACCGGGGCGGTGGCCCACCAGCTTCTTGTTGAACGTTTCCTCATCGACGATCTTGTTCAGCGTTCCATTGCAACCGAATTCCCAACTATGGAAGGCGCAGGTGAAGCTGCTTGCGGTACCGCGATCGACTTGGCATACCCGGTTGCCCCGATGCGAACAGACGTTGTAGAAGGCTTTGATCGATCCGTCGTCCTGGCGCACGACAATGAACTCTTCGTGTCCGTGTTCGAATACCGTAAAGTCACCCGGCTCGCGAATATCCGCGGTGACCGCAGCGATCAGCCAGACCCGCGGCCACAAATGCTGCCATTCTTTCTCCATGAATTCGCGCGAGTAATAGCGTGAGGGATCGGGTATATCCAAGCCGTTGTCCACCGCGGGGGACCGGCCTTCGAGCGAGCCTACCGGGGCCCCCAGATCGAGCGGAAACTTGAACTTACCGGTGTCGGGATTGTTTCCCATTTTTCTCTCCTCCTGTAACTTCATGAATGTTGAGTTTGGCCGTCCCCTTTACGATGAGGGGCTTCGCGTCGCGATCGAGCACAGGCGGATAGCGCTATTGCCCGCAGTTGTTCGCATTGGGCGCTGTGGTACCCTGTTCCGATCACGGCCGTCCAAGTGGTCAGCTTCCCTTGGAGTAGTCTTTTGCAGACATCCCAGAGCCGATCTCGCTGTACGGAGTTTAGGTAGCCGAGACCAAAGCCTTCTTTCGAATTTGGCGCGCCGGGCTATAAGAAAAGTGCTATCGGAAACCTGCGGTCGGCGGCAAAGCCAGCCGCCCCGAGATGAGGAGAAGCCGTATGGGCAAATCGCATGCGCTGCGTGCCATCGACGCCTTTAGCAGGGGGCTGCGCAAGCCGCCAGTTCTGACCAATGACGCGGCGGCGTGGGGCGGCCTGTCGATTTGCGAATGGAAGCTGCCTTGGCTCGACGGATTCGACCTTGCCGAGAACGACGATTTCATCGTCGCCTATCACAGCGCCGGTTCGCACCGCGTGCGCGCCGCCTGCAACGGCCCCTGGAGCGAAAAGACATCCATTCCCGGATTGATCAGCGTGATTCCGCCGGACCACAAGGTGGAATACGCGATCGACGGCAAAGTGTCTTTTTCCTCGATCCACATTCCGCGGCATCTGCTGGAAGGTTTGTCGACCTCCCCATTCGTCGGCGAGCCCAATTTCCGCTTTGCTTTCGAAGATGCCTTCGCAAGATCCTGCATGCAGATCCTCCTCGACGAGGCGCGCAGCACACGATCCTGCAATTTCCCCTATGTGCATGCAGTGGCGAGGGCATTGGTCCTGCACCTCATGGCGGCATTCCAGAGGGACGCCATCGCGGAAGGGAGCGATGAGGAAGATCATCGCAATACCTCCGGTCGAAGACTCGACGCAATGCTGGACTTCATCGACTCGCAGTTGAGCGAACCGCTGTCCCTCACCGATCTAGCGGACAAGGTCGGCGTCAGTCGGGCGCATTTCGCCAGGCGCTTTCGTACCTTGACAGGAACATCACCGCACCGCTATCTGACGATGCGCCGTATTGAAAAAGCCAAACAGCTACTGGGCGAAACGACGGACTCCCTCGCGCAAATAGCGCTGGAAGTCGGCTTCAGCAATCAATCCCATTTCACGCAGGTTTTCCATGCCACCACCGGCATAACGCCGAGCCAATACCGACGTAAGTCGGAATCCAGATTTCCGCGTGCCCCGATGGACGCCACCCATTCATGAAACGACCCTAGTTGCCGCTTTGGAAGCCTCTCCAAGCCCGGAATGGCTGAGCCTGGGGAGGAAATTCATGGCAATAGAATTTTTTAGAGCAAAGACTAAGAATTCGCTGGCCGAACAACCACGCCGATCCAATTAAGACCTTCCCACATCACACTTTCTGGAGCTCCCGCAATGCCCTTATTCCGTCTCGGTCCCTTGCAACCCGAAGTGCACCCGAGCGCCTGGATCGCCCCCAATGCGGTGGTCTGCGCCGACGTTCGGATCGGCGCAAACGCAACGATCTGGTGGAACACCGTGGTCCGTGGCGACAGCGACCGTATCGTCATCAGCGCAGCCAGCAACATTCAGGATCACTCGGTGCTGCATACCGATAAGGGGTTTGTCCTAACCGTCGGCATCGGGGTGACGGTAGGCCATCGGGTAACCCTGCACGGATGCACAGTCGGCGACGGCGCCCTGATCGGCATGGGCAGCATCGTAATGAACGGTGCGGTGATCGGCCGCGAATCGATTGTCGGCGCGGGAGCGCTGATCCCGGAAGGCAAGATCTATCCGGAACGGGTGCTTATTCTCGGCTCGCCAGGCCGGGTTGTCCGCGAACTGACCGAAGAGGAAGTCGCCCGGCTGAAAAGCTCGGCCCAGCACTATGTTGACTACGGACAGCGCTACGCCACTGAATGCACGCCGCTAAACGGCGGCTAAGTCGTCTGTGGCAGACCGATCATCTGGCGCAGCGCTTCCGCCGGAACAGGGCGGCTAATCAAATAACCCTGGATCGTGTCGCACTGTTCTCGACGCAGGAAATCGAGCTGCCTGTCGGTTTCCACGCCTTCCGCAATACTGGTCAGCTTCATGTTGCGGGCCATTGCGATGACTGCACCGGCAATCGCCGCATCGGCCTCCTGCTCGACCTCGACGATGATGGCACTGCTGATCTTCAGCGTGTCAATGGGGAAGTTCTTCAGGTAGCTCAGCGATGAGGCACCGGTGCCGAAATCATCGAGCGCGATACGCACACCGAGGGCCTTGAGCCGGCCGAGAGCCTCAGCCGCCTCTTCGGCATTTTCCATAACAATGGTCTCGGTCAGTTCGATTTCGAGGAATTCCGCTGCCAGTCCGGTTTCGGCAAGGATGACGGCCACTTTCTCGGCCAGGTCTGTCTCCTTGAGCTGGCGTGCGGAAAGATTGACCGCCATGCGCAAAGGCCGCCCGCCTTCCTCCTGCCAGGCACGCGCCTGAATGCACGCGGTCCGCATCACCCACTCGCCGACGGGAATGATAAGGCCGGTTTCTTCCAACAACGGAATGAACTCGGCCGGTGCTACCAAGCCGTGGTCTTTATGCTGCCAGCGTATCAGCGCCTCGACACCAATCAGCTCTCCCGTCCCCGGATCGACCTGTGGCTGGTAGTAGAGAACGAACTCGTTACGGTCGAGCGCCTTGCGCAAATCGGTTTCCAGCACCAGCAACTGCTGACTAAGGGCATTCATCCGCGGAGAGAAGAAATGGAAGCTGTTCCGCCCGGAACGCTTGGCATGGTACATGGCGATATCCGCCTGTTCCATGACGTTGGCGTCGAATGGCAGTTCTTCACCGTACATCGCAATGCCGATGCTGGCGGTGACAAAGACTTCCTGTGTATCCAGCGCGAATGGGCGCCCCATGACCTGAAGGACTTTGCGCGCAACGATCGCCGCATCCTCGCGCAAGGCGATATCGCCCAGCACAATGGCGAATTCGTCGCCGCCTAGGCGCACCACGGTATCGGCTTCGCGCACGCAACTGCGCAGGCGGTGGGCGGCCATACGCAACAGCGCATCGCCCTTGGCATGACCGAGGGTATCGTTGACCACCTTGAAGCGGTCGAGGTCGATGAACAGGGTAGCCACCAGTGTTTGATGGCGCCTTGCATGGGCCAGCGCCTGCTCCAGTCTGTCTTCGAAGAGAATTCGGTTGGGTAGACCGGTGAGCGCGTCGTGGTGGGCGATATGGCGCAAGCGCTCCTCGGTGCGTTTCAGCACCGTGATATCGTTGAATGCCGCGACGAAGTGGGTGATCCGTCCCATGGCGTTCTTCACCGCATTCACATTCAGCCAGACCGGGAACTCCTCGCCGCCGCCGCGATGGCAAATCGCTTCGCCCTGCCAATGGTCGGCACCCGCCTGCGTCGCCCAGACCTTGCGGAACAACCCGTCCGATCCCTCCCGGCCGAACATGCTGCGCCCGGCAATCTCATGCTCGTCAAATCCGGTGAGACCTGAAAATGCACGGTTGACGCTGGCGATGGCCTGGTCGGCATCGGTGACCAAGATGCCTTCAATGGCCACTTCGAACACTTGCGCCACCAGACGCAGTTTCTCCTCGCTACGCTTCCGCTCGATGGCGTAACGCATCGCACGTGCCAACAGCCGGCCATCAACCTGCCCCTTGACCAGATAGTCCTGCGCGCCCGCGGCCACTAGCTCTTCGGCGAGCTTCTCGTCATCGTTACCGGTCAGCGCCACGACGGGAAGATCGGGAGCTCCCCGCTGCATGCGCAGGTAGGTCTCGCGGCCGTACGCGTCGGGTAGCGAGAGATCGAGCAGGATGATGTCGAATCGCTCTTCCGTTTCGAGCTTCTGCAACCCCTTCTCCAGGGTATCGACGCAAACCAGGTCCGATTCGCCAATGCGCGACGCATCGCGTGCCTCGGCCAACAGCAGCTGAATCAGCCTTGCGTCGCCAGGGTTGTCTTCGACCAGCAGAATACGCACGATAGAAACTATTGCAGTCGAGTGGTATCGAAGCCGGCATGCAACGCATCCGACAGCGCTTCCGCCGCCAGCGGCTTGGCAAACATGAAGCCCTGGGCATCGTCGCACGCATGTTCGCGCAACAGCGCGAGCTGCCCGGCTGATTCGACGCCTTCGGCAACGCCCTTCATATTGAACACGTGGGCGACTGAAATCACTGCACGGGCAATCGCCGCATCGTCCGGACTTTCGGTCATGTCGCGAATCAGCGAGCGGTCGAGCTTGACCGAATGAATCGGAAAGCGCTTGAGGTCGCGCAGAGAAAGCGACCGCCCGCGATAATTGTCCAGCGCTAGGCGCACCCCCAACGCATTCAGCTGTCGCAGAATATCGGTCGCTAGGGATTCGTCGTCGCGCAGACAGTCTTCCGAAATTTCCAACTCCAGCAAATGGGCGTCCAGCGAGGATTTACGCAAAGCGTCGGCCACCAGATTCGTCAGTTGCGGATCGCAGAACTGCGCGAAGGAAAGGTTAACCGCCACCTTGACCGGATAACCGTCGGCTTTCCAGCGCATCGCCTGTCCACACGCGGTGCTCAGAACCCATTTGCCTACCTCGGTAATCAGCCCGCTTTCCTCCAGCGCCGCCATGAACTGGCTCGGCAACACTTCTTCGCCGTTGCGCTGCCAGCGAATCAGGGCTTCAACACCGGCTAGGCGGCGGCGGCGCAAATCGAATTGGGGCTGGTACTTGAGAATGAAATCGTCGTTGGCCAGTGCCGCACGCAGTTCAGTCTCCAATTCGCGGCGTTGCAGCGCCGCCTGGTCGAGCTCTCGCTGGTAGAAGCGGAACCGGTTGCCGCCCCCCCCCTGGCCCTTGGCCAGGTACATCGCCGAATCCGCGTTGCGCACCAGAGTTTCCATGCTTTCGCCATCGTCGGGATAAATGGCGACACCGAGACTGCACGGTACGATCAGAGAACGGCCCTCTATTGCATAAGGGACTTCGCACACATCGATGATTTTCTGCGCAACGCGTGCGGCATACTGTACGTCGCTCAGATCGCTGACATAGATGATGAACTCGTCGCCCCCGAGCCGGGCAACGCAGTCCGTCGCGCGCAAACAGGACACGACTCGGCTCGCCATCTGTCGCAGCAGTTCGTCGCCGACGTGATGGCCAAAACTGTCGTTGATCTGCTTGAAGCCGTTAAGGTCGGCAAGCATCAGCGCGATCGGCCTCCGATGGCGCCGTCCAGCCGCCAGCGCCCGGGCGAAACGTTCGTAAAACAGCTTGCGGTTGGGCAGATCGGTCAGCGGATCGTGGTACGCAAGTCGATGCAGGTGTTCTTCGAGCTGCCTGCGCTCCATTGCATAGCGTAGCGAGCGTGTCAGCAACGGCCCGGATATGTGCGACTTAAGCAGAAAATCCTGGGCACCCATGCGCACCGCCTTGACCGCCAAGGCCTCGTTTTCGAGTTCGGAAAGCACCACGATGGGCGTGCCCGGCGCCAGAGCATGCGTTTTAACCAGCGTATCGAGCCCGCTGCCGTCGGGCAGGCCGAGATCAAGGATGATGATGTCGATCGCCTCCCGCTCCAGCACCGGTATCGCCGCACCTATCTGTTCCGCGTGATGCAGCGTGCACGGAACCCCTGCACATTCATCAAGCATTTCCTGCACCAGCCTGCGATCGCCGGGGTTGTCCTCGATCAGCAGAATCGAGAGCGGCTTCGCCTTGTCGGTCTGAGCCGTTTCGCCGGTTGCCACGTTCAAGCCTCGCCGGGAAGCTTGACGATGGTCAGCCAGAAGGTACCTACTGAGCGCACCACCTTGATGAACTGATCCAGGTCGACTGGCTTATTCACATAGCAGTTCACATGCAAATCGTAGCTTTCGACGACATCCTGCTCAGCTTCCGACGAAGTAATCACCACCACCGGAATGCGCCGCAGGTTCGGATCAGCCTTGATTTCAGCCAACACCTCGCGCCCGCCTTTGCGCGGCAAGTTAAGGTCGAGGAGTATCACATCGGGCCGCGGTGCATCTGCGTAACCGCCTTCGCGACGCAGAAATGCCAAGGCTTCTACGCCGTCGGTAACAACCGAAAGATTGTTGCGCAGCTTGCATTCCTTCAGCGCCTCGCGTGTCAGCCGCACATCGCCCGGATTGTCTTCGACTAACAAAAATTCAGCCGGCCTGCCAAACTCATCAATGCCCGTCATGCGCAACCTCGCTATCTGGAATGGTGAAATGGAAAGCCGTCCCCTGATGGGGTTGTGACTCCACCTGAATGCTCCCGCCGTGCCGTTCAACGATCTTCTTGCACAAGGCAAGTCCGATCCCCGTTCCCGGATATTCGGACTTGCCGTGCAGACGCTGAAAGATGACAAAAATCCGGTCGAAGTACTCGGGGGCAATGCCTATGCCATTATCCCATACGGAAATCTTCCATCCATGACCAAAGCGTTTCGATTCGACGCGAACTTGCGGCGCCGCATCCGGCCGACGGAACTTCAGGGCATTGCCGATCAAATTTTGCAGCAGTTGGATCAATTGCGTCTCATCGCCTGTCACCCGCGGCATCGGATCGATCGTCACCGTGCCGCCGCTTTCGCGCAAGGCGACGTCGAGATTGGCCAGCGCGGCGTTAGCCACGCCACCGAGATCGACCGCCGCAAAGGGCTTGCCCCGCGTGCCCACCCGCGACAGCTTGAGCAAATCGTTGATCAGCACCTGCATGCGCGTTGCGCCATCGACTGCAAACGCGATGAATTCGTCAGCATCGGCATCCAGCTTGCCCTGGTAACGGCGCGCCAGCAATTGCGTGTAACTGGCCACCATACGTAACGGCTCCTGTAGATCGTGCGAGGCGACATAGGCGAACTGCTCCAGTTCGCGGTTGGAGCGTGCCAACTCCTCGGTACGGGTACGCAGAGATTGCTCCGCCTCCCACGCTTCCGTGGCGTCCGAATACTCGACGACATAGTGAGTCACCCGCTCGTCGTCGCCACGCACGGCAGCAATGCTCATGCGCGCCAGGTAATCGCCGCCGTTCGCATGTCGATGCCAGATGTCACCGTGCCAGGTTCCGTCGAGTTCGACTTCCTGCCAGACATCGGCAAAATCGAGCGAATTTTGCGGCGAATGGAGCAGGCTCAGATGACGCTTGGTGAGCTCCGCAGCGGCATAGCCGGAGATGGTCCCGGTCATATGGCTGGCATGGACGATGGTGCCGCGCAGATCGGTAATCAGGACGGCCTCGAGGTCGCTTTCAAAAACCTTGGCGAATAATCGTAATTTTTCGTGGTCGGAGTGGAAGTAGGCGCTGATCGCCAGTTCGATATCCAGTAATACGACCTTGAACAAGGCTTCGACAGAGGCGATGAAACGATTGACGTCGCCGCCACAGATTTTCCATGCGCCCGGCAGCAGATCGGCGAGCAACAGGCTGTATGCACCCACATACCATTCGGGCTTCAGGCCCACCTTGTGATGTGCCGCACCGATGCGAAGGCGGCCCTGAGCATACGCCAGATCATATTGCCCACCGAGCAACACCAGCAGCTGATCGCCGTGGATCTCCCGCAGCTTGTCGTGGGGAATCGAGGACTTTTCCAGCACACTGCGCGTTTCCTCGAAGCGCTCCATCTCGCCGTAAAAACGGTCCAGATACGAAGCGCAAGCGCCCTCTGCGGCAGGCAACAATGCCCGCAGCAGAATTGCATCCTCTTCGCTTAGCCGAAGGTAGTCCTTGCGACGCTGGAACTCTTCGGGCCCAATGCGAAAAGCCTCTTCCGCATCCCCGGCGGAAGCCCCTTCCCTACTGGACGTGCTCAAGGCTCTTAGTCCTTTTTACCTAAAACAATCAGCCAGTGATTGTATGACGATAACCCTTCGCCGCCTAGAGCTTCTCCGTCAATGACTTAGCTAACGTTGGGGAATATGGACGAATACCTCGCCGTCCTTGACCAGTCCAAGTTCGTAGCGCGCGCGTTCCTCGATAGCGTCATAACCGGATTTGAGATCGCGAACCTCTGCGTCGAGGCCGCCGTTGCGCTGTTCCAGCTTGCGATTGACGTCGCGCTGCGCCTGAAGCTGTCGATCCATGTCCCAGACGCGGTACCAGCCGCCTTTACCGAACCACAGTGGATACTGTAGCAGGGCAATCAGGACGATCAGCACCAGCGTTGGCCAGCGCATTTTCTACGACCGCGTCAGCAACCCGCAACGCCTCCCGTGTCCAACCGCGGGAGCGATGCGGAAGGCGAGTGCGGATCGGTTCACTTACTTACGCAAGTTGTAGAAGGTGGAGATGCCAGGATAGGTTACCGTGTCGCCCAGATCTTCCTCGATGCGCAGCAGCTGGTTGTACTTGGCAATGCGGTCCGAGCGCGACAGCGAGCCGGTCTTGATCTGCCCGGCATTGAGACCGACGGCGATGTCGGCGATAGTCGAATCCTCGGTCTCGCCTGAGCGGTGGGAGATCACCGCAGTGTAGGCTGCACGCTTCGCCATTTCCACCGCGGCGAAGGTTTCGGTGAGCGTACCGATCTGGTTGATTTTGATCAAAATGGAATTAGCGATGCCCTTAGCAATGCCTTCTTTGAGGATGCGCGTATTGGTGACGAAGAGGTCGTCGCCTACCAGTTGCACCTTTTTACCGAGCTTGTCGGTGAGGATCTTCCATCCATCCCAGTCGCCCTCATGCATACCGTCCTCAATCGAGACGATCGGGTACTTGTCGGCCAGGGTAGCAAGATAGTCGGCAAAGCCTGCCGATGAAAGCTCCAATTTTTCGGAGGCGAGCACGTAACGCCCATCCTTGTAGAACTCGGAGCTGGCGCAGTCCAGCGCCAGTACGATGTCCTGGCCCGGAGTGTAGCCCGCTGCCTCGATGGCCTTGAGGATCAGTTCGATGGCCTCGTCGTTACCGGAGACGTTCGGCGCGAAACCGCCTTCGTCGCCGACGGTAGTCGGATAGCCTTTCTTGTCCACCAGCTTCTTCAGGTGGTGGAAGACCTCGGCGCCACAGCGCAGTGCATCGCGAAACGAGCCGGCGCCCACCGGCATGATCATGAATTCCTGAATGTCCAGGTTGTTGTTCGCATGGGCACCGCCGTTGATGACGTTCATCATCGGCACCGGCATGGTCATTGGCCCCGAACCGCCGAAATAGCGATAGAGCGGCAAGCCGGCCTCTTCAGCGGCGGCCTTGGCGACCGCCATGGACACGGCGAGCATCGCATTGGCGCCGAGGCGTGACTTGTTCTCGGTATCGTCGAGTTCAATCAAGGTGCGATCGATGAAGGCTTGTTCTTCGGCATCGAGGCCGACGATGGCTTCGGAGATTTCCGTATTCACATTCTCCACGGCCTGCAACACGCCCTTGCCGAGGTAACGTGCGGCATCGCCATCGCGCAACTCGATCGCCTCGCGGGAACCGGTCGAGGCGCCCGACGGCACAGCGGCGCGCCCCATTACACCTGATTCGAGGAGAACGTCGGCTTCGACGGTCGGATTGCCGCGCGAATCAAGAATTTCGCGAGCGATGACATCAACGATTGCACTCATAAGCAGACCTCAGACAAATCAGAAAGTGGAAATTATAAGAGTCCTGGTTCCTTGACCAGGATATCGATGCGCTTCAGCGTGGACAGCAGCGATTTCATGCTGCCCAAAGGCCAGGCATTGGGCCCATCCGACAACGCTTTTGCGGGGTCGGGGTGCGTTTCCATAAACAGCCCGGCAACCCCTACCGCAACCGCAGCCCGCGCCAGGACGGGGACGAACTCGCGCTGTCCGCCTGAGCTTTCACCCTGCCCGCCTGGCAGTTGTACTGAATGGGTTGCATCGAAGACCACCGGACAGCCGGTTTCTCGCATGATCGCCAAACTGCGCATATCGGACACCAGATTGTTGTAGCCAAATGAGGCTCCACGTTCGCAGACCAGCACACTGTCCGCGCCGCCGTTGGCTTCCCTGGCCTTGGCCACCACATGCTTCATGTCGCCGGGGGCGAGGAACTGCCCCTTCTTGATATTCACCGGCTTGCCGCTCGCCGCACAGGCCTGGATAAAATCCGTCTGACGACAGAGAAAGGCTGGAGTCTGTAGCACGTCCACCACGGCCGCGACATCGGCGATCTCGGATTCCTGATGCACATCGGTCAGCACAGGAACGCCGATCTGCTTTTTTACTGCGGCCAGAATTTCCAGCCCGGCGGACATGCCCAACCCGCGGAACGATCTTGTCGAGCTGCGATTGGCTTTGTCGTAAGAGGATTTGTAGATGAAAGGGATCCCCAGTTCAGCGCAGATTTCCTTCAATTGTCCCGCGGTATCCAATGCCATCTGCCGCGACTCGATGACGCACGGACCGGCAATAAGGAAAAACGGCTGTTCAATCCCGACCTCGAAGCCGCAAAGGTTCACGACTTGCGGCCCCGCTGGGCGAGCGCCGCTTTCACGTAGGCGATGAACAACGGATGACCGGTACGCGGGTTGCTGGTGAATTCCGGATGGAATTGACAGCCGACAAACCACGGATGGTCCGGCAGTTCGATCATTTCGCACAGATCTGTTCCCGGGGCTCGGCCGGAAACCCGCAAGCCCTTGTTTTCGAGCTGGGCCAGCAGCGTGTTATTCACTTCGTAGCGATGACGATGCCTCTCGGTAATCTCTGCCGCACCATAGACCTCCCGTGCCAGCGAACCTTCGGCGAGTTTGCACACCTGACCCCCGAGACGCATGGTGCCGCCTAGATCGGAATTTTCGTCGCGCTTCTCAGTCTTGCCGCTGCGATCCTGCCATTCGGTAATCAGGCCGATCACCGGATACGGCGTGTCCTTGACGAATTCGGTTGAATGCGCGCCCGGCATGGCGGCCACATCGCGGGCAAACTCAACCACCGCGAGTTGCATACCGAGGCAGATGCCCAGATAAGGCACGCCGTTCTCGCGGGCATAGCGGATCGCTGCAATCTTGCCTTCCGTCCCACGCCGACCGAAGCCGCCAGGAACCAGAATCGCATCCATCGACTTGAGCGGACCGGGGCCACTGCGCTCTATTTCCTCCGAATCGATGTAATGGATCTGGACCCGGCTGCGGGTATGCAGGCCGGCGTGGTTCAACGACTCGATCAGCGACTTGTAAGACTCGGTCAGATCAACGTACTTGCCGACGAAGGCAATATCGACCGTGTGTTCCGGATGCTCCAGCGCATCCACCAGTTTTTTCCAGATGGTGAGATTGGCTGCCTTGGCGAGAATACCGAGCTTGTGACAGACAATCTCGTCCAGCATCTGGTCATGCAGCATGGCTGGAATCTTGTAGATGCTGTCGGCATCCACGACGGAAATCACCGCCTCCGGCTGGACATTGGTAAACAAAGCGATCTTGCGCTTTTCTTCCTCCGGCACCGGCCGGTCGGCACGACACAACAACACGTCCGGCTGAATACCGATTTCCCGCAACTCCTTGACGGAATGCTGAGTAGGTTTGGTCTTCAATTCACCTGCCGTAGGGATATAAGGAAGCAGCGTCAGATGGATGTAGCATGCGTTGCTTCTACCTTCCTCGATACCCATCTGGCGGATGGCCTCAAGAAAGGGCAGCGACTCGATGTCGCCTACCGTCCCCCCCACCTCGATGATGGCTACCTCGGCACCCTCGGCGCCATGCTTGATGTTGGCCTTAATCTGGTCGGTTATGTGCGGAATGACCTGGACGGTTTTGCCCAGATATTCGCCCCGGCGCTCCTTCTTGATCACCGCCTCATACACTTGGCCGGTGGTGAAGTTATTGCGCTTGAACATCTTGGCGCTGGTAAAGCGCTCGTAGTGGCCCAAATCGAGATCGGTTTCAGCACCGTCCTCAGTCACGAACACCTCGCCGTGCTGAAACGGACTCATGGTGCCGGGATCAACGTTGATGTAGGGGTCGAGCTTGAGGTGGGTAACCTTGATGCCGCGGGATTCGAGAATTGCGCCCAAAGAGGCGGCGGCGATGCCTTTGCCCAGACTGGACACGACACCGCCGGTGACGAAGACAAATTTGGTCATGGAAATTGCTGCAGCGGGAAAGTCGCATGATACCGGAAATCCCCTCTTCCCCTCAACGCCCCACAACAGAGCGAACAGCTAAGGACAACAATTATCCGCTGGCAAAATGATCGACCAGACGATGGGTCACGGCGATGGACAATATCCCAAGGCTGATCAATACGACCTGCTGCACCGTAGCCTTGAGTTCGGCACGCTTATGCAGCCCTGGGATCAGATCAGCCACGGCAACGTAGATCATGCTGGCCGCTGCAAAGGCCAACATCACCGGCACAACCCCTTCCGCCGCCGAAAGTGCGCTATAGGCCAACAAACCGCCGATCAAAGTAGCAAAGCTCGACAGCAGGTTGTAAGCGAAAGCCTTGCCCTTGGAATAGCCCGAATGCAGCAGAATGACGAAATCGCCGACCTCCTGCGGAATTTCGTGGGCGATGATGGCGACCGCGGTGACAATGCCGAGCTTGACGTCTTCCATGAAGGCCGCCGCAATCAACACACCGTCGACAAAATTATGGAAGGTATCGCCGACCAGAATGATCATCCCGCTGCGGCCATGATCGTGCTCGTAGCTGTGCTCGTGGCCCTCGCATTCTTCGATATGGCAATGACGCCAAATCACCAGTTTTTCGAGAACGAAAAACACCAGAATCCCCGCCAGCACGATGGCCGCGCTGCTTGACGCATCGCCCGAAGCGGTCATTGCGTGGGGCAGAACCTCAAGGAAAGAGGCGCCGAGCAGCGCACCGACTGCATAACTGATCAGCAGCGAGACCCAACTGGTGCGCGCCGAGAAAGCGAAAAGCGCCGCGGCGCCGACGCTGAGCAGGCCCCCGAGCAGGGAACTGAGAATGATCCAGGAGAGGACTGACATGGGCGGCGGATTATACGCGCGGCTCAAGCCAGATAAGGCTCGCCATGCGCCCGGTCACTCCGTCGCGACGAAATGAATAGAACCGTTTCGGGTCGCTCAGCGTACATTCGCCGCCGCCGTAAATTTTTTCCACTCCCAGCCGCAGCAGGCGCTGCCGGGCGATAGCATAGAGGTCGCATAACCATTTACCTTCGCGCAAAGGAACAAACGCCTCCTCCGCAGCTGCATCCTCACCGACGAACGCCCCGCGCACATCGTCGCCGACCTCGAAGGCATGCGACCCGATGGCCGGGCCGAGCCATACCAACAGGCGTTCGCCGGGCAATGTCAGCTGGGCCAGCGAATTTTCGAGCACCCCGGCCACCAAGCCCCGCCACCCGGCATGCACCGCTGCCACCGCCGTTCCTTGCGCATCGCAGATCAGGACTGGCAGGCAATCCGCTGTCAACACGGCACAGACCCGCCCCGGCAACATGGCCGCGCCAGCATCGGCCGGCTCCGCCGGCGAATCTCGGTCGATCAGGACGCAGCGGCTGCCATGTACCTGTTTCAGCCACACCGGCTCCGCCGGCAGGCGCGTGGTTTCGCGCAACCAGCGTCGATTGGCCGCCACCGTCGCCGCTTCATCGCCGACATGGTCGGCCAGATTCAACCCTGCAAACGGCCCGGTGCTATGCCCGCCACAGCGGGTGGTACTCAATGCTCGGACGGACTCGGGAGCGGGCCAGTCCGGAACGATGAAGAACGTCATGCCGCGGCAGTCCGCAGCGCATTCAACAGCCCGGCGTAATCTCCTGGCAGTACACTCTCCCACTGCATTTCGGCGCGACTCGCCGGATGGATCAGGCCAAGTCGCCAGGCATGCAAAGCCTGGCGCGGAAAGCCGTCGAGCAGAGCAACGCCGCAGCGGCGGCGACCATAGGTTGCATCGCCAACCAAAGGATGACCGATCGACGCCATATGCACACGGATCTGATGCGTGCGTCCCGTATCCAGACGACATTCGAGCAGGGTTGCGGCCGCAAAACGCTCCTTCACCGAGTAGTGAGTGCGCGCCTCGCGGCCCTGCTCGACCACCGCCATGCGTGTTCGCTGCGTGGGATGACGGCCTACCGGGGAGTCCACGATGCCGCCGCCTGTCACACAACCGTGCACCAAGGCCAAATAATGACGCTTGACAGTTCGCGCTTGGAGTTGCCTGACCAGATCGGTCTGCGTCTCCAGCGTTTTGGCGACGACCAGCAGGCCGCTGGTGTCCTTGTCGAGGCGATGGACGATTCCGGCGCGCGGCAATTCGGCGACCGCGGGGGCATGATGAAGCAGCGCATTCAGCAGGGTTCCCGACCAGTTGCCATTGCCCGGATGTACCACCAGGCCCGCCGGTTTGTCGACGACCAGCAAACAATCGTCCTCGAACACCACGGCGAGCGGAATCTCTTCCGCACCGTACGGCGACTCGGAAGCCACCATCTCTTCCGCGGCAAACTCGACCGTCTCTCCACCGCATGCTTTGCGCTTCGGATCCGCCGGCTGTCCGTCGACCAGCAGATGACCATCCTTCATCCAAGCTTGCAGGCGGCTGCGCGAGTAGGTGGGGAACAGGCGGGCAAGCGCGACGTCGAGGCGCACCCCGGCCAACTCGGCAGGGATCGCCGTATGACGCGGAATGCCGCGGGTGGCTGGGCTATAATCCGGCGCGTTCGTATCCGAGGCGTTGTTCATCATGCGTAGTGTAGCGGTTATCGCCGTCGTCCTTTCCCTCCTTGCCGGCTGCAGTTCGATGGCCGACAAGATCGATGAAACCAAGGACTGGACGGCCTCCAAGTTCTACTCCGAAGCGCATGACCTCTTGATGGACGGGGCCTACGACAAGGCCATCAAGCTTTTCGAAAAGCTCGAATCGCGCTTCCCCTACGGGCGCTATGCGCAGCAAGCGCAGCTTGAAACCGCCTACGCCAATTACCGTCAGCAGGAGACGGCACAGGCAATCGCCGCCTGCGACCGGTTCATCCGCCTGCACCCCAACCATCCGAACGTCGACTACGTCTATTATCTGAAGGGGCTGGCCAACTTCAACGGCGATCTCGGACTATTCGGCGACCTGATGCAAAAGGACATCAGCGAAAGGGATGCAAAGGCTGCTCGCGACGCCTTTCTCGCGTTCAAGGATTTGGTCACCCGCTACCCCGAAAGCCGCTATTCCGTCGATGCTACGCAGCGCATGAAATACCTGGTCAACGCCTTGGCGTCGAGCGAAGTCAACGTCGCCCGCTACTATTACACTCGCGGCGCCTATGTCGCCGCTGTCAATCGCGCCCAGGATGCGGTGAAAACCTACCCGGAAGCGCCGGCCACCGAAGAGGGGTTGTTCGTGCTGGTCAAGTCTTACGACGCGCTGGGACTCAACGACCTACGCGACGACATCGAGCGCGTAATGCGCAAGAACTTCCCCAAGAGCCGCTACTACGAGCGCGGGTTCGAAAAGGATCTGCCGTGGTGGAGATTCTGGTAGCCGCCTTCGGCGCTCAGATATCGTAGGATTCGGGCGTCTCCCGACTGGCAGCAGACAGGCTCTCCGGCGTCAGGGCGGGCGAAACCAGCTCCGCAAACACCATCGCAAAGGTTCGCGGATACGCGCCGCGCCGTAGCGCTATGCGCGTCGTATTGGCGCCGAACAGATGGCCCGCCGGCAAGGCAACCAGTCCGCTGTCGCGCTGCGGATCGATCGCCATCTCGGCGACGATCCCCACTCCCAAGCCTAGGCTTACGTACGTTTTGATGACATCCGAATCGACGGCAGTTAGCACCAGATTGGGGGTCAGTCCGGCGCGAGCGAAGCCATCGTCGATACGGGTACGCCCTGAGAATGCCGGATCGTAGCTGATCAGCGGGAAACGTACCAAGGCCTTCAGCGTCAAAGGTTGCAGCGCGAGCAACGGATGGTCCGGCAGCACGATCACGCAGTGATTCCAGGAATAGGCAGGAAGGGATACCAAACCGGGCGCCTTGGCCAGTGCCTCGGTGGCGATGCCCAGATCGGCTTCTCCGCGTTGCACTGCGTTGGCGACATGATGCGGGTCGCCCTCACTAATGGACAGCCGCACCCGCGGATAGCGCCGGATGAACTCAGCCACCACCCGTGGCAGGACGTAGCGGGCTTGGGCATGGGTGGTGGCGACGGTCAGCGTGCCGGCATCCTCGTCGCGCAGCTCTTCGGCGACATTGCGAAAGTTTTCCGCCTCCAGAAGCACGCGCCGGGCCGCCCTGATAATCGACTCCCCAGCGCCGGTGACTGCTGTAAAACGCTTTCCGGCACGCTCGAAGATGCGCATCCCGAGTTCGTCTTCCAGCAGCCGTATCTGTTTACTGACGCCCGGTTGGGAGGTAAACAGGCGCTCCGCAGCCAGCGTGACGTTGAGCCCGCTATCGACCACCTCGATCAGAAACCGCAATTGCTGGAGCTTCATGGGCCCCCATCTTAGCCGACCGGCGACACCGCTGCAGTCGGCAGCACGGGATCAACGCTCCTTGGCTTCCAGCACCTTGCGATTGATTTCGACAGTGAACCGCTGGTGCAGTGTTGCCAGCAGGGCGGCGAACTCCTCGTTGGCAATCAGACCCGCATATTGCTGACGCATGTAGGCCGCCTTCTCGTCGGCTTCGGATTGCGCGGCATAGCGCTTGACCTGCTGAACCCGGTACAACGCATAACTGCCATCCGGCAGCGACACTCCGGTATAGGCGGGCAAGCGCACACCACTCGCAGAAAATACGGCTTTCAGCGCCTGCGGAGCGATACCCTGAGCACCGAGGCGGGGCACCATACGTGCAGCGCTCCACTCGATGCGGATGCTGGCATCGTCCTTGCGCAAGGCCGCCAGCCGTTCCTCACCGGCAGCGGCGGCAAGCTTGGATGCCTCTTCGCGCAACAGGCGTTTTTCGATCTCGGCCTGCAACTCTTCGAGCGGTTTCAGGCTTGCCTCCTTGTGTTGCACGACACGTGCAGCGAGCAAGGTTCCGGGCGCTATTTCCACGCTCTCTGTGTTGCGGTGGTTCTTGATCGCATCATCGCTGAACAGTGCAGCCAATACCTTGGGATTCGCCAGCGCCCCGGCAGCGGGACGATCCTTGCTTATCCAGTCGCTTTGCTGGATTTGCAGATGGAGTTTTTCCGCGGCCGGCGTCAGGCTATCCGACTGTTCGTAAACGATATTGCTAAACGCTTCGGACAATTCGGCGAACTTGCGCTGCCCTGCCTGTTCGCGCAGCGCCGCGACGATCTCGCTACGCACCTCATCCAATGCCTTGACCTTTTCTGACCGCACACCGGTAAGACGAACGATGTGGAAACCGAAATCCGAGCGAACGATCTCGCTCGTCTCACCTTCCTTCAGCGCAAAGACCGCGTCGTCGAACGGCTTGACCATCAAGCCACGGCCGAACCAGTCAAGGTCGCCGCCCTTCGCGGCAGAAACCGGATCCTGCGAATGCTGCTTGGCAAGATCGGCAAACGCTTTCGGATCCTTCCGCAACCGGGCGAGAATCTCATCAGCTTTGGCTCGCGCCGCTTTAACGGTTTCCTCCGGCGCATCTTTCGCCGCGGCAATCAGGATATGGCTGGCACGACGTTCTTCAGCCTGCTTGAATTGCTCGGCATGCGCCGCATACCAGGACTTGATTTCCTCTTCCGTAATCTCCGCCTGAGCAGACAAAGCCTGCCGACTCAGAATCAGGAATTCCGCCTTAACCTGCTCGGGAACCTCGAAGACCTTGCGGTTTGCCTCGTAGAACTTCTTCGCCGCATCGGGAGCGAGTTTTACCTGCGCTACGTAAGCATCCGGCTTAAGCAGAAATTCGGCAATTTCGCGTTCTTCCAGTTGCAAACCGGCCCATTGCTGGGAAGCGGTACGGCTGGCAAGCGACGCCTGGGAAACCGCCAGCGATACCTGCCGATTCAACATATCCTGGCGCAGACGATACTCGAAACCCTCCTGGCTCATCCCCTGTGCGGCAACCAGGGCTTCGTAGCGATCACGGGAAAACTGCCCGTTCTCCTGCAAATCCGGTATCGAGGTAATGAACTCGGCCAATTGGCGATCACCGATGCCCAGGCGGGATTTGTGCGCATACGTAGTCAGCAGCTTTTGATTCACCAAACCTTCCGCTACGGCCAAACGCACTTCAGGCGTATCCAACGCGGCGGCGGGAATGTCCCGCCCCGCCGCCGCGCGCAACCGCTCCTGCTGAGCCTGCAAGGCGCGCAGAAATTCCTGCGTGGAAATCTTAGCCCCATCGACTACCGCGACATCATTGCCGGATGATGCGTTGCTAATGTAGGAGTCCACGCCCCAAAGAGCGAAAGGTAGCGTGATCAACGCCAGAAATATCTGGACGATGCGGCGATTGTTGCGTACGGCGTCGAACATGATGGTATGCGCTCATGTGAAAAAGGCGAGCCGGTCAGGTTCGCCTTTGGGGGTACCGGCAGAGTGAACAGAAATATCCACAACCGCCAAAAAATAATCATCCGTAAATTGACTGACAGGCTGCGCCTTGGCCTTGTATCTGTTTCTCTATGCCACAAAGCCAACTTTTTTCAGTTTACCTTACCCCAATCGATAAATTGAACACCCAGCCTCCAAAATTTCCCCTGCGTGCGTATTGCTAACCGCTACAGCTGCCCGCCGAATGCTTTGCTTCTTTTGTCGCGTTGACCACCCCCCCCCGGGGAAACGACGCCCTGCGGACTTTTTTTTGCGGGAATGGCGGGGCGCTCTATTGCGCTGTTCCATCAAGAGTGCGCACGGCACAGGCGCGCGGCGACGCAAGCGTAATGATTCTGTCAGGGACTCATGGCAAGGTGCCAACCGCCGTCTCAATTGCGTAGAGCAAATAGCCTCCAATCGTGCGAATGCCCTGCCAATCCTTGAAGGGACGGACATGCTCGCGACCGGTGCGCCGGGAAGGCGGGGTTCCTAAGATCGCTTTCTTGACTTAAGAGGAAAAAATGCAAAGAGTCGCACTGGTTACCGGGGGTATGGGCGGTCTTGGGGAAGCCGTTTGCATCAAGCTCGCCGCCCTCGGCTACAAGGTCGTGACGACCTACAGCCCCGCCAACAAAAAAGCCGCTGAATGGCTGCGCGCCATGAACGAATTGGGCTACGACTTCAAGGCCTATCCCTGCGACGTCTCGGATTACGATTCCTGTGCCGTCTGCATAAAATTGATCGAGGCCGATCTCGGCCCAGTCGAGGTTCTGGTCAATAACGCGGGGATTACCCGCGACACCACCTTCAAGAAGATGACCAAGGCGGACTGGGATGACGTGATCGGAACCAACCTGGATTCGGTATTCAACATGACCAAGCAGGTGATGGACGGCATGATGCATCGCAACTGGGGGCGCGTGATCAATATCTCTTCGGTGAACGGCCAGAAAGGCGCTTTCGGCCAGACCAATTACTCGGCGGCCAAGGCCGGCATGCACGGTTTCACCAAAGCGCTGGCCCTGGAGGTTTCGAAAAAGGGCGTGACCGTCAACACCATTTCTCCGGGCTACATCGGCACGAAGATGGTGATGGCAATCCCGAGCGAAGTTCTTGACTCAAAAATACTGCCGCACATTCCCATGGCCCGCCTGGGCAAGCCGGAGGAAGTTGCCGGTCTGGTGGCCTATTTGTCTTCCGAGGAAGCGGCTTTTGTCACGGGGGCCAATATTTCCATCAACGGCGGTCAGCACATGTTCTGATCCCCGCCGCCCCGCCCACACCCGAATGGGAAGGCAACGCCTTTACCATGGCGCCTCCGGCAAGCGGAAGGATGCGAGATGAGAGTCGTTATGCAGCGGGTCAGGTAGGCAAGCGTAAGCATAGCGGGCAACACCGTCGGGCAGATCGGCGTCGGCCTGCTGGTGCTGGCGGGGTTCGAGGAAGCCGATCAGCCGGCCGATCTTGACTGGATGGCGCAGAAGCTAGTGAAGCTGCGGGTGTTTGCCGACGAAGAGGGCACGATGAACCGCAACGTGGCCGAGATCGGCGGCGAAGTTCTCGCGGTGCCCCAATTCACGCTGTATGCTTCGATCAGGAAGGGCAACCGCCCCTCCTGGTCACGTGCCACCGACGGCGCAGTTTCGCAACCGCTGTTCGAGCAATTCGTCGAGCGGCTTTCCGGGACACTGGGCCGGCCGGTGCCCACCGGCGTCTTTGGCGCCGACATGCAGATCGCGCTGGTCAACGACGGCCCCGTGACCCTCACCCTCGATTCGCGCACTTCGGAATAGTCCCGTGCCTCACAACGCGTACCGGTCGCTCGGCAAACGGCTCCTTGTCCTCGGCTGCCTTGCGGCGGCATCCTGCACGCAACTGCCGAGCGTGCCGCCGAACAAAGCGGTGCGGGTGCCGTCGCCCAATTTCGACGAGCGGCGACCGAACTATGTGGTCCTCCACCAGACCACCGACAACACCGCGGACGAGGCGCTGGACACGCTGACCGATCCCGCGCGCAAGGTGAGCGCCCATTACCTGATCGGCCGCGACGGCACGCTTTACCGGCTTGTCGACGAAAGCCGCCGCGCATGGCATGCCGGGGGTTCCTACTGGGGCGGGAATACGGACATGAATTCGGCCTCCATCGGCATCGAGCTGGACAACAACGGCGACGAACCCTTCGCCGAAGCCGCGATCGTGCGGCTGCTGGCGCTGCTGAGCGACCTGAAGGCGCGTTACCGGATTCCCCAGGCCAATTTCGTCGGCCATGGCGACATCGCGCCAGGGCGCAAGGTTGACCCGAGCGCGTGGTTTCCCTGGGCGCGACTCGCCGCTGCGGGCTATGGATTGTGGTGCCCGCTGCCATCGGAGGCGTTGCCGGGCGTCGCGGCAGGCGGCGTCGAGGAGGTAAACGGCGGACTGCAAATCCTAGGCTACAACGCGGCCGATCCGACAGCGGCATTGGCGGCTTTCCGGCGCCACTTTTGGGGGATTGAGTCCACCGCGCCGCCGGATCGCAATGACGCGGCCATGCTGGCATGCCTGATCCAGGCACGGTCGGCATCGCCCGCACCGCCCTAAGTGCAGGACATGCCTCGGGCCAGGGGGACACCCTGCCCGACGCTACTGGAGAATCCACACCGACAGCGGGGAAGGTATTGCAATCCGGCGGAGCGGAGAAGACGACGATCCAGCGGCTTCACACAGGTAAACTCCGCCGCATGAAAAAGATCCTTTTGCTTTTGTGCCTGCTCGGCGCATTTTCCCCAGCCTGGGCAAAAACCCCGGGCGAAGTGGACGTCGGCGCCGTCCTCCGCGAAGCCTCGCTGACCGGACTCTCCGACCGGTCCCGCATGCTTTCGTCGTACCGGGGAAAACCACTGATCATCAACGTCTGGGCCAGTTGGTGCGGCCCCTGCCGCCAGGAAATGGCTTCCATCGAGAAGCTTTCGCACCGCTTCGGCGGAAAGCGCTACAACGTGATCGGCATTTCCACCGACGACTACGCAGACAGGGCTCAGGCCTTTCTGCGCCAGGCCAAGACGACGTTCAGCCACTACATCGACAAACAGTTGATTCTGGAGAACATGCTCGGTGCCGACCGGCTGCCGCTCACCCTTCTCGTCGATGCCCAGGGCCGCGTACTCGGCAAGATCTACGGTGCGCAGGACTGGGACAGCCCGGAAGCGGTAGAGGCGGTTGCGAAGGCGTTCAACATCCGTAAATGATCCGTCCTTTGCGCCATGTGACGACACGGCCAGCGAATCGGTAGAGTCCGACGATGCGCTGGATTGCCCACCTCGATATGGACGCTTTCTACGCCTCCATCGAACTGCTGCGCTACCCCGAACTGTGCGGCCAGCCGATGGTCGTCGGCGGCCGGCACCAACCCGTCACCACGCCGGATGGGGAACGACAGTTCGCCCGGTTGAAGGACTATGCCGGCCGCGGCGTGATCACCACCGCCACCTACGAGGCCAGGGCGCTGGGGGTGCATTCCGGGATGGGCCTGATGAAGGCTGCCGTGCTGGCCCCTGAGGCGATTCTGCTGCCCGTCGATTTCGACGAATACCGCCGCATGTCGCGCCTGTTTAAAGCAGCGGTGCGTTCCCTGACGCCGGTGGTTGAGGATCGCGGCATTGACGAGATCTACATCGACCTCACCGACGTCCCAGGCGCCCAGGAGCGCAGCAGCAACGATCCTCACGCCGGCGTGCGCCGGCTGGGAAGCGCATTGAAGGACAGCGTTCGGGCGGCCACCGGGCTGAATTGCTCGCTCGGCATCACACCGAACAAGCTTTTGTCGAAACTCTGCTCCGACCTGGAAAAACCCGATGGCCTGACCATCCTGACCCCGGACGAACTACAGACGCGAATCTGGCCTCTGCCGGCACAGCGCATCAACGGAATCGGCCCCAAAGCCAGCGCAAAACTGGAGGCGCTGGGCATCCATACGATCGGGGAGCTGGCGGCCATGGCACCGCTGGAACTTATTACCCACTTCGGCGCGCTTTACGGCCGTTGGCTTCATGAAGCGGCGCATGGACGCGATGAACGGCCGCTGTTGCTTCACAGCGAACCCAAGTCGCTGAGCCGCGAGACCACCTTCGAGCGCGACCTGCATCCGCTCAGGGACCGCGCCGCGCTCGGCCCGACTTTTACGGCGCTGTGCGAGCGTCTGGCGGAAGATCTACAGCGCAAGGGCTATGTAGCAAAAACGATCGGCATCAAACTGCGGTTCGACGATTTCAAGATCGTCACGCGCGACCAGACCTTGCTCCGACCCACCGACGATGCACTGGAAATCCGCCGCGGAGCGGGGCTGTGCCTGAAGCGGGTGCCACTCGAACGACGCCTGCGCTTGCTCGGGGTGCGTGCCGGCGGCTTGTGCAAGACCGGGGAGAAAAATCAGGCCGCGTCGGGCGGACAAAGCAAAGACGGAGCGACGCTGCCACTGTTCGAATAGCGCACGCGAGACAGAGGACGCTCGCTGTCCGCCGACCACTCCGACTTCACACCCTGCCGCCGGAGAAGCTCAGCCGCTACTGCGGCCGGTGCGATCACCGGCAAAAATTATTTTCTTCGCGCTATCCCGCGACCTTGAAGCGATCAACCACATCGCGTAGTTTTTTCGCCGTGCTGCGCAGATCCTGCACGGCATCACTAACCTGTCTAAAAGACGCACTGTTTTCTTCGATAAGCTGGGAAATCTGCTCAGTATTGTGAGCCACTTCTTCCGTGGCAACGGATTGGTCCTTCGCCGCGGCAGCGATCCCGTTCGATATCTCTGTGACGCCCTTGCTCAACTCGGTTATCTGCGTAAAGCTCTCGTTGGTTTGCTCGATGAATTCGCGTTCCTGCTGAACCAACTCGACGGCCTCGTCCATCGCTTCGACAGTGGATTTCGTCGTTGTCTGTATATTCGCCACCAACCGGTCGATGTCGGCGGTGGTTGCGGTGGTGCGTTCAGCCAGTTTGCGGACTTCATCCGCCACTACGGCAAAACCGCGGCCCTGCTCCCCGGCCCGCGCCGCTTCGATCGCCGCATTCAGCGCCAATAGATTGGTCTGATCGGCGATCTCCTTAACGATGCCGGTCATCATCCCGACCTGATCGATCAACTGGCTCAGGCGGTTAATGTCCTGGCCGGAGGCCTGAACCGTCGCCACGACTTTGCCGGTCGCCTCAATGCTGCGCATCATGCGCAGGTTGCCTTCGTTAACGACGTCCAAAGTCGATTTGGCCGAACCCGCCGACGTTGCCGACGTCTGCGCCACTTCGGCGACCGATGACGACAGCGCCCCCATGGAAGTGCTCACCTGGGTGATGCGGTCTGCCTGGTCGCAAGATAGCTCGGTCACGTGCCGCACCTGCTGCTCAAGTTGGGCGCAGCGATTTTCGACCTCTTCGGCGCTTAAGCGGATTTCGTCGATCATTACGCACATATGCGCTTGCGCAATGGCAAGGCCGGCGAAGACGCGACCAACCTCATCGGGACGATTTACCGGAATGTCGTTGCCAAGGTCGCCCTGGGCGATCTGGTCGAAAAAGCCGATCGCCTCGTTCAGCGGCTTCGCAACGGTGGTGGACATGAACCAAAAACTACCCAAGGCTGAAACCAGTGCGATCGCCCCAGCCGCAGCCGTCAGTAGCGGCATTCCGGCCAGTCCGCAGACACCTGCCGCGGCGGCGAGCAGAACCATCCATGCGACAAAAAAGAAATAGCGCGTATTGAATGAGAAGCGGGAAATCAGATCGGCGAACGAACGCCGCCTCAGTCGCGCGCGCTTCTCCTTGACGGCTTGATAAAGTGCGACGGCCGAACGTTTTTCCTCCGCCGTCGGTTCGGTGCGAACGGACATGTAGCCGACGGTTTTATTGTCGTTTCTCACCGGGACGACCAGCGCTTTGACCCAATAATAGTCGCCATTCTTGCGGCGGTTCTTGACGATCCCCTGCCACGGCCGACCGGACGCAATCGTGGCCCACAGGTCGGCAAATGCCTCGGGCGGCATGTCTGGATGACGAACGGCGTTATGGTTCTGGCCGAGGATTTCTTCTTTGGCGAAGCCGCTAGTTCTGAAGAATGTATCGTTCCCATAAGTGACAGCGCCCTTCAGGTCCGTCTTGGAAACAATGGTCTCCCCATGCGGGAAGGGATACTCAACATCGGTCACAGGCAAATTGATTTTCACGTTGCGCTTACCGGAAGGTCGATTCCTGATTGATCGGCATTAAATCAATGCCGATGCCTTAGTAAGGGGGTAACTCGAACGCTGCCACTTGCGTCTGCTTCGCCGAGAGATGGGAACACTCCATCAGGACACCCATCTCCAGCGCGTATGCCAATCGCCTTCAACAGCGTAGCCAGTAATATGGAGCCGCTCCGAATGCGTTCTTACCCTCGGATCGCCAGGGTCGTTCTCTGCCGCGACCATGGCAAGCATCTTTCTTTATGGAGTCGCGACAAACCGGCATGTAAAGAAGGCTGAGCACCCACATCGCTTATAACCATATCAAACATGCGGATAATTTACACCCAAAACCCAAGGGCATACAAACGGCCCACGCCACGGCTTAAATCAGGTGAACGGGAGCGACACGTCGCATCAGCCGCGCCCGATGCGCAGAAAGAGGGGAAGCGCGTTGAAACGGCAATACAGCAAAAGTTCCAGGGGACGCCCGGTGCAGGCGTTCTTAACCGGCTGATCGCGTAAAGCCTTGGGCTGAGCAGGTTTAGGTTTAATACGTGTACGCTTGAGCCTCTTCAATGGCCCGTCGATTTCCCCAACTTGCCCTGCCTAACGCTTTCTGCGCTTCCTGTGAGCCCATCCTGCAATACGTTGGCGGAGTGGACGGGACTCGAACCCGCGACCCCCGGCGTGACAGGCCGGTATTCTAACCAACTGAACTACCACTCCCTTACCTGCGGCAGGCCTTGCACCGTCCGCAGCGAGGGCGAATTCTCGCCGAACTTCGCCAGATGCGTCAATCCCGGCAACGGTCAGGGGTATCTTGCCTCATATCTGCCTGGAGAATAAAAAAGCGAAACTCGGCAAAACTCAGGCGATAGGCAGAGGGGTCCGTGCCCCCCCTTTAGAGGGTGTTGCAGTTGCCGATAGTTGCGTAGGATTTCCCGGCTGATAATCCGTACGCTCCGGCAGACCGGGAATCTGGATATTTTTTATTTTCTTTGGAGGAAACAACATGAGTGTTGAGCAAAACAAGAAAACCGCGCTCGATTTCTGGGCGAAATTTTCTGTGCTGGACGTCGATGGTGCGATGGCTTACACAACGGACGACTTTACCTGGTGGATGGCCGGGAAACCCGAGAAATTTCCGCTGTGCGGCCTGATGAGCAAGGAAAAATTCCTCGGCGTGTTCAAGCAGATCCTTGAAATCGCCCCCAAGGGAATCCAGGTCGTGCCTCTGGTCACAACAGCAGAAGGCGACCGTGTTGCGCTGGAAGCCAAATCCACCGCGACGACGAAGACCGGAAAGGTTTACAGCAACGAGTACCACTTCCTGATGCATTTCACCCCGGAAGGAAAGATCAAGGCCGTGAAAGAGTATCTGGACACGATGCATACCTTCGACGTTTTCTGCACCTGAACATGCGTTTTTCGGCCGGGAATCCCCGGCCGAAGTTTCAGGCAATTCCAGAATCCCCTGCTGCGTTGCTTTTCTCGAATCGTAGAGCAAGCGTATAGGGGATTTTTCGTACTCGGGTTGCGCCACGGTGATTCCAGTGCCGACCCAACTTCTAACGGATGAGACCCATGCCCCTCAATCTATCTGATTCACTCAAGCTGCCGTGCGGCGCCGTGCTGACCAACCGTCTGGCCAAGGCCGCCATGACGGAAGGCCTGGCCGATGAGATGAATCGCGCCACCGAGCGCCACGTCAACCTCTACCGCCGTTGGGCCAAAGGTGGTGCCGGTCTGCTGCTGACCGGCAACGTCCAGGTAGACCGTACCCATCTCGAACGTCCGGGCAACATCGCCATCGACAATAACGGTGGACTCGAAGCGCTACGGGCGATGGCAAAGGCCGGCACCTGCAACGGCAACCATCTCTGGATGCAGATCAATCATCCGGGCCGGCAGACCCCGGCCTCGGTCAATCCAAAGCCTTTGGCACCGTCGGCCGTTCCCATCACAGTGGCTGAAGCCGGCTGCGGCGATCCAGTGGAAATGAACGAAGCGCAGATTCTCGACGTCATCAAACGCTTTGTTCATACCGCCACGGTGGCCCGCGATTGCGGATTTACCGGAGTGCAGATCCATTCCGCCCACGGCTATCTGATGTCGCAGTTCCTCAGTCCGCTCTCCAACCATCGTCGCGACGCCTGGGGCGGAAGTCTTGAAAACCGTGCACGCGCCCTGCTGGAAATCATCCGCAGCACGCGCAAGGCCGTCGGAAACGACTTCCCGATCGCAGTCAAACTGAACTCGGCCGACTTCCAGAAAGGCGGATTTACCGAAGACGAGTCAATGCAGGTGGTGCGTTGGCTGGGCGAGGAAGGGGTCGATCTGCTAGAGATTTCCGGTGGGAACTACGAACAGATGAATATGGTCGGCCATGCGGAAGACCAACCCGGGAAGAAGCCGGTCGCCGAGAGCACCCGTCTTCGCGAAGCCTATTTCCTCGACTACGCCACGAAAGTACGCCCGATGGCGACGATGCCGTTGATGATCACCGGTGGATTCACTGCCCGCCAGGGCATGCTGGATGCGCTGAACGCCGGAGAGCTCGACGTGGTCGGTCTGGCGCGACCGCTCAGCTCCGATCCGGAACTCTGCCGCAAATTGCTCACGGGCGAAACGCAAGCCGCTCCCCGTCCGGAACTGGCGATGGTCCTCGATCGCGCTCCTCTGGGTCCGGTGGATGATCGGACCTATCGCCTCATGGGGGTTTGGGCTGAGGTTGCGTGGTCGAGCATGCAGATGATCCGTATGGGCGACGGCAAGGATCCGGACCTGAACATGTCGCTTCTGGAAGCTCTGGGCGCCTACGACGCAAACGAACGCGCCGCCGCGGAGGCGTACCACAAAACGCGCTGAGCACAGTCCGTTCCCACAATAACAAGAGAGGAGACCGCATCATGAAGCGATATGTGTTAACCGCCGCCGGCATAGACGGCCTGAAAATCGAGAACGTTGCCGAACCCGGCCGGCCGGGACACGGACAGGTGCTGGTCAAGATGCGGGCCGCCTCTCTCAACTTCCGCGACCTGATGGTCACCAGCGGCATCTATGGCATGGACGTGCCCAATCAGGTCATTCTGTCCGATGGCGCCGGCGAAGTCGTTGCAGTGGGAGATGGCGTAAGCCGTGTCAAGAGCGGGGATCGGGTTGCGCTTACCTTCCACATCGACTGGATCGGCGGGCAGTTGACCCCGGCGCACAACGTCGGCGGCCGGGGCGGTGCTGGAAACGACGGAGCGCTTCAGGAATACGCGCTGGTATCACAAAATGAAGTCGCGATCCTGCCTGCTCACCTTTCCTTCGAGGAAGGCGCAACCCTTCCCTGTGCGGCGGTTACCGCCTGGACAGCCCTATCCGCCTACGGGGCGACGCGCCCGGGCGACGTCGTGCTCACACAAGGTACCGGCGGCGTATCGCTCTTCGCCGTGCAACTTGCCAAGTTGTTCGGCGCACGCGTCATTGCCACCTCGTCCAGCACCGAAAAGCTGGAACGGCTGAAGGCCCTCGGGGCCGACGAGGTCATCGATTACACCAAGACGCCGGACTGGCATCTTGCCGTTCTGGAGATGACCGGGGGCAACGGCGCGGATGTCGTGGTGGATGTCGGCGGCAAAGGCACCCTGCAAAAGTCCCTCATGTCCGCCCGGCAGGGAGGACGCATCTCGGTTGTCGGACTGCTTGCAGGCATGCCCGAAGTCGGAGCGGAAATTCTGCTGCGCTATTTGACCGTGCAGGGTAGCCGTGTAGGCAGCCTGGAGCACTTCGAGCAGATGAACCGCGCGATTGGCTTCCACCAGCTGCGGCCGGTCATCGACCGGGTCTTCGCGTTCGATGACGCCCCCGCGGCACTGAAACATCTTCAAGCGCAGAAGCACGTCGGCAAGGTGGTTATACGCATCGCCTGATGAAACGTTTTAGAGCATACGAAATACGTACGCGCTCCCGTATGCCCTGTCATTGCCGGCGCCCATAAATACTATAAATAGCATGAGGAGATATCGCCGATGAACGCCATCGACAAGAACAACCCGTCACCCGAGTGGATCGCAAGCCTGCGCAAGCGTTTCCCCACCGAGAAGGAGATGGATCGGGTTTTAACCCGCAAGCTCCAGCGTAGATCCGGGCCAGGTTATTCACCCGTCAGCCTGGAAACATTCTGTGCCAGCCTGCAATCGCTGCTGCGCGCCGAATTGAAGGATCCGTTTGAAATACGCGAGGTGAGATGGCTCTCCGGCGGCGCCTCCAAACTACAGGTGGCCTTCAAGCTCGACTGGAACCAGCCTGGCGTCGGTCGCACCGTGACCCCCATGGTGATTCGTATGGAACCGGCTGAATCGATTGTCGAAACCAGTCGGCTGCGCGAATTCCAGATCATCAAGGCGGTAGAGGAAATCCTCCCGGTACCGCCGGTGTACTGGATCGACGACGAGCCGCAGTACTTCCCCTATCCGACCATCATTTACGGCTTTGCCGAAGGGGTCGTCAAACCCAGCGGAGCCGGAAGCAATGTTTCAGGCCTTGGCATTGATTTCGGGCCCGAGCTCAGGAAAGTACTGGGCAAGCAGTTTGTCGAGCATCTTGCCAAGCTACATACGTGGGACTGGAGCAAAGCGAATCTCAGCTCCCTCGACGTGCCGCCGTTGGGCCGGCGCACATTCGAAATGCATTTGAACTGGTGGCGGCGGGTTTGGGAAGAGGACTGCAACCGGGATGTGCCGTTGCTGCGATTCGCCGCGAACTGGCTGGACAACAATATGCCGGCAGCGGATCGACTGTCCCTGATTCACGGCGACTATCGCGCTGGCAATTTCCTGTTTACCGAACATGACCAACGCATCTCCGCCTGGCTGGATTGGGAACTCGGGCATCTCGGAGATTTCCACGAAGACGTGGCCTATATCACGCGCCCCGATCTGAGTCATTTTGCAGAAGACGGCTCCACCGTCCTCTACAGTGGCATGGGGACCAAAGAGGCGTTGTATGAAGCCTACGAGAAAGCCACCGGCTTCACCATCAACCAGAAGACCATCGACTACTACCATATCTTTCACATGTATCGCTCGGCGGTCATCGTGATTGCGTCGGGTTACCGGCCGGCATGCAACGGCAAGACCCACCAAGATATTCTGCTGACCTGGATCATGGGTTTCGGTTATCTCAATCTGGATCTGTTACGCAAAATGCTGGAGGAGGTAGGCTAAATGGAAGTACGTCCTGAAATTCAGATCAAAGTCATTCTCAAGGCCCTGACCGATGTCATCCTGCCGGCCGTCGACCCGGAAAACAAGCTGGCGCAGGAACAAACGCGGCTGGCGATCGGCACGCTGCAACTGGTCGCCAAGCGCCTGCCGATCGCCTATCGCTACGACCGCGACGAATTGAACCGCTATGTCGGGTTTTCCAAGGATTTGGTCGCTCAGGTAGGCAAGGCTGCCGATGAGTCGGCGATCGCCGATCTCAAAGCCCTCGCAGCACACGGATCGGACGTTCTGGATCGAGCGCGTGCCGAACCCGCGGAAATGGAAAAAGCGATTTTCGATTTGCGTGCGATGGTTGGCGAATTGATAGAAGCTGTTCACGCTGGGGGAGACTCGACGGCGCAAGCCGCCGTGCGGAAACTCGTACTCACCATGTCCAAGCAGGAACTGGAACGTGAGCGGGCAGCCGTGGTGGACATGAACTGGGAAACAGATCCAAGGACGCATGCTCCCCCGATCGAAACCCAACTTCCGCCAGTCAACGCCTGACAACACAACAAGCCGGGAAAGACCTCTACACGGTCCATTCCGGCTTGCTAACTCAGGGCTGTAGCTTAGCCCTGACGCTCGATGAACAAATCAGGCAACATCCCGAATCAGCGACATTTTCCGCGCTTGATGGACTGCAAGCGTTCGACCGGAAACCCCCAGCTTGCTGTAGATGTTCTTCAAGTGCCATTTGACCGTTTCGGGGGCGATCAACAACGCCTTGGCGATCTGCTTGTTGGATAACCCCTTGGTTACCAATTCAAGCACATCCCGTTCGCGCTCACTCAATACTTCGCTGCCAATGTCTGACAGCTCCGCAGGAACAACGACCGGAGCAGGTACGGTATCGACCTGCTCCATCTGCAAGGCGCGCCAAAGCTTCTCCCGATAGGGCGAAGGAGCGGTCCGGAACGCTACCGGCATGGCTTCAAGCAACCGGACAATGGGATCGCCGGCATCGACCACGGTACGGATAATGCCGCCCGCATCGCACCTGACCAGCGCCTCGGTGAGGCAACTCAACGCACTGGTGCGGTCGCCAATACCATCGTAAGCGACCGCCAGCAAGACGCGCGCACGTGTTGCGCCATAAATGTTGTTGCCGGCATCGTCGTCCGCCACGCGCTTGCGCAGAATATCGACCGACTCGGTGTAGCGCCGTTTCGAGAATTCGACCCTAACCCGCGAATACAGCGCATAAGCCAGGGTTTCCTGATGGGCACCCGGCACGTTTACCGGCAAACCATTGCTCATCGTCTCAAGCAGGCGAACCGTACGCTCCGCATCCAGCGGGCGTTCCTGCAACAGCCACAGGCGCGTTCGCTCGGCAGCGCAAGCCGCCAGCAGACGCGTCCAGGCCCGACGGTGACCGACCGCCTCAGCCCGATCCAGAATCTCGTGTGCCAGCTCGAATTCGGCGCGTGCAATATACATGCGTACCAGCGACATATACGCCGCAAGCACCGAGTCGAGATAGCAGGCATCGTCGACGACATCGAGCCGATCAGTCAGCAATTCCTCCACTGAATCGAACTCGCCCCACTGGTAATAAATGGCCGCCAAATGTCCGGACAACAATGTAGCGGCCGCGCTCAATCGTCCTGAGTATTGCTCGCATATTTTGATCGTATCGCGCAACCGCTTGGCACACTCGTAGAACCGCCCTTCCCGCATGTCGCAGATGCTGAGAACGCTGGCCCGATAACTCAGGGTGAACAAATTCCTCGCCTCGTCGTGCCAGGGACGGTAATGATGCGACTGGACCAGATGCGCCATATCGAGATCGCCAGACATCCGATAGCAGTAGGTCAACGAATTGAGCACCGCTTCGCGCGCCCAGGCACTGCCTTCTACGGCCAGAGGCCCCTTTGCGGTCATACGTTCGAAACAGCGTTTCCCGATCTCCAGCGCAGCATTGGTTTCGTCCTTCAGCGCCGTTTGGCAGAAACGCAGAGCGAGAAGCTCAAAATCCATCTCGCTGGATCTGACGACCTCGCCATCCGCGATCTGTTTCTCGATATCTTCGAGAATGGACTGAACCTCATCCAGTTTCATCGTCAACAGCAACGCCCAAGCCAGTGCGATTCTGAGCCCGGGACGCTGGCGTATCGCGCTTTGCGGAAGTTTTCGTACCCACAACAACAGATTGCTGACGCGACTGTCCTCCACCTCCCGCATCGCGCAGCGCTCCACCCACTCCGTCGCCAGGTCGACGCGATCAGCGGCAAGTGCATGCTTGACCGCTTCGGCCCAATACTCGTGCTCTGCGAACCACTCGGCGGCGCGCAGGTGAAGCTTCGGCAGTTCGCTCCCGAATCTGAGTTCGAGTTGGGAGCGGAGAAAATCGACGAATAAAGCATGGTAGCGATACCACCGCCCCTCGTCGTCGAGCCCCTGTAGGAACATATTCTGCGCCGCCAGCCACTGCAAATTGCCCCCTCCACCGGAAACCTCGGCCACGTAATCGCAGAGATCACCGGAAAGCCGGTCGAGTATCGAGGTGCGCAGCATGAAATCCAGCTTCTCGGGAGCGACCTGGGGCAACACGTTGTCCACCAGATATTCGCTGACGGCCTTGAGATGCCCGGAAAAGGATGAAATCAGCACGCTCGGGCTGGTTCGCCCGCGCAAAGCGAGGGTGGCGATCTGAAGCCCGGTAACCCACCCTTCCGTTGCATCGTGGATCGCCCGCGTTTCGCTGACCGACAGTTTTAATGGTGAGACGGCGGCAAAAAAAGCTCGGGTGTCGTCAATCTCGAAGCGCATGCTGTTGACGTCGATCTCCACCAATTGATCGTGGGCGCGCAAATAGGAAAGCGGCAACGGCGGCTCGGAACGTGTCGCAACCACCACGTGGAGATTGCGCGGTATGTGCTGTAGCAGGAACGAAAGCAACTCATGGATCGCTGGCGACGCAATAGAATCGTAGTCGTCGAGGATCAACGTGATCTCCCGATCGATCTTGTCCAGCGCATTGATCAACGAAGCGAGCACCACCCTTGCGGAAAGAATTTCACCTCCTTCCACGTGATGATCCTGAACTTCGGGATAAAGCGGCCCGATCGCCTCGGCCAGCGTGTTGAAAAGATACTCAACGAAATGGCTGCTATCGTTATCCTCGCGATCCAGAGTGAGCCAGGCGACAATCTTCCTTTCGCCGAGCAGGGATTCGCGCCACTCGGTCAGCAGCGTTGTCTTGCCGAATCCCGCCGGGGCCTTAACCAGCGTCAACGCCCGCGTCGCGCCTACCATCAGCGATTGCATCGCCAACTCACGGCGTACCACCTTGCGTGAAAGCCGAGGAGGGCTCAGCTTGGTGCGGATGAATAAAGGCGATTGCCGCCTTTGCAAAATCGACATGCTGCTCCCCATTGTGCGTCGCACCATCGGCGACGCTATTTTTTACACGTGGAAAAGTCTACCACCGACGCCGCCTAGAGGCGCGGGATTCATCCGGCGTCTCCAGGCGGGCGCCCCCCCGTTGCGATCCCCCCTCCCCCTCTTAAGTGGGTTTCGGCACTTGCCTATCCTCCCTAAGCTTCGACCCACGTTGACATGGGTGTTTGGTATGCCCGCTTATGTCGACTCGCGGTTGGGACGAAAATGCATTCCCCCGAAATAAAAGATCAAGCAGTTTGAGAAAAGAGGAAGGGCTCAATGGGAAAACTAATCAACATAGACAACGGTGGCACCCTGACGGACATCTGCGTCATCGACGGGAACAAGGTCTTGCATACCAAGACCCTCACCACCCCCTACGATCTGTCGAAGTGCTTTTTCGAGGGACTGAAGAAGGCATCGAAATTGATCTATGGTGAAGACGACCGGATCGTCGACCTACTGCTGTCGACGGATCACATCCGCTACTCCACCACCCAGGGGACGAACGCCATCGTCGAGAAAAAAGGCCCGCGCATCGGCCTCATCGTACCCAAAGGATCGAAGGTCGAATCGCTGAAAGGCAACAAGGCCGAAGCGGAATTGTTCGACGCCTTAGTCGCCGATCGCGTCGCCGAATTTGATACAGCGCTTTCCTGGGAAAACTTCGACCACGAGGTCGTGATGACGATCAACCGCCTCACGGCGGCCGGTGCCAATCGCGTTGTCGTCAGTTTCGGCGGCAGCGAGTACAGCCAGGACGAAGCGCGCTTCAAGGCGGCCGCCCTGGAGAAATTCCCCCGCCATCTGCTCGGCGTCGTACCCGTGCTATGCGCCAGCGACCTTGCGGACGACGTCAATCGCGAACGGCGCACCTGGACCACCCTGCTCAACGCGTTTCTCCATCCGACCATGGAGACCTTTCTCTACAACGCCGAAGGCATTCTGCGTGAGTACTACCATCAACATCCGCTGCTGATTTTCCGCAACGACGGCGATTCGGCACGCGTTGCACGTACCGTGGCAATCAAGACCTACAGCTCAGGGCCGCGCGGCGGGATGGAAGGGTCCAAGGCGATGGCCGATCACTACGGCTTCAAGCGTCTGCTCTCCATGGACATTGGCGGCACTACCACTGACATCGGCCTGGTCGAAAACGGCCGTGTCGCCGCCAGCCTGCGCGGAGACGTCGAAGGCGTTGCGGTATCCCTGCCCCTTTGCGATGTGATCAGCGTCGGCGTCGGCGGTTCTTCGATCATTAAAGTGGCAAATGGCAAGGTCAAGGTCGGCCCGGAGTCAACCGGCGGCGCCCCCGGCCCGGCCTGTTTCGGTCTTGGCGGACAGAATGCCACGATCACCGACGTCTTCCTGCTCAACGGCCTGATCGATCCGGCCAGCTACTTCGGCGGCGCGATGAAACTGGATCGTGCACGTGCGGAAGCCGCCGTCATGGAAAACATCGCCAACCCACTCGGCGTCGATCTCGACACCGCCCTTGAAGCCGCGCAGAAAGCCTGGGCCGAGAAAGTCGCCGTCAGCCTCACCGATTACACGAAGATCGATGCCGACACGACGCTGGGCGCCTTCGGCGGTGCCGGCCCCTTCCTCGTCACCGACGTAGCCGAGGCAGCGGGCATCAAGAGCGCCATCATCCCGGGACTGGCGGCGGTTTTCTCGGCTTTCGGCATCGGCTTTTCCGATATCGCCCAGAGCTATCAGAGCCGCATTCGCACACTGACGAAGGGCGCCGCCGAGGAGGTGGTTGAAGAATTGACCCACCGTGCGCGCCGTGACATGTTTGCCGAAGGGTTCGAATTCGACGAATGCGTTCTCGAATGGGGTATCGCTCGCGTGCGCGGCGAAGACGAGACGGAAATGTACTGGTCGCCCGGCGACGCCCTACCCAAAGATCTGCTCGACAGCGATCACGTTTCGGTCGCGTTGCGGGTCGTGAAACAGATCAATCATGCGCATTTCGCGGCCAATGTCAGCACGGCGGCGATGCCCGCGGTGAACGGCGGCACCCGGCGTCTGAAAGCGGCGAACAAGAGCTTCGTCGACCTGCCTGTATTCCGCATCGAGGATCAACCCGCGGGCGCTACGGGCGAAGGCCCGTGCATTCTCGAAGAGGCGTATTTCACGGGCCGTGTCGGCGCGGGTTGGCGCTTCGAAGTCAATGCCAACCGCGACACCATCCTGACGAAATTGAAGTAGGAGACATCACAATGAAAGTGCTCATCACAGAATATCTGCGCATCGATCTCGATACCGAGCAGTGGGAGTGTCGTTGCTGCAACCACGTCATCGGCCCGGCCCGCGAGTTGTACAAGGAAGGCACGCTGGTCTATCACCGCGACCCACGCGAGATTCATCCGCCTCTGCTCGACGAAAAGAAGTATGCCAAGACCTTCGCTCCCGATCCTAAATGGTGCGCGATCCTGGAGTACTACTGTCCGGGCTGCGGTACCCTGATCGAAACCGAATACACCGTCCCCGGACATCCGCCGGTGCGGGATCTTGAACTCGACATCGACGCGCTCAAGGCGCAATGGTCCAAGCGCAAGGAAGAGAAGGTGCACATCGCTGCCGGCGATATACCCACTCCTGCTCGCCCGCGTCACGGCCAGTCGCATTGAATCCGGGGTGATATGAAATGAAACGAGTATCCGTAGATATCGGCGGTACCTTCACCGACTGTTTCGTCGTCTGGAACGACCATTACATCCAGACCAAGGCGCTGACCACCAAACACAACTTGGCCCTTGGCTTCAACGAGGCACTGGACATGGCCTGCGAGGAGATCGGCGTCAAGCGCACCGAGCTTCTGTCGTCCGTCGACTCCGTGCGTTACGCCACTACGCTCGGCACCAATGCGCTGATCCAGCTCAAGGGCCCCAAACTTGGGCTGCTGGTGACGCCTGGCTTCAAGAGCATCGTCCCCATCGGCCGCGGCCGTTCCTACGGCGAAGGCCATTCGATCGACTACCAGCGCAACCTGCCCAATGCCCATCGCCCGACGCCGCTGGTGCCGATCGAAATGATCCGCACGGTGCGTGAGCGCATCGACTATGCCGGACAGGTACTGATGCCGCTGGACGAGCAGGACGTTCGCCATCAGATCCGTGACCTCCTGGACAGCGGCGCCGAGGCCATCGTCGTCGGTCTGACCAACTCCGTGGTCAATCCGGTGCACGAACTGGCCATCCAGCGCATTTTCCTCGAAGACTATCCGGAACACATGCTGGGCGCCGTGCCGATGCTGCTGGGCCACCAGGTGGCCGGCCGCAAGGGCGAATACATCCGCACCAACTCCACCATCATGGATGCGTTCCTACACAAGGTCATGTATTACGGCATGTCCGCACTGGAACTCAACCTGCGCGCCTCGGGCTACACCAAGCCGATGCTGGTGGTGCACAACTCCGGCGGCATGGCTCAGCTCAACTCCACCGACGCGTTGCAAACCGTCCACTCCGGCCCGGTCTCCGGCGTTTCGGCGGCCGAGCACCTGGCCAAGCAGGCCAAGCTCGGCAATGTGGTGGCTACCGACATGGGCGGCACCAGCTACGATATTGGCATAGTCGTCGACGGCGGCGAAAAGTTCTACGACTTCATGCCGGTCATCGAACACCGCCTGGTGACCGTGCCGATGATGCACTTGGTCACTCTGGGTTCCGGCGGCGGTTCCGTCGCGTCCTACGACCAGATGTACAAGACGGTCAAGTGCGGCCCCGAATCCGCCGGCTCGGACCCCGGCCCGGCCTCCTACGACCGCGGCGGCATGAAGGCGACCGTCACCGATGCCGACCTGCTGCTCGGCTATTTGGACCCGGAAAACTACGCCAACGGCCACATCAAGCTCAACCCCAAGCGCGCCAAGCAGGCCATCGAGGACCAGCTCTGCGACGAGCTCGACGTCGATCTGATCGAAGCCTGCAAGCTGATGAAGAGCACCGTCGACGCCGACATGGCCAACGGTGTCGCCACCGAGCTGCGCGCCTTCGGCTACGAGCCCGAGGATTTCACCCTGCTCACCTACGGCGGAAACGGCCCGCTGCACGCCTGCGGTATTGCCAACAAGCTCGGCATCGACAAGATCCTGGCGCCGCCGTTTGCCTCGGTGTTCTCCGCCGCGGGTGCCGGCAATCTCAATCAGATGCACATCCATGAGATGTCCACCTACACGGTGCTGTTCCACTCCGGCACCAAGACCATGCTGACCGATTACGCCAAGTTCAACGGCATGGTCGAGGCGCTGGAACGTCGCGGCCGCGACGATCTGCTGCGCCAGGGAATGCGGCCCGAGGACATCAAATACCGCCTCGAACTCGACATGCGCTACGGCAATCAGCGCGTGCAGACCACGGTGACGACGGAAATGACCCGCATGGAAAACCTGTCCGACGTTGCCGCGCTGATTGCGCAGTTCCATCGCAGCTACGGCGACCGCTTCGGCGAAGGCAGCCAGTCGCCGGCGGCCGGGGTACGCATCAACACCGTCCGCGTCTGCTCCTACGTCGAACTCGAGTCGGTGCAGTTCCAGGATATCCGCCCGGGTCTCAAGACGGCACCGGTACCCACTCCCGTCGGCAGCCGCAAATGCCACTTCGTCGGCTACAAGGGCGCCCAGGACACGGCGATCTACAACAACAGTGCGCTTCAGCACGGAACCCAGATCACCGGCCCGGCCGTAGTCACCACGCCACACACGACCTACTTGGTCGAACCGGGATGGCATATGGAAGTCGCTGCTCAAGGCGCCGTATGGTTCATGCGCGACGCCAGCAAGTGACCGATGAATAAGAGAGGAATGCTATGAACACTACCGAGAGCGTTGCCGAGCTGAGCCCGGCCGACCAGAAAATCATGAACGAGTTCCTCGAAGAACATCAGTTGTTCTTCGGGCCGGATTTCAACCAGATGCAAAACCATCGCCTGGAAGCCCGCACCGCACGCGAAAATGAGGCGATCAGCAAGGTCAACGATCCGCATCTGCTGAACCAGGTCCGCGGCCGCATCCAGTCGTCCCTGGCAGAAAGCTTCCGCATGATCGAACAGATGGGTGCGGCCCCCGGCGCCAAGTGGGGCGATCTGGTGGCCGGCATCTTCACCGCCTCCGGCGACCTGTCCGAGTGCTCACCGTGGGGTATGGCCACCTTTTCGGCGGTCTGCCAGTATCCGATCAAGTTCTGCAACAAATACTGGACCAACGATCCGTCGGTCGGACTGAAGGACGGCGACGGCTTCATCCACAACGACCCACGCTACGGCGGCATCCATGCCACCGACCAGTCGATGATGATGCCGGTGTTCCACGAGGGAGAACTGGTGTGCTGGGTTTCCTCGACCATCCACGAAGGCGAGAACGGCGCCTGCGAGCCGGGCGGCATGCCGGCCCGCGCCGAATCCAAATATGACGAGGGCCTGAAGATGAGTCCTCTCAGGGTCGTCGAGAACTACCAGATCAAGCGCGACGTGCTGACTTTCCTGCAAAACTCGGTGCGCGATCCCAAGCTCCAATACGAGGACGTCAAGGTCAAGATGTTCGCCGTGATGCGCACCCTGGATCGCGTCCGTTCGATCATCAACGAATTCGGCGTCGATGCGCTGATCGCCTTCCTGCGCCGTAACCTGGAAGATACCGAGACCGAGATTCGCCGTCGACTTTCCGAGATGCCTGACGGCATCGTGCGCTTTCCCTCCTGGGCTGACTCCAGCCTGCGCGAACCCTGCCTGATCAAGCTCAATATGGAGTTGCACAAGAAGGGCGACCGGGCCACCCTGTCGATCAAGGGCAGTTCGCCGCAGATGTCCAATCGTGCCATCAACAACGTCGTCGCCTCGACCAAGTCGTTCCTGCTGACCGGCATCATCATGCAGGTATGGCCCGACCTGCCGCGTAACCAGGCGATCATCTCCACCTTCGACTTCGAATCCGACTACCCGTCGATGATGGACTGCGACTACGATGCCACGCTGTCGATGAGTATCTCCAGTGCCTTTCATTACCTGATCAAGCCCGGCCAGCTCTTCAACAAGCTGCTCTACAGCGTGCCGCTGGAAGCCAAGTCGCGGATCATCCCTGCCGTTGCCGCCCAATACAACCAGCCCGCCACCTTCATTTACGGCGGCCTGACGCAGCACATGGAAGTTACCGGCAACTTCTGCGCCGACATCAACGGCGCCGGCCAGGGCGCACGGGAAAACCGCGACGGCCTGCATTCGATTTCCGGATGTTTCAGCTTCATGTCCGACACCGGCGAGCAGGAACTGCTGGAAGAGGAACTGCCGATGGTTCGTCTTGTCGCCCAAACCCTGGCCAAGGATCGCATGGGCTTCGGTAAGTATCGCGGCGGCGCCGGCTACGAGCAGATGATGAGTTCCAAGGGCACGGCGATGTGGGGCTTCATGACCGGCCAGACCGGCTCGTCCTTCTCCTCCTGCCCCGGCCTGTTCGGCGGCTATTCCTCGTCCGCCTACCCGATCTGCCGGGTCAAGGGTATCAACGTTTTCGAGTGGCTGAAGAAGCCGGGCAACACCGAGCGCTTCCCCTTCGACATCGTCGAACTGATGAACAAGCAGCCGATCGAAGGCGGCGTGTACACCGCCGACGACGCGGGCATCACCTTTGAACTGACCACCGAAGGCGAGATCTACATGATCTGCCAGGGCGGCGGTGGCGGTTACGGCGACGTGCTGGAACGCGATCCCGAGTTGGTGATGCAGGATCTGCTCGAAGACCTGGTTTCCCATCAAGTGGCGACCGATCTATACAAGGTCGTCTATGACAAGGCGACGCTGCGCGTCGATCCCGCTGCCACCAAGCAGGCGCGCGACGCCGAGCGCAAGGCACGGATGGCAAGGGGCAAGCCCTACAAGGAGTTCGTCAAGACCTGGACCAAGCCGACCCCCCCGGAAAACATCCCGTACTACGGTTCCTGGGGCGACAACAGCGTCATCTACGCCGGCGTCGGAGAAAGCCGCATCACCATGCCCAGCGACAAGATGCACCCGGTCTTCATGCCCGACCCCAGAGAGGTGCAGATGGCCAAGCTCAAGGCCCGCATCGCGGAACTCGAAGGCAAGGGCAAATAACCATGGGGCGCCTTGCTGATCTGCTGTCTTCCGGCAAGCGACCCCTCTGGATCGAGGCCACCGCCTACGCGGAGCGCCTCATGTCCAACGGTGCGGTGCCCTGGCTCGACGTTGCCGAAGTCGTCGCCTGGCACCGCAAGGGACAGGGTCTGCTCAAGTCGGATGTCGTGTCGCTGCCGATTGCACGGATTGCCGAGGCATGGCGTCAGGCCGACAGCGAACTGGCGGAAGAAATGAGTGCCAAGAAGCGCGCCACGGTACCGTTGAAGATCCTTCTCGCCAGTGAATCCCTGCGTGCCCACATCGTCGAAATCCTCAAAGGCTTGCGTGCCAGCTACGGCAGCAACCCGCTGGCGCTGGTTGTACCGTCGCCACGGCGCTGGGTCGGCGATGCCTACGCAGCGGCTCACGGCGAAGCCCCCGAAGTCGGCGAGGATGAAGCCGACGGCGCAGCCATGTATCTGGCCGATTTCCTCCGCACCTTCGGCGAATCCGGCGTCGATGTCGTGCTGCTGGAGGAAAGCGAGCAAACGGCGCCGGCGAATGCGGTCGAAATCAAGTGGTATCAATCAGTCTTCAATATCGCCGCCCACTATCGCTGGGAATGCGGCCTGCGCATCCCCGTGCAGCGCGACATTGCGGGAGCCGAAGGCCTCGATTTCTGCGTCGCCCCGGAAACCGTGGCCGGCATTCCGACCGGTGTCGCCATTGCCTCCGCGTTCTGGCAGGCGGGCTCGGCGCCGACGGTCGCCGCCGGAGGATTCATTTTTGCTGAAATTCCAGTGGACGCAGTACCCGAAACGACGCTGGAAAGACTCGCATTGCTGCGCTGAGCGAAGCCCGACGCAGGGGCATTGCGCAGAAATATCACCGATTCATAACTCAAACTCTAGGAGGTAGGAAATGAACGAATTCAGACTCGATGGCAAGGTAGCCCTGATCAGCGGCAGCGCCCGTGGCCTCGGTGCCGCGATGGCGGAAACCCTCGCCGCCGGCGGCGCAAAGATCGTCATCGCCGATATTCTCGACAAGGAAGGCAAGGAAACGGCGGCCAAGCTCGGCGCCAATGGACTCTTCGTCCACCTCGACGTGACCAAGGAATCCGACTGGGAAGCCGCCATCGAAACCGCTGTCAAGCATTTCGGCGGCATCGATGTGGTGGTCAACAACGCTGCCATCGAAACCACTTCGCTGCTCGAAAATTGCACGCTGGAAGAATTCAACAAGACGTTCAACGTCAACGTCAGCGGCGTGTTCCTCGGCGTCAAGCACGCCATCCGCGCGATGAAGCCCGGTGGCATTTCCGGCCGCGGCGGCTCGATCGTCAACATCTCTTCCGCCGCGGGGCTCAAGGGCGCGCTTGGCCTGGGCGCCTACTGCGCCTCCAAAGGTGGCGTGCGCCTGCTGACCAAGGCGGCCGCCGTCGAGTGCGGCCGGCTGAACTACGGCATCCGCGTCAATTCCATTCACCCCGGCCTGATCAAGACCGAAATGGGCGTCAAGACGCTGAACGACTACGTCAGACTGGGCCTGATTCCTACCGAGGAAGAAGCCGAAGCCGCCTTCATCAACGCCCACCTGATCGGTCTCGGCCGGCCGCAGGACATTGCCAACGGCGTCTATTTCCTCGCCTCCAACGCCGCCCAGTGGATCACCGGCATCGAACTGTCGGTCGACGGCGGCTACATCGCTGCCTGACACCAGGAGAACCCGAGATGAACGAATTCAGACTTGACGGCAAGGTTGCCCTCATCAGCGGCAGCGCGCGCGGGCTTGGCGCGGCAACAGCCGAAACCCTGGCGGCAGGTGGAGCCAAGATCGTCATTGCCGACGTGCTCGACACTGTCGGCAAGGAAACTGCCGCAAAGCTCGGCGCCGACAATGCAATGTTCGTTCATCTCGACGTCACGCAGGAAGCCGACTGGGAAGCCGCCATCGCGGCAGCCATCAAGCGCTTTGGCAGCATCGACGTGGTGGTCAACAACGCGGGTATCGAAACCGCGGCTTTCCTCTCCGACTGCACGCTGGAAGACTTCAAGCGCACGATGGAAATCAACGTTGGCGGCGTGTTCCTCGGCGTCAAGCATGCCATCCGCGCCATGAAGCCCGGCGGCGCTTCGGGACGCGGCGGTTCCATTGTCAACATTTCTTCCGGTGCCGGACTCAAGGGCATCATGGGTCTGGGCGCCTACAGCACCTCCAAGGGCGCAGTGCGGCTGCTGACCAAGGCCGCCGCGGTTGAATGCGGCCGGCTCAACTACGGCATTCGCGTCAATTCCGTCCACCCCGGAATGGTCAAGACCGAGATGGGCGCAAAAACGCTACAGGATTACGTCGATCTGGGCCTGATGTCCGACGTAGCAAGTGCCGAAACTGCATTCGCTGCAGCGCATCTGCTCGGCCTGGGCCGGCCCCAGGACGTTGCCAACGGCGTGTATTACCTTGCTTCAAACGCGGCGCAGTGGGTCACCGGCATAGAACTGTCGGTGGATGGCGGTGTCGTGGCCGCATAACGCATCAAATCAATTCGGCTTATTTTCATGAATGCACTGACTTTCCCGGAATTCACCCCCACTTTTCCGACCACCAAGTGGGCATTACCTCATGTCCTCCAGCATCACGCGGCCACCATCGGCAACCGTCCCTTTATCAAATGGGAAGATGACGGTGCGGAATACACCTTTGCCGAGACCAATGCGCGCGCCAACCAACTGGCACGTGGCCTACAGAAGCTCGGCATCGGCCACGGCGACTGTGCCGTGCTGTTCATGCCGAACAGCCTCGACTACCTGTTCACGTGGTTCGCACTGAACAAGCTGGGAGCGATCGAAGCCCCGATCAACATTTCCTACAAGGGGAAATTCCTCGAGCATCAGGTCAATATTTGCAAGGCCGAAACGATCATCGCCGACCTGGAACTTCTCGGCCCGGTCCGCGACAGCATCGGCCAGATGCCGGGAATCAAGCGCATCGTCGTCTGGTCGCGGGATGGGCGCCTGCCGTCGCCGATCCCGCCGATCGGCAACTGCGAAATCGTGGCGTATTCCGCCCTGTTCGACAGCGACGCATCGAATCTCGATATCGCCGTCGGTCCGCAGGATACCGGCGCCATCATGTTTACCTCCGGCACCACGGGCCTCTCCAAGGGCGTGATGATGCCCCACGGCCAGCTCTACCTGTTTGCCGAAATCAATGTGCGCGCACTGGAGCTGACCGGCGAAGACACCTACATGACCGGGTTCCCGCTGTTCCATGCCAATGCACAATTACTCACGCTCTACCCGAGCATGATCGCCGGCATGCGCTGCGTGCTCTACGAACGTTTCAGCGCCACCCAGTGGGTCGATCGTCTGCACAGCAGCGGCGCCACCGTCACCAATTCCCTCGGTGTGGTGCTGCCCTTTGTCTTCGCCCAACCGGCCACCCCGCGCGACGGTACCCACAAGCTGCGGCGCATCCTTTCGGCGCCGACGCCTTACGGCATCCTCGACGAATTCAAGGCCCGCTTCAACGTACACAAATTCGTCGAAGGCTTCGGCCAAACCGAAATTTGCTGCCCGATCATGACCCCGTTGGCCCAGGCCGAATCGCGCCCGCAGGGTGCCGCCGGCTTGCTGCTGAGCCAGTTCTTCGACGTACGCCTGGTGAATCAGGAAACCGACGAGGAAGTCCCGGTCGGCGAAGTCGGCGAATTGATGCTACGCCACAAGACACCGTGGACCATCAACAGCGGCTACATCAGCATGCCGGAAAAGACCGTGGAAGCCTGGCGCAACCTCTGGTTCCACACCGGCGACGGCGTCCGCCAGGATAAGGAAGGCTGGTTCTATTTCGTCGACCGGCTGAAGGACGCCCTGCGCCGCCGCGGTGAGAACATCTCGTCCTACGAAGTGGAAGCGCCGATCCGCGAGCATCCGGCAGTCGCCGAAGTGGCCGTGGTCGCCGTGCCTGCCGAGGAAGGCGGCGAGGACGAGGTGAAGGCATGCATCATCCTCAAGCCGGAACAGACAGTCACACCGCAACAGATCATCGAGTGGTGCGACGGACGCATCCCCGGCTTCGCCGTGCCGCGCTATATCGAATTCGTCGCCGAATTCCCGAAAACGCCGTCGGAAAAAATCCGCAAGAACGTCCTGCGCGAAGCCGGCATCAACGCCGCCACGTGGGACCGCGTCAAGGCCGGCGTCAAACTCAAAGAAGAACTGGAAAAAGCAGCAAAGAAAAAAGCGTAACCGCAAGCACGCGCTCCCTCAACAACCGAGCGCAGCGAGCAAATCAGTCGCCTCCTCCGCGAGGGGGAGGCGGGGAGGGGGCGGGCCTTTATGCCGCCTTAAGCCGTCATTGGAGGTGCAGCGGAAAAACCGCCACCACCGGATTTAGTCAGTCAGGAGATTAAATTGAGCAAACTATGTGAAGGCCGCGTGGCCATTGTGACCGGAGGCGCCCGCGGTCTGGGCCGTGATTACTCGCTGATGCTGGCCAGGCACGGTGCCAAGGTCGTGGTAAACGACCTCGGCGGCGATGCTGCCGGTCACGGTGCCGACCTCACTCCGGCGCAGCAGGTGGTCGAGGAAATCCGCGCCGCCGGCGGCGAAGCGGTGATCAACGGCGGCGATGTCTCGAACTGGAAATCGGCGCAGGAAATGGTGCAGCAGGCGCTCGACACCTACGGCCGCCTCGATGTGCTGATCAACAACGCCGGCATCCTGCGCGACAAGATGTTCGCCAACATGACCGAAGCCGACTGGGACGATGTCGTGCGCGTGCACCTGAAAGGCACCGCCGCCCCCGCCTTCCACGCCGTCACGCACTGGCGCGCCAACAAAAAGGCCGGCAACAAGAACGACGCGCGAATCATCAACACCACCTCCCACTCCGGTCTGTTCGGCAGCCTGGTCGGGCAAACCAACTACGCGTCGGCCAAGGCCGGCATCGCTTCCTTCTCCCTGGTGCTGGCCAACGAAATGGCCGGTGCCGGCTACGGCGTGACGGTGAATGTGATCGCGCCGCGCGCCAACACGCGCCTCACCGAAGGCATGGTGTATAGCGAGGAAGTCCTGCGCCGGCGCAGCCCGACTTGGATCGCCGCCCTCGCCACCTATCTGGCGAGCCCGCAATCCAAGGACATCAACGGCCGCATCTTCGAAGCCTGGGGCATCCGCTACTCGGTGCTGGAAGGCTACACCCACGGCCCGGCGATGGAAGCGCAGGAAGATCCGACCCTGCTCGACGCCGAGGTGCACCGCATCGTCGCCGCGGCACGGCCGAACCAGACCCACGACCGCCCCGAAGAGGCCAAGTAAACTGCGAGTCCCTGTCATCACTTGAAGCGAAATTCATCATGCTGAACTACGACAAAGTCCTGAACTACAAATTCGAGCCGATCGAGCAGAGCTACACCATCCGCGACACCATGCTCTATGCCCTGGGCCTCGGCCTCAGCCACGATCCGCTGAACAGGGACGAGCTCAAATTCACCTTCGAGAAAGACCTGCAAGCCCTGCCGACCATGCCGGTGGTACTCTGCCGGCCTGGCGTCTGGTACCGGGAGCCCGAACTCGGCATCGACTTCGTCAAGCTGCTGCATGGCGAACAAAGCCTGACGGTACGCCGCCCCATCCCGCCCGCCGCCACCGTGATCGGCCAGAACAAGGTCACCAAGATCATCGACAAGGGCGAAGGCAAGGGCGCCCTGCTCTATATCGACCGCGAACTGTTCGACAAGGCCACCGGCGACTCTATCGCCGTCATGACCCACACCCTGGTGCTGCGCGGCAACGGCGGCTTCGGCGGACCGGCGATGGAGGTACCCAAGCCGCATGCGATGCCCGAGCGCGCGCCGGACCTGACCGGCGAATCCACCATCGACCCGCGCGCCGCCCTGATCTACCGTCTCTCCGGCGACGACAATCCGATCCATGCCGACCCCGACCTGGCCATCAAGGCCGGCTTCCCCAAGCCGATCTTCCACGGCCTCGGCACCTTCGGCATGGTGATCTTCGAGATCATCAAGCACGCCTGCCAGTACAAGGCAGAACAGCTCAGCGCCTTCGACGTGCGCTTCAGCTCGCCCGTCTATCCGGGCGAAACGGTGCGCACCGAAATCTGGATCGACGGCAACATCGTCTCTTTCCGCAGCACGGCCGTCGAGCGCAACGTCAAGGTGATCGACAACGGCCGCGCCGTGCTCAGCCGCTGAATTGCAGACACAAGGAATCGATGTGACCACGACGGCGCTTTCGTCCCAACGACTCAAGGGCAAGGTTGCCTTGATCACCGGTGCCGCTCGCGGCATCGGTCTCGCGGCTGCAACACGCTTCGTGCGTGAAGGCGCCAGCGTGTTCATGACCGACATCAACGGCGCCGAAGTCGAAGCCGCGGCAGCGGCTCTCGCCCGCGAGGGCTATCCAGCGGCAGCGGCAACCCACGATGCCAGTAGCGAAGCGGCATGGAACGATGTCGCCAAGGCGGCCCTCGCCCGCTTCGGTCGCGTCGATTTCGTCATCAACAATGCCGGCGCCTACACGCTCGGCTCAGCGGCCGACGCGACCCTCGCAAATTGGCAGAAAACCATGGCGGTCAACGTGGACAGCGTCTTCCTCGGAACGCGCAAGGGCATCGAGCTGATGCGAGGCCACGGCGGCGCCATCGTCAATCTGTCGTCGATCATGGGCATGGTGGCCGATCCCGCCTTCGCCGCCTACTGCGCAAGCAAGGGTGCGGTACGCAACTTCACCAAATCGGCGGCGTTGCAATGCGCCGAGCAGGGGCTGAACATCCGCGTCAATTCGCTTCATCCGGGATTCGTCGCAACGCCCCTCATGGACAATCTCATGACGGACCTTGCCGGCGATGCCAAGGATGCCGCACGGCAGCAGCTGGTCCAGGTCAACATCCCGATGCGACGCATGGCGCAGCCGGAAGAAATGGCGTCGGCCATTTTCTTTCTCTGCTCCGACGATGCCAGCTATATGACCGGTGCGGAACTGGTCGTCGACGGCGGCTACACCGCACGATAGCCCTCCTTTCAATACCACTTACCTAGAAGAGGAAACACAACCATGAGCTTCAAGCACATCCTTTTTGAAAAGCGCGGCAGTGTAGGTTGGATCACCTTCAACCATCCTGAGCGTCGCAACAGTTTCGACCACGAGATGATCGGCGAATATGGCCAAGCGCTGGAAATGTGCCACGAAGACCCGACCCTCGGCGTCGTCGTGGTCACCGGTGCCGGCGACAAGGGCTTCTGTGCCGGTGGTTATCTCGCCGACCTGAAGAATTTCTCGCCGGAACAAGGCCGCCGGCTGTTCGACACCGCGGTCAAGGCCCTGACCCTGATGCGGCGCATTCGCCAGCCGATCATCGCCGCCGTCAACGGCGCCGCGATCGGCGGCGGCAACGAGATCGTGATTTGCGCCGACCTCGCCATCGCCTCCGAGCACGCCACCTTCGGCCAGGTCGGCCCGAAGATCGGCAGTTCGCCCTTCTTCGGCGGCACCAATCTGCTGGCGCTGACCGTGGGCGAAAAGAAAACCCGCGAAGTGATCTACATGTGCAAGCAATACACCGCCCAGGAAGCGCTGACCCTCGGCATGGTGAACAAGGTCGTGCCACACGAAAAGCTGCACGAAGAAGTGCAGGAGTGGTGCGAAACCCTGCTCGATCGCAGCCCGCTGTATCTTGAAATGAGCAAGATGGGCGCGAACTGCTGGTTCGAGATGCTGATGCCGTCGTTCGAGATGGCAAAGCAGGCGATGATCCAGGTGGCCGGCAACGCACAGCAGACCGAGGGTGCCACCGCCTTCATGGAAAAGCGCAAGCCAAACTTCCGCCAGTTCCGCAAGGCGGACTGATCGGCCGGTCGGGCGGCGCGAGTCGAAGAACGTTGCATTGAACAAAACCGACCATGGTCAAGTTCGTCTTCTGTTTGCGCCGCCTGCCCCATCTCAGCCGCGAGGAATTTCTCGACTACTGGCTGAACCAGCATGGTCCACTTGCCGTGAGCCTGCAAAAGGTTCTCGGCATGACAAAGTACATCCAGCTGCACACGCTCGCCACGCCCTTCGATGACGCCCTGCGTTCCAGCCGCGGCGGCCCCGAGCCCTATGACGGAATGGTGGAAGCCTGGTGGGAATCGCTGGAAGCCGTCCAGCATGCACTCGAAGACCCCGCGGCCCAAACCGCCTGGGCGGTGTTGATTGAGGACGAGCAGCGTTTCATCGATGTCAAGAACTCGCCCCTCTGGTTTGCGGAGGAACATCCCATGATTCCGGGACCGTCGCCAACCTGAGTGCCTAATGGCCCCGGCCGTACTGCGCGCCGCCGACAAGGATTTTAAAAGTGATTAACGAACGCAAATTCTTCACCCCCGACCACGAACAGTTCCGTGACACGGTACGGAAATTCATAGACAAGGAGATCCGCCCCTATCACTATCAGTGGGAAGAGGATGGAATCGTGCCGCGCGATCTCTGGCGCAAGGCCGGGGAGACCGGTTTGCTCTGTTGCTCGATTCCTGAGCAATATGGCGGTTTCGGACTGGATTACCTGTTCCAGGTCATCGTCGTCGAGGAAATGGCCAAGGGCGGCTTCACCGGCCCCGGCTTCTACATCCACTCGGAGATGGCCGCCACCTATATCGAAAGCTTCGGCTCCGAAGCGCAGAAGCAACAGTGGCTGCCGAAGATGGTCAGCGGCGAATCGATCGCCGCCCTCGGCCTGACCGAGCCCCATGCCGGCTCCGACCTGAAGGCGATTCGCACCCGGGCAGTGCGCGACGGCAACGACTATGTAATCAACGGCCAAAAAGTTTTCATCTCCAACGGGCAACTGTGCGATCTGCTGATTCTCGCCACCAAGACCGACAGCGCCGCCGGTGCCAAGGGCATCACCCTATTCCTCGTCGATACCAGCCTGCCCGGCTTCAAGCGTGGCAAGAACCTGGATAAGCTGGGCATGAAGGCCCAGGACACCTCGGAGCTGTTCTTCGAGGATCTGCGCGTTCCCGCCAGCGCCATGCTCGGCGAAGAAGGCCAAGGCTTCGCAATCATGATGGCCAAGTTGGCACAGGAGCGGCTGACCCAGGCCATTCGCTCCGCCGCGGTCATAGAAACCGTCATCGACTACACGGTGGAGTACACCGCCCAGCGCGAAGCTTTCGGCAAGACCATCGCCGATTTCCAGAACACCCAGTTCAAGCTCGCCGAGCTGAAGACCGAAGCGGTAATCGGCCGGGTATTCACCGACCGCTGCATCGAGCAGTTCATGGATGGAAAACTCACCCCCATCGATGCCGCCATGGCCAAGATGTGGATGTCCAACCTGCACTGCAAGGTGGTGGACGAGTGTCTACAGTTGTTCGGCGGTTGGGGCTATATGTGGGAATACCCAATCGCCCGGGCCTATGCCGATGCCCGCATCGTGAAGATCGCCGGTGGTTCCATCGAGATCATGAAGCACCTGATCGGCCGGGATATTTTCGACACAGCGAAGAAAAAGTGAACTCGCTCCTGGTGAAGAGGATTTCGCCAGGTCAGGACAATTCGGCAATCGAACGTAGAGTCGATATTCAACCCGGAGGCAGACGAGATGGTAAGCACGCAAGCGTTGAGCGATATCGATGAGACCATCGATCGTTCGCTTGATCCGTTGTTCGAACCGATCAGGATCAACGGACTCGAACTGAAGAACCGTATCGTCATGCCGGCGATGGGGCACGGCAAGGCCCGCGGCGGCGTGCTCGGGCCGAGCTTTGCGCGCTACTACCGGGAACGGGCGGAAGGCGGAACCGCGTTGCTTATCGGCGAAGCGGCGGCCATCGGCGATCCGGTCGCGCCCGTGGAACCCGACCAGGCTCACTTCCACAGCCTGTGGCCGCTCACCGACTGGAAACATATCGTCGACGGTGTCCATCAGGCCGGAGGAAAAATGCTGCCCCAACTCTGGCATGTGGGCATGATCCGCAAGCAGCGCAGTTGGCCCTTTTATCACCTGCCTTCGCGCGGCCCGTCGGGTTTGTACATTCAGCCCACAGATGGCACGCCGATGAAGGAACCGCAGCAGCAGTCCGAGCCGATGACACAGCGGGATATCGATGAGGTGATTGCAGCCTATGGGCAGGGTGCGGAAGATGCGCAGCGCCTTGGCTTCGACGGTATCGAACTCCACGCCGCCCATGGCTACCTGATCGACCAGTTTCTCTGGGATGTCACCAACCGCCGCCACGACGGCTACGGCGGGAAAACACTCCGTGAACGCGGGCGCTTCGCTGCCGAGGTAGTGCAGGAATGCCGTCGGCGGACAAGCCCAGACTTTCCGATCTTCTTCCGTTATTCTCAATGGAAAATTCAGGACTACGGCGCCCGTCTGACCTCGGACCCGACGGAGCTCGGCGGCCTGCTCGAACTGCTCACCGACGCTGGTGTGGATTGCTTCCACTGCTCTACCCGGCGCTTCTGGGAACCCGAATTCGCCGGCAGCGACCTAAATCTGGCGGGCTGGACCAAGAAGATCACCGGCCTCCCCACCATCACCGTCGGCTCGATCAGTCTCGACAAGGAACTTGTGCCCTACACCATCCGCCGTCAGGTGAAGAACGAGAAGGCCAAGGAAACCACGATCACCAATCTGAATAGGGTGTTGGAGATGTTCACCCGCGGAGACTTCGACATGATCGCCGTTGGCCGGGCGATGCTGGCCAATCCTGACTGGGTAAGGCTGGTTCGCGCCGGAAGAATGGATCTGTTGAAGCCCTACGATGCTGAAACCCTTACCCAATCCACCGACTTTCCGGATCTGGCCCCGCCGCCGAGTCGCGGCCACTGAGCCTTACTCAGGCTGAGTGTCGACCGTTTCGGCGACACTGATAATGTTTGCACGCACCGCCTCGAATCGATCCCGAGGCGATCCCATGCGTATTAACAACAGGGCGATCGCCCCCGTCCCGTAACCAGCTCTTTAAAAGCAGTACGGCCATCACCGCTTGGACGGTGATGGCCGTACGTCGTTTATTCCTCTTCCCCTGTTATCCGGCTTTAGCCTTTTGGGGTTGCAGCAAGAACGCAGCGAGGGACGGAACAAGGATGAGCGCGCCGAGCATATTCCAGACGAACATGAAGGCGAGCAACAGGCCCATGTCGGCCTGGAACTTAATCGGCGACCATGCCCAGGTAATCACTGCAGCCGCCAAGGTGACCCCAATCAGGGCGACGACTTTGCCGGTGAAAACCAGCGCGCCGCGATAGGCATCGGTAACTGAAAGTCCCTGGCGCTGCTCGACCAAATGCACGGTGAGCAGGTAGAGCGAGTAATCGACGCCAATACCCACCCCCAAGGCCGTCACCGGCAGGGTGGCCACCTTGACCCCAATACCGAGCATGACCATCAACGCCTCGCAGAGGATCGAGGTGACCATCAGCGGCAGCACGGCAACGATGACCGCGCGCCAGCTACGGAACGTGACGAAGCACAGCACGATCACCGCGGCATAAACATAAAGAAGCATGGTGCGATTGGCGCTCGCCACAGCGATGTTGGTCGCCGCCTCGATTCCAGAAGAGCCTGCAGCAAGGAGGAACTTGCGTTCGTCTGTGTTGTGTTCCACGGCAAAATCTTCCACTGCTTTGACCACCCGTTCCAGGGTCTCGGCCTTGTGATCAGAAAGGAACGCGATGACCGGCGCAACCGAACGGCCGTCATTGAACATTTCCGGGTTGCCGTCGTAGACATAGTTCAGCGCATCCGCAACCACGAACTGATCCCGATTGATCGTGACCCACTTTGCCGAACCTTCGAAGCTGGCGGCTGTGTAGTTGCGCGCCAAGCTCGCCGCGGATACCGTCGTCTGGACACCGGGCAGGTCGCGCAGGATTTCTTCCAGCCGATCCATCTCCAGCATGGTCTTGTAGTCCACCAAACCGTAGTAAGGCGTCGTGACAATCACCGCGAACTGGTCGCTGGAGAGCGCATAGTGCTCGGTGATATAGGCATTGTCGCGGTTGTAGACCGAGTCGGGGCGGAGCTCCGGCGCACCCGGGTCGAGGTCGCCGATCTTCAGGTTCTCCGCGATCACCAACCCACCGGCCGTAAGGCCAAGGGATATGACGATCACACCGATGGCCCACGGACGGGTAGTGAACCGCGACAGTATTCGCGACAGTGGGTGATCACCTTCGGCTGCCTTCAGACTGCGAGCGGCGGCTTTGGGGCTGACGCTGGTGTAGGAGAGCAGGATCGGCAGCAGAATGAGATTGGTAAAGATCAGCACGGCAACGCCAATGCTGGAGGCGATCGCCAAGCCGCGGATGACCGGAATGTCGATCACGGCCAGCACGCCAAAGCCCACCGCATCTGCCAGCAGCGCAGTGAGGCCGGCGAGGAACAACCGGCGGAAAGTGTAGCGCGCGGCGACATAACGGTGAGTTCCGCGACCGATATCCTGGGTGATGCCGTTCATCTTCTGCGCCCCGTGGGACACACCGATGGCGAAGATGAGGAAGGGAACCAGGATTGAATAAGGATCGAGAACAAAACCCAGCAGTTGCATCAAACCAAGCTGCCAGGCGACGGCGACCAGAGAACAAACCACCACCAGTACAGTGCTACGCACGCAACGGGTGTAGAACAAAATCAGGACGGTGCAGATCAGAGCGGCGTAGAGGAAGTAGGTGAAAACTTCAATCAAGCCATGAATCAGGTCACCCACCAGTTGAGCGAAGCCGATGACATGAATCTTTACGCCCTTCTGCTCAAACTCTACCCGAATCGCATCAACGGCATCGCGGAATTCGCGATAGTTGAGCGTCTTGCCGGTCTGCGCATCTCGCTCCAACAGGGGAACGAAGATCATGCTCGAATGCAGGTCGTTTGCGACCAGGGAACCCGTGATACCCGATCGGTGAACATTGTTGCGTAGCGCTTCAATGCTCTCAGCCGATCCGTTGTAGTCATCGGGCATCACGGCGCCGCCCTTGTAGCCTTCGTCGGTAATTTCGGTCCAGCGCACCACTGGCATCCATAGCGACTTCATGAAGGCGCGGTCAACGCCGGGAACCAGGAAGACTTTGTCATTGATATCCCGTAGTACTTCGAGATAGTGGCGATCGTAGATATCGCCCTGCGTATTTTCAACAACGATCCGGACCGAGTTCCCCAATCCGCGAAGGGCGTCGGCACTGGCACGGTAATTCTGGATGAAGGGATGGGACTGCGGCATCATCTTGTCAAAACTGGCATTGATATCCAGCCGACTGGCCTGATAGCCAAGGAAAGCGGTAAGCACTACGCAAACCAGCATCAAAGCCAAGCGGTTGTTAAAAATGATGCGTTCGAGGATATTGCCGGAACGAGCGTCGAAGTCTTCCCGGCGGGGCACGACCGGCATTGCGTCCGGCAGGGTTTCAGTGGGTATGGCCATGGCGTTCTGGGACCGCTATAAGAGTGTCTCGAAGAATAGGTCGGATGCAGTCAGTGACCGGCGGCCGCATTGCGCGGCGGCACAGTTCTGACACCTTCAATCCCGGTCACGACGAAGCCGCGGTTCGCCTTGAGTTCGGCTATTCCGGTCATGCGCATCGCTTTCTGGGCTGGCAACGCACTGAAATTCTTGGCCGCTTTGTCGCCGATCAGTAGTTCGCCGGCCGCATTGACCAACACAAAACCGCTTCCGTCGGCGAGTGCGATCCCGGCCGAAAGGGTGTGCTCATTGGGCATGGCAACAACTTCCCATTTTTCGCTTCCGGGCTTGCCTCCGAGCGTGGCGCGATAGGCCGTTCCCCGCAGGCCGTAGGCGATCAGCGATTCGCCATTCCCGGTGATACCAAATAAGCTGCCGATATAACCCGTTTCCATCTTGGTGAAGAAGCCGCGATTGCGATCGAGGCGAAAAATACGCCCCTGCTCCCCCGCGATGTACACCTCGCCGCCAATACCGCGGATCGCATTCAGGTTGGAGGACGAGTTATCGATGCGATGCAGCCAGGGTTCCCAGGTCTTGCCGCCATCGGTCGTCGCCGCGATCATGCCAAAGGCGCCGACCACAAATCCCCTTTGCGTATCCTCGAACCAGACGTCAATAAACGGCAACGCCGGTCCGGACTTGTAGTTTTGCTCCAATAGTCCGGGAATCCGTGGGCCGGTTGCGGCCTTGCCATACACTGCATCGGAGATTGAAGTGACGGCGGCCTCCCCCATATTCTCCTTGCCGCCGGCACCACTCTTGTAGAACGCCTTGAACGCAGGGCCCGCCGCACGGCCGTCAAGCTGCTTGCTCCAAGTCTTGCCACCATCGGTGCTATGTAACACAACGCCGTCGTGCCCAACTGCCCAGCCTTCGCTTGCAGTAGGAAATTGCACCGCGAGCAGATCGCTCTGCACGGGTACTTTGGACTGGGTCCAGGTCTTACCTTGGTCGCCTGAGACAGCAATCAGTCCGCGCGAGCCGACAGCCACCAACTGGTCACCCGCGTGGGCGACCGCCATCAGCGGACGCCCGGTTATCTTTTCGCGCATCTTCGCTGGGGTATCCAGCGGATCCTGAAACATCGTTCCGGCCTGCGCGGAAACAGCAAGCACCAGCAAACATCCCGCTATGCACTGCCACCACCGGACTAAATTCATTGCTCTAATCATATGAGTCACACGCCCGCTGAACTGCTCAGGTGTCCCCCCGATTTCACGCGCTCGGAGTTGTCACACCCTGACACCGTCCGCCCGCATCGCGCGGGCAAACAAACATCGTCGCAATAGAAAAAACGGCGGCCGGCAAACGCCGACCGCCGTCAACTCTTTTAACGCACGCCCGAAGCGGCGACAGACTGCGCGGTCAGATTGAGCTGCAAACCCTCTGCCGAATCGTAGCAGCGGATCGAGTACCGCGGATCGCTCAGGCCCGAGTTGATCAGTGTGTAGTTGCCCTTGATCACGTCGTAAGTCGCCCAGCCATCCAGGTTCAAACCGCCCACGTCATAGGTCGGGAAGGTATGTTCCAACTTGGTACGATACAGATTGCCAGCGGCATCGTAGTGGTCGGAAGCGACGATGTACCAGGAATCCTCATCGACGTAGAAAACGCGACGGGGGTATACGTGGCGGGCGCCTGCCTTCAACTTCCATTCGACAACCCACACGCGGTGTTTTTCCCACCGCACGAGATCCGGATTGACGAATTTTTTCGTCAGATAAGCGCTGGTCGGCGCCGTGTTCGTTACCTTGAACACGTTGTACGGCACGATCATTTCCTTCTTACCAACGATCTTGATGTCGTAACGATCAAGACGCCCCTGGAAGCCAAACAGATCGTCCCAGTTGAACACACCACCGTAACTGGCAATTGGCACGTCGTAAGCGAATTCCGGTGCCATCCGCACCCGCCGCTGCCCCGGAGTGTAGAACCACACCCGCTGCGCCGCCCCCTGATTGGTGTAAAAATTCAGGAACACAATACCCGCAGACGAAGGCGGATCGGTCAACAGGGCGTTGTAGCCGAAGATGACATCTTTGCCCACTAGCGCCTTCAGCTTGCCCGACCGGTCATACTGGGGATGGACAAACCACTGGTCGTTGGACGGCAAATTGGACACAGCACCGCTGGTATCGACCAGCCACGCTTGGCTCTTGCGATTGGTGACCGCAGCGCTGTAGCGCATGGTGTGATTCCACATGACCTCGTAGCCGGTCTTGGGGATCGGGAACGGAACACCGGCATAGGCCATGCCGTTATCGGCCCCTTCCAGATTGTCACCCTCAACCGGGCCGCCGAGCTTAGCCGTGGTGGCATTTTTCACCGAGTTTTGCAATACCCAGGACGGATAGCGCATGGTGCGGTGCGTTGGATACACATCGACGCGATAGCCCGGGTAGTTCTTGACCAGATACTTGGTACCGTCCGTCAGCAGAGCATCGTACTGCGCCATGTTCTTGGCATCGATGGAATATTGCGGTTTCTCATTGGCAAACGGGTCCAGATAGGCCTTCATCTTGGTCGGATCGTAGGCCGGCAGCTTTTCCAAGCCCCCGGTATACGCCGGGATGGAGCCGTCCTTGTTACCGGCCTTTTCGGCGCCGAACTCGGTCAGGGTGGAACCCAACTGCTTGGCTTCTTCGGCGGACACGGCCGCGAGTACCGAGGCGCTACACAGCGAGAACCCCGCTGCGACCATCGCGCCCACGATTGTTTTTTTCATTGGCATTATTGATCTCCTCATGTTGCCGTTCAGAACGAAGTCTTGAAAGTAAGCTGCAGCCAGCCGCGGTCGTTGATGCCGACGGCGCCGATGCCGCCGAATCCGTTGTTGCCTGCATAAACACCACCACGCTGGGTGTTGGTACGCCAGTGGTAGCCGTTGTATTGCAGGGCCAGCGAATGCTTGGACTGGTAGGTGGCCTTGATCCCGACCGAGTAGATGCTGGTGCCTTCGCCGTAGAAGCCGCTGGCACGGTAGGCCGGATTACCCTTGGCGCCCCAGGTGTAGGAAATAGGCGCATCAAAATCAATTCCCGGTAATGCCTGCAGCCATTGCGGATCGAATAGCATGGCAAATGCCAGCGACTGTCTGGTCGAACAACCATCACGCCAGTTGTTGCCACCCGTACAGGCTGAGTGCCCCTCGCCAAAGTACATCGACTCGTTGTCGGTGACTTCATTCAGGCGGGTGTAGCTGAGTTCCGCCAGCAGAATGCCGGAATCCCACAGCGACGTTGTGCCCAGCTGGACGAAGGTGTTGGCGATGAAGTTGGTGATCTTGCCCTTCGCTGCTTCGCCACCGGTCGCCAGACCATTGAACGGCGTCGAGTTCAGGGCCGTATGGCGCCGCTGACTGAGTTCGAAGCCGGTGCTGATCAGGCCGAAGGTGCGTTCGTAGCTGATACCGAACAACTTGGCTTTCTGGTTGACCGGATTCTGCAAACGGCCATCGGCAATACTAATCTGGGCCAGCCAAGGATCGACTTCGTCAAACTGGCGATAGTAGAAGCCCAGATCGCCACCCACCCATTCCGGTGACCAGCTAACCTTCAAGCCCCAGTTGTTGTTGTTGTTCTCGGGTTTGACAATGCCATGACTGCCCGGTGCAGCGAAGAAATTGTCCGGGCCATCAAACAGCGGGTCGAAGAAGCCCAGATAGGTGCCCGATTCCGGATAGCGGTTGGCGCGGTATTCAAAGAAGTACTGTGCCGCCACCGACAGTTCCGAACTCAGGTCGGTCGCCACCAGGATCTGCTTGCGCGGCAGGAACAGTTCCTTGATTTCGGAACCCGGCTGCGAGAAGCCCTTGATGTAGTCGATCGGGTGCTGCGAGTAGGCAATGTTGGAGAAGCCGAAGAAGAAGGCATTGCCCCAGTACTGCGTAAAGCGACCACCCTTCAGGTACACCGGCGTACCGGCAACGTCCGTGTTCAGGAAGACAAAGGCGTCGAGAAATTCCGCCCCTTCGATGAAATAGCGCTTGGTGAAGTTGTTGTATTTGCCGCCAGTATACGAAGAGGCTCCCGGGACCGGGAAAGCCGGGACGCCAGGGAAAACCGCCGTCATATTTCTAGGAGCAACACCCTTCGCATGGTCGTTGTAGGCAAAATCCTTCCAGATCGAGGCCGAGGTGCGGAAGCCCATGTTGCCCTTATAGATCGCCTGGAACTCCATCACGTCCGAAATGCGGTTGGTGACCATCTCGCCCTTGTCGAACTTCGCATCGCCCGACTGGTATGCAAAATGGTTCGCAATCCCAGGGATCCGGTCCTGCATCCGCCAGCCCGTGTTGTACATGATCGAATTGTCGAAATTGATCGACCACTCCGGCGATGTCTCCAGCTTGAATGCGTTTGCAGTACCGGCAGTACAAACCGCCGCGACCGCGACCGCAACGACCTTCATCGCCTGAGTGCCCTTCTTGGTGTGCAACCCCCTCATCTTGGTCTCCTTTTTTTACAGGTACTGCCAGATTGATCCGCAGTGCAGTCCACCGTTCACTACGTACCGTTTTCAATCAAAAACAACCGTATCGTAATCAAGTGTACCTTATCTGATATTGCCTTGCATAAATTTTTTTACGCCCGTTGTTTATTTAACACACAACATTTAATTTAATGATTTATAACAATTTTTTTTAATTCATCCAGACTCTTATGCCAGCATTAAACCACTCGCTTTTGGATAATTTCAGCAACAAAAAACGTGCCAATCACCATGACACGCCCAACGACGCCCGATCCGCTTTTCATCCCCCGGAGATCAAGCAAGCCATCTGTGCCGCTCCGAAAAGCGGCCAGAGCGGCCCGACCTTGAAGCAGGAATAGCCGCATCAAAAGTGCATTGCTGAAACAGGTTATCCGTACTCATTCGTACTACATTGTGTTGGCGGCCGTTAAGGTGCGCATGCCTAACAGTCAGTGCAGCGAGATATTCTACGTTTTTTACACAGTTCTTCATTAGCACTATTTAACTTATGGACACTCTCTGTCTCGAAAAAACCGCGTACGGCAATCCGCTTATGCGGAATCGGGTCAGTCAAGTCATCGATACACACGGCCCACTCCTTACCCTGCTAAAGGGTGCTCTTATAACTTTGGCGAACGCCCGTCTCGGCCGCGTTTGTAATTGCTTCGATCATCCGGTGTCGAATCAGCCCGTCCTCGAAGCTGGGTAGCGTTTGGGTGCCATTGCGCAGATCGCCCGCAAGCTTGATATACACGCGAGCGATGCTTGCGGCTGGGCCATCCGGCAAATGGATGCCTTGTGTTTTATAAGATTCAGGGACGGGCATATCCACCAGTGCAGCATCCGTCTTTCGAGCACCCTTCAGTTGATGAGGCAGCATCTGGATGTGCCCGCCGTCTGCCGTAACGAGCAAATCGCCTTCGGTGCCGTTAATTTCCCAAAGGAAATTGGTCGCTTTGGACAATCCGCCGCGAAAATGGATCGATGCTACGGCGCCGTTTTGCAACGTGCCGCTAACGGCAACTTGATCGGCAACGTTACTGGATAACATTTGCTCGGCGCCGACCAAATGCACCTGCGGACGGCGGGTGGCAAAGGTAGCCGTCAGATCCCTAAATTCGCCCAGACACCAGCAGAACGCATCGACTGTGTGACCGAATGGAATGGTCAACATGGTGGCGCCGTTCTTTTTGTCGAGCAGATAAATGTACGGGGTAATGATATCGGCGCCCCAGTTGATTGCCGATGCCACGATGCTCGACGACAAAACCTCGCCCACGAATCCCTGCGCCACCAAATCGCGGACATACCGAATCACAGGGGCGGATCTGGCCTGCAAGCCGACGGCCCCATAGACTCCGCGTTGCCTCAGCAATGCCACCATTTTTTCGGCTTCCGCCACGCCGTTACCCAGAGGCCATTCGCAATACACGGCTTTGCCGGCGTTGATCGCGGCGGTCACCAGTTCAAGATGAAAAGGTACCTTTACCGTAACCGCCACCACATCGACTTCGGGACGAGAGACCAAGTCCGTTGCATTATCGTAAGCCAGCGGAACATTGAACAATGCCGAGGCAGCTTGGGCAGATTCGCGCCGGCTGGTACTCAATGCCACGAATTCAAAATCGGGCAGCGCGCGCAGCGCAGGAATGTGCGCATCCGATGCCCACCCCCGATCAGGCCCTGCACCGATGATGCCAACACCTATCTTTTTTTTGGTCATGACGTTTCCTGATTTTTTTGCTTGCTCGGCATGGCCATGGTTCTATTCATGTTGCAATCTGGGCATCGATCAAAAATCCGCCCCTGCCCCTTAGCAGAACTCATGCCGCACGCCAAAAGAAAAAAACAATCAACTAAAACAATTGCCTACTTACTTTAGTTCGGAGGAAATTTAGTAGCGGGAAAATTTAGTAGTGCTACATAGCTACAAACCGCGCTAATAGCTTCAATGCGCCACAACAATGTTTCCGCACGTAGATTGCTTGACGTGATCGGACATCCCGTCGGGCTTCTTCACGATCGCCATGAATGCACCATGGATGCAGTCGCCGCTTAAATTAGGGAATGCCGCTTGCAACGGGTTGCGAGGAGTACGCGGTGACTCCGTGACACGCAATGAGCAACTGCATACAGCATCGCCTCCCCGTTGCGCCGCACTGGAGCAGATTTTTTCCGTCAAGTGCAAAGAATCTCCGTCGCATGCGTGGTGTCCAGATACTCCTTTACCGCTTGGAGCTTTCCGTCTTTTACGATATGCAGGAAGTGATATTTGTTGTTGTACACCTTGCCCGAGAGCATCTTTGCGTACGACTCCGCTTCCATTGCGACTCGATCGCCTTCTGCCGTCCAGGCATAAGGTTTCATCTGAATCCCGTCAGGCGTAACCGCCTTGGAGACATCGGACAGCAACTTGATGAAATCCTCTTTCGTCTTGAGCCCTGCAATCGGAAATTTCTTGGGGTCGCCGGCAATCCACCATGTGAACCCGTTGTCAGACAGCATGGCAAGCGCTGTATCGAATTCGCTTTTTGAAAATGCGTCCCAAAAACGGGCTACCAGTTTCTTGTTTTCCTCAATGCTCATCGCAAACGCTCCTCTTTTTTATGGATGACTATCCGCCAATCGACTCAGATCTCGTCGAGACGAGTCAATACTGAAAAAAATCCATTGATTTGACTTGCTCGACAAAAAGATACCGAACTCCAAACCCGGTTGATTCGGCCAAGTGAAGTTTGAAGATATGCCGTTTGGCGTATCCGGAACTGAACGCCTTCAGGCAAAACATGACGTGATTTAAGGGGATTACCCTCCCCCCCGACTACCAAAATTGGGGGGATTGCCCGCCCGCTTCAAGCCGTATCATGTGCCGGATAGTCGCTGGCCCCGGCTTTACCTTGGCTCGTACCGAAACCTTGGCTCTGGCCGACCCCGTACCCTGTGAGGAGATAAAGAAATAATGAGCGCACAAGAAGCCCTGAGCAGATTTCCGCATCTGCTGACCCCCGGCAAACTGGCCGGACTGACGTTGAAGAACAAGATGATCCTGCCAGCGATGGGTACCAACTATGCCAATAACGACGGTACGGTATCGCAACGCTTCACCGACTACTATGTCGCTCGCGCCCGAGGCGGCTTCGCCCTGATCGTGATTGAAGTGGCGGCCGTCGACCCGCTCGGCAAGGCCGTCGGCAACGAAGCCGGCATCTGGGACGACTACCAGATTCCGGGATGGAAGAAACTGGTCGAGGAACTGCACAGCCACGGTGCCAAGGTGTTTCTCCAGCTACACCACGCCGGCCGCCAGACTTCGGCCGCCGTGATAGGTGAACCGCCGGTCGCCCCGTCGCCCATTCCCTGTCCGATGGTGCAGGAACTGCCGCGCGAGCTCACCGCCGAGGAAACCTGGGGACTGGTCGACAAATACCGCGATGCCGCCGTTCGCGCCAAGGCCGCCGGTTTCGACGGCGTCGAACTTCACGGCGCCCACGGCTATCTAATCGCACAGTTCATGTCGCCGGACGCCAACAAGCGCTTCGACGAGTTCGGCGGCGATTTCATCGGCCGCATGAAATTCCCCACCGAGATCGTCAAGCGCATCAAGCAGGCTTGTGGCAAAGACTTCCCGGTCACCATCAAGGTCAGCGGCGACGAGCATGTCCACGGCGGCCGCGCCATCCAGGAAACCCGTGCGGTGGCGAGACAGCTTGAGGAAGCCGGTATCGACGGGATCGAAATTTCCCTCGGCTCCTATGCCAGCCTCGCCTACATCAGCGGGCCGGGCGGCGCCATGCCCCCCGGCTACAACGTCGACCATGCGGCCGAAGTAAAAAAATCGGTGAAGATTCCGGTCATCGCCGTCGGCCGCATCGCCGATCCGTTCATCGCCGAAGACATCCTCCAGACCGGCAAAGCCGACTTTGTTGCCATCGGCCGCGCTGCCATCGCCGATCCGGATTTCCCCAACAAGATCGCCGAGTACAACCTGGGGGAGATCTCGCCCTGCCTCGGCTGCAATCAGGGCTGCATGGGCCAAGTCCTCGACCCCGAGATCATGGAAGTCGGCTGTCTGGTGAATCCCTTCACGGGCTTCGAAACCGATCGGGCAATCCTGTCGACCGACACGCCGAAGAAGGTCATGGTGGTCGGCGCCGGCCCTGGTGGCCTCGCCACCGCCTGGATCGCCGCCAAGCGCGGACACCACGTCACCTGCTACGACAAGGAAAAGATACTCGGCGGACAGTTCCGCGTCGCCGGCATTCCGCCGGGCAAGCAGGATCTGCTGAAGGCGATCAAGTACTACGTCACCATGTGTAACAAGTACGGCGTCGAATTCAAGCTGGGCGTGACCGTCGATGCGGCACTGATCAAGGCCGAAAAACCCGACGTGGTTGTCTTCGCCACCGGCAGTACGCCACGCACGCCGCCGGTTCCCGGCGTGGAAAAAGTCGAATTAATCGGCGCCGTCGACGTTCTCGAAGGCCGCAAGAAGGTCGGACAGAAAGTACTGGTGGTCGGCGGCGGCATGATCGGTGCGGAAACTGCCGATTTCCTCAGCGAATACGGCCGCGAAGTCACCATCGTCGGCCGCAATCCCATCCTTGCCAAGGATCTGGCCTACAACAACCGCTACTTCCTGATCGATCGGCTCAAGGAGAAAGGCGTGGTCGCACTGACCGGCGCAGCCGTTACCGAACTCGCCCCGGGCAGCGTCACCTTCACGCGCAACAACGTCAGCCAGACGCTGAGCGGTTTCGACAGCATCGTCGCGGCCTGGGGGCTGACACCCAATCGCGCACTGGCGGAGGAGATCGCCGACAGCGTCGACGTGGTGCACGTAATTGGCGATGCCGTGAAGATCCGTTCTGCGGTACAAGCCATCGCCGAAGCGGCAAAAGTCGCGACGACCATCTGATATTGCGAAGCGGTTGCGGCCAAAAGCACGCACGCCGCAACCGACAACCAGTCCGTACGGAAGGAGGCTTCACGATGCTGACCGTTTACACCTGCGGCGGACCGAACCCGCGCAAAGTCACGATCCTGCTGGAAGAGCTGGCCTGGGAGTACGAGGCCACGCTGGTCGACCTGTATCTGGGGCAGAACCGTTCGCCGGAGTACCTCGCGGTGAATCCGAACGGCCGCCTGCCTGCGCTGGTCGACGATGACGGGCCCGACGGAAAACCAATACTGATCTGGGAATCCGGCGCCATCTTGCAGTACATCGCGGAAAAGGCCGGACGCTTTCTGCCAACGAAAGGCGCGGCACGCTACGAAGTGCTGAAGTGGCTCAATTTTCAGGTCGCCCATGCGCCCTACCTGGGCAACGCACACCTCTACCGCACCATGTACCGGGAAGCGATGCCCTTCGACATCAAGCGCTTCACCGTCGAATCCCGGCGCATCTATCAGGTACTCGAAGACCAGCTCGCCGTCTCGCCCTTCGTCGCCGGCAACGAATACACCATCGCCGACATGGCCTGGTATCCGTGGATCGAGTATCACGATTGGCAGGGCCAGGACCTCGCCGACTTTCCTGCCATCTCAACCTGGTTCGCCAAGCTCGGCGAACGTCCGGCAGTGCAGAGAGGCAGTGCGATCCCGTGGAAGTATGGCGAATTCGGCACGAGCGAGGTCGGCGCCAAATTCAAGGACTTGATCGGCCGACGACTGAAGGACCCCGCCTTCAACCTGAAAGCGACCGAGGCCGACGCCGCACTCAACCATATCGGCATCTGACCGCCCACGCCGGCTTCTCCGGAGTATTCGCATTGAACTTCCTCTGGCTCTCCTGCACACTGGCACTGTTCAATCTCGGGCTAACGGCGGCCGTTGCGAGGGAGGTCGCCCCCGGCGACTGGCCTGGGTTTGGCCGCGATGCGGCTGAGCAACACTACAGCCCTCTGGCCGACATCAACGAAAGCACGATAGGTCGGCTCAATCTCGCCTGGTATTTCGACATACCCGGTACGGTGCTGGCCACCTCGTCGCCAGTCGCAGCGAACGGGGTTCTCTATTTCACCACCGGCTACAGCGTGATCCGCGCCGTCGACGGCGCCACCGGACGACTGCTGTGGACTTACGATCCCAGGGTCTCCAAGGTCGCTGGAAAACGCATGCGTGCTGCCTGGGGCAGCCGTGGTCTCGCATACGCATTCGACGGCCGCCGCGGCAGCGTTTATCTCGCCACCCACGATGGCCGTCTGATTGCCCTTGATGCGGGAAACGGCAGACCTCGCTGGATCGTCCAGACGCTGGAACAAGGCGATTCACGCTACATCACCGGGGCACCTCGCGTATTCAACGGCACGGTCATCATCGGCCACGGTGGTGCGGACTTCGGACCCGTACGCGGCTACGTCACGGCCTATAACGCAACCACCGGCAAACGGATATGGCGCTTTCATACCGTGCCGGGCGATCCAGCCAAGGGCTTCGAGAATGCCGCAATGGCAATGGCGGCCAAGACCTGGACCGGTGAGTGGTGGAAATTCGGCGGCGGTGGCACGGTGTGGAATGCGATCACCTACGATCCCGAGTTCGACGCCATCTACATCGGCACCGGCAACGGTCAGCCCTGGAACTGGAAAATCCGCAGCCCGCAGGGTGGCGACAACCTGTTCCTTTGCTCGATCGTCGCGCTCGACGCGAAGTCCGGCCGTTACAAGTGGCACTACCAGACCAATCCAGCCGAGAGCTGGGACTACAACGCCGCGATGGACATTGAGCTGGCGACGCTGACCATCGACGGGCGGGCGCGCAAAGTGCTGATGCAGGCACCAAAGAACGGATTCTTTTACGTGATAGACCGGTCCAATGGCAAGCTCATATCGGCGGAGAAAATCACGAAGGTAACCTGGGCCGAACGCATCGACCTGACTAGCGGTCGCCCCATCGAAGCACAAGGCATCCGTTACGAAAACGGATCGGCCATCATTTGGCCAGGCAGTGCTGGCGCCCACAACTGGCATCCCATGGCTTTCAGTCCGCAAACAGGACTGGTCTACATCCCAACCATCAACCTTCCAGGGGTCTATGACGACAGCGCCATCGACCGCCGGCATTGGCAGTCGAGCAAGCAGATGCAGGCAAGCTTCGGCGTCAACATCCCCAGCGGAGACATACCGCTCAATGCCGGCAATAGCTTCCTCCAGGCATGGGATCCGATCAGCCAGCGCCAGATATGGCAGGTCCCGAATCCGGGTTTGTTCAATGGCGGTGTAATGGCCACGGCAGGCAATCTGGTTTTTCAGGGGCAGCCCGACGGTCGCTTCAACGCATACGCCGCCGATTCCGGCAAGGCCCTGTGGGGTTTCGACGCCCAGGTGGGCGTCCTGGGTGCGCCAATCAGCTATCTGGCAAAGGGCCGCCAGTACGTGGCCGTACTTGCCGGAATGGGGTCCGGAGCGGCAATGCTGGGGAGCCCGGCGCAGCAGTTCGGCTGGGACGCTCGCAGCCAGAAGCGCCGTGTGCTGGTATTCACGCTGGACGGCCAGGCATCGCTGCCGACCAAGCTCAACCGGTTACCCGAAGAACCGTTGACTGACACCGACTACGTCGCCAACCCCGAGCAGGAGAAACGTGGCGATGCGGCCTACAGCACGCGGTGTCATATCTGCCACGGTATCGCCGGCATAGCGGCCGGCAGTGCGCCAGATCTGCGCCGTTCACCTCTCTTGCTTAATTCGGATGGATTTCGCGATGTGATCCAGCACGGCACACGGGTCGGTTTGGGAATGCCGCGTTACGAGAACCTGATGCCGCAGGATATTGACGACATCCGCCAATTCCTGCGCGGGAGGAATCGCGCGAGCGGCGATGCAGCGAAGGGCGTGGCTACGAACCTGACTCCCTAGGCGGCGCAACCGGCAGAGCCAATCCTGCGGCGAACCGGGGTTCCGGCCCGCTGCGGCGCTATCAAGAACTCAGGATGCCGTTTGCCGTTTCTGGATAAGGCCCAGCGCCGCGACGAGTCCGGAAAAGAACAGGATGCCCAGCACCAGCGACAGGGTGATGGCCGCGAAATTCCCCGTCTTCTGGATGTGGGGAACCGCGCCGACCGTGAGGAACAACATCGTCACCACATTCACCGCGGTGTAGAACCACCCCATGATCTGGCAATACACGGCCGCCAGGATCACCCCCACCGCAATGCCTAGCCCGGCCAAACCGAACTGAAGCGGCAGGACCTGCAACAGATAGGCCATGAAGAGCCCGCACAACGCGCCACCGGCGCACATTGGCAATTGCGCAAATTTCATTTCTTCGCGCCCGGCCCAGTAGGTCAGAAACAGGAAACCTGCCCACGCATCCTGATTGCCGAACAACGCCGTCAGCATAATGAAGGCAACGACGACAACCACGACGGCGCCGAGAACCACCAGGCCTTTGAGCGGCGGCAGGGCATTTGCTGTCGGTGCCGGTGCGTTTTCCATTTTCAATCCTCCGGGGTTTTGTTGGGCTTGCGGAAAAAACGTTTCAAAGCACCTCTTCGAGCAGCATCCGTAGGTCGTTAAGGATCGGGTAGGCCGCCCCCATGATCCAGGCCACCAAGATGTCCTGATGGGTCTTGCCGCCCGATGTCACTCGGTAGGGCGTGGCCACCGCGATGGTTGCCAGTTGATAGGCCATCTTGATTTTGTAGTAGGTAAGCCGTTTCGGATCGATGGAGAGACCCGAAGCCTTTTCATACGCTTCGCTGAACTCGCTTTCCGGCATCAATCCGCAAACCAGAAAGGTCTTACCGTCCTCAGCAAGGTGGCCAAAGGTCAGGTTGTACACCCAGGCCAGATCCTCGTGCCGGTCGCCGAGATGGGCAAGCTCCCAGTCGAGCCAGCCCGAAATCTTGTTGTCATGCTCGGTATAGAGAAAGTTGCCGGTGCGGTAGTCACCATGGATCACCGATATCCGGTCGGTGGTCGGCGCGTTGTTGCGCAGCCAGGCGATGGCCAGCCGCATCAGCGGCACATCCTCATTGGCATCCTCTTCCCAGATGCGCTCCCAGCAGTTGAGCTGCCACACCGCGGCCTCGGTGGTGCCTGCGGCCGGGCAGTCGAACGCGTCGAGGTTCGCCCGGCTCCAGTCGAACAGATGGATGCGTGCCAAGTGGTCAATGAACTGGGGAGCGAGAACCGGCCGCAATGCCGGCCCGAGATTAGTGCCAAGCCCAGCGACATTGCTGACGCCGTATGAAGGTTTGGTCACTCCCTCTGCAAAACCGTAGACGATGGCCGGGTAGGGCAGGAATTCCCCCTCCGAATCGACCCAGAACGTGGGCGGTACCGGAACGGTACCATCGAAGGCCCTGATGATCTGAAACTCCCGCAACCGGCTGGTCTCCACGATCGACTCGGAGGGCTCCATGCGCAGCACCATCGGCGTCGTGGTGCGGCCTACTCCGGGTCGGTTCCAGGTCAGCTTGAACGCCATCTGAAGCTTCGACGCACCGCCGGAGAGCCAGCTCGCCTCGGTGATTCCAAATTCGCCATCGACTTCGCTGCGGATCAGCGCCTCGGTACCCTTGATCAGGGTTTCAAGCGTGACCGGCACATACGGCGGCCCGGCGCGACGTTGCAACTTGCGCGCGAGGATGCGATCGATTTCCCTCTCGCAGGTGAAACGTGCGCGTAACTGCGCCATCCACTCGCGCGTTGGATGATTCTTGTCCACCCTCGTCATCGCCTGCACCTCTCTCGCTATGTGTGGCTGTTGTCGCTATTCCGGGAACATCGAGCTGCCTTGACGGGAAAACTATCGAGTGAAGTCGAAGATCACGTGCTCCGCGGAAAGAAAGGCACTGAGTTTCTTCGAATCGCAGAATTCCTGCTCGTCGGCCTGTAGCAAGGCGCTGGCGGCCTGACCTTCAGGCGAACCCATGGCAGCATTCATCGCTTCCATGCTTTCCCACCAGACTTCGGTCAGGCTGTCGGCCGGTTTGGCCCAACCGCGGGAGCGGGCGAACTCATCGAGATCAGGGGAGGGAAGCTTTTCGCTTTGCACGTAGCGCACCATGCCCATCGCCTTGGAGCATTCGGTGACCAACTTGGCGTGCTGGCCGCGCCAACGGGCGACGAACTGCTCCTGCGTGAGATCCGAACGGCCGTAATTCTGCACCACCATCTTGAGCGGATTTTTCGGCCGGGCGTAGTCGAAGATGAAATGCTCGACGGCAAGGAAGGCACTCAGTTTGGCGCTGTTGCAGAACTTCTCTTCATCCTCCTGCAGCAACAGGCTGGCAGCCTGGCCTTCCGCGGACGCCATCGCCGCCTCCATCGATTCCATGCTATCGAACCAGACTTCAGTCAGACCGTCGCTCGGCGTCGCCCAGCCGCGCGAGCGGCCGAATTCCTCCAACTCCGGCGAAGCGATCTTGTGGCTCTGGACATAGCGGACAAAGCCCATCGCCCGCGCGCATTCGGTGACCAACCGGGCGTGGGCGCCACCCCAGCGTTCGTTGAATTGTTCCTGGGTGAAATCAGGACGACGCCACGCCGCTACGACCATCTTGATCATATTTGCTCTCTCCTTTAAACCTCGCATGGTCGTCCACTGCCGCAGGCGACACGGATTATTTTTTACATCAGGACCTGATCACACGCTCGATCTTGTCGAGGATTGCAACGTCCGGCACTTCGGAGCGGTACCCCTCACGTACGGCCAACGGGTACGACGCGATCGTGAATGCCGCGTTGAACTTTGCCATACGCAGCATTGCCCTCCCGGCTTTCTTCATTATCAATCCTGGCCCCGCGGACAACCGGCAGCGGGAAACCGTTTGCATCTTGCGCCGCAAGTAAACGCAACGCCACCCCCCAAGTGGGAGGGTGACCCCCCGTTATGCAGGGTTACACCGGTCAGCTGAACGGGCATAGTAGGCGCCCGAAAATGCGGTTGGTGAGCCAGACGCTCCGTGGGCTGGCGGCTGTCGGCAGGACAAGATTGCGTTGCTCGCCGGCACGGACACCAATGCAGGGACAGCTACCGCACATAACGTGATAGGTGAATCTGTTTTTTTAAAAAGGCTGCCTGCGTTTCACAACTACAACAGAGTCCAGAAGGATTATCCATGAGTCTGCCGCTTCCCCGTACCGCTGATGAAATTACCGTTGAGCTGCTCAATAACATTGTCGGTGAGATGAATCCGGGAACCCGTATCGTGTCGCTGAAGATGGTCGAAAAGCTCGACTTTGGCGCGGTCAACGTATCGTTGTCTGTGCGCGCGACATTCGATGTCGAGTTCGCGCCCGGGGCTCCGCGCAATTTCGCGACACGCCTGGTAATCAAGATGTCGATTCCAGACAACGTCTGGCAGGCGAAGCTATTCCCGCTCTACGAAGATGAAATAAATTTCTACAAATATGTGCGGCCCGGTCTTGATCTGGAAGTGCCGGTAGCGCTGGGCGCCCGCTACGACCCGGACTCCAAGCGCTTTATGGTCATCATGGAGGATCTGGGCCTGCGCGGCGCCAAATTTGCGATGCAGAGCGACGCACCGAACGTCGGTCATACGCAGGCCGTACTCGACACGCTTGCAAAACTGCATGCCACGTTCTGGGAAAGCCCGCGTTTCAAGACCAATCTGTCGTACCTGCCCACGCATGTCGACGGCCCCATGGAAGACCTGATGCATACCACGGTGCGTCAGGGGTTGCAGGGGGAACTGAGCAAGGTCGTGGTCAAGCGTGAGTTGCTGGGCCACCTTGGCATGACGGAAGACGAAATGTTCCAGGCGACCGAGGCAGTGAAACTCCATCAGTCGACGCTGCCGCAGACCTTGGTACACGGTGACACCCACTTCGGCAACACCTACTATCTACCGGACGGGAAGCGTGGCCTTGCCGACTGGCAGATCTGTGTGCGTGGCTACATGATGCACGACGTTGCCTATCTGATTAACACGTCGCTTTCGATTGAATTGCGCCGCCTGCACGAACGCGAGTTGCTCGCCTACTATCGCGACCGCCTCGGCCACTATGGGGTCGCCAATCCACCCAGCCCGGAGACCCTTTGGGACGAGTTTCGCCTGGGCACGTTGTGGACGTTTTATTACGGATGGCTCCCCGCGTCGTCATCCAGTTATGGGTGGGAACTTATGACTGTCGCGCTGCTGCGGACGTCGGCTGCGTTTGAAGACCACGAAACACGCAAACTCATAAAACGCTTGACATAAAAGGCGCGGCGGACACCACCGCAGCCGACTCCCGGTCGATTGTGCAGTCATCGACCGCCGGCCTGCGGCAGCACCGAGCGATGGTCAGGGCCTCACAACAACCTTTATGGCACCCCGTGTCTTGTCGTCCGCCAATTCGAAGGCTTCACGAATGTTCGCCAGCGGAACCTGATGGGTGATCAGATCCTGCAGCGGCACCTTGCGCGTCGCCATCAGTTCGATGGCGAATTCATAGTCGGTACGCAAGCCGACCTGGCCGTAGGCCAGCGCGAAGGTGAAGGTGATTTCCTTGAACACCGCGTTCCAGGAATCGATCTTCACCGGCTCGTCCCACAAGCCAAGGGGGATCACGGTTCCACGCGGGCGAACAATGGCGCAAGCCATGTCCATGGTCGGGGCCATGCCGCCGACGGTTTCGACGACGATGTCGGCACCGCCATCCACATGGGACAGTATCTGCTCCACCGCATCGCTGGCCGTGCTGCGTACCACGGCATCGGCACCAAACTGATACGCGAACTTTTCCTGCGCGTCGTACTTGGCCACAACCACCACCTTGCCCGCACCCAATGCCTTGGCGACTCCTGCGGCGGCAAGGCCGACGACCCCTGCACCGATCACCACGACCCGCTCCCCGCCACGCAGGCCAACGCGACGCAGCGCGCTGATGGGGGTCGCGGCCGGCTCGATGATGGCAGCCTCGTGGGTCTGTATGGAATCCGGCAGGACATGCAATCCCTTTTCTGCGGATTTGATGTATTCGACGAACCCCGGCGTGACGAACCCACCGCGACCGGTACACACGTTGAAGGCGCCGGACGAGCAATAAACGCACTGCCCACAACTGGTACTGTGGAACTGGTCCACCGCGACCCGGTCACCCACCTTGAGCTTGCGGATGTTCTTGCCGACTTCGACCACGGTGCCGCCGTACTCATGGCCACCCGCGCCTGAAATCGGAAACGGCCACAGGCCCGTGGCACGCTCGGCGCCCCGCCACCAGTGCAGGTTGCTGCCGCACACACCGATGCCTTCGACCTTGATGATGACGCTGTCGGCGTCCACTTCGGGGCGGTCTACTTCCGTTAGTTCTATTTCGCGCGGTGCAAGCATCACTGCCGAACGCATCTTGGCCATCCTGGTCTCCTCAGTAATCGAGCCCGATCCCGTTGCACGGGCCGGAAAGTTTCTGCGATGGTGTACTCAAACAGGGGTTGTGCGCTACCCCCCAACCGGGAGGGTGCCCCCCTTTTTGAAGGGTTACAGTCCAGGCGAAGAAAAGGCATATTGCACGGACAATAAATTACACCTGAGGAGGAATCGTCCATGGGCAGATTGCACGGCAAGGTAGCGATCGTCACTGGGGCAGCACGGGGCATCGGGGCGGGTATCGCCAAATGCCTGGCGGCGGAAGGAGCTTCCGTTGCCATCCTCGACCTCGACGGTGCCTGCGCCGAAGACACTGCAAAAGCCCTGGGCACACCCGCGCTGGGTCTCGCGGCCGATGCCTCGGACGAAAATGCGATGATTGCTGCGGCGCAAAAAGTCGTTACCTTGTTCGGCGGACTCGACATCATGGTCAACAATGCCGGCGGCGCCGGCTCGGATGTCGAATCGATGGGCATGGGCACCCCCTTCACCAACGTCACGCAGAAGGGATGGGACACTCAGTTGCAGGGCAATCTGCGGACCACCTTTGCCGGCTGTAAGGCCGCCATCCCGCACCTGCAAGCGCGCGGCGGCGGCGCCATCGTCAACGTCGCCTCCATCGCGGGGTTGATGGCGATGCCCAGCGTCCCGGCCTACGCCGCCGCCAAGGCCGGCGTCATCAGCCTGACGCGCAGCCTGGCGCTGGAACTGGGACCGAACCTGATCCGCGTCAACGCCATCTGCCCGGGTTTCCTGTGGACACGCGCCTGGGAGTTTCTTGCCGGACTGATGCAACAAGGCGTCCCCGAGTACAAGGACATGGCGCCGCGCGACATCTTCCTCGACGTCGTGCGCCGCAACACGCCAATGGGCCGCGAACAGACACCGGAGGATATCGGCCATCTGGTCGCTTTCCTCGCGGGCGACGGCGCCGCCAATATCACCGGCCAGGAGATCAAGGTCGACGGCGGCATCACCCTCAACGTGATGCGCTGAAGATCCACGACAACTTTCATCGGAGTCTTTGCAATGCACAAGATCGACAAGAATCATCCATCCGCGGCCTGGATCGCCGAAATGCGGCAGAAGTTTCCCTGTGAAACCACCGTGGATCGTGTCCTCACCCGCAAGCTGCAACGTCGCGCCGGCCCACCTTTTTCGCAGGTTCCACTCGAAACCCTGGTGAAAGGTGTCCAGGCACTGCTGACCGCCGAGCTGAAGGAACCTTTCGAGATGGCGAATCCGCGCTGGCTGATTGGCGGCGCATCGAAGGTGCATATGGCTTTCGAACTGACCTGGAGTCAGCCCGGCACGGGCCGCACCACCCGCTCCATGGTGCTGCGCATGGAGCCCGCCGAGTCCACCGCCGAAACCAGCCGCCTGCGCGAATTCCAGATCATCAGGGCCTTCGACGGCATCGTGCCGGTGCCGGATGTGTATTGGGTCGACGACGAGGGCAAGTATCTGCCCTACCCGGCCATGATCTGCGGCTTCAGCCAAGGCGTGACCAAACCGACCGATCTGCCGCCAAATCTGTCCGCGGGACTCGGCATCAATTACGGCCAGACCCTGCGGCCGATCCTCGGTGCCCAGTTCGTCGACTGTATGGCGAAGATCCACACCCGCGACTGGCGCCAAGCCGACCTCAGCACCATGGACGTTCCCTCCGTGGGCACCACGCAAGCGGTTGAATGGCAGCTCAACTGGTGGGAAAGAGTCTGGGAGGAAGACGTCAACCAGGACGTTCCCCTGATGCGGCTGACCATGGCCTGGCTACGGCGGAACATGCCGGTGGTGGATCATGTTTCCATCATTCACGGCGATTACCGCACCGGCAACTTTCTCTACACCGAACACGACAACCAGATCACCGCCATCCTCGACTGGGAGCTCGGCCACCTCGGCGATCGCCACGAAGACATCGCCTACGCCGCGCTGCCGCCATTCGGACACTTCGCCGAGGACGGCAAAACCTTTCTGATCGGCAGTTTCCTCAGCCAGGAGGACTACTACGCTGCCTATGAGAAAGCCTCTGGTCTGCCGATCATTCCCTCGGTAATCAACTACTACAACATTTTCAGCATCTATAAGCTGGTGGCCATCTGCCTGGCGACGATGTATCGGATTTCAGTCTGCGGCAAGACCCATCAGGACATCATGACGTGCTGGTTGATCGGGGTGTCCTACCCGTTGCTGGAACTTCTGCGCACGCGCATGGAAGAAACCCTCGCCCACTGACAGATACGACGCGACCGCTGCAAACGCCCAACCCATTCAGCCGCATTTCGAAAGGCCAAACACCATGAACTTTGACCAAATCCAAGTTGAAAAACGCCTTGTCTCCGACCCGCAGGACGATGAGCGCCATGTACTGCGACCGAGCGCGGTAACGAAAGAGTCGATCCCCTACATGATCGTGCTCCCGGAAGAGCAAATCACTTGCTTCGTCTATACCTGGGTCACACCGGACAGCAAGGCCGGTGCCGCGTGCTGCGTCTACGGCCCTGGCATAGGCCCGGATGCCATCTTCGAGAAGGTGGATGGCATCGAGGTACCACGGGAGATGGGCTTCAGAGACTGGCAGGTCGGCGGTGTTCACGTCCGCCAGGGCGAGCCGCTGCGGACGGTGGACATGACCTACGTCGGCAAGCGGGTCAGCGTCGACCTGCACTTCGAGGGAATCCACCCACCCTACAACTATGCCGGACATCCCCAGGGTTGCCCCAGCATCGTGGCCGACAACCGCTTCGAGCAAAGCGGTACGATCACCGGCACCCTGACCGTGGACGGCCGTCGCATCCCCTTCAACACCACCGGTCACCGCGACCATTCGTGGGGCTCCCGCGAGTGGGGCGCAATCCAGCATTGGAAGTGGTTGCAAGGCCAGGCCGGCCCCGATTTTTCGGTGCACTTCTTCGACATCATGGTTGCAGGACGGAACCACATTCGCGGCTACATCTACAAGGATGGCAAGATGACCGAGGTTACATCGGTAGACTGCGAATTCGAGCATGACGGCACCTTGTCGCCGACCACGATGACCGCAGTCCTGCGCGATGCCGAAGGCCGCAGCGTCAATATCCGTGGCACCAAGATCGCGTCCTATCCCTTCCTCATCGGGCCACAAACGATCAACATCCAGTCGGGCATGAGCTACACATTCGACGGCAAGCCAGGCGTCGGCTGGTTCGAACTGAGTTGGCCCAAGTCCTATCACGAGTACATGTCGAATCGTCCCGCATAAACACACGGAGTATCGAAGCAATGGCAATTCAATTGACACAAGGACCGGATCCTCGTTACAGCCTGGGCACGGCGATCGTCATTGGCGGCAGCGGCGGAATTGGCCAGGCCATCTGTGAGGCACTGGCCCGCGACGGTTCCAACGTCGTGCTGACCTATCGGCGTAACAAGGCGCGGGCCGACGAGGCCGTCGCCAAGGTCCAGGCGTTCGGCCGCAAAGCCGAAGCAAAACCGATCTCCGTCGAGAATGCCGAAGAATTGAAAGCCTTCGTCGACGACGTAGCGGCACGCTACGGCCACATCCATTCGGTGGTCTATGCCGCCGGGCCGGAAATCCATATGAAGCGCATCAACCAGCTGACGCCGGCCGAATGGGCGTCAGCCATCAACGCCGACGTGAACGGCTGCTTCAACCTGGTATGGGCAACCCTGCCCCACCTCAAGGCCGTTCCGGGCAGCGGAGCATTCGTCGCCCTGATTACGGCGGCCGTCGAACGCGTTCCCTCGCAGGACATTCTTTCCGCCTCGCCCAAGGCAGCCATCGAAATGCTCATTCGCGGAGTGGCGAAGGAGGAAGGGCGTTACGGCATCCGCGCCAACTGCGTCGGCCCCGGCTGGGTCAACGCCGGCCTCGGCAAAGCGGTGCTGGACAACGAATTCCCCCCGGAGCACGTAGAACGCATCAAGAAATCGATCCCCTTGCGCAAATTCGGCGAACCCGAGGATCTCGCAGAAGCCGTCGCCTTCCTGCTTTCGTCGCGCGCCAAATTCATCACCGGGCAATCGCTCGCAGTGGATGGCGGCGGCCAACTTTGAGAACGCACCCGACATAACAACCTTAGGAGGTACCCTGAAATGGATCTGCGTCCCGCATTGCAAGTACAAACCGTGATCAAGGCGATGACCGATGTGGTTTTGCCGGCGGTCGATCCGAACAACAAGCTGGCGCAGGAACAGGCCCGCCTGGTGATCG
>JALNXH010000012.1 GCA_023230455.1 Rhodocyclaceae bacterium | reverse complement strand
CTCTTCCTCGCTCAACACAATCTCCGCAGCAACTCGCACTCGCCCTCTCCTCGCTGTGATGAATTACAGCATTGGAGACACCTGATTTGTATAAGTTCCATCAAGAATAGAACGCTACACTAGTTCAGCCGGATATCCAGGCGGGCGGCAATGAAGCGGGCGATGGTGGCGGTGTTGTTGAGGTCGAGCACCGGTAGATGGGTCTGCACCGGGCCGTCGCTGGCGACGGCCACCACCGAGGGGTTGCCGGGCCATACCGGCGGGTTTTCCAGCGCGGGGCGAAAGACTTCGATCTTCGGCAGCGGATCGCGCTTGTAGCCTTCGACGATGACCAGGTCGCAGGGTGCCAGGCGGGCGATCAGTTGTTCGACCGAATGCTCTTCGCTTTCGCGGTATTCGTGCATCAGGATCGAGCGCCGGTTGCTGACCAGAAATACTTCCTGCGCTCCGGCTTCGCGCATTTTCCAGGAGTCCTTGCCGGGGGTGTCAAGGTCGAAACCGTGGTGGGTGTGTTTGATCGCCGATACGCGCAGCCCCTGCTGGCGGAACCAGTCGATCAGTTTGGCGATCAGGGTGGTTTTGCCGCTGCCCGAGAGACCTGTAAGGCCGAAAGGTTTTTTGTCCATCGCATTTCCGTTAATGTAATTACTTGTTGCAAGTCAAATTTTCTGCCGCGAAGGCAATGCTATCCTAAACGCAACGAACTTTCGGACGACCGCTCCGTCCCATTGAAATGAACGATCTTTCGCCGCCATCGCTTTTACCGCCGAGCGCTTCCGCCAGTACCGATGCTTTGCGCGATCCGCGCGGCCGTCCCTTGCGCGATCTGCGCATCTCGGTCACCGATCGCTGTAATTTCCGTTGTACCTACTGCATGCCGCGCGAAGTGTTCGACGAGAACCACCTTTTCATGGCGCGCAGCGAACTCCTCAGTTTCGAGGAAATCCTTCGTCTGGCGCGCATTTTTGCCGACCTGGGAGTACGCAAGATCCGCCTCACCGGCGGCGAGCCCCTGCTGCGCCGAGGTGTGGAACGGCTGATCGAAGCGCTGGCGACGATTCCGGGGATCGATCTGGCGTTGACCACCAACGGTTCCCTGCTGACGAAGAAGGCCCGCATCCTGCGCGATGCTGGGTTGAACCGAATCACCGTCAGTCTCGATGCGATCGACGAGACTGTCTTTCATCGGATGACCGACGCCAAGTTCACCGCTGCGCAGGTGCTGGAAGGCATTGCCGCCGCCGAGGCGGCGGGTTTCCCTGCGCTCAAGGTGAATACGGTGGTCAAGCGCGGAGTGAATGACGGCGAGTTGTTGGCGCTGGCACGGCAGTTCCGCAACACGCCGCATATCCTGCGTTTCATCGAATTCATGGATGTGGGTGCCAGCAACGGCTGGCAGATGGCGGAGGTGGTACCGTCGGCGGAGGTTTTGCGCCGCATCGGCGCCGAATATCCGCTCGATCCGCTGGAGCCCAATGCGTCCGGCGAGGTCGCGCAGCGCTGGCGTTATCGCGACGGCGCCGGCGAGATCGGCGTCATTTCGTCGGTCACCCGAGCTTTCTGCGCCGATTGTTCGCGGCTGCGGTTGTCTACCGAGGGCAAACTGTACACCTGCCTGTTCGCCAGCGAAGGCTACGACATGCGTGCGCCGCTGCGCGGCGCCGAGGATGATCGCAAGTTGCGGCAGCGCATTGTCGGGCTGTGGCAATCGCGCACGGATCGCTATTCCGAGCTGCGCACCGGGCAAACCGTGGCGCTGCGCAACGGCCGCATCGAAATGTCCTATATCGGCGGCTGAGCCGCCTTGCGGATCAGTTCTGCCGTCCCAGCCAGCGGTCGGCGAACTCCGCGGCAGGAACAGGGGCGCCGCAGTGGTAGCCCTGCGCTTCGTCGCAGCCGAGCGCCTTCAGCGCATCGACCTGGTCCTGGTTTTCGACCCCCTCGGCGACGGTTTTCAGGCCAAGGTTGCGTGCCATGGCGATGATTGTGGTGACGATGGCATGGTCGTTGTTGTCGCTGAGCATGTCGCGAACGAAGGAAATGTCGATCTTCAGCTTGTCGGCGGGGAAGCGCTTCAGATAGATCAGCGACGAATAGCCGGTGCCGAAATCGTCGATGGCCAGTGCGAAGCCCCGTTCCTTCAGTCCGGCCATCAACTCGACGGCCTTGTCGGCGTCGATCATCAGCGCGCTCTCGGTCAATTCGAGTTCGATTTGCCTGGGATCGATCCCGAAGGTTTCCATGATCCCGCAGGTGGTGGCGACGAAATTGTCCGCGTCGAGTTGTTTGGCCGAGACGTTGATCGCCAGCGTGCCGCAGAACGCAAGGCCCTGGTTTCCCCAGGTCTGGAGTTGCCGCGCTGCTTCGCGCAGGACCCAGGCGCCGAGGATATCCATCATGCCGCGGCTTTCGGCAACGGGGATGAACTCCGCCGGGCTGATCCAGCCGCGCGCGTCATCCTGCCAGCGCAGCAGCGCTTCCGCGCCCACCAGGCGGCCGTCGGCCAGGCCGATCTGCGGCTGATAATGAAGCTGCAAGCGGTTTTCGGCAATCGCCCGTTCCAGGCCCTGCGCCAAGGATAGCCGGCTGTCCAGTTGCACGCTCATCTCCCGGCTGTAGAAATGGTAGCCGCCGCCGTTCGACTTGGCCTGGTACATGGCGATGTCGGAGTTCGACAGGAGGATTTTCACCGAGTCGCCGTCGGCCGGGTACAGCGCGATGCCGATGCTGATGCCGAGCGTGAAAGTACGCCCGCCGACGGTGAAGGGGCGGACAAAAGCGCTCTGTATCCGTTCCGCCACCCGTGCCGCGGTGGTGTTGTCGGTTTCGCTGACGATTACGGTGAACTCGTCGCCGCCGAGGCGGGCCAACGTCTCGCCATGGCGCAATATGGCCTGGAGGCGCTGGCCGACTTCGATCAGCACCTTGTCTCCCGCCTCGTGGCCCTGGCTGTCGTTGATTTCCTTGAAACGGTCGAGGTCGAGAAATAACAGGGCGACTGCGCTGCCGCGGCGTTCCGCCGTCGACAGCGCCTGTTGCAGCCGGTCGATGAACAGCGCCCGGTGCGGCAGGCCGGTGAGCGAGTCGTAGAAGGCGAGCCGCTCGATCTCGGCCTCTTGCGCCTTGCGCTCGGTGATGTCCTGCACGGTGCCGACATAGCTGGTCAGTACGCCGGCTTCGTTGGTGACCGGCTCGATGATGCCGCTCAGATATCTGACCGGGCCAAGCGACGGATGGGTGCGGAATTCGTAGCGCTGGCTGCTGCCGCTGATCCTGATCTTCCTCCAGACGTCGCGACGAATCTGCGCATCGTCCGGATGAATCAGGCGTTTCTGGTCCTTGATTGACGGCGGGGTATCGCTGGGCGAGAGGTAATGCAGCCGATACATCTCCAACGACCAATACAGGCGGCCACTGGCCAGGTCGATCTCCCAGTTGCCGAACCCGGCCAGTGCCTGCGCCGCCGACAGGCTGGCTTCGCTGCGGCGCAGCGCTTCCTCTTCGCGTTTGCGCGTGACGGCGATGCCCGCGGTCTGAACGGCGAGATCGATCCGGTGCAGATCGCCGGCTTCCGGTCGCCGGGGCTCGCGGAAATAGCAGGCCAGCGTACCGAGCAGATCGCCGTGGAGATTGAAAAAAGGCGTGGACCAGCAGGCGCGCAGCCCATGCGACGCCGCCAGTTCGCGATAGTTCACGGTTGCGGCGTCCTGGGCGATGTCTTCGACGATCACCTTTTCACCACGATAGGCGGCAGCGCCGCAGCAGCCGCACAGCGGTCCGACGGCAATGCCGTCGACAGCTTTGCTGAAGCTGTCAGGCAGGGACGGGGCGGCACCGTGGCGCAAGTGCTGGCCGTCGCTGTCGACCAAAAGTATCGACCCCAGCATTCCGGGTGACTGACTTTCCAGATTTCTCAGCAGGGTGTCGAGAATGGTTTCGAGCGTTGCTCCGGTGGCTACCAGTTCCAGCACCTCCTTCTGGCCGCGCAGGGCCCCCACTGCCTGGTCGTGCGCCAGCCGTTGACGCAGGGTGCGGATGCCATAGCCGAGGTCGCCGGCGAGCTCGCCGAGCAGTTCGACTTCTGCCGCCGCAAAGGCATCTTTTTCGGCGGCATAGATGTTGAGTACCCCATAGACCGCGTCGCCGGACAGCAGCGGCAGCGCGATTGACGAACCGTACCCCTGGCGCTTGGCGGCATCGCGCCAGGGACGCATGTCTTCGCCGCTGAAATCCCGGTTTACGATGGCCTGCCGGGAGCGTATCGCCCGCCCGGAAACGGTCTGGCCGAATTCGTTATCGCCCCAGGAGATGCGCCGGGTGCCCAGATACTCGTGGCCGCCGCCCGCTTGCGCCACCGGCTCGACAGTCCTCTCGGCATCGTCGCGGGCGTATCCCACGCAGGCCATGAGAAATCCGCCGATGTCGACCACCAGCGACGTCAACTGGTCGAGCAATTCTTTCTCCGATTCGCAGCGGATCAGTGTCTGACTCACTTCGCTCAACAGACGCAGCGAACGCAGGCTGCGCTGTAGAGCTTCCTTGTCCCGCTCGCGGGCGGTGATGTCGTGGGCAATCCCGAGGATTCCTATGGCGCTTCCCGTGGGGCCGAGGACCGGCTTCTTGGTGATTTCCAGGCGGCGTGACTTATAGCTTTCCTCTATGTGGAACTCGCCCTCGGCAAGGGCCCGCTGGTCGCCCGCACGGTAGATTTCGGCTTGTTCGCGGGGGAAAAGTTCGTCGTCCCTGCGGCCGACGATGTCGTCGATGGAGCGACCGATCAGTCGTTCGTAGGCGGGGTTGGCCGCGACGATGGCGTTTCCCCGGTCCTTCAGCCAGATGGCATCCGGCAGCGCTTCGATCAACGTGCGCAGATGGGTGCGCTCCTCGTCCAGTTCGCGCGTGCGCAGTCGCACCTTGCGCCGCAGCGACAAGGTCCACAAGGCGAGCAGTGCCGCCACGCCGACGATGGCGAGAAAGGTCCAGCCGATGTAGCGGCCGAGAGTGGCCCTTTCCAGGCTTTGCCCCTTCCATTTGTCTTCGAGTTCACTCAGTTCGTCGGAAGAAATCGCATCGAATCCGCGCGTCACCCGTTCCAGGGTAGTGCGATCGCCTTTATGCACCGCGCGGTGGAGCTGGCCGGTGTAAAGGGAGAAGGCCTTGCGAAAGCGCCGGTCGGCGCCTTCGCGATACAGCAGGTAGTTGGCGGGAGGTTCGTCCAGGCAGAAGACCCGAATGCGTCCGCTCAAGGCGGCGTTGACCAGGGATTCGTAGCTCTCGCTTTCCACCAGGGTCGCTATTCCCTGGCTGCGCAGGCGGTCCGCACAGGCGTCGCCGGCTTTGACGCCGACCTGGAAGCCGCGCAGATTGCCGGTATCGGTAATGCCGCCGATATTTGCATCGGCATAAATGGCGACAGGAATGTCCGCATAGGGCGGAGCGAAATCGTAGGCGCTTTCCCGCTGCGGCGTACTGAACGCGGTCTCCAGCACATCGGCCTTGCCGGTTTCCATGGCGCGCTGCGCATCTGCCCAGTCGGAGGCGAGGAGGACGACATGAATGCCGGTCTTCCGTTCCCAAAGGCGCCACAGATCGACAAGATAGCCTTGCAGTTCCCCGGTGCTGCCGCGGAAGATGTACGGTGGGTAGTTGTCGTCGATGGCGATGCGAATCGACTTGTTTCCTGCCGCATCCGTTGCGGCAAGCGCATTGCATGTGAACAGCAGGGTGGTGAGCAGGCACAGCGCCGCCGTTCGTAGAGTGCCGCTCACCTGCGTTTCCTTTATGTTCAAATGGTTATGTTCTTTGAGTGACGCCAGAAGCCAGAATAGCATTTTGCGCTGCAATCCCATTCAGCCAACATATCTCGGATGGAAAAATTCCGCGAACCATGACCTCTTGCAATCCGCCAGGCGACGCCCCATATTGAGTCCATTCCTTCGACGAATGGAGAAATTGTCATGCGACTTCGCCTTGCTGCCGCGCTTGCCCTGGTCGCCGCCCTGCTTTCGGGCTGCGGCTACAACCAGATCCAGATCAACGACGAGGCGGTCAATGCGTCGTGGTCCGAAGTGCTCAACCAGTACAAGCGTCGCGCCGACCTGATTCCCAATCTGGTGTCGGTGGTGCAGGGCTATGCGGCCCACGAAAAGGACGTGCTGACCCGCGTCACCGAAGCGCGCGCCAGCGTCGCGGGGATCAAGGCGACGCCGGAGTTGGTTAACGACCCGGAAGCCTTCGCCCGTTTCCAGAAGGCGCAGGGCGAACTCGGTGGAGCGCTGTCGCGCCTGTTGGTGGTGGCGGAGAACTATCCGCAGCTCAAGGCCGATGCCAACTTCCGCGATCTCCAGGCCCAGGTCGAGGGCACCGAGAACCGCATCACCGTGGCGCGCAATCGCTATATCAAGGCAGTGCAGGACTACAACGTCGGCGTGCGCACCTTCCCCAACAACCTGACCGCGATGGCGTTCGGTTACAAGCCCAAGGCCAACTTTGCGGTGGAGGACGAGAAAGCCGTATCGACGCCGCCGACGATCAGGTTCGACGCGCCCGCCGCGGCGAAGTAATTCGATGCGGCAACTCTTCGCCGCGGTCTGCCTGCTGCTGTCCCTGCTGACGGCGGGCACAGCCGCGGCCCAAGTGCCGCTACCGGAGTTGCGGGCACGGGTCACCGATCTGACCGCCACGCTTGACGAAGCTCAGCGCGGACAACTGGAGCAGGCCGCGCAGCGCATCGAGCAGGCGCACGGCGCACAAGTGGCGATGCTGCTGTTGCCGACCACCGCGCCGGAACCGATCGAGGCTTTTGCCATCCGTCTCGCCGAGGCATGGAAGATCGGCCGCAAGGGCATGGATGACGGCGTTATCGTCATCGTGGCGAAGGACGACCGGACGGCGCGCATCGAGGTCGGCTACGGCCTCGAAGGTGCGATTCCCGATGTCGTGGCGAAACGATTGATTGCCGAGGTGATGACGCCGCGTTTTCGCGCCGGCGATTTTTACGGTGGACTGGCCGCCACGCTCGATGCGCTGGGTGGCTTGATTGCCGGCGAGCGTCTGCCGCCGCCGTCCACTGCCCGCGCGTCAGAATTCGACCTCGGGGGCAACGCGTGGCCCATGGCGCTGATGTTCGTCTTTGTCGTTGGCGGCATTCTGCGTGCCGTGCTCGGCCGTTTCCTCGGTGCCTGCGTCGGCGGCGGGCTGGCTTTTTTCGGTGCCTGGCTGGTGCTCGGTTCCCTGCTCGCCGGAGCTGTCGTGGCGTTGATTGCCTTTTTTATCACCCTGGCCGGCGGCGGTCGCTTCGGCAGCGGCATTGGCGGCGGGTTTGGTGGAGGCTCCGGTGGCCTTGGCGGTGGCGGATTCTCCGGCGGTGGCGGTGGTTTTGGCGGTGGCGGTGCGTCGGGGAGATGGTAGGACGATGAAACTGGCGCGGATTTTCCGGCACCTGACGGTGCCCTCATGGTGGAGCCGGCGGGTTTTCGGCCGGGCCTCGCTGGATGCGATAGCGGCTGCGGTGGCGGCGACGGAGACGCGTCATCGTGGCGAATTGCGCGTGGCGATCGAAGGGCCGCTGCATTTTGCGGCGCTTTGGCGCGGGCAAACCGCGCGGCAGCGTGCCGAGGAACTCTTCGCCCGCTTGCGGGTGTGGGATACCGCCGACAACAGCGGCATCCTGATCTATGTCCAGTTGGTCGATCGTCAAGTCGAAATTCTGGCCGACCGCGGCATCGCGGCGCGCGTTGCCGCCGCGGAATGGCAGGACATCTGCCGTCGCATGGAGGCCGATTTCGCCGCCGGACGCTGGCTCGACGGCATGCTCGCCGCGGTGGGCCGTGCCGATGCGCTGCTTGTCGCGCATTTCCCTGCGCAAGAAAACAACCCCAACGAACTGCCCGACCGACCGCTGATGCTGTAGCGCCGAGCGGCGCAGGTCGCGGCGTCTCGGGGTTGCCTCAGTGTGTCGCGTCTTCGAGCAGGGCGACGTCGTCGAACTGGTGCTGATTGGCTTCGTGCAGCCGCTTCAGCAGTACCATCACCGCGGCGACGAAAACTCCGAACAGGGTGATGATCCAATAGATGTGCAAATGGGCGGCGACCAGCGCCGAGTAGACGAAGGTCATCACCAGGATCGACAGGTTCTCGTTGAAATTCTGCACGGCGATGGAGTGTCCCGCCCCCATCAGCACATGGCCGCGATGCTGTAGCAACGCGTTCATCGGCACTACGAACAGCCCCGAGAATGCGCCCACCAGCACCAGCAGGCCGAGCGAAAAAGCGAGCCGCAGATCGAAGGCGACGCGGACGTCGTGTCCGAGCAGCGTGAAGGTGTCGTCGATCACCTTCACCGTCGGAATCAGCGGCACCGTGATCATCACGATCATGCCGATGCCCATTGCGATGCCCAGTGGGATCACTTTCACCGAGCGACGCAGGCTGATGTAGCGCGCGGCGATGAAGGCGCCGATCGCCACGCCGACCGCCACCACGCCTTGCAGCATGCTGGCGTGGGAGAGATCCATCTGCATCGCTGCCTTTGCCCATTCGATGACGATGAATTGCAGGGTCGCCCCGGCGCCCCAGAACAGCGTGGTCACCGCGAGCGAAACCTGGCCCAGACGGTCGCGCCAGAGCAGGCGCAGGCAGTGGTTGAACTCGTGCACCAGGAACAGCGGATTCTTCTTCAGCGGCGAATGAGCCACCCCGGTATCGGGAATGTGCAGATTGAACAGCGCCGCCGCCAGATACAGCGCGCCGATCACCAGCAGGTTCATCTCGCCGACGCTGTCGATGCCGGTATCCAACAGCGGAAAATCCAGCGCCAGCAGCGCGGCGGCGATATTGGGCGTGATCAGTACGCCGCCGAGCACGGTGCCGAGAATGATCGCGATCACCGTCAGGCCTTCGACCCAGCCGTTGGCCACGACCAGCAGCCGTGGCGGCAGGTATTCGGTAAGGATGCCGTATTTGGCCGGCGAATAGGCGGCGGCGCCGAGTCCAACTACGGCATAGGCGAACAACGGCGGCACGTTGAAAAACATCAGGCTGCAGCCGAGAATCTTGACTCCGTTGCTGATGAACATCACCCGCCACTTTGGCATCGAGTCGGCAAAGGCACCGACAAAGGCCGCGAGCAGCACATAGGAGAGCGTGAACGAGGTCTTCAACAGCGGTTCCTGAGCGGCCGGGGCATGCATGTCGCGCAGCATGGCGATCGCGGCGATGAGCAGGGCGTTATCGGCCAGCGCAGAAAAAAACTGCGCCGCCATGATGGTGTAGAAACCGCGATTCAATTCATAGGTCCGCTGAAATCAGGCCGGCCGTTTATATCACGAGTGGGCGGCCGTTCCCGCGATACCCGGGGGCTTGACAGCGCGTTGCATAACATGCGCCGGGCGGGCGTTCGGTCGAGGTATGAGAAACTACGCGCCCGTTTCCTTTCGCTCACCGCGCCTTCGGCGAAGGCGCCTGCCACTGTTCATGGTTCGACCCCTGCGCGCCCGCATCGACCTGGAAGCCCTGCGCCACAATTGTGGCGTTGTTCGCCGCCATTGCGGCGATGCCCATGTCTGGGCGGTGGTCAAGGCCGATGCATACGGCCACGGCCTGTTCCGTACCGTGCGCGCACTGTCGGGGCGGGTGGATGGCTTCGCGTTGCTCGAACTCGATGCGGCGCTGGCGCTCCGCGCGGCAGGAACGGAGCAGCCGTTGTTGCTGATGGAGGGGTTCTACGGCAGCGACGAAATAGCTGTCCATGTCACCCATCGGCTGACCCCGGTGCTGCACCGACTGGATCAAGTGCAGGCCTGGGCCGAGCGTGCATCGGGATATCCCGCGGTGGTCAAGCTCAATACCGGGATGAATCGGCTTGGCCTCGATCCCGCGCAACTCGCTGCCGCACTGGCGTTGCTCGCCCCGGCGGTCGCCGGAGGGGCGGTGACGCTGATGACCCATTTCGCCGATGCCGACGAGGAGCGCGGCGTTGCCGAACAATGGACCGCCTTTTGCGACGTGCTGGCCGTCCATCCACTGCCGTTCTCCGCCGCCAATTCTGCGGCGCTACTGCGTTACCCGCACACCTGCGGCAGCGCGCGCGACTGGGTGCGTCCGGGCATCATGCTCTATGGCGCTTCGCCTTTTCCGCAGTTGCAGAATGCGGCGGCTCTCGGTCTGCGGCCGGCGATGACGCTGGAGAGCCGACTGATCGCCGTGCGCGAATTGAAAGCCGGCGACCGTATCGGTTACGGCGGCAGTTTCACTGCCGTGCAGCCGATGCGCATCGGCATCGTCGCTTGCGGCTACGGCGACGGCTACCCGCGCCACGCGCCGAGCGGAACGCCGGTGCTGGTGGCCGGCCGCCGGACGCGCAGTCTGGGCCGCGTTTCGATGGACAAGATCTGCGTCGACCTCGACGGCCTGCCCAGCGCACAGGTCGGTACGCCGGTCACGCTGTGGGGCGAGGGCCTGTCGGCCGACGAAGTGGCCGCTGCCGCGGGCACCGTCAGTTACGAATTATTCTGCGCATTGGCGAGGCGGGTGGCGGTGGAGGAGATCGGCTGATGGCCAAGGCGAAGACGCAGTACACCTGCACCGAGTGCGGTGCCAGCGCGCCCAAGTGGCAGGGCCAGTGTCCCGGCTGTGGGCAATGGAATACGCTGGTCGAGACCATCGCCGAAAGCGGCGGTGCGGGCGGCCATCGCTATGCCTCGCTGGCGGCGTCGGGACGCGTGCAACGGCTCGCCGAGATCAATCCGCGCGAGGAGCCGCGCCAGCCCACCGGCATCGAGGAGTTCGACCGGGTGCTCGGCGGCGGTCTGGTGCAAGGTGGAGTGGTGCTGATCGGCGGCGATCCGGGGATCGGCAAAAGCACACTGCTGCTACAGGCGCTCTCGCGGCTGGCCGAAGCCGGGCAGCCGGTGCTCTACGTCTCCGGCGAGGAGTCGGGCGAACAGGTGGCGCTGCGCGCGCGGCGGCTGCAACTGCCGATGGGACACCTGCAACTGCTGGCGGAGATCGGCCTGGAAAAAATTCTCGCTGTGCTGAATGCAGAGAAGCCGGCGGTGGCGGTGATCGACTCGATACAGACCATGTACTCCGATGCGCTGCAATCGGCGCCCGGCTCGGTGGCGCAGGTGCGCGAATGCGCGGCGCAACTGACGCGGCTGGCGAAACAGAGCGGTATCTGCATCATCCTGGTCGGCCATGTCACCAAGGAGGGCGCGCTGGCCGGGCCGCGCGTGCTGGAGCACATCGTCGATACCGTGCTGTATTTCGAGGGCGATGCCCATTCCAGCTTTCGCCTGATCCGGGCGGTGAAGAATCGCTTCGGTGCGGTCAACGAGCTTGGCGTCTTCGCCATGACCGACAAGGGCCTGCGCGGGGTTTCCAATCCGTCGGCGCTGTTTCTCTCGCAGCATGCGCAGGAAGTGCCGGGCTCCTGCGTACTGGTCACCCAGGAGGGTACGCGGCCGCTGCTGGTCGAGGTGCAGGCGCTGGTGGACACCGCGCATACGCCCAGCGCGCGGCGGCTCACCGTCGGTCTCGATGCCAATCGTCTGGCGATGCTGCTGGCTGTGCTGCATCGCCATGCCGGCGTTGCCTGCTTCGATCAGGACGTCTTCGTCAATGCCGTCGGCGGTGTGCGCATCCAGGAACCGGCGGCCGACCTTGCGGTGATGCTGGCCATCGTATCCTCGCTGCGCAACAAGCCGCTGCCGCCCAAGCTGGTGGCCTTCGGCGAAGTCGGCCTGGCCGGCGAAATCCGTCCCGCGGTGCGCGGCCAGGAGCGCCTGCGCGAAGCCGCCAAGCTCGGTTTCGGCTGCGCCCTGATCCCCCGCGCCAATCTGCCCAAGCAGATGGTGAAGGGTATCGAGGTGATCGCGGTGGATCGCGTCGATCAGGCGGTGGAGCGGCTGCGCGGCTTGTAGCTGTGCCGTCGAGCGGAGCGAGACCACGAAGGGAAGGGCAATGAACATGAAATCGCCGGGCCGTATCGTTGTGCTATGGATCTCGCTTGCCCTGCTGTTGGCGGCCTGCGACCGCGCGCCGAAATTCGCGCCGCTGCCGGCCGGTACCGCGGTGCTGGCCTTCGGCGACAGCGTCACCTTCGGCACCGGTGCGGCCTCCGGCGACGACTATCCGAGCCAGTTGGCCTCGATCAGCGGCTGGACCGTGCATAACCGCGGCATCCCCGGCGATACCGCGGCTGCGGCGAAGGAGCGGATCGATGCGGCGCTGGAGGAAACGCGCCCGGCGCTGGTGATCGTCGAGATCGGCGGCAACGATTTTCTGCGGCGTCGGCCGGAAGCGGAAATCAAGGAAAACGTCCGCCGCATCCTGAAGCGTGCCAAGCAGGCCGGCATTCCTGTGGTGCTGGTGGCTACGCCGCGGTTTTCGCTGGTGGGGGCGGCGATCGGAGCGCTGCCGGACGCTGCACTGTATGCCGAACTGGCAAATGAGGAGGACGTGCCGCTGGTGCCGGAGGTGTTTGGCGCGGTGCTGGCCGATCCGCAATTGAAGTCCGACCCGGTGCATCCCAACGCCGCGGGCTATCGTACGTTGGCGGAGGCGATCGCCGGCCGGCTGACGAAGCTGGGGTTGCTTGAAAAACGCTGAACGGATGGGTTCGCGATACGGGGGGCTGGCTGTGCGCCTGGCGATCTATGCGGGCGTGTTGTGCGGCGGACTCTATTTTCTCCAACAGCGTCAGCTCTACCAGCCGACGCCGCTGCCGCTTGCCGATGCGATCGCCGAAGGCCGCGCCGCCGGGCTCGCGCCCTGGCCCTCGGCACAGCAGTATCGCGGTCTGGTGCGCGAGCCTGCTGAGGGTGCAGGCGTTCGTGCCACGCTTGTGCTGTTCCACGGCAACGCCGGGCATGCGGCGCATCGCAGCGAATATGCGGAGCGGTTGGGCGCCCTCGGCCTGCGTGTGATCCTTGCCGAGTATCCCGGCTACGGCCCGCGCACAGGCGAAGCGAGCGAATCGGTATTGGTGGGCGACGGATTGGAGACGCTGAAAATCGCGCATGAGCTTTATCGCGGGTCGCTGCTGCTGGCCGGCGAATCCCTCGGCGCGGCGGTAGCGGCCGCGGTCGAGGATGCGGCGGACAGGGCCGGGTTGCGCAGCGACGGTCTGTTGCTGATCACCCCGTGGGACACCCTGGCCAGCGCGGCGAAGCAGCACTATCCGTGGCTGCCCGTGGAGTGGCTGCTGCGCGAGCGCTACGACACAGTGCAGGCCCTGGCGAAGCGGGGGCTATCGCGCGGTCCGCTCGCCGTGGTGGTGGCCGATGCCGACGCAATCGTTCCGGCTGTGCTGGGACGCCGGCTCTATGAGCGGCTGCCGCCGCCGAAGCGGTTATTCGCGTTGCCGCGGGCCGGGCACAATGACTGGATCGAGGCCACCGACGAGCGCTGGTGGCGGGAACTCACTGAATTCCTGCTCGGTGCCTCGATCGGCGAGGTCACGGCGCCAGCGAAAATCCAACCACCTCGATAACCGAGTCCTCCACGCCGTCGATCCATTCCATGCGTACGATGGCGCGCATCGACGGTGCGTACCAGTAGGTCGCCGAGACGCGGCGGGTGAGACGGATCGGCGATTCGACTCGGATCGAACCCTGCGCTTCCATGCGGTAGGCGTCGACTTCACCTCCAGGAAGCTTGAGCTGTTCCGTGCGAATGACGCTGACGTCCATCTGCGCCCGCCCGCTGGCCTTGCGTTCGCGGTGTTCCCAGGCCGTTCTGAATGACCACTGTTTGCCGGGAGTGAGCGGGAAGGAGAGAAACTGGTAGCCCTCGTCGCAGCGCAATTGCGGGCTTTCGAGCGTGGTCAGGTCGGTGCTCATGATGCCGGTCATGCCGTTGATCGCCAGCTTGATGCGATCCGCCGTCACCTCGTCGACGACGATTTCCTCGCTACGCTTCAACGCATTGGTGCGCTTGTCACGCGTCTCGACCTTCCAGCGGTCGCCGACGCGCAACGTCGGGCGTTCGATGGAAAAGAATTCGGCCTGCGCCGCCGGTGCCGCGATTTGCGCAGCGACTTTGGGGACGTAGCTCGGTACCGGCGGGCACAGCTTGCCGCTCAGGATCGCCCGCTCGGCGTCCGCAATTGCCGGATTCAGCTTCAGCGCGTCGCAGGGTCGCGAACCGTAGCTGTCGTAGTGCCCCGCGCTGGCCCCGCGCTCCAACAGCAGTTGCACGGTGGCCGGGTCGCCGCCGAGTGCCGCGAAGTAGAGCGGGGGTTTGCCGCCGACGCGGGCGCGGCGGACTTCGGTGGCTTCGTTGTCGCTGGTCGGCAGATCCTGGGTCTGGGCTTCGAGATGGGCTCCGGCCTCGATCAGCTTCGCTGCCGAATCGCGCTGGCCGTAGCGCGCCGCCAGCATCAGCGGGGTGAAGCCGTAGCGGTCGGCTTCATTGGGGTCGGCGCCGGCGGCAAGCAGTTGCGCCACCGCCTCCGGCACCAGCACCGCGGCCATCAGTGCGGTCTCGCCGTTGCGGCCGAAGCTGCGTTTTTCCGGATGACCGGCTTCCCATTCGATGAAGTCGGCGACCGCTTTTGCCGGCAGGCGGTTGAGCAGTGTGCCGTAGAGGGTGGCGACGGGGCGGCCCTTTTCCAAGTCGGCGCGCTCGGGCAGCACCGGGAAGCGCGGCTTGTACTTCAGCAGCGTTGACGGCGGCTGGGCATAGGCCTCGCTGTTGTCCACGATGGGAGCGAGGGTGTGATCGAGCAGTTCCATCGCCAGCAGGTCGGTGGCCTGCGCCGCCTCTTCGGCGGTGATGCCCTGGGTCTGCCGCATGGTCAGCGCCACCTCGTCCATCGCTGGCTTCAGCGTGGGTATCAGAGTGCGATAAAGCTGTTTGGCGGCGAGGCTGCCTTCCGACCAGAGGAACAGCTTCTCCAGCAGCACATCGTGGCGGCGGCGCAGCCAGCCGCTCCAGCCGAACTGCCTGGCCTCGATGGTGTGCAGCAGCGGCAGGTTGAGCAACTGCCATTCCTGCTCCTTGCGCAACAGGTCTTCGTCGCGGCGGTCGGTGACATCGAGCGCGGACGGTTCGCTGCTACGGATCGCTTCCAGCACGTCCTTGAACGCGGCGTAAGCGGGCAGGTCGGCGAAGGCGCTGCGGACCGGCGGACGCAGGTAGATTTTGAACAGGCAGCGGCGCTGGGCGCTGCCGCCGTCTATGGCATAGAGCCCGGCATAGGCCGATTCGCCGGAGGCAGCCGGTGTGTAGTAGCCCCAGGATTCGGCGACCAGCGCGTACTGGCTGCCGCCGAGGGAGAAAGCGTCTATGGCGGCGTAGTCGTTGGTTTGCGACGAGAGGTCTGACGGCCGGCCGCCGTAGTTGGGCTGCTCCGAAATCCATTGGCCGAGCATCCGCTCGTCGATGGCGACGCCGCCACCGAGCTTCAGTCCGGTGGCGCGCAGCTCGTAGCTTGCGTAGGGGCCGGCGTCGCGCTGCACGATGGCGATCGGCGGCGTCGACGACTCGGCGTTGCCGTGGCTGCCGGCAATCAGTTTGGCGCCGGGAATGCGCGCGGGATTGACTTCCCCGCTGTCCTTGATCGCCGCGTTGATCTGGCCGCGCATCTTGTCGCAGAAGGGGCTGTCGAGCGATTCGGCGGCAGTGAGCTGCACGTAGGCCGAAAGCGGGTGATCGGAATCCGCTTGCAGCGCACGCTTCGCCGGTTGCCAGGCGCTGAGTGCGGCTAGGCGTTCCTGATAGTCGGTTTCGAGGCAGGCAACGATGCTGCCATCGGGTCTCTCCGCCGTCAGCCGCGCCGCGGGCACCGCGCATTTCGCGGTGCGGCCGGTGAGCCAGCGCCGCTGGCCGGCGAGCAGTTGGTCGCGGCCGAACAGGTCGGCGGTGCGCAGGTTGGTGCGGTACAGCTCCGTCGCCTTGCGGTCGAGGGCGGCGAGGCTGTCGCTGGCACAGATGACATCCTGCACGGTCGAATCGGCTTCGCTGCAATCGAAGCCGGGCGCTACGGCGGGGCGGAAGCGTTTCGGCATCTGCCAGCGGCCGCCGGTATCGGCGGCAACGGTGGCGGGGACGCATTGGGCAAGCAGCGCGAGCGCCAGGGCAGCGCGGCAAAGGAGCGAGTGAGTGGGCACTGTGGACCTCTTGGTCATTTCAGCCGGAAAACCAGGCTGCCGTGGATATCGTAGCGCTCTGCGCCCATGTCGGGCGGAACCGGGAAAGGCGCGGCTTTGGCGATGGCGTCGCGTACCGCTGCATCGAGCAGCGCATTGCCGCAGGGGTCGATGGTATACGCCAGCATGTTGCCGTTGCGGTCCACCGTGAGCGTATAGGAGACGAAGCATTCCTGAAGCTTCTTGCGCGCCTCGACCGGGTATTCCTTGGCCGCGATGATCTGCGACTTGACCCGATCGGCATAATCCGACGGCGCATGCATGCCCAGCCGGTCGGCGCCGCGGCGTTTGCCGGTGCCGCCCTGACCGCCGCCGATGGCGCCCGAGCCCTGGGCCACCTCGCCGCTTGGGTCGAGGAAATGCACCGGCGGCCCGGGATCGGTGGGCGCTTGCAGCTTCTGCTCCGGCTTGGCCATTTTTTCCGATGCGGCGCGCGCCACTTTAGAGGTCTTTTTCTGTAGCGGTTTCTTTTTTTCCTCGGGCGGTGGCGGCGGAGGAGGCGGGGGCGGTGCGGGCCGCTCCAGCACGATCTCGATGGTGGTTTCAGGCAGCGGCAAGCCCTGAAACTGCACCTGGACGACCGCCAGGATCAGCGCGGCATTGAATAGCAGTGACAAGGCCAGCGCCGCGAGGCGGCTGCCGCGAGGGTGCGTCATGGCGATGCTAACGGTCACGTTGCTCGGCGATCAGTCCCACCTTGTTGTAGCCCTGCTCCTGTAGCAGGTTGATGATTTCCATCAACCGCCGGTATTCGATCTTCTCGTCGCCGCGGATGAAGATACGGTTGTCGCGGTTGCCCTTGGTCTGGGCGAGGAGCAGCGCCGGCAGGCTGGCGATGTCGGTGGGCGCGTTTTGTATGAATAGTTCTCCGCTCTGGCGCACGCTGATGTACACCGGTTCGGCCGGCGTCGGCGTCGGTGCGATCGATGATTGCGGCAGGTCGAGCGGCACGTCCACGGTGGCAAGCGGCGCCGCCACCATGAAAATGATCAGCAGCACCAGCACCACGTCTACGAAGGGCGTGATGTTCATTTCGGCGTTTTGCGGATAGGCGTGGCGCTTGACGCCGAGGCCGCCGCCTCCGAGCTGGATTGCCATTTCAGAGCGCCTCTTCCAGTTCGCGTGAGGCCACGGTGCTGAATTCGGCGACGAAGTTGTCGAAGGTGCCGGTCATGCGGCTGATGCTGCGGGCGAAGCTGTTGTAGATCATCACCGCCGGAATCGCGGCGAACAGGCCGATGGCCGTTGCCAACAGCGCTTCAGCGATGCCCGGGGCGACGACCGAGAGGCTGGTGGCCTTGGCGGCGGCGATATCGGCGAAGCTGTGCAGGATGCCCCAGACGGTGCCGAACAGGCCGATAAAGGGCGCGGTCGAGCCGATGGTGGCAAGCAGTCCCATGCCGTTGCCGAGGCGGGCCAGTTCCTCTTCCTGGGCGATGCCGGCGGCCAGCGCCATGCGTTGCAGCAGACGGTCGATCTGATGCGGGCTGAATGGTTTTTGGCCGTGGCGGCGGCGGGAAATCTCCCATTCGTTCTGTGCGGCGACCCATATCCGGGTCAACGGTGTTTCTGGCGCCTGCGCGGCCAGTGGTCCGATCTGATCGACGCGCTGCACGCGACGGAATCCGGCGAGAAATTCTTCGGAGTTGCGCCGGATGCGGGCAAAAAGGAAGGACTTTTCCAGCAGCACCGTCCAGGTCGCCACCGAACACAGCAGCAGGAACAGCATGACGGCCTTTACCACCGGATCGGCGTGGAGGAACATTTCGTAAATGCCCATACGCTGGGCCGCCGCGGCGACGGCGGCGGTCTGAGGCGCCACGGCATCGCTCTGCGCCATGCCGCCCAGCGCCCACAGGGCTGAGCCGGCGAGGCATGTAAGAATGCAGGCAAGGCGTAGCCCGCGCCGCAGAGTTCGGCCTGTCGATGCAACCATGAATTCCTCCAGTGAATGTTGTCCCGCAGCGTTCGCCATCCGTCCTAGCGACGTTGGGGCTGCCCGGCTGAATGGTAGGGGGGCGGGCCGCTTTTGTAAATCACGGGTACCGTTTGCATGATTACCTTCCGCCTTTGCCTGCGCATGCTGCAGCGCGACGTCCGCGCCGGCGAACTGAACGTGCTTGGCATCGCTTTGCTGCTTGCCGTCGCGGCGCTGTCCAGCGTGGCGCTGTTGGCCGATCGCGTCGAGCAGGGGTTGGCTCTGCAATCGCGCCAGTTGCTCGGCGGCGATCTGCTGCTCAGCGCCGACCATGCCTGGGCGGATTCATGGCGCGTCAAGGCGATGCAACTCGGCCTGCAATGTGCGGAAAGCGCGACCTTTCCGAGCATGGCGCGGAGCAACGGCAGCAGTCAGTTGGCCGAGGTGAAGGCGGTCAGCGCCAACTATCCGCTGCGCGGCGCACTGCGTACAGCAGCGGCGCTCAATCAAGCCGATACCGCGACGGCGGGAGTCCCGGCGCCGGGCGAAGTCTGGCTCGACGAACGGCTGACGGCGGCGTTTGGGGCGAGCCGCGGCAGCCGCCTGCAATTGGGGGCGGCGGAGTTCACCGTATCCGCGGTATTGACGCAGGAGCCGGAGCGCAGCTTCAACGTCTTCGCGCTCGCGCCGAGGCTGCTGCTGAATGCCGCCGACCTGCCGGCGACGCAGCTGATCCAGCCGGCCAGCCGGGTGAACTACCGGCTGCACCTCGCCGGCGATGCGGCGGCGGTGGCGGACTACCGGCGCTGGGCCGAGGCCGGCCTCGGTCGCGGCGAGAAGTTGGAGACGCTGGACAACGCGCGCCCCGAGTTGCGTACCGTGCTCGAACGGGCGCAGCGCTTCCTGCGCCTCGCTGCGCTGCTGGCGGTGGTGCTGGCCGCCGTGGCGATGGGCCTGGCGGCCGACCGCTACATGCGCCGCCATCTCGATGCCTGCGCGGTATTGCGCTGTTTCGGCGCCAGCGGCGCACAGGTGGCCGCGATCCATGGCGGCGAATTCCTGCTCTTCGGTTTGCTGGTGACGCTGGCCGGCTGCGGTCTTGGCTGGGGCGTCCAGTTCGGCCTACAGCACCTGCTCGCCCCGCTGATCGGCGACGCGCTGCCCGCGGCCTCCTGGCAACCCTGGGTGCAGGGACTGGCAGTAGGCATGACACTGGTGGCGGGATTCGCGTTGCCTCCGCTGCTGCGCCTGCGCAACGTGTCCACGCTGCGTGTGCTGCGCCGCGAATGGGCCGGCGTCGAGTCGATGGCCCTCTCCGCCTGGGTGGCGGGTGCGTTGTTGTTGGCGGCGCTTATGCGCTGGATGGCCGGCGAGTGGCGGCTATGGCTGATCGTTCTCGGCGGCTTCGCCCTCGCCGTGGCACTGTATGCCCTCCTGGCCTGGGCCACGCTGGTGTTGCTGCGTCGCATGGCTGGCCACAATGGTAGCCTCGACTGGCGTTACGGTGTTGCCAACCTGTGCCGCCGCAGACGTAGCAGCATCGTCCAGGCGGTGGCCCTGGGTTTGGGCCTGACCGCACTGCTGTTGCTGACGGTGGCGCGCGACGACCTGCTCGCGACCTGGAAGGGGCAGATGCCGGCGAATGCGCCCAATCGTTTCATCATCAACATCCAGCCCGAACAGCGCGCCGAACTGTCCGCCCGCTTCGCTGCCGCCGGCCTGCCGCAACCGGCCTTGGAACCGATGGTGCGCGGGCGGTTGGTGAGCGTAAACGGCGTAGCGGTGGGGCCGGAGAGCTATGCCGATGAGCGTGCCCGGCGGCTGGTCGAGCGCGAATTCAACCTTTCGTGGAGCGAACGCCTGCCTGATGGCAATAGCGTCACCGCCGGGCGTTGGCACGGTGCCGGGCCGGAGGCGCAGTTTTCGGTCGAGCAGGGCCTGGCCGATACGCTAGGCCTCAAGCCTGGCGATGCCCTCGGCTACGATATCGCCGGCCGCCGCGTCGAAGCCCGGATCACCTCGCTGCGCAAACTGGACTGGGATTCGATGCGAGTGAACTTCTTCGTGATGGCTCCGCCCGGAGTGCTGGAACCGTTTCCGGTCAGCTACATCACCAGTTTTTACCTGCCTGCGGAGCGAACCGATTTCGTCGCCGCGCTTACCGCACGATTCCCCAACCTGACGCTGATCGACGTTGCTGCGATCTTGCGCCAGCTACAAGAGACACTCGATCAGGTGGCGCGCGCCGTCCAGGCAGTGTTCGGCTTTGCACTGCTGGCTGGGCTGGCGGTGCTGTATGCGGCTCTACAGGCCAGCGCCGACGAGCGTATCCACGAGGTTGCCGTACTGCGTGCGCTGGGCGCACGCAGTACGCAGTTGCGCCGCGTACTGGCGGCCGAGTTCGCCCTGCTCGGCCTCCTCGCTGGTTTGCTGGCCGGCGCGGGCGCCGGCGCCATCGCCACCGCGCTGGCGCGCGGCGCTTTCCGCTTGGCCTATGCGCCCGATCCGTTGTTGCCGGTTTATGGGATGGCGACCGGGCTGGTGTTGGTTCTATGCGCCGGACTGCTCGGCGCGCGCGGCGCTTTGCGCAGCAGCCCGCTGGAGGCCTTGCGCGAAGCCGTCTGAGCGCTGCGGCCATACCGCGAGGCTGGTTATGCTGCCCTGAGTCGGCTATCATTCGCGGCTCGCTTTGACTCTCTTTCGGGCAAGCGCCGCCGGCAGACGTCGGAATCCAACCGACGCACCCATTTCGCTGCGCGCCCGCACAAATCCATGGACGAACTGATCCGCGCAGCCGCACTCGAATACCATCGCAATCCCAAACCCGGCAAGATTGCGGTCACGCCGACCAAGGCGCTCAACACCCAATACGATCTGTCCCTGGCCTATTCGCCGGGCGTCGCCGCCGCCTGCAACGAGATCGTCGACGACGAGGACAACGCCTACCAGTACACCTCGCGCGGCAATCTGGTCGCGGTCATCACCAACGGCACCGCGGTGCTGGGGCTCGGCAATATCGGCCCGCTGGCCGGCAAGCCGGTGATGGAAGGCAAGGGCGTGCTGTTCAAGAAGTTCGCCGGCATCGATGTCTTCGACCTGGAAGTCAACGAACTCGATCCGGATAAGCTGGTAGACATCATTGCTTCGCTGGAGCCGACCTTCGGCGGCATCAACCTGGAAGACATCAAGGCGCCGGAATGTTTCTACGTCGAGAAGAAACTGCGCGAACGGTTGAAGATTCCGGTCTTCCACGACGATCAGCACGGCACTGCGATCATCACCGGCGCCGCCGTACTCAATGGCTTGCGCGTGGTGAAAAAGAACATCGACGAGGTGAAACTGGTCTGTTCCGGCGCCGGCGCCGCTGCCATCGCCTGCCTTGACCTATTGGTACAGCTCGGCATGGAGCGCAAGAACATCTATGTCTGCGATAGCAAGGGTGTGATCTACAGGGGCCGCGACGAGAAGCTCGACCCCTCCAAGGAACGCTACTGCCAGCATACCGCCGCCCGCACCCTGGGCGACGCCATCGTCGATGCCGACATCTTCCTCGGCCTGTCCACCGCCGGCGTGCTTAAACAGGACATGGTCAAAACCATGGCGGCGAACCCGCTGATCCTTGCCATGGCCAACCCGACGCCTGAAATCCTTCCCGAACTGGCCAAGGAAGTGCGTCCCGACGCAATCATCGCCACCGGCCGTTCGGACTATCCGAACCAGGTGAACAACGTCCTCTGTTTCCCCTTCATCTTCCGCGGCGCACTCGACGTCGGCGCGACGACCATCAACGACGAGATGAAGTTGGCCGCTGTGCGCGCCATTGCCGAGCTCGCCCATGCCGAACAGTCGGACGTGGTATCGGCCGCCTATGGCACCGACGAACTCAAGTTCGGCCCCGAGTATCTGATTCCCAAGCCGTTCGACCCGCGCCTGATCATGCTGGTGGCGCCGGCCGTGGCCCAGGCGGCGATGGACTCCGGCGTGGCCCGGCGTCCGCTGGCCGACATGGACGCCTATCGCCAGCAGCTCAACGAATTCGTCTATCACTCCGGCATGGTGATGAAGCCGGTATTCATGGCGGCCAAGAAGCGCCCGGCGAAGATCGTCTATTGCGAGGGCGAGGACGAACGCGTGCTGCGCGCCGTGCAGACGGTCGTGGATGAGGGGCTCGCCCGCCCGATCGTGATCGGCCGTCCCGAGGTGGTGCAGATGCGCATCGAGCGCGCCGGCCTGCGTATCCGTCCCGACGTGCATTTCGAACTGGTGAACGTGAGTTCCGACACCCGCTACAAGGAGCTCTGGCAGGAGTACTACGAGATCATGCATCGGCGCGGCGTCAGCGTCGAATATGCGAAGATCGAAATGCGCCGCCGCACCACATTGATCGGTGCGATGATGGTGCGCATGGGCTACGCCGAGGGTCTGCTCTGCGGCACTTTCGGCACCCACGCGCTGCACCGCCGCTTCGTCGAACCCGCGCTGGGCCGGCGTGAGGGCATCTCCAGCTATTACGCGATGAACATGCTGCTGCTACAGCAGCGCACCATGTTCATCTGCGACACCTACGTAAACTACGATCCGACGGCGGAACAGATCGCCGAGATGGCGATCCTCGCCGCCGAGCAGGTGCAGCGTTTCGGTATTGTGCCGAAGCTCGCGCTGCTGTCGCATTCCAGCTTCGGCACCGACGATACGCCGACCGCCGTGAAGATGCGCCGGGCGCTGGGAATCCTGCGCGAGAAGGCGCCCGAATTGGAAGTCGACGGCGAGATGCACGGTGATGCCGCACTGTCGGAAACCATCCGCAACGCGGTGTTCCCCAAGTCGCGCCTGAAAGGCCAAGCCAACCTGCTGGTGATGCCCACGCTTGACGCTGCCAACATCGCCTTCAACCTGCTGAAGACTGCGGCCGGAGACGGCCTCACCGTCGGTCCGATGCTGCTCGGCGCGCCGAAGCCGGCGCATATCCTGACGCCGACCGCTACCGTGCGCCGCATCGTCAACATGACGGCGCTGCTTTCCGTGGAGGCGGCGCAGGCCGCGCAGCACGCCTGAAGGTTCCGCGCGTCCCTCCCCGACAGCCCCCCCGACGCCGCCCCGGCAGCCGAACCTTCGGGGGCGGGTCGGCGTTTATACTTGGCGCCATTGTTCGGTAAACGCAGAATTTCGCCGGACAAGCACATCCGCTTGCGGCGGAGTACAAAAAATGATTCGGGGGAGGCCCAATGTCTATTCACGCGGCAGCGAGGATGCTCGCTGCGTTCGCCTTAGCGTTCCACGTCTGCCTGGCGCACGCCGTCACCGTCGACGACGGTGACTATGCCTATCTGCCGGACGGAACGAAGTTCGGCGTTGTCTACTTGCAGCATTTTGAAGGCCGCGGGCTTTATTCGAAGGGAACCAAGGTTTCCAGCGATGCCCGGCTCTCCGCCGATGTAATGATGTTGCGCGGAGTCTGGTTTATCGACTGGGGCAACGATTACGGTATCGTGCCGCAATTTCTCCAGCCCATGGGAACCGTGCGCACGGGCGGCAGTCTGGCGGCGGCCGATGTGACCAACGGCGTCGGCGATCTGGTGCTGGTGTGCCCGCTGCACCTGATCAAGGACCCGACGGGGCGCGATGCCTTCGCCATTACGCCCTGGTTGTGGTTGCCGACCGGGCGCTACGACAAGCACAACGCGCTCAATCCGTTCGCCGAGAATCGCTGGAAGTTCGCGCTACAGGCCGGACGCATCTGGAAGGTGAGCGAGCAAATTTCCTTCGAGGCGCTCGGCGACGTCCAGTTCCACGGCGAAAACGACGATTTCGGTCCTGCCGGGGCGACGTTGCGGCAGCGGCCGCTGAACGAGTTGCAGGTTCATCTGCGTTACCTATTCACTCCCGGCACCTTCGTCGGCGCCATGGTGTCGCATATTCGCGGTGGCGAGCGGCGGATCGACGGCGTGGACCAGGACGACAGCCAGAAGTTGACCAAGGCGCTGTTTACTGTCGCCAGTTTCGTCACGCGCGACGTGCAGTTGATCGCGTCGATCGGCAAGGACCTGTCGATCCGCACGGGCATCAAGGAGGATTCGCGGGTGAATTTCCGCATCCTCAAGCTGTTCTGAGGCCGCCGTCGCTACCGCTTCAATCAGCGAAAACAGCTGCAATGATCTTGCGTATTTATCCTGCTCGCCTTTGTGCAGCCTTATTCGGGATTCTTTTCGCCCTGGCTGCGGGGGCCGTGACCCTCGATGACGGCGACTTCGTCTACACCCGGGCGGCGTTCGCCTGAGTGCGGCAATCGGCCGTAACCTGTCAATTCGTAACGGCATCCGCGAAGACGCGCGGTTGAATGTCCGGTTGCTGAAGATTTACTAGGCGGCGGGAGCGTTCGCCGTTTGCATGTTGTCGCGGGTAGGGAGGACGAAGATGTTCGAGATCAGAAGCTACCACTTTGAGCCGACGCGGTTCGACGAGTACAAGACATGGGCGGAAACGCTTGCCGTTCCCTACATCAGGACCCGGATGAATCTTGTCGGATTCTGGGTGAGCAACGGTATGGAGCCCGAGTATGGGGGATCGCTCCCGCGCGACGAGAACATCCGTGCGGCAAATGTCACCTGGGTCATCGACTGGCCCGACAAGGCCGTACGCGACCAGGCGTGGACAGCGTTTCGCGCTGATCCCGGATGGGTGGCGATTCTTGCTCGGGTGCCCGGCGGCCGGGCCAGCTATCTCCGCACCGAAGCCAAGTTCGCGACTGCAATCTAACGTGCCGACCCCGCGGGGTCGTTTGCGGGCGGCGGTTGCGTCAGATCGTCCGCCTGATTGAAGTTGGCGAACTCCGCTTCATCCTCGAATTCCACCGCCAGCGCGCCGATCCGCTCCAGCCATTTGCCGACGCGGCGTTCACCGGCCATCAGATAGCTTTCCAGATCGTCTTTCACGCCCCGCTTACAAGCGAGAAAAATCGGGTGGCGGCGCACGCGGGTAACCGCGTAGGCTGCTGGGGCCCATTCGAGCGCGGCGGAAAGCCGGGCGACCAGGTCGGCGGAAAACAGCGGAGCGTCGCAGGGGACGCAGACCAGCCGCGGCGTGGTGCAGGCGGAGAGGCCCGCATGCAGGCCGGCAAGCGGGCCCGGGTAGCCGGGCAGGGCGTCGGTCAGCACCGGTGCGGCAAAAGCCGCATAGCGCTCGAGGTTGCGGTTGGCGCTGATCAGCAGCGGGCCGACCTGGGGCGCGAGGCGTGCCAGCACATGCGCCACCAGGGGGTGGCCACGGTAGTCGACCCAGCCTTTGTCGGCGCCGCCCATGCGCGATCCTTGGCCTCCGGCGAGGATCAGGCCGGTGATCGATTGGCGGTCGAAGGCGTCATGCATGGTGCAGCCTGTGCTGGAGTTGGGAGCGCTATTATGGCTGGGCTGTTCCACTCTTCACGCCTCGCGGAGACGGTCATGACGAGAAAAATTGCCCTGTTGTGCGGCGCCATGCTGGCGTTGTTCTATGCATTGCCGCTACACGCCGAGGTTCCAGCGACGGATTCGATGGCGCCGGACTTCATTTTGCCCGACCAGAATGGCGTACCGCGCCGCCTTGCCGATTGGCGTGGGAAATGGGTGGTGCTGTACTTCTATCCCAAGGACGATACGCCGGGATGCACCACCGAGGCGTGCCGGTTCCGGGATGACCTGGTGCAGCTCAAGGAACTCGGCGCCCAGGTGGTGGGCGTCAGCGTCGACGATTCGGCGTCGCACAAGGCTTTCGCCGAGAAATACCATCTGCCGTTTCCGCTGCTGGCGGATACCCGGGCCGAGGTGGCGCAGAAGTACGGAGCACTGGCGGACTGGCTAGTGGTGAAGGTGGCGAAACGGTATACCTTTCTCATCGATCCGGCAGGAAAGATTGCGCGGGTCTATCTGTCGGTCGAGGCTTCACGCCATTCGGCGCAGATCATCGCCGACCTCCGGGAGTTGCGCATCACGCCGCGCTGATGCGGGAACCGAGAACTTTCCGGCATAAACCTCGTCTATGATTCAAGAATAGGAAATTCCTCATGAGGAGGAGTGTGTCGTCATGTTTCGCCTGATAGTTTCCTGTTCTCTTTTGCTGCTGCTCGCCGCATGCAGCAGCCTGTTGCCCGAGGGCAAACAGGTGACGCGGACGCGATGGGATTCATTTCAGGACGCCAAGGCCGTCTTCGATCGCATCGAGCCCTATCGGACTCCATTGAAGGAGTTGCACGCGCTGGGTTTCGATCCGGCCGCAACGCCCAATCTTCAGGTGCTCAATTATTCGCAGGTGGTAAAGCGGGTTTTGCCGACGACGACATTGGCGCTCGAAGAGCATCCCAAGGCAGTGCGCGATTGTTTTGCTGCCGAGGAACGCTGTTTCGGCTATGCGCTGGAGCAGAACCACATAGAGCGGCATCGGGTGGGGAATTTCTTCGTCGATTTCCTCAATTTCAGCCGCGAGGTGGAAATTACCGGCTGGCGCTTCAGCGTGCTGGTGGCGGTGGTCGATGGTGTGGTGGTGTTCAAGCAGTGGAACGGCCAACCCGTCGTGCATGAGGTCGAGCGTAGCCACAATCCGTTGGGGCCGCTACAGGGCTCCGGCGAGGGGAGTATCCGCTGACCCTGCCGGTGGATTACCCGCCCCACGTTGCGCCGCCAGTGGGTTCGTCGCGGCGCTGGCTGATCGGCACGCCGTATTTGCAGGCGGTCATCTCGGCGAGGATGGAAATGGCGATCTCCGGCGGCGTGCGGCCGCCCAGCCAGAGTCCGGCGGGCCCGTGCAGGCGGGCGATTTCCTCGCGGCTCAGGTCGAACAGGGCGAGGCGCTCGCGGCGTTTGCGCTGGTTGCCGCGCGAGCCGAGCGCCGCGACGTAGAAGGCCGGCGACTTGAGCGCTTCGAGCAGGGCCAGATCGTCGAGCTTGGGGTCGTGGGTGAGGGCGACCACCGCCGTGTGCACGTCGGGCTTCAGTGCTAGCACCGCGTCGTCGGGCATTTCGCGCAGCAGCGTGGTGTGCGGCAGCGGCCCGTCGGCGATGAACTCCTCGCGCGGATCGCAGACGAATACCTGATAGTCGGCAGCCACCGCCATCTGTGCGACGTAGCGCGAGAGCTGGCCGGCGCCGATCAGCAGCAGGCGCCAGCGCGGGCCGAAGACCTGCCGCATCTGCCGCTCGTCGCAGGCGAAGTCGTCCTCCGCCCCGGCAGCGTCCAGCGATGCCGCGCCCGATGCCAGATCGAGCGTGCGAACCGTGCGCCGTTGCCGGTCGAGCAGGGCGCACAGCGCTTGCAGGTGTTCGAGCGCGGGCGCGGGTTCGATCACCAGTTGCAGCGAGCCGCCGCAGGGCAGGCCGAAACGGGCGGCCTCGGCATGGGTGACGCCGTAATGGGCCAACTCGGGACGTGTGCCGCCGAGTTCGCCCTTGCGCACCCGGTCGATCAGGTCGTCCTCGATGCAGCCGCCGGAGACCGAGCCGGCGATCTGGCCGTCGTCGCGGATCGCCGCCCAGGCGCCGCAAGGGCGCGGCGACGATCCCCAGGTGCGGGCGACGGTGACGAGGCGGACACGGCGCCCTGCCGCGAGCCATTCGATGGCGGTTTCGAGTACCGTGCGGTCCATGCTGTCCATGCGTGATTACCCTGTCGGTTTGCCGGCGCGCGCCGGCAGTGCGCTGAGGTCGGCGGGCGTATCGATGTCGATGACGTAGTGTGGATTGTCGCTTTCCCAGCAGTCGACCCGTTCGGGATTGTCCTCGATCAGCCGTTGCTGGCCGACACGCAGGCGGCCGGCCAGTATGGCCTCGATCTGCCCCGCCGCGAAGGCGATCGGATGGCCGCGCTGCCCCGCGCAGAAAGGCACGCAGATCGGCTGCGCCGACGCGGCCCAGCGTTGCCGCAGCGCACGGATGTCGGCGGCGTCGAGCAGCGGCATGTCGCCGAGACCGATCAGCACCAGGTCGCACGCCTCCGTCAGTGCGGCGAGGCCGGCGCGGATCGAGGCCGCCTGCCCCTGCGCATAGTCCGGATTGAACACGCAGCGCACGCCGAGGCCGGCCACCGCCTGCTCGACGGCTTGGCGTTCATGACCGGTGACCACCAGGGTTTCGCTCATCCCGGCGGCGCAGTAGGCGGCTGCCACCTTGCGGATCAGCGGCATGCCGTCGATCTCCAGCAGCAGTTTCTGCCGCCCCATGCGCGAGGAAAGGCCGGCAGCGAGCACCACGGCCGCCGAGTACGAGGATTTGGGGGTTTCCATTCGATTCATTGAGGTTCAAAATTAACGTCGTCATTCCCCGGCAGCGTCGCACGGCGACCCTGTTCCAGCCTGCAAGTATAAGAGGAGCGTTTCCATGGTCAGCTTCACTCTCAACGGCAAACCGGCCCAAGTCGATGTCCCTGACGATACGCCCCTGCTCTGGGTACTGCGCGATACGCTCGGTCTGACCGGAACCAAATTCGGTTGCGGCAAGGCCCTCTGCGGTGCGTGTACGGTGCATGTCGATGGCGCCGCGGTGCGTTCCTGCTCGACGCCGTTGAGCGCCGTCGCCAATGCCCAGGTCACCACCATCGAGGCCATCGCTGCCACACCGGCCGGCAAGGCCGTGCAGCAGGCCTGGAGCGCCCACGACGTGCCGCAGTGCGGCTACTGCCAGAGCGGCCAGATCATGAGTGCCGCGGCGTTGCTGGCGAAGAACGCCAAACCCAAGGACGCCGACATCGATAGCGCGATGAGCGGGAACCTCTGCCGCTGCGGCACCTACAACCAGATTCGCGCCGCCATCAAGGATGCGGCGCAGTCGCTGGAAAAGGGAGCATGATCATGGGCGATCATTTCACGCCGGCACGCCGCGATTTTCTCAAGGCGTCGATGGTCGCCATGGCCTCCGCGGGCGGCGGCCTGGCGCTGGGCATCGCCCTGCCGCGCCCGGCCGAAGCCGCCACGGCCGCCGCCTTTACGCCGAACGCCTTCCTGCGCATCACGCCGGACAACCGGGTGACGGTGATCTGTCCGGCGACCGAAATGGGGCAGGGCGTCTACACCGCGCTGCCGATGCTGGTGGCCGAGGAACTCGACGCCGATCTGGCGCTGGTTCGCTACGAACCCGCGCCCGCCGATCCGGCCTACAACAACCCGATGATCTTCGGCATCCAGGTTACCGGCGGCTCCACCTCGGTGCGCACCTTCTGGAAACCGCTGCGCGAAGCCGGCGCCGCAGCGCGGGAGATGCTGGTCGGCGCCGCCGCCAAGGTGTGGAAGGTCGCTGCGTCAGAATGCCGCACGGAAAAAAGCCGTGTCGTCCATGTCAGCGGCAAATCGCTCAGTTATGGCGAACTGGCCGACGTGGCCGCGGGACTGCCGCTGCCGACGAGCGTCGTGCTGAAAACCCCGGCGCAATTCAAACTGCTCGGCAAGCCGACCAAGCGCCTCGATACGGCGCCCAAGCTGGACGGCAGCGCGCGCTACGGCATCGACGTGCACTTCGATGGACTGCTCACCGCGGTGATCGCTCATCCGCCGGTGCTGGGCGCAACAATGGTTGCGTTCGACGACACGGCGGCGAAGGCGGTGCCAGGGGTGAAACAGGTCATTGCGCTTCCCTCGGGCGTTGCCGTTCTCGCCGAGGGCTACTGGGCGGCGCAGAAGGGGCGCGGCGCGCTGAAGATCAAATGGGACGAAAGCGCCCATGCCGGGCTGTCGTCGCCGGCGATCTCCAAAGTCCTCGCCGAAGCGGTGAGCAAGCCGGGCAAGGTCGCCCGCGATCAAGGCGATGTCGCGGCGGTGAAAGCGGCAAAGACGCTGGAGGCGAGCTACGAAGTGCCCTATCTGGCCCATGCCTGCATGGAGCCGCTGAACTGCACCGCCTGGGTCAAGGCCGACAGCGCCGAACTCTGGGTCGGCACGCAGTCGCCGGGCGCGGTGCAGCAGATGGTGAAGACGGTGACCGGCCTCGAACTGGACCGGATCAAGGTCAACACCGAATTCCTCGGCGGCGGTTTCGGCCGTCGTTTCGCACCCGATTTCGCCAACGACGCGACGCTGCTGTCGAAGCTCTCCGGCCAGCCGGTGAAGCTGGTGTACTCGCGCGAAGACGACATGCAGGGCCGCTATTACCGGCCGGCCTCGCTGACGCGGTTCAGCGCCGGGCTGGACGCATCGGGGCGCCTGCTTGCGCTGACGGTGCGCAACGCCTCGCCGTCGGTCATGGAAGCCACCGGGCTGATGAAGATTTCCGACAGCGGCGTGGACTTTATCGCCGTCGAAGGCATCGCCGACATGCCGTATGCGATTCCCAACCTGCGCGTCGAATATGCGCGCCACGAGCCGGGTGTCCAGTTGTGGTTCTGGCGCTCGGTGGGGCATTCGCAGAATGCATTCTTTCTCGAAAGTTTCATCGACGAGATCGCGCTGGCGGGCGGCAAGGACCCCTACGAATTCCGCCGCACCCTATTGACTGCGAGCCCGCGCCACAAGACGGTGCTCGAACTGGCCGCGACCAAGGCCGGATGGGGCAGGCCGTTGCCGAAAGGCGTGCATCGAGGCATCGCGCTGGCCGACTGCTTCGGCAGCTACGTCGCCCAGGTGGCGGAAATCTCCGTGTCGAAAAAGGGCGAGCTGAAAATCCATCGCGTTGTCGCTGCGGTGGACTGCGGCATGACGGTGAATCCGCAAACCATCCAGCGCCAGATCGAAGGCGCCATCGTCATGGGCCTGTCGGCCTTCCTCGAAGGCAAGATCACCTACAAGAACGGCCGGGTGGAGCAGTCGAATTTCCACGACTATCCGCTGCTGCGCATGGCGCAGATGCCGAAGGTCGAGGTGCATATCGTGCCCAGCGCTGAAGCCCCCGGCGGCATCGGCGAACCCGGCCTGCCGCCGGCCGCACCGGCAGTGGCGAACGCCATCTTCGCCGCCACCGGCAAGCGCATACGGACGCTGCCGCTGGGCGATCAGCTCAAGGGGTGAGCTGTCGGGGCGGGTGTTCTGTCGATAATGAAAAAGGCCGCACATGCGGCCTTTTTTCTTCCTGGGGCAATCTGGCTTACTGGGCGACGTAGCCGCCATCGACAACGATGTCGGTACCCATGACGTAGCTGGATTCGTCGGAGGCCAGATAGAGGCAGGCGTTGGCGATGTCGGCGGCCGTGCCGAAACGGCCGGCGGGAATCCGTGTCGATAAATAGTCTTGCAGCCGGCTGAGATCGCTTGCCTTGGCGCCCTCGGCGGCCTTGCCGTGGATCGGCGTTTCGATGAAGCCGGGACAGATGCAATTGACGCGGATGGCATAGCCGGCGCGGGCGCAGTGCGTTGCCGCCGAGCGGGTGAACAGGCGCACGCCGCCTTTGCTGGCGTTGTAGGCGGGCAGCGAGGGGTCGCCGATCAGGCCTTCGATGGAGGCCATGTTGATGATCGAGCCGCCGCCGTTGTTTTTCATCTGCGCAATGGCGCGCTGGGTACCGAGGAAAACGCCGTCGAGGTTGACCGCCAGGGTCTTGCGGAAGCCAGCGAGGGTTTCTTCCTCGATATTGCGGATGTCGGCGATGCCGGCGTTATTGACCAGTACGTGCAGTCCGCCGAAACTGCTCACCACCTTGGCAACGGCGCTCTCCCACTGCTCGGGCGAGGTGACGTCGAGGGCGGCGAAGGAAACCGGTTTGCCCATGGCGGCCAGCCGTTTCGTTTCGGCTTCGCCCTGCGCAACGGCGACGTCGGCCATGACCACGGTTGCGCCCTCTTCGAGAAACCGTTCCACGGTCGCCAGCCCGATGCCGCTCGCACCGCCGGTGACCAACGCCACCTTGCCCTGAAGTCGTCCAGCCATTGTTCTTTCCTCCGTGTGTTGTTTGTGTCGGTCGATTACACCCGATCACGAAAGCGAAATCCAGCAGCGTCTGGGTCTGTCGCGCGGGCTGTCGCCTAATGACAATTATTGGTCGCGAAAAGCTAATACTATGCAAGTGAAGCTCTGCGATAGTTTGCCGCGCCGACGGTGGATCGATCTGCTTCGCAGCGTTTAAGGAATAACTGATTAAGTCCGTTCGTGGTGAGCCTGTCGAACCATGGATGGACTTAATCACAAACATTTCAAGCGTTTGTCCCATACCCTTCGACAGGCTCAGGGCGAACGGGAGACTTAACCAGCCCTTCCTTTTAAAAGGCGAATGGCTGGGAGTGAAGGCAACACCACAATAACTCCGCAGCTGTCGGAGAACGAGGAGGAAGTGCCATGAAGGCTGCCATTCGTCGCGGCAATGCACTGGTCGTGGACTTGATCGGCGACCCGGTACCAAGAGCCGGGGAGGTGCTGGTGAAGACCCTCGCCTGCGGCATCTGCGGTTCCGACCTGCACATGCTGCACCACTGCGAGCAGTTCCTGCCGGCGATGAAAAAAGCCGGGACGACCCTGTTCGATTTCGACACCCGACAGGACGTGGTTTTCGGCCACGAGTTCTGTGCCGAAGTGATCGACTACGGCCCACAAACCCAGCGCACGCTGAAGCCCGGCACACGGGTCTGCGCGCCGCCGCTGTGCGTCACGGCGGAGGGTATCGAAGGCGTCGGTTACTCCAACCGCTATCCCGGCGGCTTCGGCGAGTTCATGGTGTTGCAGGAAGCCAGTCTGTTGCCGGTCGAAGGCGGCCTGCCGAGCGATCTGGCCGCGCTCACCGAGCCGCTCTCGGTCGCCGCCCATGCAGTGAATCTGGCGCGGCTGGCGGGCAACGAAGTGCCCATCGTCGTCGGCTGCGGCCCGATCGGACTTGCCACCATCCTCACCCTCAAGGCGCGCGGCATCGGTCCGGTGGTGGCTTCCGATTTTTCGCCGGCGCGGCGCGCCCTGGCCGAGGCGCTGGGGGCGGATGTGGTGGTCGATCCGGCCGTGGATTCGCCGCACAAACGCTGGCTCGATCTCGCCGCGCCCGCCGATTACGATCCGGCCAACCCGCTCGCGGTGCTCGGTCTCGGCCCGCAGCCGCGGCCCTGCGTGATCTTCGAATGCGTCGGCGTACCGGGTGTCATCCGCCGCCTGATGACCGATGCGCCGGCGCGTAGCCGCATCGTGGTGGTCGGCGTGTGCATGGAAGCCGATACCTTCGAGCCGCTGGTCGGCATTTGCAAGGAACTCGAACTGCGCTTCTCCTTCGGCTACTCCGGCGAGGAATTTGCCCACACGCTACGCCAGCTCATCGACGGGCGGCTCGACGCCGGCCGGCTGATTACCGGCAAGGTCGGCGTCGAGGGCGCCGCCCAGGCCTTCGAAGATCTGGCCCGCGCCGACCATCACGCCAAGATTCTGATCACCTTCGACTGAACGGAGCACGCCCCATGAACAAGCACGCTCGTATTTCCGCCTCCATCCCTGCCGCCGCCGCTCTGCTGCTTTCCGGCCTGGCCTTCGACGCAACGGCCGCCCGCGTCGCCGGCGCAGTCGCCGACTCTGCCGGCAAGCCGATTGCCGGCGCCATCGTCTCGCTTACCGACGCCAAGGGCCGCGCCGAATCCGTCTACAGCGATGCGGCGGGTATGTTTGCCCTCGATGCCGGACTGAAGGGGACGCTGACGCTGCGCATCCGCAAGCGCTACCACGAGGACTACACGGCGAAGATCGCCGCCAGTGCGAACGGCAAGCCGATGGCCGTCAAGCTCGCCGACATCACCGATCCCAAACGCCTGTCGGACGAGGCGCCCTCGCTCTCGCACTTCTCCCGGATCGCTTTCGACAAGGACGAGAACGGCATCTTCTCCCGGCCGAATTTCGCCCGCGCCTGCCTGAGCTGCCATTCGCTCGGCAATGCCAGCACCCGCTGGCCGCGGCCGCCCGAGGGCTGGATGCCGACGGTGCAGCGCATGCACGGTTACGTCGGCAACGGCGACCAAGAGCAGATGAAGCAGCGGGCCGCGCTGCTCGCCCAGGCTTTCGATGGAACGCCGGTGACCTCGCGCCCCGTCGTGACCTACGACTCCGCCATCAGCAAGAGCAAGGTTTACCAGTGGCGTCTCGACAAGGGGGTGATGCCCCATGATGCGGAAGTCAGCCACGTCAACGGCAAGGTATACATGTCGGATTTCATGGCCGGGGCGCTAACCGAATTCGATCTGAAGAGCGGTCGCGCGACGATGTTCCCGGAACCCGCCGACGGTTCGCCGCCGGGGGGGTATTTCACCAAGATCGGCGTCCCGCCGCCCTACGGCCTGATGTTGTCGCACACGCCGCATAGTCTCGCTGAAGGCAAGGACGGCAAGTTCTACTCCACCGATTCGATCGGTTGCACGCTGACCGAATTCGATCCGGTGACGAAGAAATTCAAGCACTACGACGTCGGCAGTGGCGCCCTCTATCCGCACACCATCCGCGTGGACGCCAAGGGCGTGGTCTGGTTCACCGTCATCTTCAGCAACCAGGTCGGCCGCTTCGACCCGGCCACCCAGTCGATGAAAGTCATCCAGCTCCCCGCCACGCCCGCCGGCAAGCCGATGCTGAACATGCCAAGCCCCTACGGCATCGACATCAATCCCAAGGACGGCAGCGTCTGGTATGCCCAGCTCGGCATCGACAAGATCGGCCGCATCGATCCGCTGACGCTGGAGGTGAAGGAATTCGATTCGCCGGTGCGCGGACCGCGCCGGCAGCGCTTCGACGCCGCAGGGAAGCTCTGGGTGGCGGGCTTTTCCGAAGGCGCCATCGCCCGCATCGACGTGGACTCCTGGCAATCCAAGGTGTACATGCTGCCCCGCTACGTCGCCGACGAAGTCCCCGCGCCCTACGCGCTGGGCGTCCATCCGCAGACGCAGGAAATCTGGGTCAACGATTCGATGATGGACCTGGTGTGGCGCTTCATTCCCGCCGAAGAAAAGTTCGTCGCCTATCCGCTACCGCTGAAGGGCACCTACACGCGCGACTTTTCCTTCACCAAGGAGGGCTGGGCCTGCACCAGCAACAACCCGGTCCCGATCGCCGTCGCGCTCGAAGGCGGCGTGCCCGAGCTGATCTGCATCGACGCGAATGGCGCGCTGCCAAAGGCGGCGCCGCAGACCGCCGCCGCGGCCGGCAAAGGCCAGGGCAAAGGATAAGCGGATGCGTGCCTTTCTGCCGCGATCGGCTGCCCTGCGACCGCTAGCCGTCCTGGCGGGTCTGGTCGTCCTGTCCGGGGCATGCGCCGCCGGCACAGGCGATTCCGTGGCGGCGTTCGTCCGCCTGCGCGAGGACGGCAGCGTCCTCTCCGGCAACGTCCGGGCTGCGGGGAAACGCGCGGCGAAGGACTGGGCCTGCACTCAGGACGCGCGCAGCGGCCTGATCTGGGAGCGCAAGACCCGCGATGGCGGACTGCGCGACGCACATTCGAGCTTCACGCCCTACCGCCGCGAATGGGAAAAGACCGGGCGCATCGTCGGCTACCGCGATACCCGCAGCGGCCAGTGCGCGCGCGGCGAACTGGCCGGCGGCTCCTGCAACATCGGTGCTTACGTGGACGCGGTCAACCGCGCCGGACTCTGCGGCCGCCGCGACTGGCGCCTGCCCACGGTTCCGGAAGTGATCGAGGTGACGCAGCACCGCAACCAGGCCGGGGGCGCTGCGCTGATGCCCGACCTCGTTCCCGGTTGGTACTGGACGTCCACCGAAGAACACGGCGGCATGTCCTATCCGCGCGTCGCGCTGCTGCCGCCGGGTGGCAGCCCGCGGACCTTCGACGGCGCCTACTTTCTCTGGCTGGTGAGCGGCAGGGAGTCCGACGGCAGCCGATGACGCCCCTCGTCCGCATCAGTTCCATCACCGGCTTCGTGCCCCTGGTCAGCGACCTCGGCGGCGACCCTTATGCGCTACTCGAAGCGCACAGCATTTCCCGCGAGCTGCTCGGCGACACTGAAGCCGTGGTGCCCTACGCCTCGGCGATCCATCTCTTCGAGGCCGCCGCAACGTCCCTCGGACGGCGGGACTTCGGGCTGCTGATGTCGCGTTACCAGACCGTCGACATTCTCGGTCCGCTGGCGCTGATCCTGCGCAACTCGGAAACGGTTCGCGAGGGACTGGAATCGTTCGCGGCCAACCTGCACATCTACAGCCCGGCGATCGGACTGCATTTCGAGGACGAGGGCCGGCGGCGGGTGCGCTATGTCCTCGACATCGACGTTCCCGGCGCGCCGCGGCGCAGCCAGGTGATCGACCTGTCGCTGGCGACGATGCATGCGATCGTCGCCCTGGTCGCGGGCAAGGATTTCCGGCCCGAGTACGCGCTGGTCCGCCACGATGCCGAGTGCCCGGAAGCGGCCTACCAATCCGTGCTGCATTGCCCGGTGCGCTTCGACCAGCCCGTCGACGCACTGGTGTTCCGCCGCGACTACCTGGAGCGCCGCATCGACCGCAACGATCCGCTGCTGCGGCGAACCGTCGAGAACTACGTCGCCCAGGTGATCGCCACCCGGCCGATGGACCTCTGCGGCCAGGTGGAGGCCTTCGTCAAGCGCCTGCTGCCCACCCAGGGGTGCACGCTGCAATCCATCGCCGGCCATGTCTCGATGCACCGCCGCACCCTGCAACGGCGGCTTGAAGAGGACGGCAGCAGCTTCGCCGGGATCGTCGATGCCGTTCGCCGCGAACGGGCGCTGATCTATCTGGCCCAGCGCCAGATACCCTTGTCGCAGGTCGCCGGACTGCTCGGCTACACCGAACAGAGTTCCTTCAATCGCGCCTGTTTGCGCTGGTTCGAGATCACGCCGTTGCGCATGCGACGCGAACTGCGGGCGAAGCCGGCGACCGACAAGGCGGCTTCGCGCCTCATCGACGTGCGTACCGTCCAGGCCAGCGGCGCATGACCCGGGCGCCCGGCCACCTGCCTGCGCTTGCGCTGGAAATGCCGGCTCATGCATGAGCCGTGTGATTTCCTCGTCGGCCTGATTGCCAATCCGGCATCGGCCAGCGACGTCCGCCGCATCATGACGGGTGCCGCCAACATGCAGACTGCGGAGCGCGTCAGCATCGTGCTGCGCATCCTCGCCGGGCTGGCCGCCTGCGGCGTCGATCGCGTGCTGATGATGCCCGACCGGATGGGTCTGCGCACGATGCTGACGCGCAGCCTGCGGCGGGAACAGCATCCGCCGCTGCCGCGGGTCGACTATATGCATCTGGTTCCGGCGTCGACGGTGGCCGATACGCGGAGCGCCGCGCGCCAGATGGAGCAGACCGGCGTGCGGGTCATCATCGTGCTCGGCGGCGACGGCACTCACCGCGCCGTCGTCAAGGCCTGCGGCGAGGTGCCCATAAGCGGCGTATCCACGGGGACCAACAACGCCTTTCCCGAACTGCGCGAGCCGACCATCGTCGGCCTGGCCGCCGGCCTCTACGCCACCGGGCAGATGCCGGCGAGCGCGGCCCTGGTCGCCAACAAGGCGATCGACGTCCTTGTCCGCCATCGCGACGGAACGGAGATCCGCGATCTGGCACTGGTGGATGCCGTGGTCTCGGCCGACCGCCATGTCGGTGCGCGCGCGCTGTGGAAGCCGGAGAGCCTGCATGCGGTGTATGCGACCTATGCCAGCCCGGAAGCGGTCGGCCTGTCTTCCATCGGCGGGCTGCTGCTGCCGGTCGGACGCCGCGAACCCGGCGGACTGGCGGTGCACATCGCGACCGATCCCGGCGCCGCGCAATTCAGCCTGAACGTGCCGCTGGCGCCGGGGATGATGCGCTGCGTCCCCATCGCCGGCTGGCAACGGATGATTGCCGGCACGCCGATGACGCCGCAGATCGATCAAGGCACGATTGCGCTTGACGGCGAGCGCGAGATCGCCTTCGGCCCCGGCGAACGGATTTCATTCACCTTGCGCGAAAGCGCCTTTCGCACCATCGATGTCGCCAGTTGCATGGCCCGGGCCGCGAGCCTGGGACTTTTCCGCCGTACTTCAACACCGACAACCTGAAGGGGGAACACCATGACGAGTCATCCGCTTGCGCTCGATCCGGCGGCGATTCTGCAAGCCTATCGAACGATGCGCACCATCCGCGAATTCGAGGAGCGCCTGCACGTCGAATTCGCGGCCGGCGACATGCCGGGCTTCGTGCATCTGTATGCCGGCGAGGAGGCCTCGGCGGTCGGCATCATCTCCCACCTCACCGACGCCGACCGCATCGCCAGCACGCACCGGGGGCATGGCCACTGCATCGCCAAAGGCGTCGATGTGATGGCGATGATGAAGGAGATCTACGGGCGGAAAGGCGGCTCCTGCCAGGGCAAGGGTGGTTCGATGCACATCGCCGACATCGACAAGGGCATGCTGGGAGCCAACGGCATCCTCGGCGCCGGCGCTCCGCTGGCGTGCGGCGCGGCGCTGGCGGCGAAGTACCAGGGCAAGGGCGCCGTGGCGATCAACTTCGTCGGCGATGGCGCCTCCAATCAGGGCACTTTTCTCGAAAGCCTGAATCTGGCCGCGGTATGGAATCTGCCCATTGTTTTTGTGGTCGAGAACAACGGTTATGCCGAAGCCACCTCGCGCAATTACGGCGTCGCGGTGGACAGTTTCGTCGATCGGGCAGCCGGTTTCGGCCTGCCCGGCATCGCGGTCGACGGCACCGATTTCTTCGCCGTGCATGAGGCGGCCGGGGAAGTCATCCGCCGCGCCCGCGAAGGCGGCGGCCCGTCGCTGATGGAATGCCGGATGGTGCGTTTCTACGGCCACTTCGAGGGCGACGCGCAGGGCTATCGCGGCCCCGGCGAGCTGGAGGACATCCGCGCCAATCGCGACTGCCTCAAACACTTTGTCGCCGCGGTGACGACAACCGGGGTGCTCGGCGCGGCGGCGCTGGCCGCTGTCGATGCCGAGGTCGCCGCGCTGATCGATCGTGCGGTGATCGAGGCCAAGGCCGCACCCCACCCCGTGGCGGCGGATCTGCTGACCGACGTATACGTTAGTTACTGAGCGTCAGCTACCGAGAACCGAGGAGAAAAATCGTGGCAAGAAAACTGAGCATCAGACAGGCCATCAACGAGGCCATCGACCAGGAAATGAGCCGTGACCCGCGGGTCATCATGATGGGGGAGGATATCGTCGGCGGCCACGGCTCCGAAGGCGAGATCGATTGCTGGGGCGGTGCCCTCGGCGTCACCAAGGGGCTCTACGGCAAGTACGGCGACCGCTTGCTCGACACGCCGCTGTCGGAATCGGCCTATGTCGGCGCCGCGATCGGCGCCGCCGTCTGCGGCATGCGGCCGATTGCCGAACTCCAGTTCATCGACTTCATGGGCGTCTGCTTCGACCAGATCTACAACCAGGCGGCGAAGTTCCGCTACATGTTCGGCGGCAAGGCGCAGACCCCGGTGGTGATCCGCGCCATGATCGGAGCGGGCTTCCGCGCCGCCGCGCAGCACAGCCAGATGCTGACCCCGATCTTTACCCACATCCCCGGCCTGAAGGTGGTCTGCCCGAGCAATCCCTATGATGCCAAGGGACTGCTGATCCAGGCCATCCGCGACAACGACCCGGTGATTTTTGGCGAGCACAAGGTGCTCTACGGAATCGAGGGCGAAGTGCCCGAGGCGTCCTACGCGATTCCCTTCGGCGAGGCCAACATCGTGCGCGACGGCGACGATTGCACCATCGTTACCTACGGAATGATGGTGCACCGGGCGCTCGAAGCGGCTGCGCTGCTGGAAAAGGAGGGCATCGATGCGGAGGTGATCGATCTGCGCACGCTGTCGCCGCTGGACATGGACACGATCCTCGAAAGCGTCGAGAGAACCGGGCGCCTGGTCTGCGTCGACGAAGCGAGCCCGCGTTGCAATATCGCCACCGACATTTCGGCGCAAGTGGTGCAGGCCGCGTTTGCCGCCTTGCAGGCACCGATCATGATGGTCACGCCGCCGCACGTGCCGGTGCCGTTTTCGCCGGTACTCGAAGACATCTACCTGCCGGACAGCACGAAGATCGCCGCTGCCGTACGCCGCACCCTCGAAGGAAAACGTCACTGATGAGCGCAACAATCACCCCGATCACCATGCCCAAGTGGGGCCTGTCGATGAGCGAAGGCACCGTCGTCGCCTGGCTCGTCGACGAGGGCGCCGAGGTGCGCAGCGGCATGCCGCTCCTGGAAGTCGAGACCGACAAGATCAACAACGAAATCGAGGCCGCCGAAGCCGGCATCCTCCGCCGCAAGGTGGCGCAGGAAGGTGCGCTGCTGCCGGTAAAAGCGCTGCTCGGCGTGCTGGCGCCTGCGGAGGTTGGCGATGCCGAGATCGATGCCTACGTGGCCGCCTACGTCGCGCCTGCGACCGAGGACGATCAGGGCGGTGCCGCCGCCGACGCTTATCAGTTCGTCGATGTGGCCGGCCTGCGCGTGCGCTATGCCGGTCGCGGCGACCTGCGCAACGGCGTGCCGGTGCTTTTCATCCACGGTTTCGGCGGCGATCTGGACAACTGGTTGTTCAATATCGACGCGGCGGGCGAGTTCCTGCCCACCCTCGCGCTCGACCTGCCGGCCCATGGTCAGTCCGCGGTGCGCCTGCCGGGCGCCACGCTGGCCGACCTGTCGGCCTTCGTCCTCGCCTTTCTCGACGCCCTGGGCGTGGACCGCGTGCATCTGGTCGGCCACTCGCTCGGCGGCACCATCGCGGCAAGCATGGCGCGCGCTGCGGCAAAGCGCGTCGCCTCGCTGACGCTGATCGCGAGCGCTGGCCTGGGCGATGAAATCGACGCCGACTACCTCGGTGGATTCGTTGCCGCTTCGTCGCGGCGGGAACTCAAGCCGGTCATGGAACGGCTGTTCGCCGATGCCAGCTTGGTGAGCCGGCAACTGCTCGACGACGTGCTCCGCTTCAAGCGTCTGGACGGCGTTGGCGCGGCGCTGACCGACCTGGCTGCGGGCCTGTTTGCCGGCGGCCGGCAGAGCGATCAGCCGGGCAGGGGCATCGCCGACAGCGGCATTCCGGTACAGGTGATCTGGGGCAGCGCAGACCGGATCATCCCGTCACGCCATGCGACGGCGGCCGGCGCGGCGGCGAAGGTGCATGTTCTCGATGGAGCGGGGCATATGGTGCAGATGGAACGGGCACGCGAAGTCAATGCGCTGCTGGTCGAGCATCTTCGCTCCAGTGCATGAGCGGGACTGCCGGCGGCTGGCCGCAACGCATCGATTCGATTGCGATCGAATCGAGCCCGCTGGACGACGGTTTGGCGCTGGAGGATGAATTGCTTGCGCGAGCGGCCGACGGATTTTCCGGTGCACGGATCTGGCGCAGTCGGCCGCTGCTGGTGGTATCGAAGAAATACCGCGCCCTGGCTGATTTCGACAAGGCGGCGGCCGGCTCGGAACGGCGCGGCATGCCCGTCCGGGTACGCCGCAGCGGTGGCGGTGCGGTGCCGCAAGGGCCGGGCATCCTCAACCTGAGCGTGGCCTGGCGCACCTCTGCCGGCGCCCTGGCGGGGAGCGAAGACATCTACACGACGCTGTGCGCTCTTCTCGCGCAGGCGCTCGGCCTGCGCGGCACCGCCACGCCGTCTGCGGTGCTCGGCAGTTTTTGCGACGGCCGTTTCAATCTCGCCGTCGGTGGCCGGAAGATTGCCGGCACCGCCCAGTTCTGGCGCCGCGCGGGAGATGGCCATGTGGTGCTGGCCCATGCGCTGGTGCTTGCCGCCATCGATCCGGTCGCGCTGACGGCGGTGCTCAACGCCTTCGAAGCCGAGGCCGGCAGTCCGCGGCGGTATGCGGCAGGGGCGCTGACCAGCGTGGCCGTCGAGCACGCCACCGGCACGCTGGCGGTCGCTGGAGACGATCTGGAGCGTGGCGTCGCAGAGCGTATTTTTGATAGTCTCCTCAGCCGGAGCGCAAACACTGTGCGGCCGCGGGAGTGCCTGCCGGCGGGCGGTGCCGGAAAGAAAACCACAGACAGGGAGGATGTGACATGTATCTGACCCAGGGACTGCTGCGCGCTGTGCAGCGGAAGCCGGAGGCGACAGCCACCGTGTGCGGCGCGCGGCGCCGGACGTTTCGCCAGATGGCCGACCGCGTGGCGCGGCTGGCGGCTGTGTTGCGCTCGCTTGGCGTGGCGGCCGACGACCGGGTGGCGATTCTTTCGCTCAACTCCGACCGTTACCTTGAGGCCTATCTGGCGATCTGGTGGGCCGGCGGCGCCGCCAATCCGGTCAACATCCGCTGGAGCGCGGCGGAGATCGCCTATTCGCTCGACGATTGCGCGACGCAGATCCTGATCGTCGACGATGCCTTCGCCGACACCGCGAAGACGGTCGGCAAAACATCGAAGGCGCTGAAGCATCTTCTCTACTGGGGCGAGGCGGCGACGCCCGCGGGCATGAGCGGACTCGAAGCGCTGATCGACGCCGCCGAGCCGGTCGCCAATGCCGATCGCGGCGGCGACGATCTCGCCGCGGTCTGTTACACCGGCGGCACCACGGGGTTTCCCAAGGGGGTGATGCTCAGCCACGCCAACCTGATCTCATCCGCACTCGGCGTCGTCGGCAGCGGCGAGTCGATCGGTCCGGTCTGCCTGCATGCGGCGCCGATGTTCCACGCGGCGGACATGCTGCAGTTCATCAGCGCGCTGATCGTCGAGTCCACCCACGTCGTCATTCCCGCCTTCGAGCCGCTGGCCGCCATGCGCGCGATCCAGGACGAGGGCGTGACCGACACGCTGATCGTGCCGACGATGATCCAGATGCTGGCCGATCATCCGCAGCGCGATGAGTTCAACCTCACTTCGCTGCAACGGCTGTTCTACGGTGCTTCGGTGATTTCGGAGGCGGTGCTGGTGCGCGCCACGCGGGCGCTGCCAGGGACGAAGTTCATCCAGGTATACGGCATGACCGAGCTCTCCCCGCTCATCACCGTGCTGGCGTCCTGCTACCACACCGAGGAAGGGCGCCGGCTCGGCAAGCACCGTTCCGCCGGTCGGGCATCGATCATGAGCGAGGTCCGGGTGGTCGGACCCGACGACACTGAAATGCCGCGCGGCGAAGTCGGCGAGGTGGTCGCGCGCGGGCCGCAGATGATGCTCGGCTATTGGAACAAACCGGAAGAGACCGCGGCGGCGACGCGCGGCGGCTGGATGCATACCGGCGACGGCGCCTACATGGACGACGAGGGTTTCGTCTACATCGTGGATCGCATGAAGGACATGATCGTCAGCGGCGGCGAGAACGTCTATTCGGCCGAGGTCGAGAACGCGGTGGCCTCCCACCCTGCGGTGGCGAGCTGCGCCGTGATCGGCATTCCCCACGATCTGTACGGCGAGGCGGTGCATGCCGTCGTCGTGCTGCGCGCGGGCGCCCTGGCGGACGACGAGGAAATCCGCCGCCATTGCCGCGAACGGATCGCCGGCTACAAATGCCCGCGCTCGATCGAATTCAGCGCTGCGCTGCCCATGTCGGGCGCCGGGAAGATACTCAAGCGCGAGCTGCGCAAGTCCTACTGGGAAGGGCGCGAACGCAAGGTGTGAGCAGCGCGCCCATAAAAACCGTTTGCCGTAAATGTCGCATTCCGAGCGGAATGCCCATCCAATCGAAAAAACAGGAGGAAATGCAATGACAACACTGAAGGGGAAAGTCGCTCTCGTCACTGGCGGTGCTCGCGGCATCGGTGCCGCTATCGCCCGCTGTCTGGCCGATCAGGGCGCGGCGGTCGCCATTTCCGACCTGGACGGCGCGACCGCACGGGAAACCGCTGCCAGTCTGGCCAACGGCGGCATCGGTGTTACCGCCGATGCCGCCGACGAAGCGCAGATGGCGGACTGCGTCGCCCAGGCCGTGGCAAAGTTCGGCGGCCTCGACATCATGGTCAACAACGCCGGCATCGGCGCCAACGACCTGGAGTCGATGGGCTTCGGCCTGCCGTTCACCAACGTGACCGAGCGCGGTTGGGACAACCAGGTGCAGGCCAACCTGAAGACGACCTTCTGCGGTTGCAAGGTGGCCATTCCCGCGCTCAAGGCGCGCGGCGGCGGTGCGATCATCAACATCGCGTCCATCGCCGGCCGCATGGCCATGCCCTCGATTCCCGCCTATGCCGCCGCCAAGGCCGGGGTCATCAGCCTGACGCGCAGCCTGGCGCTGGAGCTGGGCCCCGACCTGATCCGCGTCAACGCGATCTGCCCTGGTTTCCTGTGGACCAAGTCGTGGGAAGTGCTGGCCAATCTGATCAAGGGTTCGGTGCCGGACTACGCCAATCTCACGCCGCGGGAAGTCTTTCTCGACGTGGTGAAGAAGAACACGCCGATGGGCCGCGAGCAGATGCCCGAGGACATTGGTCATCTGGCGGCTTTCCTCGCCGGTAGCGGCGCCGCCAACATCACGGGGCAGCAGATCGACGTCGACGGCGGAATCCTGCTCAACGTGATGCGCTGATCTGCGGTGGCTGATCCCCGCGTCGAATCCATCCGCCACGGGCGGGAGAGGCGAACCATGAAAATCGACCGGGGAAAATCCGTACTGCTGGTCATCGACATGCAGGCCAGGGTGCTCGACCTGATCCCGGAGCATGCGCAGATCCACGCGCGTTGCGCCGGGTTGATCGACCTGGCCAACGATCTCGGCGTGCCGGTGCTGCTCTCGACCCACTATGCCAGGGGGCTGGGCGAGGTACTGCCCGATCTCGCGGCACGTGTGGCGGACGGCAGCGTCGTGCACAAGGCGCATTTTTCCTGCGTCGAGGGCGGCTGCTTCGAGGGGCGGGCGGAGGCTTCACGCCAACAGTGGATCCTCTGCGGCATCGAGGCCCACGCCTGCGTCATGCTCACCGCGCTCGATCTCGCCGCGGCCGGCAAGGATGTCTTCGTGGTCAGCGATGCCATCGCCGCGCGCGCGGATGAAGACAGGCAGGTTGCGCTGCAACGCATGGCCGCGGCGGGCATCACCGCCGTCACCCGGGAAATGGTCTTTTTCGAGTGGCTGCGCCGCGCGGGGACGCCCGAATTCAAGGAATGCAGCCGCAAGTATCTGCGCTGAGCGCACTTCCCCTTGGCTAGTCGGCGGCGCAACGGGCGACGAATCGCCGCACCGCATCGATCACCGTCTCCGCCTGATCGCGATGCGGCGAATGGCCGCAATCGGCCAGCTTGAGCAGCTCCACGTCTGCCGCCGCGGCGGCGATGCGCTCGATCTGCGCCATCGTCGCGTATTCGTCGCCTTCGCCCTGAATGGCGAGGATCGGTGCCGCGATGTTGCGCAGGCCGCTCTCGATGTTCCAGTTGCGGAACGCCGGGTCGAGCCAAGTTTCGCTCCAGCCGCGAAACAGGGCATCCGCGTTGTGATGATGGCGGCCGAGGCGTGAGGGGAGATCCGTGTTTGCGTAGGCGCTGACCGTTGCGGCGATGCCCGCCAGCGTAATGTCCTCGACCATGACATGGGGTGCTTCGACGATCAGTCCACTGACCGGGTGTCCGGCACTGGCATGAATCAGCGCAATCGACGCGCCGTCGCTGTGGCCGAACAGGAAGGGACGCTCGAGTTCGAGTCTGGCGAGGAATTCGGGCAGCGCATTGAGCGCCTCGTCGTGCAGGTAGTCGCCGCGGCGGGCCTGCGCCAGCGGTGCTGATTTGCCGTGCCCATAGCGTGAATAGACGACGACCGCGCAACCAGTGGCATCCGCCACGCGCTGCGGAAAATCGCGCCACATGGCGATGCAGCCGAGGCCTTCGTGGAGGAAGACCAGCGGCGGCTGCCCAGCCACGGGGTGGGCCGAGTGCAGTCGCTGATATTCAAGCGTCCTGCCGTCAATCCGGAGGGTGTGCAGGCGAGGATTCTGGCGGGCGGTCGACATGGTGAACGGGCGTATTTCCGAGCGTTGCAACAAACCATCGAGGCTATCCGATTCGCTGCATGTTGCAAAGCGAGGGCGCAGATTTTGTCTCGTTTGCAACGTTAATCGCTGGCCAGTCTCGACTGGAGATCGATTTCGGTGGAACGCCGGACTATCATTCGGCAAGCCGGAATGCAAATTGACTGGACCGGAGCATGAACCCAACGCGGAGGAATGGTTATGTATAGAAAAGCCCTGATGGCTACGCTGCCGACACCGGACGAATTCAGCGGATTTTCAGCGCAGCGGAAAAAACAGACGGTGGAACAATTCATCGCCGCCATTCTCGACGCGATCGAGGCCGAACGGCGGCCGCCGGATGCCTGGGAGTCGCAGGATCTCGCCGCCGCGCTTGGTCTGCTGGCAATGCGTATGTACGTGGCGTCCATCGGTTACGCCAGTCGGGCGCTGGAGTCGACCGAAAACCGGACGCCGATTCACGAGGGCGCGGGCACCGAAGTGGCGCAGCTCGGCCAGTTGCGCGATGGTCTGGCCACGGTCGCGGCGCTTACCGCGTCGAATCGCTGACGCTTTGACGATCTGCCCGGCGATATAAGCCTCCGTCGCATGTCGTCGAGCAACCGGCCCAGATCGGCGTTGCCGGGCTGGATTTTTCAGCGCGGCCACATTGACAACTTAAGGAGTTCCCCCGGCTCTGCCGGGGAGGCAGTAGAAGTTTGACATTTCAGGGGATGTCCATCGTAGAAACTTCCAGACGTGAGCCGCCAAGCAAACGAAAGGAAGAATCGTGATGGACAAGTATGAAAGTTTGAGCCACTTGGCGTGGGACTGCAAATATCACGTGATATTCATTCCCAAACGCCGCCGAAAGACGTTGTACGGAGAACTGCGCAGGCATCTTGGAGAGGTATTCCGGAAGCTTGCCGCGCAGAAGGAAAGCGAGATTGTGGAAGGCCACCTGATGGTTGATCATGTGCACATGATGATTGCGATACCGCAGAAGTACGCGGTATCGCAGGTGATTGGTTTCATCAAGGGCAAGAGCGCGATTCATTTGGCACGGGCGTACGGAGAGCGGAAGCGCAACTTCGTCGGGCAACACTTCTGGGCCCGAGGCTACTTTGTATCGACTGTTGGCCGAGACGAGGGGGTTGTCCGCGAGTACATCAGGAAGCAGGAGCAAGAGGACGAGCGGTTGGATCAACTCGGCCTATGGAGATAAGCGACCACCGATCAGGTGGCTCCCGCAATGCGGAGCCGCGTTAGCGACTCCGACTAGCTGCTTCGAGCGGCTCACATTTGAATGCCTCCGGCTCTGCCGGAGGATTGTTACTGTCGTCGCCGATGTCGGCCGGCGTTAGACTCGGCCACCGCCGTTCGTCGAGCGGCGTTTCCTTCGCCCGGCTTGGCGGGTAATTACCGGAACATCAGCATGCACCTGGAACTCAGTCCCCACGAAGCCCGCGTCATCGGTTGCCTGATCGAAAAGGAAATCGCTACGCCGGAGCAATATCCCCTGTCGCTGAACGCGCTGACCAACGCCTGCAACCAGAAGAGCAATCGCGATCCGCTGTTGAACCTGGACGAAGCGACGGTGCAGGACGTCGTCGATCGGCTGATCAAGAAGTTTCTGGTCAGCGAGCAGAGCGGTTATGGCAGCCGGGTGGCGAAGTATCAGCATCGCTTCTGCAATACCGAATACGGAACGCTGAAATTTTCACCGCAGGAACTTGCCGTCATCTGCGAACTTTTCCTGCGCGGCCCGCAGACCCCGGGTGAATTGCGCAGCCGCGCCAGCCGTTTGTGCCACTTCAGCGATGTCGGCGAGGTCGAGGCGGCGCTGGCCGCGCTGACGAGCCGCGAAGACGGGCCGTATGTGGTGCACCTGCCGCGCGAGGCGGGGCGACGCGAATCCCGCTATGCCCACCTGTTTAGCGGCGAGGTGGCAGGCGTGGCGGAAACGGCGGAGAGCGAAGCGGGGCCGGCACCGGTGCCCGGCCGCATCGAGCGGCTGGAGCAGCGGGTCGTGGAACTCGAAGCGGCGGTGGCGGAACTTAGGGCGCAGATCGGTGCTGCGGCTCTAGAAAAGGCCGATTGAGCGCTTATTGAAATTGGTCCTAAGCTGTCGCAACCGGCCGGGCGATGTGCGCCCGTGGCTGCCACGGCGTGTTGATCACGTCGCGCAGCGGCGCCGCTGACAGAGCCGCCTCTATGCGTTCTTCGGCGACCTCGCCGTACAACGTGGTGCGCTGGCGGGGCTGGCGCCCGGCGCCTTCGATGATTTCCATCATCCGTCGCGGCGCCGTTTCCTGTCCGTGCTGTGCGCCGGCGGCGCGGGTGATGCTCTCGTTCATCAGCGTGCCGCCTAGATCGTTGCAGCCGGCGTTGAGGCAGGCCACCGCACCCTGATACCCCATCTTGACCCAGGAGGTCTGGATGTTCGAAATCTGCCCATGCAGCGCCAGCCGCGCCACCGCATGCATCAGCACGGCCTCGCGGAAAGTAGGGCCGTTGCGCGTGCCGCCGCGGCGATAGATGGGCGCTTCGGCGCCGACGAAGGGCAGGGGGACGAATTCCGTGATGCCACCGCTATTCACCTGCACCGCGCGCACGCGCAGCAGATGGCGCGCCCAGTGCCGCGGATGCTCGACATGGCCGAACATGATGGTGGCGGTCGCCTTCAGGCCGACTTTGCTGGCCGTTTCGATCACCTCGAGCCACTGCGCGGTGTCGATCTTGTCCGGGCAGATGATGGCGCGCACCTCGTCGTCGAGAATTTCTGCCGCCGTGCCGGGCAGGCTGTTCAGGCCGGCATCCTTGAGTTGCTGGAGGAAGTCGCGCAGCGGCAGGCCGAGGGTCTTCGCCCCCTGCCATACTTCCAGCGGCGAGAAGGCGTGGATGTGCATCTGCGGCGTGGCGGCGCGGATCGTTTGCAGAATCTGTAGATAAGTCTGTCCCGTGTAGTCGGGATGGATGCCGCCTTGCAGGCAGACCTCGGTCGCACCGCGCGCCCAGGCTTCCGTGCAGCGCCGGGCGATTTCGCTCTGGTCGAGATCGTAGGGCTGGCCGCGCAGGTCTTCGCTGGTCTTGCCCTTGGAAAAGGCGCAGAAGCGGCACTTGAAATAGCAGACGTTGGTGTAGTTGATGTTGCGGTTGACCACGTAGCTCACCGTGTCGCCGTTGACTTCACGGCGTAGGCGGTCGGCGGCCTGGCAGACATAGCCGAACTCGGCGCCGCGAGCGGCGAACAGGCGTACGATCTCGTCTTCCGTGAGTTCCTCTGCCGCCGTGGCGCGGGCGACGATGGCGACCAGTTGCGCAGCGACATCCGCGGCAGCGACCGGCGTCGCGATCAGCGCCAGCTCTTCCGCTGCCGGCGTTGTCGCCAGCCCGGCCACCCAACTGTCGGTACGCGGATAGCCGAGGGCATCGATCATCTGCCGCACCCGGCCGCGCAGCGCCGGATCGAGCCAGGTGTCGGCGGCGAGGGCGTACGCCGGATAAATCGTCAGCCGTTCTTCCAGCCGCTTTCCGGCCTGTCCGCTGAGCTGCGCCAGTTGAGCGAGATGCGGCCACGGCGCTTCCGGATTGACGTAATCCGGGGTCAGCGGCGAGACGCCGCCCCAGTCGTTGAGGCCGGCGTCGACCAGCGCCGGCAGTACGCCGGGGTTCAGATTGGGCGGTGCCTGCAGGCTCATGCCGGGCCCGAAGATCAGGCGCGCGACGGCGAGGGTCCACAACAATTCATCCACTTCGGGCTCGGTCGCCCGCGCCATTTTCGTGCCGGCCTTGGCGCGGAAATTCTGCACAATGATTTCCTGGATGTGGCCATAGCGCTGATGCAGATCGCGCAGCGCGAGCAGGGATTCGATGCGTTCCCGGCGTGTCTCGCCGATGCCGATGAGGAGGCCGGAGGTGAACGGCACCGCCATCTCGCCGGCGAGGCGGATCGTTTCCAGCCGCCGTGCCGGGTCCTTGTCGGGCGAGCCGTAGTGCGGCATGCCTTCCTCGCACAGCCGCGGCGAACTTGATTCGAGCATGATGCCCATCGAGGCCGAGACCGGGCGCAGCAGGGCGATTTCCTCCGCACTCATGCAGCCGGCGTTGATGTGCGGCAGCACGCCGGTCTGCTCCAGCACCGCGCGTGCTACTTCGGCGAGGTAACCCAGCGTGGTCTCGTGGCCGAGCGCAGCGAGCGCCTCGCGCGCCGCGGCATAGCGCAATTCGGGACGCTCGCCAAGGGTGAACAGGGCCTCCTTGCAACCGAGCGCGGCACCCTGCTTCACCGTCGCCAGTACCTGATCGAGGCTCAGGTAGGGCGCGTCGAGGTGCTTCGGCGTCTGCGCAAAAGTGCAGTAGTGGCAGACATCGCGGCAGAGCTGGGTGAGCGGGATGAAGACCTTGCGCGAATAGGTGATCAGGCCGCCGAAGCCCTCGTCGCGCAGGGCGCGCGCGCGCTCCATCAGCGCGGCGGTGTCGCCGTTCGCGGCCAGTTCGAGGGCCTGTTCGCGGTTGAGGATTGTGCTCATATGTGCTCCTGCGCCAGCAGTTGCCGGGCGATGCCGCTGGCCGCCAGATAGTCGCGGGTGCGAGTAGCGGCGGCAACGTTCGGGTGATTCAAGAAAGCCAGCAGATCGTCGGGCTCGTCGATGTCGCAGCTCATGCCCGGCAGGGTCATGATGCTACAGGCGAGGCCGGCACGTTGCGCCTGCGCCTGGTGCTGTGCGCAACTGCCCTTGCCGTAGGCGAAGGCAATCGCGCTGCTGGCGGAACAGAGCAGGCCGTTGCTGCCGTCGCTGCGGCGGTCGGTGGCCAGCGTCAATGCCGGGGCCGGGGCGAGACGATGATGGCGGATCAGCAGGCTGATCTCGGCGGCGGTGATGAGGGGCATGTCGCCGTGCACGATCAGCACTTCATCTTCCCCATTGCGGGCGAGTTGCCTGACCGTGGCCTGGACCACGGCGTTGAGTCCCTGGGCGCCGAGTTCGGCTTCGCTGACGAAGTCGGCGCCGTAGGTGCGCGCCAGTCGGCGGGCGACGGGATCGTTGGAAACGATCAGCGTGCCGTCGAGATCGGGATGGCCGTTGAGGATCTGCAATACGTCGCTGGCCATGGCTTCGAGCAGATCGGTGCGCTGCCGCCCGTCGAGCACGCCGGAGAGGCGTTGCTTGGCGTTGGGGAACTCCTTCAGCGGCAGCACGGCCCACATCGGCTCAGCCGCCTTTCCGTCGTGCGGCTAAATCGAGCGCGAATTCCAGCGTGGAGCGTGCCAGGTCGATGCGATCCTGCAAACTGTGCATCACCGTTTTGGTCGCATGGACGGCAATGCCGAGGCGCTCGATGTCCTGCACCTGATCGGCGTCGGCCTCGTCGATGACAAAACCGTCGAGCAGCGCGCCGTCAGCTCGCGCGCCATAGTGTTCGGCCACGCCGAGGGCGCTGACCGGCATCTGCGCTTCCGCCATCATCTTCGCTGTCGGGCCCTTGATGGCTGCGCCGGCGACGATGGGCGAGACCGCGATCACTGGCGCCGCGCTCTGCGCCATGGCCGCGCGTACGCCGGCGAGTTGGAGAATCGGGTCGACGCTGACAAAGGGATTCGAGGGGCAGATGACGATCGCCGACAGTTGCGGATCGGCGAGTCGTGTCATGAAGCCGGGCTGCGGCTGCGCCGTGGCGATGCCGGCGAAGCGAAAGCCGCGCGCGGTGGGCCGGCAGCGCTCGCCGACGAAGTAGGTCTGAAACGGCAGTTCGCCCGCGTCTGTGTCCACCCAGGTCTGCACCGGATCGTCGCTCATCGGCAGCAAGCAATGTTCGACGCCGAGTTGCCGACACAGATGCGCGCTGACTTCGCTCAGCGTCTTTCCTTCCGCCAGCATCTGCCGCCGCACCAAATGCGTCGCGATGTCCTTGTCGCCGAGCTGGAACCAGGTCGGTGCGGCGTAGTTGCGCAGCATCTCCATCGCCTGCCAGGTCTCGTCGGCGAGGCCCCAGCCCTGTTCCTGATTGTTGCGTCCGGCCAGGGTGTACATCACGGTGTCGAGGTCGGGGCTGATCGGCAGTCCGAGATGTTCGAAATCGTCGCCGGTGTTGGCGACGATGGTGAGCTGTGCCGGAGTGAGAATTTTAGAAAGGCCGAGGGCGAGCTTGGCGCCGCCGACGCCGCCCGACAGGGCCAGTACCTTGCGCTCAGCGAAAGAGGTCATGTTCGCGCGCGCGGATCAGGTTCTTCGAGGTGCTCTCGGACGGAAGCAGCCGTGCGCCACGTATCAGCACCACCGGCGTTGCCTCTGCGGTCTGGCCCATGACGAAAGACGCGGCAGCGGCCAGTTCGTCGGCCACCGCCACCTGCGTGACCTGTAGTGTGTTGCCGAACAGGTCGCGCGTGCCGATCAGGTCGACCACCGGTTCGAAGCCCGCGCTGCCGAGCGCAAAGCCCATGACGCCATTGCGCCAGGCGCGGCCGGCCGTATCGTTGATGATGACGTTGAGGTGTTTGCCGGTTTCTTCCAGGGCGGCGCGCAGGCGTGCGGCGCTGGCGTCGGGATCTTTCGGCAGCAGCAAGGCACGCGGCTGGCCGGGCGGCTGCTCGATGTTCGACTGGTCGACGCCGGCATTGGCATGCACGTAACCGTTGCGGTGTTCGACAATCAGCACGCCGGGACGGTGGCGCACCACGGCGACCGATTGGTCGAGGATCAGCTGTACCAGCCGCGGCTCCTTGCCGGTTTCCGCCGCCAGCGTTTGCGCCTGCTCGCCGACCGTGACGTCGTTCAACTCGACGTAGCGGTTCTCCGCCTTGGAGACGATTTTCTGCGCGACGACGAGCACATCGCCATCGGCCAGCTCAAGCCCGGCAGGTTGCAGCGCTGCGCGTATCAGCGCGGCCAGATCGTCGCCCGGTTGAACCCGCGGCAATCCGGGCAGGGCAATCAGCTGCATGCATCAGACTCCGGTGATCCGTATCCCCGAATGGCACTGGTACTGCTTGTTGATGAAGATCAGCAGCGAGGTCATGGCCTCCGCGGCGGCGGAGTTGTCGATGCTGCCGGCGTGGAAGCCGCGCATCCCGGCAGCGACGACGAGCTTGACCACGGCCTCGCGGGCATCCTTGTCGTTGCCGCAGACGAGCACGTCGCATTCGAGTGCGTGGTCGTCCTGCAAGTGCTGCGCAGCGACGTTCTGGAAGGCCGACACCACGCGCACGCCTTCGCCGAGAATTTCCTGCGCGATCTTGCCCGCCGAGCCCTGCGCCGGCAGTTGCACGCGCGCCACTTTCGGCGGCACCAGCGGCACGGTCACATCGACCACGATCTTGCCCTGCACCGCGGCCTTGATGCTTTCCAGGGTGGCGGCCTGATGGCCGAAGGGGACGGTGAGCACGACGATGTCGGCCTTCGCCGCGGCGCCGACGTTGTCCCGCGCCTCGACCGAAATGTCCGTGCAGCCGCGTGCCGTGAGTACGGCACGCAGCGCAGCGACGGCCTCCTGCGCCTTGTCCGCGGTGCGCGAACCGATGATGACGGGATAGCCGGCGCCGGCCCAGCGCCGCGCCAGACCGGTGCCCAGATCGCCGGTGCCGCCGACGATGGCGATGGTGGGGAGTGCTTCAGTCATGGGGAACCTCGATGCGATTTGATTTTATGGGTAAGACTTCTTCAAAGCCCGGGATTGACCGAGCGACCGTCGAACATTCCGCTCGGCCGATGCTGCGGCCAGAGGTTGATCAAGGACTGGAGATTGGCCGGGTGGGTGCCGTGGAAAAGGATGCCGTCCACATCGGCATCGAAGCGCTGCAGAACCTTTTGCACACACTCGGCGGCGGTGCCGACGGCGACACCGTCGTCGATCCACTGCTGCGGATAGAACTTGCGCATGTGGCGCAGCTGATCGAGATCGCGGGTGGTGTGCTCGTCGCCCAATAATCCGGGCTTGGGCGCGCCGTCGAGCTTTTTCAGTTCGTCGCGGATTTTCTGCGCCGTGGCCGGATCCCAGCCGTTCAATTCGCAAATGGCGTCGAACATCGGCGGCACCAGGATGTAGGTATTCATGCGCCGGATGATGGTGTTCAGCACAATTTCCTCGGAAACATCGCTGGCGGTGACCAGGATGGTCCACACCTTGACGCTTTTCGGATCGCGCCCCGCCTTGGCCGCACCCTGACGCACGACCTGCGTCGAATGCCGCACCGCCGCCGGGCCCCACAGCGAGTTGTAGACCACGCCGTCGCACAGCCGGCCCGCCCATTCGCAGGTCTTGTCGCCCATCGCGGCCATGATCACCGGCGGCATCACGTCGAGCTTGGTGCCCAGGTTCAGGTTGCGGAAGGTACCCAGCGGGCCGCTGTAGTTGACCGATTCGCCGCGCCACAACTGGCGCAGGATGGTGATGTAGTCCTCCATCACCTTGAATGTCGACGGCGCCACGCCGGCCGCATCCGAAATCATGCTGAAGCCGCGACCGACGCCCAGCGCGAAGCGGTTGTCGGTGAGTTTCATCATCGTCGCCGCATAAGCCGCGGTCACCAGCGGATTGCGCAGCGGCATGTTGGCCAGCAGGCCGCTGGCGATGCCCATGCGCGGCGTCAGCGCGGCGGCGACGCCGGAAAGCACTTCGACGTTCTTGGTGTTGAGGCGCTCGGAAATCCACACCGAACCCATCCCCACCTTGTCGCCGGCGGCGATTTCCTCAAGGATATTCTTCGGCTCGGAAATGTGGCCGGGAAGTGCGTAATAGCCGAACTCGGGATAAATCGGATTGCTCATGGTGCCGCTCCTTTATGAGTTTGAATCGGCTGATTCACCGTACCGGGGCGAGGTGTCAGCGTGGACTGCGGATAGTGCGGACAACGCTCAGGACGTCGCCCGCATCTGGCAAATGATTCTCAGAGCACCTGCGTGCATGCGGCGGCGATGACCTGTTCCTGCTGGTCCGGCGTGGTGCCGTGGAGCAGGATTTCATCGGCACCGGCAGCGATGTACTCGCGCAGGCGGCTGATGCAATGGTCGACGCTGCCGATCGCGGCGCCGCTGGTCAGCCACTCCTGCGGGATGATTTTCAGCGCGGCTTCGGCCATCAGGCGGCGCGACTCCTTGAGGTCGGCGGTGCCGTAGTCGAGCTTGGCCAGATCGGCGGCGACCAGCTGGTTCATCGGTGCTTCGTCCCAGCCGTTCATGTTGATGATCGGCTGGCCGAGTTCCTTGTGCATGAAGTAGGACACGGCGCGGGCTTCGAGTACGTCGGCGCGCACTGCGGGGGCCAGGGTATCGGGGGCGGTGACGACGATGGCGTAGATGCGAATCGATTTCGGATCGCGTCCGGCCTCTTTCGCCGCGTTGCGCACGATGTCGACCGAGCGCTTGACCCCGGCGATGGTGAGGAAGGGGTGGAGCACGACGCCGTCGAAATGGGCGCCGGCCATCGCCAGCGTCTTCGGTCCGGTGGCGCCCATGATGATCGGCGGCGGGTTGTCGCAGCTGTGCGCCAGCTGCATTGCCGGGTAGTCGCCGGCCGGGCCCTTGTAGTTGATGGTCTCGCCGGCCCACAGCTTGCGCAGGATGCCCACGTAGTCGGCCATGCCCTGGTTGTTGAGCACCGGGATGCCGAGCTTGGCGAACTGCGACGGCACGCCGCGGCCGAAGCCGAGCACGAAGCGGCCGTTGGAAAGTGCCTGCATCGTCGCCGCCATGCCGGCCAGTACCAGCGGGTGGCGGGTGCCGAAGTGGGTGAGACCGGCGACCAGCTTGACCCGGCGGGTGACCTGGGTCAGTGCGCCCATCACCGCACCGAGTTCCTTGGTTTCCCAGCGCTCGGAAAGGAAGATGCCGCCGAGGCCCAAGCGCTCACCGTCCTGTGCCTGCTTGAGGCCGGGGCGTGCGTCGGCGGCGTGGCCGGGCAGGATGTAGGAATTCAGTACGTCAGCGAGTACCGCCATGGTTGCCTCCTTGTGTGGATTGCGGCGCCGCTGCGGCGACGCCTGCGTGTTGTTGGAATTCGTTGCCTCGATAAGATTCTAGATCACGAGGCCATTCGCCAGCCCCCCCTTTTGGTCTGGGGCTGGCTAGTCAACGCTGGGCTGCGTATCCGTCCAGCGACGTCCGCGACGCAAATTGGTGTCCTTCAGCGGCAGGTTGTCCATCACCATGCCGTAGCCGATGCGGCCGTTTGGCAGCGTCCAACGGAATTCCTGCACGCTGGAGATTGCGCAGACGTAGGCCACCCACGGCGCGCCGACTTCGGCCTGGCCGTGCAGGTGGAATTCGCGGCCGCGGATGTCGGTGGCGATCACTTCCATCGCCGTGTTGAGCGAACCCATGCGCGTCGAACGCAGCTTGATGTCGGTGAGACCGTAGACCTTGCCGTCCTCGAGGACGTAGCCGTGCGCCAAGGCCTGCTGCGAACCGATCGGCTGGTCCGGGTCCCAAGTATTGATCCAGTGGATGGCGAGGTCGGGACCGAAATGGGCGTTCATCCAGCCCATCGGATGCAGCCCGACTTCGGGACGGGCGCCCCAGCTGTGGTCCATGGTGGCGACGCAGTCGATGTTGTATTCCTTGCCGCGCAACTTGAGCGCGCCCTTGACCTGGCCGGTCAGATCGAAGTGGCCGCCGTAGGCTTCGCCCATGCCCGAGCCGGCCACCTGGGCGCTTTTGTCTTTCGCCGCCTTGGGGCTGTGGTCGGGATCGTGGATGTCGAAGGGTTCCATGAGCCCGGTGAAATCGAAGTGGATTTCGGTGTTGTCGAAGCCGACGTAATCGACACGGTAGTCGCGCGGCGCCTTGGTCACCTGGACGTGCAAACCATTGGGCGTCGTGTAGTCGGACAGCTTTTCCGGCACCGGCAGGTGCTGCTGCACGTCGTTGTAGAGGTACTCGCCGCGGCTCTCGGTCAGGCAGCCGAGGATCAGCACGTCGACGGCCATGACGCCGATGGCCTTGCGCGAGACCGTGTAGATCTGCGCCATGAGGCGCTCTTCCGGGATGTAGAACAGGAAATAGTTGGTTTCGCCGTAGCGATAGTCGATATCTGCCGGGAGATGGAATTCGACGTCGTGCGGTTTAATCATTTGTGTTTCTCCGATGGATTGTTTATTTCAAAGCACTTCTTCAAGTGTGATGCGCAGATCGTCCATCACTGTATAGGCGACGCCCATGATCCACGCCACCAGCCGTCCTGATGCGTCTTGCCGCCACGCGCCACGCGATAGCAGCACGCTAGGGCAACCGAGGCGATCTTGACGCTGTTCAACACGCGATAGAACGTCGCCGTCTTGGGAATGACAGGCAGGCCCGAGGCTTTTTCGTAGGCCGCGTAAAACTCCTCGGCCGGCAGCATGCCGCCGATCACTTCGGTCTTGCCGTCGGCGGCGAACTGGCGATACGGCGCGGTGGTCATGTAGAAAATGTCTTCGTGGCGGTCACCGATGTGCGCCGTTTCCCAATCGAGCAGCGCGGTGATGCGATTGTCTGCTTCGTCGTAGAGAAAATTGCCGGTGCGGAAGTCGCCATGCACCAGCGACAGGTGATCGATCGGCGGCATGTTGTTGCGCATCCAGGCGATGGCCAGCCGCAGCAGCGGAATGTCCTCGTTGGAATCCTCCTCCCACGCCCGCTGCCACCAGTTGATCTGCCATTCCACCGATTGCAGCGCGGTTGCCGGCGCGTCGAAAGCGTCGAGCCCGGCGTTGCGCCAATCGAGACGGTGCAGGGTCGCCATATGGCCGACGAACTGGTGCCCGAGCACGCGGCCGGTCTCGGGCGGAAAGGTCGTCCCGGTGCCGCTGACGCGGGCATCGGTGCCGCTCGGCTTGGTGACCCCGTTCACATAACCGCAGATGATCGCCGGATAGGGCAGATACTTGCCCTCGACATCGACCCAGTAGGCGGCCGGCACCGGAATGTGTCCGTTCAGCGCGCGCTGAATCTGATACTCGCGCATGCGGCTGCTCTCGATGCCCGATGCAGCCGGCTCCATGCGCAACACCATGGGCGTACGCGTGCGGCCCAATTCCGGGGAATTCCAGTCGAGCACGAAGGACATTTGCAGTTTCGATGCGCCGCCCGTCATCCACTGCGCATCGAAAACGCGAAAATCGTCGCGCAGATGTTGGCGCAGCAGGGCGTTGACGCCATCGACCAGGGTTTCGAGGCTCACCGGCGAATACCCCGGCCCGGCGCGCAGCAACATCTTGCGCGTGAGGACGCGGTCGATCTCCGTTTCGCAGGGAAAGCGGCGGCGGATCAATTCGATCCACTCCTTGGTCGGTCGATTCTTGTCGAGGCCGCTCATGCGCTCACCTTTAGCGAAGAAGTGGGGGCGAGACTGAATCGCCCCGGGTTTCGTGGAGGCCAATTAGTTCAGATTTCTATGCCTTTCCATGGTAGCCGATAGCCATTTTCATGCAGACCGTACCCTACCCTGCCGTCGGTAGTGCGGTACTCCATGATCTGCTCGCACACGAGAAACGTGTCGACGGAGAAGAACCAACGCAGCAGCGGCTTGCCGGTCATCTCGTAACTTCTGCCGTTCTCGTCGGTCCATGTCCAGTGGGCGGTCGCAATGGAAAACGTGTCCTCAGCGTAAGTCTGTTTTCCTTCGATCTGCGTGACCCGCAGCCACTTGTTGCCGTCGTGGTACATGCGCATGTACGAGGTGTCGCCGCTGGTGGAAACGGCGCGCACGCCGGCGAGAGCTGTGCCGTCCTCGAACACAGGCCAGGCCAGGCGGTAGTTCTTGAGAACGTCCCAGTTGCGCGGGCCGACGCCGATGTCGCGGAACCCGGTACCGTTGATTTCGATGCGTTGGCCGCGGTGCACGATGTGACCGGTAACGTTTGCCGTCCCTTCCAGATGGACGTGTGCCATTTCACTGGAAAAGACATCCTTGCCGGAATCCATGGTGAGCGGGTTCACCATCGGGTTGCGCTCGTCCCAGCACAGGTCAACTGAAAAATCGACATCCGAGAACAGGATGCGGGTTTTCTTCAGTGGTTCGACTGCATGGATATACATGCCGGCCACCTTGATGCCGTTTCCCGGACGATCGAAGGTGTATGGCAAGTTCATGTTGACCCGGTTGTAGATCGGCAAGCCGTCCTGGAAGAAGACGAACCAGGTATTCGTCTCGCGCAGGTTTTCCATCAGACCGAGACGGATCAATCCGGCCGTCTTGGTAACCGGGTCATAAAAGTTGTAATAGAAGCTCTGGTTCCAGCGCGGGTTGCCATCGCCGGGGGCCAGGCTTTCGAATCTCTCGTAGCCGCTACTCATAGGTTTTCTTTCAGTCTCAAACAGGGTCGAATGGGGTCGAATTTTCGTCGGCAAGGCTCCCCGGCCCGATGCGCACGCATCCGCACCGGATCGGGGCCGTTGCCCGGCTTACACACCCATGCCCTTGAGGAAAAAGTCGCGGTTCTCGGTCAGCCACTGGCGCAACGACCGCGGTGTGCGGCCGAGGATGCGCCCGGCAAAGTCGGTGCGCCGCCAGGCATTCTCGTTCGCCTGCTCGAAGCGCCAATAGGCCAGGAAATATTCCGCCGGGTCCTGGCCGTTGGCGAAGGCGCCGACGTTGGACCAGTAGGCGCGTGCCGGTTCGCCGATTTCGCGCATGAAGCCCTCGTCGCTGCCGTCGTAGGCAATCTTGACGCCGAAGATTTCGCTCATCAATGCGGCGGCCTCTTCGAAACTGGTCAGATCCTGGCCGTTGTCGCACTGGTAGCTGCCGCCGATGTGTCGCGCATCGTCGGAAAGAAAAATCCGCGCCGCCACTTCGCCCAGCTCGTTGGGATCGAAATACAGCACGCGGCGCGGTGCCGACATGGTCAGTGTACGTTTTTGCAGAATCGGCGCCGCCAGCCAGGTCTTGTAGTTGTCAAAATACCAGCCCGCCGAATTCAGATAGGTGATCGGCAGATCGGTCTTTTCCAGGAAGTCCTTGGCGATCAGGTTCTGGATCGCCGTGCCGCCGCCGAAGGCATGCATCTCCTTCGGCACATGGTGGAGCGTCACGCCGGGCGGATCGGCGAGAATCCGGATTACATGGCGAACTACTCCGTTGTCGGTAACCGCACGGCGGAACACCGCCATGGCGATGTGTTCGTCGAGAAAGTCGGGCGAGACCAGGAACACGCCTTCCATGCCCTTGGTGGCGGCGCGCATCGAGGGCAGGTCGTAGTAGTCGGCGACGACGACTTCGGCCTTGGGGAAATCGATTTTCAATTTCTCCGCCTTGGCTTTCGACGATGTCGCCAAACGCAGGCGCACATCGGGTGCGTTGTCGGTCACGTGGCGCGCCAACGGACCGCCGATATGCGCGCTGGCGCCAAATATCAGAATGGATTCGAGCGGTTTCTTGATCGGGTAATGATAAGTCGACATGGTCGTCCCTTTTTAAGAAATAACTGATTAAGTCCGTTCGTGGTGAGCCTGTCGAACCATGGGCGGACTTAATCACTAATATTTCAAGCGTTTGTCCCATACCCTTCGACAGGCTCAGGGCGAACGGGAGACTTAATCAGTCCTTCCTTAATATGAAAATTGATTAACGTGCCGGTGAGACGCCGATGAGGTTCTCGATGGGCTGAAGCTCCGCCGGGTCGGAATAGCCGAGGGCGGCTTGCCACGAAAGCTCGCGCTGCAACTGGTTCTCTGCGGCGTCCAGGATCAGATGCTTGAGTGCGTCGCGGCTTGCCGCCTCGCCATCGGCGCCGACGGCTTTCACCAGTGCGCCGACTTTCGCGCGCAGATCGAACACGGCGGTTTCCAGCTCGCCCGGTTCGGCACGGGCGCGGTCAAGCACCGCCGCCCCCTCAACCTGACTGGCGCCGAGCTCTTTCATCGCACTTTGGGTTTTTTCGCTGCCGCGCATCTGCTTCAGCAACTCGACGGAAAGCGCCACATACTCGTCGAGTTCCTTGCGGTCATAGCGGAACTGTAGCGGCAGCCTCTGCCCCATCATTTTCAGCGTACCGATGATCAGTTGGGCCTGCTCCTGCGCCATCTTGTGTTCCGGATCGACGGCGGGCAACACCACGTCGATCATGGACTTGATCATGGCTTGAATCTGTATCGCGGGTCGAATTTCCATGTCAGACCTCCTTCAAAACGCGGCGAAGATCTTCCGCGATAACGTAACCGGCTCCGATGAGCCAGGCGAGCAGCACATCCTGGTGGCTCTTGCCACCCCGCGCTATACGGTAGGTGCTGCCAATGCAGACGGCCGTTAGCTTGTAGGTGCTCAGTACCCGGTAGTAGTCGACGATCTTGGGGCTGACCGACAGGCCCGATGCCTTCTCGTAGGCTTCGAAAAGCGCTTCCTTGGGCATGAATCCGTTGTAGAGCACGGTCTTTCCGTCCTCGGACTTGTGCGCATGGACGAGGTTGAGGGCGTAACCCAGGTCTTCATGGCGGTCGCCGAGATGGCCGAGTTCCCAATCGAGCCAGGCGGTGATCCGGTTGTCGTGTTCCGTGTACAGGAAGTTGCCGGAGCGGTAATCCCCGTGCACCACCGAGAGCCGGTCGACCGGCGGCATGTTCTGGCGCAGCCAGTCGGCGGCGAAACGCATCAAGGGGATGTCCTCGTTGCTATCCTCTTCCCACACCCGCTCCCACCAGTTGATCTGCCACTCGACCGCCTGTGTGCCCAGGGCCGGCACATCGAAGGCGCTCAGATCGGCCTGGCGCCAGTCCATGGTGTGCATCCTGGCCATGTGATCGACAAACTGCGCGCCGATGATGGGGCGCAGCGCCGGGCCGAAATTGATGCCCGTCCCGCTCACGTTGCTGACGCTCCCGGTGGGTTTGGTCACCCCCGTGGCAAAACCGTAGATGATGGCCGGGTAGGGGAAATATTTGCCCTCGGCGTCGGCCCAGTAGGCTTTCGGCACCGGCAGGATGCCCTCGAACGCCTTGATCAACTGGAACTCGCGCAAGCGGCTGGTTTCGACCGCGGATTCGGCCGGCTCCATGCGCAACACCATGCGCGTCGTTGTGCGCCCGACTCCGGGCTCGTTCCATTGCAGCTTGAACTCCATCTGTACCTTGGATGCCCCGCCGGAGAGCCATTTCGCTTCGACAACCTCGAACGGCTCCTTCAGTTCCTGTTGCAGCAGGGCTTTCACGCCATTGCTCAGGGTTTCCAGACTGACCGGAGAATAGCCGGGGCCGGCCCGGCGGTTCAGCTTGCTGGTGAGAATCCGATCGATTTCCGTTTCGCACGGAAAGCGTCGGCGCAAATCCGCGATCCACTCGGCGGGCGGACGATTCTTGTCTATGGAAAGCATGCGTTCATTCCTTTGCTCGATTGACGCTTGACTGAAACTGTTCGATGCGGGCGGTCATGCCTCGCCGCTTTGAAGAGGCGTTTCAGCTCTTCTTCATCTGCTGTATGAACGCGTTCAGGTTCCAGTAGTCCGTGTTGCCGATGATCTTTCCCGCCTTGTTGAAATGCGACACCGACGCGCCTTTCAGGCGATACGTTTTGCCGTCGGGCGTCGGTCCGAGGCTGGGATAGGGCCCCTTCCAGGACATGATCATGTCCCACTCGGCTGCCACCGAGTCTTGCCCGGCGAAACAGGACTTGATCACAATCTCGAAGTCGGGGAAGCCGATGAATGTCCCGTCGGCGAAGGCGATGACTTCCTTTTTGCCGTGATGCGCGACCTCAAGAGCAATGTCCGTGTAGGTGCAGTCGTCGATGAAGTAGCTGGCGATCTTTGCCGAATCGTGGTCGTTCCAGGCCTTGATCATGCCGAGGAAGTTCTTTTTCAGATCGGAGGCCGCCTGGGCGGGCTGCGCCGAGGCGAGCAGGCCGAGCGGCACGGCGGCCGTCACGCCAGCAAGCTGTCCAAGCAGGCGGCGGCGCGGCGCAACGCGCTGGTCGAGCGTATCGGCAAGTTGGATTTCTTGTACTGTTTTCTTCATTTGGCATCTCCTCTTGGTATCAGAAAAAAGCCGCAGTCTGCACCACGACAGCGTTCAGGCGGGTAGCTGGCTACTCTAATCCTTGCGCAGTTGCAGGGCCAGCGCGGCGAGGTTCCAGTAATCCGCGTTGTGTGCGATGCGACCCTCGCGCAGTTTCATGAAGGACACGCCCTCTACGCGAACCGGCGTTCCCGCATGCAGGCTGCCCTCGAAATCGCCATGGAAGGAGCCGGTGAACACCCATTGCACGGCGCCGAAGGCCTCGTCGATAACGCAGTCGCCGTAGGCGACGCGGAAATCGGGCATCATTTTGTAGGTGAACTCGAACACCTCGCGCAGGCCGGCGTGACCGTGGTGCACCAAGCCGAAGGCCTTGTCCTCGAACATGCAGTCCTCCGTATATTGACCTAACAATGCCTCAAGGTCGCCGGTCCAGGCCTGCTCAAGATTCTCAATCAGTCGCGATTTTTTTGTCATGATTTCCTCCGTTCTGGTGATGGCTATTCAAGCACTCTGTTCGTCGAACAAACCCTTGGCCGGTGTCCTGCGCCGAAGTGTTGGCGACGCCGAAATCCCGCCTAGCCGGCCAGATTAGCGAAACATCGCCGCGGCGGTGGATTCCGGACGGGGAGCGCATGGGGGGGGTGGCGGCTGCGCGTGGCGGTCTCGCAGCGGGCTGGCGACCGCATCTTGTTGATTCCCCATCAATCTCTTCCACTGCTTTGTTTCTTTAGAATGTACCCAAAACCTGAACCGTCAACCTGAACGCAGAGCCATCGAGGAGATTCGTGAGCACCCAGAAGAAATTCTCCTCCCTGCTGATCAGGACAAAATTCAGTCCGCCGCGGCTGACACGCTCCCCGGTTTCCCGTGTCAGCGTGTTGCAGTCGCTGTCGGCCGGCCTGATTCGCCCGCTGACCCTGATCAAGGCACCGGCCGGATTCGGCAAGACCACGCTGCTCACGATCTGGCGCGAAGCGCTTCTGGTCGACGGCCAGATCGTCGCCTGGCTGACCCTCGACCAGGACGACAACGACGAGAGCCGGTTCGTCGACTACCTGACCGCCGCCCTTGCCGAGGCATTGGGGGGGCTGGCGGACGAGACCGCCGAGCAGCGGGTTGCCGGCAAGATGGTTTCGGTCAAGGCGCAGCTGACCTCCATCATCAACATGCTGGACAACCTCGGGCGCGAGGTCATCTTGATGCTGGACGATTACGACAAGATCACCGACCCTGCGGTCCATGGCCATCTGGCCTTCCTGCTCGACCATATTCCCGCCAACCTGCACATCGTTGCCGCGTGCCGCGCCAATCCTGCGCTGAATATCTCCCTGCTCCGCGTGCGCAATCAACTGGTGGAGATCGATACCGATGCACTGCGCTTCGGCGTCGAGGAAACCCAGGCTTTTTTTGCCGGTTCCACTGCGGTCAGGCTCTCCCCCGATGAAGTCCTCGCCGTCCACGAAGCGACCGAAGGGTGGGTTGCCGGCATGCAGATCGCAACCCTGGCGATGCCGGGGCTTAAAAGCCTGAACCGGCTGATCTCTTCCTTTCCCCGCCATTCAAAGGCCTTGAGCGATTACCTCTCGCTCAACGTGCTGAGCCGAATTCCGCAAGAAACCATCGAATTCATGTTGCGCACGGCCATCGTCGACCGACTCAACGGCAGCCTCTGCGAACGCATTACCGGGACCCGTGGAGCGGAAGAGAAGCTCGAATGGCTGGTCAGCCAGAACATGTTTTTGCAGCCGCTCGACGAGGAGGGTCATTGGTATCGCTATCACGCCCTGTTCGCCGACTTCCTGCGCGCCCAGCTCAAGCGCCAGATGCCCGATGAAATTGCATTCCTGCATTTGCGTGCGGCCGAGTGGTTCTCGGAACATGCACAGTGGGCCGAGGCGGTGCGTCATGCAGTCGATGCCGGGCATGCCGACCTCGCGGCCGACTGGCTCGAACGCTGCGTTCTCGATGAACTTAGAAACAGCCGCGTGCTGACTTTCCGCGGCTGGGTGCAGAAGCTGCCTGCACAGACTCTGCGGCAACGGCCGAGCCTGAGGATTGCGCTGATCTGGGCCTTGATCCTGACCATGCGGCCTCAGGAAGCGCGGGCGCTGGTCGCCGAAGTCGATGCGCAATTGCGCGACGAGCCGTTCCCGAATCGGGAGGAATTGCGGCGCACCCTGCGCGCCCAGTGCGTCTCGATCTTCGCGACGCAGGATGACATATCCTCCGCGCTCGAATTGGGCAAGCAGGTTTGGTCGGAGCGCTTCCCCGACGGGAAAAGGCCAGAGCGGGAATTCGACTGGGAGGACGAGGCGTTCATGAACGTCATGATCCACCTCTACCGCAAGGTGGGCGATCTGGCCTCAGCCCGCCGCGTCAGCGAGTTCTACCAGTTCGGCGATGACGGTTCACGCAATCTGTTCATGCTCAGTTACCGCGCCAACCTCGTCGCCGCCCTCAATGTCCACAGTGGCCAGTTGCGGGCCGGTGTACAACAACTGGAAGACGCGCTGGAACTCTGCGAACGCCAGGGTGGCCGGCGCTCGGCGGCGGCATCGCTGCTCGCCGCCTCCCTCGCCGGAATCTATTACGACTGGAATCGGCTGGAAGCCGTAGAGGACCTGCTGGCGGACCGCTTCGACATCATCGACGATGTTTGCTGGCTGGAGCCGATTCAATCGGCATATATCTCGCTCGTCCGCATCCGCATGATTCAGGGCGCACGGGAAGCTGCTCATGGGCTTTTATCCAAATGCGAGGCCCTGGCCGACCAGCGGGGCTGGTCAAGACTGCTCGCCGCCTGCTTCGCCGAACGAGTCCGCCTCTGGTTGGCGGAGGACCAGCCAAAAGCGGCAGAACGGGTTGTGCACAAGCTCGACGGAATTGTGGCCGCTATCGGCACAGTCCGCCCGGAGGACAGCCCGATCGTCTGCATGGTTCGGGCGGAGAGTGCCCGCCTGCTCATACACAACCGCCGCTTCGACGAAGCGGAAGCCCTGCTTGAATCAACGCTTGCAAGCGAACAGCACAGCCCGGGGCTGATGCCACATGACCTGGCCCAATTACGCATCCTGCTCGCCGTCGCCTGCCATGGCCGCGGCAAGGTCGATGCCGCCCGCACCCACCTGTCGAGCGTGCTGCGGCTTGCCGAGAATGAGGGGACCCTCCGCCTGCTGGCAGACGCCGGCGCGATGATCATCCCGATCCTCTGGGCTCTGAAGAATCCGGATGGCGAAATGCCTCTGGGAGAGTATTACCAGGCGCTTTATCGAGCCCTGGGCATACAACCGGGAAGTGAAGACGGGAAACGGAATGTCGTTTTCAGCCATGCGGAGGGCGACGCGACCGATAACAGCCTGAGCAGCCGCGAACTGGACATCCTCGAACTCGTCGGACAAAAACTCTCCAACAAGCAGATCGCGCGAAAACTGTTCATCACGCCGGAAACGGTGAAATGGCACCTGAAAAAGATCTACCGCAAACTCGGCGTCTCCGATCGTCTGTTAGCGGCTCAGCGGGGGCGGCCGACGTCAAGCGGATCAGTTGGATGAGGCCAGGTGCGATTCGCTCCTTGAAGATGCCTGAGCGGAAAATTGTCGATCGATTGCTTGCCGGCTGCGCATCCTGATGCTGCCCATCCTCTACCGTGACGAGCATATCGTCGCGATCCATAAACCGGCGGGGTTGCTGGTCCATCGCAGCAATCTGGCCCGTCACGAAGAACGTTTCGCCGTGCAATTGCTGCGCGACCAGATCGGCCGTCGGGTCTACCCCGTTCACCGCCTTGACCGCGGTACCTCCGGTGTGCTGGTATTCGCGCTCGATCCCGGCATGGCCCGCACGCTGGGCGAGGCATTCATGGGCAAGGCGGTGCGCAAGCGCTATCTCGCTGTGGTGCGCGGACATCCGCCCGCGCAGGGCGAGATCGACCATCCGCTGCCGCGCATTCGGGACGATTACGCGACGGCAATGAGGAGCGAAGAAAGCCCGCCGCTGCAGGACGCACTCACCCGCTATCGCCGGTTGGCTACCTACGAGTTGCCTTATCGGGTTGACCGCTACCCGACCAGCCGTTACGCGCTGCTGGAACTTGAACCGGTGAGCGGTCGCCGCCACCAGTTGCGTCGCCATCTGAAACACATCAGCCACCCCATCGTCGGCGATGCCACCTATGGCAAGGGTCGCCATAACCGCCTGTTTCAGGAATTGTTCGGCTGCCGGCGGTTGTTGCTGGCTTGCGTTGCGATGGAATTCGCGCATCCGCTGGACGGTGAGACGTTGACTCTGGCAGCGCCGCCCGAAGGCGAGTTCGCCGCCGTGATCGAACAGTTGGCGCTGGATTGCGCTTAACGCTGCGCCATGCGGTGAAATCCGAGGCGCACCGCCGCGGGGCATCCTCAAGCCCGCTTCTGGTGCGGAGACACCTATAACGCTTGCATGGAAAGGGATTTCCCCGGTGTTTCAGGATGGCATGCTTCCTGCGATCCCTCAGTCATGGTTTGACCGGAAACGTTTGCCATGCACCTGCCCTACGATGAAATGCATCTGGACGCGGCGAGTTTGCGTTCGCACTATCGGCCCTTTGCGGAATGGCTGGAATCCACCGCGCCTGAAGTCATCGCGCGCAAGCGGGAGGAGGCCGATCTGGCTTTTCACCGGGTCGGCATCACCTTCGCAGTGTACGGCGAGGACGCCGGCAAGGAGCGCCTGATTCCCTTTGACATCGTGCCGCGCATCATCCCGTCGGATGAGTGGGCGCGAATGGCGGTGGGGCTGAAGCAACGGGTCAAGGCACTCAACGCTTTCCTGCACGACATCTATCACGATCAGGAAATCCTCAAAGCCGGACGCATTCCGCCGCGCCAGGTGTTGGACAACGCGCTGTTTCGCAAGGAGATGGTGGGCGTCGATCTGCCGGGGCAGGTTTATGCCCACATCGCCGGCATTGATCTGGTGAGGGCCGGCGCCGGCGATTACTATGTGCTGGAGGACAATTTGCGCACGCCGTCCGGGGTGTCCTACATGCTGGAGAACCGCCGCATGATGATGCGTCTGTTCCCGGAGCTGTTTTCCCGCCAGGCCATTGCGCCGGTCGAACATTATCCCGATCTGCTGCTCGACAATCTGCGCGCCGTGGCGCCGGCCGGCATCGTCGATCCGACGGTGGTGGTGTTGACTCCGGGCCAGTTCAACAGCGCCTATTTCGAACATGCCTTTCTCGCCCAGCAGATGGGCATCGAACTGGTCGAGGGCAGCGACCTGTTCGTCGCCGACGACGTGGTGTATATGCGCACTACGCACGGTCGCAAGCGGGTGGACGTGATCTATCGTCGCCTCGACGACGATTTTCTCGATCCGCAGGCCTTCCGCGCCGATTCGGTGCTCGGTGTCCCCGGTCTGTTCGATGCGTATCGGCGGGGCCAGGTGACGCTCGCCAACGCGGTTGGCACCGGCATTGCCGACGACAAGGCGATGTACATGCATGTGCCGGAGATGATCCGTTTCTACTGCGGCGAGGAGCCAATCCTGTCGAACGTGCCGACCTGGGCGCTGGGCAAGCCTGACGATCTGAAGTACGTCCTGGCCCATCTGCCGGAGATGGTGGTGAAGGAGGTGCACGGCTCCGGCGGCTACGGCATGCTGGTCGGACCGGCTGCCAGTCGCGAGGAAATCCGCCTCTTCCGCGACAAGATCGCCGCCAACCCAGCCAACTACATCGCGCAGCCGACGCTCTCGCTATCCACCTGCCCGACCTTCGTCGCGTCCGGCGTCGCCCCGCGCCACATCGATCTGCGCCCCTTCGTCCTGTCGGGCAAGGACATTACCCTGGTGCCCGGCGGCTTGACGCGCGTCGCCTTGAAGGAAGGTTCGCTGGTGGTGAATTCGTCACAGGGCGGCGGCACCAAGGACACCTGGGTACTGGAGCAATGAAAAGCAAACCACGGGGGCCACGGGGTACTCGGGGAGCCCCAGCGTGAACCCCGTGCTCTCCGTGTTCCCCGTGGTTGATATTTTTTGGGGTTGGATTTAATGCTATCAAGTACCGCCGATCACCTGTTCTGGATGGCCCGCAGCATGGAGCGGGCCGAGAACACCGCGCGCATGTTGGACGTCACTTACCGCATGTCGCTGCTGAAACAGGCGACGCAGGAGCCTGCGCAGGAATGGAGCGCAATGCTCAACATAAGCGGCCTGCACTACGAATACTCGCAGCAACACGGCGAAGTTAGCGCCGACGACGTGATCCACTTCATGGCGCTGGACGAGACCAATCCGTCGAGTATTGTGAACAGCCTGCAATTGGCGCGGGAAAACGCTCGCACCGTGCGAGGCAGCGTCACCTCGGAAATGTGGGAAGCGCTCAACTCGACCTGGATCGAGATCAACTCGATCCGCAGCGGCGGTGTCGCTCCCGACGGCATCGCAGGGTTCTTCGAATGGGTCAAGGAACGCTCCCACCTGTTCCGCGGCATCACCTACGGTACCCTGCTGCGCGACGACGCATTCCGCTTCCTTCGTCTCGGCACCTTCCTTGAACGAGCGGACAATACGGCGCGCATCCTCGACGTGAAATACCACATCCTGCTGCCCAGCCTACAGGATGTAGGCGGTGCCGCCGATTACTACCAGTGGGGCGCGCTGCTGCGCTCGGTCTCGGCCTTCGAAACCTACCGCAAGGTCTATCGCGATGTAATCACGCCGCGGCGGGTGGCGGAATTGCTGATCCTGCGCGCCGACATGCCGCGTTCGCTGCACGCCAGCCTACAGGAGGTGAATCAGCAACTGCGCGAGATCAACGGCGAGCGTGCCGGTGAACTTCTGCGCCAGTCCGGCCTGCTGTATTCCGAGCTGCGCTACGGCCGCATCGAGGACATCATCGCCCAGGGGCTGCATGAATATCTGACGCGCTGCCTCAGCCGTATTTATGGCCTTGGCGATCTGGTGAACTCAACCTACTTTTGGCCGGCCGAAGATTGACTTGCCCTAACAACAACCATTCGTTAAGGTGCGCTATACCTCGAAGCCAGCCTTACCGGAGCCTCTCGCATGACCTATTGTGCCGCCACGATCCTCAATGCAGGGATCGTTTTCGCATCCGATTCTCGTACCAACGCCGGGGTGGACAATATTTCCACCTTCCGCAAGATGAAGATCTTCGAGCGCCCGGGCGACCGCGTCCTGGTCACTCTGTGTTCCGGAAATCTGGCTGTCACCCAAGCGACCCTGAACCTGCTCGACCAGCATATCCGGCGCAGCGACGGCAGTCCAAATCTGCTGAACGTCGGCTCGATGTACGAAGTAGCCGAGTTGATCGGTGTCGCCCTGCGCGAGGTGCGTCGGCGAGACGGTCCCTTCCTGCAGCAGAGCAATGTGGACAGCAGCGCCAGCTTTATCGTCGGCGGACAGATCGTCGGCGAGGAGGAGCGCCTGTTCATGGTCTATTCGGAAGGCAATTTCATCGAGGCGATGCCCGAAACGCCGTATTTCCAGATCGGCGAGGTCAAGTACGGCAAGCCGATACTCGATCGCGTGATCTCGCCTGCCACGTCTCTCGACGACGCGGTGAAATGCGTGCTGGTGTCGTTCGACTCGACGATGAAATCCAATCTCACCGTCGGCCCCCCGATCGATCTGCTCTGCTACGAGCGCGACAGTCTGCGCATCACCAAGGTGCACCGCTTCGACGAGAGCGACCCCTATATGCACAGCCTGCGCCAGCAATGGAGCGAAGGCTTGAAGCGCGCTTTTTCACAGTTGCCCGACATCGCCTGGTAAGCCGCGGCCCGGTTGGCAGCGTGGTCTTTGTTCTGGAACTCCTATGACCATCCGCGTCGCGCTCAATCACAAGACCTCCTACCGCTTCGATCGCCCGGTCAAGCTCTGGCCGCATGAAATCCGCCTGCGCCCGGCGGCGCACAGCCGCACGCCGGTCGACAGCTATTCGTTGCGCGTAGCGCCGGAAAAACATTTCATCAACTGGCAGCAGGACGCCTTCGGCAACTGGCTGGCGCGGCTGGTGTTCCCCGAGCCGGCGGATCACCTTGATATCGAAGTGGATCTGGTGGCCGACATGACGGTGGTCAATCCCTTCGATTTCTTCGTCGAGGACTATGCGGAGCAATTCCCCTTCGACTATCCGCCGCTGCTGAAGAAGGAGTTGGCCCCCTATTTGGAGGCGGAGCCCGTCGGGCCGCTGCTCGCCGCGTGGCTCGACAAGGTGCGCGCCGAGGTGGTGAAGCCGGGGCAGCGCATCGTCGATTTCCTTTGGGGTGCGAATGCGCTCGCCCAGAGCGACATCGACTACATCGTGCGCATGGAGCCGGGGGTGCAGACGCCGGAGCAGACCCTCGAACTCAAGCTGGGATCCTGCCGCGACAGTGCCTGGATGCTGGTTCAGGCGTTGCGCCACCTCGGGCTGGCGGCGCGTTTTGCCTCCGGTTATCTGATTCAGTTGGTCGCCGACCAGAAAGCCCTTGACGGTCCGTCAGGAACCGACCGGGATTTCACCGATCTGCATGCTTGGACCGAAGTGTATGTGCCCGGGGCCGGTTGGATCGGCCTCGATCCTACCTCGGGGCTGTTCGCCGGCGAGGGGCACATACCGCTCGCCTGTACCGCCCAGCCATCGTCGGCGGCACCGGTGATCGGCGCCACCGGCATCTGCGAATCGCACATGGATTTTTCCATGTGCGTGATCCGCGTCCATGAGGACCCGCGTGTCACCAAGCCCTACACCGACGCACAGTGGCAGGCCATTGTCGACCTCGGCAACCAGGTCGATGCGGAGCTCGAAGCGGGCGATGTGCGTCTGACGCAGGGCGGCGAGCCGACCTTCATTTCGATCGACGACATGGAAGGACCGGAGTGGAACTTCACTGCGCTGTCGCCGCGCAAGCGCGAACTTGGCGGGGCGCTGCTAAAGCGTCTGCAGGACCGGTGCGCCAGCGGGGCGCTGGTGCATTTCGGCCAGGGCAAGTGGTATCCCGGCGAACCGTTGCCGCGCTGGGCGCTGGGATGCTACTGGCGCAATGACGGCCAGCTGCTGTGGCGCAATCCGCAACTGCTGGACCGTGGTGACCTGCTGGATACGCGGGCACCGGCCGATGCCGGACGCTTTCTCTCGACGCTGACCGGCCACCTTGGCCTTTCGCCGCGCTACGTGCTGCCGGCCTACGAGGACGCGCTGCATGCCATCGACCGGGAGTCGCGCTGGCCGGCGAATCTCGATCCGCTGGCCGTCGATCTTAGCGATCAGGATGAGCGTCGCCGCATCGCCGGGCTACTTGTCGAGGGACTCAATCAGCCGCGCGGCTTCGTGCTGCCGCTGAAGCCTCTGCCGTCGCCGGCCGCGAAGCGAAAAGCAAAAAAAACAGTCTTCGGTACGGGCTGGCGCTCCAGCCCGTGGCCGCTGCGCCGCGGCCACCTGTCGCTGCTGCCCGGCGATTCGCCGCTGGGCCTGCGCCTGCCGCTGGCGTCCTTGCCTTGGGTGGCGCCGGAGGACATGGAGCTGGAGTTTGCGCGCGATCCCTTCGCCGAGACCGATGCGCTGCCCGCGGCCGGCTCGCGTCGCAAGCCACGCTCCCCCCCGGCGCCACCGACCGACGGCGAGAACCCACGCGAGATCATTCACACGGCGCTGTGCGCGGAGGTACGCGACGGCGTGCTGCACCTGTTCATGCCGCCGCTACAGCGGCTGGAAGATTACGTCGACCTGCTCGGCGCCATCGAGGACACAGCCGCCGAGTTGCAGATTGCGGTTCGTATCGAAGGCTATGCGCCGCCCGCCGATGCGCGGTTGCGCGATTTCAAGATAACGCCCGATCCCGGCGTGATCGAGGTCAATATCCAGCCCGCGGCCTCCTGGCCGGAACTGGTGCACAACATCACTACGTTGTACGAAGATGCTCGGCTGACACGGCTCGGCACCGATAAATTCCAGCTCGACGGCCGCCATACCGGTACCGGCGGCGGTAATCACGTCACCCTCGGCGCGGCGACGCCGGGCGATTCGCCGCTGCTGCGGCGGCCTGACCTGCTGATGAGCCTGATCACCTACTGGCAGAACCACCCCAGCCTGTCCTATCTGTTCTCGGGCATGTTCATCGGCCCTACCAGCCAGGCACCGCGGGTGGACGAAGCGCGCCACGAGAGCCTCTACGAACTGGAGATCGCTTTCCAGCAGATGGCGGAAAAGCTCAAGGCCGGCGAGGAAAGCCTACAGCCCTGGCTGGTGGATCGCCTGCTGCGCAATCTGTTGATCGATCTCTCGGGCAATACGCACCGTGCCGAGTTTTGCATCGACAAGCTGTATTCGCCCGACAGCGCCTCGGGCCGCCTCGGTTTGTTGGAATTCCGCGCCTTCGAGATGCCGCCGCATGCGCAGATGAGCCTGTTGCAGATGCTGCTGCTGCGGGCGCTGTTGGCGCGTTTCTGGAAGCATCCCTACGAGGGCCGGCTGATCCGCTGGGGGACCGGTCTGCACGACCGATTCATGTTGCCGCACTTCGTCGCCGAGGATTTGCGCGACGTGATCGGCGATCTGCAACGGGCCGGCTATGCCTTCGAGCACGAGTGGTTCGCGCCCTTTGTCGAGTTCCGCTTTCCGCGCTACGGCACCGTGGTCTATCAGGGAATCGAGATCGAACTGCGCCAGGCCATCGAACCCTGGCATGTGCTGGGCGAAGAGGTGAGCGGATCGGGTACCGCGCGCTATGTCGATTCCTCGGTGGAGCGCCTCCAGGTGCGGGTGCGGAATATGAACGACACGCGCTACGTGGTGACCTGCAACGGCCGCCCGTTGCCGCTGGTGCCCACCGGGGTGCGCGGCGAATATGTGGCGGCGGTGCGCTATCGGGCGTGGAATCCCCCGTCGGCGCTGCATCCGACCATCGGCGTGCATTCGCCGCTGGTGTTCGATCTGGCCGATACCTGGAGTGGGCGTTCGATTGGCGGCTGCACCTACCATGTGATGCATCCCGGCGGTCGCAACTACGATACTTTCCCGATCAACGCCAACGAAGCGGAAGCCCGCCGCTTGGCGCGCTTCTGGGGCCACGGCCATACGCCCGGCCCGATGCACGTGCGGCGCGAAGGGCGCAATCCGGACTATCCGATGACCCTCGACCTGCGCCGCGCCCCGGAAGTCTGGGTCGAAGGGCTCTCCGCGCCGGAACAGGGGCAGCAGCAGGCACAGCAGGCACAGCAGTGACCGCTTGCCGGTGCGGTGCTCGAAACCCTTGAACGCCACACCGGGTTTGTTTTTACGGGATTCGTTGATTACGATGGGGGCTGGGCGGTTCTGTCCGGGATCCGTCGACCACAGTAAGGAGACCTGTATGTCCAGTACCGTTACCCTCGGAGGAAATCCCGTTGAAGTCGCAGGCGACCTGCCCAAGCCTGGCCAAAAGGCGAAGCCTTTTTCTCTGGTGGGTGCCGACTTGGCCGACGTCACGCTGCAGAATTACGCCGGCAAGCGCAAGATTCTCAATATTTTCCCCAGCATCGACACCCCCACCTGCGCTACCTCGGTGCGCGCTTTCAACAAGAAGGCCAGCGAAGCCGTCAACGCGGTGGTGCTGTGCATCTCCGCCGATCTGCCGTTCGCCCAGAAGCGGTTCTGCGGCGCCGAGGGGCTGAATAACGTGGCGACCTTGTCCACCATGCGTGGAGCTGGGTTCCTCCAGGATTACGGTGTCGCGTTCAAGACCGGCCCGCTCGCCGGCGTCGCCGCCCGTGCGGTGGTGGTGCTGGACGAGAACGACACGGTCCTGCACAGCGAACTGGTGGCCGAAGTCAGGGACGAGCCCAACTACGACGCGGCCCTTGCCGCGTTGAAGTAAGTTTCTCAGCGCCGGCCGGCCAGCCGGTCGGCGCTCAACAGTTGCGGGAACCAGCGCATCCACAGCGCGGTGACTGCCAGACTGCACACTCCGCCCAGAATGACCGCCGGCGCTGCGCCGAACCAGGCAGCCGTGACGCCGGATTCGAACTCCCCGAGCTGATTCGACGCACCGATGAAGATCGAATTCACCGCGCTGACCCGTCCGCGCATATGGTCGGGTGTCTGTAGCTGTACCAGACTGCCACGGATCACCATGCTGATCATGTCCGCTGCGCCAAGCACGGCCAGCAGGGCCAGCGACAGCCAGAGCGAGGTGGATAGTCCGAAGCCGACGGTCGCCGCCGCATAGACCGCCACCGAGGCGAACATGATTCGTCCCACGTGGTGTTCCAGCGGTACGCGGGCCAGTACCGCCGACATCAGCAGCGCTCCCACCGACGGCGCCGAGCGCAGCAGGCCCAGTCCCCAGGGGCCAGTGTGCAACAGCTCCACGGCGAGGATCGGCATCAGCGCGGTGGCGCCGCCGAACAGCACGGCGAACAGGTCGAGCGAAATCGCGCCCAGCACCACGCGTTGGCCGCGGATGAAACGTAGGCCGTCGACGAATTTCTGCCATTCGCTGCCGGCGATGGCTGGACGTTCCTCCCGCGCCGAGGGAATTGACGCGAAGGCCGCTGCCGCAGCGACAAACAGGATCAGCGTGATCCCGTGGACCACGGCGTCGCCGAGAGCGTAGAGCAATCCGGCCAGGGCTGGGCCGACGATGAACGCCGCCTGGATCGCCGAGGCGTTGAGAGCGACGGCCTTGGTCAGCAGTCTCGACGGCACCAGCGTCGATAGCAACGACGAGGTGGCCGGCATTTCGAAGGTGCGCGCCGCGCCGGATACGGCGACCAGCGCGAAGATCCATTGGCGGTCGATGGCGTGAGCCAGCGTCAGCAGCAATAGCGCCGTCAGTACGGTCGCCTGCACCACTTGCGCCAAGGTCGCGATGCGCTTGCGGTCGTGGCTGTCGGCCATGTTCCCCGCTGTCGCGGTAAGAAAGACCCGCGGCAGGAACTGGAACAGCCCGACCAATCCCAAGTCCATGGCGCTGCCGGTGAGTTGGTATATCTGCCAGGCTACGGCGACCGACAGCATCTGATTGGCCGCCGCGGTGCAGATGCGGGCGATCCAGAAGCGGACGAAGGGCGCGATCTGGAAAAGCGAGTCGGGGCTGGGTGTTTCGTGGACGGCCATGCGGTTGGGCGGACGGGGTGTTTGTTCAATCCCGGCTGGCGGGCGCGACATCGTCGGTGGACGGTGTCGTTTCAACGGCTGGCATCGAGTCCTCGATGGGTTTGCCTTCAGCGCTCGGTGTTTGGGACGTTTCAGTTGCAGTGCTTGAGGGTGCAGGTTCGCTGTGTATCACGACGGAGGCCGGTGGAGGCGGCGGTTGCACAGTGTTCGAAAAGAAATCGCCCAGTCCCCAGGCGACAGCCAGTGCGATGAGAAGGAATATGAAAAGGCCCATGGGGCATTGTAGGAGCGTCGGCGGGGCGGTTGGGAATAGCGGTTGCGTGCTGAGCGCAGCGAAGTCGAAGGCTTCTTCATTCTGCGCGTCCCACGGTGGGTTAGCAGCCCAAGGCTGTCGCGATCCGCAGAAAATGCTCCAGCCGGCGCGGATGAATCTGCCCCGCTGCAATCGCCCCTCTGATCGCGCACCCCGGCTCCGTCTCATGGCGGCAGTCGCGGAAGCGGCATTGCGTCAGCAGCGGACGGAACTCGCGGAAACCCATTTCGATTTCGCCGCGATTCAGGTGGGCGAGGCCGAATTCCTGTAGGCCGGGGCTGTCGATGATTGCGCTCTCGGCGTCGAGCTGGTAGAGGCGGGCGTGGGTAGTGGTGTGCTTGCCGGAATCGAGGGCGCTGGAAATTTCGCGGGTGGCCGCCGCGGCGCCGGGGGCGAGGGCGTTGATCAGGGTTGACTTGCCCATGCCCGACTGGCCGACCAGCACGCTGAGTTGTCCGTCCAGATACGGCCGCAAGGGGGCCGCATCGTGTTTGGCCGAAAGCTCGACGATGGGATAGCCGAGGGTGGCGAATGGAGCCAGTGCGGCACGGGCGGCGGGTAGCGCGGCGGGCAGGTCGCTTTTGTTTAGCACGATCAGCGTGCGCAGTCCGTCGTGCTCGGCAGCCACCAGCGCGCGGGAAAGCAGTTCGCCGCTGAATCCCGGTTCGGTGGCGACGACCAGCACCAGTTGGGTCGCATTGGCGGCGATCAGTTTTTGCCGATAGGCATCGCTGCGGTAGAGCAGCGAGGTGCGCGGGGCGTGGCCGACGATCTGGCCCTGGTTCTGGTCGGCGGCGCGGAGTTCGATGTCCACCCGGTCGCCGCAGGCATAGGGACTTTTCTTGCCAAGTGGAACGCCGCTGATGGTGCGGCCGTCGTCGAGCGCGACTTCGTAGCGGCGGCCGAAGGCGGCGACCAGTGTGCCGCGGACTTTCAAACCGCGCCGCCCTGCAAGGCGGCGATGCGCAGGCTGGCCGGCGGGTGCGAATCGTAGAAGGCCGAGTGCAGCGGGTCCGGCGTCAGTGTGGCGGCATTGTCCTTGTAGAGGCGCACCAGTGCGGCGACCAGTGCGCTGGCGTCGGCGTTGGCGGCAGCATAGCGGTCGGCCTCGTATTCGTGGCGACGGGAGAGTGCCGAGGTCAGCGGCGAGAGCGGAAAGGCGAATACCGGCAGGGCGAAGCTGAACAGCAGCAGCGCCATCGCGGTTCCTGGGGTATGCACACCCAGCCCGGCGTAGAACCAGGGGGCATCGATCAATTGGTCAAGCAGCCAGAGCAGGGCCAGGCTGAGGGCGGCGAGCAGGAGGATGCGTTTGACGATGTGGCGGTGCTTGAAGTGACCGAGTTCGTGAGCCAGCACGGCTTCGACCTGCGCTGGCGTCAGCGTGGCGAGCAGGGTGTCGAAGAAGACGATCCGCTTGTGGCGACCCAGTCCGGTGAAATAGGCGTTGCCGTGGGCCGAGCGCTTCGAACCGTCCATCACGAACAGGCCTTTGGCGGCAAAGCCGCAGCGCGCCATCAATGCTTCGATACGGCTCTTCAGTGCGGCATCCTCCAGCGGGGAGAATTTGTTGAACAGCGGCGCGATCAGCGTCGGGTAGAGCAGCAGCGCGGCGACGTTGAAGCCGAGCCAGAACAGCCAGACCCAGAACCACCACAGCGCGCCCATGTGAGCCATCAGCCAGAGCACCGCCAGCAGCAGCGGCGCACCGATCAGCGCGGAGAGCAGCAACTGTTTGAGCAGATCGGAGACGAATAATGCCGGGGTCATCTTGTTGAAGCCGAAGCGGGCTTCGAGGCGGAAGGTGCGGTAGATCGACGCTGGCAGGTCGACCACGAAGCCGATGGTGCCGATCAGCGCGAACAGGGTCAGTCCGTAGGCGTAACCGTTGAGCGCGAATAGCTGCGCGGCGCCATCGGCGACGGCCTGCAGCAGGCCGCCGAAAGTGAGGGTCAGTAGCAGCGCGGTGCCGATGGCGGTTTCGATCAATCCGAGGCGGGTTTTGGCGACGCTATAGTCGGCGGCTTTCTGATGCTCGGCCAGGCTGACGCTGGCGGCGAAGGAGTCCGGTACCTGGCTGCGGTGGACAACGACATGGCGCATCTGGCGCGTGCCCAGCCAGAGCCGCAGGACGCAGGTAAGCAGTACGGCGCAGAGAAAAACGAGCGAGAAAGGCGTCATCGGGGTAGGCAGGATCGGGGGAGGGGAAGTGTGACAGAATCGCCGCTTGTTTATCGGCAGGGCCGCGGCGATGCGGCCGAAAAATTATGGCACAAGATCAAAACGCTCTCGTCTGGCTGGACATGGAAATGACCGGGCTCGACCCGGACAACGACCGCATCATCGAACTCGCCATGGTCATCACCAACAGCAATCTGGAAACCATCGCCGAGAGCGCTACCTGGGCGGTGAAACAGAGCGATGCAGTGCTCGACGGCATGGACGACTGGAACAAGAAGACCCATGGTAAATCGGGCCTCATCGACCGGGTGAAGAATTCGCTGCTGGCCGAAACGGAGGTTGAAGCGCAGGCGCTGGATTTTCTCAAGCTGCATGTGCCGCAGGGTAAGTCGCCGATGTGCGGCAATTCAATCTGCCAGGACCGTCGTTTCATGGCGCGCTACATGCCGAAGCTGGAGACCTACTTCCACTACCGCAATCTCGATGTGTCGACGCTGAAGGAACTCTGCAAGCGCTGGAAGCCGGAGGTCGCCAAGGGCCTTACCAAGCACGGCAAGCACCAGGCACTGGCCGACATCTACGAGTCGATTGACGAACTTAAGTACTACCGCGAGCACTTCCTGAAGGTTTGACGGCGCGTTGGCGGCGCCGCGCTTCAGCCGCGCCTGTACAGCCAGAATTTCTCGTTCCGGTCGCCGGGGCGATTGCTTTCCCAGACCTTTTGCCACCCTGCCGGCGCTTTTTCGTTGCGGGCGTTGCCCTGGACCAGCAGCCAGGGGCAGTTGCCGCCTCTTTGTGGAGCGAGATCTGTGAAATAGCGGAAGCTGGCCTTCTGCGCGTCGCCTAGATTGCGGGATGCGACGCACGCGTTGCTGTCGCCGAGCGCACGCTTTAGGCTGGCCGCCATCGGGCGGTAGGTTTTGCCGTAATTCATCCACGGCATCCATAGCGCGGCGAGCAGCGCCCAGATCAACGTAATGCCGGCGGCCCAATGGCTGGCAGAGCGCCAGGGCGATTTGCTGCTGCGGATTAACGACCAGAACCACAGTCCGGTCAATGCCGCGGCGATCGCCAGGGCGGTCCAGGACCACTCGCCGACGAAGCCGGGCTCCGCTTTGGTGAAGTTCTTCGCTATCCGCGCCGGTTCGCCGGTCATCATCGCCACTCCGCCGAGCCAGACCAGTCCGGCAACCAACGTGAAGGTCATGACGCCGAACCAATCGAAGGCGTTGGCTGCACCGCGGCGCAGGCGTTCGACGCCCTGGGCCGCGAGCAGACAGAGCGGAGGAATCAGCGGCAGGTGCTGTAAGGGGCGCGGTTCGGCAAAAGCGAAAATGGCGGCTGTACTGCTGAGGCCGGCGAGCAGCGGCAGGAATACGCTGGGATTGCCAAGGCGCTTGCGTTCTGCCCAGATCGCCCACGAGGCCAGCGGTAACAGGGGCCAGGTGGCCCAGCCGAGGAGCTTGAAGTGGTCCGTGAGCGCTGCGGCACGGAAGGGTTGCAAGGAAAATCGGGTGTTTTCGGCTTTCAACAGCAGTTCCAGGTGCTGTGGCGATTGCCAGGTCAGCAGGAGCGGCCAAAGGCTTCCCAGTGTCAGTCCGGCGGTCAGTGCCAGCAGTACTGCGGTGACGGTTCGGGGCGTGCGCCAGTGGTGATGGAGCAGCAGGAGCAGGGGCAGGGGCAGTAGGTAAAGCGCGCCCAGCGTCCCTGCGGAGAGCAATCCTCCGCCCAAGGCCAGGGCCATGAGCATGCCGCCGTGGGCCGGACGTGAAGGAATTTGCGCCAAGCCCCAGTACAGGGTGGCCTGGGCTGCCAGCAGGGCGATCATCGGTTGGGCGTCATGAATCGGCAGGAGCAACCCGAGGGTGCCGATGGCCAGCAGCGGTACGGCATGGGTGTTGCCGTCCGCAGCAAGGGTGCGCGCCGCACGGGAGAGTGCGATCAGCATCGCTGCGCCGAACAGCGTTGTGGCAAGACGCGCTGCGGCATGGAAGGGAAGGATGGCGTCCAGCGACTTGCCGAATACGGCGGCGACCCAGTGGAACAGTGGCGGTGCGCCGAACCAGGGATCGAGGCCGATGCGCGGGGTCAGCCATTCGCCGCCGCGAGCGAATTCGAAAGCGACGCCGAGATTGACCGCGTCATCCACCTTCCACGGGTCGTGATCGAGCAAGCCGGCCAGTAGATACAAGCCGCAAAGCGCGATCAGCGGCCAGCCGGCGAGGGGTAGCTTCGGTGTGGCGGGTCGGAAATTCATGGCAATTGCGATGGGGTCATGCGGCCAACAAAAAAGGCAGCCGAGGCTGCCTTCCTGCCGTGCCGCATGTCGCCACGGGCACCTTTACCGTCCTCGGCAATCGACAGCTCAGGCCGCCTTCTTGCTGTACTTCTGGCGGAAGCGCTCGACGCGGCCGGCGGTATCGACAATCTTCTGCTTGCCGGTCCAGAACGGATGGCAGGAGGAGCAGACTTCGATGTGCAACGCCTTGTTCGACGTGGACTTGGTTTTGAACTGGACACCGCAGGAGCAAGTGACGTCGATTTCGACGTAGTTCGGGTGGATGCCTTCTTTCATGGTCGTATCCTCAGGTTTTAAGCGGTCCGTGTATGTGGCGGGCCTGGAAAGCGCGCGATTATCCCGGAAAAGCCGTTTGCAATCAACAGCAATCTTTGGGTTCAGCGGCGCATGGCGTCGAAAAACTCGCCGTTGTTCTTGGTCGCCTTGATTTTGTCGAGCAGGAATTCCATCGCTTCAAGGTCGTCCATGTTGTAGAGCAGCTTGCGCAGGATCCACATCTTTTGCAGCACGATTGGCTCCAGCAGCAGTTCTTCGCGGCGCGTGCCGGAGCGGTTGACGTTGATCGCGGGATAGACCCGCTTCTCCGCCATGCGCCGGTCGAGGTGGATTTCCATGTTGCCGGTACCCTTGAATTCCTCGTAGATCACGTCGTCCATGCGCGAGCCGGTCTCGATCAGCGCGGTGGCGATGATGGTCAACGAACCGCCTTCCTCGATGTTGCGCGCGGCGCCGAAAAAGCGTTTGGGTTTTTGCAGCGCGTTGGCATCCACGCCACCGGTGAGCACCTTGCCCGAGGCCGGCTGCACCGTGTTGTAGGCGCGGGCGAGGCGGGTGATGGAGTCGAGCAGGATGACCACATCCTTCTTGTGTTCGGTCAGCCGCTTGGCTTTCTCGATCACCATTTCGGCGACCTGGACGTGGCGCGTGGCGGGTTCGTCGAAGGTCGAGGCGACGACTTCGCCGCGCACCGTGCGGGTCATTTCGGTCACTTCTTCTGGGCGCTCGTCGATCAACAGCACGATCAGCGTGACGTCGGGATGGTTGGTGGTGATCGCGTGGGCGATGTGCTGCATCATCACCGTTTTGCCGCTCTTCGGACTGGCGACCAGCAGGCCGCGTTGTCCCTTGCCGATCGGCGCGATGATATCCACGATACGGCTGGTAATGTTCTCCTCGCTGCGGATATCCCGTTCCAGGCGCATGTGTTCGGCCGGATGCAGCGGGGTGAGATTTTCGAACAGGATCTTGGACTTGCAGGCTTCGGGCGGCTGGCCGTTGATGGTGTCCAGCTTGACCATGGCGAAGTAGCGTTCGCCGTCTTTGGGCGTGCGGATCTCGCCTTCGATGGTGTCGCCGGTGTGCAGGTTGAAGCGGCGGATTTGCGACGGCGAGACGTAGATGTCGTCGGTGCTGGCCAGGTAGGAGGTGTCGGGCGAACGGAGGAAGCCGAAGCCGTCGGGCAAAATTTCGAGTACGCCGTCGCCGAAGATCGATTCGCCCTTCTTGGCCTGGTTCTTCAACAGCGCGAAGATCAGTTCGTGCTTACGCAGGCGGTTGGCGCCTTCGATACCGTCGTTGTTGGCCATGTCCAACAACTGGCTGACGTGTTGGGCTTTAAGCTCCGAGAGATGCATGGGAATAAACCTGTGGGGTGGCACGGACAGGAGCCTGTCCGGCAGTTGCTCGATGGGAAAGTCTGGGAGGGGGCCGGGATTCCGGCAGCGCCCGGATCGCCGGCTAATGTCTTGGGGCGAATCCGGGGCGGAATGTAGCGGGATTAAAGATTGCTGTCAATGAATGCGGTAAGTTGCGACTTGGAGAGCGCGCCGACCTTGGTGGCTTCTGCGTTGCCGCCCTTGAACAGGATTAGCGTGGGAATACCGCGGATGCCGAATTCTCCGGGAATCTTCGGATTGTCGTCGATATTCAGTTTGGCGACCTTGATCTTGCCTGAGTACTCCTTTGCCACTTCTTCCAGGATGGGGGCAATCATCTTGCACGGACCGCACCATTCGGCCCAGTAGTCGACCAGCACCGGCAGCGGGGAATCCAGTACTTCAGCCTTGAAGCTGGCGTCGGTGACATGATGAATATGTTCGCTCATGAAATCCTCTTGATGCGATTTATAGGGGTGTGCGATAGCGCACGCGTATGCTTTGATTGACAGAGATGCCGCAGGCGAAACGACCGCTGAGACGTCACCGATGGTGCTAGATTAGCAAAAATACAGCGGGAATGGCATGCTTGCCGCTGTAGTGGCTGTCGGAGGAGGCTGGCGGCGGCGCGCAAGAATTTCATGCGTTGCCACGGTGGGCTATTTACAATGCGAGGCAGCAGTTGAATCGCGACATGGATTGATGGACTAGAGGCGCTCAAAGAACAGCGGAGGGTTTATGACGTATGTTGTTACCGAATCTTGCATCAAATGCAAGTACACCGATTGCGTTGATGTTTGTCCGGTGGATTGTTTTCGCGAAGGCCCCAATTTTCTCGTGATTGACCCGGACGAGTGCATCGATTGCACGCTGTGTGTGGCCGAGTGTCCTGCCGAGGCGATTTTTGCCGAGGACGATGTTCCTGCCGGGCAGGAGCAGTTCACTGCGCTCAATGCCGAACTGTCGAAGTTGTGGAAACCCATCATCGAACGCAAGGATCCCTTGCCAGATGCCGATGAATGGGTCAAAGTGAAAGACAAGTTGGATCAGTTGGAGCGCTGAACCACAGTGGCGCTTGTTGCGGCGCTGTGACTTTCGAGAAGGAGGGTAAGCCATGCAAGTCAAGGAAATCCTGGCCATCAAGGGTACGGTGCTCTATACCATCGCGCCGGCGAGAACTCTCGGCGAGGCCGTGGCAGCCATGAGCGACAACGATGTCGGTTCGCTGGTCTGCTTCGACGGCGGTCGTATGGTCGGCATGTTGACCTTCCGCGAAGTTCTCAAGGCGGTGAATGCGGGCGGCAGCGGCTGGGGCGGTCTGAAGGTGGCCGACGTCATGGTCCGCGATCCGGTGGTGGCCGACCCAGAGATGGAAATGGACGATCTGCGCCGCATGATGATCGAACACCATTCGCGTTATTTGCCGGTAATGGAAGGCACGACGTTGATGGGGGTGATTTCGTTCCATGACGTGGCCAGGGCGGTGCTTGAAGAGCAAAGCTTTGAGAATCGCATGCTCAAGGCCTATATTCGCGACTGGCCAGAAGGTGAGCGTACGGGGTCCTGAGCGGGCGGGCTGGCGGTCCGGATGGCCCCCGGGGTGAGGGTCGACGCAGGGGGGCATGATAAAATCGCTCCTCGAAAATCATTGGCTGCGCTCCCATGTCCGGCAATTCCATTGGCACCCTGTTTTGCGTCACGTCCTTCGGCGAGTCCCATGGGCCTGCGATCGGTTGCGTAGTTGACGGTTGTCCGCCAGGACTGGAGTTGACCGCGGAAGACATCCAGGCCGAACTGGATCGGCGGAAACCGGGAACCTCGCGCCATGTGACGCAGCGGCGCGAACCGGATATGGTGGAAATCCTCTCCGGCGTCTTCGAGGGCAAGACCACAGGCACCCCGATCAGCCTGCTGATCCGCAATCAGGACCAGCGCAGCAAGGACTACGGCAACATCGCCCAGAGCTTCCGTCCGGGCCACGCCGACTACACCTATTTGCAAAAATACGGCATTCGCGACCATCGCGGTGGTGGCCGCTCGTCGGCACGGGAGACCGCGGTGCGGGTTGCGGCGGGCGCCATCGCGCGCAAGTGGCTGCGCAGCCGGTTCGGCATAGAGGTGCGTGGTTATATGAGCCAGCTCGGGCCGATAGAAATCCCTTTCGAAAGTTGGAACACGGTAGGCGCGAACCCATTCTTTGCGCCGAACGCCGGAATCGTGCCGCAACTGGAAGATTTCATGGACCAATTGCGCAAGGACGGTGACTCCGTCGGTGCGTGCATTACCGTGGTCGCCGAAAACGTCCCGGTCGGTTGGGGCGAACCGGTTTACGGCAGGCTCGATGCCGAGATCGCCTACGCCATGATGGGCATCAATGCGGTCAAGGGAGTGGAAATAGGTGCCGGCTTCGCTTCGGTGGCGCAGCGCGGGAGCATTCACGGCGACGAAATGACCCCCGCCGGGTTCCTCAGCAATCACGCTGGCGGTGTTCTCGGCGGAATTTCCACCGGCCAGGACATTACCGTCAATATCGCCATCAAACCGACTTCAAGCATCCGTTTGCCGCGCCGCTCGATCGATATCGAGGGCAATCCGGTAATGGTCGAAACCCACGGCCGCCACGATCCCTGCGTTGGCATTCGCGCCACGCCGATTGCCGAAGCGATGCTGGCGCTGGTGCTGATTGACGCCGCATTGCGTCATCGAGCTCAGTGTGGCGACGTGGTCTGTACCACACCTAAAATTCCAGGCTGCGCTGGTAACTGAAGTGGCCCGACTTTTCAAGGAGTAACCATGGCAGTAGAGCATCACGATCTGCATCACGAATTTCCCGAGTACAAGGAAACGATCCATAAGCTGAAAACCGGCAACAGCCATTTCTCCCGCCTGTTCGATGAATATCACGTCGCTACCGTCGAGGTTGAAAAACTCGAAGGCAAAGGAATTCCGGTCGGCGATACCACTTTCGACGACCTGAAGAAAAAACGCCTGAAATTGAAGGACGAGCTCTATTCGATGCTGCGTGCAGCGGCCTGATCGGCTGCGCACTTTGCCGAATCGATTGAATGCCGTCGGATCGGCCACCCGGAGGTGTTTTTGATGGCGTCTGGTGCATGGCGGCTTTCCGTCTGGTACTTCGCCTATTTTGCCTTTCTCGGCGCCTTCATCCCCTATTTTGGCCTCTATCTGCGGGGGTTGGGTATAGCCGCCTTCGGTATCGGCGTCTTGCTTACGCTGATGCAATTGATGCGGCTGATGCTGCCAGTGCTCTGGGGTTATCTCGGATGTTATCGCGGCGGGCGTAAGACGGCCATCGTCCGCAGTGCGCTTTTTATCGCCATTCTGGCTTGGGGCGCCGTCGCTGCGGCAAGCACGTTTCCTGTGTTGTTGCTCGCCGTTGCCCTGCTGGCATTGGCTTTGGGCGTCGCTTTGCCGCTGGTGGAGTCGCTGACGCTCGATCATCTGGCATCCCGTCCGGAGCGGTACAGCCATATCCGGCTTTGGGGTTCGGTTGGCTATATCGTTGCCGTCCAAGTTGTCGGCCTGATCCTAGATGCTACGGCCATCGCCGCGTTGATCGGGATCAGTTTGCTGTTGTTGACGGTTTGTTTTTGGAGTTCCGTGCTGTTACCGGAAAGTCCGCAACGCCTGCATGTCGCTGTGGCTTCCGGTTGGCGTGAGCTGCTTGGGCACCGTGGCGTTGCGGCGGTAATGATGGCCGGTTTCTTCATGTCCTTCGCCCATGCGCCATACTATGCTTTCTATTCGCTGCACTTGGCCGATCACGGCTACGGCAAATCGGCGATCGGAGCGCTGTGGGCGTTGGGGGTCGTTGTCGAAGTATTGGTCTTCCTCGCGATGCCACGACTGCTCGCTGCTGCACGGATTACTACGTTGCTGGCACTGAGTTTGGCGGCAGCTTTTGTTCGCTTTCTGTTGATCGGTTGGTGGATCGAGCTGGCATCGTTGGCGATATTGGCGCAGATGTTGCACGGCGCCACATTCGGGCTGCACCACGCGGCGTCGATGGCAGCGCTCAACCGATGGGTGGCGCCAGCGCGTCACCCGGCGGCATTGGCGTTGTTCGGCAGTCTCAGCTTCGGTGCCGGCAGTCTTTGCGGCGCATTGTTAAGCGGGGCTCTGTGGGATCTGCTCGGTGCCGGGCCGGTCTACACGTTGGCGGCCTGCGCAGCCATGCTGGGTTTGGGGGCGTTCGCCAGCCTGGGTGTGCTGCGTCGCAGCGTCGAGCTGTGACATAATCTACGATCCCCTGATTGAGAACGTTTTTTCATGGCGCAGACGCTCTACGAGAAGCTGTGGAACAGCCACGTTGTCCGTACCGAAGCGGACGGCACAGCACTCCTTTATATTGATCGTCATCTTGTTCACGAGGTGACGAGCCCGCAGGCTTTTGAAGGCCTCAAGCTGGCCGGACGCAAACCCTGGCGCATCTCTTCGATCGTTGCCACGGCCGACCACAATACGCCCACCGACCACTGGGAGCAGGGCATCCAGGATCCGGTTTCCCGCCAACAGGTGGAAACTCTGGATGCCAACATCCGCGAAGTCGGCGCTTTGGCTTACTTTCCTTTTCGCGATCCGCGGCAGGGCATCGTTCATGTGATCGGTCCGGAAAACGGTGCGACCCTGCCCGGTATGACCGTGGTTTGCGGCGATTCGCATACCTCGACCCATGGCGCCTTCGCCTGTCTGGCTCACGGTATCGGTACGTCCGAAGTGGAGCATGTGTTGGCGACCCAATGCCTGTTGCAGAAAAAGTCGAAGACGCTGCTGATCCGCGTCGAAGGCCAGTTGGGCCGCGGCGTTTCGGCCAAGGATGTGGCCCTGGCGATCATCGGTCGGATTGGTACGGCAGGCGGTACCGGCTATGCCATCGAATTCGGCGGCTCGGCGATTCGCAGCCTGTCGATGGAAGGACGCATGACCCTGTGCAACATGGCTATCGAGGCGGGAGCACGGGCCGGCATGGTGGCGGTCGACCAGACCACCATCGATTACCTGAAGAATCGCTCCTTTTCCCCGCGTGGCGAGATATGGGATCGTGCCGTGGCTTACTGGCGCACGCTGGTGTCCGACCCTGAAGCGCGCTTTGACGCGGTCATCGATTTCGACGCGGCGCGCATCGAGCCGCAGATCACATGGGGTACTTCGCCCGAGATGGTTGCGGCCGTAGGCGATGCGGTGCCAGCGCCGGAGGACTTTGCAGACCCGGTTAAGCGCGATGGTGTGGCCCGCGCGTTGCAGTATATGGGGCTGAGTCCACGGACGCCGCTCAAGTCGATTAAGGTCGACAAGGTATTCATCGGCTCCTGCACCAATTCGCGGATCGAAGATCTGCGCATCGCAGCCGCTGTGGTGCGTGGTCGACACAAGGCCGACAACGTCAAGGCGGTGCTGGTTGTGCCGGGCTCCGGTTTGGTTAAACAACAGGCTGAAGCGGAGGGGCTGGACAAGATATTCCGCGCGGCGGGTTTCGAATGGCGCCAACCGGGATGCTCGATGTGTCTGGCGATGAACGCCGATCGACTGGAGCCGGGTGAGCGCTGCGCGTCGACCTCGAACCGGAACTTCGAGGGGCGCCAGGGAGCGGGAGGCCGCACCCATCTGGTCAGCCCGGCGATGGCCGCGGCAGCGGCCATCGCCGGCCATTTCGCCGATGTAAGAGAACTTGCCTGAAGGAGAGAAAACGATGAGCAAGCTGATGATCGTCTTCGTAGTGCTGTTCCCCACCCTCTGCGGTTGTAATACGGTTCGCGGCATCGGACAGGATCTCGAGAAGGGTGGCGAGGCTATCCAGAAGGCCAGCAAGTAATGCGTCCGTTTACGATCCACGAAGGACTGGTGGCGCCGCTCGACCGCGCCAACGTCGATACCGACGCCATCATTCCGAAGCAGTTTCTTAAGTCAATCAAGCGCTCTGGCTTTGGCCCCAACGCCTTCGACGAGTGGCGCTACCTCGACCTGGGCGAACCGGGCAGGGACAATTCGAAGCGGCCGCTGAATCCCGATTTCGTCCTCAACCAGCCGCGTTATAGCGGTGCGTCGATCCTTCTGACTCGCGACAACTTTGGGTGCGGCTCGTCGCGCGAGCATGCGCCCTGGGCGCTGGAGGATTTCGGTTTTAGAGCGTTGATTGGCACCAGCTTTGCCGACATCTTCTACAACAATTGTTTCAAGAACGGCCTGCTGCCAATTACCTTGCCGGCCGAAGCGATCCAGTCGCTGTTCGATCTGGTCACCGCTGTTCCAGGATCGACGCTGAAGATCGATCTGGCGGCGCAGACGGTGGCTAGGCCGGACGGGGTTGCCTTGCATTTCGATGTGGACCCGTTCCGCAAGGAGTGTCTGCTCAATGGCTGGGACGATATCGGCCTCACTTTGCGCCACGCCGAGTTGATCAAGGAATTCGAGGCGCGACGGCGTATCGAGCAGCCCTGGCTGTTCGCCTGACAAACGAGAGATACAAATGAAGATCGCAGTTTTGCCGGGCGATGGCATCGGCCCGGAAATTGTTGCCGAAGCCGTTAAGGTGATGAAGGCGCTAGGCCTCTCCATGGATCTCAACGAGGCGCCAATCGGCGGCGCCGGCTATCGCGCCAAGGGCCATCCGCTGCCCGAGGAAACGTTGAGTTTGGCCAAGGCCTCCGACGCTATCCTGTTCGGTGCCGTCGGCGACTTCAGTCTTGACACGCTGCCGCGTGAACTGCGCCCGGAGCAGGCCATTCTCGGTCTGCGCAAGGCGCTTAACCTGTTCGCCAATTTCCGCCCGGCGCTGGTTTATCCAGAACTGGTGCATGCTTCGACACTGAAGCCTGAGGTTGTTGCGGGGCTGGACATACTGATCATCCGCGAACTTACCGGGGATATCTATTTCGGTCAGCCGCGGGGCATCAGGACGTTGGAGAACGGTGAGCGCGAAGGCTTCGACACTATGCGTTACAGCGAAAGCGAGATTCGCCGCGTCGCCCATGTCGGCTTCCAGGCTGCGCGCAAACGTGGCAAGCGCCTCTGTTCGGTGGATAAGGCGAATGTGCTGGACACCATGCAACTTTGGCGCGAAGTGGTTATCGAAGTCGGGAAGGATTACCCCGACGTCGAATTGAGCCACCAATATGTCGATAACGCGGCCATGCAACTGTTGAAAAATCCCAAGCAGTTCGACGTTATCGTGACCGGCAACCTGTTCGGCGACATCCTCTCCGACGAGGCGTCGATGCTCACCGGCTCCATCGGCATGCTGCCTTCGGCGTCTCTGAATGAGAAGAACTTTGGGCTTTACGAGCCGATTCACGGCTCGGCCCCCGACATTGCGGGCAAGAATATAGCCAACCCGCTGGCGACCATCCTCTCCGTTGCGATGATGTTGCGCTATACCTTTAATCAGGGAGATGTTGCGGATCACATCGAAGTCGCGGTGAAAAAAGTGCTGGCGCAAGGCTATCGCACCGGCGACATTCAGGAGCCGGGTGCGAAAGTGGTTGGAACCAGAGAAATGGGCGACGCCGTGGTGGCCGCCCTGTAAGCGAGAGAGATATCATGGCGATGAAGCGAGTAGGGCTGGTGGGTTGGCGGGGCATGGTCGGTTCCGTGCTGATGCAGCGCATGGTCGAGGAAAAAGATTTCGACCAGATTCAGCCCGTTTATTTCTCGACTTCTGCGGCGGGCGGCAAGGCACCGGATTTTGGCGGCAAGGCCGGCGGCTACCTAGAGGATGCGAGTTCCATTGATGCGTTGAAGGCGATGGACATCGTCATCTCCTGCCAGGGCGGCGATTACACCACCGAAATCTTTCCCAAGTTGCGTGCGGCTGGCTGGAACGGCTATTGGATCGATGCGGCATCCACGCTGCGCATGGAGAGCGATGCGACAATTATTCTCGATCCAGTCAACGACCATGTGATTCGTGCTGCGCTGGGTAAAAATATCAAGAACTACATCGGCGGCAACTGCACCAATTCAATCCTATTGATGGGGGTGGGTGGCCTGTTTCGCGAGGGCTTGGTCGACTGGGTCAGTTCAATGACCTACCAGGCTGCATCGGGGGCTGGCGCGAATAACATGCGCGAACTGCTTAAGGGGATGGGCATAATCCACGCCGCGGTGGCCGAGGAACTTGAAACGCCCTCGTCGGCGATCCTTGATATCGACCGCAAGGTGGCGAAAACGATCCGCGAGGATGTGCCGCACGAATATTTTCCTGCGCCGCTGGCCGGCGGCCTGATCCCGTGGATCGATAAGCAATTGGACAACGGGCAGTCCAAGGAGGAATGGAAAGGACAGGCGGAGGTCAACAAGATCCTCGGCAACAGCCGTACCGTTCCGGTGGACGGCCTCTGCGTGCGTATCGGCGCGATGCGTTGTCATAGCCTGGCACTGACCATAAAGTTGAATAAGGATTTGCCGCTCGCCAAGATCGAGTCCATCGTCAAGTCGGGCAATCCATGGGTCAAATGGGTACCGAACGAACGCGGCATCACTGAGCAGGAACTGACCCCGGCATCGATTACTGGCGGACTCCAGGTTGGTGTCGGCCGGGTGCGTAAGCTGAACATGGGGGCCGAGTATGTTTCGGCCTTTGTCATCGGCGATCAGTTGCTCTGGGGGGCCGCCGAACCGCTACGCAGGATGCTGCGGATACTCATCGACTGAAGTAAAAATGGCATGCATGTCACATCTGAGGGGAAGGATGAGCTTGCATGCCTAACCTCATGATGTTATTTTGAATGCTGAAAATAGTTCCCCACAGGGGGGTGCCGTGTCAAAAAAAGACAAGCGAACGATGAATTTGCGGGTTTCATTATTGGCTGTAGCGCTGGCGGCAGTTCTGCCGGTCGCTGCGGAAGCCGCAGGGCTGGGCAAGCTGACGGTTCTCTCCGCATTGGGGCAACCTTTGCGCGCGGAACTCGATATCTCCGCCTCCAAGGAGGAGATGAATTCTCTGGCGGTTCGCGTTGCCGGTCCGGACGCCTTCCGCCAGGCCAATATCGAATATTCCGGAACCCTCAACGGAGTGCGCTTCACCCTTGATCGACGGTCGGGTGGCCAGCCTTATTTCCGGCTGTCGAGCGATCGTGCGATTAGCGACCCGTTCCTCGATATGCTGATCGAGTTGAGTTGGTCTTCGGGACGGCTGGTTCGCGAATACACCTTTCTGCTCGATCCTCCTGAGCTGAAAGCGGCTGAGGCGCCCGTCATCTCCACGGTCGCTGCCCCGTCGGTGAAGCCGGAGACTGAGCAAGCGGTTGCCGTGGTCTCCGAAAGGCCTGCAAGTCAGGTGCGGGCCGCATCCAAAAAATCTGTTGATATGCCTGTGCCGGCCAAGGCTATAAGCGAGGGCGGAACTCGCGTAGTGCAGAAGGGCGATACGCTGGCTAAGATTGCCGCGACGACCAAACCCGAGGGAGTCAGCCTCGACCAGATGCTGGTTGCCCTGTTCCGCAGCAATCAGGATGTCTTCGACGGCGGCAACATGAATCGCTTGCGTGCCGGGAAGATTCTTTCCGTTCCGGAAAAGGAAGCCATTGCGGCTGTTGAGGTTGGCGAAGCGCGCAAGGTTATCATCGCTCAGGCCGCCGATTTCGAAATCTATAAGCGCAAACTTGCCGGCGCCGCGGCTAGCGCCGCACCGGCCAAGGAAGCTGCGCCGAGTCAAAGCGCAACGGGCAAGATTACGCCGAAAATTGAAGAAAAGGTGCTGGTGCCGGTCGGCAAGGACAAGCTGGAAGTATCCAGAACCGAAGCCGGCAAGACGGCCGTATCGAACAAAACGGCGGAAGATCTTGTCGCCAAAGACAAGGCGCTCAAGGAAGCCCAGACCCGTATCGCACAGTTGGAAAAAAATGTTGCGGATATGCGCAAACTGGCAGAGATGAAGAGCCAGGGGGGCGCTGATCTTCAAAAGCAGGATCAGCCTGCCGTTCCCGAAGTGAAAAAGATCGAACCGGCTGTGACTGCGAAGCCGGTTGAAGTTGAAAAACCTGCGGAAGTTCCGAAGACTCCAGAAGAGCCGAAAGCGGACAGTCCGCCGAAGCCGCCAGAAACCGTTGCAACACTCCAGCCGCCATCTGCTCCGCCGCCTCAGGCGAAAAAGCCTGCGCCCCCCCCCACGCCTGCTCCCGAACCCGACTTCATGGAAGAGAACGGTTTGCTGGTGATCGGTGGCGGCGGGGTGCTCGCCTTGTTGTTGGGGTATTTCGGTTTCCGTGCATGGAAGCGCAAAAAGGATGTGAAATCGGGGGCTGCCGTGAGCGTCCTTTCCGGCGGATCGGTATTCAGCAGTGCCGAGGGGCAGAGCATCGATACGGGCGATATCGGTGCGGCTACCGACTTCGGTCTATCCGACAAGGGGCAACTGGATGTCGAGGGCGTGGATCCCGTCCGCGAGGCTGATACGTACATGGCCTACGGCAGGGATGCCCAAGCTGAGGAGATCCTGCTTGATGCATTGAAGAAGGATCCCAGCCAGCTTGCGGTACACCTGAAGCTGCTGGAGATTTATGCGGCACGCAAGAGTCTGCCTCAGTTCAATACGGTGGCTGTCGATCTGCACGCGCAGACTGGTGGTAGCGGTGCCGATTGGGAACGCGCTGAAGCGCTTGGGCGAGCGCTTGACCCGACGAATCCGCTTTACAGCCGACAACAGGTTGTGAGTACCTCCCCCGTGGCCGAGGCGGCTACGCCAATTTCCGATACCGTCGTGCCGCCGATGGAGATGTCTGCACCTCAAGCCGCTGAGCCCAGCCACGAAGAGTTGCCGGGTAGTCTCGATTTCGATCTTGACCTTAGTGCTCCCGCTGCGTCGACCGAGTTGCCTCCGGAACCTGCGGCCGAGTCTCCTGTAGCTCCGGTCGAGGACACCAATGTCCTGGACTTCGATCTCGACCTCGGTTCCGCATCGGAAGCCGTAGCGGAATCGGTCGCCGCAGTTGAGGCTCTCCAGCCGGTTGCCGAAACACCGTCCGGAGGGCTCGATATCGATTTCGATCTGGCGCCCGATACATCCGTACCTGAGGCGGCGGCACCCGCTCTTGAGCCTGCCGCTCAGACCGACGACGGCAATGTCATTAGTTTCGACTTTGATCTTGGCGAAACACCGGCCGTTGCTGAAGCAGCTGAGACTGCGATTAAGGAAGACGTTTCAGCTTCCGCCTTGGATTTCGACTTCGATCTCGGCGAGTCCCCTGCAACTTCCCCCGAAGCTGCCGCACCGGCACTCGACCTTTCCTCCATCAGCCTCGATCTGAGCGAGCCTGCTGTAGACATGGTTGCTGCGGAAGCACCGGCAACGGCGGATGCGCCTGCGGGCAATCCCGAAGTGACGACCAAGCTCGAACTGGCGCAAGCCTATGAGGAAATGGGCGACAAGGAAGGGGCGCGCGAGTTATTGCAGGAAGTGTTGAGCGAAGGCGACGCGGCTCAGCAGGCGCTCGCTCGCGATAGGCTGGACAAGCTTTCCTAAACAGAAACGTGCAGCTTTCTGGCTGCACGTTTCCGATCTCTGATGTTTCACCCGGCCAGCCTGCTCCTCGTTTGGGGCGTCAGCGTTTTAGCGATCCAGCAGCTTGACCTAAGCGCTGCGGCTGTGGCCACGTTTTGCGTGCTATTGATCGCCGCTTGGGTCAGCCGCCCGCGGCTGCTGAAAATACTGCATCGTACACGTTGGTTGTTTCTCTCCCTATTGGTGCTATTTCCCTGGCTTACGCCGGGGGTGAGGCTGGAAGGTCATTGGGCCGTTCTGGGCGTCAGCGTCGAAGGTGTTGAAATGGCCGTCGAACATGGCCTGCGCCTACTTGCAATCCTGGCCATGCTGTCGCTGCTGCTGAATCGTTTGGATCATGCCGATCTGGTTGCGGGTTTGTTTATGTTGATGGCGCCGATGGCCCGCCTGGGACTTGATCGGCAGCGCATCGCAGTTCGTCTGATGCTGACGCTCGAGTATGCTGTGGAGGGTGGCAGCGGAGGATGGCGTGGCTTGTTGTCAGGCGTTCCTGCAACCGACTTAGCACCCCGTTGTCTAGTTTTGAACAACCCGGACTGGAAGCGAGGTGATAGCGCGCTGGTCGTTCTTGCCGTAGCTGTCGCCGTTTTGCTTCGGAGCTTGGGATGAGGTATGTCATTCAGCTCGAATACGACGGAAGCGCTTTTCAGGGCTGGCAATCTCAACCACACGGTTGCACGGTGCAGGATCATCTTGAGCGCGCGCTCGGCGCCATCGCCGGCCAGCCGATCAAAACTCATGCGGCGGGGCGTACCGATACCGGCGTCCACGCTCTGGCGCAAATCGCCCATTTCGATTCACCCGTGAGGCGGCCGCTTCAGGCCTGGGTTCGCGGCGTTAACTCCTATTTGCCGCGGGTGATTGCCGTGCGTTGGGCGCAAACCGTGGCTGAAGATTTCCATGCGCGTTTCGATGCCCTGTCGCGCAGTTACCGCTATGTCTTGTTCAATCACCCGGTCCGTCCGGCGATTCAACATGGTCGGGTCGGTTGGTATCATCGTCCGCTCAATGTGTCCGCGATGGCGGCGGCAGCCAGCCGTTTGCTTGGCGAGCATGACTTCAGCGCTTTTCGTTCTTCCGAGTGCCAGGCCAAGTCGCCGGTAAAAACCCTCCGCCAGGCAGACATTTCGCGTAGCGGCGATTTCATTGTGTTCGAGTTCCGCGCCGGCGGGTTTCTGCACCATATGGTGCGCAATATGGTTGGCGCCTTGCTTTGGGCGGGGTATGGCAAGGAACAGCCAGAATGGATCAGCGAGATACTTGCTGCGCGTGACCGCACAGCGGCGCCGCCGACTTTTATGCCGGATGGGTTGTACTTCACCGGTGTCGAGTATGAGCCGCGTTGGAAGCTGCCGCAGGGCGGGCGTATCATCGCCCCTTTCCATCCGTTAAGCGTTTGATGGTTGCCCGAACCCGTATAAAAATTTGCGGTTTGACCCGCTCGCAGGACATGGATGCTGCCGTCAATGCCGGCGCTGATGCGGTTGGCCTAGTGTTCTATCCGTCCAGCCCGCGGTGCGTCGATTTGGCTGTCGCTGCCGCCCTCGCCGATCGGGTGCCGCCCTTCGTTACCCGCGTCGGCCTGTTCGTCAATGCTGAACCAGCCCTCGTTCGCCGCACACTGGAGACCGTTCCGCTGGAATTGCTACAGTTCCATGGAGACGAGGATGAGGCGTACTGTAGTCAGTTTGGTAAGCCCTACATTCGGGCGGCACGGGTAAGGCCAGGGGTCGATCTGTTAGAATTCGCCCGCGTTTTTTCTTCCGCCCGCGCAGTGTTGCTGGACACGTATGCGGAAGGATATGGGGGGAGCGGGAAAACGTTCGACTGGAGCCTGATTCCGGACAGGCTGCCCCTGCCGCTGATACTTTCAGGCGGTTTGTACTCTGGCAATGTGGCCGAGGCTGTCCGTGCCTTGAGTCCGTGGGCGGTCGATGTGAGCAGCGGTGTAGAGGCTGGCCCGGATAAAAAAGGCATCAAGGATGCCGCGAAAATCGAAGTCTTCGTTGCTGCGGTGAGGGCAGCGGACGGCGTTGGAGAAGCTTAGTCATATGCGTCGAAATAGTGATGTAGGCGGTCAGCGGCGCCTCTGCTGGAGGCGTCACCAGGCAGACCACGTTTGAGATGGGCGAGATCGAGTCGCCCGTTTCAACGTCCTGTCCAAAGGAGTTTCCGTTATGTCTGTCACCCCCTACAACTTGCCCGATGCTCGCGGCCATTTCGGCCCCTATGGTGGCGTATTCGTTGCAGAAACGCTGATCCCCGCGCTCGACGAATTGCGCGAAGCGTATGCCGCGGCCCAGGCCGATCCGGCGTTCCTAGCCGAGTTCGAGTACGAACTGAAGCATTACGTTGGTCGTCCCAGCCCGATCTACCATGCCACCCATTGGTCGAAAAAGCTGGGCGGTGCCCAAATTTATCTCAAGCGCGAAGATCTCAACCACACCGGCGCCCACAAGGTGAATAACTGCATAGGCCAGGCACTGCTGGCGCGGCGCATGGGCAAGCCACGGGTAATCGCTGAAACCGGCGCCGGCCAGCATGGTGTGGCGACAGCCACCGTCGCCGCGCGCTACGGTATGGAATGTGTGGTGTACATGGGTAGTGAGGACGTTAAGCGTCAGGCAGCCAACGTGTATCGGATGAAACTGCTAGGTGCTAGGGTGGTACCGGTGGAGTCCGGTTCGAAGACGCTCAAGGATGCGCTTAACGAAGCCATGCGCGATTGGGTGACCAATATCGGCAACACTTTTTATATTATCGGCACAGTGGCAGGCCCGCATCCCTATCCGATGATGGTGCGCGATTTCCAAAGAGTGATCGGCGAGGAATGCAAAGTACAAATGCCGGAACTGATCGATCGTCAACCCGATGCCGTGATCGCCTGCGTCGGCGGCGGCTCCAACGCCATGGGGATTTTTCATCCCTACATCGATGTGCCCGGTGTGCGGCTGATCGGTGTCGAAGCAGCCGGATATGGGCTCGATAGCGGCAAGCATGCAGCTTCGATAACTGCGGGCCGCCCTGGTGTGCTGCATGGCAATCGGACTTATCTGATCCAGGACGCCAACGGTCAGGTTATCGAAACGCATTCGGTGTCTGCGGGACTCGATTATCCAGGGGTCGGCCCTGAGCATGCGTGGCTAAACGATAGCGGTCGTGCCGAGTATGTAACTGTCACCGACGCAGAGGCCTTGCAGGCTTTTCACGATCTGTGTCGTCTGGAAGGCATCATTCCTGCGCTCGAATCAAGCCATGCGCTGGCCTATGCCGCTCGCCTAGCCTCGACGCTTGGGCAAGACAAGGTACTGCTGGTCAATCTCTCCGGTCGAGGCGACAAGGATATGCATACAGTGGCCGAAAAATCTGGGATCCAGTTCTGATCATGTCGCGTATCCAGACTACATTTGCGCGTTTACAGGCCTCTGGCCGCAAGGCCCTGATTCCCTTTATTACCGCCGGCGATCCTGAGCCGGGGCTGACTGTGGGCCTGATGCAGGCTTTGGTGAGCGGCGGTGCCGATATCATCGAACTGGGCGTGCCGTTTTCCGATCCGATGGCCGATGGACCGACCATTCAGCGGGCCTCGGAACGGGCGCTGGCATATGGTACCAGCCTGCGTATCGTTCTCGGCATGGTGCGCGAATTTCGCAAGCACGATCTGGCGACCCCAGTGGTGCTGATGGGTTATGCCAATCCGATCGAAGCCTACGGAGTGGCGGATTTTGCCCGCGATGCGAGCTCGATGGGCGTGGACGGCGTGTTGGTGGTGGATTATCCCCCGGAGGAATGCGTGGAATTTGCGTCTACGTTGAAAGCCGCGCAGCTCGATCCGATTTTCCTGCTGGCGCCAACTTCGGGCGAAAAGCGCTTCGCCGAAGTGGCGGAAGCGGGTAGTGGCTATATCTATTACGTTTCATTGAAGGGTGTGACCGGCTCGGCCCTCATGGACATGGACGAGGTGGCGCGGCGCATTCCGTTGATTCGCGACAAGGTGCGCATGCCGGTTGGCGTCGGTTTCGGCATCCGCGACGGCGAGAGTGCCGCCAAGGTGGCGCGTGTGGCTGATGCCGTGGTGATTGGCAGCCGCATCATCGAAGAAATCGAGAACTCTCCTCGTGATGAGGCTGCGGCCCGCGTCACGGCCTTTGTGCGCGGTATACGCGCGGCCATGGATGGTTCCAAGGAGGAGCTATGAGTTGGTTACAGAAACTGCTGCCGCCGAAAATCAAGCGTAGTGCCGAAAGCACGCGCAAATCGGTTCCCGAAGGCCTGTGGTGCAAGTGCCCGGCCTGCGAGGCGGTGCTCTACAGCACCGATTTGGAAAACAACTTGAGTGTCTGCCCTAAGTGCAGCCATCATCATCGTGTTCGCGCCCGGGCTCGGTTGAGCATGTTGCTCGACGAGGAAGGCCGTTTTGAAATCGGCTCGGAGGTGGTTCCGCTGGACCCGTTGAAATTCAAGGATAGCAAACGCTATACCGACCGCCTGAGTGCTGCGATCGAGGAAACCGGCGAAGCGGACGCGCTGGTGGTGATGCAGGGGGCGATCAAGACGCTACCCGCTGTGGTGGCATGCTTCGAGTTCGATTTTCTCGGTGGTTCGATGGGCTCGGTAGTGGGCGAGCGTTTCGTTCGTGGCGTGAAGGCGGCGCTTGACCTTCAAGCTCCCTTTATCTGCTTCACTGCAACCGGCGGCGCACGTATGCAGGAGGGGCTCTTTTCGCTGATGCAGATGGCCAAGACGACGGCTGCTGTGGCGCGGCTGGCCGAGAAAAATTTGCCATTCATCACAGTTCTCACCGATCCGACCATGGGCGGTGTTTCGGCGTCCTTTGCTTTTGTCGGTGATGTGGTGATCGCCGAACCCGGTGCGTTGATCGGTTTTGCCGGACCGCGGGTGATCGAACAGACGGTACGTCAGACACTGCCTGAAGGTTTCCAGCGTGCCGAGTTCCTGATGGAAAAAGGGGCGATCGACATGATCGTCGATCGCCGTGAGCTGCGCGACAAGCTCGTATCGATCTTGTCCTTACTGCAAAAGGTGCCTGCCGTTTCCTGATGCCCGACTCGCTTGAGGCTTGGTTAGCGCATATCGAACGACAGCACGCCCAGCCCATTGTGCTAGGGCTGGAGCGGCTGCGCGAGGTGCAGCAGCGGTTGAAGCAACGCAAGAGTTGCCCCGTGTTCATCGTCGGCGGTACTAACGGTAAAGGATCGGTCTGTGCCATGCTGGAGCGCATTCTGCTTTGCGCTGGCTATCGTGTGGGCCTCTATACCTCGCCGCATTTGTTGCGCTATAACGAACGGGTGCGTATTGACGGTCATCCGGTAGCGGATGAACCCTTATGTACCGGGTTTGTCTGTGTGGAAGCAGCGCGGCAGGACACGCCACTGACCTATTTCGAATTTGGCACGCTGGCGGCTTGGGAGGTCTTTGCGCAATATTCCCTTGATGCCATCATCCTCGAAGTCGGGCTTGGTGGTCGGCTCGATGCTGTCAATATCTATGATCCGGACTGTGCGGTGGTGACGACCGTCGATTTAGATCACATGGATTTTTTAGGCGATTCGAGAGAGCAGATAGGATTCGAGAAGGCAGGGATTTTTTGTGCCGGCAAGCCTGCTATTTGCGGCGATCCGCAGCCTCCGGCAACTCTGCAAGCGCATGCTGCGAAAATCGGCGCCGACCTACAGGTGCTAGGCAAGGATTTTGGCTTCGTCAATCAAGACGTGCAATGGCAGTACTGGGGGCGCAGCGGAAAACGCAGCAGTCTGGCGCATCCGGGCTTGCGCGGCGGGAACCAACTACAGAATGCAAGTATCGCCCTTGCTGCACTCGATACCCTGCGCGATCGCATACCCGTTGTGATGCAGGATATTCGTCGCGGCCTGCTCGAAGTCGAGTTGGCCGGCCGTTTCCAGGTATTGCCAGGACGACCGACGGTGGTACTGGATGTGGCCCACAATCCCCAGGCAGCCCGCGTGCTGGCCGAAAATTTGGGAAACATGGCTTTCCATCCCGAGACCTGGGCGGTTTTCGGCATGTTGCGTGACAAGGATGTGGGGGCTGTGATTGGTGCGCTCAAAGGGCGGGTGACCCGGTGGTTGCCCTGCGCACTGGAAGGCCCGCGTGCGATGCCTGCCGATGAATTGGTGCAACGATTGCGCGAATACGGAGCGACCGGTGAATTGACCCCCTTCGCATCGCCTGCGGCAGCCTTCGCCTACGCCAAGGAGCAGGCTGAGGAGGATGATAGAATTTTAACCTTTGGATCATTCCTTACCGTAGCGGATGTAATGCGCGTTCTGGAGCGCGCTGCCTGAAATCATGGCTGATAAAGATGCAGTTTCCGACGATTCGGTGGATTTAAAAAAACGCGCACGCCGGCGTTTGGTGGGGGCCGCCGCGCTGGCCCTGCTGGCGATCATTGTTCTGCCCATGGTAATGGACCGGGAACCTCGGTCTGTGTCGCAGGATATCCAGATTCGGATTCCCTCCCAAGAGGTCGAAAATCTTCCCGCACGTACGCCTGTAAAGACAGCAGGAGCCACTACTTCTTCCATTCAGATACCCACGGCTGCGACAGTTGAGACTGTTGCACCCGAGGTCAAAGCGGACGCAGAAAAAAATGGGCCGCAAAAGGTGGATGTCGCCAAGCCCGTAGTTCATGCCGATGAAGGTAAAGTCGTGGAGTCCCCCGTCGCCGAAAAGCCCAAATTGGCCGAGAGGATATCGCCGCAGAAGGTCGAGGAAGCTCGTGCGACGGCAGCGCTTGAGGGTAGGAATGGAGCGCAGTGGGTTGTCCAACTCGGCGCGTATCAGAACGTCGGTAACGCAAAATTATTGCTTGCCAAGATCAAGGAAATGAATATTCCAGCATATTCAGAAAAGCTGGATACGCCGCAGGGTTCCCGTGTACGGGTTCGGGCCGGCCCGTTCTCCTCCAAGGATATGGCTGAGAAAGCGCAGTCGAGAATTCGGAAAATTGGGGTCGAAGGCCCGGTAGCGCAGAAATAGTGACTGTTTTTGATTATCTGGTGCTCGGCATTGTCGGCGCTTCCGTCGTGTTGGGCTTGTTGCGTGGTGTGGTCAGCGAGGTGCTGGCGCTGGCAGCTTGGGTGCTGGCTTTTTTTGCGGCTCGGGCTTTGGGTAGCCAGGCAGCCGAGTTGCTGAGTGGCGTGATTGCCGATCCGATGATGCGGCAGGGCGGCGGGTATTTCCTCGTATTTTTGACCGTCTTGTTGTTGGCGGCCGCGGCTCGGCTGGTATTCCGTGAATTGATCAAGGCGGTAGGGTTGGGGTTGGTCGATCGCCTGCTTGGTGCCGTGTTCGGCGTTTTGCGTGGTGTTGCAATGGTCTTGGTTGGAGTCTTGTTGGGCGGTCTGACGGCCTTGCCCAAACAGGGATGGTGGCGCGATGCGGTATTGTCGCCACCCCTTGAAACGCTGGTGATTGCCGGCAAACCGTGGTTGCCACCCGATGTGGCTAAGCGGATTCGATATCGATAGAGGGCCTTATGTGCGGGATTCTTGGGGTGGTGGCGACCGGGCCGGTCAATCAGTTGCTGTATGACGGCTTGCAGGTCTTGCAGCACCGGGGCCAGGATGCAGCCGGCATTGCGACGGCGGAGGGGGGGCGGTTCCATATGCACAAGGGCCCGGGTTTGGTTCGCGATGTATTCCGTACCCGCAACATGCGCAACCTGATAGGCAATTGGGGCATCGGCCATTGCCGCTACCCCACCGCTGGATCGGCATATAACGCGGCCGAGTCGCAACCCTTTTACGTTAATTCGCCATTCGGGCTGATGTTGGCGCACAACGGCAACCTGACCAATGCAGACCAGTTGAAGCAGGACATGTTTCTCCAGGATTTGCGGCACATGAACACCAATTCCGATTCGGAAGTGTTGCTCAACGTACTTGCCCACGAGTTGCAGGCAGCATCGCAAAACCGCTATCAGGTCGATCCGGAGACCATCTTCAGGGCGGTTGCCGGCGTGCATCGCCGGGTTCGCGGAGCCTATGCGGTGGTGGCGATGATTGCTGGCTATGGCTTGCTGGCATTCCGCGATCCTTACGGTATTCGTCCATTGGTTGTCGGCCGCAACGATACGCCGCATGGTCCGGAGTACCTTGTCGCATCGGAGAGCGTGGCTCTTGATACGCTGGGCTTCAGAATGCTGCGTGATGTTGAGCCGGGCGAGGCTATTCTGATCGACACGCAGGGGCATTTTGTCAGTCGTCAGTGCGCAGAGCGCACCATGCATGCGCCCTGCATGTTCGAATACGTTTATCTTGCGCGCCCGGATTCTTTGATGGATGGTGTCTCCGTTTACGAGACGCGCGTCAAAATGGGCGAATTGCTGGCGGAAAAAATCCGCCACACCTTGCCGCATCTGGATCTCGATGCGGTGATCCCTATTCCCGACTCGTCGCGACCTTCTGCAATGGAGTTGGCCAATCGTCTGGATGTTCCGTATCGTGAGGGGTTTGTAAAGAACCGCTATATCGGCCGTACTTTCATCATGCCCGGGCAGGCGACGCGGCGTAAATCGGTACGGCAGAAACTCAATGCCATTACGCAGGAATTCCGCGGTAAGAATGTGATGCTGGTGGACGACTCCATTGTGCGCGGGACGACCAGCCAGGAGATCATCGCCATGGCCCGCGAAGCTGGCGCCAAAAAAGTCTATTTCGCCTCCGCATCGCCGCCGGTGCGCCATGCTAATGTCTATGGCATCGATATGCCAACGCGTAGCGAGTTGATTGCGGCATTTCGCAACGACGCGGAAATATGTGCGGAGATTGGCGCCGATGGATTGGTTTACCAGGATTTGGATGCCCTTCGGGCCGCGGTGCGTGCCGTCAATCCGGCATTGAGCCATTTCGAGACGTCCTGTTTCGACGGGCACTACATTACCGGTGACGTGACGACAGCCTATCTCGAGGGGATAGAAACAGCTCGGGCGGCTCCCCATAAGGGCGGCGAAGACGGCGAAGACGGGCAACTCGATCTCAATCTAACTGCGGCACAGTAATCCGATGGACAAGCCTTTCGATTTCGAAACCATTGCGGTCCGTGCCGGGCAGGAGCGTAGCCAGTTTGGGGAGCATTCGGAGGCTCTTTACTTGACCTCCAGCTTCGTTTTCGGGAGCGCGGCCGAAGCCGCCGCGCGTTTTTCGGGGGCAGAACCGGGAAACGTCTATGCCCGATTCACCAATCCGACAGTCACTACTTTTCAGACACGGCTGGCCGCTCTGGAGGGGGCCGAGCGCTGTGTGGCCACCGCCAGCGGAATGTCAGCAATCATGGCGACGGTCATGGCATTGCTCAGCGCCGGCGATCACATCGTCTCTTCACGGAGCATCTTTGGGGCAACTCAGCAGCTTTTTGGTAACATCCTCAATCGCTTTGGCATTGAAACGACCTATGTGCCGATTGCCGACGTCGATGCCTATCGTACGGCGTTGCGCTCCAATACTCGGTTGGTTTTTGTCGAAACGCCGTCCAATCCACTCATGGAGCTTGCCGATGTCGCGGCCATTGCTGCAGTGGCACATGAAGGTGGTGCGTTACTTGCGGTGGACAACTGTTTTTGCACTCCGGCACTACAGCGTCCCATCGATCTCGGCGCAGATCTGGTGATCCATTCCGCCACCAAATATCTGGATGGACAAGGGCGCGTTCTTGGCGGTGCGGTTTGTGGATCGTCCGGATCGATGGAGGATATCTATAAGTTCCTGCGTACTGCGGGACCTACGCTGTCGCCCTTCAATGCCTGGGTTATTCTTAAGGGGCTGGAAACACTCCGGATTCGTATGCAGGCACAGTCAGACGCCGCGCTGGATTTGGCGAGACGTCTTGAGGAGCACCCGCGTGTGGCGCGGGTTTTTTACCCAGGGTTGGAGTCGCATCCGCAATATCAACTAGCCAAGCAGCAACAGTCCGCGGGCGGCGCCATTGTGTCTTTTGAGGTCAAGGGCGCGCGCGAGGAAGCTTGGCGGGTCATTGACAACTGTCGCCTGCTTTCCGTTACTGCTAACTTGGGCGATACCAAAACCACCATCACCCATCCGGCTACGACGACGCACGGTCGAATCAGCGTCGAGGCGCGAGCAGCGTCTGGTATTACTGAGGGGCTCTTGCGGGTTGCCGTGGGACTCGAGTCCGTCGATGATATCTACGCTGACCTGAGTACCGGATTGCATTGAGCGGGGGCGCTTGGGTATGGATCGTACCGAGCGCTTCTACAAGATCGATCTGTTGCTCTCTGAGCAACGCATCGTTCCCTTTGCGGTGCTTGAAGAACGGCTCGGCGTATCCCGAGCTACCATCAAGCGCGATCTGGAATACATGCGCAATCGGCTTCACGCGCCGATCGTGTGGGATCGCGAACGTCGGGGCTATCGCTTCGAACAGGTGCAGCGCGGCAGCGCGCAGTATGAGCTCCCCGGATTGTGGTTCTCACCGGCTGAAATACATGCACTGCTTACCATGCAGCACCTCTTAACGGGAATAGAGGGAGGCGGTTTGCTGGCTCCCCATGTTCAACCATTGCAGGCGCGACTCAAATCTTTGCTCGACACGGGGGCAGGAGAGCTTGACGAAATTCAAAAGCGCATCCGAATTATTGGCATGGCCGGCCGTGCGATGGCGCTGGATCACTTTGCAGTCATCGCTTCGGCGCTGCTACGCCGCAAACGCCTGTTGATAGCCTATTACGTTCGAGCGCGGGATGAGACGAGCGAACGCGAAATTTCACCCCAGCGTCTGATCCATTATCGCGAGAACTGGTATTTGGACGCGTGGTGTCATCTGCGCAATGAGCTGCGTAGCTTTTCTGTTGACGCCATTCGCCGTGCCGAAGTGGTTGGCGATGCGGTGCGGAATATACCGGAGCGCACCCTTGATGCAGTGTTGGGGGCGGGATATGGAATTTTCTCCGGGCGAGCAAAGGCTTGGGCTAAGCTGAAATTCTCTCCCCAACGCGCACGCTGGGTTGCCATGGAGCGCTGGCATCCAAGACAGAAGGGCAGTTTCCTCTCCGATGGTTCCTACGTCCTGGAGTTGCCTTATAGCGATTCGCGTGAGTTGGTGATGGATGTTCTTCGCCATGGGCCTGAAGTGGAGGTGATTGGCCCCAAAGAGCTACGCGAGGGGGTTCGACATCAATTGGAATCAGCGCTACAGAGTTATAAAAAAGAATCTGTAGAAAATACGAAATAGGGGTTTACACGGAGATAGGGTCTCCATATAATTCGGCCTCTTCACTGCACGGCGCAACGGAAAGAGGCGCGACGGGCGGGGTTCTTTAAAAAGCTGGAACAATTGATAGGTGTAGGCACTTGCGAGCTGTTGGCGAGTGATTCGTGGTGTACCGAAAAT
>JALNXH010000011.1 GCA_023230455.1 Rhodocyclaceae bacterium | reverse complement strand
TCACCGTGTCCGTCCCAGCGCCGCCATCTATCGTATTCGTGCCACCACTGTCCGTGATCGTGTCGTTGCCGTCGCCTCCGTATATCGTGTCGTTCCCTGCGCCAGCAGTGATCGTGTCGGTGCTGCTCAAGCCAACAATCAAGTTGTCTCCACTGGCAGCATTCAGCGTTCCGCTACCGTAAATAACACCTAAATCAGACAAAGCACTTTGCACATTGAGATCGCTTGCCGTTGCATTGACCCAATCGCTGATCTTGTCGAGCCCGCCCCATCCCAATTGCTGCAGGCTGTCCCCTTCGAGCCGGTTGAGTTCAATCAACGAGACAATGGCGCTTCTGGCGTCGGTCTGGAACAGCGCATCGAGTTTTCCATCCATCGCGGAAAAGTCCACGCTGAGCCCGGTGCTTATATCGAAGTTCAGCGTAATCTCGTCCACATAAGGTTTGACCCAAGTCGTCATCGCAAAGTCGTTGTAGATCGAATCTTGCAGCGTCTGATAACTCTGGTTCAGCAGGTTCACCTGCGCCTGGGACAAGCCAAGATATAGCCGTCCATTGACTTGCGTTCCATCCACGGTGTCGTAAATCGGATTGATGGCGCTCCCTGCGCCAGTCGTGACGCCCTGCGCACTGATCTGCACAAAGGTCTCGGCGTCGAAACGTTCGAGTACGCCAATCAATTGGTCGATATGTTGCTGTTGGGCGAGCACCGCTTGATACCGCTGCAATTCGCTCTCCGACAAATCCGCCACAGTCCGGGTCGCTCCGCTCCATCCGGTGGGATTGCCACCAAGCAAATCGCGGAACTCCTCGACATCGGCCTGACTGGTGCCCGGCGTGAGATAGAACAGCTTGAGACCAAGATCGCTAGCCTGCTCAATGCCTGTCTCCATGGTCGAGGTGTCGGCCCATTCGGCAAGCACGGTGTCGACCTGGGCGCGCATCTGCTGCGGCGTCATGGCACCGTTTATAGCGCTCGCTGCTGCGGCAAGCGTGGGCGAGAGGCTAGCCGCTTCGCGTAAGTCGCGTACCATGCCCGAGCCTTGAATGCCGGGCAGCGCTTCAGCCTCCGGCGTGAGCGCGACCGGTGTTGCGAACTGGCGATAGAAGTCGTTGCCGGCGAAATTCAGATTGGCGATGGTGCCGCTGCTGCCGTCCGTGCGCATGAAACCGGCAACCGCCGTCTGGCTGTTGCCGTTGCCGAGGTTGGCGGCGGCGGCAGTGGCGTTGAGGCTGATCGCGACTACACCCGTATCGGCGAGGGATTTCAGTTCGCCGCTTTCTGATACGCCGTCCTGGTTGAGATCGCGCCAGACGCGGACATTGACGTACTGCGTGTCCTGATCGTCAAAAACACCATCGCTATTACTATCAAGCTCGGTCAGCGCGGCAAAGCCGTCAGCGGGGTGCTGGCCGTTGGCGAGTACGGTGTCGACACCGAAGAGTTCGCTGCCGCTATCAATCAGGCCGTTGCCGTTGCGATCGAGAACGAGAAAACCATCGTCGCTGCCGACCCACCCAGTGGCGGTCTTGATACCGTTGCCGGTGTGGTCAAACAATACGCTGGAAGCGCCATTGAGGCCAACAGTCTCGATGCCGTCGCCGTCGAGGTCGAGCACCAGCGGGTCGATACGACGGGGTGGAGGCGGGGCAATCCAGGTGCGGGCGGCAGTGAAGATACTTGACATTAGTTCATCTATTCCACCACTGATCAGTTCCCCTCTCTTTTTTAGCTCATCAAAAATATCGCCATAGTATTCACCTGCATAGTAGCCTGCTGCTGCACCAGCCACTATTGCCGCCGTAGCAAGCAAAGCAGGAGACAGTACAATCCCAGCCGCAAATGCGGCTGCCCCAATAGCCGCAGCAGCAGCTCCCGACTCTACGAGTGCAATGGTTACTGCTGATCCAAATGCAGCCGAACCGATAATTTTTGTTGCTTCCAGCCCGTTTCCAGAGAAAGAATTTTCAATCGCTTGCCACAAGTCTTTCGCATCTTGCCCCGCATCAATTGCCTCAACACCACCCTCAATCCCTTGCCTAAATGCCTGATTGAGAATCAGTGCGGATTCGGCAGAAGCTTCTGCGACGATAATACCGCCGCGATACATACCAACGATGATAGTCATTTGTTCTTTCCTTTAGATAGCTTAGCTAAGGATAAAAAAACCCCAGAAAAAGAGACACTGAACAGAATGAATTGCAAGCCAGAGAGAAGAAACAGCTTCAACAATGATTGGGGTGTATCTAGTTCGAGATATATGGGATTCAGATACAAGATGACAGCAACTAAAAAACAAAATATCCAAATGATCGGTGATTCGATAATTTCAGTTAAATTGAGACGAGCGATTTGATCAGTGCCAACTAAGTCACCTCTCGCGATGTACCGAAATATTCCGTAGCTTTTTTGATGAATGATTCTTTGCGCTTCACGAACGTTGTCTTGTACTTCAGAAAATTCTGACGAGTGATTTTCAATACCGGCGTTTATTTTTTTTGTAAGGAAAACCGCATAAACCATTGCAGAAATGATTAAAAAATATCGGCTTAGCGAAATTTCTTTTTGCAAGATTAGATACCCATTTGCAAAAATGAATATCAACAAAAGCAACCCCACCATATTTGGGGACACTCCAGTTTTTTTGCTCATACCGCTATCCTCCGATGAAGGTTAGTCACGGGTTGTACACATGTTTGATCTACGCTGTGGCATCTTGGGGGGCCGAATTTTCCGCCCATGCGGTTCCCCATCCCGCTTGACCGGCAACCCATGCCGTCAGCACGCAAGAAAAAATAGCGGTAATAAAGAATCGCTTAAGTTTTACGCTTTGACAGTGTTGCAAGGTCATCTCCTTTACTTGTGGCAGCCAAGTGATTCACTAAATCCGGTTTCAGCAAGCTTTAGCCTGGACTCACAATTAGTCGCGAAAGCGGCTGGCGCCAACTGGAACGTTAAAGGGGCCAGGCTCGATATTTATTCCGCTGTCGTGGAGGGAGGCGGCTTCGATGTTCTTGACGATGTCGGCGCCGTCCCGGCCCGCGACGGTGTCGACGATGCGCCAGACTTTGCTGCCGCCGATCTCGGCGACCGCTTCTACAGCGGGATTCCAAACAGGCACGCCTCTTCCTTCTCTGTAATTTTTGGGTTCACCGGCGTTTTTCCATCTACCCGCCATGCTCTAAAAGCGCGCAACTCTATCCAGCCTAAATGCAACCGTCAACATGAAGTTGTCGTATTCATTTAGACTTATGGGGAGTCAATATTACTTTGGTAATAGCCCGCACTTCGGCCTGTGGCGCGGTGCCGCCGATGTTGGCAGCGATACGATGGGTCGGTCTACACGGGATGTATGGCGCCACTCGGAGGGCGCTGCGTTTTGCCGCGGCTTATAAAGCGTGCGTCCGATCGCCGCGGGCGAAGCCCAGCAACGGGGCGTCGATGCCCCGGCCGAGGGCGATGACTTTGAACAGTTCGCCCATTTCATTGGGCGAGAGCAGCAGGCTCAATGCGCCGCCGGCGCGCTGCGCGGCCGCGGCATCGTTCTCCGCCTGGCGCTGCATCAATAGGTCGCCGATGCCGCAGTTCATCAGGAACACCGACTGACTGGTATAGCCGAGCACGTCGAGGCCGGCGTCGTGGCCGGCTTCGGCGATGGCGGTGAAGTCGACGTGGGCGGTGATGTCGGAGAGGCCGGGCCACCAGAACGGGTCGTCGTGGCTGCGCTGGCGGTAGTGGCAGCGCACCGTGCCGCCGTCGCGCTGCGGGTGATACAGCTCGCGGCGCGAGAGGCCGTAGTCGATCAGCAGCAGCGCGCCGCGTTCCAGCGCGTGGCCCCATTCGGCGGTCCAGGCGCGGCCGGCGAGGCCGATTTCGCCGCGATAGGGCGCAGCGACGGCGAGGCTTGCGGCGGCTTCGGCGAGCGCACTGTCCGCGGCGCGTTCGCGCCAGCCGAAACGCCCGTCATCCGCGATGCCGACGCCACGCTCGGAAAGCGTGCCGTCGCGCCAGTGCAGCGCATGTACCGGCATCGCGTCGAGAACTTCGTTGCCGATGACGCAGCCGGAGAATTTTTCCGGCATCGCGTCGAGCCATTCGACGCGGCCGAGCAGGGCCGGGGCCAGGGCTTGCAGCGTGGCGCGCTGGCGGGCGCGCAGCTCGCCGGAGAGTTCGAGGATCAGGTAGCGCTCGGGCGCGCTGCCGAGCGCTTCGAGTGCGAGCAGCAGATCGGCGGCGAGTTTGCCGCTGCCGGCGCCGGCTTCCAGCACGATGGGTGCCGACGCCGCGGTGATTTGCGCGATCTGCCGGGCCAGCGCCTGGCCGAACAGCGGCGTGAGTTCCGGTGCGGTGACGAAATCGCCGCCTTCCGCATCGCCGCCGAATTTCTGTGCGCCGCCGGAGTAATAGCCCAGGCCGGGGGTGTACAGGGCAAGCTCCCAGTAGCGGGCGAAGGAAATCCAGCCGTCGTTGGCGCGGATTTCCGCGGCGATGCGGCGGCAGAGTTCGCGGCTGGCGGCCTGGGCGTCGGGCGACGGTTGGGGCAGACGGGATTCCATGGGGTGCGCATCATACAATGCGGGCGATGAATGCATCCCTCGATCCCGCCCGCCGTTTCGGCGGCGTCGCCCGGCTCTACGGCGCCGTCGGCGCGGCACGCATCGCCGCGGCCCACGTCTGCATCATCGGCATCGGCGGCGTCGGTTCCTGGGCGGCCGAGGCGCTGGCGCGCAGCGGCGTTGGCGGGCTGACGCTGATCGATCTCGACCACGTCGCCGAATCCAATATCAACCGTCAGATCCACGCCCTCGACAGCTCCCTCGGTCAAGCCAAGGTGCAGGCCATGGCGGAGCGCATCGCGGCGATCAATCCGCACTGCCGGGTGGTCTGCATCGAGGATTTCATCGAGCCGGACAATGTGGCGGCGTTGCTGCCCGTTTGCGATGCGGTGATCGACGCGATCGATTCGGTGCGCGCCAAGGCGGCGCTGATCGCCCATTGCCGGCGCGGCAAGCGGCTGCTGGTGACCACCGGCGGTGCCGGCGGGCGGGTCGATCCGACGGCGGTGCAGGTAGCCGATCTGGCGCGGACGACACAGGATGCGCTGGCCTCGAAAGTGCGGGCACGATTGCGGAAGGAGTACGGCTTTCCCCGCGATGCGAAGAAGAAATTCGGCGTCGACTGCGTGTTCTCGCCGGAGCAGATCCGCCGTCCTGACGGTGCCGCCTGCGACGTGGATGAGGCCGGCCTGCATGGACTGAATTGCGCCGGCTATGGTTCTTCGGTGGCGGTGACCGCCGGCTTCGGCTTCGCTGCTGCGGCGCGGGTACTGACGCGGCTGGCCGGCGGGTAGGCCAGGATGTGGCCGGGGCGTAAAATGCGCCCCTTCCCATCTAGGAACTGTCCTCTTGAACCCCGCTTCTCCCGTTGCCCTGATTACCGGCGCGGCCCGCCGCGTCGGCGCTGAAATCGCCTGCGCGCTGCACGCCGCAGGCGCTCGCGTGATGCTGCACTATCGGACGTCGGCGACGGCGGCAGGCGAACTGGCGGCCGGGCTGAACGCGCTGCGCGCCGATTCGGCCGAGGTGCACGGCGCCGATCTGGGCGATGCGGTCGCCATGCAGGCGTTGCTGGAGGCGACGCTGGACCGCTTCGGGCGCCTCGACGCGCTGATCAACAACGCTTCCACGTTCTATGCCACGCCCATCGGCTGGATCGACGAGGCGGCTTGGACCGACTTGCTTGGCAGCAACCTCAAAGGGCCGCTGTTCCTCTCCCAGGCCGCGGTGCCGGCGTTGCGGGAAACCCAGGGCTGCATCGTGAATATCACCGACATCCATGCCGAACGCCCGCTCGCCGGCTATGCGCCTTACATCGCCGCCAAGGCCGGGCTGCTCGGGCTGACGCGGGCGCTGGCGGTGGAACTGGCGCCGCAGGTACGGGTCAACGCGGTGGCGCCCGGCGCCATCGTCTGGCCCGACGACGGCAGCTTCGATCCGTCCGCCCGCGAGGCCATCCTGCGCAGCGTGCCGCTGGCGAGGGAAGGCACGCCGGACGACATAGCCCGCACGGTGAAATTCCTTGTTTTCGACGCACCCTACATCACCGGCCAGGTGATCAATGTAGACGGCGGACGTTCAACCACTCTCGACCACAGAGCGCTGAAATGACACTGACTGCCAAGCAGGCCGACAAACCCCGCATCGAAGCCACCAAGCTGACCAAGCGCCTGCGGCGCAACGTCGGCCAGGCCATCGCCGACTTCAACATGATCGAGGAGGGCGACAAGGTCATGGTCTGCCTCTCCGGCGGCAAGGATTCCTACGCCCTGCTCGACGTGCTGCTCTATCTGCGCGACCGCGCGCCGATCAGGTTCGACATCGTGGCGGTGAATCTGGACCAGAAGCAGCCGGGCTTTCCTGCCGACGTGTTGCCGAGTTACCTGAAGAGCCTCGGCGTGCCTTTCCACATCGAGGAGCAGGACACCTATTCCATCGTCAAGCGCGTGGTGCCGGAGGGCAAGACCACCTGCGGGCTGTGTTCGCGGCTGCGCCGCGGCATCCTGTATCGCGTCGCCGGCGAGCTGGGGGCGAGCAAGATCGCGCTCGGCCACCACCGCGACGACATCATGGAGACGCTGTTCCTCAACATGTTCTTCGGCGGCAAGATCAAGGCCATGCCGCCCAAGCTGGTGTCCGACGACGGCCGCAACATCATCATCCGCCCGCTGGCCTATTGCTGGGAGGCCGATACCGAAGCCTATGCCGAGCTGCGCCAGTTTCCGATCATCCCCTGCAACCTCTGCGGCAGTCAGGAGAACCTGCAACGCCAGCAGGTGAAGGCGATGCTGCAGGATTGGGACAAGCGTTTCCCCGGGCGCATCAAGACCCTCTACCGCAGCTTGGGCCGCGTCGTGCCGTCGCACCTGATGGACCGCAACCTGTACAACTTTCGCGATCTCAAGGCGAGCGGCATACCCGATCCGGAGGGCGACAAGGCCTTCGATCCGGAAACCTTCGCCGACGAGCAGGCGATTCCGCTGCTGGCGGCGGACGACTGATGGTGGCGGGAACGAGAGATGCAAGCGCAACGCCGCTTGCACGACGGTAAAGTGCGGCGATGAATACTGTCCTTGTATTGTCGATAGTCGTGGTGGTGATCGTCCTGCTGTTCGACTTCACCAACGGCTTTCACGATGCCGCCAATATCGTTGCCAGCGTCATTGCGTCGCGGGCCATGACGCCGGCCCAGGCCGTGGTCATCGTTGCCGTCTTCGAATTCCTCGGCCCATTGCTGGGAGGTACTGCTGTCGCCAATACGATCGGCAAGTTCGTCCAGCTCGACGATATCCCGCAGACGATGGCGCTGACCATCATTCTGTGCGGCCTGCTGGGGGCCATCGCCTGGAATCTGATTACCTGGTGGCGGGGCATTCCGTCGTCGTCGTCGCACGCGCTGGTCGGCGGGCTGGTCGGTGCGGTTACCGTGGCGGCCGGCCCCGGCCATGTCGTTTGGGGCGTGCAGGCGCTTTTCGAGGGGCACGTTTCCGGCGTCATGAAGATGCTGATGGCGCTGCTGTTGTCGCCGCTGATCGGGTTCTGGGCCGGGTATGCCATCCATCGCCTGATGCTGCGCCTGCTCCAGCGCGCGCGTCCGACGCTGAACAGCGGGTTGCGGCACGCGCAGTTCCTGACGGCGGCCGGTCTCGGCTTTTCCCACGGCGCCAACGATGCGCAGAAGAGCATGGGCATCCTCACCTTGGTGCTGCTGCTCGGCGGATTCATCGATCGGTTCGAGGTACCGCTGTGGGTCATGCTCGCCTGCGCCGTGGCGATGACCCTGGGCATCCTGTCCGGCGGCTGGCGCATCGTGCGCACCCTTGGTTTTGCGATCTACAAGGTGCGACCGCTGCACGCGCTCGATTCGCAACTGACGTCCGCTGCTGTGATCTTCGGTGCCTCCGCTCTCGGTGCTCCGGTGTCGACCACGCATGTGGTCGCTACCTCGATCATGGGCATCGGCGCGTCCGAACGGCCGAAGTCGGTGCGCTGGGCCAAGGCGGGTGAAATCGCCACCACATGGGTCATCACCATTCCGGGGGCCGCACTGGTGTCGGTGCTGCTGACCCTTTCCTTTCGCGGAATACTCCTTCTAACCGGGAGCGCACCATGAGTCACTCAGTTACTAACGGCAAGTCCCTGCTGGCCCGCGTGTTCGAACGAGTCTTTCCGCGGATGCCGGATTTTTTCGCCATGCTGCACGAGCAGAGCCTACAGGTCGAGCGCTCCGTCGCCCTGCTGGTGCGCTACATGGAGACCGGCGATCCGGCGATCGGCGAACAGATCAAGCAGGACGAGCACGATGCCGACAAGGTCAAGGTGCATAACATCCATACGCTTAATGAAGCGTTCTCGACGCCGATGGATCGGGAGGACATTTACCGGGCGATCACGCACCTCGACGAAATCGTGAATTTCTGCAAGGACACCGTCTCGGAAATGGATGCACTGGGATTGCGTCCCGATCCGCACACACTGGAGATGGCGCAATATCTCCTTGCCGGCACCGGCTCCCTGGCGCGGGGTTTCGCGTTGCTGGCGAAAGCGCCCAGGCGCTCGGCCGACGAGGCCAATCTGGCGCGGCGGGAGGAGCGCAAGGTCGAGAAGCTCTATCGTTCGGCACTGGCCGAACTGTTTCAGGGCGACGACTACATCCACATGTTCAAACGGCGGGAAATCTATCGCCACCTGACGAATGCTGCCGAACGCATGGCGCACTGCGCCAACACGCTGCACGACATCGTGGTGAAGATGGTCTGAACCGCAACGCCGGCGGGCAAACCAGGGCCGCTGCCCTTCTGTCCTGGCTGCCCCGCGTTACGGCTTTGCGGCATGAGCCGCCGCCGGTGCGGCCGGCGCCTTGCCCATGCCGAGCTTGCCCAGCGAGAGGAAGGCCCACAGCGTGCCCCCCAGGCTGGTGGCGATGACGATGGCGACGATGAGCAGGAACTTGCCGCCGCCGGGTTCGGTGGCGGGTTTTTCGGTAGGGGTGGTCATGGTGTAGAGATACGGGGGTGGGGTCGTTGGGTCACTTGGCGCCTGCCGCATCGGCGGCGCATTTTTTCATGAAGGCGGTTTTTGCGGCACCGGCCAGTTTCTTGCCGTTCTTGCCGACGGCCTTTTCCTCGCAGTCGCCCGCGGCAACGGGGGAAGCCTCGCCCGCGCATTTTTTCACGAAGGCCGCTTTCGTGGCGCCGGTCAGCGGTTTGCCATTCTTGTCGAGCGCTTTCTCTTCGCAGGAAGCGGGCTGAACCGTATCTCCCGGTGCGGCGGCATGGGCGCCGGCGGCAATAATGGCAAGGGCGACGAAGGCGGTGAGCAGCTTGTTCATGGCGATACTCCTAGGCTGGGGTGACGGGAGGGAACGTTAAGGAACCACTGAACAAGCCTGTCCTGAGCGAAGTCGAAGGGCTCGGCCCGAACGGTGGGGTATTCATCGGCGTTTCCTTAATAATCGATGTCGAGGCCGGATTCCAGCGCCTTGTGCTGGCGTTCGAGGAATTCCTGCATGCAGTCGATGCCGCGCAGCTGGAGGATGGTGGCGCGCACCGCGGTTTCCACCAGCACGGCAAGGTTGCGCCCGGCGGCTACGGGGATGGTGACCTTGCGTACCGGCAGGCCGAGGATGGTTTCGTTCTGCGCGTCCAGCGGCAGGCGCGCGGCCTGCGGTACGCCGGCCTGCGGCTTTTGCAGATGGGCGATCAGGCGCAGTTTCATCTTGCGCCGGCAGGCGGTTTCGCCGAACACGGTGCGGATGTTGAGCAGGCCGAGGCCGCGGACTTCGATGAAATCCATCAGCAGTTCGGGACAGCGGCCTTCGAGCACGTCGGGCGGAATGTGCGATACCTCGACCACGTCGTCGGCGACCAGACCGTGGCCGCGGGTGATGAGTTCCAGCGCCAGTTCGCTCTTGCCGACGCCGGAGTCGCCGGTAAGCAGCACGCCGAGGCCGAGCACGTCCATGAACACGCCGTGCAGGGTGATGGTTTCGGCGAACTTGCGTGAAAGATACAGTCGCAGCACATCGATCACTGCCGCCGCCGACTGCGGCGAGGCGAGCAGCGGGATCTGCGTTCGTTCGCACAGCTGGCGGACGCAGTCCGGCGGCGTGCAGCCGTCGGCGACGACCACGGCCGGGCAGGTGGCGGCGACCATTTCCTCGAGGTTCTGGCGCACTCGGTCGGCCGGGCGGCTCTCGATCCATTTGACTTCGGGCTTGCCGAAGACCTGGACCCGCTCCGGGTGTACTACGTTCATGTGGCCGACGATGTCGGCCGGGGAGATTTCGCTGTCCGGCGCGACGATGGTGCGGCTCATATCGCCGGAGACGTAGCTCAGCCCCAACCGCTGGCGGCGGGCCTCGAACAGCTCGGCGACGGTCAGTTTGCGCGCCATTGCTGGAACAGGGTGTGAATCGTCGCCGCATCGGGGGCGGCGGCGAGCGAATCGCGAAAGGGTTTGTCGGAAAACATCTGCGCCAGCTCCGACAACAGTTGCAGGTGCCGCTCGTTGGCGGCGGCCGGCACCAGCAGCACGAACAGCGTGTCCACCGGTTGGCCGTCCGGCGCGTCGAAGGGAACCGGTGCGGCGAGACGGATGAATGCACCGAGTGCGTCCTTGATCCCCTTGATGCGCCCATGGGGGATGGCGATGCCCTGCCCCAGTCCGGTGGAACCGAGCTTTTCCCGGTCGAACAGCGCATCGTAGACCACCGCACGGGCAATCCCGTGGTGGTTCTCGAACAGCAGGCCGGCCTGTTCGAAAACGCGCTTCTTGCTGCTGGAATCCAGACCAACCACCACGTTGGCGGCCGGCAGGATGGGAGCAATCTGGTTCATGTCGCGATGTTTACCACGGAGAGCGCTGGAAGGGTCTGCCGCGCAGCGAAGCCCCGCGCGGCAGCCGGCGCGGCGGGTTTATTCCGCCGGAATCCGCTTGTCGCGGGTGTGGTCGGTGACCCGTTCCTTGTGCTTGACGACCTGGCGGTCGAGCTTGTCTACCATCGCATCGATCGATGCGTAGAGATCGGCGCCGTCCGCGACGGCGGTGATGTCCTTGCCCTTCACGTGCAGCGTGACCTCAGCCTTCTGCTTCAGTTTTTCAACCGAGAGGATGACGTGGGTGCTGGTGACATGGTCGAAATGTCGGATCACCCGATCGAGCTTTTCGCTGACATAGTCGCGGATGGCGGGTGTGACTTCAACGTGATGTCCTGTGATGTTGAGATTCATGTCGTCTCCTATTTCAGAGTGTCTTTCTCAGGTTGACCGGCGGGATACTCAGGGATTCGCGGTATTTCGCGACGGTGCGTCGCGCTACAACGATACCCTGTTCGCCGAGGATTTCCGCAATGCGCGCGTCGGAGAGCGGCTTGTGGCCGTCTTCGGCGCTTACCAGTTGCTTTAACAGCGCCCGGATTGCGGTACTGGACGCCGCGCCGCCGCTATCGGTGGCGACGTGGCTGCCAAAAAAATACTTGAGTTCGTAAATGCCGCGCGGACTGGCCAGGTACTTCTGCGTGGTTACCCGCGAAATGGTCGATTCGTGCAGGCCGAGGGTGTCGGCGATTTCGCGCAGGGTCAGCGGCCGCATCGCTACCTCGCCGTGATCGAAGAAGCTGCGCTGGCGGTCCACGATGGCCTGCGATACGCGCAGGATGGTGTCGAAGCGCTGCTGCACGTTCTTGATCAGCCAGCGCGCTTCCTGCAACTGCCCGGTAAGCCCGCCTGCGCCGCTGCCGCGGTTCTGCCGCAGCAACTCGGCGTACAGCCGGTTGACGCGCAGCTTCGGCATGGCGTCCGTATTCAGGCTGGCAGTCCAGCGGCCGGCAACCTTGCGCACCGCCACGTCGGGCACGATGTAGCGGGTGTCGGGCGTGGCGTATTGCGCCCCCGGCCGCGGATTGAGCGAAAGAATCAGGTTGTGCGCGCCGCGCAGTTGATCGTCGCTACAGCCGAGCGCTTTTTTGATGCGGGTGAAATCGCGAGCGGCAAGCTGGTCGAGATGTTGGCGGACGATGGCCAGCGCGAGCTCCCGCACTGGCGCTGCGGGCATATTGAGCAACTGCAATTCGAGGCATTCGCGCGGGCTGCGGGCACCGACGCCGGGTGGATCGAGATTCTGGATATGGCGCAGTGCGATCTGTAGTTCTTCCAGCAGCTCCTCGCGATCGCTGCCGAGTTCCTCGGGTAGCACGTCGATCAGGTCTTCCAGCGACTGATCGAGGTAGCCGTCCTCGTCGAGCGCCTCGATCAGGAAACCGACCAGCGCTCGATCCCGCGGCGACAGCTGGGTCATAGCCAGTTGGCTGCCCAGATGGTCGCGCAGGCTGGTGGCGGTGGCCTGGATTTCGCCGGCGTCGTGATCGTTTTCGTCGTTGGGATCGCGGTTGCCGCTGCCGTTACCGCCGTGTTCGTTGCCCCAGGACAATTCTGCGCCGACGTCGGGCGGGCTGTCGGGAGTTTCCGGCGCTTCGCCGGTCGTCGTCTGCGTTGTTTGCAGGGCGTCTGCCGAGGGGTTGAATGCCGGGACGTCGTCGATGCTGTCTTCGCGCTCCAGCAGCGGGTTGTCCTGGAGAAACTGCTCGATCTCCTGGTTCAGCTCCAGTGTCGACAGTTGCAACAATCGGATCGACTGCTGCAACTGCGGAGTCAGCGCCAGATGTTGCGAGAGTTTGAGCTGGAGAGTCTGCTTCATTGTCGTGTTGCCGTCGCAGGCTACATCCGGAAGTGTTCGCCCAGATAAACCTTGCGCACACTTTGATTATGGACGATTTCTTCAGGACGACCGGATGCAAGCACTTCGCCTTCGTTGATGATGGTCGCCCGGTCACAGATACCCAGGGTTTCGCGCACATTGTGATCGGTGATGAGGACGCCGATGCCGCGCTCCTTGAGGAAGCCGATGATCTTCTGGATGTCCAGCACGGCGATCGGATCGACGCCGGCGAAAGGTTCGTCGAGCAGGATGAAGCGCGGCTCGGTGGCCAGGGCGCGGGCGATTTCGACGCGCCGCCGTTCGCCGCCGGAGAGGGAGATCGCCGCGCTGTCCTTGATATGGGTGATGTGCAATTCCTGCAACAGGCTGTCGAGGCGGCCTTCGATCTGTTGTTCGTCGAAATTCTGTAGTTCCAGTACGGCGCGGACGTTGTCGGCCACCGTCAATTTGCGAAACACCGAGTTTTCCTGCGGCAGGTAGGACAGACCGAGGCGGGCGCGGCGGTGGATCGGCAGGTGCGTCAGGCGCGCTTCGTCGAGACGGATTTCGCCACCATCGGCGGCGACCAGGCCGACGATCATGTAGAAGCAGGTGGTCTTGCCGGCGCCGTTGGGGCCGAGGAGGCCCACCACCTCGCCGCTGCCGACGTCGAAGGACACGTCCTTGACCACGCTGCGGGACTTGTATTTTTTGGAGAGATTGCTGGCGCTCAATCGGGTCATGCGCAGTTCAGTCTTCGATATTCTTCAGCACGCGGCGGATTACGTCGCCGGGAAACCCCCTGGATTGCAGAAAACGCGCCTGCCGCGCCCACTCCTTCATGTCGCCGGGCGGCGCGGAGAACTTGCGCGCCCAGAGCGCACGTGCCCGTTCCAGTTCGTCGGGCAGATCGGCCGCCGCCAGCCGGGCTTCCACCGTCTCGGCGTCCACGCCCTTGGCCCGTAGCGACTGGCGCAGCCTGGTCGCGCCGAAGCGTTCGCCGTGGCTGCGCACATAGGCTTCGGCGAAGCGCGCGTCGGAGAGCAGGCCGGCACTTTGCAGATCGTTCAGCACGGTGTCGATTTCATCGTGGTCGCCGTAGGGGCTCAGTTTGCGTTGCAGTTCGGCGCGGGTGTGTTCGCGGCGGGCCAGGTGCCGTATCGCCCGCTGCTTGAGCGTCGGCCCCTTGTCCGCGGCTGCATTCACTCGGCCGTGGCGGTCGCGGCGGCGTCGGGCAGGGCTGTCACCCCGACCGCGCTGCGCACCTTGTTCTCGATCTCGCGCGCCATGTCGGGATGCTCGCGGAGGAATTCGCGGGCATTGTCCCGGCCCTGGCCGATCTTCTCGCCGCCGTAGGCATACCAGGCGCCGGATTTGTCGACGATCTTCTGCTCGACGCCGAGATCGATGATCTCGCCCTCGCGGGAGATGCCCTCGCCGTAGAGGATGTCGAAATGGGCTTCGCGGAACGGCGGCGCCACCTTGTTCTTCACTACCTTGACGCGGGTCTCGTTGCCGACCACTTCCTCGCCCTTCTTGATGCTGCCGGTGCGGCGGATGTCCATCCGCACCGTGGCGTAGAACTTCAACGCATTGCCGCCGGTGGTGGTTTCCGGGCTGCCGAACATGACGCCGATCTTCATGCGGATCTGGTTGATGAAGATCACCAGCGTGTTGGTGCGCTTGATGTTGGAGGTGAGCTTGCGCAGTGCCTGCGACATCAGCCGGGCTTGCAGGCCGGGCAACTGGTCGCCCATTTCGCCTTCGATTTCGGCGCGCGGCACCAGCGCGGCTACCGAGTCGACGACGACGACGTCGATGCCGCCTGAGCGCACCAGCATGTCGGCGATTTCCAGGCCCTGTTCGCCGGTGTCCGGCTGCGAGATCAGCATGTCGCCGACATTGACGCCGAGCTTGCCGGCATACACCGGGTCGAGGGCGTTTTCGGCGTCGATATAGGCGGCCGTGCCGCCCATTTTCTGGACTTCGGCGACGACTTGGAGGCAGAGCGTGGTCTTGCCGGAGGATTCCGGGCCGTAGATTTCGACCACTCGGCCGCGCGGCAGACCGCCGACGCCGAGGGCGATGTCGAGGCCCAGCGATCCGGTGGAGACGACCTGGAGGTCGTTTTCGATCTGGCCCTGGCCCATCTTCATGATGGAGCCTTTGCCGAACTGTTTCTCGATCTGGGCCAGTGCGGCCTGTAGGGCTTTTGCCTTGTTGTCGTCCATGGAGCGTCCTTTCAAGTATCGATTCGATTATTGCACGAATGGCATACTTCTTGCCGCCACCCGTACCAGCAATTCTTCCAGGGCGAACAGAACTGATTGATATCGCACGCTTTCCCGGTCGCCGTCGAATTGCCGACGGTCGGTGGCGGGCGTTTCGCCAAGGAAGCACCAGCTGAAGCATACGGTGCCTACTGGCTTATCCGGTGAGCCACCGGACGGGCCGGCGATGCCGGTGATCGCCAGCGCTACGGCGGCCCGCGAATGGGCCAGCGCGCCGGCGGCCATGGCGCCGGCGACCTCCATGCTGACGGCGCCATAGCGGTCGAGCAGTGACGCCGCTACGCCGAGCTGTTCGATCTTGGCTGAGTTGGAGTAGGTGACGAAGCCGCGTTCAAACCAGTCCGAACTGCCTGCACTGTGCGTCACCACCTGCGCTACCCAGCCACCGGTGCAGGATTCGGCGCTGGCGAGCGTCAGCTGCGCCTGCCGTAGCGCCCGACCGACGCGCAGCGAGAGATCGGCGAGTGCGGTGTCCATCAGAGTCTCGCCACCAATTGCGCCAGCGCGGCAAGCGTTAGCGCTGTGTACGCCGCCGCAACTGCATCGTCCATCATCACCCCGAAGCCGTTCTTGACCCGGGTGTCGAACCAGCGCGCAGGTTGCGGTTTGACGATGTCGAAAAAGCGGAACAGGAAGAACGCCGCGGTTTGCCAGGCGATGCCTGGCCACGACGGCAGCAGGCCGTGCGGCGAGGCAATCAGGGCCGGCGGCAGGAAAACCAGTACCGCCCAGAAGGGCACGATCTCGTCCCAGACGATGGCGCCGTGGTCAGTCACGCCAAGATTGCGGCCGGTTGTGTCGCAGGCGACGATGCCGAGGACGAACAGCAGCGCCAGGGCGATCAGGCAGGCCGCATCGTCGGGGAAGATCAGCCGCAGCAGCGGATAGGCGGCCCAGGCGAAGGCCGTGCCCGCAGTGCCCGGCGCGAATGGCGAGAGACCGCTGCCGCAGCCGCAGGCGATGAAATGCGCCGGGTCGGCGAAGAGAAACTTGAGCGGAGGGGGCGGCTGTTTGGCCATGGGTTCTATCCGAAGTGATCGTAACCGCGCCGCGTCAGCGGCATCGGCACGGCGTTGGCATCAAGCAGGACGACGGTTGCCGGACCGGTGCCGATGCGGCCGATGCGGCTGAGCGGCGGGTTGCCGCTCAGTGCGGAGATGGCTTGGCGATGCGAGGTAGGCGCGGTAAACAGCAGTTCGTAGTCGTCGCCCCCGGCGAGCAGGCAATCCCGTGCCAGCGCCGCACCGGCGCCCTGACACAGCGCTGCCTGGGGCAATTGCGCCCACTCCAGCGTTGCCGAGACCGTGGAGGCATCGAGGATGTGCCCCAGGTCGGCGAGCAGTCCATCCGAGACGTCGATGGCGGCGGAGGCCAGCCCGCGTAGCGCGAGACCGAGGGCAATGCGCGGCTGTGGGCGATGCTGCGCATCGAGGCAGATTTGCGGAGTCGCCAGCGTGCAACGGCCTTGGAGGTGGGCCAGCCCCAGCGCGGCCAGCCCCGGCGTACCGGATATCCAGAGGTCGTCGCCGGCGTGCGCGCCGCTGCGGCGAAGCGCCTGTCCGGCCGGCGCTTCGCCGCAAACGGTGACGCAGAGGGTGCGCGGGCCGCGCGTCGTATCGCCGCCGACGAGCTCGACGCCGAACGTCTCGGCGCAGCGGAAAAAGCCGCGGGCGAAGCCTGTCAGCCAAGCTTCGTCGGCCTCCGGCAGGGCGAGGGCGAGGGTCGCCCAGCGCGGTTTGGCCCCCATCGCGGCGAGATCGGATAGATTCACCGCCAGCGTCTTCCAGCCCAGTGCGTCCGGTTCGGCATCGGCGAAGAAGTGGGTGCCGGCTACCAGCATGTCGGTGGATATCGCCAGTTCCATGCCCGGCGACGGGCGCAACAGCGCGCAATCGTCGCCGACGCCAAGCACTGCGCTGGTGGCGGGGCGCGCGAAGTGGCGTGCGATCAGTTCGAATTCGGAGGGCATGGCATTATCTGCCGCATCGGCGCGCCGCGCCGCGCGATCAGTTTCCTGCCGGCGGGGCACCCTTGCGGCCCGCATCGGCAACTTCCGCCGGGCGCAATTGTGGCGCGAGTTTGTCCAGTACACCATTGACGAAGCGATGGCCGTCGGTGCCGCCAAACTGCTTGGTCAGTTCGATGGCTTCGTTGATCACCACGCGGTAGGGCGTTTCGATATGGTGCTTGAGCTCGCAGGCAGCGAGCAGCAGGATGCCGCGCTCGATCGGCGAGACTTCGCCCCACGGCCGCGAGACGAAGGGCGCGATGACGGCTTGCAATTGTTCGGCGTCGGCCAGGGTTTCGGCCAGCAACTGTTTGAACATCGCACTGTCAGCTTTTTCGTAGCCCGGCACGGTTTCGGTTTGGGCCTCGATGGCCGCCTCGTCCTGGCCGCCAACCTGCCATTGGTAGAGGCCCTGAACGACGAATTCGCGGGCGCGGCGACGGCTCGACGACGGTGGTCGCTTGTTCTTGCCGGCGGCCTCGGTCATGATTTGAACGCCTTCAACAGATGGGTCATTTCCACCGCACACTGCGCGGCCTCGCGCCCCTTCTGTTCCATGCGCGCCAGCGCCTGGTCATCGTTCTCGGTGGTCAGTACGGCGTTGGCGACGGGGATGCCGGTCTGTAGTTGCACGTCGGTGATGCCGCGGGCGGATTCATTGGCGACGATTTCGAAATGGTAGGTCTCGCCGCGGATTACGCAGCCGAGCGCGATCAGCGCATCGAAGCGGCCGCTTTGTGCCATGGCCTGTAGCGTCAGCGGCAGTTCCAGTGCTCCGGGAACGGTGATCAGGGTGATGTTGTCGGGGTTGGCACCGAGCTTTGCCAGTTCTTCGCTGGCGCCGGAGAGCAGACCGGCGCCGATGTCTTCGTTGAAACGGCTCAGCACGATGCCGAAGCGCAGGCCGGCGGCCTGGTATTGCGGGTCGAGTTCGCGGAATTCCTTGCGCGCCATGGTCTGTTTCCTTAGAGGGTGCGGGCGTCTGCGGGCGTCAGGTAGCCCGTGACTTCGAGGCCGAAGCCGGCCATGCTCGGGATGCGTTGCGGGCGGCCGAGCAACCGCATGCGGCCGACGCCGAGGTCGCGCAGGATCTGCGAGCCGATGCCGTAGAGGCGGGGATCCCAGCGTGCCGCGACGTTGCCTTCGCCTTTCAGCGCCTCGATCACATCGCCTTTATGTTCTTTGCGCTGCAGTAGCACCAGTACGCCGTTGTCGGCCTTGTCGATGACGCGCAGGGCTTCGTCGACGCTGAAGCTGTAGCGCTGCTCTTGGAACTCGATGAAATCGAGGATCGCCAGCGGCTGATGGACGCGCACCAGCACTTCGCGGTCGCTGTGGATTTCGCCGCGGCAGAGGGCGAAGTGGATTTCCCCGCTGGTCTTGTCCTGATAGGCGTACAGGTCGAAGCGGCCGTGGTTGTTGACTACGCTGCGCTGGGCGATGCGTTCGACCAGTTTTTCGTTGGCGCTGCGATAGTGGATCAGGTCGCGGATGGTGCCGATCTTGAGCCCGTGATGGCGAGCGAACTCGATCAGCTCGGGCAGCCGAGCCATGGTACCGTCGTCGTTCATGATCTCGCAGATCACCGCCGCCGGTTCCAGATCGGCGAGCCGGGCCAGGTCGCAGCCGGCTTCGGTATGGCCGGCACGCACCAGCACACCGCCGTTTTTCGCCATCAGCGGGAAGATGTGGCCGGGCTGGACGATGTCGCTCGGTTTGGCGTTGGCGGCTGCCGCAGCCTTCACCGTGCAGGCCCGGTCGTGGGCCGAGATGCCGGTGGTGACGCCTTCGGCCGCTTCGATCGAGACGGTGAAGGCGGTGCCGTGGGGGGTGCGGTTGTCGCTCACCATCAGCGGCAGGTCGAGCTGGCGGCAGCGTTCCTCGGTGAGCGTCAGGCAGATCAGGCCGCGGCCGAACTTGGCCATGAAATTGATCGCTTCGGGGGTGACGTGATCGGCGGCGAAGACCAGGTCGCCCTCGTTCTCGCGGTCTTCCTCATCGACGAGGATGACCATCTTGCCGGCGCGAATGTCGGCAATGATGTCGTAAATCGGGCTGATGTCGCTCATGGATCGGGGGGAGGCGAACTGCTAAGGGAGGGGCGCATTTTACGCCCTTCGCGTCCCTTGGCGCGGACGACTGCCTTCAGCCCGAAAGCGGGGGGTCGCCGGGCGCAGTCAGCATGCGTTCGACATAACGTGCGATCAGGTCGATTTCCAGATTCACCCGCGCTCCGGCGTGCAGGTGCTTCAGCGTGGTGACCTGGAGCGTATGCGGAATCAGGTTGATCGAGAATTCGCTGCCGTTGACCGCGTTGGTGGTGAGGGACACTCCGTTGACCGTGATCGAACCTTTGCGCGCGATGTATTTGGCCAGGTTGGCCGGGGCGCGGATCACCAGTTCATGCGATTCGCCGACGGGCGCGAAACGGAGTACTTCGCCGACGCCGTCGACATGGCCGCTGACCAGATGGCCACCGAGGCGGTCGGCCAGACGCAGGGCCTTTTCCAGATTCACCTCGCCGTTGTTGAGGCGGCCGTCGAGGCCGGCGGTGCAGTCGAGGGTTTCCCGCGAGACCTCCACGCAGTAACGCCCGCCGTCGATGCTGACCACGGTGAGGCAGACGCCGTTATGGGCAATGGAGTCGCCCAGTGCCACGTCGGAGAGATCCAGCGCCGGCGCGGCGACGGTGAGGCGCAGTCCCTTGGCGAGGTTTTCGACCTGTTCGATCTTGCCCAGGGCGCTGACGATACCGGTGAACATGGATTGGGTGTCCTGCGAGGAAAAAGTCCGCGGATGGTAGCCGGGAAGGTCGCGGCCGGCAATAAGCAGCCGCTTACTCCGGCCGTAAAAGCCTGCCAAACTCGGCCGCCGGTACCGGTTTCGAGAACAGGTAGCCTTGCGCGTAATCGCATCCGGCTTCTGCCAGCAGCGCGCGCTGCACTTCCGTTTCGACCCCTTCGGCGATCACTTTCATGCGCAGTTTGTGCGCCATCGCGATGATGGCTTCGCAAAGCTCCATTGCGCTCGACCCAGGGCTCAGGTTGCGAATGAAGGAGCGGTCTATTTTCAGGAAGTCGAATTCGAAGTTCTTCAGATACGACAGCGACGAATAGCCGGTGCCGAAATCGTCGATCGACATTTTCATGCCGACATTGCGGAACGCCTGTAGCTTTGCATTGACCAGCGGCTCGGGGTCGAGCAGCAGGCCTTCGGTGATTTCGATGACGACGTGGCGCTCGTCGAGATCGAGCTCACGCAGGTGGGCGAACCACTGTTCGCTGCTTCCGTTCGCCTGTTTGAACTGTATCGGCGACTTGTTGACGCTGATCTGGATGTCCACCCCGTGCTCCACGTGCCATTGTTTGAGTTGTCGCGTCGATTGGCGGAACACCCAGTCGCCGATTTCGACGATCAGACCGGTCTCTTCGGCCAGAGGGATGAACTGGGCTGGGCTGATCAGTCCGTTTTCCGGATGCTGCCATCGAATCAGCGCCTCGGCCTTGCGGATTTTCCCGCTGGCGAGTTCGACGATCGGCTGGAAATGGATTTCAAATTGATTCGCTGCCAGCGCGCCGCGCAGGCTGTTCAGCATACGCAATCGGGCCTGTGCGGTTTGTTGCAACTCGGCGGTGAAATAGCTGATCCGATTGCGCCCCGACGACTTGGCGAGATACATCGCCTGGTCGGCTTCTTTCAGCAGATCCTCGATTTCGGTGGCGTCCTGCGGATAGAGCGTGATGCCGATGCTGGCTGATAAATAGACGGTTTCGCTTTCGAGGGTGAAGACGTCGGCCAGTGCGCCGAGGATGTTGTTGGCGATCCGATCGATGCTGGCGGTGCTGGCGACTTCGGCAAGGATGATCACGAACTCGTCGCCACCGAGGCGGGCGACGGTGTCGGTTTCGCGGACGCAGCGTTGAATCCGTTGTGCGGCTTCCACCAGCAGGGCGTCTCCGATCCGGTGACCGAGCGTGTCGTTGACTTCCTTGAAACGGTCGAGATCGACGAACAGCAGCGCGACGATGAGCTGGGCGCGATCGGCTTTCTTGATTTCCTGTGCCAGCCGATCGTAGAACATGCGCCGATTGGGCAGACCGGTCAGCTCATCGTAGTTCGCCTGGCGCCAGATCAGATCTTCCGACTTCTTTTTTTCCGTCATGTCGCGGATGAAACCGCTGAATTCGTAGCCGTCCCCGGTCTTGATCGCCGAGACGGCGAGGTCGATGGGGAATTCGCGACCGTCGCGGTGCAGCCCGTACAGTTCGATGCGTCGATGCAGGAGCGGTCCGTCGCCCGCCGTCTTGAAGTGCGTCATGCCGCGGACATGGGCGTCGCGATAGCGTAACGGAATGATCGTCTCGTGCAGCACGCGACCCATCGCTTCGTCCCGGCTCCAGCCGAACATCGCAGCGGCCTGCGGATTCCATCCGGTAATGACGCTGGCCGAGTTGATCTGCACCATTGCGTCGAGGGCGGTTTCGATGATCGAGTGATGGCGTCGCTCGTCCTCCGCGCGTGCCGCAAGCAATGCGGCAAACCCGTGAGCCATTTCATTGAAGCTGTCGCCCACCTGACGCAATTCGTCGCGCGAGGTGATGCGGACCCGCTGGCTCAGTTGGCCTTCGGCAAACGCTTTGGCAGATCGGGCGAGCGCGGTGATATTGTCTGTGGTGGCATAGTAGGCACCGACGGAAAAATAGATCACCAGCAGGAACAGCAGGCAGACGAAGCCGAGCGTTGTGTACAGCGTGCCTTCCGCCATGGCAATGCGTTCCCGGATCAGCATTTCGATGGTTGGCAGCAGCGTTTCGTAGAGGTGCGTGTAGCCGCCATCGATGACCGTCGTGGCAAGGGCGAAAAACGCCTCCGGCGACTCCTCCAGGCGGCCGCTGAGCATGCTTGACTCGACCAGAAGAATGATCTTCTGTGCCGACTCGGTGACTTCCCGATCTACCCTTAGCAATGGAGCCTGCAATGCCGCATTATGGTTGCGCGCGCGGTCGAGATCGGCGCGGAGGAACTTCAGTTCGTCGCCGAGCTGGGCGGTCAGGGTGCGGATGACGATTATCTGGGATTCGTCAATCCGCTTGTCGACCAAGACTGCGGTGCCGTGCGCACGAATTTGGCCGAGATGCTCCAGTGCCAGCGGCAGACGGTTGATCGCCGCATCGATCAAATAGGACGAATCGATCTGCGGGTCGAGCGGCAGTACGTATTCGCCGCTGACCGCCACCTTGAACATCAGCAACTGGTCGATCAGCCGGGTATGTTCGATGAAATTGCGGGTTGTCCGCCAGCGGAGGCCTTCATTGCGGATCCGCTGCCAGATTGCCTCGATGCTGTACCAGTCGGTGCTCGACTTCAGGTTCGTCGGCAGCAATTCGGTCATCCGATTGAAGGCATCGATCGCTTCCGCTTCCTTGGCCCGCAAGCTGTCGCCTAGGCTGCGTTGCCCGCCGAGAATGCCGAGAGACAGGCCGCGGTGCTGCTGAAGCAACTGTATGCTGCGCGAGATCGGTGCGGCCAGCGCTATACCTTGTAGTTCTTTTTGCGCGTGCCGGATCTGCTTGTCCAGGCTGGCATGCAGGTTAAATACGACGAAAGCAATCGCCAGCGCCGACAGCAGCCAGACCAGGCCGAATTTCCCCGTATAGCTCAGGCGATTCATCAGGGCGATGGCGGGGTGAAAAAGTCTTCGCATCGTGCGATTACCTTCTGGCAGTACCGCTATGAATCGGCATACTCGGAGAGCAAGGCGCGACAGACGCCTTGCGATGGATTTTGCAAAATTCATTTGATATTAAACCATTTTATTCGGATGGTTTAAGCCGCCACGTCGGGACCGGTGGCGCCTAGCCCAGCGTATTCAGCGCGTCTTGCGGAGTGATGATGCGGAACAGGCCCTGTAGCTTCTTGCCGCGGGCCAAGCGTAGCAACGCCTTGTCCGCGGTGATCAGCCAGTCGGCTGCCGCGTCGCGGGCGAGTTCGAGGAATTTCTGGTCGTCCCGATCCTTGCAGCGCGGAAGCGCGCAGACCTGCTGCGGTTGTTCGCTGTGGACTCGGGCGACGCGCGCGTAGGCGGCGAATATTTCGCTTTGTTGCGGCGTGGACAGTCCGAACTCGGGGTAGCCAAGTACCCGATGGAATTCGGCGAGGCAGTCGTCACGGGTCAGGGCCAGCCAGGCGCGGCACTCGACGCGCTGCCGCAAAGGCGCGAAGCGGCTGTCGACAAAGGCCCACAGGGAGAGCAGAACATTGGTGTCGAGAACGACGCGTAGCGGCGGCGCATCAAGACAAGGGGGCGCAAGTGCGCCCCCTTGTCGGCTGTCACCGGCTGCTGCCATTATTTCTTCTGGTCGATCCGGAACTTGACGAAGGAGCCCGGTGCGTCCTCGATGGGTTTCAGCTTGCCTTTGGCAGGATCGCGGGCGGGACCCTTGTCGTCGTTGAGACCGCCTATCCAGCCCTGCCAGTCGGTCCACCAGGAACCTTCGTTTTTCGTCGCGCCTTCGAACCAGTCGTCCGGCGATTCGGGCAGCGACTTGCCACCGTTGGTCCAGTAGCCGTATTTGTTGGCCGAGGGCGGGTTGACGACGCCGGCGATGTGGCCCGAGCCGCCGAGGACGAAACGCACCGGGCCGCCGAGGCGGGTGGCGCCGAGATAGGTGCTCTTCCAGGGGGCGATGTGGTCTTCGATGGTGGAGATGAAATAGCAGGGTGTCTTGACCTTGCTGATGTCGATCGGGGTGCCGAGCAGGGTAATGCCACCGGGTTCCTTGAGCAGATTTTTCATGTACATATTGCGCAGGTAGAAACTGTGCATCTTGTACGGCATGCGCGTTGAATCGCAGTTCCAGTAGAGCAGATCGAAGGGGAAGGGTTCCTTGCCCATCAGGTAGTTGTTCACCACGAACGACCAGATCAGGTCGTTGGAGCGCAGCATGTTGAAGGTGCCGCCCATTTCCGAGCCTTCAAGGAAGCCGCGCTCGGACATCTTCTTTTCCAGGTTCTTCACCTGGCCCTCGTCGATGAACACGCCCAATTCGCCGGGAATCGAGAAGTCGAGCAGGGTGACGAAGAAGGTCGCCGAAGCGATGCGTTTGTCCTTTTTTGCCGCGAGATAGCCGAGCGTGGAACCGAGCAGCGTGCCGCCGAGGCAGTAGCCGATCAGATTCACCTGATCTTCGCCGGTCTGCTTGCAGACGGCGTCGAGCGCCGCCAGCGAGCCTTCGGTCAGGTATTCCTCGAAGCCTTTTTCCGCCAGCCGGGCGTCGGGGTTCACCCAGGAAATGACGAACACCGTGTGGCCTTGGTCCGTCGCCCACTTGATGAAGGAGTTGTGCTGCCGCAGATCGAGGATGTAGTACTTGTTGATCCACGGCGGGATGATCAGCAGCGGGCGCTTGTATTGTTCCTTGGTCGCCGGATTGAACTGGAGCAGTTGGATCAGGTCGTTCTGAAACACCACCTTGCCCGGCGTCGATGCGACGTTGCCGCCAAGCTGGAAGGCGCTGGCATCGGTCATCTTGACGCGCAGTTGGCCGTCGCCTTCCTCGATGTCGCGCAGTAGGTTATTGAAGCCCTTGATCAGGTTCTGGCCGTGGCTGTTGACCGTTTCGCGCAGCACCGTCGGATTGGTGGCGGCGAAGTTGGTCGGCGAGAAGGCGTCGATGAACTGGCGGGTGAAGAAATCGACCTTTTTCTTCGAAACGTCGGGCAGGCCTTCGACGTTGCTTACCGTGTCATGGATGTGGCGTGCCGTGATCAGGTAGGACTGCTTGATGAAATCGAAGAGGAAATGGTTCTCCCATTCTTCGTCCTTGAAACGCTTGTCGTCCTTGGCCGGGGCCACCATGGGGTTCAGCGGCATGCCGGCCATGCGCAGCATCGAGGTCTGCCAAAGGGAAACGTAATCCCACACCAGGCTCATCTGCGCCTGCGCCAGCTTGTAGGGATTGGCGAGCAACTTGGCGGCCATGTCCATAAAGGCCTGGGCGACGCCGAGTTCGTCGGCCGGGGCGGTCATGCCGTGCTTCATCTGCCGCTGCACATGCTCGGTAAGCAGCTTGGATGCGCGCTGCGCGACTTGGGCATAGGTGATGGCGACTTCCTTCGGATCGGGCAACTGCGTTTTGACTTCCGCTTGGGACATGGGGGACCTCGCTTAACGGGCTACGATGAAACGGATGACGTCGGCGGATTCGATACGCCGCAGACGCCCGAGTTGGACAAGATGGTTGAGGTGGGCGATGCATTCGCCCATGGCGAAGAAATACTGGTGACCGTCGCTGAGCGCGCGGTCGAACAGGGTGGCCAGCAATTCGGCGGCGGTGCGCGGTTCGGCGCAGCGGGCGATCAGCGCGTCGCAGCGTGCCGCGTGATGGGCTTCCAGGTGGTCGATGCGCGCATGCAAGCCGTGGAAAGGGCGGCCGTGCGAGGGCAGCACCAGGGTGTCGGCCGGTAGCCGGCGCAGGCGTGCGATGGATTGGAGATACAGCCGCAGTCCGTCCACTTCCGGCGCCTGCGGGGCGACGCCGACGTTGGTGGTGATCCGTGGCAGCAGCATGTCGCCGGAGATCAGTACATGCAGGTCGTCGCAATAGAGGCTGGCATGTTCCGGCGAATGGCCATAGCCGACGATGATTTCCCAGTCGTGGTCGCCGATGCGAAGGCGGTCGCCGTCGTTGAGTCGCTGGTAGGTGACCGGCAGGCTGGGAATGCCGCGGCGGTAGGCGCCCTTGTCCGCGGCGAAGGAGGCGAGCTTTTCGATGGGCAGTCCGTGGCGGAGGAAGAACGCCTGGGTGGCGGCAATCGACCATGGCTGGGTATCGGTATGCATCAGGTGGGCGGAGGCGAACTCGCCCAGCGTCATCCATATCTGTGTCCCGGTTTCCTCCTGTAGCCAGGCCGCGAGTCCCAGATGATCCGGATGCAGGTGGGTCACCACGATGCGCGACAGTGGGTGCTCGGCGAGCAGGGTACGCCAGTAAGCACGGATTTCTTCGTTGCCGAGCCCTGTATCCACGGCCGCCCAGCAATCGCCTTCTGCTACCAGCCAGAGATTGATGTGATCGAGGGCGAAGGGCAGCGGCATGCGCAACCAGCGCACACCGGGTGCTGCCTCCGTCGCCGTACCGGAATCGGGCAGGCCGTCCAGTGGATAGCTGACGGTAGCCTCAGGGGAAGATTTGCTCACAGATGCCGGGGACTCGGATGATGCATTGATTCTAACCGAGAGCCGGCCGACAATCGCCCTGCAATGCCGCCCTCCGGCCGCGCTAGAATCGATCCACGCTGCCGCAATTGAGCGAGGAGCTCGGGTAAAGTCTTCTGCACCAGGCTATGGACGACGAATACGAATGTATAGGTGTGTGTGAGCCCGATCCGGAAACGGGACGGTGTCTCGCCTGCGCCCGCCCGTTGAGCGCCCCGGCGCTGGCCGGAATGGAGGCGTTTGCCGAAACGGCCGGCGAAACGCCCGAGACATGCAACTCCTTCTGATTAGCGGCCTTTCGGGCTCGGGCAAGAGCGTCGCTCTGCATGTGCTGGAGGATGCGGGGTATTACTGCGTAGACAATTTGCCGGCGACCCTGTTGCCGCAATTGGTCGAGCAGTTGCGTAGCGGCGGCTACGACCGTGCGGCGGTGGCCATGGACATGCGTGGCGGCGCCAGCATTGCCGCCCTGCCGCTGCAATTGAGGGCGCTGGAAACCAGTGGCGGGGTTGAGGTGCGTTTCATTTTTCTCGATTCGCGCGACGAGGTGCTGATTCAGCGGTTTTCCGAAACGCGGCGGCGCCATCCTCTAGCCGATGCCACCACCACGCTGGCCGAAGCCATCCGCCGCGAGCGGGAAGCGCTGGAGACCCTCGCCGGGCTGGGCCATCGCATCGATACCGGCGATCTGCGACCGAACGCGTTGCGTGCCTTCATCCGGGATTTTGCCGATATCGTGGCCGGCACCGGGCTGACGCTGCTTTTCGAGTCCTTTGGTTTCAAGCATGGCCTGCCGCTCGACGCCGATCTGGTGTTCGACGTCCGCTGCCTACCCAATCCGCACTACGATCCGCTGCTGCGGCCGCTAAGCGGCCGCGATGGGCTGGTGGTGACCTTTCTCGAACATCAGCCGGAAGTGGTGAAAATGCGCGACGACATTTGCCGCTTCGTCGCCGACTGGCTACCGGCCTATGTGCGCGACAACCGCTCCTATCTGACGGTCGCCGTCGGCTGCACCGGCGGCCAGCATCGCTCGGTCTATTTGGCAGAGTGGCTGGCGGCGCGCTTTCGCGAGCAGGTGCGAGTGCTGGTGCGGCATCGCGCGCTGGGGCCGTGATTCTCCTCAAAGACTGGCGTCGCCTGCTGCTTGTCGGCGACTGGGCGGTCATCGCTTTGGCGGCGTTGTTGGTCGCCGCTTCGTTCCCGCTGCTCTGGCGCGGCGGCAGCGCTTCGCAAGCAGTGGTCCGTCGTGACGGGGCGATCGTCGCGGAGCTGCCGCTGACGGTGCATAAGAAGATCGTCGTTGAGGGCCCCATCGGCACAACGGTTATCGAGGTGCAGCCCGGTCGTGCGCGCGTGCTTTCAGACCCTGGACCCCGCCAGTACTGCGTGCGCCAGGGGTGGTTGACCCGGCCCAATGCCGTCGCCATCTGTGCGCCCAATCATGTCAGCCTGGTACTTGGCGGTGGACGCTCCGATCATGACTCGCTCAGCTATTGAGCTCGTCGTGTGCGCGGACGATCTCCGCATCGCGCGCTATGCCGCCGCGGCAATTGCCTTGTCGGTCGCCGAGGCGGGCATTCCGAGTCCGTTGCCTGGCATCAAGCCGGGGTTGGCCAACATCGTGGTGCTGCTGGTCCTGCTGCGCCACGGCTGGCGAGAGGCGGCCTGGGTGGCGCTGCTACGTGTGGTAGCAGGCAGCGTGTTGCTTGGGCAGTTCCTCGCCCCGGGTTTTTTTCTTGCCTTCACCGGCTCGCTGGCCAGCCTCGCGGCGCTGGGCGTAGGCAATCGTTTGCCGCAGCGCTGGTTCGGCGCGGTGACACTGTCGCTGTTGGCGGCGTTTGCGCATATCGGCGGCCAGGTTCTGCTGGCGAGGCTTTGGCTGGTGCCGCATAACGGCGTGTTTTATCTGATTCCGGTATTCGCGGTTGCCGCCCTGATTTTCGGTATCGTAAACGGACTCGTCGCTGCGCAACTGAATCGGCCGCCGGGCGATGCGCGCCAAGAGTAAGATTTGTCCAGTTGCGCAGCGCATCGATTGATGCCCTCCTATTCCATCGTAATCCTGCTTTATTCAGACGACCCGACGTGAAAACCATCGCTCTTGCGTTCACCGGCGCTTCCGGCATGCCCTACGGCGTGCGTCTGCTCGAATGCCTGCTTGCTGCCGGTGAGCGCGTTTGGCTGGTGTATTCGCAGGCGGCGCAGATCGTTGCCAAGCAGGAGATGGATTTGCTTCTGCCGGCCCAGCCGCGCGAGTGCCAGCGTCTGCTGAGCGAGCGCTTCGGCGCCGCCGCAGGCCAGCTCCAGGTCTTCGGCCGCGACGACTGGAACGCACCGCTGGCCTCGGGTTCCAATCCGCCGGACGCCTATGTCATCTGTCCGTGCACCATGGGCACCTTGGCCAAGGTGGCGGCAGGGATGGCCGACGATTTGGTCTGCCGCGCCGCCGACGTGGTGCTGAAGGAAGGTCGCAAGCTGATTCTGGTGCCGCGCGAGACGCCGTTTTCGGCGATTCAATTGGAGAACATGCTGCGCCTGTCGCGCGCCGGAGCGGTGATCCTGCCACCGAATCCGGGCTTTTACCATCAGCCGCAGGACGTGCAGGGGGTGGTGGACTACGTTGTCGCCCGCATTCTCGATCAGCTCGGTGTGGCCCATGCATTGATGGCGCGTTGGGGCGAGGCATGAGCCGTTCTCTGGAAATCCCGCTGTTTCCACTGGCGACAGTGCTGTACCCGGAGGGGCTGCTGCCGTTGCGCATCTTTGAGCCACGGTACATGGACATGGCCAAGTGCTGCCTGCGCGACGACTCGACCTTCGGCATCTGTCTGATCGCCTCCGGGCGCGAGGTGGGGCCAGCGGCCGAGCCTCACGTGGTCGGCACGCTGGCGCGCATTGCCAGCTGGGACATGCCTCAACTGGGATTGTTGCAGGTGATCGTCCAGGGCGAGCGGCGTTTCCGCGTGCTCGGCCGGCGCGTAGAGGCTTCTGGATTGTTGCGCGGCAACGTCGAATTGCTGCCGCAGGAGCCGTCGCAGCCGGTGCCGGAGGCTTTCTTGCGGTTGATTCCGCTGCTGCGGCGCACCCTTGGCGAAAGCGGCGAACTGGGGGCGACGCGGCCGTATCGTTTCGAGGATGCGCTGTGGGTTGGCTATCGCTTTTGCGAATTGCTCAATCTGCCCAATCCATTGAAGCAGGAGCTGCTCGAACTGGACGACTGCATCGAGCGTCTCACCGAAGTGTTCTACATCTGCGCCCAGCGCGGCTTGCTGGAAACCTGAACCCGATCCGGCACCATCATGCCGCCTGGTGACGCCGGTAGTTGATCGCCTCCGCCAGATGCAGGCTGGAGATATCCTCGCTGTCGGCGAGGTCGGCGACGCTGCGGGCGATTCTGAGGATGCGGTGATAGCCGCGCGGCGAAAGGCCGAGGCGGCCGATGGCCTGCTTCAGCAGCACTTCTCCTTGAGTGTCGAGCCGGCAGTGTGCTTCGGTTTCCGCGACCGATAGCAGTGCGTTGGTTTTGCCCTGCCGCGTTTGCTGGCGTGCGTGCGCATTGACTACGCGTGCCCGGACATGCTCCGAGCGTTCGCTTACCGGCGCATGCTGAAGTTCCGCGTCGGTCAATGCGGGGACTTCGATCGCCAGATCGATACGGTCCAGCAGCGGGCCGGAGAGTTTGCCGCGGTAGCGGGCTACCTGATCGGGGGTGCAGCGGCATTTGCCATTGGGGTGGCCAAGATAACCGCAGGGGCACGGATTCATCGCTGCGATCAGTTGAAATCGGGCGGGAAAATCGGCACGGCGCGCGGCGCGTGATACGCAGATGGTTCCGCTCTCCAGCGGTTCGCGCAGGGCTTCGAGAACGCGGCGGTCGAATTCGGGGAGTTCATCGAGAAACAGCACGCCGCAATGCGCAAGCGAAATTTCTCCAGGGCGCGGTGTGCTGCCTCCGCCAACCAGTGCCGCTGCCGAGGCCGAATGATGGGGTGCGCGAAAAGGCCGCCGGCCCCAGTGTTCAGCGGCGAAATCGCCGGCGATCGAGCGTACGGCGGCCGCCTCGAATGCCTCATCCGCGCGCATGGGCGGCAGCAGCGCGGGGAAGCGGGCGGCGAGCATGGACTTGCCGGTGCCCGGTGGGCCGCTCATCAGCAGGGAATGGCCGCCTGCTGCGGCTACTTCAAGCGCACGTTTGGCTTGTGTCTGGCCTTTGACATCGGCCAAGTCGGGGTAATCCGTTCGGTTTTCGGTCTGGAGCGCCGCCGCTGGCGCAAGGGGCGTTGCGTCGCCGAGATGAGCGCAGACATCAAGCAGACTCGCCGCGGGCAGCACGGTGGCGCCGCCAATCAGTGCGGCCTCCGGCGCGTTCGCCGCAGCGATCATCAGGCAACGGCCGGCTTTGTGCGCCGCCAGGCTCATCGCCAGCGCACCGCGAATCGGCCGCAGTTCGCCGCTCAACGAGAGTTCCCCGGCGAATTCGTAGTCACCGAGCTGTTGACATGCCAACTGGCCGGAGGCGGCGAGAATGCCCAAGGCGATGGCCAAGTCGAAGTGGCCGGATTCCTTGGGCAGATCGGCGGGCGCCAGATTGACCGTGATGCGCCGTGAGGGAAATTCGAAGCGGCAGTTCTGGATTGCTGCGCGTACCCGATCACGGGCTTCGCGCACTTCAGTATCCGGCAGACCGACCAGGGTGAACGACGGAAGCCCCGAGGAAATATGAATTTCGACCGCCACCTCGGTGGCTTCCATACCGGTCAGTGCCCGGCTTTTCAGAACGGCGAGGGACATGGAGGCGGTGGCGAATGAAAGTGGCCGAGGTTGCTGTGTTGTGCGCGGCCGAGCTTATTTCCAACGGGCGTGCCGGATCAGTGTTTTTCTAGTTCGGCGATGCGCGCTTCCAGCGCAGCGACCTTTTCCAGCGCGCGCGTCAATAGTTCGCGCTGTATATCGAATTCGTCGCGGGTCACCAAATCCAGCCGCGAAAAAACACCGCCGAGCATGGCCTTCGCATTCTTTTCAAGGTCCGCGGCCGGGCTCGCCGCAATCAGTTGCGACAGCCGCGACGACATTTCATCGAGCAGTTTGGGATTTAACATGACATCGTCCTTGATATATGGCTATCCGAGTCTAGCATGGGCTGCAACGCAGGCAGCACCGAGTTGGTGCGAGCCTCGGCCGGGGCAGTGCAAGACGGTGCGCAGCCTCTCTATGCGGACGGGGGGATTTCTGTAACTTGATGATGTTAAAGGAGTTAGGGCATCTGGCACAGTCTGTGCAGTACAAGGATGCAGTTTTTCCCACCTATAGGAGAGTTCCACCATGAAAAAGACCCTGATCGCCGCCACCGTCGCCGGCATCGTGGCATGCCCCGCGTTCGCCGAGGATGCACCCGCCGCTTCGCCGCTTACTTTCAATGTCGGCGCTGTTTCCGACTATCTATTCCGCGGCGTGAGCCAAACGCACGGCGACCCCGCGGTTTCGGCCGGCGTGGACTACGCGTTTTCCAACGGCTTCTATATCGGTGCTTGGGCGTCCACCATCACCTGGGTGAAGGATTACACCGGCAAGGGATCGACCGAAGTCGACTTGTACGGCGGTTATAGGAATACTTTTGCCGGTGGTGACTGGGGCTACGATCTCGGCGTCATCGGCTATACATATCCTAATCACGGCAGCGCAACCCTGTTTGGCGAAGAGCCCAACACGACCGAGGTTTACGCCGCGCTCAGTTACAAGACCCTGTCGGTCAAGTATTCCTACGTGGTCTCCGACTATTTCATCGGATGGCGCTCCGCCAGCGGCGGCAAGACCGACGGCAGTGGTTATCTCGAAGCCAATTACTCGCATGATCTGGGTAATGGATGGGGGCTGACGGCCCACGTCGGTCATCAGAAGGTCAAGGATTTGAACATTGCCGACTACACCGATTGGAAGATCGGCATCACCAAGGATGTTGGATTCGGCGTGGTTGGCCTGGCTTATTCGGATACCAACGCGAAGGGCGAGTGCTCGGCCTTTGAAGCCTACTGCTGGCCCGACAGCAATTTCGTGTCAGGTGTCGGCTCCACCTCGGGGCTGAAGGATGTCGCCAAGGGCAAAGCGGTACTGTCGTTCTCCAAGTCTTTCTAACCCCGCTCAATTCCCGTCGGCGACCCGGCCGGCGTCGACGGGATCAATCATTACCCTACTCGTGAGGACAAAACATCATGAAACTAGTCACCGCCATCATCAAGCCGTTCAAGCTTGACGAGGTGCGTGAGGCTCTTGCCGCCGTGGGCGTACAGGGCATCACCGTCACCGAGGTCAAGGGGTTCGGTCGGCAAAAAGGGCACACGGAACTTTATCGTGGCGCCGAATACGTCGTCGATTTCCTGCCCAAGGTCAAGGTCGAAGCGGCTGTCAAGAACGACATCCTCGACCAGGTCATCGAGGCCATCGAAAAATCTGCCAGCACTGGCAAGATCGGAGACGGCAAAATCTTTGTCTTCGACGTCGAACAAGTCATCCGCATCCGCACCGGCGAGACCGGTGAGGACGCGCTCTAAGGGGAAGCGCCATGAAAAAAATATTTGCCATCGCTCTGACGGTTCTGGCCGTTGGATTCGCCAACGGCGCCTGGGCGGAAGACAAACCGGCTGAAGCTGCGCCGGCGGCTGCGGCTGCGGTTCCGGACGCGGCGCCCGTAGTCGCATCTGCTGAGGCCGCGCCAGCCGAGGCGGCTGCCGCGGCCCCCGCCGCCACCGTAAACAAGGGCGATACGACCTGGATGCTGGTCGCCACGGCTTTTGTGATCCTGATGTCGATCCCCGGCCTGGCGCTGTTCTATGGCGGCCTGGTACGCAGCAAGAACATGCTCTCCGTGTTGATGCAGGTGTTCGTGATTTTCTCGTTGATCAGCGTGCTGTGGGCGGTGTATGGCTACAGCCTGGCGTTCACCGAGGGCAACGCGTTCTTCGGCAGCCTGGACAAGCTGTTCCTCAAGGGCATCACGCCGGATTCGTTGGCAGCCACATTCACTAAGCTGGTGGCGATCCCCGAGCTCTCCTTCGTTCCCTTCCAGGGCGCTTTCGCGGCGATCACCGTATGCCTGATCGTCGGTTCCTTCGCCGAACGCATCAAGTTCTCCGCGCTGCTGCTGTTCTCGGTGCTGTGGTTTACCTTCAGCTATCTGCCGATGGCGCATATGGTCTGGTACTGGGCCGGTCCTGATGGCTACGTATCCGCCGAAGCGGCCGAAAAGCTGGGTGCTACCGCGGGCTTCCTGTTCCAGAAGGGCGCGCTCGACTTCGCCGGCGGCACCGTGGTGCACATTAACGCTGCCGTTGCCGGTCTGGTCGGCGCCTTCCTGGTGGGCAAGCGCGTCGGCTATGGCAAGGACACCATGGCTCCGCACAGCCTGACGATGACCATGATCGGCGCATCGCTGCTGTGGTTCGGCTGGTTTGGCTTCAACGCCGGTTCGGCGCTGGAAGCGGGCGGAATAGCCTCGCTGGCCTTCGTCAACACGTGGCTGGCGACTGCCGCGGCGGCGCTTTCCTGGATGACTGCGGAATGGCTGGTCAAGGGCAAGCCCTCGATGCTCGGAGCCGCCTCCGGTGCCGTTGCCGGGCTGGTGGCGATTACCCCGGCTTGCGGCTTCGTCGGTGTTGGCGGTGCCCTGGTGATTGGCCTGCTGGCCGGTGCACTTTGCCTGTGGGGCGTGACCGGTTTGAAGAAGCTGCTCGGTGTTGACGACTCGCTGGACGTGTTCGGTGTGCACGGCGTGGGCGGCATCCTCGGCTCCATCCTTACCGGCGTGTTTGCCGATCCGGCGCTGGGCGGTACGGGTGTGTGGGACTACGTTGCGAACAAGGTCGGCGACTACAACATGACCGCCCAACTGATCAGCCAGCTTTGGGGCGTCGGTACAGCCGTCGTGGTTTCCGGCGTAGTCGCGTTCGCCGCCTACAAGCTGGTCGATCTGGTGGTTGGCTTGCGCGTGGCAGAAGACGAGGAGCGCGAAGGCCTCGACCTTACCTCGCACGGCGAAACGGCTTACCACTATTGATCTGATGAGTGAAGACCGGGCGGCCCCTGTTGGGGCCGCCGCCGAAGCAAATCGGGCGCCGTGAGGCGCCCGATTGCGTTAACACACCGACTGCATGTAGAGGACGCCACCGATTCCGGCGGCCAGCATCAGGGCCGTTGGGATCAGGACGTTGCGGGCTTTTGTCGGCAGCTTGCGACGTGCGTTGTCGAATAAAGTCAGCATTTCGCCGAGCGCCATCACTCCAAACATCGCAACCACCACGGCGTCGATGACCAGGATCAGGGCCGGAACGTTTTCCAGCGACCGGCACAAGTGCGGGCGCCATGCACCGCTCCATCCTGCAATGTCGTTGAGTCGGTCGAAACCGAGCATCACGACGAACAACACCCCGACCAGCGCAACGAAGGCGACGATCAGCGCCAGCGCCAGCCATCCCTCCCGCGTGCGCAGCGCGCCGCTGAGTTGCCGAAGGTCGGCGAGGTATTCGTCGAGTTCCCGCCGCAGTTGGCGGCGCAGCTGCTTGCCGCTGATCACCGGAAGACCACGGTCTTGTTGCCGTGGACCAGCACACGGTCTTCGAGGTGATAGCGCAGGCCACGGGCGAGCACGGTCTTTTCGATGTCCTTGCCGTAGCGCACCATGTCTTCGACAGAGTCCGAATGGTCGATGCGGATCACGTCCTGTTCGATGATCGGTCCCTGGTCGAGTTCCTCGGTGACGTAGTGGCAGGTGGCGCCGATTAACTTGACGCCGCGCTGGTAGGCCTGATGGTAGGGCTTGGCGCCGACGAAACTGGGCAGGAAGCTGTGGTGGATGTTGATGATTCGGCCAGGGTAGGCGGCGCAAAGTGTCGGCGACAAGATTTGCATGTAGCGCGCCAGCACCAGCGTGTCGCCGCGTACTTCTTCAAAAATCCGTCGTATTTCTGCGTAGGCCGCCGGCTTGCATTCGTTGGTCACCGGCAGGTGATGGAAGGGGATGCCATGCCATTCGACGAAACCGCGGAAGGTGTCGTGATTGGAAATCACGCAGGGAATCTCGATGTCGAGTTCCTTCGATTGCCAGCGGGCGAGCAGATCGTAGAGGCAGTGTTCCTGTTTTGAGACCAGCACCACCAGCCGTTTTTTCACTGCCGAATCGCTGATCTTCCAGTCCATCTGTAGGCTGTCCGCGATCGGCCGGAAGCGTTCGCGGAACTCGGCAAGCGCAAAGGGAATCGACGCCGCCTTGATTTCAATGCGCATGAAATAGCGGCCGTCGAGCGCATCGGCATGGAAGCTCGATTCCAGCACCCAGCCGCCGAGTCCCGAGATGAAGCCGGTGACGCGGGCGATGATGCCCACCTGGTCGGGGCACGAGGCGGAAAGGGTGTAGAAGCGTTCGCGATGCATGCCTGGAGTAGCGCGGTCAGATCCGCGCCGATGCCTTGTCGATTTCGTTGCGCAGTTCGGCGTAGTTCATCGTTACCGGGAACTGCGGAAACTCGCGGATCACGTTCTCCGGCGGGTGGAACAGAATCCCGGCATGGGCCTCGCTGAGCATCGCTGTGTCATTGTAGGAGTCGCCGGCAGCGATCACCTTGAAATTGATTTCCTTGAAGCGCTGTACGGCTTCCTTCTTCTGGTTCGGCATGCGCAGATGATAGTTGACCAGGAAACCCTGGGCGTCGGCTTCCAGTTTGTGGCAGAACAGCGTCGGCATGCCAAGCTGGCGCATCATAGGCATGGCGAATTCGTAGAAGGTGTCGGAAAGAATGATCACCTGAAACTGTTCGCGCAGGTCGTCGAGAAAGTCCTTGGCGCCGGCCATTGGGCCCATGTCTGAGATCACCTTCTGGATATCGAGCAGGCCAAGCTTGTGCTGGCGCAGGATACCGAGACGATAGCTCATCAGCTTGTCGTAGTCCGGTTCGTCGCGGGTGGTGCGACGCAGTTCGGGAATGCCGGTACGTTCGGCGAATTCGATCCAGATTTCGGGGACCAGAACACCTTCAAGGTCGAGGCAGACGAGTTGCACGAAAAGCTCCAGGGTCGCGGAAAGTCGCGATTTTACGTCAAGCGGGCGCTACGCCGGCGTAGCAGCGCCTTGCGCAATTCCTCCGCCACGACAAGCAGAAGCGCAAACGGCAGCGCGAACAGCCAGACGTCCGTTGCCAGCGGCGCGGTGCCGAACAGCCGGTTGCCCCACGGCGTATAGACGATGACCAGCAGCAGCCCCAGCTCGGCGACGCCGCCGGCCAGCAGCAGCGGATTGGAGCGCAGCGAAAAGCGCCAGAACGGCAGGCGCGGGTGGCGGCAGACGAACACATTGGCCATCTGCGCCAGCACGATGGCGGCCAGACAGGCCGTGGTCGCTTGTTGGTAGTGTGGATCGGCGGCGGCCAGCAGTTGCCCGTAATGCCAGCCCTGAGCATCGAGAACGAAGAAGAACGCCGCCATTGCGGCGAGGGCTTCCAGCGGGCCGAGGAACAGGTAGGCGCGGATCAGCAGCGGCCACGACAGCAAGTGTTCTCCACGTGGTCGCGGAGGGCGCTTCATCACCTCGGCGGAGGGCGCTTCGGCGCCGAGGGCGATGGCCGGCAGCATGTCGGTGCCCAGATCGACGGCGAGGATCTGGATCACCGTCAGCGGCAGCGGGATGCGGAACAAAACGAAGGCCAGGTAGGGCACCAGCTCGGGAACGTTCGAGGTGAGAATGTAGGTGAGAAATTTTCGGATGTTGTCGAATACCGCGCGGCCTTCCTCGATGGCGTTGACGATGGTAGCGAAGTGATCGTCGAGCAGCACGATGTCCGCCGCTTCGCGGGCCACGTCGGTGCCCGACAGACCCATGGCGATGCCGATGTCGGCGGTCTTCAGCGCTGGCGCGTCGTTCACGCCGTCACCGGTGACCGCGACGATCTCGCCCTTGCGCTGCAGGGCCTGGACGACGAGCATTTTCTGTTCGGCGGTGACGCGCGCGAACAGCACCTCCGGCGCATCAAGGGCGAGCTGCAAGCTAGCCGGACTCATCTGGCGTACGGCGGCGCCGCTGAGCAGCGTTGGCGTCGCGCCGCGCACCAGATCGAGTTCCCGTGCCAGCGCCAGGGCGGTTTGCGGGTGGTCGCCGGTAATCATGATCACCCGTAGGCCGGCTTCGTGGCAGCGTCCGATGGCTTCACGCACGTCCGGGCGCGGCGGGTCTTCCAGGCCGATCAGGCCGCACAGTTCGAGATCGCTCTCAGCCGCCTCGGCGCCGACCGCCAGCGGCTTCCAGGCCAGCGCCAGCACGCGCAGGCCGCGCGTGGTCATGTCTTCATGGGCGGCATCGAGTCGCGCCCGTGCAGCGGCGTCGAAGGGGTGGCTGGCATCGCCTTCGAGCGAGCGGGTGCATAGCGGCAGCACGGTCTCGGGGGCGCCCTTGCACCAGAGGGCGCCGCTGCCGTCGGCCTGGCGGGTGATGACCGACATGCGCCGGCGCTCGGCCTCGAAGGCAATTTCGCCGACGCGCTGCCCCATCGCGGCGGTCTCGCCGGCGAACTGCCACAAGGCGATTTCCATCGGGTCGCCGCTCGGCTGGCCTTGCGGGAATTTGAGGCTGTGGCAATGGCGGGCAATCAGGCGCAGGTGGCTGTCGCCGCTGCTGTGCGGCCAGCGCTCGGCGGCGAGTCCGTGGCGATTGTCGGCGAACAGTTCGCGCACGCTCATCCGGTTTTGCGTCAGCGTGCCGGTCTTGTCGGTGAGGATGACGCTGGCGCTGCCCAGGGTTTCCACTGCCGGCAGGTGGCGCACCAGCGCATTGCGTTTGGCCATGCGCTGCGTGGCCAGGGCCAGCGACAGGGTTACAGTCGGCAGCATGCCTTCCGGCACGTTGGCGACGATGATGCCGATGGCAAACATGAAGTTGGCCCAGAAGCCGAGACCGATGGCCTGGCCGATGAAAAAGAACGCCACGCCAAGGCCGAGCGCAAGCAGCGCGACCAGGCGCGAGACGCGGCGGATTTCCTTTTGCAGCGGCGACTCGGTTTCGCGCGCAGTCTGCGTCAGGTGGGCGATGGCGCCGAATTCCGTGTGCATCCCCGTGGCGTAAACCACGGCCGTGCATTCGCCGGAAACCAGGCTGGTGCCGGCCAGCAACAGGCTGTGTGCGGCGAGGCGATCCGTGGTCGGGTCGGGCTCGGCATTGCGCGCCTTGGGCCGCGATTCGCCGGTCAGCGTGGCGAGATCGACGCGCAGGCTCCAGCTTTCGATCAGGCGGCAGTCGGCCGGCACCTTGGCGCCTTCCGCCAGTTGCACCAGATCGCCGGGCACCAGATCAGCCGCCGCGATGCTGAGCGTGATCCCGTCGCGCAGCACCTCCACCTGTTGCGGCAACAATTGCAGCAAGGCTGCCAGCGCCTGCTCGGCGCGGTAGGCTTGCCAGAAGGAAAAACAGCCGTTGATGACGATCACGCCGACGATGGCGAAACCGAGTTCGAGCATGCCCTGGCCCGGCTCGAAATGTTCGGCTAAAAAAGCCAGCGCCGCCGCCAGCCAGAGGATCAGGGCAAAGAAATGAATGAATTCGCTCAGCAGCAGAAGCCAGACCGGATCACGGGCGACCGCGGCGACCCGGTTGGGGCCGAATTCGACCAGCCGTCGCTGCGCCTCCGCCGCGGACAAGCCTTGCGGTCGGCTACCGAGTGCTTTTAGCGCCTCATCGGGCGACTGCTGGGCGATCGTGGTATTTGATCCGGCCATTCGCGATCTGCCTGTCGAGTCGCTTTAGGTGCGGAAGATGCTACATCATCGCAGGCAGCACTGGGGCGCGAGGCGGGACTCCTTGCTGCATTGGGATGCGGGGCGGCCTGCCGGGCGCCAGACGTTCAGAGCGGGAAGGGTGGAGGCGAACCGTTACGCTTGTAGTGAAGCAGGCGTCCGCGGTAGGGGCTGCCGTCCTGTAGCGGAGCGTCAAGCCGAGTCTCTTTGAGAGCGAACCCGAGCAGCGCCATCTGTTGCGTAAATGCGGCGCGATTGCTGCGGTTGGGGTCGACGATCAGCACTTCCGCATGCGTTGCCGCATGCAGTTGGATGAATGCCGCAAGCTGGGCAGGCTGATCGCGCTCATAGAGGATGTCGCTGCCGATGATCAGATCGAACTCGCCCAGCTGCGGATTGGCGCGACTCCAGTTGCCGGTGCGATACTTCATGCTCGGGAGAAGGTTGAGCCGGGTGTTGGCGACGAGAAAGGCTTCCGTCAATGGGTGGCAGTCGCTGGCGGTGATGTTGCCGTCGCGACGCTGGATGACCAGGCTCGCCAACCCCAGGCCGCAGCCGATTTCCAGTATCCGCAGGGCGCCCAGTCGCCAGCCCTGCATCAAGTCGGCGAGTTTCTGCGCGGAAGGCCAAACGAGTCCAAACAATGGCCAGCAAGCCGAGGATATTCCCGCGGCTTCGGCTTCACCGAGCGGATCGGCGTATTGCCGGTTGTCGAGTAGCGAGCGTATGGTCAGGTCGCCGCCACCGGCCACCGCCACTTGCTGAAGCTTTACCTCATAGCCGGCCATGTCCGCGCTCCCGATGGAGTCGGATCAATGCCGCCGGCGTTGCGGAGTGATCGGTGCCCGACCTTCGATATGGCGGAAGGTGATGCGGCCCTTGCTGAAATCGTAGGGCGAAATTTCCAGCGAAACCTTGTCCCCGGCGAGGATGCGGATGTGGTGCTTGCGCATCTTGCCCGCGGTATACGCGATCAGCACGTGGCCGTTGTCGAGGGTCACGCGGAAACGGGAGTCAGGCAGGACTTCGCTGACCACGCCGTTCATTTCAATGAGTTCTTCTTTGGCCATGGCCACGCCTCCAGAGGAAGGTCGGAAACAAAAAAGCCCGGCAGCTGCCGGGCTTTTCCGGTAGGGAGGGGCCTGCGGAGAGGCCTCCCTGCCTCGTCGGACGATTAATCGGCCGGACGGATGTTCGATGCTTGCTGACCCTTCGGGCCGGTGGTCACGTCGAACGAAACGCGTTGACCTTCGCTCAGGGTCTTGAAGCCCGAGCCTTGAATCGCGGAAAAGTGAGCGAACAAATCGTCGCCGCCGTTTTCCGGGGTGATGAAGCCGAAGCCCTTGGAATCGTTAAACCACTTTACGGTGCCTGTTGCCATGTCTTGAATATCCTAAAAATAATAAAAAAAGGGACGGTCCCTTATGAGGGCGAAGATCAAGACTGGCGGGGTGCTAAGGGAAAGAAACCGCAGAACTGCGGGTACTGAACCAGACAACAACGACACTACTTGAAGATCGCAGGTGCGCACTATGCACCGGATCATCCGCAGATGCAATCAATTTTTTGTCATGGCAGGCGATTTATTTCAGCGGAACATTCGGTATGGGGCCATCGTTGCTGCCGCGGCTTAGTTGGACTGCCAGCTTTCGCGTCTGAAATCCACAGCCGGTGCCGGCCGATGGGGTTCCAGCCAGGTGAGGCGCAGGCGGTTGCTGGGAAGTTCGATCCAGCGATGAAACTGTGTTGCCGCATAAAGACTGGCGGCCCAGATGGCGAGTAGCGCGAGGATGGCGTTGCGTTCCGCGGCATCGCCTTCGAGCAGGTTGAAGCGGACGCAAAGGGCGCTGGCAAGCAGGTACAGCGGGAAGTGGGCCAGAAACAGCGCATACGAGGTTCGCCCCAGATGCGCGGCCAGGCGTGAGCGAGCGAGCTTCAGCAGCAATGGCGCCGCGTCGGCGAAAACTACGACCAACGCGGTTGCCAATGCAACTACCACGCGCCAGCGGAAGTCTTCAATCAGCGCAAACGGGGCGAGGAAGAAAATCAGCAGCAATGCCAGCGCCGCATTGCGTTGGCGTTGCGCGGCCCAATAGCTCAATGCGCCGACGCCATAGGCGTTGAAGAAATACGGCGCCCAAGCATCGAGCGTGCTGTCGCGATTGAAGCAAAACAGCGAAGCCAGCGTCAGCGCAGTGACCAGAACAAGTGGGAGATGGCGTAGTTTGGGTGAAAAAGCGGCGGCGCATTCGCCGATCCAGAGCAGCGCGGCGAGCAGCACAAAAAGCTGGAAATCGATGGCTACGTACCACACGCCGGTGGTCAGCGCTTCGTAGTCCAGCAGGCTGTGCAGCAACAGGCTGTGGGCGATGAACTGATCGAGCGTCGGTGCGGCGGGAATGAAGTCTTCGTCGATCATCCAGCGCCGCGCAACAGCAGCGCAGAGCATGGCGAGCAACAGCGCCGCGAGGAACGGCAGTACTAGACGCAGGTAGCGTTTGACGGCGGTGGCGACAAACTGCAGCGCCGGGTTCATCCGGCCGCGAGTAAAGCCGGGGGACAGCGTGCGCGCCGCCAGATAGCCGCCGAGAACCAGGAATATCTGTACCGCCATGCGGCCATAGTCGTACAGCCAGTCCATCAGGTCAGGCAGGATCCGGTTCGCGGCTTCGGCGAGCGGGCCATAGACGGCGATGTGGTGGAGCACAATGAGTTGTACGGCACAGGCCTTGAGGCCGTCGATCAGCGGAAGGCGTTTTGCGAAATCAGCGTTGCGTCGATACATGGGGAGAAACGTAAGATCTGCAATGTTGGCTTGGAGAATGGCGGCTTTGGGGCCGCTGCTCGAATCGCGTCCGGGTTCATTCCAGCGCTTCCAGCGTTTCCTGGATTTCGAGCCAGCGCAGCTCGCTGCCATCGATGTTTGCCGCCAGTTCGCTCTGGCGTTTGAGCAGGGATTGCAGCAGCGTACCGTCAGCGCCGTGGCTGTAGAGCGCCGGGTCGGCCAGACGCTGGTCGAGCAAGGCTTTTTCGCCCTGCCAGCCGGCCAGCTGTTTCTCCAGCTTTTCGGCTTCCTTCATCAGCGGTCGCCGCTGCGCTAGCAGGGCCTGACGTTGCGCGGCGGATTCGGCACGAGCTTCCTTGCGCGCGGTTTTCTGTTCGTTCTCGGTGGCGCTGCCGCCCTGCTGTTCACTGCGCAAACGATCGAGCCATTTAGCGTAGTCGTCGAGATCGCCGTCGAATGCTTCGGCGACGCCGTCATGTACCCGCCACAATTCGTCGCAGGTGGTGCGCAGCAGGTGGCGGTCGTGCGAGACCAGCACCACGGCGGCTTCGGTCTCCTGTAGCGCCAGCGTCAACGCTTCGCGCATATCCAGGTCGAGGTGGTTGGTCGGCTCGTCGAGCAGCAGCAGGTTGGGGCGCTGGCGGATCAGCAGTGCCAGCGCCAGCCGGGTCTTCTCGCCGCCGGAAAAACTGCCGCAGGGTGTGGTCGCCATGTCGCCGCGGAAATCGAAGCCGCCGATGTAGTCGCGCAGATCCTGCTCGCGGCATTGCGGCTCCTGGCGTAGCAGATGCTGCAACGGCGATTCGTCGGGCCGTAGCTGCTCCAGCTGGTGCTGGGCGAAGTAGCCGATACGCAGATGGCGGCCCTCGATGCGGGCACCTGCCTGCGGTGCAAGAACCCCGGCAAGGCATTTCACCAGCGTCGATTTGCCGGCGCCGTTGCGCCCAAGCAGGCCTAGCCGCAGGCCTGGGCGCAGACTGAGGCTGACATTGTTGATCAGGGTCTTGTCGCCGTAGCCGATGCGCACACCGTCCAGTTGCAGCAATGGATCGGACATGCCGAGCGGTTCGAGGAAGCCGAAAGTGAACGGCGTGTCGGCGTGGGCGGCGGCGACCAATTCCATGCGGTCCAGCGCCTTCAGCCGGCTTTGTGCCTGGCGGGCCTTGGTGGCCTTGGCACGGAAGCGCTCGACATAGCTTTGCAGGTGGGCGATTTCGCGTTGTTGGCGCTCGAAAGTGACCTGCTGGCCCGCTAGCCGCTCGGCGCGGGTGCGCTCGAACGCCGAGTAGTTGCCGGCGTACAAGGTCATTCGCTGTTGCTCGACGTGCAGGATGCGATCTACCACTGCATCGAGAAAGTCGCGGTCGTGGGAAATCAGGATCAGCGTGCCGGGGTAGCGCTTCAGCCAGTCTTCCAGCCAGAGCACGGCATCGAGGTCGAGGTGGTTGGTCGGTTCGTCGAGCAGCAGCAGGTCGGAGCGGCACATCAATGCACGCGCCAGATTGAGGCGGACGCGCCAGCCCCCGGAGAATTCAGCGACGGGACGGGCGAAATCGGCGTCGGTAAAGCCCAGGCCATGCATCAGCGCGGCAGCGCGCGCGCGCGCGCTGTAACCGCCGATTTCCTCTAGGCGGCCGTGCAAAAGGGCGATCCGCTCGCCTTCGCTGGCGTGGGCCGCCTCGGCTGCGGCCAGCTCGCGTTCGATGCCGGCGAACTCCTCGTCGCCGCCGACCACGAATTCCAGCGCGGCATCGGGGAGTGCCGGGGTGTCCTGGGCGACGTGGCCGATTATCCAGCCGGGCGGCATCTCGAGATCGCCGCTGTCGGCGTGCAACTGGCTGCGCAGCAAGGCTAGGAAAGACGACTTGCCGCAGCCGTTGGCACCGGTGAGGCCGATCTTCCAGCCCGGATGGAGCTGGAACGAGGCTTCCTCGACCAGCCGGTCGACGCCACGGGAGAAAGCCAGCCGACGTAACTGGATCATGCTTCGCTCTGCTCGGCGGGGCCGATGTCGAGCTCGATGGTACCGACGCCGGCAATGCGGCCTTCCAGCCGGTCGCCGATCTTCACCGGGCCGACCCCCTCGGGGGTTCCGGTGAAGATCAGGTCGCCCGCCTGCAAATGGTAGTAGCGCGAAAGGTTGGCGACGATTTCGGGGACGCTCCACATCATGTCGGCCAGATCGCCCTGCTGGCGTACCTCGCCGTTGACGCGCAGGCTGATTTCACCCTGCGTTGGCAGTGCCGCAAGGGCTATCGGGACGATCTCCGATACCACTGCGCCGCCTTCGCAGTCTTTGCCCAGATCCCAGGGATGGCCCTTGGCCTTGGCGGCGTCCTGTAGGTCGCGTCGGGTCATGTCGAGGCCGCAGGCGCAACCGTAGATCGCCGCCGAAGCGGCTGCGAGCGTGCCGTGAAAGACCGGGCTGCCGAGCGCCACCACCAATTCGATTTCGTGGTGGTAGTTGTGCGTGCCCGGCGGGTAAGGCTGAATGCTGCCCGACTGGGCCAGGGCGTGGGCGCTCTTGGTGAAATACATCGGCCCGCCCGCTGTCTTTTCGCCGCTGGCGCCGCGTTCGCGCGCGTGGGCGGCGTAGTTGCGGCCGACGCAGAAAATTCGCCGCACAGGGAACAGCGCGGCGCTGCCTCGCACCGGTAACGCCGGCGCTACCGGTGGCGATATAACGTAGGCGACCACGGTTTACTCGACGCCGCGGCTGGCCAGGTATTCCTCGTAGTTGCCGCGGTAGTCGATGATGGTGTGGTCTTGCTTGATCTCGATAATGCGCGTGGCCAGCGACGAAACGAACTCGCGGTCATGGGAGACGAAGATCAGCGTGCCGGGGAATTTGTCGAGACCGGTATTCAGCGACTCGATGGATTCCATGTCCAGATGGTTGGTCGGTTCGTCCATCAGCAACACGTTACGGCGCAGCAGCATCAGCTTGCCGAACAACATGCGGCCCTGTTCGCCGCCGGAGATGACCTTCACCGATTTCTTCACTTCGTCGCCGGAAAACAGCAGTCGGCCAAGGGTGCCGCGGATCAGGGTTTCCACGTCGCCGCCCTCGTAGCCTCCCTCGCGCACCCATTGCACGATCCACTCGGTGAGACTCTCGCCGTCGGCGAAGTCGTCGGTGTGGTCCTGGGCGAAATATCCGGGTTTGGCCTTCTCGGCCCACTTGAGAGTGCCGAAGTTGGGCGTCAGGCCTCCCAGCGACTTTCCTGCCAATAGGCGCAGCAGCGTGGTTTTGCCGACGCCGTTCTCGCCGATGATGGCCACTTTGTCGCCGGCTTCGATGGCGGTCGAGAAGCCCTTGATGACCGGCGTCTTCGGGTCGTAGCCGAAGGTGACGTTGTCCAGTTCGACGGCAAGGCGGTGCAGTTTGTCCTTCTCGTCGTATTCGAAGCGAATCCACGGGTACTGGCGGCTGGAGGGCTTGATGTCCTCCGGCTTGATCTTGTCGATCAACTTCAGGCGGCTGGTGGCCTGGCGTGCCTTGGACTTGTTGGCTGAGAAGCGGCGGACAAATTCCTGCAAGTCGGCAACGCGCTCCTTTGCCTTGGCATTGACGGATGCCTGTCGCTCGCGCGCCTGGGTGCTGGCTTCCATGAAGTCGTCGTAGTTGCCGCCATAGACCTTTATGGTGCCGTAGTCCAGGTCGGCCATGTGGGTGCACACCTGGTTGAGAAAGTGGCGGTCATGGGAAATGATGATCATGGTGGACTCGCGCTCGTTGAGCACGTTTTCCAGCCAGCGGATGGTGTCGATGTCAAGGTTGTTGGTCGGTTCGTCGAGCAGCAGGATGTCCGGGTTGGCGAACAATGCCTGGCAGAGCAGCACGCGCAGCTTCCAGCCAGGGGCGACTTCGCGCATCGGGCCGTTGTGCTGCTCGGTGGGAATGCCGACCCCGAGCAGCAGTTCGCCGGCGCGGGATTCGGCTGTGTAGCCGTCGTATTCGGAAAACTGGCCTTCCAGTTCGGCGGCGCGCATGTAGTCGTCTTCGCTGGCGTCCGGGTTGGCGTAGATCGCATCGCGTTCGCTCATGCAGGCCCACATCTCGGTGTGGCCCATCATCACCACGTCGAGCACGCGTATATCTTCATAACCGAACTGATCCTGGCGCAGGAAGGCCATGCGCTCACCGGGGTCGAGGCTGATGTTGCCGGCGGAGGGCTCAAGGACGCCGGCGAGAATTTTCATGAAGGTCGATTTGCCCGCGCCGTTGGCGCCGATCAGGCCGTAGCGGTTGCCTTCGCCGAACTTGACGGAAACGTTGTCGAACAGCGGCTTGGCGCCGAACTGCATGGTAATATTTGACGCGATCAGCATGGCCTTTTCCTCTATAGCCTCCCGTTCTGGAGGGCTCCGGCGCAGGCCGGAAAACTCGCAATTCTACCGCCTAACGCTCATGCCTCCAGTCTTGGATGTCGCCCACCGCGGCCAAGTTTTTACGCCTCCCGCCGTGGTGGAACGCATGCTGGCCTTGCGCCGCAACGCAGGCCGGGTACTGGAGCCGGCCTGCGGCGACGGCGCTTTTCTTGGACGCTTGTCCGGAGCGGTGGGCATCGAGCTCGACTCCGCCCACGCACCCGCTGGCGCGCTGGTGCAGGATTTCTTCACTTATCCCGAGTCCGAGCGCTTCGATACCGTGATCGGCAACCCGCCCTACGTCAAGGCGCGGGACATTCTGGCGGACACGCGCCGCTGTCTGACCTCGCCGCTGCTCAACGGCCATGCCAACCTGTATCTGCATTTCATAGAGAAATGCGTGCGCCACCTCAATCCAGGCGGCGAGCTGATATTTATCACTCCGCGCGATTTTCTCAAGGCTACCGGGGCAGCACAGCTGAATACCTGGTTGTTCGATCAGGGGACGATCACCGATTTCATTGAACTGGGCGACACCAAACTGTTCGACGGCGCGCTGCCCAACTGCGCCATCTGGCGGTACGAGAAGGGCAATCGGTCGCATCGCACTACGGACGGCCGGCGGACCATGCTGGTGGGGGGGCTGATCGCCTTCACGCGTGGCATCTACAGCGTGCCGCTGGACAGTGTGTTCACCGTCAGGGTCGGTGCGGTGTCGGGTGCCGACGATATCTTCACTCATGCGCAATTCGGCAATGCGGAATTCGTCTGCTCGCATACTGCGCGTAGTGGAGAGTTGCGGCGGATGATCTTCGACCAGCCGCTGCCTTATCTCGAACAGTTCAAGGAGCGTCTGCTCCAACGCCGCGTGGCGAAATTCGACGAAAACAACTGGTGGCGTTGGGGACGCCGCCACCACATTGCGGATGCGCCGCGCATCTACGTCAATCACAAGACACGCAATCCGCGCCCCTTCTTCCTCAGTCCCTGCCTGAACTATGACGGCTCGGTGCTGGCGCTGTTCCCGCATCGCCGCGACGCCGATCTGGATAGGCTGACGGCGATTCTCAACGACACCGATTGGGCCGAGCTCGGCTTCGTCTGTGACGGCCGTTTTCTGTTTACCCAGCGGAGCCTGAACTGCGCCGTTCTACCCGAAGCGTTTGCCGAATTTTCCGTTCGGGGGCTGGTGTAACATCCGGGCTCCGTTTCCGAGGTTTTCTGCATGGTTCCTCACCTCACTACCGCGCTCAGCGGCCCACTGCTTGAGCTGGAAAAAAAATTTCTCGACAACGCGACATCGATAGAGCGCTGGCTTCGCTGCCAGTGGAACGAGCACACGCCGCCGTTTTATGCGTCGGTCGATCTACGCAACGCCGGTTTCAAACTGGCACCGGTAGACACCAATCTCTTCCCCGGCGGCTTCAACAACCTTAACCCGGTCTTCCTGCCGCTCTGTGTGCAGGCGGCGATGTCGGCTATCGACAAGATATGCCCCGACGCGCGCGATCTGCTGCTGATACCGGAAAACCATACGCGCAACCAGTTTTACTTGACCAACGTCGCCCGGTTGGCCGGCATGCTGCGGCGGACCGGGCTCAACGTGCGCATCGGCTCGCTGCTCCCCGACCTGGCCGAACCGCTGAGCGTGGTCTTGCCGGACGGCTCTAAGCTTCTGCTTGAGCCGCTACAGCGTATCGGCGAGGGCGGGCGCCGTCTCGGCCTGAAGGACTTCGATCCTTGCGCGGTGCTGCTCAACAACGACCTTTCCGCCGGCGTTCCGGAAATACTCACCAACCTGCACGAACAGTTCGTCATTCCGCCATTGCATGCGGGGTGGGCGACACGGCGCAAATCGCGGCATTTTGCTGCCTACCAGGAGGTGGCAAAATCCTTTGCCGACTACCTGGGCATCGATCCCTGGCTGATCAACCCGGCCTTCGGCTTGTGTACCGAGGTCAACTTCCATGACGGCAGCGGCGGCGAATGCCTTGCCTCCAACGTCGACATGGTGCTGGCGCAGATCCGTGCCGCCTACCGCGAGCATGGCATCGACCGCAAGCCGTTCGTCATCGTCAAAGCCGACGCCGGCACCTATGGCATGGGTATCATGACGGTGCATGACGCCAGGGAGATCGTCGGCCTCAATCGCCGCCAGCGCAACAAGATGGCCGTCGGCAAGGAGGGCATGCAGTTCAGCGAAGTGCTGATTCAAGAGGGCGTGCCAACCTGCGAGACGGTGGACGAAGGAACCGCCGAGCCGGTGGTCTACATGATCGACCGCTATGTCGTCGGCGGGTTTTACCGTGTCAATACCGAGCGCGGCGTCGATGAAAATTTGAACGCGCCGGGCATGCATTTCAAACCCCTGGATTTTGAAACCTGTTGTTCGCTGCCCGACGTGTGCCTCGATCCAGACGCCGCCCCCAATCGTTTCTATGCCTATGGGGTAGTGGCGCGACTGGCCCTGCTTGCCGCTTCGCTGGAGCTGGAACGCAGCCGGCCGGACGATGGCGCTTAAGAAACTCGCCCTGCTTATCTTCGCCCTGGCGCTTGTCGGCTGCGGCCGCGAGCCGCTGGTCAAGCGCGAGTCTTATGTGTTTGGTACGCGGGTGGAAGTGCAGGTCTGGGGCGAGCCGCAAGCGCGCGCCGATGTCGCTGCCGATGCGGTGCTGCGCGAGTTCGACCGCCTGCACCGTGCCTATCATGCTTGGCAACCTTCGGAGCTGACCGCGCTTAACGACGCTATCGCCGCCGGCCGTCCGCAAACGATATCTGCCGAACTGGCCACCCTGTTGCGCGAGTCGGCCGCGTTCTCAGCGGCCGGCGAGTATCTATTCGACCCGGGTGTGGGCGGACTGGTCACGCTATGGGGTTTTCACGACGATACCTTTGCTCCGCGGCTACCCGATCCAGAGCGGCTCAAGGCCTTGCGTGTGCAGCATCCAAGCATTGCCGACCTCAGTCTCGACGGCCAGACGGCGTCGAGCCGGAATCGTGCTCTGGCGCTCGACTTCGGCGGTTATCTGAAGGGCGTGGCGCTGGATCGGGCGGCAGAAATGCTCAAGGCGCAGGGCATTCGCAACGCGATCATAAATATCGGCGGCAACATCATGGCGCTCGGCAACAAAGGAGGCAAACCGTGGCGCGTCGGCATCCAGCATCCGCGCGAAGGTGGGCCGATGGCCTCGCTCGAACTGCGCGATGGCGAGGCCATCGGCACCTCCGGTGATTACCAGCGTTATTTCGAGCTTGAAGGCAAGCGCTATTGTCACCTGATCGATCCGCGCAGCGGCGCCCCTGCGGAAGGCACGCAGGCGGTGTCGATCCTGGTCCCGCCAGGTGCCCGCGCCGGCATGCGCTCCGATGCCGGCAGCAAGCCATTGTTCATCGCCGGTGCCGACTGGCCCAGACTGGCGAGCAAGTTGGCATTGACCCATGTGTTGCGGGTCGATAGCCAGGGGCAGATCGAGGTGACGGCGGCACTCAAGGCGCGCCTTAGGTTCGAAATGAGCGATCTGCGGGTGAAGGCGTTGCCATGAGCGACGACTACATAGCGCGCGTAGTCCGACGGCAGGTCGGCATTGCTGCGTTGCGCCGGATACGTACGTTGGTCGATGCGGAGGCAAGTCTGGACGAAAAAAATCGACGCTGGGCGAAACGGCTGGCGGTGGTATTTATTGTCATAGCGGTTGTTGCATTGACCTGGATCGCCGTGCGCTTCGCACACTGAGTCGCGCCGCTCACATGGCCATGGCAAGCAGCGTCCGTATCGGCGCCGGCAGGGCTGCGCCGGCCAGCGCCGATTTATTTTCCCAATGCAGCCCACTGCCTTCCCTCGTTTGTAAAACAGGCGTCGCCTGCGCTTTGAATGGACGCAGCACCAGATGAAAATGGGAGAAGGTGTGGCGCAGTGCCGGCAACTCTTCCCATGCCGCCGCCTCAACGCCGAGTCTGCGTGCGAATGAAGTGGCCTCGGCGCCCTCGGGCAGTTCCGGCAGCGATAGTAAGCCACCCCAGATTCCACTCGGCGGACGTCTTTCCAGCAGCACCCGTGGCCCGTCCAGCAGCACCAGAAATATCCGCTCCCGCGTCGGTAGCGCTTTCTTCGGCCGCGGCGCCGGGAGCGAAGTCTGTCTCTCCTCCTGCCGGGCAACGCAGATTTCGGCGAGCGGGCAGTCCGTGCAACGCGGGCGGCTGCGTGTGCATAGCGTGGCGCCGAGATCCATCTGCGCTTGAATGTAGAGTGCGGTATGGCGAAGCGGCAGCAGCGATTCGGCGAGCGCCCACATCTGCTTTTCCACAATAGCGGCGCCGGGGAAGCCTTCGATGCCGAAGCAGCGCGCCAGTACGCGTTTGACATTGCCATCGAGAATTGGCACGCGGGCGTCAAAACAGAAGGCGGCGATGGCATTGGCGGTGGAGCGGCCGATGCCCGGCAGCGCGGCGATCAGGACCGGATCGTCGGGAAATGCGCCGCCATGCTGCTCGACGATCTTGCGCGCACAGCAATGCAGATTCCGCGCACGCGCGTAGTAGCCGAGTCCGCTCCATAACGACATCACCTCGGCCACCGGCGCTGCGGCGAGCGCGGCAAGGTTGGGAAAGCGCTCGAGGAAGCGCTGGTAGTAGGGAATGACCGTTGCGACCTGGGTCTGCTGCAACATGATTTCCGACAGCCAGACCCGGTAAGGATCGGTGGTGTTCTGCCAGGGCAGATCGTGCCGGCCATGGCGCTTGTGCCAGGCCAACAGCCGTGTGGCGATGTCCTTGGCCACTGCGCTCAGGCCTTGACCGGCCTGACTCGCGCTGCCGCCTGCTTGGCCCGCACCCGCGCTTCATCGGTGGTGTCGGCATTGGCGACGGCTACGCCCATGCGGCGTTTGCGATAGCTCTCGGGTTTGCCGAACAGGCGCAGATCGGATTCGGGAACCTGTAGCGCCGTTTCTATGCCCTCGAAGGCGATGCCTTTTCCCTCGATGCCGCCGTAGATTACTGCCGATGCGCCGGGCCGCCGCAAAGCGGTATCGACCGGCAGGCCGAGGATGGCACGGGCGTGCAACTCGAATTCGGACAATCGCTGGGTGCACAACGTCACCAGCCCCGTGTCATGCGGTCGCGGGCTGACCTCGGAAAACCAGATCTGGTCGCCCTTGACGAACAGCTCGACACCGAAGATGCCGCGGCCGCCGAGATTGTCGGTGATGGCTTGGGCAATTTCGCGCGAGCGTTTCAGCGCTGCCGCTGACATGACCATCGGCTGCCAGGATTCGACGTAATCGCCGTCCACCTGAACGTGGCCGATGGGGTCGCAGAAAAAGGTTTCCACTGTGCCGGAGGCTCCGACCGCGCGCACGGTGAGTTGGGTGATTTCGTAGTCGAAATCGACGAAACCCTCGACGATGACTCTTCCTGCGCCAACGCGTCCGCCGGCCTGGGCGTAATCCCACGCTTGTTGCACGCCGTCGGGTGAGCGCAACAGGGATTGGCCCTTGCCCGATGAGGACATTACCGGTTTGACCATGCACGGGTAGCCGATGCCGCCGTCGATGGCGGCTTGCATCTCGGCCAGAGAGTCTGCGAAGCGGTAGGGTGAAGTCGGTAGGCCGAGCTCCTCGGCCGCCAGCCGGCGAATGCCTTCTCGGTTCATCGTCAGTTGCGCGGCGCGTGCCGTGGGAATGACTTCGGCCAGCCCTTCGGCCTCGATCTCCACCAGCATGTCAGTGGCTATGGCCTCTATTTCCGGGATTACCCAATGCGGCCTTTCCCGTTCGACCAATTGGCGCAGGGCGGCAGCATCGGTCATTGCCAGCACATGGCTGCGATGAGCGACCTGCATCGCAGGCGCATCGGCGTACCGATCCACTGCAATCACCTCACAGCCGAGGCGCTGTAGCGCAATCACCACTTCCTTGCCGAGTTCGCCGCTGCCGAGCAGCATCACGCGGGTGGCGCAGGGGGAGAGCGGGGTGCCGAGGCGCATGGGATGGCTCCTGATTGCGAAGCGCCGGATTGTAACGTTGGGACAGATGCCGCGTCGGCCCCATATTTGACGATAAAGCTTTTTCCTGGAGGTGCTGTAACTAAGGCTATTTAGAAAGACAAAGGGGCTGCCTGTTTCTAGGCAACCCCTCGTCTTGTCTTGTTTGGCCCCCGAGAGTCGAACTCGGCACCAACGGATTATGAGTTCGCTGAACGGCGACCGAGGCGCGGAAAACACTGCTGTAAAAACATAGTGTTACTTGCTATTCGTTGAGTGTTTCAACCCGATAATCTGAACCAAATATGGACCAGATGCCACCGCCAGACCGGAAAGGGACCGGAGAGGTTGGTCAGCGAAAGACAGCCCCTGTCCTCTTGATGTAATCAAGAAAGTCTATCCAGGCCACCCGAACCGCTGGCAAGGCGCACACCGCGGGAATCTTGTACTTTAGGGGGTTCAGAGGCAGATTCGGCTGCCACTCTTCGTCCGTAACCAATTCTTTCCGAAGGACTGAGGCAGTCGCGATGATCAAGATATCGTTTTCACCGACACCAGCTCCGTATCTATCACCGACGATACCGATCTGGCCTTTGATCCGAAGTGATTCTTGCAGGATGGCATTACTGATCTCATGCGTTTGCAGATTCGCGTCACGTAGCCAGTGCCAGCAGTCGGGCGAGTTGTCATGCACTTCAACCAAGGCGACAGTCGGCATCATGATTGTCGAATCGTTGATGCGATCGGCAATCCAATCCCAAAGGCCCGGAAACTGCTGAACCGGATAGTTATCCCAAGCGTAGATGATCGACGATGCGTCAAACACCTGCATAGTGCCGTTCCAGCAGGTGGACGTCCTTAACCTTCAAGTTGTCCAAGTAGCTGCATGCCTTACTGAGGGTGATCCTCTTTCCGCTCAAGGCCCCCAGCACGGTACGAACGTACAAATCACCGAAAATATGCTTCGGCTCTCGATGCCGGTAGGCACGACTTCCACCCTCATCGTCCCCAACGCGGCTGGCGTTCCGCCACTGACGATAGGCAGCGTAGAGGTCACGGGACAGCCGACGAGTATCCATTAAACGGCGAAGCAACACCTCGCTGCTGACACCCCAGTTACTCCGATGCTCGGCAAGCCAGTGGTCATAGAGAGCGACTTCATTAGGGCGTTCAATGTCGGAGATGGCGGGCAAGAAGTCGTCCGGAACCAGTAGGTGACCGGCAAAGGCATTTGCCTCTTGTTCCCTGCCGCCTCGTGCATGCATGTCCTCATCATCGTCAATGGAACTACTGCGATGTAGAAGCAAATGCCCCAGTTCGTGCATCAGGGTAAAAACCTGCTGAGCATCAGCCGCCTGCTTCTTGACGACGATGACCGGACATTCCAGGTCATAAATCGAGAAGCCGAGGATCGGGCTTTCCTTCGCGATCTGCCATTTCCCGTTGTAGCCATTACTCCTGAAAACCAGTAGGCCACGAGCCTCAATCGCCCGGCGGTAACTTTCGAAGTCGTTGATCGCGCCCAGACCAAGCCAAGCCCTTGTAGCAGCTGCGGCCTGCTTCGGGCTTAGTCCATCAAGTTGGGGAGGGGCAAAGTGTGCGTAGTTGCCATCATCAACTTCTTCGCGAAGCGCCAAGTACACAGTCCGCTGATGCTCGACGCGCTCAATAAGCGCCTTGATTCGGTCGGAAAGCTCTGGTTTCTGATTCGCTAAGGTGCGGAACTGCGGGGAGTGAATGGCAGCGTCGTTGACCGGCGTTTGCTCTAGGAAAAACAACACCCCTCGCCCAAAGTACTCGGCAACTTTTTTCAGTTGGTTGAACGTGAGGCTGGGCTCGCTGGAGAGCAGCTTTTCAAAGTTCGCCATGGCGATGCCCGTAATGGAGGCACACTCCTCCACACTGACACCTCTATCGGCGCAGCACCATAAAAACCTGTCAGGATTGATTCCCGCGATCCGTTCCATGAGCGAATTATGCCACGCTGGAGATACTTCATCTTCCCATGCTCCGCGGCCACTGAGAGCCTGCAAGCGAACGCTGCTACAGAACTATGTCATGAAGCACGGCGAGGTGATGATCCAGAATGTTGCTCTTTTCGGAGCGCACGAGTGCCGAACGTAAGTGAGCAAGTCAAGACACAGGGGTCACCGTGGCGATAGCCCGTCATTCGTAGCCAGTAAGGATTCCAACCTGGCCTCCGGAAACTGCGCCTTCAACACGGTCAACAGCGCCATGATGTCGTCAGTCTTGGGGGCGAAACTCAGCACCAATTCCTGCGACTTGGCGCTGCGTGGCTCTGATGACTTTGTTGGGTAACCAAGCTCAGTCAGCCACGCGGCCAGCGCCGCATACGACCTGAAGGAAGGCGTCAGACCCAACGCCTGATGCGCGTAGGCCCGCAGGAATCCCCGCCGCAGCACGTCATGCAGCGGCTGCCCCTTGTTGAGATTCAAGGTCGGTTTGCCAGCCAGGCGCAGCTGAGTTCGCACGATGTTGAAGCGCAGTATGCCGTTCAGCGACTGCCAGTCGGACATTGTCTTGAGGCAGTTCTCCCGTCGCCAACCATCGACACATGCGCGGGCGGCATCGAACTCCTGGATCGTGGCCCAAGGCCGTGTATCCAAGGCGATGTGCTCGGGGCCGCCAGCGCCGACGGCAATCATTCGAGGATCGACAGGGACCCGCTTGAAGTCGGCCTCCAGGCTCAGCGTGAGCGAGGAATCGAACTTGAAGATGTCGATACCCTTCTCCCATTGATCCCGGATGGACGGGAAGCGGGCGCTAGAGATCTTCTGTCCAACAAGAACCTTAAGCGCTGCGGCACCGCCAACTACCCTCCCACATTCTTGGAAATGAACTCTCCGAATACACGTCGTTTGACATAAGGGCGAGCTCTATCAATTGACGCTTATCGATCACTCTCCTGGATTAGCTGTTTTTCATAGTGATTCGGAGGCTCGTCAGGCAAAGAACGCCATAGGCATTTGCCTACCATTCGTCATCGTAATCGGCGACCCGGACTTCGCCATTGTCGAGAATCGTCACATCTTGCTCGATGTGCGAGTAATTGATAGTCGCTGTCTTCACAAGCTTCGTTGTGTCATCGATATATCTGATTCCGAACCCTTGCGGTGATGATTCATCGAGCATGTCTGCCCTCGGGAATAAGACGACGTTGGTTCCTTCCGCGCGCTGGGCTGAGGCGAAAAGGACTCCGTCAAACGGAGGTTCGTGTACGTGGGCCAAGTATTCCGCCATTGTCTGCGTGATCAAGTAGTCCGCTTCATGCCCAGGTACGACCGGTTGAGAAATCAAGCGGTGCAGTTTGCGCAAGAACGTCCGTTTCTTGAGCTCTTCAGCGAAATTTGGTTGAAAGTAGCTCAGCGTTTTTCCAGAGCGAGCGTGGTCGAGTCGTGTGAAATCCAAGACCCTGAGGTCTCGTTCTGCACTGACCGTAATCAGAACCAGCTCGTTTCCGAGCGCGGGCCGCATTTCAGCGAGGCACGTGTCCTCTTCAAGGGCACCATAGAAGACGGCGACGCCATCAGCGTTCATCCTTCCGGCCTTCGCCAAGTGCGATGGTGGAGGTCCTACATGCACAAACGGGTTGCTGTAGAAATCATTCAATGCAGCGCGGGAAGGGCTGACGCGTGCGCGAAATATTTTGGTGCCTAGGCGCAGGTGTCGCGCAACCAGCAGAGGTTTTCTGATGCTCCGGACTTGCAGATCATCTACACCCAAGAATAGCTTAGTGAACAGCGTTTTTGCAGACGGACTGAAGAAGCGTCTGCTGTGTTTCAGCTCTTGGAGAGTGGCAAACCATTCGGCATAGTATTGGTTTTCGAATATCTCATGCTCAACGTAGTTGGTGGTTTGATCCCAATACGGTTCTTCGCCATCACGAGGTGACACGTCCTCGGCGTTGGAGACCGCATCCAATATCTCGTCATTGAAATCGAAGTATTGGCCCAACACTTGTTGGACGATCGATGACATGGTCTCTCCTTCCTGCTCGTTCCATTCCTCATCGTTGTCACCGCATCTACGGATGTATTCCCCATGGGCAAAGTGTCGCCGCATGACAGGCTCAAGCAGTTTGCCGATCTCCTCCACCGTAAACACCCTCTGCCGTGTGCCGTAGCAGACCGAGCATTGAGCACGCGTTCCGTTTCGTGCAACGATGCTCTTCAGATGGGAATCCTCGATGCAACCATGGCAAACGGCGGTCATTGAGCTTCCTTAAGGTGATCTCGGTAATTGGAACAGAATGAAATTGTGCGCCGTCCGAAGAGTGGAGACGGAACTGAAAGGGCAACGAAGTTAAGCGTAGATGCTTGTATCCCGCTCCGGGTAACTCTCATACACATGCTCGAACACCGCCGAGCACTTCTGGTTGTAAAGCTCCGGGGTATAAGCACGCGGCAGGCCGGTATCGAGCATGTCTTCGATGGTCAGCTTCAGTTGTGACCGTGCCGTCGATTTCTGCCGCCAGTTGAGCACCAGCAGCGCCTTGAGCCGGGTCAGCAGTTCACGGGCCGCCTTCTTCACCTCGGCGCGTTCCTCGGTCGATAGTTCTGGCGCTGGTCGCGTCAGGATGTCGAAGATCACCAGTTCTTCCTCGCTCATGCTCTCGCGTACATGGCGTTCCTGCTCGTCGTTGAGGCTGTTGGAGAGCTTTACCAATTCCTCGAACAGTTCCTCGATACTGCGACTGCCGGCGTTGTAACTTTCAATCAGCGCCTCGAATTTCTCGCCGAAGTCGGCGCGGGTGCGATTCAACTGAATCATCTTTTCCAGTTGGGCACGGATCGCGGCCTTGAGCACTTCGAGGTCGGTGTTCTTGTGTTTCGATGCTTTAAACCGATTGGCCAGCGCCTCGAAGTTGATCTTCGAAAGATCGAGTGCCGGCGGCCCTGACTGCCGGATTTCATGGCCAGTGATGGATTCGTCGAGCAGGCCGTTTATCGCCTTCATCACCTGCGAAACGTCCGGCGGGTTCGGATTCAGCGTGGCGCGGATCGCTTCGGCCAGGGTCGTCAGGCAGGCGACCCGGCTGGCGAACTCCAGCGCCGACGGATCGGGTTTCACGGCACGGTAGAGCGTGCTGACCAGTCGCTCATGTGCAAAGAAATCGCGGCGCAACGGGTCGGGGGAAATCAGTGCATCCATGCCGTCCTTGATGCGCGACAGGCGATCCATGCTGCCGACAGCCGTCGCCTCGATCTCGGCCAGCATCACCTTGTGCGCAGCGCAGAAGGCCGCGGCATCCACCACCGACTTGCGCAGTTCATCCACCAGTTGTTGCTTGTCCTTGACCGGACTCTTTCCGTCCTTGCCGGCGCCGTAGATGGCCAGCGCCTTTTCCAGCGAGGCGAAGACGTTGGCGTAATCGACGATGACGCCGCTGTGCTTGCCGGGGAAAACCCGGTTGGCGCGGGCGATGGTCTGCATCAGCGTGTGGTTGCGCATCGGCTTGTCGAGATACACCGTCGAGCAGCTTGGTGCGTCGAAACCGGTCAGCCACATGGCGCAGACGAAGACCAGGCGCAGCGGGTCGTCCGTGTCCTTGAACTTTTCATCCAGCCCCGGCTGCGATTCGTTCATGCGTTTGCGGTGCGGCTCGATGTCGAGGCCCAGCGTCTGCATCTGCTGAATTTCGTTCTGCCCCGGCGAAACGATCACCGCCATGTCGGTGCTGGTCAGCACTTCCAGCCGCTGTTTCAGCTCGGCCATGCGCAAGTCGCGTCGGGCCTGCTCGGGCGACATGCCGCCGCCTCCCGGCTGGTAATGCAGTTCGCCCAGTTCTTTTTGCACCCGTGCGGTTTCAGCCGCCCAATGTACCTTCACCTTGTCGTGCATGCGCAGCGCAGTGGCCTTGTCGATGGACACCACCATCGCTTTGCCGACAAAGCCCCTGCCGAGGAAATGCCGCACGATGTCCTGCGCCACGGTTTCCAACCGGTCGTCGCGGGTAATCAGGTGGTATTGCCGCCCCAGCACCTTCTCCAGCTTGGCCTCTTGATCGGCGTCGAGGTCAGCATCCTCGATCAGTCGGTAAATGTCTTCGTTCAGATCGGGATTGACGAGTTGCAGTTCCGGCGTGCGGTTTTCGTAGAACAGCGGCACGGTGGCGCCGTCTTCTATGGACTGCTGGAAGTCGTAGATCGAAACGTAGTCGCCGAAGACTTCCTTGGTGCGTTCCTCGCCCGCAATCAGCGGCGTGCCAGTAAAGGCCAGGAACATCGCCTTGGGCAGCGCGGCGCGCATGTTGAGCGCCAGCGTGTCGTACTGGCTGCGGTGCGCCTCGTCGGTCAGCACGATTACGTCGGAACGGTCGCAGAGCAGCTCCGGTGTCTGGAACTTGTGCACCAGCGTGAAGACGTAGCGGTGATTGCCGCGCAGCAGTTCGCGCAGGTGGGCGCCGCTGGCGGCGTGGCATTCGTCGCCCTCGGCCTCGCTCACCGCGCCGGTGGTTTTGAAGGTCTTGGCGATCTGCTCGTCCAGTTCCACGCGGTCGGTGACGACGACAAAGGTCCAGTTGCCGGCCAGCTTACGCAGCACCTTCTGCGCGAAGAAGACCATCGAGAAGCTCTTGCCGCTGCCCTGCGTCTGCCAGAACACCCCGCCGCGCCCGTGGCCTAACTGGCGAGCTTCGAGCATCGAAGCGATGGCGTTATTGACGCCGAGGAACTGGTGGTTCTGGCCGATGACCTTGACCAACCCGGCCTTGTGCTCGGAGTACAGCGTGAAGTTCTCGACCAGATCGAGCAGCCGGGTGCGGTCGCAGGTGCCGCGCAGCATCACTTCCAGCGACACGCGGCGCGGTTCGTCTTCGCGCTCGATGCGCTTCCACTCTACCCAGCGGCCCCAGTCGGCGGTGAGCGAGCCGACGCGGCTGTCGGTGCCGTTGCTGGCGATGAGCAGTGCGTTGCTCCAGAACAGCGCCGGAATCTGCTGCTTGTAGTGGGTGAGGTTTTCGTCGAAGGCTGCACGCGCCGGCACGCCGGGTTTCTTGAGTTCGATCACCACCCAGGGCAGCCCATTAACGAATCCGACCAGGTCTGGCCGGCAGGTGTAAAGCGCGCCGGTCACGCTGAACTGGCTGACCAGCAGGAAGTCGTTGTTTTCCGGATGCTCCCAATCGACCACGCGCAGGCGTTCGGTCTTTTGACCGCCGCGTTCGCGGTCGGGCACCGACACCGTGATGCCTTCCTTGAGCAGGCGATAGACCTCGCGGTTGGCGGCCTCCAAAGTCATCGCCGAGCGGTCGCGGGTCAGTTCGTCGATGGCGGTCTGAATCGCCTCTGGCGGCAACTTGCAATTAAATTTGCACAACGCCGCTTTCAGGCGTTCGGCCAGTACCACCTCGCCCTTGGTCTCGCGTCCAAGCAGACTGCCCGCACCGAAGGTTTCTTCCATCGCCGACACCGATTGCCAGCCGAGCGTTGCGAATAGCCCGATGGCAGGCTGCTCGACAAGCTGGTCTTCGGAATAAGCGTGGTTCATTTTTGTCTGGCCTCCCACGTCTGCAACAAGAACGTCGCCATCGCGCCGGAAAGATTGACTGCCAATTCTGCATGCCTTGGCGCTGGCTTGGTTCCGGACAGGCCTTTCCCATGTGCGTCGCTATGTCGATTACGCATCGCGCCCAGTCCTTCAACTACGGTTTGACAGCCGCCAAGAATTTGCTTGAACAACTGCTCGGTATGCTGGCTTGGCGAGAGGTTGAGCTGCTTCGCCGTCAGTGCATAGAGTTTTGGTAGTTCGGCGGCATCGTCATATGCCTCACCGGTTGAGTCCAAGACGTGCTTGCAGACCGACTCAAGCAAAGTGCGCGCTGCGGTAATCGCACCTTCAGCGTCAGAGGCCCGGCGTTCCAACGCCTTGTGCCATGCCTCTTGAACAAAGCCCAAACCTGCCGCTTGAATGGTCGCCGAGATCGCAGAGTCGCCTGGTGAACGACAGTCTGCTTCCAGCATGTGAAGCAACGTTTCAAACTCGCGGCGAAGGTATTCTCTGCGCTCTGCATACGTCGCGAATTTCGGTTTGATAAAACCCCAGAACTCGGCAAGATTGCGGCAGACATGAACAGCCTGCGGTAACTGATTTTTAATGCGAGGCAATCCGAACAACTCGCGGCGAAGATTCATGTACTGCACGTCATCGCCGTCGCCGCCTGTTGCTCGCGAGACGAGCATTACCTTCAGCGACTCAACCTTGTTGATCAGGTCGTTGTTCATAGCTTAGGCGACCTCGACCTCTATCTGACCGGATAGCAGGCGCGGCAGCAGCAGGTCGCGGGTGCGGCGGAGGTTGGCAGCTTGCCGCTTGAGTGCAATAACTTGCTCGGACAACGGCTCAAGGAACGCACGCGCTTTTGACCGAATATCTTCGGGCGGCCAAACAATCTGAATCGTCTTTATGTGCATGTCGCCGAGATGAGCAACCGTCGTTCCGACAATCGCCTTGTTGAACTCTTGAATCGGCTTTTCCAGTGCCAGAAATAGGTGAAAGTTACCAATTTCTCCCTTGGACTCGAATCGGGCGACTCGCTGGTTCTGGTACGCATGACCGCTCGACCAGATATTCATGTGAAAGTCGCCATCCATTCCGACAAGAATGTGGCCGTTCTTGACGTGGTATTTCGGGTCGGCGCCTTCTTCGGTGAACGTCGCACTGGCGCCGGCAAGGATGTCTCGGATGCGAATAACCGGGGTTCCAAGGGAGTCCGTTTTGAACTTTCCAGATTGAAAGGGAAAGCCGTAGGTTACAGTTGCAACGTCCTTCGCAAATTTCACCTCCCACCCCTGCGGAATCTCGCCGAGGGGGGAAGCGACGCGGGGGTGGTTTTCGTGGCCGGGGAAGCGGAAGTGGACGAACCACTCGCGGTAGAGGGCGCGGGCCATCGACTCCAGAATCTTGATGCGCCGTTGGCTGTTCTCGATAAGTTCGTCGTAGGCCGACAGGATGCCCGCAATGCGTTGCTGGACGGGGAGCGGAGGAACGTTGAACTCCAAGCTGGGAATATCTTCCAGCCTCATGTGCTCGACAGTCGATCCCGAGCCGAAGCCCTTAATCTGGCTTTGCAGGTCATCACCCAACAACGAATACAGTAAGAAATCCGCGTCGAGTTTTTTCAGGTCGGGCCTGAAATGATAGAGGCGCTGTCCGAGAAACACCTTGTCATCGGTGCGTATTTTGCCGACATCGCCGAGTGGAGCCTCTCGCGTCAAGATAATGTCGCCGCGTTTCGGAACAAGCCGCCTAGTCCACTTGCTGTAGGTCTCTTCGGTCACGTAGCGAGTGTTCTCGGCATCAACGTAGCCATTACGAACGTTCGTCGTGCGAAGCATCTTGAAGGGTGTGGGTTCGCTAACGACTGGGGCCGTTCGATTGACACAATCAACGTGTGTCTCGCAAAGGCTGACGATTGGCAATCTCAGCCAAGCTGTAGATTTATCGCCCATCATTAAACATCCAAAATCCCGGCCACATTCGCTGCGATGGTCTGCTCCAGGGCCCGCGCCTGGGCATTCAGTGATTCCAGTTCCTCGTTGAGTTCTTCGAGTTGTTCTTTGAAGTTCTCGTCGCTGACCTCTTCGCCCGGAGCGACGCCGACGTAGCGGCCAGGATTTAGCGACCAGCCTTGCGCTTCGATCTCGGCCAGCGTCGCCGCCTTGCACAGGCCGGGCACGTCACGATAGGCCGGCGTATCACCAAAGACTTCGACAAGTTTGGCCGCCGTCTCGCTAGCGCCGTCTTTCGGGCCGTCGAGGGCCTCACCGCGATAAAGCCGAACAACGTTGGCGATGAAGCCGATCTGCGCCGGTGTCCAGTCGCGGTGGGCACGATCCACTTGGCGGTAGATGTGGCGGGCGTCAATGAAGAGCACGGTGTCGGCGCGTTTCGTCTTCGCCTTGCCCTTGTCAAAGAACCACAGCGTGCAGGGCAGCGTGACGGTGTAGAACATGTTGGGTCCGACGGCGACCATGACATCCACCGCCCGCGCTTCGATCAGTTTCTGCCGCAGTTCCTGCTCGCTGGATCGAGCATCGGCGGCCGAGTTGGCCATAACGAAACCAGCGCGGCCCGTGGTATTGAGTGCCGAGTAGAAGAGCTGAATCCACAGGTAGTTGGCGTTGTCGCTGCGCGGCAGGCCGAAGGGAAAGCGGCGACCGGCGCCAACCATGTCCTTGAGCCGTTCCTTGTCCACCGCATTGACGTTGAAGGGCGGATTGGCCAGAACGAAGTCGAACTGGCCGGTGGCGGTGTGCGGGTCGTCGTAGTAGCTGTTGATGTTGCCGCCGTGCTTGATGTCGCCTTCCAGCCCATGCACGGCGAGGTTGAGGCGGCACAGGCGGCCGGTTTCGTCGGTCTTTTCGACGCCGCAGATGGCGAGTTCGGCGGCGGGGTTCTTCTGGTGCTCGGCCACAAAGCGCGCCGATTGCACGAACATGCCGCCGGACCCGCAGGCGGGGTCCAGGATGCGGCCGTGGAAGGGTTCGATGATTTCAGCCAGCAGCTTGACGATGCTGGAGGGCGTGTAGAACTCGCCGCCACCCTGACCCTCGGTCATGGCGAAGGCGCCGAGGAAGTATTCGTAGATGCGGCCGAAGGCGTCATAGTCGAGCGTGGCCGGAATCTCGGAGACCTTTTTGAGTAGTTCCTTGAGCAGGGTGCTTGTGAACAGGTTGTAGGTCTTGGGCAGCACGCCGGCGAGCTGAGGGTTGTGCTTCTCGATCTCGCGCATCGCGGCATTGACCTTAGCGCCGATGTCAGCCACTTCGGGCAGGGTAAGCAGGTAGTCGAAGCGCGCCTCCGGGGCAAGGTAGAGGATGCCTTCGGCGTGGTAGGCGGCGGGCTCATCGACCCGGCTGCCGCGCCGGGATGAGGCGCTGGCGCCTTCGAGCTTAGTGCGCTGAATGGCGAAGCGGACTTCGGCGAAGCGCAGGAAGATCAGGCCGAGGATGGGACCGGAGTATTCCTGTGCCTTGAGGCCGGAATTGGCACGGAACTGGTCTGCGGCATCCCACAAACGCTTTTCAAGCGAGGTTGAGGCGGCGTCTTTTTCTGAAGGGGCGATCCATTGCATGCGGCTGATTCTTTCGGTTGCCGGTGACGGCCAAAACGTTCGTTGGAGTTATCGAAGATCGATCATTGTAAGAAGCATGCCCCCGGAGTCAATCCTTTGTCATGCGGAGCAGAAATGAAAAAACCCCAACCGGTTAAGGTTGGGGCTTTCATTTGGTGGGCCCGCACGGACTTGAACCGTGGACCAAAGGATTCAACCGTGCCTTGATTTTCATCGCAAGCGGGAAATCCCGCCTGTCGCCGGTTGGACTATCTCATCACCTTCGACACCGGTTTCCCGGTTCGGTCAGGCGTCGGGCGCTCGTGGCGGTTATTAAGGGGGCTATACCCCTCCGCTAGTCTCTGCACCTTCCGGAGCTGTAGCCCCGGCTTGGCTCAGGGTTGCCGTACGCCCATTGCTGTGCGCTTAGGTTTCCCTGAATTCACCCGATTTTCGATCGCCATTTCTGACGAAAGTCACAATTTCTTATGAGTCCTCTGCTCTAACCAACTGAGCTACAGGCCCGTAAACCTTGCCACCCGCACACCCCATCAGGGAGGGCGGGTGGTTTGTCGTCCGGTTCAAACCTGGACCAGAAATGGACCAGACGACGCTTTTACTGCACTTTCAGACCAGCATAAATCGGCCTGAAAGCCTTGCTGTACAACAAAATTCTACATTGCCCAGTTGAGATGCAGGTGGATTATGAGTCCGCTGCTCTAACCAGGCATGAGCTAGAGGCCCGCTGAGGTCATGCGAGCATGACCTCAGGTAAGCAGTGATCAGGTTTCAGAATCGAGGAAGCTCTTCAACTTTTCCGAGCGGCTGGGGTGGCGCAGCTTGCGCAGGGCCTTGGCTTCGATCTGGCGGATGCGCTCGCGGGTCACGTCGAATTGCTTGCCGACTTCTTCCAACGTGTGATCCGTATTCATCTCGATGCCGAAGCGCATGCGCAGTACCTTGGCTTCCCTCGGCGTCAGACTGTCGAGAATTTCTTTGGTCACTTCACGTAGGCTGGCGAATAGCGCGGCATCCGCCGGGGCCAGGGTGGACTGGTCCTCGATGAAGTCGCCGAGATGGGAATCGTCGTCGTCACCGATCGGGGTTTCCATGGAGATGGGTTCCTTGGAAATCTTCAGGATCTTGCGGATCTTGTCCTCGGGCATTTCCATCTTGACCGCGAGCGTCGCCGGGTCGGCTTCCAATCCTGTTTCCTGGAGAATCTGGCGGCTGATCCGATTCATCTTGTTGATGGTTTCGATCATATGCACCGGGATGCGGATGGTGCGCGCCTGGTCGGCGATGGACCGGGTGATGGCCTGGCGGATCCACCAGGTAGCGTAGGTCGAGAACTTGTAACCGCGGCGGTATTCGAATTTGTCTACCGCCTTCATGAGGCCGATGTTGCCTTCCTGGATCAGGTCTAGGAACTGTAGGCCGCGATTGGTGTACTTCTTCGCAATTGAGATCACCAGACGCAGGTTGGCCTCGGTCATTTCGCGTTTGGCACGACGGGCTTTGGCTTCGCCGGTGGACATCTGCTTGTTGATGTCCTTGAGTTCCTTGAGCGGGATGCCGATTCGGGTCTGTAGGTCGATGAGCTTCTGCTGTTCTTCGAGAATTGCTGGTGCGGCACGCATCAGCGCGGCGCAGTATGGCTTGTTCGACTGCACCTCGGTCTTCAGCCATTCCATATTGGTCTCGTTACCCGGGAAGACCTTGATGAAATACGGACGCGGCATATGCGCCTTGTCGACACAAAGGTGCAGAACCTTGCGTTCGTGGTTGCGTGCGGCCTCGACCATGCCACGCACCGAGTCGCACAGGCGTTCGATAGTCTTGGCGGTGAAGCGGATGTTCATCAATTCGTCGCTGATGCCCTTCTGCACTTTGAGGTAGCCCTTGTCCTGCGACCCCTTCTTGGTCAGCGCCTGCATCAGTTTGCCGTAGAGGCCGTGAATGAGGGTGAACCGTTCCAGTGCGTCGGTCTTCAGCTTGAGCAGGGCGGCCGAGCTGGCACCGCTGCCGTCGTCGTCCTCGTCATCGTCGGTGGCGACATCGAGGTCTTCCGCCTCGGCCATCGCTTGCAGATCCTCCTCGGTGGCGTTCGGATCGATCAAGCCGTCTACCACTTCGTCGATGCGCATCTCATCGCGATTGACCTTGTCGGCCAGTTCGAGAATCTCGGTGATCGTGGTTGGGCAGGCCGAGATCGCCATCACCATGTGCTTGAGGCCGTCTTCGATACGCTTGGCGATTTCAATTTCGCCCTCGCGGGTGAGCAGTTCAACGGTGCCCATCTCGCGCATGTACATGCGCACCGGGTCGGTGGTGCGGCCAAATTCGGAATCGACGGTGGACAGCGCCTGTTCGGCTTGCTCTTCTACTTCCTCGGCATCAACGGGGGCCGGGGCAGACTCGTTGAGCAGCAGGTCTTCGGCGGCGGGAGCCTCGTCGAAAACCTGAATGTCCATATCGTTGAAGGTGGAGATGATGGACTCGATCTGCTCGGCGTCCACCATGTCGTCAGGCAAGTGATCGTTGATTTCGGCGTAGGTCAGATAGCCGCGCTCCTTGCCCAGGGCAATCAGGGTTTTAAGTCGTGAGCGCTTTGCTTCTACATCAAGGGGTTGAGGGGCTGCGGGTGCAACCATTGCTTCTGCTTTCCCTTTCTTTTTGGTGTGCTCGCGAGTCTTACTGCCCGCTGGCTTGGGGGCAGGGGCAGCTGCGGCGATCGGGGCGGGGGGGGGCGTCTTCGCGGCGGCAGGTTTTGCGGGCGCGCTGATTTTGGCCGCAACAGCCGCAACGGCCTTGGTTGCGACGGGCTTCGGTTCTGGTTTGGCGGCAATTTTCGGGCTTGCCTTTGAGGGCGCCTTGGTTGTTGCCTTGGCGGCAACGGGGGCCTTGGGCGCGGGCTTGCTGGCGACTTTTGTCGCTGGTTTGGCCGCAACCTTGGCCTTGGTCTGCTTCGAAGTTTCCTTGGGCATGTCGATCCTCTTTTCAGGCGGCGCGGGGGGCAATCTGCCTCTCGCGGACAAAGGCAAAGCGCAGGAAAAACATACAATTATACACTAGTCGACCCGGCCGATTTTCGCCGCTTTTTGTGCCAGCAGCGAGCGCCATTCTTCGGCGGTGAGTTCATGTTTCCGGCTTTCTATCTCGCGTTCGACGCCAAGCGTTCTAAGCCGTTCGACGACGTCATTGAGTACTTGTTCCAGCATGCCCATATCGGGCTCTTCTACGGCGAGTTCGGCGAGAGCAGCGGCAATGACCGTCTCTTCCGGCCGGCCGCGAAAAAATTCCAGCAGTTGCCCCATGCCGCCGCCGGGGAGCTCTCCATGTTCGACGGCATTGGCGAGCGCGTGTAGCGCTGCGCCTTCCGGCACTTCGTGCGAGATCATGTCGAGCGGGACGCGCACTACCCATTCGGGGCGCTGTAAAACGTGTTGTAGCAGCGTGTGTTCGAGCGATCGGGTGCCAACGCGGCGGCGCGGCGCAGCAGCCAAGCGTCCTCGTGCCAAGGGTTTTAGGCCGCACTGGGCCTCCAGTTCGGCCTGGGAAAGTTGCGTTAGCGTGGCGATCTCCTTGGTCAACTGCACGCGTAATATTGGCGCGGCGATTTTTTGCAGCAGCGGTTTCGCTTCTTCCACCATCGCCGCGCGGCCCTCGGCCGTGGCCGGGTTCGCCGCCTTACGCAGCTCGCGGACAAAAAACTCCGAAAGGCGGGTGGCGTTGTTGACCAGGCGCTGAAAGGCTTCTCTGCCGTGCTCACGGATGAATTCATCCGGATCCTGGTTGCCTGGCATTTGCAGGATTTCAACGCTTTTGCCGTCGACCAGATGCTCCAGGCTGGCTTCCATCGCCCGTCGTGCGGCGCGATCGCCGGCCTGGTCTCGATCGAAACAGAAGACCACACGACTTGCCTGCTTCAGCAGCTTATGCACATGCATGCCGGTGGTGGCGGTGCCCAGTGCGGCGACAACATTTTCTACGCCGAGCTGAGCCAGTCCGACTACGTCCATGTAGCCTTCGACGACGATCACCGTGTCGGCCTGGTGGATGGACTTGCGCGCCTGCACCAGGCCGTAGAGCTCGCGGCCCTTCTCAAACAACGGGGTTTCCGGGGAGTTGAGATATTTGGGTTCGCCGGTATCGATGACGCGGCCACCGAAGCCGATGACGTTGCCCTTCTGGTCGAGGATGGGGAACATCACTCGGTCGCGAAAACGGTCGTAGCGTCGGCCTTGCTCGTTGACGATCACCAGCCCACATTCCGCCAGCGCTGCATCGTTATAGTCAGGGAAGACCTTTGCCAGTCCCTGCCAGTCATCCGGAGCGTAACCGAGTCCGAAGCGGGCGGCGATTTCACCGGTTACGCCGCGGCGCTTGAGATAGTCTATGGCGCGCGGTGATGCCTTGAGTTGGTCACGATAGAACTTCGTCGCTCGCGCCATCAATTCGGTCAGTGGTGCTTTGCGTGTCGTTTCGGCGGCATGGCGGGCTGCCGCTTCGCGTGGTACCTGCAGGCCGATCTGTGACGCAAGTTCTTCAACGGCGTCTACGAAACCGAGTCCAGAGTATTGCATGACGAAGCCGATCGGGCTGCCGTGGGCGCCACAACCGAAGCAGTGATAGAACTGCTTCGTCCGACTGACGGTGAACGACGGTGTTTTCTCGGAATGGAACGGACAGCACGCCGAGTAATTGGCGCCCGCCTTGCGTAGCGTCAGATAGCGCTCGACCACGTCGACGATGTCGAGGCGGGAGAGCAGTTCCTGGATGAATGACTCGGGGATCATGGGCGCCGGCTATCGCTGGAGTTGAACTCCAACTTCAATCTAGGCGCTGAGCTTGGCCTTGACCAGTTTTGAAACTTCACCCATATCGGCGCGTCCGGCCACTTTGGGTTTGACCAAAGCGATCACCTTGCCCATGTCGGCCGGCGCCTTGGCTCCGGATTCGGCTATAGCCGCGGCAACAATGGCTTCGACTTCCGCGGCGGAAAGCGCCTGCGGCATGTAGTCGATGAGGACTGCGACTTCGAACCGCTCGGCTTCCGCCAGATCCTGGCGGCCTGCGGTTTCGTACTGTGCGATCGAATCCTTGCGTTGCTTGAGCATTTTTTCGATCACCGCGACGATGGCCGCGTCGTCGAGTTCGATACGCTCGTCCACTTCCTTCTGTTTCATTGCAGCCAGCAGCAGGCGGATGGCACCGAGGCGGGCGGTTTCTTTCGCCTTCATGGCCGTCTTCATGTCATCGGTGATACGGGTTTTCAGCGACATTGCAACCACTCCTGGAAGGACAACGCCAAAACCGCCAATGCCTTGCGGTTTTGGCGGTTTCGAACGGAATAGAACGAACTGCGAACTGCCCGGTGCAGCTTAGTGCACCGTCAGGCTCAATAGAGCTTGGGCGGCAGCATCTGGCTACGAATACGCTTGTGGTGGCGCTTGACGGCAGCAGCCAGCTTGCGTTTGCGTTCGGTGGTCGGCTTTTCGTAGAACTCACGAGCGCGCAGTTCGGTCAGCAGACCGGTTTTTTCAATGGCGCGCTTGAAGCGACGGATCGCGACTTCAAACGGCTCGTTTTCCTTGAGACGGATTCCCGGCATTGCGATAGACCTTGGATTGGCGGAAAAGGGCGGCATTGTATCCAGTTTTCCCGCAATGTCAAAGAGTAGAATCCGCCGCCTCATTCAGGCGTCCTCCCATGCTGGTTCTTGGTATCGAATCCTCCTGCGACGAAACCGGTCTCGCGCTCTACGATACGGAGCGCGGCTTGCTCTCCCACGCCGTGCATACCCAGGTGGCGATGCATGAGGAATACGGCGGCGTGGTGCCCGAACTGGCTTCGCGCGACCACATCCGTCGCTTGATTCCGCTGCTGCGCCACGTACTGGTCGAGGCCTGCGTAGAAAAATCGGCGATCGACGCCATCGCCTATACCGCGGGCCCGGGGTTGGCCGGTGCTTTGCTGGTCGGCGCCAGCTTTGCCGAAAGCCTGGCGCAGGCGCTTGCGGTCCCGGCCTTGCCGGTACATCACCTCGAAGGCCATCTGCTTTCGCCGCTGCTCTCGGTCGATGCGCCGACCTTTCCCTTCGTTGCCTTGTTGGTGTCCGGCGGGCATACCCAGCTGATGCGCGTGGAACGCGTCGGCAGTTACGAACTGCTCGGCGAATCGCTCGACGATGCGGCAGGCGAGGCCTTCGACAAGACGGCCAAGCTGCTCGGCCTCGGCTATCCCGGTGGCCCTGCGCTTGCTGTGCTGGCGCAACAGGGCACACCGGGCCGCTTCAGTCTGCCGCGACCGATGCTGCGGTCCGCCGATTTCGATTTCAGTTTTTCCGGGTTGAAGACGGCCGTGTTGACCGCCGCTCGCAGTCGCATGCTCTCCGCTACCGAAAAGGCCGACCTGGCTGCCGAATTCCAGGAAGCGGTAACCGAGGTACTGGTCGCCAAGGCGCTTGCCGCGGTGAAACATTGCGGCGTCGAGACGTTGATCGTGGCCGGTGGTGTCGGCGCCAACCGCCGATTGCGCGAGCGGCTGGATTCCGCCGCACGGCGACAGGGAATTCGGGTGCACTATCCTGCGCTGGCGCTGTGTACCGACAACGGGGCAATGATTGCCTATTGCGGCGCGCAGCGCCTGCTTGCCGGGGAAAAGCCTGCGCGTCGCGACGGCGCGTTCGCTGTGCGTCCGCGCTGGCCCCTACAGGCGCTCTGAGGCCTATTTCTTGGCGCCGAGGCGCCCTTCGGTGCCGCTGAGCAGCCGCTGGATGTTGGCGCGGTGGCGCTGGATCAGCATTGCCGCCATCATCGCGACGGCGAGCGTCGATTCCACCGGCAGCTTCAACCACCAGGCTGCGGTGGGGGCGACTACGGCGGCGACCAGCGCCGCCAGCGACGAATAGCGGCTGACCGCTGCTACCAGCACCCAGGCTGCAACGCAGATCAGCGCCAGCCAGCCGGAAAAACCGGCCAGTACGCCAAGTGCGGTAGCCACCCCCTTGCCGCCCTTGAAACGCAGGAACAGCGGGAACAGATGGCCGAAAAAAGCCGCCAGGCCGGCCACGGCCACCATTGTGCCGTCGCCGCCGAGCGCTCCGGCTATCAACATCGCAGCCAGGCCCTTGGCCGCATCGCCGAGCAGCGTTAGCACCGCAGCGGCCTTGTTGCCGGTGCGCAGGACGTTGGTGGCGCCCGGGTTGCCTGAGCCGAAACTGCGCGGGTCGGCGAGACCGAAGGCGCGCGAGACGATGACGGCGAAGGGGAGCGAACCGAGCAGGTAGCCGAGCAGGACGAAAATGATGGGATGCATGGGAGACGAGGAGGCGAGGCCTTAGAATCCGCGGCATTCTAGCGGAGGGCGCGCATTGCACGCCCTCCGCTAGATAAATGACACTCCGCCACCCGACCTCCCGCGTGGCGGGAATGTTGTCGACGGACGAGCTAACGAGGCGTTATGGACTTCATCTTCATCGAGGATCTGCGGGTCGAGGCGCATGTCGGCATCTACGGACGGGAAAAGGCGGCGCCGCAGACGCTGGAGGTCAGCCTGACGTTCGGCGTTCCGGACGAGGCCGCCCTCGACGACGACATCGCCAAGACCATCGATTATGCCGTGGTGATCGAACGCATCCGCCGCGAACTGGCAGCGCGCCATTTCAACCTGCTGGAAACCCTCGGCGAGTACATCATCGCCCTGATGCTCGACGAGTTCGGCGCCCCGTGGGTGAAGATATCGATCGCCAAGATCGGCATCATGAAAGGCGTGCGCCGCGTCGGTGTGCAGATCGAGCGCAGCCGTCCGACGGTCTAGCCGCCCGGAGCCTGCGGCGGCGGCCAGCGTTGGCCGAGGTCGCTACCCTGTCCGCCGCAGCGCTCCAGCCGCTCGGCGATGGCTTTCAGCGGCGGCCATTGTGAGCCGCACCAGTCCGGCGCGATCAGGGTCGGTGGCCGCGCCGTCGCTGAGAGACGGTGGAATACCACGTCTACCGGCGTGCGGCGGACCAGCGCGGCGGCCAGATCGGCATAGGCGTCGATGGTCATCGGCTGAATCTCCCGCCGCCGGTACTGGGCCGCCATGCGGCTGCCGCGGACGATCATCAGCGGATGCAACTTCAGGCCCTGCACGCCGATATCGAGCACGACATCCAGCGTCGACTGTATGTCGGCCACGGTTTCGCCCGGCAGGCCGGCGATCAGATGGGTGCATACCTTCAGCTGACGTGCGTGTGCACGTGCCACCGCATTGCGATAGCTGTCGAGCGTGTGGCCGCGGCGGATCAACGCCTGGGTACGGTCGTGCGCCGATTGCAGGCCGAGTTCCAGCCAGACTTCCATCCCGCGCGCCTGATAGCTCGTGAGCAGGTCGAGCACAGCGTCGGGCACGCAGTCGGGCCGCGTACCGACGCAGAGGCCGACGATGTCGGCGGCGGCGGTGGCTTCGGCATAGAGCGCGCGCAGCGTCTCCACTTCGGCGTAGGTGCTGGTATAGGCCTGGAAATAAGCGAGATAGCGCCGGGCCCGGTCGGTCTTCAGTTTTTCGCGCTCGATCTGCTGGGCGATCGACAGGGTGTCGGCATCGCGGCCGAAGCTGCGCACGTTGCAGAAGGTGCAGCCGCTGCGACCGAGTGTGCCATCGCGGTTCGGGCAGGTGAAGTCGCCGGCCAGCGACAGCTTGTGCACCGCTTCGCCGAAGCGCGCACGCAGGTAGCGGCCGAAGGTATGCACGTGTCGACTCAGATCCACAGCGTGGTCATGGCCCCGGCGGGGCGTCATTGAGATCGTAGTCCACCGCCAGATCGATGGAGAAGCTGCGTCCGAGGAGTCTCTCGGGCACGACAGTGTGGCTGGCGGCGAGGCGCATCATGTCGAGCGCGGCGCGATCCAGTTGATCATGGCCGCTGCCACGTAGCAGTGCGAGATCAGTCGGCGTGCCGTCGCCCGCCACGCGCAGCCGCAGAACGACGCGGCCTTCCTGACCGGCCTCCCAGGCTTGCCGCGGGTAGTTGCGGAAGCGCGAAGCGACGCGTGCCAAGGCGATGTTGTATTCGCGCAGGCCGGCCAGATCGACGCCGGGCTGTAGCCCGTCTGTTGGCCCCGTTTCAGATGCGTTGGTCGATGGTTTCTCGTCTGGCGCCCCACCGACGGCTTGCGGATAGGTGCGGGCTTCGGGCTGGCGTGGTTCGTTGCTGTCCGGTACAGCTAAGGAGCTGTGGCCCTCCTCGGCCGTCAACTCGGTTCTCGGTGCCTGGTGCTGTAGCAGTGCACGTAGCGGAGCCCCCGCGGCGACGGGTGCCGGGCTCGGTTGCGGCAGGAAAAGCAGGCTGTGCATCGCCAGCGAAATGGCCAGCGCACGTAGTAGCTGGCGTTCCATCTTCAAGGCGAAAGCCGGCCGGTAATGCCGGACGTGTGGGTGGGTTGCGGGTGACGTGCTCTCATCGGGGCATGCCTCCGTAAGCGCCGCCTGCGGACGGAATTCGTCTGGCAGGGGGAAAAGCAAAAGGGCTTAACCTTGCGGCTAAGCCCTTTTAAATTTGGTGGGCTGTGAGTGATTCGAACACTCGACCTACGGATTAAGAGTCCGCTGCTCTACCAACTGAGCTAACAGCCCGTTTGCGGGCGCGCAGTATAACGCACCGTTTACGGTTTGGTGGGTCGGGCGAGACTCGAACTCGCGACCAACGGATTAAAAGTCCGCTGCTCTACCGACTGAGCTACCGACCCGGCCTAAAAAGGAGGGCGGATTATAGGGAGGCACGCCGACGCGTGTCAAACCGCTGCTTGAACTAGCCGCGTGGGTGATGCGTCCGGTGCAGTTGTTTCAGGCGTTCCCGCGCGACGTGGGTGTACACTTGGGTGGTCGAGATGTCGGCGTGCCCCAGCAGGAGTTGAACCACACGCAGGTCGGCGCCGTGGTTCAGTAGATGGGTGGCGAAGGCGTGGCGCAATACGTGAGGAGAGATGCGCTCGCGCGCTATGCCGGCCAGCACGGCATAGCGTTTCACCAGCGTCCACGCCATCTGGCGCGTCATGCCGCTGCCGCGCCCGGTGACAAAAATCTCGTCGCAGGTTTTGCCCTTGAGCAGCAGAGGACGGGCTTCGCACAGATAGCGCTGTAGCCATTCGACGGCGAGTTCTCCAAGCGGCGTCAGACGTTCCTTCGCCCCTTTGCCGAAAGCCCGCACCACGCCGTCGCTAAGGCTGACCTCGAATAACTTGAGGTTGACCAGCTCCGATACGCGCAGGCCGGTGGCATACAGCACCTCGATCAGCGCGCGGTCGCGCAACCCCAGCGGGGTCGCGATGTCCGGAGCGGCCAGCAGGGCTTCCACCTGTTGTTCGGAGAGGGTCTTGGGAAAGCGCGCAATGCGCATCGGTACATCCACGTGGACCATGGGATTGGCGGCGACGCGGTTCTGATCCAGCATCCAGCCGTAGAAGCGGCGTAGCGTCGAATGCAGGCGCCGCTGGCTGGCCGGTTTCGACAGCGCCTGGGTATGCAGGTGGGCCAGATAGTCGTTGAGCAGCGGATTGTCGACCTCAGGCAGGGCTCTGCCTTGTGCGTCCAGCCAGCGCGCCAGCAGGGTGAGGTCGCTGCGGTAGGCGGCCAATGTGTTTTTCGACAACCCATCCTGCAACCAGAGGGTGTCGGCAAATTCGTCGATCAGCGCCGCGTCAGCGGCGTTCATGGGCAAGCAGCCAGCGTTTGACGTCGAGCAGGAAGCCGCCGCGTTGATGGGCGAATCCGCCGAGCCCGGCGTTGAATCCGCCGCGGGCGGAGACCACGCGATGGCAGGGCACGACGATCGGATAGGGGTTGGCGCCGCAGGCGCCGCCAACGGCGCGCGGGGCGCTGTGCAGCATCTTGGCAATATCGCCGTAGCTGCGCGTTTCGCCGCCGGGGATTGCGCCAATCTGTGCCCAGACCCGGCGCCGGAAAGGCGTGCCGGCCGGGGCCAGCGGCAGGTTGAAGACCCAGGCCGGGTCTTTCAGCCAGGCGCGGAGTTGCCGCGCCGCTTCGTGCGCCAACGGCGTGTCGGCGGTCTGTTCGGCGCAGGGTTCGAGAAAATCGATGCCGGCGATGCAGTCGTCGGCGCAGACCACGCCGATGCAGAAACCGGGCGCGGCGATGATCGCCGCGTAACGGTCTGGGTCGGCATTGGCGGCGCGCCCACTCACTTCAGCTCCGCACTTCCCCGTCGCCGAGCACGATCCACTTCTGCGACGTCAGGCCCTCGAGGCCCACCGGGCCGCGGGCATGGAACTTGTCGGTGGAGATGCCGATTTCCGCGCCGAGTCCGTACTCGAAGCCGTCGGCGAAACGCGTCGAGGCGTTGACCATCACCGAGCTCGAATCCACTTCGCGCAGAAAGCGCATGGCGTGGGTGTAGTTTTCGGTGACGATGGCTTCGGTGTGCTGCGACGAATAGCGGTTGATGTGGGCGATGGCGGCGTCGACGTCGGCCACCACCTTGACCGAAATGATCGCCGCAAGATACTCGGTGTAGTAGTCCTCTTCCGTCGCCGCCTTGGCTTCCGCTACCAGCTTCTGCGTTTCCGCACAACCACGAATTTCCACGCCCTTCGCCGTCAGCATGCGGGCGATGGCCGGCAGTTGCTCGGCGGCGATCGCCCGCGCAACCAGCAACGACTCGGCGGTGTTGCAGGTGCCTAGTCGCTGGGTCTTGGAATTTTCTACGATCTTCAGCGCCTTGGCGGGATCGGCCTGGTCGTCCACATAAACATGGCAGTTGCCGTCGAGGTGCTTGATCACCGGCACCCGCGCCTCCCTGCTGACGCGCTCGATCAGGCTCTTGCCGCCGCGCGGCACGATCACGTCGACGTATTTCGGCATTGCCACCAGATGGCCCACCGCTTCGCGGTCGGTGGTCTCGATCACCTGCACCGCGGTTTCCGGCAAGCTGGCGCTCTTCAGCCCGGTGCGAACGCAGGCGGCGATCGCCTGGTTGGAGCGGATCGCCTCCTTGCCGCCGCGCAGGATGGCAGCGTTGCCCGACTTCAGGCACAGCGCGGCGGCATCGGCGGTGACGTTGGGCCGCGCTTCGTAGATGATGCCCACCACGCCGATCGGCACGCGCATCTTGCCGACCTGGATGCCGCTCGGACGGCGTTTAAGATCGGTGATTTCGCCGACCGGATCGGCCAGAGCGGCAACCTGCTCCAGTCCTGCGGCCATGGCCTCGACGCCCTTGGCGGTCAGGGTCAGCCGGTCGATCATCGCCACGTCGAGGCCGTTGGCTCGGGCGTCGGCTATATCCTCGGCATTGGCGGCGAGCAGCTCGTCTTGCCGTGCGCGGATGGCCGCCGCCATTGCCAGCAGCGCGGCGTTTTTCGCCGCCGTCGAGGCGCGGGCAATCGCCGACGCGGCGCTGCGGGCCGCCTGGCCTAGGCCCTCCATGTAGTGTTTGATGTCCATGGTTTCGTGCTCCATTGAAGGCGATCATTCTACCGCCCTGCCGTCGCGGCTTGCGCCTGCGGCGGAGATGATCATGGCATCATTGCGGCCTCGCCCCGACCATTGCTCGAATGGAGTCGCCATGACCGTTCTGTTGCTTCGCCCGACCTTGCTCCGTCTGGCTGCGGCAGCGGATAAAACCGCTGCAACGCTGCGCTGCGCGCTGCTGTCTTTTATGCTGCTGACGGGCTCTGCGGCTGCTGAAACGCTCACCCCGCCAGCGTTGACCCTGGCCAATGTGTGGAGCGGCGGCGATGCGAGCGGCTACTGGCTCAGCGAAAAACTCGACGGCGTCCGCGGCTACTGGGACGGCAGGCAGTTGCTGACGCGGGGCGGCACCGCGATCCATGCGCCGGACTGGTTTACCGCGGGCTGGCCGGCGCATCCTCTCGATGGCGAGCTGTGGGCCGGACGCGGAGCTTTTGCCGATGCTGTCGCCACGGTACGTAGTCAAGTACCGGACGATACCGCTTGGCGGCGCATACGTTACATGCTGTTCGATCTGCCTGCGCATCCGGAGCCGTTCACACAGCGGATCGACGTGCTCAAGCGCGTAGTGAAGGAAATCGATCGACCCTGGGTGGATATGGTCGAGCAGACTCCGGCCACCACGGCGGCGGACATCCGGCGCCGCTTGCGCCAGGTGGTCAAGGCCGGCGGCGAGGGCTTGATGCTGCACAAGGGCGATGCCCCCTACCGGCCCGGGCGCAGCGACGACCTGCTTAAGGTGAAGGCTTATTTCGACGCCGAGGCGAAAGTGATCGCGCATCTTCCGGGGCGCGGCAAGTATGCCGGCTTGATGGGGGCGCTACGGGTGGAAACCGAGGCGGGGCGGCGTTTCAAGCTGGGTACCGGGTTCAACCTTGCGGAAAGGCGCAATCCGCCGCCGCTCGGCACCTGGGTGACCTATCGTTACCGCGATGTCACCGGCCGCGGTTTGCCGCGTTTCGCCGTTTTCCTGCGCATGCGGCCGGATCGGGAAGACTTATCTCCGGCAAGTGCGACGACAGCCCCTTAATCAATTCCGCCGCGCAGCGGCCCGATCAGTCGCCCTTTTCCGGGAGAGGGCTGGGGAGTGGGGGCGTTATTTCGCGAGCTTCAGCGTCAGCTGAAGCATCTCGTCCCAGACGTCGCCCTTCGTCAGTCCTTTGATCATCCGGTCGATACGCGCCGCATGCAGCAGCGCCATCCTCGCGGCAGTGGCGGAGACCCGCTGGGCCGCCGCACGTAGCGGCCCTTGGCGCGGACCGAAGACCTTGGCCGCCTTGAGCGCGGCATCCATCGGCTGACCGGCCTCCACGGCGCTGCGAATCTGGGCCAGTGCGCGCAGTTCGCTGGAGAGCGCCCAGAGTAACAGCGGCAGGGCGGCGTCCTCGGCGCGCAGGCCGTCAAGCAGCCGCGCACAGCGTCCGGCATCGCCTGCCAGCAGAGCACTGCGTAGTTTGTCCACATCGAAGCGGGCGACGTCGAGCACGGCGTCCTCGATTTGCTCCAGGCTCACCCCGCCCTCGGGATAGAGCAGCGCGAGCTTCTGGATTTCCTGATGCGCCGCCAGCAGATTACCTTCGACGTGTCCGGCGATGAATTCGAGGCCTTCGCGGCTGCTGTGCTGCTTCTGCCGCGCCATGCGCTGGGCGACCCAGTCGGGAAGTTGAGTCAGCGGCGGCGCATTGCATTCGACGACCACGCCGGCGTCCGCCAGCGCGGTGAACCAGGAGGCCTTCTTCGCCTGCCAGTCGAGCAGCGGCAGGCTGATCAGCGTGGCGAGGCCGTTGGCGTTCTGCGCGCAATGCCGCTGCAACGCTTCGCCGCCATCGCGTCCCGGCTTGCCGGAGGGAATGCGCAGGTCGATCAGCTTGGCGCCGCCGAACAGCGACATATTGCCCGTCGCGAGCAACAAATCGTCCCAGCGGAATCCGCTGCCGGCGATCAGCACCTCGCGTTCCTCGAAGCCCTGCTTGCGCGCCGCGGCGCGAATCGCATCCGCCGCCTCGATGGTCAGCAGCGGCTCGTCGCCATGCACCACATACAGCGGCGCCAGAGGTTTTTCCAGATGGGCGGCGAGTTGTTCCGGTCGAAGTAGCACGGCACCGTTTCCAATATCGGCCGCCACGCGGCCCTGACACCTTCGTCCCACCCCAGGAAGGGGCGGGGCGAAGGAATTTTAATTGCCGCTCTGCGGCGAGGGCGCAGTCCTCGCCGCCGCCAGGCGGCGAAGCAACTGCTGCACCAGATCGGTCTGGATATCGCGCCAGAGTACGGCTTCTTCGGCTTCCTTGGCCAGTACTTGGTTGTCGTCAAAGGACAGGTCGCGACGCAGAACGATTTCGCCTTCCGGCAGCAGATCCTCGCCGGCGTTGCTGCGCACGCGGAAGCGAACCGTACGCACCAGCTGATGCTCACGCGTGCGTCCCGCCGAACTCAGCGAGAGGATGTTCTTTCCCGGGATGTCGCTGGTGATACTGAGGATGGCCTCGGCGTCCTTGGGGTTGGCGACGATCCGCGTTTCGCTGCCGGCGGCGATGGTGCGTTCGAGCACCGTGCGCAGCTCGGAGGTTTCCGGCAACGCGATGTGCAGCGTCTTGAAGCCGAGATTGGCTGAGCCGCGTAACTGGAAGCCGCAGGCGGCGAGGCCCAGAGCGAGAACGGTGACGAGCAGCATGCGCAGTTTCATGAGCGAACCTTTTTCGTTGAAGTGCCGGCGCGAGGTGCCGACGTATGTTTTCCTTGCCGGGCGCGGTGCTTGGTCGTCTTGGCCTTGCCGGCCTTGCGCGCTTCCGCACCCAGTTTCACTTCCTGTGCCGCTGCATGGCAGTCCGTGCCATCCGCCGTGCAGATTTCGCCGACCAGGCGGCAGCTTACCCGACTCGCGTCGATTGCGACGCTGGACGCCTGCTCGGTAGGCGCGGCTTCGATGGCCAGCAAGCGTGTGTCCTGGCGGGCGATGACGCGGTCGCGGACCCAGTCGTAGTCGATGCAGCCGAGTTGGCGGCGCTCGCCGTGGCGGGTTCTCGAAACGTAGGCGATGCGCGAACCGCTGACGGCAACCGCCGAGGTGGCGTCGAGCGCCGGGACCAGCCGGGGCTGCGTTTCGCCGTTGGTCCGGCTGACTACTTCCCAGCCGTCCTGTGTCGGGCGCAGCAGATGGCTGTCGTCGAGCGCCAATCCTTCGGCCGGAATCGCACTGGCTGCGGCCAGCGGCAGCAGACCGATCAGGACGGCAAATCCGAGCGTCGCCTGGCGCATCAGACGACGACGTTCACCAGTCGGCCGGGGACCACCACGACTTTCTTCGCCGGCCGACCTTCGAGGAATCGCTGCGTCGTTTCGTCGGCCAGTGCAGCCGCTTCGATGGCCGCCTTGTCGGCGCCGGCAGGCACCTTGATGCTGCCGCGGTGTTTGCCGTTGACCTGCAACACGAGCTCGATCTCGTCCTGCACCAGCGCTGCTGCCAACGGTTCCGGCCAGGGGGCGGTGAGGATGTCATCGCCGTGACCGAGGCCCTGCCAGAGCACATGGGCGATATGCGGGGTGATCGGCGAGAGCAGGCGCAGCAGGATGGAGAAGCCTTCCTGCGCGACGCTGAGCCAACCTTCGGCACCGTCCTTCTGCGCCTTTTCCAGCGCATTGAGAATTTTCATCCCGGCCGAAGCGACGGTATTGAACTGGTGCTTGGAGAGATCGTAGGTGGCTTGCTTCAGGGTCAGATGCACTTCGCGGCGGATCGTCCCCAGTGCCGAATCGAGCGTCTGGGGCACCGGGCATTGTGGCTGTGCAGACAGGGTGTGACCAAAGGCCCAGACGCGCTTGAGAAAGCGGTAGGCGCCTTCCACCCCGGAGTCGGCCCACTCCAGGGTCTGTTCCGGCGGCGAGGCGAACATCATGAAAAAGCGCGCGGTGTCGGCGCCGTACTGATCGATCAGCGCCTGCGGATCGACGCCGTTGCGCTTCGACTTGGACATCGTGCCAATGCCTTGATAGGTCACCGGCAGGCCGTCGGCCTTGGCGCGGGCGCCAGTGATGCGGCCGGCATCGTCTTTTTGTAGATCGATCTCTTCCGGGGCGAAATACTGGATGGCACCCTTTTCCGGATGGCGCGAAAAGATGTGGTTCAGCACCATGCCCTGGGTCAGCAGGTTGGCGAAGGGCTCGTCGTAGTTCACCAGGCCGAGGTCGCGCATCACCTTGCTCCAGAAGCGCGAATAGAGCAGGTGCAGGATGGCATGCTCGATGCCGCCGATGTACTGGTCGACCGGCATCCAGTAGGCGGTCTCTTCATCCACCATCGCCGTCTCGGAGAACTTGCTGGCGTAACGCGCGTAATACCAGGACGAATCGACGAAGGTATCCATGGTGTCCGTCTCGCGCTTGGCCGGCTTGCCACACTTGGGGCAGGGCACATTGAGGAAATCCTCGCGCTTGTGCAACGGATTGCCGGAGCCGTCGGGCACGCAGTCTTCCGGCAGCTTGACCGGCAGCTGGTCGTCGGGCACCGGCACCGAGCCGCAACTGCCGCAATGGATGATCGGGATCGGGCAGCCCCAGTAGCGCTGGCGCGAGACGCCCCAGTCGCGCAGACGGTACTGGGTGGTCTTTTCGCCCAGGCCCTTGGCGCTGAGGTCGGCGGCGATGGCATCGACCGCGGCTGCGTAGCCGAGGCCGTCGTACTTGCCGGAGTGGATGCACGTGCCGTTCTGCTTGTCGCTGTACCACTCGGCCCAGGCGTCGGCAGAGAAAGTCTGGCCTGCAACGGCAACGACCTGCTTGATCGGCAGTTTGTACTTGAGAGCGAAGCCGAAGTCGCGTTCGTCATGCGCCGGTACGGCCATCACCGCGCCTTCGCCGTAACCCATCAGCACGTAGTTGCCGATCCAGACCTCGACCTGTTCGCCGGTCAACGGGTGGGTGACGAAGAGGCCGGTGGGGACGCCCTTCTTTTCCATGGTCGCCATGTCGGCTTCCATCACCGAGACGTGCTTGCACTCTTCGATGAAGGCGGCGAGTTCGGCGTTGTTCTTCGCCGCATACGCGGCCAGCGGATGCTCGGCCGCCACGGCGACGAAAGTGACGCCCATGATGGTGTCGGCGCGGGTGGTGTAGACCCACAGTTTTTCTTCCTTGCCATCGAGCGTGTAGGGGAAGGCAAAGCGCACGCCGTGGCTCTTGCCGATCCAGTTGGCCTGCATGGTCTTGACCCGCTCGGGCCAGCCCGGCAGCTTGTCGAGATCGTCGAGCAGCTGGTCGGCGTATTTCGTGATGTTCAGATAGTAGCCGGGGATCTCGCGCTTCTCGACCAGGGCGCCGGTACGCCAGCCGCGGCCGTCGATGACCTGCTCGTTGGCGAGCACGGTCTGATCCACCGGGTCCCAGTTGACCACCTGGGTTTTCTTGTAGGCGATGCCCTTTTCCAGCATACGCAGGAACAGCCACTGGTTCCACTTGTAATAGGCGGGCTGGCAGGTGGCGAGTTCCCGGCTCCAGTCGATGGCGAAACCCAGCGACTGCAACTGCTGTTTCATGTAGGCGATGTTGTCCCAGGTCCATTGCGCCGGCGGCACGCTGTTCTGGATCGCGGCGTTTTCGGCGGGCAGGCCGAAGGCATCCCAGCCCATCGGTTGCAGGACGTTGTAGCCGCGCATCTTGTGGAAGCGGGTCAGCACATCGCCGATGGTATAGTTGCGCACGTGCCCCATGTGCAGCTTGCCCGACGGATAGGGGAACATCGACAGACAGTAGTACTTGGGCTTGGCCTTGCTCGCCACGGCGCGGAAGGCCTGTGTCGATTCCCAATGGGTCTGCGCGGTTTTTTCGATGTCTGACGGCGTGTATTTTTCCTGCATGACCTGGGCTTCGTTCGAAACGCTAAAGGGGCCGGATTATACCTGCCGCCCCTACCCCTCAAAGGCTGTGCCATGACTCTCCGTTTCTGCTTTGCCCTCGTCGTTTGTCTTTGTTCGCTGCTGGCCAACGGCGCTCCGCCGGCCGTTGTCGATGCGTTGCAGGCGCCGGCTTGGCGTGTGCGCGGCGAAACGACGGAGCCGCTTTACCCGGGAATGGAAATCGCCAACGGCGATCGCCTGAAAACCGGCAATGGCTCGCGGGTCTACCTCAAACTGGCCGAAGGCAGCACGGTCAAGTTCGGCGAATCGGCGCAGATGACGTTCCATACCCGCAGCAAGAAGCCGGAATCGTTCTTTCGTGGCGCTCTCGATGTGGCGGCCGGGGCTTTTCGTTTCACCACCGCGGCCGCCGTCAAGCTGCGCCATCGCGAGTTGAGCATCCGCGTCGGTACCGCCACCATCGGCATCCGCGGCACCGACGTCTGGGGACGCGCCCGGGCGGACGAGGACCTGGTGATGTTGATCGAGGGGCAGGTGGAAGTGAAAGCGCCGGACGGCACGTTGTTCGATCTGCATGAACCGATGACCACCTATCTCGCTCCGCGTGCCCGTGCCCCGCAGTCGCTGGTCATGGCAACGCCGGCGGAGTTTGCCGCGCGTGCCGCCGAGACCGAAATCGCTCCCGCTGAAGGGGCGCTCAGGCGGCGGGGCGCTTGGTCGCTAAGGCTGGGCGATGTGGCGGATGAGGGCGTCGCGCTGGCGATCTACGACCGGGCGCGGACGGCCGGCTTTCCGGTGCGCATTCGTCCCTTGGCCGGCGACGGAGGGTGGACTTACGAAGTGCTGCTGTCGGGCTTTGCCGACAAAGCCCGCGCCGAGCGTGCGGCGGACGGCGTTCGCCGCACGCTTGGTTTGGACGTCCTGCCAACCCTGTAGGGCACCGCGCCCTAAGGGTTGGGTGCTCAACTCATACCGGATGGTGGCTGGCCCGCGTTAGCCAGGAACGCAGATTGGCCGAAACCTCAGCGATCAAACCGGTCAGCACCAGTGCGCCCATGCTGATATGGGTCTGTAGCATGATCCAGGGGGCGGCTTCGCGCGACGAAGCGCAGAGCATGGACTCTGCGTCCACCAAATCGATCAGGCGTTCGTGGGCGACCTTCCAGTAGCGGTGCGTTTCATGCTCACCGGTGGCGTTGGCGGCATATTGGGTGGCGTCCAGCCAGAGTTGGCCGATTCGGGCGTCGCTCAGCCCGGCGCTCCGGGCGAGCCAGGGCAACAGTTTGGGCGATTTCATTACGTTCTCCTTTGGCCGTTAGCGGGCCGTTTCTGCGGAAACCCCGCAGCCGGTCAGTGCTATTTGTTGCTATGCAACATAATGGAGGCTAAACGCTAACATTCAATAGACAAAGGGAAATGTTGGCAGTTCAAATTAAATGGTGTTGCTTCGCAACAATCGTGCTCCAGGCATGGGTTTGGTCGTCCTGGCGGTGGGCGGAAAGGGGTGGCCGCGTATAATCGGCGAATGTCAGACCTTCTTCGCGGCCTCAATCCGGAACAACTGGCCGCAGTCACCCTGCCGCCGCAACACGCTCTGATCCTTGCCGGCGCGGGTTCGGGCAAGACCCGGGTGCTTACCACCCGTATCGCCTGGCTAATTTCCACCGGACAAATCACCCCCCAGGGCGTCCTGGCGGTCACCTTCACCAACAAAGCGGCGAAGGAAATGTTGACCCGGTTGTCGGCGATGCTGCCGATCAATACCCGCGGCATGTGGATCGGCACCTTCCACGGCCTGTGCAACCGGCTGCTGCGCGCCCATCATCGCGACGCCGGACTGCCTCCGCTGTTCCAGATTCTCGATTCGGCCGACCAGCAGTCGGCCATCAAGCGCCTGCTCAAGGCGCTCAACGTGGACGACGAGAAGTTTCCGCCGCGCGAACTACAGCATTTCATCAACGCGCAGAAGGAGCAGGGCCTGCGCTCCGGCGCCGTGGAGGCCTGGGACGAATACACCCGCAAACGGGTTGAACTCTACGAAGCCTACGAGGCCCAGTGCCAGCGCGAGGGTGTGGTGGATTTCGCCGAACTGCTGCTGCGCAGCTACGAACTGCTGTTGCGCAACGAACCGTTGCGGCGGCATTACCAGGCGCGTTTCAAGCACATCCTGGTGGACGAATTCCAGGATACGAACGCCCTGCAATACCGCTGGCTGTGTCTGCTCGCTGGGGCGGTGCGGCATAGTTCCGGCGAAGGGCCGCCCCGAGCCGGAACGGTACGCGGCGGAGCCGCAGACGCCAACGCGGTTGCCACCAAGCTGCCCGTGACAGACGAGCGTAGCGAGCAAGCAGACTTCCCCCCGCGAGGGGGGAGCGAGGGGGGCGGGTGTTTGTTCTGTGTCGGTGACGACGACCAGTCGATCTACGCCTTCCGCGGCGCCGACGTCGGCAACATGCGCGACTTCGAGCGCGAGTTCCGCGTGCAGAACGTGGTCCGGTTGGAACAGAACTACCGCTCCCACGGCAACATTCTTGACGCCGCCAACGCCATCATCAAAAACAATTCGGCGCGGCTGGGCAAGAACCTATGGACCGATGCAGGTGCCGGCGAGCCGATCCGCGTCTTCGAGGGATTTTCCGACGGCGAGGAGGCACGCTGGATCGTCGAGGAGATCAAGGCCCTGGTGCGTGACGGCCATGCCCGCGCCGAGGTCGCCCTGCTCTATCGCAGCAATGCGCAGTCGCGGATACTCGAACATGCCTTGTTCAATGCCGGCCTGCCCTACCGCGTGTATGGCGGGTTGCGCTTCTTCGAGCGGCAGGAAATCAAGCATGCGCTGGCCTATCTGCGCCTGATTGCCAATGCCGACGACGACACCGCCTTCGCCCGCGTGGTGAATTTTCCGGTGCGCGGCATCGGCGCCCGCAGCATTGAGCAGCTACAGGACGCGGCGAAGGCCGCCGGCTCCAGCCTGCACGCGGCCATCCCGCGCCTGAGCGGCAAGGCCGCTACGGCGTTGACCGGTTTTGCCGAGCTGATTGCAAAGATGCGCGAGGCCATCGACCTGCCGCTGCCCGAGCTGGTGGAGCACCTGATCGAGCTCTCCGGCCTGCGCAGCCACTATCTGAACGACAAGGAAGGCCAGGATCGTCTCGCCAACCTGGACGAGCTGGTGAATGCCGCTGCCAGTTTCATCGCCGAAGAAGGCCGCGTCAGCGAGGAAGGCGAGCTCTCCGCCGACCTGGCCGCCTTTCTCTCGCATGCGGCGCTGGAAGCCGGCGAACATCAGGCCGGCGACAGCGACGATGCGCTGCAATTGATGACCGTGCATTCGGCCAAGGGGTTGGAGTTCAATGTGGTGTTCCTCACCGGCCTGGAGGAAGGACTGTTTCCCCACGAGAACAGCGCAATCGAAGAGAAGGGCCTGGAAGAGGAACGCCGCTTGATGTATGTCGCCGTTACCCGCGCGCGGCAGCGGCTCTATCTGTCCTTCGCCCAGACTCGCATGCTGCACGGCCAGACCCGCTACAACCTGCCTTCGCGCTTCATCGAGGAAGTGCCGGCGGGACTGCTCAAGTGGCTGACGCCGCGCGCCGTCAAGGCGCAGCCGGCGGGACGCTGGGCCGCGGAGCCTGAGGCTTCCCATGTGGCGCCCGGCGGACGTCGCAGCAACGCGGAGGGCGGCTGGCACGTCGGGCAATCGGTGATGCACGCCAAATTCGGCCCAGGCGTCATCGTCAATGCCGAAGGCGGCGGCAACGATGCGCGGGTGCAGGTGAACTTTGGCGCCGCCGGCATGAAATGGCTGGCGCTATCCGTCGCAAAACTGGAGGCGGTCTGATGAAAACAGTGCGTGCCAACGGCATCGACATCCGCTACGACGTCCAGGGCAGAGGGCCGTGGATCACCTTCGCGCATTCGCTGGCCAGCGATCTGACCATGTGGGACGATCAGCTCGCCGCGCTCAGCGGCAGTTTTACGATCCTCCGCTACGACATCCGCGGCCATGGCGGCAGCAGTGTCCCGCCGGGGCCGTACCGTTTCGAACACATGGTCGGCGACGTACTCGGCTTGCTCGATGCGCTGGGCGTCGAGCGTACGCATTTCGTCGGCTTATCCATGGGCGGCATGATCGGCCAGCATCTGGCGCTCGCCGCGCCGCAGCGGCTGGATCGACTGGTGCTGAGCAGCACCGCCAGCGGGCACGACAATCAGGATGCCGTGCTGAAACTCTGGGAGCAGCGCATCGCTCAGGTCGTCGCCGGCGGCATGTCGGCGATGGTGGAGGGGACGCTGGGGCGCTGGTTCACCGAGCCCTATCGGCTGGAGCGACAGGCCACCATGGCGCGCATCGGTGCACTGATCGCCGCCACCTCGGCAGAAGGCTACGCCGCCTGCGGCCGCCTGATCCCGACCTTGAACACAACGCCGTGGCTCGGCGAAATCGCGCTGCCGACCCTGGTGTTGGTCGGCGAGGAGGACCCTGGCACCGTGCCGGCAATGGCCGAAGCGATTGCGCGGGGGATTCCGGGAGCGCGACTGGAGATTGTTCCGCGTGCCTCCCATCTGCTCAATATCGAGCAGGCGGAACTATTCAACGAGCTGTTGCTGGCGTTTTTCGCCGCGCGCTGATTAAGCCCGTTTGCGTGCCGCGCTTTGTGCGCGGCGTTTTGCGGCACGCAGCAGTTCCGCGTGCAGCGCTGCGTATTCGCGGCTCAGCTTGTGGTTCCGGTCGAGGTGGATCATCGGTTTCGCCTGCTGGTGCGATTCCTTGATCTTCACCGATGCCGAGAGCAGCGAGTCGAGCACCGGCAGGCCCTCGGCCTTGAGTTCGGCCACCACTTGCTGCGGCAGGCTGGCGCGCGGCTGGTACTGGTTGACCACGATGCCTTCCACTTCCAGTGTCTTGTTGTGGTCGGCGCGGATTTCAGCGACGTTGTCGAGCAGGGTGTAGAGCGCGCGACGGGCGAACTCGTCGCAGTCGAAGGGGATCAGGCAGGCATCGGCGGCGATCAGCGCGGAACGGGTGTAGAAGTGCAGCGCCGGCGGCGTATCGATCCAGATTTCGTCGAAGTCCAACGCCTCCAGCGCCTCCTTCAGCTTGTAGATCTTGTAGCGCGATTCGAGCTTGGCCTGAAGCTCTTCCAGCGCCGCGTCCGCGGGCAGAAGGGAAAGGTTGGCGAACGGAGTCGCGGCGATGAACTCTTCGGTGGGCAGCGGCCGCAGCTTGAAGTTGAGCATCTGGTCGAAGAAACCGGTGGCGGTGTTCTCCAGGCTGTCGGCGCCGGCGCCGAGCAGGTAGCGGGTCGAATTGGCCTGCGGATCGAGATCCACCACCAGGGTTTTGGCGCCGCCTGCGGCGCTGATCGCGGCGAGGTTGCAGGTGATGGTGCTTTTGCCGACACCGCCCTTCTGATTGAACACAACGCGCTTCATGGCCGACCCCGGAGTCAAGGAACAGCGGGCGATTCTGCCATAGCTCGGGCCGCGAATGTTGCATTGCAATAGCGACGGCGGAATAAGCCGGCTGCGGCTTTCCGCAATTATTCGGCCATCGTCGGCGGAGTATCATCGTCGCTCGCCCTGCCCGCGTTCCACCCATGACCAAGACCTCCGACCTTTCCGCCGCCGCACTCGAATACCACGCCCTGCCGACCCCCGGAAAAATCTCGGTGGTGCCGACCAAAGGGCTGACCAACCAGCGCGATCTGTCGCTGGCCTATTCCCCCGGCGTCGCCGCCGCCTGCAACGCCATCGTCGACGATCCGCGCCAGGCCAGCCGGCTCACCTCGCGTGCCAATCTAGTCGGTGTGGTCACCAACGGCACGGCGGTGCTCGGCCTCGGCAATATCGGCCCGCTCGCCGCCAAGCCGGTGATGGAGGGCAAGGCGGTCCTGTTCAAGAAGTTTTCCGGCATCGACGTATTCGACATTGAGCTTGCCGAGTCCGACCCCGACAAGCTGATCGATATGATCGCGGCGATGGAGCCGACCTTCGGCGGTATCAACCTGGAGGACATCAAGGCGCCGGAATGCTTCTACATAGAGAAGAAGCTGCGCGAGCGGATGAAGATTCCGGTGTTCCACGACGACCAGCACGGCACCGCCATCGTCGTCGGCGCCGCGGTGTTGAACGGTCTGAAGGTCATCGGCAAGAAGGTGGACGCGGTGAAGCTGGTCACCTCCGGTGCCGGCGCTGCCGCGCTGGCCTGCCTCGATCTGCTGGTGATGCTCGGCGTCAAGGTGGAGAACATCTGGGTTACCGACATCGAGGGCCTGGTCTATGAAGGCCGCACCAGGCTGATGGACGAGATCAAGGCGCGCTACGTCAAGAAGACCGACGCACGCACTCTCGGCGAAGTCATTGCCGACGCGGACGTGTTCCTCGGCCTCTCCGCCGGTGGCGTGCTCAAGCCCGAGATGGTGGCGAAGATGGCGCCGCGACCGTTGATCCTGGCGCTGGCCAACCCGACGCCGGAAATCCTCCCCGAGGAAGTGCGCGCGGTGCGCGACGATGCGATCATGGCCACCGGCCGCTCGGACTACCCGAACCAGGTCAACAATGTCCTCTGCTTCCCCTTCATCTTCCGCGGTGCGCTCGATGCTGGCGCCACCACCATTACCGAGGAAATGAAGCTGGCCGCGGTGCGCGCGTTGGCCGAACTGGCGCAGGCCGAGAGTTCCGACGTGGTGGCACAGGCCTACGGCGGCGAGAATATCGCCTTCGGCCCCGAGTATCTGATCCCGCGGCCCTTCGACCCGCGGCTGATCGTCAAGATCGCCCCGGCGGTGGCCCAGGCGGCCGTCGAGTCGGGCGTGGCGACACGGCCCGTGCCGGATCTCGACGCCTATCGCGAACACCTCAACAGCTTTGTCTATCAGTCCGGTTTCATCATGAAGCCGGTGTTTGCGGCGGCCAAGAAGGCACCGCGGCGGGTGATCTATTGCGAGGGTGAGGACGACCGTGTGCTGCGTGCCGTGCAGACCGTGCTCGACGAGGGCCTGGCGCAGCCGGTGCTGGTCGGACGCCCCGAGGTGATCGCCGCGCGGCTCGAACGCGCCGGCCTCAAGGTGCGTCCCGAGACCGATTTCGAAGTGGTCAACCCGGCTTCCGATGCACGCTACAAGGCGCTCTGGCAGGATTACCACCGCCTGATGGGACGGCAGGGCATCACCCCTGACGTAGCCAAGCAGATGGTGCGCGCCGATCCGACGCTGATCGGCGCGCTGTTGTTGCGCCGTGGCGACGTCGATGCGCTGATTTGCGGCACCGTCGGCCGCCATGCCCACCACCTGCGCCATGTCGCCGACGTGCTGGGTCTGGAACCCGGCGCCCACTGTATGGCGACGATGAATCTGCTGATGCTGCCGACGCACACGCTATTCATCTGCGACACCTACGTGAACGAGGATCCGCGCCCCGAGCTGCTCGCCGAAATTACCCTGATGGCCGCCGAGGAGGTGCGCCGCTTCGGTCTGACGCCGAAAGTGGCGCTGCTCTCGCACTCCAACTTCGGCAGCGTGCGCTCGAATTCGGCGCAGAAGATGAGCGCCACCCGCCGTCTGATCGCCGAGCGCGCGCCGGGCCTCGAAGTTGACGGCGAGATGCATGGCGACGCGGCGCTCGACGAAACGATCCGCCAGCGCTTGTTCCCCGATTCGGTGCTCAAGGGCTCGGCCAACCTGCTGATCATGCCCAACCTCGATGCAGCCAACATTTCCTTCAACCTGCTGAAGGTGATGGGCAGCGGCGGCGTTACCGTCGGCCCGATCCTGCTCGGCGCAGCGCGCCCGGCACACATTGTTACCTCCACGGCGACGGTACGGCGATTGGTCAACATGACGGCGCTGGCGGTGGTCGACGCCAACCACAAGGACCGCTGATCTTGTCGCAGGCGATCCGTTTCCACAACACGGGCGGGCCGGAGGTGCTGCGGCTGGAACAGGTGGAGGTGCCGCCGCCGGGTCCGGGCGAGGTGACCGTGCGCCACGCCGCGGCGGGCGTCAACTTCATCGATATCTACTACCGCGAGGGCACCTACCCGACCGCGCTGCCTTCCGGCCTCGGCCAGGAAGGCGCCGGCACGGTCGTCGCCATCGGGCCGGGGGTGAGCGGTTTACGCGAGGGCCACCGGGTGGCCTATGTCAGCCCGTCGCTCGGTGCCTACGCCGAGCAGCGCAATGTTCCGGCCGATCTGCTGCTGCCGTTGCCCGACGGCATCGCCTTCGCCACCGCAGCGGCCATGATGCTGCGCGGCCTCACCGCTCAGTATCTGTTGCGCCGCACCTGTCGCGTGGCGGCGGGCGACCTGATCGTGGTCCATGCGGCGGCCGGTGGCGTCGGCCTGATTCTCTGCCAGTGGGCGAGCGCACTCGGCGCTCGCGTGGTCGGCATCGTCGGTTCGGCGGAGAAGGTCGCGCTGGCCCGCCGCCACGGCTGTAGCCATGTCCTGCTGGCCGGCGACGACGTAGTTGCGCGGGTGCGCGAGATCGGCGGCGGCGAAGGCGCCGCCGTGGTGTACGATGCCGTCGGCAAGGACACCTTCATCCAGTCGCTCGACTGTCTGCGACCGTTGGGGACGATGGTGAGCTTCGGCAATGCTTCGGGTCTGGTGCCGCCGGTGGATCTGCGCGAACTGTCGAAGCGCGGCTCGTTGTTCCTGACGCGGCCGACGCTGTTCACCTATACGCGCAAGCGCGAGGATTTGCTGCAAATGGCGGACGAGTTGTTCGGCATGGTCGGATCGGGCGCGGTGCGTATCGAGATCGGTCAGACCTATCCGCTACAGGAGGCCGCGCGGGCCCATGCCGATCTGGCCGCGCGCAGGACAGTCGGCTCAACCGTGTTGACGCTATGAGCCGCCGTATGCAAGGGAAAGGGGACCGTCTGTGAAAAGCTTTCTGATCGCCAACCCGAAGGGCGGGGTGGGCAAGAGCACGCTGGCGACCAATCTCGCCGGCTATCTGGCGAGGCAGGGGCAGCGGGTGATGCTCGGTGATATTGACCGCCAGCAGTCGTCGCGCTCCTGGCTGCAACTGCGTCCGCCGTCGCTGCCGCGCATCGAGACCTGGGAGATCGAGGGCGACAAGCCGGCGCGGCCGCCACAGGGCGTCAGCCACGTGGTCCTCGATACCCCGGCCGGGCTGCACGGCAAGCGTCTGGCCCATGTGCTCAAGCTGGCGCACAAGGTGATCGTGCCGCTGCAACCATCGATCTTCGACATCCTCGCCACCCGCCAATTTCTCGATGCGCTGGCCGAGGAGAAGGAGGTGCGCAAGCATAACGCCTTCATCGCCGTGGTCGGCATGCGGGTCGATGCCCGCACCCGCGCCGCCGGTGAACTAGAGCGTTTTCTGCAAGGCGTCGGCCTGCCGGTGCTGACGCATCTGCGCGATACGCAGAACTACGTGCAGGCGGCGGCGCATGGCCTGACCGTGTTCGACCTGCCGGCTTACCGCGCCGAGCAGGACTGGGGGCAGTGGCAGCCGCTGATCGATTGGGTGGAGTGCGACTAGCCGCGCCGCCGGTTCACCACAGCAGCTGCTGTCGCACCTCGGGGCGTGCGAGGGCGCTGCGGAACCAGTCCAGAGCGCGGCCTCGCTGGTGGGTGCGCCAGACTACGTAGAGCGGCGTCGGCGGCGAACCCGCTTCGGTTTTCTTGATGACCAGCCGCCCGGCGGCCTGTTCGGCTTCCGCCATCGGCCGCGGCAGATGGCCGACGCCCAGGCCGGCCACCTGGACCGCCCGCTTTGCCGCCATGTGCGGCACTGTCAGCGTCTGCTGGCCGGCCAGCAGACCCGCGCTGCGGGCCAGCAGCTGACGCGAGGTATCCGCCACCACCGCCCCGCGGTAACGCGAAATCTCGCGCACCGGCAGCGGTTCGGGATGGCTCGCCAGCGGGTGGCCGGGGGCGACGGCAAAGACAAATTCGATCTGTCCGAGCAGTTGCTGGGCGAAGCCGCCGCCGGGGGGCGGGTCGCCGCCGGCGCCGATGGCCAGGTCGGCGCGTCCGGAGGTCAGCGCATCCCAGCAGCCGCCGAGAACCTCATGGCCGAGGCGCAGCCGCGTACCGCTGCCCTCCCGATCGAATTCGGCAATCAGCGGCAGCAGCCGGGCGATGTCGATGGCGCCTTCCACGGCGATGCGCAGCTCATTCTCCCAGCCGGTCGCGACCCGTTGCACGCGACATTCCAGATCGCCCACCGCCTGCAACAGGTAGCGGCCTTCTTCCAGCAGCGTGCGCCCGGCCGGCGTCATCACGGCGCGGCGCCCCTGCCGCTCGAAAAGGGCGACGCCGAGATCCTCTTCGAGGCGACGGATCGCGTGGGTTACCGCTGACGGAACCTTGTGCAGTGCATCCGCCGCTGCGGAAAAGCTGCCACGGACCTCGATGGCATCGAGCAGCTCCAGCGATTCGAGGGAGATTTTCATGTGAAAAATATTAAACGATAAGTTCTAAATATGTCGGTTTTTATCCGGAACAAACCTATCTATAGTTCGAAAACAGAATAAATATTGGTTGAATTGAAATCATGATTTCTTTGCGAAAAGATCGGGATCGGGGCTACGCCCATCACGGCTGGCTGGAAACGCGCCACAGCTTTTCCTTCGGCGATTACCACGACCCCGCCGAAATGGGCTGGAGCGTGCTGCGTGTGATCAACGACGACATCGTCGCTCCTTCCGCCGGTTTCGGTCGCCATGGTCACCGCGACATGGAAATCGTCACCTACATGCTGTCGGGCATGCTGCGCCACGGCGACAGCATGGAGAACTCGAAGCTGCTGCGCCGTCCTGAAGTCCAGCGCATGAGCGCCGGTGCCGGGGTTCTGCACAGCGAGGCCAATGCCTCGACCTATGAGCCGGTGCGGCTGTTGCAGATATGGATTCAGCCCGACGTGTGCGGCATCCCGCCCGAATACGAGCAGCGGATCTTCGACGATGCGGAAAAACGCGGGCGTCTGCGTCCGCTGGTGTCGCCGGACGGCCGTGAGGGCAGCATGCGAATTCACCAGGACGCAACCGTTTATGCCAGCTTGCTTGATCCTGGCGCATCCCTGGCCCATAGTGTGGGAGCCGGCCGTCGCGCCTATCTGCATTTGATTCGCGGCAACGTTACGATCAACGGGCAGTCGCTCGGCCCCGGTGACGCTGCAAAAATTGCCGACGAGGCGGCATTGCAGATTGTCGCTGCCGACGAGGCGGAACTGTTGCTTTTCGATTTACCCTGAGCTTGCGAGAAACGACCATGCGCTACACCTCCATCGCTATCGCCCTGCATTGGCTGATCGCCGCGGCCATCCTCGGCGCCTTCTGCGTCGGGCTGTATATGGCCGGCCTGCCGGTTTCGCCGTGGAAGCTGAAAATCTATTCCTGGCACAAATGGGCCGGTGTCAGCATCTTCATGCTCGTCGTCCTGCGCGCCGCATGGCGCATTGGCCATCCGCCGCCGCCGGCGGTGCCGATGCCGCGCTGGCAGGCCCTTGCGGCGGAAACCGTGCATCGGCTGCTCTACCTGTTGATGTTCGCAATCCCGCTCTCAGGCTGGCTGATGAGCTCGGCCAAGGGCTACCAGACCGTGTATTTCGGCGTGTTGCCGATCCCCGATCTGCTGAGCAAGGATGTCGAACTGGGCAAGCAGCTTGCGGAACTCCATGAACTGCTCAACTTCCTGATGATTGCGCTGGTCGCCGGCCATGCCGCGGCTGCCATCAAGCACCATCTGATCGATCGCGACGATACCCTGCGCCGCATGCTGCCCTGGCGCAGCACCCAGGCCACCTTGCCGGAGAATTGAAATGAAACGACTGTGTGCCCTCTTGTTCAGCCTGAGTGCGATCGCCCCGGCCCAGGCCATCGAGTTCAATGCAGTGCAAGCCGATAAAAGCTCGGTGAGCTTCGTCTTCCGCCAGATGGGCGTGGCGGTCGATGGCCGCTTCCGCAAGTTCAACGCGCAACTGGCTTTCGATCCGGCCAAGCCGCAGGCCTCCCGCGCTGCGCTGGAGATCGATCTGGCCAGCGTCGATGCCGGCTCGGCGGAAGCCAATGACGAGGTGGCGACCCGGAACTGGTTCAACACCAAAGCCTTTCCGACCGCACGTTTCGTCGCCGACGCGGTGCGTGCTCAGGGCGGTGATCGCTATGAACTCTCAGGCAAACTCACCCTGAAAGGCCGTACTCAAACTCTGAGCACGCCACTGACGTTCCGCAAGGACGGTGCCCTCGGTGTGTTCGACGGCAGCCTGACGATCAAGCGTGCCGACTTCGCCATCGGCGAGGGTGAATGGGCCGCCTTCGACACCGTCGCCAACGAGATACAGGTCCGCTTTCACATCGTCGCCGCGGCGACGAAATAGGGAGACGCTGAACAGCTCATCCCGTTCGGGCTGAGCTTGTCGAAGCCCTTGACAGGTATGCATTTCGACAAGCTCAATGCGAACGGACTAACCCATTATTCCCTCGCTTTCTCAACCCGTACCGGAGCCAATCCATGAAAAAAGCCCTCATGTTTGTCGCGTTAGCCGCCTCGACCGTATCGGCCACCCCGGCTTTTGCCGCCGCCGAAACCTACGCCCTCGAACGCAACCACACCTACCCGCGCTTCTCCTACAACCATCTCGGCTATTCCGTTCAGCTCAGTCGTTTCGACAAGACCACCGGTACCGTGGTCATCGACCGCGAGGCGAAGACTGGCTCCCTCGACGTGACCATCGACACCACGTCGGTGAGCACCGGCAGCAAGGATTTCGACGAACATATTCAGGCCGCCGACTTCCTCGACACCGCGACCTATCCGACGGCCACCTACAAGTCGAGCAAGCTGGTGTTCACCGGCGATGCGCTGACGGCCATCGAGGGCCAGTTGACTCTCAAGGGCGTCACCAAGCCGGTGACGCTGGCCGTTACCTCCTTCCGCTGTGCGCCCCACCCGATCATGAAGAAGGACGCCTGCGGCGCCAACGCCACCGCCACCGTCAAGCGCAGCGATTTCAACGCCGGTAAGTACGCCCCGCTGGTTGGCGACGAAGTGACGCTGAGCATCGCGGTCGAAGCGTTCAAACAGTAACGGGGCGCTTCGATGAGCAAGATCGCAATCGTGTTTCACAGCGGCTTCGGCCATACCGCCCGCCAGGCCCAGGCCGTGTACGACGGTGCCGAAAGTGTGGCCGGCGCCGAACCGACGCTGTATCCGGTGGAAAGCATCGACGAATCTGCGTGGGCGGAATTGACCGTCGCCGATGCCATCGTCTTCGGTGCGCCGACCTATATGGGCAGCGTTTCGGCGAAGTTCAAGGAATTCATGGATGCCAGTTCCAAAGCCTGGTTCACTCAGGCCTGGAAGGACAAGGTCGCCGGCGGTTTCACTACCTCGGCCTCGCAGTCCGGCGACAAGCTGAATTCGCTGATCCAGATGATGGTTTACGCCAACCAGCACGGCATGATCTGGGTGGGGCTCGACATTCCTCCGGGCAATAACAACAGCAAGGGCTCGGTGAACGATCTCAACCGTCTGGGCAGTTTCTCCGGCGCGATGGCCCAGGCCAATGTCGACGAGGGCGCCGAGGCGATGCTCGACTCCGACCTGAAGACTGCCGCGCGGCTGGGGCAGCGCATTGCGGAGGTGGCGAAGAAGTTGCGTGGTTGAAATCTGCGCGGCGGCGCAAAGCCGCCGCACTTTTTTCCACAGTGAGTTCGGCACGAACGGAAACGCACAGGATGGGTCCAACCTTCGATTCGCCCCAGCCCCGCCTTTCCGCGATAATGCGAAAAAACCTGTGGACCCCATCATGACCCGCCCCGACAGTTCCGATCATCTGGCTACCGCCGAACGCACGCTGCTCACCCCTTACAACCTGACATCGAACCGTTTGCAGAGCGTGTTCGGTTCGATGTTCGCCCACCGCGTCGATTACGCCGACCTGTATTTCCAGTATGCCCGCAGCGAGGCGTGGAGCCTGGAGGAGGGGATTGTCAAGTCGGGCAGCTTCAATATCGAGCAGGGTGTCGGCGTGCGTGCGGTATCGGGTGAGAAGACCGCGTTCGCCTATTCCGACGATATCAGCGCTACGGCGCTGGAAGCCGCCGCTCAAGCGACGCGGGCGATTGCCGGCAGCGGCGGGACGCAGGCGGCGCCGCTGTTGCGCGGTGCGGCGGTGCGGCCGTTGTACGGCGCCGACGATCCGATTGCCTCGCTCGCCGACGTGGACAAGGTGAAGCTGCTGGAGCGCCTCGAAGGCTATGCCCGCGCCGAGGATCCGCGGGTCAAGGAAGTGATGGCCCACATCGCCGGTACTTGGGAGGTAATCCTGGTGGCGCGCTCCGACGGCCATCTGGCGGCCGATGTGAGGCCGCTGGTGAGAGTTTCCGTCACGGTGCTGATGGAAGAGCACGGGCGGCGTGAGCAGGGTTCCAGCGGCGGCGGCGGGCGTTACGACTACGCTTATTTCACCGACGAGGTGTTGCGCGACTACGCCCAGAAGGCAGTGCATCAGGCTCGCGTCAATCTGGCCGCCCGGCCGGCGCCGGCGGGACCGATGACCGTCGTTTTGGGCAACGGCTGGCCCGGCATTCTTTTGCACGAAGCCATCGGCCATGGTCTCGAAGGCGATTTCAACCGCAAGGGCAGCTCGGCTTTTTCCGGCCGCATCGGCAAGCGGGTGGCGGCCAAGGGCGTCACCGTCGTCGACGACGGTACGCTGTCTCACCGGCGCGGCTCGCTCAGCGTGGACGACGAGGGCAATCCGACGCGCCGCACGGTGTTGATCGAGGACGGCATTCTCCAGGGCTATTTGCAGGATTCGCTGAATGCGCGACTGATGGGCGTGGCGCCCACCGGCAACGGCCGCCGCGAGTCGTTCGCCCACCTGCCGCTGCCACGCATGACCAACACCACCATGCTGGCCGGCGAGCGGACGCCGGAGGAAATCATCAAGTCGGTGAAGAAGGGCCTCTACGCCGCCAACTTTGGCGGCGGCCAGGTGGATATCACCAGCGGCAAGTTCGTCTTCTCCGCCGCCGAAGCCTACATGATCGAAAACGGCAAGATCACTTATCCGGTCAAGGGGGCGACACTGATCGGCAACGGCCCCGACGCATTGAAGCGGGTTTCGATGATCGGCAATGACATGGCGCTCGACCCTGGCGTCGGCACCTGCGGCAAGGAAGGTCAGAGTGTGCCGGTGGGCGTCGGTCAGCCGACGCTGCGCATCGACGGGCTTACCGTCGGCGGAACGGCTTGAAAGTGCGCTGAGTCTTCACGGTCGGGTTGAGCTTGTCGAAGCCTGTCCTGAGTTTCACCGAAGGGCTCAGCGTGACCGAAGGAAATACCCTGAAGGGCACACGTCCCTGTGGGACGAACGGACGTGTTCAGCGTTTCCTTAAATGCCTGGAATAGGGTCGATCGCCCATGATGGGCGGGGCACGTCTTGTGCGGAAAATGTAAATTGGATAAACTCTTTTGGCATTATCCACTCTTTTGGCATTATCCAAAATTCATCAACGAAAACAAGGAGCGTATTCCGTGAAGAACAAACTGTTCAAATCTGCCCTGATTGTCGCTTCGGTTGCTGCCGTTTCTCCGGCCGTCGCAGGAGACTGGTATTTCGCCGGATCGGCCGGCCAGAGTGATTTCAAGGCCGAGAAGGGGGACATCGATGGCGCTCTGATCGCCGCCGGTGCGACCGGCCTCTCGTCCTCGCTCGACGACCAGGATACGGCTTACAAACTTCAGGCCGGCTATCGTTTCAACCAGAATTTTGCGCTGGAAGGCGGTTACATCAATCTAGGAAAGCTCAAATATTCGGCCGCTTATACCGGCGGTGCAGGCCGGGCCGAGATCAAGGCTGACGGCTGGAATATCGATGTCGTGGGCTCCATCCCGGTCGGACAAACTTTCGTGTTGTTCGGCAAGGTCGGCATGATCAATGCCAAGGTCGAAGCGACCGTTTCTGCCACGGGCCCCGGCGGTGCGGCAGCAGGTAGTGTCGATGACACCAGTTCCAAAGGTCATTGGGGCATTGGCGGCGATTACGCGCTGAACGACAAAATGGCCGTCCGGCTCGAATACGAACGCTTCAAGAACCTTGGCGATGAAAATACGACGGGAGAGGGCGATGTCGATCTGCTGTCGGTGGGGTTCGTGCTCAAGTTCTGAGCTATAGAAAAACCGCATTTCGGCGAGGCCCCGCGACGGGGCCTTTCTTTTTGGGCCGGCCGGCCGGCCGGCCGATCGGAAGCTGCTTTGGTTTGGTTACGAGGAGATTTACCTGCATGGCTACGACACCGTTTCCGTTGCCCGCCAAGCCTTGACCCGCTACTTCGATTTCTACAATCGGCGCCGGCCGCATTCGACGCTTGACGGCCGGACGCCGGATAGCGCCTACTTCAATCTGTCGCCACTCGCCGTGGCGGCTTAACCCGCAGAGATTTCACTTAAGAAACCCAGAATTCTGCCCAACTGCGCGGGGCCACCTCTGAAGGCGGCAAGCAATGGCGTTGTATAGCGGGAGACCGCGGTGTGGTTGCGACGAATCGTGTCGGCAAATTCTTGGCAAAAAATGCGGAGGCGGTTTCATCCGTTCGAGTCCAGCCGAATTGTGCTTGGATATATATTTTTCAGTTCAACGAAAATCCTGCGCCCGCCGCTCCAGGTTCGTTACTTTAGTTAAGCTAATCATCGACTTATTTTGCGTTCCGGCTCGGGGTCGAGAACCGGATGAGATGAGGCGGGGGTGATCCTGCATCTGCGGCATGGTCCGCAGTGAAAAGTCTGTCACATCGATCGCGCGGTGGAGTCCCCGTCTTTTACCATCTACCGGGGGATGGGTATATTATTTCCCCGCTTGGCTAATGTATTCTCCGTAGGTGCGAGCAGATTACGCTTTCATGTTTTCGATTCCACTTCACTTATTTCTGGCTGTGTGAGCCGTTACATTTTGAGTGTGGTCGTCGTTGGCTAGGTTGCACGTTTCAGTTCGATCCATAAATAACAAAAACCGCCTCAAATTTCCGAGCAAAGCCCCCGCAAAGCAAATGCAAGCGACAGCGCCGCAATATAAAAACGGGAGCCCCAGCCTATTCCAGGATTTCACTCGGAGTTTTGCCCCCCTGTCTGTTTTGATCCCCTTCTTAAAAAGTCAATTGTTTCCAGGAGCATTCGATGGCCATTACTACCTCTAAATCAGGTGCCGAGACCAACGGTTCGGCTGTTCAATCCGGAGCGTCGGGTTTTTCCGGTCAGGCAGGCAAGAAGACGATGGATACAGGCGAGAGCGTAAAGCCGGCCGTTGAATCGAAAGGCAAGTCCGCCGGCTTCCAGGCCGATGCCGGGAAGTTTGAGGATCTTGTGGCGTCTGCCCGGAAAATCGTAAACGGCAAGGCAAAGCGCAAGCCGGGGGACGAAGAAGAAAATGGGAATGCGGCCGTCGATGATGTGAACGATCAGGCGGATGCCGCCACGACGCAGGCGGAGTATTCGGATGACCGAATGGTTCTTGCACTCGCCGATACCGCAACGCCTGAAGCGGCCCCGGCCGCAGGCACGGCAGCCTCTTCTACCGGAGCTGCCGCAGGAGGCGAAGCCGCCGGCGGTACGGCGCTGGGCGGAGGCTCAGCCGCTTCGGGAACGGCCGTCGCGGCCGGCGTTTCGAGCCAGGTCATGCTGGGCGCCGCATTGGCGGTGGGCATTGCCGCGTCCGGCACGAGTGGCGGTGGCGGCGGCGGATCGTCTGTTGCTGCGGCGACCGGATTCACACTCAGCGGCACCATTGCACTCGGCAAGATCAACGATGCCACCGGGCTTGTTGTCGAAGCCTTCAAGGCCGACGGGACAAAACTTGCCGGCACCGGCACGGTGAATGCGGACGGCACCTTTTCCATTGCCGTAACCGAAAACTACTCCGGCCCGGTTCTGGTCCGCCTGAAGGATACGAATGCCGGAACCAATTACAACGACGAGGGAACCGGCCTTGCGAAGGATCTGGCCACCGATTTGCGCGCCGTGGTCAACGTTTCCGGCAACGGCACGATCACGGTCGCCATCACCCCCTTGACGGAACTGGCAGTACGCGAACTGGTGGGCGATAGCGGCGGCGATGCGGGGACGGCATCGACCACTCTCGGATCCACGGTTACCACGACCCAGGTCACGACCGCCAATGACAATGTGAAAACGGCCTTCGGCCTCTCGGGCGACATCACGACCACCGTTCCGGTGACCGTCGACGATGCAACGGCATTCAACGCCGGCACAGCGGCGCAAAAGGCCTACGGTCAGGCGCTGGCGGCGATTGCGGGGGCCGAAGCCGACCAGGGCGCGAGCACCGGAGAAGTGCTGACGGCGCTGTCGGAAGGGCTGGTAGGCACGACGTTGAGTATTTCGGCGGTCGATGCCCTCATCGCCGGGGCCGCCGTGGCCGATGGCATAGCTGGCAACGTGACCGGGACGGAGACTGCGCTGGAAACGGCCATTGGCGTCAATATCGGTGGCATCGCTTTGTCCGCCGATACCGGTGCCGCGGGCGATTTCATCACCCAGACCGCCGCGCAGACGATTACTGCAACGCTCGACGCGGCCCTCAGCGGAAAACTGTGGGGCTCGGTGGATGGCGGCACAACCTGGACGGATATCAGCAGTTTCGTGAGCGGGACTGCCTTGACTTGGACCGGTGTCACGCTTGTAAATGGCGACAACCTCATCAAGTTCGCCGTCACGGCCGGTACGGTTACGAATTTCACCGGCGCGACGGCGGACGTGGTGGGCAAGGTTTCGGCGCAGAGCTATGCGGTGGATACAACCGCGCCGACCTTCACCAGCACGACATCGGCAAGCTTCGCGGAAAACGGTGCCGGCACCGCGTATGACGCCGCGGCAACGGACGCGCATCTGCTGACCTATACCCTTGGCGGTACCGATGTGGCGCGGTTCAATATCGATCCCAGTTCCGGCGTCGTCACCTTCGCGGCGGTGCCCGACTTCGAAGCGCCGGCAGACAGCAACACAGACAACACCTTCGACATTACCGTGACGGCAACGGATGGCGCCGGCAATACGACGACGCAATCGGTGGCGGTCGCGGTGACCAATGTGAACGAGACGCCGGCGCTCACCAGCGGGACGGCGGCAAGCTTCGCCGAAAACGGCACAGGGACGGTCTATACCACCACAGCCACGGACCCGGATGCGGGCACGACCCCGATCTATGCGCTGGGCGGTGCCGATGCGGCGCTGTTTAACATCAGTTCCAGCACCGGCGCGATCACCTTCAAGGCCGCACCGAACTTCGAGGCGCCGACCGATGCCGGCGGCAACAACGTCTATGACGTCACGGTGACGGCCTCCGACGGCTCCCTCACCACGGCGGCCCAGGCCGTGGCGATCACGGTGACCAACGTGAATGAAGCGCCGACGGTGACGAGCGGCGCTTCGGCCAGCATTGCAGAAAACACCGCGACCAGCACGACCGTCTATACCGCCACGGCGACCGACCCGGATGCCGGCACGACCCTGACCTATACCCTGGCCGGCAGCGATGCGCTGCTGTTCGATATCGATGCCAGTACAGGCGCGGTTACTTTCAAGGCGCAGCCGGATCGCGAAACGCCGACGGATACGGGCGGCGACAGCGTCTACGACATCACCGTGACGGCGACGGACAACGGCGCCGGAGCGTTGAACGCGACCCAGACCGTGGCGATCACCGTCACCAACGTCAATGAAACGCCGACCTCGACCACGGTGACGGCGACCACCGCCGTCACCAACCAGACGTACAGCTTCAATGTCTCGGGCAGCTTCTCCGATCCCGACGTCGGTACCACGCTGAGCTACTCCGCCACCGGCCTGCCTGCCGGCCTTACCATCAGCAGCGCGGGCGTCATCAGCGGCACGGCCACGACCGAAGACCTGACCAACAGCGTCACGGTGACGGCGACCGACGGCAGCCTGACGACGCAACAGACCTTCAACCTGCCGGTGGTGAGCGCGCCGACTATTACCGCGATTGCGGCCGATGTCGCCCAGGCCAACAGCGGCGATGCCTTGACCTTTACCGCAACGCTTAGCGAGTCGGTCACGATCACGACCGGCACGACTGCGCCCACGCTGACATTCGACGTCAATGGCCAAACCATGACGGCCACCTATAGCGGAGGCAACAGCACCAATACCGGCACGCTGACTTTCACCGCCACGGCGCCCGGCACGGTGGATGACGCCAGCGTCACCGTCAGCGCCATCAGTCTTGGCGATGCGACGATTACCGGCAATACGAGCCAGCAAGGATTTGTTACCAGTGCCACCGGCCAGGCCGTATCTGGCTTCGTCATCGACAACAATGTGCCGGTCTTCACCAGTGGCACTACGGTCACCTTCGTGGAAAACGCCACCGGTACGGTCTACACCGCCGCCACGACCGACTCCACCGCAGTTACCTATGCGCTCTCCGGTACCGATGCAGGCAGCTTTACCTTGACCAACGGAGCGCTGACCTTCGATTCCACGCCCAACTTCGAAACCAAGAGCAGCTACAGCGTCACCATCGCGGCCACGGATGCATTGAGCCAGACGGCCAACCAGAACGTCACCGTGAACGTCACCAATGCCAACGAAGCGCCGACAGTCGTGGGTGGAGCACCGACGACGGAAACGCTCGTAGTCGGTCAGGCGCTTTCCGGAGATGAGATCGCTAGTTTGTTCACCGATGTGGATACCTCCGATACGCTGACATATTCACAGACAGGATTGCCGTCGGAACTGGCTCTCAATTCCACAAACGGGGCCATTACCGGTACTCCGGCCACGGCGGGTACGGCGAACGTCACCTTTACCGCCACGGATGTCGACGGCTTGTCCGTCAGCCACACGATCGCGGTCAGTGTGGTCAATGCTCCAACCGTGACCAACACCGCTACGCTCGATGACGTGGTCAATCTGGATGCGCGTTCCGATTTGGTCCTGACTTTCTCGGACACCATCAGCCTCGGCAGCGGCCAGATCCGCATCATGGATGACATGGGTACCAGCGGCTGGACGCTGACCAACACAACCACCGGCGAGAGCAAGCAGGATACGACCGACAACGACGTGATCATTACGCTCACCAACGGTGCCGTCACGGGCCTGACGATCGGCGGCGTCGACAAGTCGGCCGACATGGCGGACTCGGTCACAGCAAGCGGCAACGTGCTCACCATCAGCCCGGCCGGCAGCGACAATGCCTCCAGCACCGACTGGGATTTCGACTGGGATTTCGGCGCCAGCTACCACATCGAACTCGATGCGGGCGTCGTGACGGCGAATGGCGTCGGCAACGTGGCTATCGGCAACTCGACCACGCTGAACTTCACCACGGTGACGCCGGCTGGCAATGCCACCGGCGCCGCATCGCAGAAGATGGCCGTGGATGGAACCCTTACAGCCGGTTATACCTGGCACCACGGACACGTCTCGGATGCCACCGCCAGCGGCGAGGCGATGAATTTCGGTACCGGTAGCCACGGTCTGGTTCTTCAAAGCGACGGACTTGATATCGATACCGATGGTGCTGGACCTGACATCGCTACCGACAAGTCCACGACGACCATTGGCGGCAAGATTCTGCTTTCCGGGCTCGGTACCGACGATGTCATTTATTTGGACAACATGGGCAACATGAGTTTGCTGAGCACCGACGGACATAAAGGAGCCACCTACACCGGCTCCGGTAATTCGATGTTGCGTTACATGGACAATTCGGATGGCGGGCTCCAGTTGCAGACGGTGTTCGCGGACTACAGCACCACGGGTTATACGGCGATCACTGCGGTGGGCTCATATGACCTGATGCTTGAAAACGCATCCCACTACAACGCTAACCTGGTTATTTTCGGCTAAGCCGACAGCGCAGCAATCGAACAAGAAGGGTAATCACCTATGGCTCTCTCGGCGAAATACTTCATTACCGACCAGCGCGGCAATTACATCGACTGGTCGGCTCAGATTCAGGGCTTTTCCCTGCTTGGCAAGGAAGTGCAGCTCATTGGCGGAGCGGGCGACGATGTCCTCTACGTACAGGCCGGCACATCGGCCGACGTCACGAACGTGGGGGGAGGAGACAACACGCTTTATCTCACGGGAAATCTGGCGGAATACACGCAGGTGATCGATCAGGAGACCAGTGTATATACCCTGACCCGCATTGCGGGATTGGCTGACGGTCAGAGCGAAGTGGTCAGATTCACCGCCAACGACAACCCGGATGTGGTCTATTTTGCCGACGGTCATATCACCACCAAATTCGACGCCCTCGGTAGCCAGTTGCATAACGGCACCGCGTTCCAGGCGATCCAGGCCGCATGGCTTACCGCTGGCGGGACCCCTGCATCGCCGGTGACGACGGCTGCGACCGAGGCAACCAATCCAGCCAAGGTTTTCATCGTCGATGCGCAGGGTCTGGATGTGCCCATGCTGATGCAGCCAGGGCAGGCTATGGTGATTACCGGTTCGGGCAAGGTCGATACGGTTTACATCAACGCTGGCACCTCGGTGAATGCCAGCAATCTGGGCGGAGACGCCGACCGGCTCTACCTGCTGGGCAATCTGTCGAACTATGAGCAGATCATCGATCAGGAGACGGGCGTCTATACCCTCACGCGCACAGTGAATAGTCAGACCGAAACGGTGCAATTCACGGTGGCTGACGAAGACGACGTAGTGTATTTTGCCGATGGGCACATCACCGTTAACTTCACTGCTCCCGGCAGTCAGTTGCACAACGGTACCGAGTTCCAGCCGATTCAGGCCGGTTGGCTGACCGCCGGTGGTACGCCCCTGCCGTTACCGACGGTAACCATCACCGCCGCCAGCGATTCGGCCCTGAAGGCTGGCGAGACGGCAACCCTGACATTCACTTTGAGCGAAGCAGCGAGCGATTTTGCGGTGGGAGACGTTACGGTCAGCGGTGGTGGCGCGCTGTCGAACTTCAGCGGTAGCGGCACGACCTATACCGCCACCTTCACGCCGACCGCCAGCACGACCACTACAGCTACCATCAGCGTCGCCGCGGATGGGTTTACGAATGCCGAGAGCGAGGCCAATACCGCTTCGCTTCCGCTGAGCCTGTCTATCGACACGGCCGTGCCTACGCTGACAATTACCAGCAACGTTAGCGCGGTCAAGATCGGCGAAACCGCGACCGTAACTTTTACGTTCTCCGAGGTGCCGGTAGGGTTTGTGGCTGGAGATGTCACGACGACTGGCGGCACGCTGAGCGACCCTGCCGTAACCGCCGACACGAAGGTCTACACCGCCACTTTCACACCATCCACCAATTCCGAAGGCAACGCCAGCATCACCGTCGCCAGCGGCGCCTACACCGACGCGGCCGGCAATACCGGTGGCGCCGGCACGACGCCCACCATCAGCATCGATACGCTGGCGCCCGCGGTGACGCTGACCGGTGGCGCGTACAGCGAAAGCACGGGTGTGTTGTCGGTATCCGGCACCAACTTCGACAAGCTCGGCGTGGCCAACGGTACGGATGTCAAGTCCCAGCTGGATTGGACCAAATTCACTTGGGACATCAACGGCGACGGCAGCACCACGGCGGACAAGACGTTCGCGGCTGGCGATATCAGTTCGGCAATAGTGTCGAATGCCACTGGGCTGACTGTCACGTTGACACTGGACGCCAAGACGGCACTGGAAGGCCTGCCGGGCTTTGGTAGTACAGGCGGTTCGGACGCGCTCGATGTCACAGCGGGATTCGCCAAGGATGCCGCCGGCAACGTGGCGACAACCGATGCATTGTCCAATGGCGCTATCGTCGCCGACAACGCGGCGCCGACCTCGACGGTGACCAGCGCGGCCTACAACAACACGACGGGCGTGTTGACGTTGACGGGGACCAACTTCGACACGATTGGGGCGGCGACGAACACGACGGACATCAAATCGCAGTTGAATTGGTCGAATCTGGTCTGGGACATCAACGGCGACGACAGCACGACGACGAACAAGACGTTTGCGGAGAGCGACATCAGCACGGCGGTAGTGACCAACGCCACGACGCTGACGATCACACTGACCTCGGGCGCGAAGACGGCGCTGGAAGGGACGAGCGGATTTGGCTCTGTCGGCAACGCGGACACCGTC
>JALNXH010000010.1 GCA_023230455.1 Rhodocyclaceae bacterium | reverse complement strand
ATTTTCGGTACACCACGAATCACTCGCCAACAGCTCGCAAGTGCCTACACCTATCAATTGTTCCAGCTTTTTAAAGAACCCCGCCCGTCGCGCCTCTTTCCGTTGCGCCGTGCAGTGAAGAGGTGCGCATTATACGTAGCGAAATCCCGCGGTCAACACCTTCAAGAAAAAAATCCTGTCACTCCAAATCGACTAATGCCAAAAGGCATTTCAGGTAAGGGTGACGCGGGCAAACTTGCGCTTGCCAACCTGAAGGACGACGGTTTCGCCCACCTCGATCCGCATCGATTTGTCTTCCAATTTTTCACCGTTTATTCGCACGGCACCTCCGTCGATCATCCGCATCGCCTCTGAAGTACTCGCCACAAGTCCCGCCAGTTTCAGGACTTGTGGCGCCGGCCCCGCGGGAACGGCTATCTCGGGCATGTTCTCCGGCATTTCGCTGCGTTGAAAACGAGCGATGAAATTCAGCAACGCTCTCTCGCCAGCCACCGCCCCGTGGAAACGCGCCACCAATTCCTTGGCCAGTTCGAATTTCACATCACGGGGATTGACGCCATCGGCTACTTGCCCTTTTAAGGCAGACACTTCTTCGCTCGACTTGAAGGAAAGCAATTCGAAGTAACGCCACATCAAAACATCGGAGACCGACATGATCTTGCCGAATATTTCTTCCGGCGGCTCATTGATCCCGACGTAATTACCCAAGGACTTGGACATTTTGTTGACACCATCCAGACCTTCAAGCAAAGGCATCATGAGAACGCACTGAGGCGCTTGCCCATAATGTTTCTGCAACTCGCGGCCGACAAGTAGATTGAATTTCTGGTCCGTACCACCGAGCTCGACATCCGCCTTCATCGCCACCGAGTCGTAGCCCTGACATAACGGGTAAAGGAATTCGTGGATAGCAATGGGTTGATTCGCTGCATAACGCCTGGAAAAGTCATCTCGCTCCAACATTCGAGCGACTGTATTCAAGGCCGCCAGCTTGATCATTCCAGCAGCGCCTAAAGGTTCGAACCAATTGGAGTTGAAGCAGACCTCGGTTTTTTCCGGATCGAGTATCTTGAACACCTGCTCCCGATAGGTCTGTGCGTTCTCCAGTATCTGCTCCCTCGACAATGGAGGGCGAGTGGTGTTCTTGCCCGACGGATCACCGATCATTCCAGTGAAATCGCCAATCAGAAACATCACGTGATGCCCCAGATCCTGGAAATGGCGCAATTTATTGATCAGTACCGTATGCCCCAAATGTAAATCGGGAGCGGTGGGGTCGAACCCCGCCTTGATGCGCAAAGGTCGTCCACTCTTAAGCTTCTCTATCAATTCGGCTTCGACCAGAAGCTCGTCGGCGCCCCGCTTGATCAGCGATAGCTGCGATGGAATGTCATTCATCGTATAGGAACCTGAATTGACCGCGACCCGCTATTTGCTAAACTGCCGCGGACTTCACCTTGCCAGCCGGTCCGGCTGGCACTTAAAAATCTAGAACATTGGATTTTAGCCCAGCTGATCAACTCAACGTGACCCGTTCCTCGCACATCCTGACGAGCGCCCTCGTTGCCACCATCGCCTTACTCGGCATGGTGGCGGCATTCGGTACCGCGCCGAAAACCCAACTTGAAAGCGTGGTGCAAAAAAACGTCCTTGAGGATCTGGAATCAGGCGCACGCATCATTGCCACGCAGAACCCCGAATACTTCATCCGCGAGGAACGCATTCGCAGAGGCGATTCGGCCGCATCCTTGCTGGACAGACTAGGCATCAGCGCCGAGGAAACGTTGCAGGAATTGACGGCCGCACCCGGCGCAGAAGTCTTATTCCGGCAAATGGCGCCGGGAAAAACGGTGACAGCCCAAGCCGATGCAAAAGGTATTCTTCAAACATTGTCTTTCCCCCTCAACGGCAACCCAAATAAAGTCATCCTCATAGAGCGGGCGAACGATGGCCTGCGGGTCGCTGAGCAAACGATCCCGGTGGATACTGAGATCCAGATGAAATCCGGGAAAATTCGCTTCTCCCTATTCGGGGCCACCGACGCGGCAGGAATTCCCGACAGTATTGCCAACAAACTAACCGATATCTTTGGCAGCGAAATCGATTTTCACCGCGACTTGCGCGACGGAGACCAGTTTTCAGTAGTTTATGAATCGTTCAGCCACCTCGGCCGGATTGTAAGAACCGGAAAAATTCTTGCCGCCGAGTTCATCAACAACGGGAAGAGCTACAAGGCCGTTTGGTTCGAAGGTACGCAAGGTGCCGGCTATTACACTCCGGAAGGCAAAAACCTACAGAAAGCCTTTCTGCGGTCCCCCCTGGAATTTTCCCGCGTCACTTCCGGCTTCAGCTCGGCTCGCTTCCACCCCGTTCTCCAACAATGGCGGGCACATCGTGGGGTCGATTACGGCGCGACGATAGGTACCCGCGTCAGAGCAACCGCCGATGGCGTAGTTGAGTTTGCGGGCACACAGGGCGGATATGGCAAAGTCGTCATCCTTCGCCATCGAGGCCATTATTCAACTGTCTATGGCCATCTTTCGCGATTTGGCACCGGTATCCGTCCAGGGGCGAGGGTCTCGCAAGGCGACATCATTGCGTTTACCGGCGCGACAGGCCTTGTCAGCGGGCCGCACCTGCATTACGAATTCCGTGTCAATGGCCACTTCCAGAATCCGCTGACTGTAGCGCTTCCTGGATCGCCATCATTATCGACCGAGCAATTGGATCAATTCCACACGCAGGCCGCGACGCAACTCGCACGGATCAACCTGCTTCGCGCCGGTGACAATTTGGCATCTCTCGACTAAACCGCGCCACCCCGGCCGTGGAAAACTATTCATCGGCCTAATGTTGGGGACCAGCCTGGACGGTGCCATGCAGCGAAACTGCCCGCCATAAACGTAGCCAAGACATCTCCCCTCGGTCTCCGAGGCATGCGGTGCTCAGAGTCCTCGGCGCCATCTATACGGCTTAATAACAAAAGGGGTGCTACAGCACCCCTTTTAAAAGAGTAAAGAACCCGTTCCTAAGCAGAAAAAGACGATCCGCAACCGCACGTACTGGTTGCATTCGGGTTTTTGATGACGAACTGGGATCCTTCGAGGCCTTCCGTGTAATCAATTTCAGCCCCCACCAGATACTGATAGCTCATCGGATCAATCAGCAACGTAACACCGCTCTTTACCACTGCGGTATCGTCTTCGTTCTGAACTTCATCAAAAGTAAACCCATATTGAAACCCCGAACATCCTCCGCCGGAAACAAACACACGCAGCTTCAAATCGGGATTGCCTTCTTCAACCATCAAGTCCTTAACCTTATTGACGGCATTGTCTGTAAAAACAAGGGGAAGGGCCGTTTCAGGTGCGTTCATAGAAAGTCTCCAGAGTTATATTAGGCGAATTATCCACACATTCGCCGTATTGGGTCAATTGCTTGTCGCCAGCTTCAACTCTACGGACTTCACTCCCGAAGCCTGATGTATCAAGCGACCTTGAATCACTGCACCGAGATGGATTTCTATGGTTCCGTAGTCGACATCCCCTGTGACTCGCGCCTTGGGTTGAAGTTCAAGAAATTCCGCGACTTGTACAGGTCCGATTACCGTGCCGTTGACAACCAAATGGGTTACACACACATCCCCTTCGATACGGGCCTGCTCGCTGACAACAAGGGTACTCGGCTTATCGCCGGCAGCGCGGACGCTGCCGCAAATCTCGCCATCGACACGCAAACCGCCGGAGAAAGTGACATCGCCATCTATTCTGGTTCCGGCTCCGATCAGGCAATCAATTCGGCTCTGGGGTTTGTTTGGTTTCTTGCTGAACATACTGCCTCCGTTTGAATTAGAGGATTGCTTTCTTGGCAGCGACTACGCTGTTTCCGATAAGCAACTTAGCCTCGGCCTCGGTAATCGTCGCACCGATCGGCAACTGAACGCTACCCTGCTGCCGCAGATAACGGTGAAACGAAACGTTGAAAGGAGCCCCATTGAGCTCTGTCGCGGAAGGAAAGATGAGCATAGCAGGTTTGCCATTCTGGATCACGTTTAACGCCAACTGTAGTCGCCCTTCGACCGCACGCTCGGGTCCTCCGGTACCGGCGGTCAGCAGTAGGCGAAACCGGCATCGCCCGCTCGCCGGGTCGAATTCCAGATCGAAGCTAGAAATCCCCGGGGTAGCGGATTTGGGGCCTCGACCCGCAAGGCTTTCGAAAACAGCCAACTCCTCCTTGAGCTGGCTGTTTTCCCGCTCAAGCCGCTTAACCTGTTGGCTAAGTTCCTGTTGCGCGGTACGCTCAATCTGTAATGAACTCTCGCTGACATTGGTCAGTTGCCTGAGTGTGCCCAACTCATCATTCAACTGGTCGATTTGGATCTTCATCCCCTCGATCTGCTGATTACTCTCGCTACGATCGTAACCGGCAATACTGCGCCCAGCGTCATATATCCAACCTGCCAACGCCAGACCAAAGGCCAGGACCACAATTGTGCTGGCGACCCGCCAATACCAAGGAACATGAGGTTTGATTGCAACCCGCGGCGCAGCAATCCCGAAGCGGCGGCGCAAGCGGCGCAACATCACGGCAGGATCGGAAGCTGCATCAGACCGGTCCGCTCGTCAAATCCAAACATGATGTTCATGTTCTGCACCGCCTGCCCGGCAGCGCCTTTGACGAGATTGTCGATCACCGAGAGCACAACCAGCATGTTGCCATCCTGAGGTCGATGAATCGCGATTCGGCAAGTATTTGCCGCGCGAACCGAACGCGTATCCGGATGTGACTTCGGCGGCATCACATCCACGAAGGGCTCATCGCGGTAGCGATTCTCGAACAACGCCTGAAAATCCAGTTCGCGCGTAACCCTAGCATAGAGAGTGGCATGAATGCCGCGAATCATCGGCGTCAGATGGGGGACGAAGGTCAACCCGATATCCCGCCCGGCAGCTTCGGTGAGGCCCTGGCTAATTTCCGGCAGGTGGCGATGGCCAGAAACACCGTAGGCCTTGAAGTTATCCGCAGCTTCAGAAAAGAGGATATTCACCTCCGCCTTGCGCCCAGCACCCGAAACGCCCGACTTGGCATCTGCAATCAGCTGCCCGATATCCACGCAATCCGCCTCCATCAATGGCAAAAAGCCAAGCTGAGTCGCCGTTGGGTAGCACCCCGGGTTGGCCACCAGTTGGGCATCCCTTATCAACGCCCGATTCACTTCAGGCAATCCATACACCGCTTTGCCTACCCAATTCGGATTCGCGTGGGCCATCCCGTACCAGCGTTCCCAAGTAGCAATGTCTCGGATACGAAAGTCGGCAGCAAGATCGACCACTCGGACCCCTTTATCCAACAAAGCCGGCGCCTGCCCCATTGCGACACCGTTCGGTGTCGCAAAAAAAACCAAATCACACTTATCCAGAGGGGATTTCGAAGGATCCGAAAAAACCACGTCGACTCGGCCACGCAGGCTGGGGAACATTTCCGACACCCGCGTTCCCGCTTCGCCCCGGGACGTAACAGCAACCAGATCGACCTCGGGATGCTGGCCCAGTAACCGGAGCAGCTCGACCCCGGTATAGCCAGTACCGCCGACGACACCAACCTTAATCATCCGCCCCACTCCTTTCAGCATTAACTTTGCGGTCAATGATAATCCACCCACGCTACAGACGAAAAAAGCCGCCCTCGGGCGGCTTTTTTCTGGGCGACGCTGATATATCAGCGCTTGGAGAACTGCTTACGACGCCGCGCCTTGTGGAAACCAACCTTCTTACGCTCTACCTCGCGTGCATCGCGGGTCACAAAACCAGCCTGTGAAAGGGGCGGCTTCAGCGCCGCATCGTACTCGATCAGCGCACGGGTGATGCCATGGCGCACTGCCCCGGCTTGGCCAGACTCGCCACCGCCGATAACGTTCACCATGATGTCGAAGGTGCTCAAATGCTGAACCAGTTCGAGTGGCTGACGCACGATCATGCGACCAGTTTCACGGGAGAAAAACTCATCGACCGGCTTGTCGTTGACCATGAACTTGCCGGAACCGGGTTTCAGGAACACGCGAGCAACTGCTGTCTTGCGACGGCCGGTTCCGTAAAAATAGTTGGTAGCCATTCTGATTCCTTAGCTTAGATGTCGAGCGCCTTCGGCTGCTGGGCCGAATGGGGGTGCTGGACGCCGGAGTAGCACTTCATTTTCTTCAACATCGCGTAACCCAGGGGGCCCTTCGGCAGCATGCCCTTTACGGCCTTTTCTAGAATCCGGCCGGGGAAGCGCTGCTGTAGCTTGGTGAAGTTGGTTTCGTAAATACCGCCCGGGTAGCCAGAGTGACGGAAATACTTCTTGTCTTCGGCTTTGGCGCCCGTTACACGCAGCTTCTCAACATTGACGACAACAATATAGTCACCCGTATCGACGTGGGGCGTGTATTCAGTCTTGTGCTTGCCCCGCAGGCGGCGAGCGATTTCAGCGGCCAGCCGGCCCAGAACCTTGTCCGTCGCATCAACGACGAACCAGTCCCGCTTGACCTCGTGCGGCTTGGCAGAAAACGTTTTCATGAGGTATCCCTCTGTCTTGGCGCCTTTGCAGGCGAATTTCGGAAAGCCGCGGATTCTATTGCAAGGAAGGATTCAATGTCAAACCAAAGCTTACTTTCCCCTTTTGAGAGTGCCGCCGCCTGACAGGCTTACCGACCGCCGCTAGAATCTTCTTCCCAGCAACGAAATTGGATTTCCCCATGGAATGCACGGTACGTTGGCACGATGGCATGAGCTTTATTGCTGAAACGGGAAGCGGGCACTTGATCGCCATGGACGGGGCTCCTGAAGCCGGGGGCCGGAATCTGGCGCCCCGTCCGATGGAAACGGTGTTGGCGGGAACCGGCGGATGTACCGCATTCGACATCGTGTTGATTCTCAAGCGCAGCCGTCAGGAGGTCAGCGACTGCGAAGTAAAGTTGACTGCCGAGCGCGCGGAAACCGACCCCAAGGTTTTTTCCAAAATTCACATGCATTTCCTGGTCTCAGGCAAAAACCTCAAACCGGAAAGCGTCGAGCGAGCAATCAAGCTGTCATCTGAAAAGTACTGTTCGGCGTCAATTATGTTGGGCAAAACCGCCGAAATCACTCATTCTTGGGAAATTATCGCCGCGTAAGGGTTACAGGTAATACGCGGTCTGCGTCATTACCTTCGACGCCAAGCGCATCGCCGCCTTGACGGGTAGCGGCAGTTCGTGTGCGCCGGCGTCTAGCGCAGCCTTGGCGTGGCCGATCTCGTCGGCCCGCATCTGCTCAAGGATGGCTCGGGTACGTTCGTCATTCGAACTGATCCGGTCGAGATGGCCTTGCAGATGCCGCTCGACCTGGCGCTCGGTTTCAACGAGAAAACCGAGATTCCATGCATCACCCATCGCCCCGGCCACCAAACCGATCGACAACGCACCGAGATACCAGACCGGGTTGAACAGGCTTTTGCGCCCTCCCAGTTCGGCTATACGCTGCTCGGTCCAGTTCAAGTGCTCGGTTTCCTCCCAGGCGGCCGTTTCCATCGCGTCGCGAACCGAAGCATTGCGCGAAGTCAGGGCCTGCCCCTGATACAGCGCCTGGGCACATACCTCGCCGCAATGGTTCACCCGCATCAAGGCCGCCGTATGGTTTCTCTCCGATTCCGACAACTCGGCTTCCAGCCGTTGGCTACCCGGACGCGGGCGCGCCGTTGGCGCAGCCGCAAAGAGCGTACGCAGCGCCTTATCGAATTCGACGATCAAACCATCAATCATTTCAACGCCTCCCCGGAACTGGTTGAAGGCCGCAGCCGACGCAGGGCATGGCGCATTTGTTCCGGTTTTCCGACGGTCTCCAAAGCGCAAAATACGTCGCGGTAAAGTATTTGTCGATGCGGATTGAGGGCCTGTTTCTCGATCAACGACCATCCGCTCGACCGAGGTTTTACCCACGTTCCGTCGCTACGGCCAAAGTAATACACCTTGAACTGGCGGGTACCGCAGCGGATCCCTTCGTAGCTCACGTTTGTCGCGCCGCCCTGAGTTTTTACGACCGCAATGTAGCGAACCTCGTCATCCTCGCCGACCGCGATTGAATTGCCGTCGATAAAAAACCGATTCTGGGTGGTCCGACCAGCATCGAATTCCAGGAGGTTTGCTTCAACCGGGACGCCTGGCAACTCGAGCGGCCTCTCCTTTCGTGTCACCACCTCGTCGCCGTCGTCGTCATATATCCGCTGCGCATGCCCTCCGCCGGCCACAACCATGCACAGCCACGCCGCAACCGCTCTTGCCAACGTTGACCGATTCATTGCTCTGCCAACTGCGGGAAACTCCAGCGCGGCACGCGATCCGCCGGATCGATAAAGAGATGGCGGGAAAGTTCGGTCAAAGCGCGGGCGTAAACCTGCCTTTTGAACTCAATCACCGCCTCCAAGGGAACCCAGTAGTCGTTCCAACGCCAAGCGTCGAACTCCGGATGATCGCTGGCTCGCAGCGAAACATCGGTATCGCGCCCAACCAAACGCAGCAGGAACCATATCTGTTTCTGCCCCTTGTAAGTGCTGCGCCACTCGCGCCGAATCCACTGTTTCGGTACGTCGTAGCGCAGCCAGTCACGAGTGCGGCCTAGGATTCGGACATGTTCAGGCCTTAGCCCCACCTCTTCCTGGAGTTCACGATACATCGCCTGCTCGGGTGTTTCGCCCTTCTTGATTCCCCCTTGGGGAAACTGCCAGGAATGTTCGCGTATTCGCTTACCCCAGAAAACTTGGTTATGACTGTTGGCCAGCACGATGCCGACGTTCGGGCGATAGCCTTCCCGGTCGAGCATGATGAACTTTCAATAATTGGACTGCGGAGAATTCTTTCACAATTGACCGGGCGTGGAAAGCCGGCCCGGTTCAGTAAAATCAGCCCTTTTCCCCCCTCCGAGCATCCCATGCGTGCCAGCCAATTCTTTATCGCTACCTTGAAGGAAGCCCCGTCCGACGCGGAAATCGTCTCCCACAAGCTGATGATGCGGGCCGGCATGATCCGCCGCCTGGCCGGCGGAATCTACACCTGGACCCCGCTCGGCCTGCGCATCCTGCGCAAGGTGGAAAATATAGTCCGCGAAGAAATGAACCGGGCCGGCGCCTTGGAAATGCTGATGCCTGCCGTGCAACCCTTCGAGTTGTGGGAAGAATCCGGCCGCGGCCCCAAGTACGGACCGGAGTTGCTGCGCTTCAAGGACCGCCACCAGCGCGATTTCGTCATCGGCCCCACACACGAAGAAGTCGTTACCGATTTCGTTCGCAAGGAAGTCCGCAGCTACCGCCAGTTGCCGCGCCACTTCTACCAGATCCAGACCAAATTCCGCGACGAAATCCGCCCCCGCTTCGGCGTCATGCGCGGACGCGAATTTCTGATGAAGGACGGTTACTCCTTCCATACCGGCTATGCCGACCTGGAACGCGAATACCGCAACATGTACGAAACCTACAGCCGCATATTCACCCGGCTGGGCTTGAAATTCCGCGCGGTGGCCGCCGACACCGGCGCCATCGGCGGCACCGGATCGCATGAATTTCACGTCATTGCCGAAACCGGCGAAGACGCCATCGCCTATTGTCCCGACTCTGACTATGCCGCCAACGTCGAACTTGCCGAGGCGCTGGCACCGATGGCGGCACGTGGCGCGGCGATGGAAACCATGGAAAAGAAATCCACGCCGGGCAAGATCAGGTGTCAAGACGTAGCTGACTTCCTCGCCTCCACCGTTCAGCGCACCGTTAAAGCCATTGCCGTCATCCGCACCGAACTGGCCGACGCCGCGCCGGGGCGTTTCGCACTGCTGCTGTTGCGCGGCGATCACGAACTCAACGAGATCAAGGCGCAGAAGATCATCGGCGAATTCCGCTTCGCCCGCGACGAGGAAGTCGAAGCCGCTCTGGGTTGCCGTCCGGGTTATATCGGCCCGGTTGGAGTGACAAACGCGCTGATCGTCGCCGATCGCAGCGTCGCGCCGATGGACAATTTCGTCTGCGGCGCCAACGAAGCCGGCTTCCACCTGACCGGCGTCAACTGGAGCCGCGATCTGCCCGAGCCAACCCAGGTGGCGGATATCCGCAACGTCGTCGAAGGCGACCCGTCGCCCGACGGCAAAGGCCGTCTGGCGCTGTGCCGCGGCATCGAAGTCGGCCACATTTTCCAGTTGCGCACCAAATACGCAGAAGCGCTCAATTGCAAGTTCCTTGATGAGACCGGCAAAGAGCAGGTCATGGAGATGGGCTGTTACGGCATCGGCGTCTCCCGCATCGTCGGCGCCGCCATCGAACAGAGCCACGACGCAAAGGGCATCGTCTTCCCGCCCAGTATCGCCCCGTTCGAAGTCGTCATCGTCCCGATGGGCTATGCCAAATCGGAAGCCGTACGTGACGCGGCGGATCGCCTGCTCGCCGAACTGCTCGGGGCCGGCATCGACGCTATTCTCGACGACCGCGACGAACGTCCCGGCAGCATGTTCGCCGACTGGGAGTTGGTCGGCGTCCCGCACCGCTTCGTGGTCGGCGAACGCGGACTGAAGGAAGGCATGATCGAATACAAGGGTCGCTGCGAGGCCGAAGCCACCTTGGTCACCGCAGGCACCGCAATGGCACATTTGCAAAAGCGCCGATGTGCCTGAGCGGGCGCCTGCTCCTTCTCTGCCTGCTTGCCGCCTGGGCCGCTGCGGCCCAGGCCGGCGCCCAGAAATATGAACCGCTCGCAGCCAGCGTCCAGGCGGCCCTTTCGCGCATCATCGCCGACCAGAAACCGCCGCAGAGCTCCTTCAAGGATCCGCTGGATGCCGTTAACTGGCTCGACGCCATGTCCGAACGTCTTGCCAAACGGCTCCCCGAACGGGACTATCGCCTCGATTTCCTGCGCTCGGTGCATTACGAAGCCACCCGCGCCGGCCTCGACCCGCAGCTGGTGTTGGGCCTGATCCAGGTGGAAAGCGGTTTTCGGAAATACGCCGTATCCGGCGCCGGCGCCCGCGGCTACATGCAAGTCATGCCGTTCTGGATCGGGCTGATCGGGCGCCCGGACGACAACTTGTTCGAAATGCGAACCAACCTGCGCTACGGCTGCACCATTCTGCGGCACTACCTGGACATCGAGAACGGCGACCTGTTCCGTGCCCTAGGACGCTACAACGGAAGCCTGGGGCAGGCCGAATACCCGAATATGGTTCGTGGGGCCTGGGAGAAAAACTGGGGATGGGGGCCGCAGGTGATCGAACCCGCCCGCTAAACGTAACGACCTTATTTATTCACGAGGCCGCCAATCGGTCGCCCCATCCCGCTGGGAAGGAGTTGGAGATCGTTCAGTTCACCTGACGCTCAGCGCCGCGTCCCAGCTGCCACTGCTTGATCAGCGCGTAAAGCGCCGGAATCACCACCAGGGTCAGCAGCGTCGAGGACACCATGCCGCCGACCATCGGCGCGGCAATGCGGCTCATCACTTCGGAACCGGTGCCGCTGCCCCACATGATCGGCAGCAGGCCGGCCATGATCGCCACCACGGTCATCATCTTCGGCCGTACGCGCTCCACCGCGCCTTCCATCACCGCGGCGTACAGGTCGCCCGGAGTCGCGGCGCGGCGCTCCTCGCGGCAGCGGGTTCGTGCCTGTTCCCAGGCATGGTCGAGATAGATCAGCATCACCACCCCGGTTTCCGCGGCCACTCCGGCCAGCGCGATGAAACCGACCGCCACCGCCACCGACATGTTGTAGTGCAGCGCCCACATCAGCCAGATGCCGCCGACCAGCGCGAAGGGTACCGAGAGCATCACGATGAGGGTCTCGGTCAGACGCTTGAAGTTGAGGTAGAGGAGCAGGAAGATGGCCAGCAGGGTCAGCGGGATAACCACCTTCATCTTCTCCACCGCCCGTTCCATGTATTCGAACTGTCCGCTCCAGGTAACGTAGTAGCCGGGCGGAAACTTGACTTGGCGATTGACCGCCGCGCGCGCCGCGGCGACATAGCCACCGATGTCGCGGTCGCGGATGTCGACGAAGATATAGGCGGAGAGCAACGCGTTTTCGGTACGGATACCCGGCGTGCCCTTGGTCACCTCGACCCGCGCCACCTGACCGAGCGGAACCATCGCGCCACCCATGGTCGGCACCAGCACCTCGCGGGCGATCTGCTGCGGATCGGCGCGCAGCTCGCGCGGATAGCGCACGGTGACGCCAAAACGCTCGCGGCCTTCGACGGTGGTGGTCACCATCTCGCCGCCGAGGGCAGTGCCGATCACTTCCTGCACATCGCCGACGGACAGCCCGTAGCGGGCAAGCTGTTCGCGGTCCGGCTCGATGTTGAGGTAGTAGCCGCCGGTGATGCGTTCGGCGAAGGCGGAGGTAGTGCCCGGTACCTGCTTTACCACCGCCTCGATCTGCTTGGCCAGTTTTTCCATTTCGCCCAGGTCCTTGCCGAACACCTTGATGCCGATCGGCGTGCGGATACCGGTGGCGAGCATGTCGAGACGGGCCTTGATCGGCATGGTCCAGGCGTTGGAAATGCCGGGGAATTGCAAAGCCCGGTCAAGCTCGGCAATCAGCGTGTCCATGGTCATGCCCGGCCGCCATTCGGATTCGGGTTTCAGATTGATCACCGTCTCGAACATCTCTGTCGGTGCCGGATCGGTGGCGGTGTTGGCGCGTCCGGCCTTGCCCCAGACCGAACTCACTTCGGGGAAGCTCTTGATGATCTTGTTCTGCGTCTGTAGCAACTCCGCCGCCTTGGTGATCGACATCCCGGGCAGCGAAGCCGGCATGTACAGCAGCGTTCCCTCGTTCAACGTCGGCATGAATTCGCTGCCCAACTTTGACGCCGGATAGAGCGAGACCAGCATGGCCAGAAACGCCAGGGCGAGCGTGGTCTTCTTGCGACGCATAACTGCGGCGATGACCGGCCGGTAGCTCCAAATCAGAAAGCGGTTCACCGGATTCCGCGCCTCCGGCATGATTTTGCCGCGAACGAACAACAGCATCAGCACCGGCACCAGCGTCACCGAAAGCAGTGCGGCGCCGGCCATGGCGAAGGTCTTGGTGAAGGCCAGCGGCGAGAACATCCGCCCTTCCTGCGATTCCAGCGTGAACACCGGCAGGAAGGAGACGGTGATGATCAACAGTGAGAAGAATAGCGCCGGCCCGACCTCCTTGCACGCCGCGATCATCGCCTCTCCCCGCTCGGTCTGGCTGTGGCTCTGCGGCAAGCGTTCCAGATGCTTGTGCGCGTTCTCGATCATCACGATGGCGGCATCGACCATCGCACCAATGGCGATGGCGATGCCGCCCAGACTCATCAGATTGGAGTTCATGCCCAGCAGACGCATGGCGATGAAGGCGATCAGCACACCGACCGGCAGCATCAGAATCGCCACCAGCGCACTGCGTACATGCAGCAGGAACACGACGCAGACCGCGGCAACGATCAGGCTCTCCTCCAGCAGCGTGCGCTTCAGCGTTGCGATGGCGCGATGGATCAGCTCGGAGCGGTCGTAGACCGCCTCGACGCTGACGCCAGCGGGGAGGCCGGCGCTGAGTTCGCCTAGCTTGGCCTTCAGGCTGTGGATCACATCGAGCGCGTTCTGGCCGTAGCGGGCCATGGCGATGCCGGAAACGACCTCACCTTCGCCATTGAGTTCGGTCACGCCGCGCCGCTCGTCGGGGACGATCTCTACGCGGGCGATGTCGCGGATCAGCACCGGGGTGCCGTTGTCGCTCTTGACCCCCAGGTTTTCGATGTCGCCGATACCGCGCAGGTAGCCCTTGCCGCGCACCATGTATTCGGTCTCGGCCATCTCCACCACGCGGCCGCCGACGTCGCGGTTCGATTCGCGAATCGCCCGCGACACTCCGGAGAGCGGAATGCCGTAGGCGCGCAGTTTCACCGGATCGACGGTGACCTGATAAGTCTGCACGAAGCCGCCGATCGAGGCCACCTCGGCCACACCCTGCGCCTTGGTCAGCTGATAACGCAAATACCAGTCCTGCAACGTGCGCAACTCGGCCAACGTTTTGTCCTTGGCCAGCAGTACGTACTGATACACCCAACCGACGCCGGTGGCATCCGGGCCGAGCGAAGGATTGACGCCCTTCGGCATGCGCCCGGAAGCGAAGTTGAGATATTCCAGCACCCGCGAGCGCGCCCAGTAGATGTCGGTACCGTCCTCGAAAATGATGTAGACGAAGGAGGCGCCGAAGAACGAGAAGCCGCGCACCACCTTGGATTTCGGCACCGAGAGCATGGCCGTGGTGAGCGGATAGGTCACCTGATCCTCCACCACCTGCGGCGCCTGGCCCGGATACTCGGTATAGACGATGACCTGCACGTCAGAGAGATCGGGCAGCGCATCGATCGGCGTCTTCAGCACCGCATAGATGCCGGCGGCGGCGACGAACAGGGTGGCGAGCAGCACCAGAAAGCGGTTCCGGCTCGACCAGTCGATGATTTTGGTCAGCATGGCGAAAGACGCTCCGTGCGGCGGTCAGTGGCCGGCGTGCGAATTGGCGGCCGGGCTGACCCCGGTGATCAGCCATTCGCCCGGCCCGCGCTCAACGAACTCGAAGGCAACTACCGTACCCGGCTTCAGCTCGCCGAGCAACGCCGGGTTGGCGACCTTGAACTCCATGGTCATCGCCGGCCACTTCAGGCTTTCCACCGGTCCGTGGCTGATGCTGGCCGTACCGGCCTTGGCATCCACCGCTTCGACCTGGCCCGAGGCCTTGTGGCCGACCGCCGCGGCGACGGATTTCGGCGTGCCGGCGGAGGCCTGGCCAAAGCCGCCGAGCGCGGCCTTCAGATTGCTTTCCGCGTCGATCAGGAAGTTGGCGGCAACCACCACCGTCTCTCCCTCGGCGACCCCTGAAACGACTTCAACGTAGGTGTCGCTGCGCGCGCCGAGTTTCACTTCACGCGGTTCGAAGCGTCCCTCTCCGGCCTGGATCAGGACGATCTGGCGCGTACCGCTGTCGATCACCGAAGAAAGCGGAACCGTGACGACCTGGCCCTTGGCGACGGCGGCGAGTTCCACCTGGGCGAACATCCCGGGCTTGAGCAGCAGCCCAGGGTTGTTCAGCTCGATGCGGATTGGAACGGTACGGGTTTCGGCGTTGAGCGTCGGATAGACGTAGGCGATCCTGCCTTCGAATACCTTGCCCGGATAAGCGCCGAAAGTCACGCGGGCCTTGGCGCCAGGCTTCACCAGTGCGAGATCCTGCTCGAAAACATCGGCGATCACCCACACGGCGGAGAGGTCGGCGATCTGGTAAAGCACTTCGCCGGGCATGAAGCGCATTCCCTGCACGGTTTTCTTCTCGGTCACCAGCCCGCTCGCCGGCGAACGGAAGGTCAATGTGCGGCGGACTTCGCCGGACTTCGCCAGCACCCGCAACTGCTCTTCGGAAATATCCCAGTTCTTCAGCCGCGCCAGACTCGCTTCGGCCAGTTGCCGCATGCCAACCTGCGCTTCGCCGCCCGACTGCTTGAGCGATTCGACGCCCTGTAGGGCGCTGGCGTATTCGCGCTGAGCGGAGATCAGTTCCGCGCTGTACACCTCGAACAGCGGCTGGCCCTTGGCCACCGGCTGCCCGGTAGCGCTGACGTAAAGGCGCTCGACATAGCCCTCGAACTTGGGTGCGACGGTGTACTGGCGGCGTTCGTCGGCCTCGATGCGTCCGGCGGCGCGAATCACCTTGTCCAGCATGCGCCGCGCGGCGGCTTCGGTTCGGACGCCGAGCTTTTGGATTTTCTGCGGGTCGATGCCGATCTGACCCGGTGCGGCCCCGCCGCCCGTCTCTTCGTCGGCGTAGACCGGCAGGTAATCCATCCCCATCGGATCCTTTTTCGGCGTCGGCGAAGTGTCCGCCAGCCCCATCGGGTTGCGATAGTAGAGCACCTTGCGCTCCGCCTTCGCCGCCGGATCGGCAGCCGCCGAGACTTCGCCGCCGGCGCTGCGCTGGCCGGCCCAGTAGCCGGCACCGGCGACAAGAACAGCCAGAACCAGCGCCGCGGCAATCTTGGCGCCTGTGGTCATCCCTGAGGAATTCCTTTCAGTCATAAGTCTTCTCCGAGAAGACGCTCGATTTCGGCGAGACGCATCTGCGCCTCGGCCTGCGCCTTGATCTGATTCTGTTTCGCCTGGCGGATCTGCCGCTGGGCATCGAGCAGCGTGGCGAAATCCAGCTTGCCGTTCTCGTAACCGGCAAGCGCCGACTGGTAGCCCAGTTCAGCCTGCGCCAGCAGGCTGTCGCCGCTCAGGTTTTGGTTGCGCCGCGCCGCATCGAGGGCAGCAAAGTTCTCCGCCAGTTCGGCGAGCACCTGGTTCGCAGTCGCTTCGCGGCGCGAATTCGCCGACGCCAGGAGCGCCTCGGCCTCGCGCTCCTGCGCACGGCGCGAATCCCGCTGTAGCGGGATGTTGAGCTCGACCATCAGCTCCCACTCCTTGAGCGAATTCTGGTATTGGATCGGCGAAACGCCGAAGGTGAAATCAGGATAACGGTTGCGGTAGGCCAGCTCGCGGCCCTTCTCCGCGGCGCGGACCCCCGAGTCGGCGGCCGAAAGCAGCGGGTTGCGCGCCCGCACCCGCCGCTCAAGCGCCGCGAACTCCAGCCCGGCCGGCGGCGGCAGGGTACGCAGGCGTTCCGGGGTCGCCAGCGGTGCCCGTGCCGGCCTCGCCAACAGTAAATTGAGGCGGGTATGCAAGTGGTGCTGCTCGGTCTCAATGTCCACCAATTCGCTGCGCAACAGGGTCTGCTCGACCTGGGCGCGAACGACGTCCTGCTGCGCTGCAAGGCCTCCGCTGTAGCGCATGCGGGCAATCCGTTCGAGGCGGGTCAACAGATCGAGGATCTCCTTGGTGAGACGCTCGTTGCGCGACACGTAATACAGCTGGGCATAGGTGGCCTTGATCTTCGCCGCGACGTCCGACCAGGTAGCCAGCGCGCGGCCGCGCGCGCCGGCGGCCTCCAGCTCGGCCACCTCGCGCTTCAGGTCGCGCTTGCCGAACCACGGCACGTCCTGCATAACCAGATAGCGCGTGCTGCCGACACGATTGGGCGCGAGCGTGGCGTTCTGCTCGCCCATCCGGGTGACGTCGCGCAGTTCGGTGCGAAACTTCGGATCGGGCAGGGCACCGGCCGGCTCGGCGCGCTCGCTGGCGGCGTCAGCCTCATAGCGCATGCCGGCATAGTCCGGGTTGTGCTGCCGCGCATAATGCAGCAGCGCTTCGACGTCGCTGCCCAATGCGGCGTCCTGCGCCTGCGCTACGGCCGCGCAAAGGCAGGCGACGAGGGCCAGCAGTCGATGGGAAATTGAATCTCGCTTCATGGATATCGCTCCTTGCGCGCCTCCTTGCGGCCGCAGCCGGTCATCGGCCAGGCTCGAAACGTACCACGGTCATCGCGCCATTGACCTGATCCGCTGCAAAACGAATCGTCTGCCCGACCGCGATCTGCTCCAACCAAGCAGCCTCCTTGACGCGAAAAGCCATGGTCATGGCAGGCATGCCGCCCGGCAGGGGGCCGTGGGACAGCGTAATCAGGCCGGCTGTCTTGTCGACCTTTTTGACCAAACCGTCGGCCAGCGGCACCGCGGCTGACGCCGGACCTTTCGATGCGCTCCCCGTCGCGTGGCCCGTGGCATGCATTTTCTCGGCGGCAGTTCCCGGTATCGACACAGCAACGGCTGACCCGGCAAGCACGAGGCAGGCGATCAAACGGTTCATGATGATTTCCTTTGCATTGATTTGAATGTGAATGCGGCAAATGGCTCTCACGGATGCCCCGCTGCGCCTCGATTCAGTGGGCATGGGCCGGGTGGTGGTGGATAGGCTCATGCGCTGAAGCCGAGGGGTGGCGGTCTGCACCGGTTGGCGGGGGCGAATGTTGAGCGTTCATGCCGCCATGCCGATGCCCATCGCTGGATTCGACCTGCCGACGGTAGTCCTCCGCCGACAAGCCGGGCAGCACCTTGAGGAAGGCGACCAGATCCCAAACGCCTTCATCGTCGACGCCGGCCCGGGACCAGGCCGGCATGGCCGACGCCTTAATGCCGTGCTTGATGATCCAGAAGCGACGGGCATTCTCCCGCCCGGAGTCGCCGCTTTCCGCCGCACGACGGGAAAAATCAGGCGGTTGCGGATAGAGGCCTTTGCGGAGTTCCGAATCCTCGCGCCCTGGAGCCGTGTGGCAATCGGCGCACATGGCGTCGTAATTTCCAGCGCCGCGGCGGATGCGTTCAGGCTCGGCCAGGTTCGCGGGCGGAGCGACGTCCTGCGATTGACGATCCACGGAGCGCTCCCGCGTCCATTCGATCAGCCGGTAGACCAGCGGGCTGTGCGGCGTGTCGGCCGCAACGTCGACGCAGCCCGCTTGGACCAGCGCCGCCGCCGCGACAGCGAGGAGCAGAATGCCCAAAGCCCCTGTAAGTAGTTTTTTCATGGTTGGCGATCCAGAATGTCGATGGGGGGATTTTGCGGTATCCGGCTTAACGAAACACTGACCGGAGGATTACATTTCCGTAATCTTCAAGAAGCCGCCCTTCTCCCAGGGCAGAATCGCCGGGAGAAAATGTTCGGGAGTCCGCCCATGAAAATCCTCGTCGTCGAAGACGAACCGAAAACCGGGAGCTACCTCCATCAGGGGCTGACGGAAGCCGGTTTCGTCGTCGATCTGGTGCGCGACGGTCACGACGGGCTGCATCTCCTGCTGAGCGGCAGCTACGAACTGGCGATTCTCGATGTGATGCTGCCCAGCCTCGACGGCTGGCAGGTGCTGCAGGGCCTGCGCAAGGCCGGCAAGGAACTGCCGGTGCTTTTTCTCACCGCCCGCGACGAGGTGGACGACCGGGTCAAAGGACTGGAACTCGGCGCCGACGACTATCTGGTGAAGCCCTTCGCTTTTTCCGAGCTGCTTGCCCGTGTCAGAACACTGCTGCGCCGCGGTAGCCGGAGCAAGGAGCCCGACACACTACGCGCCGCCGATCTCGAAGTGGACCTGATGCGGCGTCGGGTCGTCCGCTCGGGCAGGCGAATCGATCTCACTTCCAAGGAGTTCGCCTTGCTGGAATTGCTGCTGCGCCGCCAGGGCGAAGTGCTGCCCCGCTCGCTGATCGCCTCCCAGGTCTGGGACATGAACTTCGACAGCGACACCAACGTTATCGAGGTCGCCGTCCGGCGACTGCGGGCGAAGGTGGACGACGGTTTCGTACCGAAACTGATCCACACCATCCGCGGCATGGGTTACGTCCTGGAGGTCGCGGAGTGAGCGCGGGGTGGCGGAAATCCATCACTTTTCGGCTGACCCTGCTTTTCGCCGCGGTATCGACCACGGTATTGCTATTGCTCGGGCTCCTCGTCGGCACACTAGTCGAGCGGCACTTCGAGGAACTCGATATGGAGCTACTGACGGGCAAGATCGAATTGCTACAAAGCGCATTGCGAAAAGTCGACTCCAACCGGGGGATCGACGCGCTATCGGCCAAGTTGGACGAATCCCTTGTCGGTCACCACGGATTGGCAGTGGCCGTGCTCTCCGCCGAGGGGCGGACCCTTTATGCAACAGCCGGCGCGCAGTTTCCCGACGACATCCGTACCCGGGCGAAACGTGGGCTGACATCGGTGTGGACCGATGCTGCGAATCGCTCCTACCGGGGAGTCTTTGCCGAAGCCAGGATCGGCGATGCGAGCCTCGCCCCTACGGTCGTAGCGGTGTCCACCGAGCTTTCGCACCATCAACACTTCATGTATTCGTTTAAGCAGGCGCTCTGGTCAGTCATGGCCGCAGCCGCTCTACTGACCGGGTTGCTCGGCTGGTTCGCAGCGCGTCGCGGGTTGGCGCCGCTGCGCGAAATCCGCCAGCGGGCTGCGGAGATCACCGCCGCGCGGCTCGACCAGCGACTGCCGGTCGACGCGATCCCTGCCGAGCTGGCGGAGGTGGCCGCGACCTTGAACGAGATGCTGGCGCGCTTGCAGGATTCCTTCCGCCGCCTGTCCGACTTTTCCTCCGACCTCGCCCATGAGCTGCGCACCCCGGTCGCCAACCTGCTGACCCAGACCCAAGTCACTCTTTCCCGATCGCGGACGCTCGCCGAATACAACGATGTTCTCGCTTCCAACGTCGAGGAATTCGAGCGCCTGTCACGGATGATCGCCGACATGCTGTTGCTCGCCAAATCCGACAACGACCTCATCGTCCCCCATCGGGAACCCGTAGATCTGCCGGCGGAGATACGCGGACTGGCGGAATTTTACGATGCGCTGCTCGACGAAAAAGGCATCCGCCTGAGCTGCGCCGGCGCAGGCCTGGTCAGCGGCGACCGGCTGATGCTGCGCCGGGCATTGAGCAATCTGCTCTCCAATGCAATTCGTCATACGCCGGCCGGCGGACATATTGCGATCCGCGTCGCCACAGACGAAGCTGCACTGACATTGTCGGTGGAAAACAGTGGCCTAACCATCCCGCAGCAACATCTGCCTCGGCTGTTTGACCGCTTCTACCGGGTGGATGCATCGCGCCGGCGTTTCGGCGAAGGCGCCGGGCTCGGCTTGGCGATCACCCGCTCCATCGCCCGCGCACACGGCGGAGATGCATCGGTACGTTCCGAGCGCGGCCTGACGACGTTCGAGATACGGTTGCCGCTGCGTCCATAGCAACCGATTCCGGCAGGCAAAAAAAAGGCCCTCGCAATGGAGGGCCGAAGAACCAAAGGATAACGTTGGATCAGGCGGCGACTTTTTCGCCCTTGAAGAAGCTCGCCAGATAAACCAGCAGGCCGATCAGGAAGACCACCCCGGTGCCTTCGCGCAGCCAGTAGAACAGCGCCAGCTGATCCTGCGTGGCCATGAAGGATAATGGTGTCGTCGCCACACGCTGCAGCCAGACTTGGAGGATGCCCGCGGCGGTGAGGAACAGCGTGATGAACACCATCGCGATGGTCATCAGCCAGAAGCCCCACATTTCCATCACCTGCGATGCATTGCTGTTGGCCTGGCGGCCGCGCATCAGGGGCATCGAGTAGGAAATCATGGTGAGGACCACCATCACATAGGCACCGTAGAAGGCCATGTGGCCGTGTGCCGCGGTGATCTGCGAACCGTGGGTATAGAAATTCACCGGTGCCAGGGTGTGCAGAAAACCCCATACACCCGCGCCGAGGAAGGACATTACGCCGGTACCCAGCGCCCATAGCGTAGCGGCCCGATTCGGGTGCTCGCGACGGCGGCGGTTGACCATATTGAAAGCGAACAGGGTCATGGCGAAGAAGGGAATCGGTTCCAGCGCGGAGAACACCGAACCGAACCACTGCCAGTATTCCGGCGTGCCGATCCAATAGTAGTGGTGGCCGGTACCGATAAGACCTGTAACCAGCGCCAGGGTGATGATCACGTACAGCCACTTCTCGATCACCTCGCGGTCGACCCCGGTCACCTTGATCAGCACGAACGCCAGCAGCGCGCCGAGGATCAGTTCCCATACGCCTTCCACCCAGAGATGCACCACCCACCACCAGTAGAACTTGTCGAGCACCAGATTGGTCGGGTTGTAGAAGGAGAACAGGAAGAAGACCGCCAGTCCCCACAGGCCGAGCAGCAGCACGGTGGTGATCGATGTCTTGCGTCCCTTGAGGTAGGTCATCGACAGATTGAACAGCATCGACAGCGCCACGAGGACGATGCCGATTTTGGTGACGGTCGGCTGTTCGAGGAACTCACGGCCCATCGTCGGCAACAGGTCGTTGCCGGTGATCTTGGCCAACGTCGCATAAGGTACGGCCAGATAACCGACCACGGTAAGCGCAGCGGCGACGAGGAAGACCCAGAACGTGACGATCGCCAGCTTCGGGCTGTAGAGCTCGCGCTCCGCCTCCTCAGGAACCAGATAGTAGGCCGACCCCATGAAGCCCATCAGCAGCCAGACGATCAGCGCATTGGTATGCACCATGCGCGCGACGTTGAAGGGAATTTCGGGAAACAGAAAATCGCCGACCACATATTGCAGGCCCATGATCAGCCCGAACAGGATCTGCGCCACGAACAGGCCGAGCGCGCCTATGAAATAGGGCTTGGCCACCGCTTGAGATTTGTATTGCATGTTTTTCTCCTCAGCCCTCGATGTTGGGCGGCCAGTTAGCCGTATTGATTTCCGAGGCGTACTTCAGGAACGCGACGAGATCGTCGATGTCCTTGTCGCTCAGATTGAATTGCGGCATCTGCCGGCGACCCGGCGCACCGGTCGGCTGGGCCTGGATCCAGGCCTTGATGAACTCCGGCCCGCGGCGCTTGTACACATTTCCCAGTTCGGGAGCAAAGTAGGCGCCCTCACCCATCAGCGTATGGCAGCCGATGCAGTTATTGACTTCCCACAGCTTTTTGCCGGCGGCGATCTGCGGATTGGACAATTGTGCCCGCTGGTCGCGCTGCGGCAACTGCTGCTGCGTGTCGAATGTCAGCGCCAGGAACATCAGGAAGAAAAAAACCGTTCCCCCGAAAAATATGTTCCGCGCCGTCGAGGTCGAAAATGCTGAACTCATGCTTTCCCCTTCGCGAATGGTTGCCGTTCGCGAATACAAACGGCATGTTGCTAATGTAGGCAGTGAGAAGATCAAACACCTTGATGGCAGTCAAGAATTCCCGGCCCTGGCCCGTTTCGGCCAGGCAGGCAATGGCTGCCCGCAATGGAAAACCAATCCAGTTGCGGCGCTAACGATACCACGGCGCCGATCACGATCAAGGCAGGAGGCCGGATACCGGCACCATGGCAGGCGGATGCCAAACGTGAAACATCCGCCGTCACGACCTGCTGATCGCAGAGGGTGGCGTTGCGCACCACCGCCGCCGGCGTGCCGCCGGGCAGGCCGTAGGCCATCAGCCGTCGACAAATTTCATCGATGCCGCTTATCCCCATGTAAATCACCACCGTCTGTCGCGGTCGGGACAGAGCGGCCCAATCCAGATCGAGATGCCCGTCCTTGAGATGGCCCGTGACGAAAAGGCAGGATTGCGCGTAGTCGCGATGGGTGAGCGGAATACCGGCATAAGCCGCCATCCCCGAGGCCGCCGTAATGCCCGGTACGACTTGGAAGCCGATGCCCGCTCGCGCCAGCGCCGCGGCCTCTTCGCCGCCCCGACCGAAGATATAAGGATCACCGCCCTTGAGCCGGACCACGGTGCCCCCTTTCCTGCCCAAGCCCACCAGAATCCGGCTGATCCGTTCCTGGGGCACGGGGTGATGGCCGGCTTCCTTCCCCACATCGATGCGTTCGCTGTGTGCCGGAATCAATGCCAGCACGCCTTGCCCTACCAGATGGTCATACACAACCACGTCCGCTGCGGCAATGATGCGGGCGGCCTTGAGCGTCAGCAGATCGGGGTCGCCGGGTCCGGCGCCGATCAGATACACGCAGTTGCGATCAATCTCCATGGTCCCGATTCTGTACGCCCAGGCAAAGCAAAAAATTGATCCAATTCAAGAAATCAGGAAGGCAGCGCACGTTCAGGGATAGCTTGACTGGAATCAAGGAAGTCCACTTCGCTAGCAAGGAGACTCCCGGTGCAAGAAGTCCATCCAGCTGCCGGGGTGATTTCGGCGGCGCCACTTTGAGGGAGAAGCGCATGAAAACGAAATATTGGATCACAGGCACACTCGCCCTGCTTCCGCTGGCAGTCGGTAGCCTTTTCGTAACCAACGCCCATGCCCAGCAGGCCGTAGAGGCAGCCGCGGCGGCGCCGGAACTGACCAAGGACGAAACCGAAAAGGCGCGCCGCATCTACTTCGAGCGCTGTGCCGGCTGTCACGGCGTCCTGCGCAAGGGCGCCACGGGCAAGAACCTGGAGCCGCACTGGAGCAAGAAAGACAAGAGCGGCAACGTCATCGAAGGCGGCACGCTCAAACTCGGTCAGCAGCGCCTGGAAAAGATCATCGGCTACGGCACCGACGGCGGCATGGTGAATTTCGACGACATCCTGACCAAGGATGAGTTGTCGCTGATGGCGAAATACATCCAGAACAAACCCGAAACGCCGCCGGAATACAGCTTCAAGGACACCGTGGATTCCTGGAAGGTGATTGTTCCGGTCAAGGATCGCCCGACCAGGCAGATGAACAAGTTCAACCTGAAGAACATGTTCTCCGTCACCTTGCGCGACACCGGCGAAGTGGCGCTGATCGACGGCGACACCAAGGAAATCCGCAGCATCGTCAAGACCGGCTACGCAGTGCATATCTCGCGCCTGTCCAAGTCCGGCCGCTATGTTTATGTAATCGGTCGCGACGGCCGCCTGTCGCTGATCGATCTGTGGATGGAAAAACCGTCCGTCGTTGCCGAATTGAAGATCGGCTTCGATGCGCGCTCGGTCGATACGTCCAAGTTCAAGGGCTACGACGACAAGTACGCGATCGCCGGCTCCTACTGGCCGCCCCAGTACGTGATCATGGACGGCGACACGCTGAAGCCGCTCAAGGTCGTCAGCACCCGCGGCATGACGGTCGATGGCGAATACCATCCGGAACCGCGCGTGGCCTCCATCGTGTCGTCCGAAATCAAGCCGGAATGGGTGGTCAACATCAAAGAAACCGGCCAGATCCTGCTGGTCGATTACAGCGACATCAAGAACCTGAAGACGACCACCATCGAGTCGGCCAAATTCCTGCATGACGGCGGCTGGGATGCCTCGAAGCGCTACTTCCTGGTGGCGGCCAACGCCTCCAACAAGATCGCCGCGGTGGATACCAAGCTTGGCAAGCTGGCCGCTCTGATCGATGTGGCCAAGATTCCCCACCCGGGACGGGGCGCGAATTTCGTCCATCCCAAGTTTGGTCCCGTCTGGGCCACCGGCCACCTCGGTGCCGACGTGGTGACGCTGATCTCGACCGCGTCCGACGACAAGAAGAACGCCAAGTACAAGGAGTTCAACTGGAAAGTCGTCCAGGAGGTGAAGCATGTGCCGGGCAACCTGTTCGTCAAGACCCATCCGAAGTCCAAGCACCTGTGGGCCGATTCGCCGCAGAACCCCGAGAAGGAGCTTGCCGAATCCGTCGCGGTCTGGGACATGTCCGACCTGTCGAAACCGAAAGCGACGCTGAATGTCGCCAAAGATTCCGGGCTGCCGGAAACCAAGGCGACCAAGCGGGCGGTGCACCCCGAGTACAGCGCCGACGGCACGGAAGTCTGGATCTCGCTGTGGGGCGGCAAGACGGACCAGTCGGCCATCGTGGTGTATGACGATGCCACCTTGAAGGTCAAGAAGGTCATCACCGACCCGAAGATGATCACGCCGACCGGCAAGTTCAACGTCTACAACACCCAGCACGACATCTATTGACCGTCGGAGTCGATGCCCCGGGGCAAGGAGCAATCGCTTCCTTGCCCTTCAAGACCTGATTCGATGCGAAGAGAGCGCTCCTCATGAGTTCCAGCAACAACAACGGCATCTGGGCCCGTCTCAGGAAACCCAGCGCGAAATACTCGCTACTAACCCTGCTGGCCGTCGGCTTCGTCTCCGGCATCGTTTTCTGGGGCAGTTTCAACACGGCCATGGAAGCCACAAATACGCTTGAGTTCTGCATCTCCTGTCACGAGATGCGGGACAACGTCTATCAGGAGTACAAGCAGACCATCCACTACTCGAACCGCACCGGCGTGCGGGCCATCTGCTCCGACTGCCATGTGCCCAAGGACTGGGTGCACAAGATGGCGCGGAAAATCCAGGCCAGCCAGGAAATTTATGGAAAGATCGTGGGAACGATCGACACGCCGGAGAAATTCGAAGCCCGGCGTCTGGAGCTGGCCGAGCATGAATGGGCCCGCATGAAAGCCTCCGACTCGCGCGAGTGCCGCAACTGCCACAGCTTCGAAGGCATGGATATCGAGAAGCAGAAGACCCGCGCCTCCAAGATGCACAAAATCGCCCAAGACGACAAACAGACCTGTATCGACTGTCACAAGGGGATCGCCCACCACAAGCCGAAGGGCATGAAGGAAGAGGAAGACGAGTAACCGACGGCGGCGCAGGCACGTCAATTCACGCAAATGGAGATTGCACCATGAACAAGAACTTCATCTCTCTGGCAGTAATCAGCACCTTGCTTGCCTCCGCATCGGCGGCCATCGCCGCCCCGGACTGGAGCAAAGTGCCGAAAAAGGACATCCTGCTGTTCCACCCCGGCGTCACCCCGATCGAGTGGGCGACCAAGAAAGCCGAGCACAGCGGGTCGACCGCCATAAAGAAAGGTGAAACCTGCGCCGGCTGCCATGATGAAAAAGGCAAGCTTTCTCTGGATTTCAAACGGCTGGCGGGCAAGGAACTCGAACCCAAGGGCGCACCCAAGACCCTCAGTTTCCCGGTTGGGGTGCAGGCGGCTTACGACGCGACCAGCTTGTATCTCCGCCTCACATTCAAGTCGCCGGACGGTGGCGCCGACCCCGCCGACAAGGAAAACGAGGTCAAAGCCAATGTGATGTTCGCCAACGACAAGGTGCCGCAGGGCGATCTGGTCGGTTGTTGGGCAACCTGCCATCAGGATGCCCGGACCATGCCGGGCGCAGACGACAAAAAACTCAAATACGTAAAGGATGGCGCCTACGATCTGATGCAATGGAAAAGTGCAAAAGGCGCAAAAGCCGCCGATGGCACGGTGACCGACAAGCGCGCGATGGACGGCGGCAAGGCTGACGCCAGGGCCGAAGGCAGCAAGTCCGGCGACACCTATACCGTCACGTTCACCCGCAAGCTCGCCGGCGGCGTGGCGATGGGGGAAGGGAAGGCGATTCCGTTCGGAATCGCGATTCACGCCGACCACGCCACAGGACGGTTCCATCACGTTTCTTTCGGCTACAAGCTGGGTATCGGCAGCGAGGGCGATGTAAAGGCCATAAGGTTCTAAGCGGGAAAGGCGATGAGCACAGGGCCGCACCGGAGCGCAGGAATGTGGTTGCCCCTGCTCTGTTCCGCCGCTCTGACCGGCATGCCGCCCGCCCGCGGTGACGTGGCCGGGGAAACGGAACCTGTCGTCGACGTCAGCATCGAGAATTACAGCTTTCGCCCGAATGAAATAGCGCTTCGAATCGGCGGTACGGTTCGCTGGACGAATCGGGAAAAGCGCACCAGCCATAGCGTCCTGTTTCCTGTGGAAGGAGGATTGGAATCAGAGCGTCTGTTTCCCGGCGAGCGCTGGCAGCGAACCTTCACCCAAGCCGGAACCTATCCCTACACCTGCGGCCCCCACCCGGAAATGAAAGGAAGCATCGTTGTATCCGAATAAGGTCATTCGCCCCTGCGTCGCCGGATTGGCCATATTCGGCATCGCCATCGCCGACGCCCGGGCCGACCGGCCCGCCGAACTCATCCGCCTTGTGCGCCAGGATTGCGGATCCTGCCACGGGCTGACCTTGCAGGGAGGGCTCGGCCCCGCGCTGACCCCAGCCGCCTTGCGCGACCGGCCGCCAGAAGCCCTCTTTGTCGCTATCCTGCATGGCCGTACGGGAACCCCGATGCCGCCCTTCCGCGGCATTCTGGACGAAACCGACGCCCGCTGGATCGTCGCAAAGCTCCTCGCCGGATTCCCGCAAGAGGCTCACTGAGATGGCTCATCGCATGCTGGCCCTCCTCTGCATGATGCTCTTCACCTTGGCCGTCGGCGCCACCCCGCCCTTGCGCGGCAGCGGCGATCTCGGCCTAGTGATCGAGCGCGGCAGCGGCAGCGTGCGTATCGTGGATACCACCCGGCAGCTCGAGATCGGCCGCGTTACCGGCCTCGGCGACCTCTCCCACGCCTCGGCAGTGTTTTCGCGCGACCAGCGCTATGCCTACGTCTTCGGCCGCGACGGCGGGCTGTCGAAAATCGATCTGCTCGCCGGCACCTTGGTCAAACGCATCCTCCAGGCCGGCAATGCCATCGGCGGCGCCATCTCGCAGGACGGCCGGCTGGTGGTGGCGCAGAATTACGAGCCCGGCGGCATCAAGGCCTTCGACGCCGAAACGCTGGAACAGGTGGCCGACGTACCGGCGAGCTACGGCAGTGAGGGCAAGCGCTCGAAAGTGGTCGGCCTCGCCGACCTGCCCGGCCAGCGCTTCGCCTACGCGCTGTTCGATGCCGGCGAGATTCGCGTCACCGATCTTTCCGACCCGGCACAGCCCAAGACCGCCGTCTACCCGGCCGGTAAACAACCCTACGACGGGCTGGTGACGCCGGACGGCCGCTACTACATCGCCGGCCTGTTCGGCGAAGACGGCCTGGCCCTGCTCGACACTTGGCAGCCGCAACTCGGCGTGCGCAAGATACTCGCCGGCTACGGCAAAGGCGAAACGCCGCTGCCGGTGTACAAAATGCCGCATTTGCGCGGCTGGTCGATCGCCGGCAACCGCGCCTATTTGCCCGCCATCGGCCACCACGAGGTGCTGGTGGTGGATACGCGCAGCTGGCAGGAAGTCGGCCGCATTGCGGTAAAAAGCCAGCCGGTGTTCGTCATGGCACGGCCGGACGGACGCGAGGTGTGGGTCAACTTCGCCTTCCCTGACAACAGCTGGGTACAGGTGATCGACACGCTCAGCGACACCGTCGTCGAAACGCTGCAACCGGGCAAGGCCGTGCTGCACATGGAATTTACCCCACGCGGCGAGGCGATCTGGATTTCCTCCCGCGACGACAACACGGTGACGGTCTACGACACGGCCCGCCACGCGCCGCTGAAGACGCTCGGCGTCGACAGCCCGAGCGGCGTCTTTTTCTCCGCCCGTGCGGCGCGGATCGGCTTTTGAAATGAACGATCGCGCTCCCGCCGCCCTGCGCCTGCTCAACGACTACCAGCGGGACTTTCCGTTGCTCCCTCGCCCGTTCGCCGAGATCGGCCGCCAGCTCGGGCTCGCCGAGGACGCGGTGCTCGCTGCCTGTCGCGACGGTCTGGCCTGCGGCCGTATCGGTCGCATCGGCGGGATAGTGGCACCGCGCCGCATAGGCGCCAGCACACTGGCCGCGATGCAAGTGCCGGTGGAACGGATCGAGCAAATCGCGGCGCGGATCAACGCGCAGCCGGAAGTGAACCACAACTACCAGCGCGAAGGCGATTGGAACCTCTGGTTCGTCGTCGCCGCCGCCAGCGTACAGAACCGGGAGCGGGCTCTCACCGAGATCGGCCGCGACTGTGCGCTGCCGCTGCTGAGCCTGCCGTTGCGTGAGGAGTACTACATCGACCTCGGCTTCGACCTCAACGGCGGCGCAAAGTATCGGGTGGCCGCCCCGGGTTCGCCACCCTGCGCGCTCGGCGACATCGAGCATCGTCTGATGGCCGCGCTGGAAAATGGCCTGCCGCTCGTCGCGCAACCGTTCAAGGCGCTCGGCGAGCACATCGACATCAGCGAGCACCTAGCCATCGAACTGATCGAAAACTGGCTGCGGAACGGCACGCTGAAGCGCTTCGGCATCGTCGTGCGGCACCACGAACTCGGCTTCACCGCCAACGCAATGTGCGTCTGGGATCTACCGCAGGACCGGGTGGATGACCTCGGCCGCCGCCTCGCCGCCCTGCCCGGCGTCACGCTCTGCTATCAGCGCGAGCGCGCACTGCCGCACTGGCCGTACAACCTGTACGGCATGATCCACGGCAAGCAGCGCGCCGAAGTCGAAGCGCTGCGCGCACGCCATGCCGCCGAACTGGGACTCGACGATCATCCCCATGCGGTGCTGTTCAGCGTGCGCCGCTTCAAACAGTGCGCTGCGCGCTATGCCCGGAACGGCACCGATGACTGAAGCGCACACTCCGGCCGCCCTCGATGCCACCGAGCGGGCGATCATCAACGCCCTACAGGGCGATTTCCCGATCTGCGACCGGCCCTACGCCCAAGCCGCCGCAACGCTGGGGCTGAGCGAGGAGGAACTGTTGGAGCGTCTCGGCGACCTGCTGCTGCGCGGCGTGTTGACACGCTTCGGGCCGATGTTCCAGATCGAACGCATGGGCGGCGCGTTCTGCCTGGCGGCGCTGGCGGTGCCGGAAGCACGTTTCAACGCTATCGCCGCACAGGTCAATGCCTTTCCGCAGGTCGCCCATAACTACCGCCGCGAGCATGCGCTCAACATGTGGTTCGTGCTGGCGACGGAAAGCGCCGACGCCATCGCCGACACGGCCAGGGCCATCGAGATGGCGAGCGGGCTGCCGGTGTTCCTGTTTCCCAAGGAACGCGAATACTTCGTCGAAATGAAGCTGCGCGCATGAAACCTGTCGCGATGCCCCTTGCCAGCGATGCCGACGACCGCGCGCTGGTGCTCGCCACCCAAGGCGGCCTGCCGCTGACGCCGCAGCCCTACCATGCCATCGCTGCGGAACTCGGCCTGGCGCCGGTGGAAGTGATGCAACGCCTGCGCTCAATGCTGGCGCGCGGCATGATCCGCCGCATCGGGGTGGTACCCAACCATTACTCGATTGGCTACACCGCCAACGGCATGAGCGTCTGGGACATCGACGACGACGCGGCGGACGCCGTGGGCGAGCTTATCGGCACGCTGCCGGCGGTGACCCACTGCTATCGCCGCCCGCGGCAATTGCCGCTGTGGCGCTACAACCTGTTCGCCATGGTGCATGGCCGCTGCCGCGAGGAAGCGGTCGACCAAGTGGCCGCCATCGCCGCCTTGATCGAAAGCGAATTCCCCGCCAGCTACCGCGCTCACGAAATTCTTTTTTCCACCCGCATACTGAAAAAGACCGGCCTGCGCATCGCCGGATAAGTTCCAATACCCCCATGTTCCGCATCTCCCAATTCATCCGCGAACTGACCCACCCCACGCCGGTCGGCCCGCGCCGCTTATCTGGAAACTGCGCACCGGGTCCGGTAGTGATCTGGAACCTGATCCGGCGCTGCAACCTGACCTGCAAGCACTGCTACTCGATTTCCGCCGATACCGATTTCAAGGGCGAACTGAGCCGCGAAGAAGTGTTCGCCGTAATGAACGACCTGATGGCCTGCCGCGTCCCGGTGCTGATCCTGTCCGGCGGCGAACCGCTGCTGCGCCCGGACATCTTCGACATTGCGCGCCACGCCAAAGAGATGGGCTTCTATACCGCGCTGTCGTCCAACGGCACACTGATAGACGCGCACAATATCGACGCCATCGCAGCGATCGGCTTCGATTACGTCGGCATCAGCTTCGACGGTATCGCCGCGACCCACGACCGCTTCCGCCGCAAGGAAGGCGCCTACGCCGCCTCGCTGGCCGGCCTGCGGCTGTGCCGCGAACGCGGGCTAAAAGTCGGCGTTCGCTACACGATGACCGAGGACAATGCTCATGACCTGCCGGCGCTGCTGCAGCTGGTGCGCGACGAAAAGATCGATCGTTTTTATTTTTCCCACCTCAACTACGCCGGCCGCGGCAACAAGAACCGCAGCACCGACGCCCGCCATCTGACCACGCGGCGAGCGATGGACCTGCTGTTCGACCAGTGCTGGGAGGATCACCGCGCCGGCCGCGAGTGCGATTTCACCACCGGCAACCAGGATGCCGACGGCGCGTATTTCCTCTACTGGGTGCGCAGCCGCTTTCCCGAGCGGGCTGAACATATCGACGCCAAGCTGCGGCAATGGGGCGGCAACGCCAGCGGCGTCAACGTCGCCAACATCGACAATCTGGGCGCGGTCCATCCGGACACCATGTGGTGGCATGTGCCGCTCGGCAACGTACGCGAACGGCCATTTTCGAAAATCTGGAGCGACCCGTCGAATCCGCTGCTGGCGCGGCTGCGCGAACATCCGCGCCGCATCGGTGGCCGCTGCGGCTGTTGCCGCTACCTGGCAATCTGCAACGGCAGCTCGCGCGTCCGCGCCGAGCAGGACGGCGGCGATGTCTGGAGCGAGGATCCGGCGTGTTATCTGAGCGACGAGGAGATCGCGGCGTGAAGGCTCGGCCATGCCCGCGCAGGCGGGAATGGCCGAAGGGAATCCCTTTCCGATAACGAATGACCACCGCTGCAAGTACGCCATGAAATCAATCCTCGCCGTCCCTCTCCTTTTACTCTCCCTCTGTTCAGAGGCGGCCGATGATTCCCTGCAACCCGCCAACCTCTACACCACGCATTGCGCCAGTTGCCACGGCCCCGACCGCCTCGGCCTGATGGGGCCGGCGCTGTTGCCGGAAAGCCTGGAGCGGTTGAAGAAACCCGAAGCGCTGAAGACCATTCGCGAAGGCCGTGCAGCGACGCAAATGGCTGGCTTTGCCGACCAGCTCAGGCCCGAGGAGAGCGCGGCGCTGGCCGAATGGATTTACACCCCGGTGTTGCCCGCGCCGGGCTGGGACGAAGCCGCAATCCGCGCTTCGCACCGGATCCATTTCGCGGCGGGCAGCCTGCCCAACCGCCCAACCGATATCTTCAAGGGGGTGGACATGATGAATCTGTTCCTCGTCGTCGAGGGCGGCGATCATCATGTCGCCGTACTTGACGGCGACAAGCTGGAGCCGATCCACCGCTTCCAGAGCCGCTATGCGCTACACGGCGGGCCGAAGTTCACCGCCGACGGACGCTATGTCTTCTTCGCTTCCCGCGACGGATGGGTGAGCAAGTTCGATCTGTGGAATCTACAGACCATCGCCGAGATTCGTGCCGGCCTCAATACGCGCAATGTCGCCGTCTCCGGCGACGGAAAATATGTGGCGGTAGCCAACTATCTGCCCAACACGCTGGTATTGCTCGACGCCGAGTTGAACCTGCTGCGCGTGCATGCGGTACGCGACAAGGAGAATGCGCGGAGTTCGCGCGTTTCGGCGGTGTACGACGCCGCGCCGCGCAAGAGCTTCGTCGCCGCCCTGAAGGATGTGCCCGAGGTCTGGGAAATCAGCTACGACCCACAGGCCGAGGACATTCCCATCGGTGCGATCCACGACTTCCAGTACAAGGAAGGCACGTTTATCCCGGGCTTCCTCAACCCGCGCCGGACCAGGCTTTCGGAGCCGCTCGACGACTTCTTTTTCACCCAGAATTATGCGGAGTTGATGGGAGCCGGGCGCCAGTCCGGCAAGGGCCAGGTGGTGAATCTCGATGTGCGCAAGAAGATCGCCGATCTCGACATTCCCGGCATGCCCCATCTCGGCTCGGGCATCACCTTCAGCTGGCAGGGGCGGCGCGTGATGGCCTCGCCAAATCTCAAGGAGAGTGTGATCAGCGTGATCGACATGTCCAACTGGCAGACGGTGCAGAACATTCCCACGCTCGGTCCCGGCTTTTTCTTGCGCAGCCACGAGGCTACGCCCTATGCCTGGACCGATTCGATGATGGGCAAGGGCAAAGACACGCTCCAAGTCATCGACAAACGCACGCTGGAGAAGATTGCCGAGATATGCCCCGATCCGGGCAAGACGTTGGCCCACGTCGAATTTACGCGCGACGGTCGCTATGCACTGGCGAGCCTCTGGGAACGCAAGACCGACGGCGGCGCACTGATCGTCTTCGATGCGCAGACCTTCAAGGAAGTGAAGCGCATCCCGATGGACAAGCCGGTGGGCAAATACAACGTCTGGAACAAAATCAACCGCTCGGAAGGAACCAGTCATTGAGCGAACCGCCGTTCCCGGTTTTTCAGGCTAGACTGGTTTTGTGAATAAGCGTTTCTCTCTGCAAACCCTGCTCGACCTGTCCCAGCTTCGCCTGGACGATGCGGCGCGGCAGTTGGGCAAACTGATGGCCAGCGAAAAAGAGTCGGCGCAAAGACTACAGTTGCTCGAACAATACCGCGCCGAGTATCACACCCGTTTTCTGGCCACCGCCCGGGACGGGCTGGGCCGCGATCAGTGGCGCAACTTTGAGGCTTTTCTCGGCCGGCTGGATCAGGCCATCGCCCAAGCCCAACTCGATACACATAGAAGCCAGCAAAATACGGCGGCAGGAAAACAGGCCTGGATCGACAAGCGCGGTCAGGTCAACGCCTACGACACATTGGCCCAGCGTCACCAGGCGCGACTACAGGCTCTGGAGCAAAAGCGCGAGCAGAAGGTGCAGGACGAGCATGCAGCACGCAGTCCACAGGAGGACGACGCCTAAAGATTTCCGGTGGATGGCACAGCTTTTGCGTTGTGGCTTTCGTATTCTTCCTTCAGGACCTTACGATGAGCGGCGTATCCACAGTTCCTCCCTCGCCTCCGGCCGCATCCCCGGCCGTCAACGGTCTGGGCACGCTGCCGGCCGCCCCTGCTTCGGACACTACCGGATCGGACGCCGCTCCACTGTTTGCCGAATTGCTGCGCAGCCAGATTTCCGGCCGATTTTCTGCCAAGGCCGACACAACGGAAACCCTGGAGGCAACGCCCGCGAGCGATGCCTCCGGGACCGAAGCGGCGGCAACGCCGGTCCCGGCCGATGCGCTCGCTGCGCTCATGCCATTGCTGTTCGCGCAAATGGCGCAGCCGACCCAGCCTGCATCCGCGGGTACCGCTCCCCGTACGGAGGGTGGCAACGGGAAAACGGTAAACGCCGGAGTCCCGACTTCGCTGATCGCGTCGACCCACGGCAGCGCCACCCCAGCCGATAGCCCGACGCTACAGGCGGCAGGCAGTGCCGATGCGAATTCCGCCACGCCGAAAGCGGCGACTATTTCCCTTATACCGGCAAATGTTGCCACCGAAGACGCTACCCGCACCCTGCCCGAGTCGCATGGGCACCCCCCCACCAATACTCCATTCGAGGCCGTCCTGGCTTCGGCCCAGAATCTCGCCGGCACTCCGGCAACGTACGGCCGCGACGGCACCAATCGACCGCCCGCACTACAGATCGAGGCGCCGCTGGGCGCCCCCGGCTGGGATCGCGAAGTTGGCGACAAACTGACCTGGGTGATCAGCCGCCAGGAAAGCCATGCCACGCTGGTACTCACACCGCCGCAACTGGGACGCATCGAGATTGCCGTCAGCCTCAATGGCGATCAGGCAAATGCCGTCTTCGCCTCACAAAATCCGGCTGTCCGCGAAGCGCTCGAAGCCGCACTGCCACGGCTGCGCGAAACCCTGGCCGATGCGGGGATCAATCTCGGCCAGGCCCAGGTCGGCAGCGATGCGCCGCCACCGCAGGGAGAGGAAAGGCGCGATAATTCCGGCCCGCGCCCCGTGACCGCCCGCGATGCGGTGGACGCCGGCCCGACAGTCGCCGCCCTGCCGGCCGTCTCGCAATGGATTTCGTCCGGTCGCGGCATGGTGGACACATTTGCTTGAATTGATCAAATCGGGAGAGGGGTAAGGTATGGCTGAAGCCAACGACGCAGAAGCGGAAGCACCGGCACCGAAGAAAAAGAGCAAGCTAATTATCATCGTCGTTGCGGCGGTCGTGTTACTGGTTGCCGCCGGGGCGGGAGCCTTCCTGCTGTTCAAGAACAGCAAATCGGCCGATGATGCTGAAGCAGATGCCGAGGGTGATGTTGTGGAAGTCAAGCGCGACAAGAAAAGCGATGCGCCTCCGGTCTATGTGAAGCTCGAAATGTTCACCACCAATCTGGCAATGGAGAATCCGGGCGAGCAACAGGCCGCCCAGTACATCCAGATCGTGGTCGAGTTGAAGGTCGATGAAGCGCCGGACGGCGAACTTCTGAAACAATACATGCCGGAAATTCGCAACGGGATTTTGCGCCTGCTGTCGAGCAAAAAACCGTCGGACCTGACCAGCACCCAGGGCAAAGACACCCTTGCCGAGGAAATTCGCAACGCAGTCAACGGCATCACCAATCCTTCAGCGAAAAAGAACGTGAAGGCCAAGGGTCCGGTTGCCGCGGTTCTTTTCAGCAGCTTCATAATTCAATGAGCATACGCCGGTCGCCATGAGTCAGGACTTTCTCTCCCAGGAAGAAGTCGACGCCCTGCTCAAGGGCGTCACTGGCGAGGCCGACGAGGCACCGCCCAGCGATGAGGTCGCCGGGGGTGTTCGCTCCTACGATCTGGGGCGACAGGAACGTATCGTCCGCGGCCGGATGCCCACCCTGGAGTTGATCAACGAACGCTATGCGCGTTACCTGCGGATCGGTCTTTTCAACTACATGCATCGCAGTACCGAAATATCAGTCGGACCGGTGCGGGTGCAGAAATACAGCGAATTCGTGCGCAATCTGGTGGTGCCGACCAACCTCAATCTGGTTTACGTAAAACCGCTGCGCGGTACCGGCCTGGTGGTATTCGACCCGAATCTGGTATTTCTGGTGGTAGACAATATGTTCGGCGGCGACGGCCGCTTTCACACCCGCGTGGAGGGCCGTGATTTCACGCACACCGAACAGCGCATCATCCAGGGTCTGCTCAACGTGGTGTTTAACGAGTACGAAAAAGCGTGGGCTCCCGTGTTTGCCATCAAATTCGAATATGCCCGCTCGGAAATGAATACCCAGTTCGCCAACATCGCCACCCCGTCCGAGATCGTCGTCGCAGTCACCTACACCATCGAGCTTTCCGGCAACTCGGCGGAAATGCACATGTGCCTGCCCTATTCGATGATCGAGCCGATTCGCGATGTGCTCTACAGCACCATGCACAGCGAACAGGCCTCTTCCGACGTGCGCTGGACGACGCTGCTGACCCGGCAGTTGCAGATGGCCGAGGTTGAACTCCGGGCGCCGCTCGGCCACACCCAGATCACCCTGCGCGAGATCCTCGGTCTCAAGGCCGGCGACGTCGTGCCGCTGGAGATTCCAGAACAGGTCACCGTCAGCGTGGACGGCGTGCCGGTCATGAACTGCGGCTACGGCGTCCGCAACGGACAATACGCATTGCGCGTGGAGCAGTTCTGCGCCGAAGACGAAACAATGACGCATTAGCAGGAGCCCGAGATGAGCGAAACCGACCAGGAAGACCCCAACCAGGTATCCGAAGACGATTGGGCCGCGGCCCTCAACGAACAAACGGCTGTCGAAAGCGCTGCCCCGCAGCCGGCACCTGCCGTTTTCGAGCAGTTCGGCAGCGGTGCGGCGGCGCAGGGGATGAAGGATTTCGACATGATCCTGGATATCCCGGTGCAACTCACCGTGGAACTGGGTCACACGCGGATTTCGATCCGCAATCTGCTGCAACTTGCCCACGGCTCGGTGGTGGACCTCGATGCGATGGCCGGCGAACCGCTTGATGTTCTGGTCAACGGCACCCTGATCGCCCAAGGCGAGGTAGTGGTGGTCAACGACAAGTTCGGCATCCGCCTGACCGACATCATCACGCCCTCGGAGCGCATGCGCAAACTGAATCGCTAGCCGCCGGCGGGATCGGCAATTCGCCCAATAACCCCGCCAATTGCCTTTTTATCCGCACACCGCGGTGGCGGTGGGAGCCTATCCTGCGTCTGTATCCTGCGCCGGCCCTCGCGATGCGTCCACCGCTTTTCCTGCTCTCTGTCCTTTCCGCCTCGGCGCACGCCGAGGCGTCCGCGTCGACCGCCACCTCGTCCGACATCAGCGGCAGTCTGCTACAGCTGATGCTCGGCTTCGGCGTCGTTCTGGCGCTGCTGTTTGCCGCACTCTGGCTGTTGAAGCGCATCTCGGCGCCGCAAGGATTCTCGGCCCGCCTGTTGCGCGTCGTCGGCAGTACGCCGGTAGGACCGCGCGAACGGGTGGTGGTGGTGGAAATCGGCGAGCGCTGGCTGGTGCTGGGCGTCGCCCCGGGCCGCATATCCTCGCTGCACGATCTGCCGCGCCAGGAAACCCCTCCCGCCACGACCGACGGCGATTTCGCCAGCCGCATCAGACGTGCCCTCGAACGCCGCAATGCGCCTTAGCCGTTTCATCCCGCTCCTGCTGCTGATTCTGCCCGGTCTGGCCGCCGCTCAGGCCCTGCCGGCCATCACCAGTACACCGGCGGCCGGCGGCGGAACCCAGTGGTCGCTATCGATCCAGACGCTGCTGCTGCTGACCGGACTCAGTTTCCTGCCGGCGATCGTGCTGATGATGACCAGCTTCACCCGCATCATCATCGTGCTCTCCCTGTTGCGCCATGCCCTGGGTACCCAGACGTCGCCGCCGAATCAGGTGATGGTCGGACTCGCACTATTTCTGACGTTCTTCATCATGGCGCCGGTGGGCGACAAGATCTATTCCGACGCCTACCTGCCGCTGGCGGAGAACAAAATTGGATTTTCCGAAGCGCTCGACCGCGGCGCTATCCCGCTGCGCGCCTTCATGCTGAAGCAGACGCGACAGCCCGACTTGGCCTTGTTCACCAAGATTGCCAAGCAGCCGAAACCCGCCACGGCGGCAGAAATCCCGATGCGCGTACTGATCCCCGCCTTTGTCACTTCCGAACTGAAAACCGCCTTTCAGATCGGATTCATCGTGTTCATTCCCTTCCTCATCATCGATATGGTGGTCGCCTCGGTGCTGATGTCGATGGGGATGATGATGATGTCGCCGGTGATCGTCTCGCTGCCGTTCAAGATCATGCTGTTTGTGCTGGTCGACGGCTGGACATTGTTGATTGGTTCTCTGGTGCAGAGCTTCGGGCAGCCATGACGCCGACGACCGTCATCGAAATCGGCCGCCATGCCATGGAAATCACGCTGCTGATATCGGCGCCGCTGTTCATTGCGGCGCTGGCGACGGGACTGATCGTCAGCATTTTCCAAGCAGCGACGCAAATCAACGAGGCCACCCTGTCGTTCGTACCGAAGCTGCTGGTGATCTTCATCACGCTGATCGCCGCCGGCCCATGGATGCTCACTGTGATGACCGATTACATCCGCCGGCTGTACGAATCGATTCCGATGCTGATCGGCTGAACTGTAGTGCTCAACGTGACCTCGGCACAGCTCGATCTTTGGCTGGGTCTGTTCATTTTCCCGCTGGCCCGCATTCTCGGCCTGCTGTCGATGGCGCCGGTATTCAACAACGCCGCGATGCCACGCCGAACGCGGCTGATGCTCGGGCTGGCAATCGCCCTGGCAGTCGGCCCGGCTCTGCCGCCGTTGCCGTCGATACCCATCGGTTCATGGCAAGGCATCGCGGTCCTCGCCCAACAGATTCTGATCGGTCTGGTGATGGGCTTCGCCGTGCGCCTGGTGTTTGCCGCCATCGATATCGCCGGCGAATTGTTCGGCCTACAGATGGGGCTGTCCTTCGCCGTTTTCTACGACCCCAACGGCAGCGGCCAGACGCCGGTGATCACCGAATTTGTAGCCCTAGTGGCAACATTGCTCTACCTGGCGATGAACGGCCACCTGCTGATGCTTTCGGCTCTCGCCGAGAGCTTCACCCTGCTCCCGGTGTCCGCCCAGCCGATCGCATCCAAGGGGCTCTGGGCGCTGCTGGCTTCGGCCGCGGGGGTGTTCTCCTCCGGACTGTTGCTGTCGCTGCCGCTGGTGGCTGCCCTGCTGATCGCCAATATTGCGCTCGGCGTATTGTCGCGCATCGCACCGACGCTGAATCTTTTTGCGGTTGGATTTCCGGTCACGCTCACCGCCGGATTTATCGTGCTCGATCTATCGCTGCCCTTTCTCGGGACCGCCATCGGGCGGCTCTACGACCAGGGTTTTGCCAATCTCGGCGTCATTCTGCGTGCCTCCGGCGCCGGCTGAGGAAGCCATCCTTCACGGCACAGGCAAAGCCTTCCTGGCGACCATCGCCACCACGCCTTCGGCGACGCGCTGCGAACCGATCACGCTCGAATCGAGGCCCTCGCTGTATTCCAGTATCTGGAATTCCTCGAACCCCCCGGCGCGCATGATCTCTTTCGCTCGCCGCTGGAAAACCGCCCGTGCCTCGCCGGCGCCGCCGGTGTAGTAGCGCTTCATTTGTAGACTGAGGTGGTAGCGCTCCTGAGGAAATCTGGCTTCCTGTATCGACCAGTTGGGCGCCAACGGATCGGTCACGAAATAAGCGATGGCGGCGACGCCGGCCCAATACACCAACTGCTCGGCCTGTAGGACGGTTTTCGGGCTGACCGCCAGCTGGCTGTTCGGAATGATCGTCCCGCCACTCGGTGTAGCGACCCCGGACGGGGTGGAACAACCTGTTGCCGCCATCGCGGTGATCGCCGCCAGAACAATCGGGCGAAGATTCATAGGTAGTTGAACAGGGAGAGATTGGAGATTTTGGTAAACGATTGTTGTGCCGCCTGGAGCTCCATCTGCATACGCGTCAGATCGGTGATGGCTTTCGAGTAGTCCACATCCTGTAGCCGCGACAGGGTGTCGGCGTATTGCAGATCCAGACTCTGTGCAACCGAATTCTGGTCGTCGATTTCGCTCAAGCGGGTGCCGATGTTGGCGCGCGTCTTGGCGATGGTATCGACCGACTGGCCCAGATTGGTCAACACAAAACCCAGCTTGTTCTGTAGTTCCGCATTGGTGGTGCTGCCCGGTGGCCCCGAAGAACCTTCCAATGCCCGGATCAGATTGCCCAGGTTTTCGAACATGCTGGTGGTGCCGCTGTTCTGCACGGTGAACGCATCGCCGCTGACCGGCGTACCGCTGATGGTCAGCGTCACGCCCAGATCGTTATAGGGTGCGGCGAGGCCGCTGAAAGCGATCGGGTCGCCGCTGTGGAAGGTGTGCGTAAACGTGTTGTTCAATCCGCCCGCCACCGACACGCCATTGGTGAACAGAGAGCGGCCGTTGGTCGCATCCACCAGGTCGTAATACACCGGCGGATTGGCGGTGGTAACCAGAGGATCGGTCCAGAAGCGGACCTCCAACTTGCCGCTGTTGGCGGCGCTGTTCCATTTCGATGGGTCGAGCACCTCGCCGCTGCCGATGATGCCGCTGCCCATGTTTGCCGTCGCGGTCATTTTGTCGGCGGTGACGAAATAGCCGTTGCCGGTCGGATCGGTGGGGTTGACCTTGACGGTATAGGCATCGCCGCTGGCCGGAATGCCGGTAACGGTGACATTGGCGCCGAAATCGTTGCTCGGCGGATTGTAGGCCGCGGCCAGACCGTTGAAATTGATCGGTGCCCCGCTGGTGAAAGCATGGGTATAACTTCCCGCAGCTCCGGTGGCCGAAGCAGTGCCGGTGAACAATGAGTTGCCGTTGCTGGCATCGACCAGATCGTAATAGGTCTTGCCCGCCCCGCCGCCGATCGCGTCGCTGACATCCACCCAGAAGCGCACTTCCAGATTGCCGCTGTTGCTGCCGTTCGACCATTTCACCGGATCGGTGACCGCACCCGCATTGATGGTGGCGCGAGCACCCGAGGCGGTCAACTTCGTTGTCGTCCACGACAGGGTTCCCACCCCCGCGGTCAGCGCAAAAGCATCGCCGGTTTGCGGTGTACCGGTAAGCACAATGTTGGAGCCGTAGTCGAAGGCAGTCGCTGCCGGCGGACTGGTCGAGGACAACGCAATCGGGGTGCCGCTGGTAAACGCCCGGGTGTAGCTGCCCGCCGCGCCGGTGGCCGACGGCGTACCGGTGTAGAGCGAATTGCCGGCGGTGTCGACCAGATCGTAATACACGGCATTGGCGCCGCCACCGAGCGCATTGGCGGTATCCGTCCAGAAGCGCAGATCGATCCTGCCGCTGTTCGGCGGAGCGGCGTTGGTGACGTTGGAGCCCTCCACCGTCACCTGCGTGGCATTGGCGGAGCGTTCGTCCTGTAGGCCGGTGGCAAACGTGCCGTTGCCATTGCGGATGCGCATGAACACATCGTTGCCGGATTCGCTGATCGGCACCTGGCGCGATCCGGAGATGCCCAGCGTGCGCTGGCCATCGTCGCCACCGTAGGCGACTCCGGCCTCGACGCTGCCGGCGAACGGCTTGTTCGAGCCCTGAAAGCCCGAGAACAGGTACTGGCCGGCACCGTCGGTGCTGTTCGCCAGACTGACCAGTTCTTCGTAGCGGGCGCGCAATTCTGCGGCAATGCTCTTGCGGTCGGAACCGGCCAGGGCGCCGTTGCCGCCCTGCACCGCCAGCTCGCGTACGCGGGCGAGCAGATCGGTGACGCTGGACAACTGCCCGTCCATGATACCAAGCGGGTCCTTGGCATTGCCCTGTGCGGTCTGGAACTGTTTGTTGACCGCCTGCGCCTGCCCCACCTGAAGCGACTGGGCGGCCGCCACCGGATCGTCGGACGGCGTCAGGATGCGCCGGCCGCTGGAAATCTGCTGCTGGGTGCGCAACAGGGAGGACGTTCGATTCTGGATCGACGACACGCCCTTATCGAAAATCATCGTGGTACTGATGCGCATGATGCGGCTCCTTAACGACCGAGGGTCAACAACTGGTCGAACAGTCTTCCGGAAATATCGATGATCTTGGCCGACGCCTGGTAGGCCTGCTGGTACTTCAATAGATTGGCGGCCTCTTCGTCGAGATTGACCCCGGACAGGGAGGCTACGGCGGTCGCGCCCTGATCCACCAGATTCTGCTGGGCCGTCAGTTTGACCTCGACTTCGCGCGCCTTGTTGCCGACCTCGCTGACCATCTGCGAATACACGGTCTGATAGGTGGCCGTCGCATCGGCCATCGTGTTGTGGCTTTGCAGCGCCCCCAGCAACGCAGCGTTGCGGTTGTCGGAAACGCCCGAAGCATTGGGGCCGACGGTGAAGGTATCGCCATGCACCGGTGTGCCAGTGATCGCCACACTGAGGCCGTTGAATGCGACGGTCGCTCCCGACGTGTAGGGAACGTAATCCGAAATGCTGCTGATCGTATAGGTCACCGGCCGCCCGCCGATCGGGGTGACGGTAACCACGGTGCCCACCGGCAAGCCGGTCATCCGGTCCGGACGGGCGGGCACGGCCGTCGCCTGCTGGAAAGTCAGCGTAATGTTCTGTGCCGGGAGGCTGGAGGTGCTGGTCACCGTACCGGCTGCGATTGCACCGGTTCCTGCATTTGTACCCGCCGCGATCGAGGCCGTCGGCGGCGGATTGATGGTGAAACTGTCGCCATCCGCCGGAACCCCGGAAATGGCTATTCCGACACCGTTCAGGCTGATATTGCTGCCGGCGGTATAAGCAATTCGCATGGTCGGACCGGTGACCTTGTAGGTCTGTCCGTTCGCCACCACCGTCGCTCCGACCGGGAAACCGGTAAAGCTGTTGCTGGATTGTTCGTAGGCGATGCTGAAGGGCGCAGCCAGCTTCACCGAGGTATCGCTGACCGCGCCGGCACTGATCGTCGCCGTGCCGGCATTGGACAGGCCGCTGGACGTGCGGATCGGGACGGCCAGGGCAATGCTGCGCGCGTCGCTAATCGCCAAACCCATGTCGCGGGCGGCGAAGCGGGTGGGACGCAGCAGGAAGCTGTCGCCGGCCTGCATGGTACCGCTTAGCGAGAGATCGAAGCCCAGCGGCGATGCCTGGGCCATCAGATCGGCCAAAGCAGTCGTCTGGCTGGCGCCGACGCCGGTCCACACCCGATGGTCGGACAACCGCTCCAGCGAAAAGGCGTTGGCTCCGGTCAGCACCAGACGATAGTCGCTGACGGCCAGCGACTGGATATTCGACCCCGTCGAATCCAGGGCGGCCGAACCAGTATTCGAAGCAAACGATGTGCTCCGCTGACCGGCCGGCGAATCGGGATGGATCAGAAAGCTGTCGCCGACGTTTGGCGTTCCCGCCGCCAGCGAAATACGCAGGCCATCGACGACTTGGGGCAGGCTGCTGAAGGTTCCCAGATCGCTGTCGTCGGACAATCGCGTGATGGTATAGCCGGTGGCGCCGTAGCTCACCGTGTAGTCGCTGACGGTGACATTGGCGGACAGTACCGCGCCGCCAGCGTTAGCGGGGGCGCCCAGCGTGGACAGGGTGATCGGGCGAAAGAAATTCCCGCCGACCGCGCCACCGAGATCCTGACCGAGGGCATGCTGGGCGTTGAAGTCGCTGGCTAGGGCAACCGCAATCCGCCCCAAGCTGTTTTGCGCCGAATCCAGCGTAATGCTGCGGAAATTCAGCAATCCCCCAAGCGTACCGCCGGCAACCAGCGACTCCGGAATGGGAATCGTCGGAGAACCCGGCAAAACCAGGCCCACCTGTAGATTGGCGAGGTCCTCGCGATCGGCCAGTGCCGCCAGTTGATAGCTCTGGGTACCAATCACCATCGGTTGGCCGGAGCCGAAAAAAACGCTGTAGCTGCCGTCGCTCTCCAGATGGCTGGTGACCTGGATGTGTTTGTTGAGGTCCGCAAGCAGTTGATCGCGCTGATCCTGCAAATCGTTGGCCGGCTGGTTACCGTCGGTGGCCTGGGCCAGAACAATCTGCTGGTTGATGCCGGCGATCTGGCTGACATAGGAGTTGATCGTGCCCACCTCGGCACGAATCTGTTCGTTGGTACCGTCGCGAATAGCGGTCAGCTGCTGATCCAGCGACTGGAAACGGGACGTCATCACCTGGGCCGCGGACAGCATGGCTTGCCGTCCCGCGAGGGACGACGGATTGGCCGCCGCCGCGCCGACCGCAGAGAAGAACTCCTGCATTGCCGGACTCAGGCCGGCACTCGGATCGGCGAGCAGGTTGTCGATCTGGGCGATCTGCTGCGAATACGTTTCCAGGGACGCAGCGGTCGTGGCCGCCGTCTGTACCTGCCCGGCAAGAAACGCGCTGTACACCCGTTTGACCGTCTCGACATTGGCCCCCTGGCCGACGAAACCCGCGCCGGTGAACATCGGCGTATTGGTGGTCTGGACAATGGTCTGACGGTTGTAGCCCGGCGTCGACGCATTGGCAATGTTGTGGCTGGTCGTCAACAAACCCATCTGGGCAACGTTGAGACCCGAAACACTGACATTGAGTAACCCGCTGGCCATAGTGATTCCCGCTTTCCGCTAGTGAACGGCAAACATTGCCGGAAACTGAATTCTTTCCAGGGAATCAGCAACCTCCGTGCCACGAAGGTTCAAACGGCGGAAGTGCGGGGGGTCAGCCTTGCAGGGCTTGGCGCAGGGTGGTGCCGGAAATGATGCGTTCGAGCTTGGCGGCGTAGAGCGGGTCGGTGGCATATCCGGCCTGTTGCAGGCTGCGCGCGAAGGCCGAGCCGTCCTGGCTGCCGAGTACGCCGGCATAGCGGGGATTGGCGGCAAGCAGATTGGCGTAGTCGCGGAAGGCCTCGCCATAAGAACCGTAAGCGCGGAAACGTTCGGCCTGGTTACGCGCCACCCCATTGACGTATTCCGTGGTGTCTGCCTCGACCACCGGCCCGTTCCAGTTGCGCCCGGCCTTGATGCCGAACAGGTTGTAGCTCGGCCGGCCGTCGCCGTAGCGCGGTTCGGATTTGCCCCAGCCGGTTTCCAGCGCCGCCTGCGCGACCATGAAATGGGCCGGAACGCCGGTCGCCCGGCTCGCCTCGGCGGCATGGGGCCAGATGCGATTGACGAAGTCGCGAGCGCCCGGAGACACCTCGCCCGCCCCGCCAGGCGCCACGGAGACACGCGCACCAGCCGCTGCCGGCGCTTGCAACGGCAGCGGTGCGCTCTGTTCCAGAGGAAGCGGCGGTACGGTCGGTTCGAGCGGCAAGCCACCTTCGAATAACTGGGGCTCGACGCTGGTGCGAGTGAGCTGCTTCTCGATCATGGCCGCCAATCCGGTGCCGCCGTTCTTGTTCGACAACACCTGCGACAGCTGTTGATCGAGCATCGACTGATAGAGCCGCGTCTGCTCGCTGTCGAACATGCCGTCCTGCGGCGTCGCGTCGCGCATCGACTTGAGCACCATTTGCAGGAACAAGGCCTCGAACTGGCGAGCCGCCTCCTTCAATGCCTGCGGATCGTTGTCCTTGACCTGCCGCTTGAGGGCGGTCAGGCGGCTGGCATCAAAAATATTGGGCTCGACGGCGCTTGAATTCATGGTGCACAGAGGATCGCATCCGCGATGGCTTGGTTATGCGGAAAGCAGAGCGGCAAAAACTGCCCGTCAGATTATTTCCAACTCGGCACGCAGGGCGCCGGAAACTTTCATGGCCTGGAGGATGGAAATCAGATCCTGCGGATTGGCGCCCAAAGCGTTCAGTGCCTTGACCACGTCCGCCAGCTTGGCACCGCCCTTGACGTTGAGCAGCGCACCGCCCTCCTGCTTGATTTCGATCTGCGCATTGGTCACCGCCTCGGTCTGCCCGCCGGACAGAGCGCCGGGCTGGCTGACGGTGTTCTCGGTGCTCACCGAGACCGACAGGTTGCCGTGGGCCACCGCGCAGTTGTCCAGCGTCACTGCCTGATTCATCACTACGGAGCCGGAACGGGCGTTGACGATCACCCTGGCCACGGTCTGCGCCGGCTGTAGTTCAAGATTTTCCAGACGGCCGATGAACGATACCCGCTCGTCGGCACCGGTCGGCGCGTGCACACGGATGCGGCGCCCATCGGCCGCGCTCGCCGCGCCGGGGACGAGGCGGTTGATGGCCTCCACCATGCGCTGCGCGGTGGTGAAATCGTTGTCGTTAAGCTCGTAATAGACGAATTCGCCCTGACCGAGAGGGGTCTGCACTTCCCGCTCGACCGTTGCGCCGCCGGCGACACGACCGGCCGAAAGATGGTTCACCGTCACCTTGGAGCCGCCTCCGGATGCCCCGGCACCGCTGATCACCACATTGCCCTGGGCAATCGCGTAGACCTGGCCGTCGGCGCCTTTCAGCGGCGTCAGCACCAGTGTTCCGCCCTTCAGGCTCTTGGCGTTACCGATCGACGAAACCGTGACGTCGATCTGCTGTCCGGTGCGCGAAAACGGCGGCAGGTTGGCGGTTACCATCACCGCCGCAACATTTTTCAACTGTAGATTGGTCCCCGGCGGCAGGGTGGTGCCGAGGTTCGACAGCATGTTGACGATGCTCTGCACGGTGAACGGCGTCTGCGTGGTCTGGTCGCCGCTGCCATCAAGGCCGACCACCAGACCGTAGCCGACCAATTGATTGTTGCGCACGCCGGCGATGGTCGCCAGATCCTTGATGCGCTCGGCGCGCGCCGCATCGGCCACCATCAGCCCGGCGAACACCCACATCAGGCCGATCAGGATTTTGTGCGTCAGGCTCATGTCTGTTCCTCGCTCGCGCCAAGAAAATTCAACCACGGTAAGCGCGGGGAAACCCGGGGGAAACGCCGCAATAACCCCTGCACCTGCTTGCCGATAAACGCAGTTTCCAAAATTCGAGCCTCCCCGTGCCCCCAGTGTTCCCCGTGGTTCATTCTCAACCTCTCGTTGTCCGCTAGAACGGCAGGAATGTGAGGAAAAATCGGCTCAGCCAGCCCATGACCTGGGCTTCGTCGAGGAAGCCGTTGGCCTTGTATTCGATGCGCGCATCGGCCACCTGAGTCGAAGTCACGGTGTTCGCAGTGGTGATGGTGTTCGGATTCACCACCCCGGAGAAGCGGATGAATTCCTCGCCTTCCTTCAAACCGATCTGTTTCTCGCCGGAGACCAACAGGTTGCCGTTGGGCAACACCTCAATCACCGTCACCGTAATCGTCGAAGTGAAGTCTGCGGTCGAACTGTTCTCGCCCTTGCCGCCGAACTTGTTGGTATTGTCGGCAGCGATGGACAGATTCCCCACTCCCTTGAACGGAGTACCTTGGAGCGCATCGATCCCCGTTTCCACCGTCTGTGTGCGCTCTGCGGTGGTACCGGATTTCTTCGACGCCTGCACCTTCTCCGCAATGCTGATGGTGATGATGTCGCCGACGTAGCGGGCGCGCCGATCCTCGAACAGGGGCCGCGCGTTGGCAACGTTGTAGATGGTGCCGTTGGCGGCTCCGGCGCTCATCCGCGGCTCGGGGCGCATGGTCATCGGCTGATGCACGGCCGTCGGCGGCGTGGTGGTAATGCACCCGGCCAGCCCGGCCGTCGCAGCAATGCCGAGCAGCAGAATTTTAAATCGGCGGATCAGGCTCATAGCTGCGACAGTCGGGCCAGCATCTGGTCGGAAGTGGAAATGGCCTTGGAATTCATTTCATAGGCCCGCTGGGTCTGAATCATGTTGACCAGCTCTTCCGCCACATTGACGTTGGATGTCTCGGCATAGCCCTGGTTGAGCAGGCCTGAACCGTTGGAACCCGGCGTATTGGGCGTCGGCGTGCCGGACGAGGCGGTCTCGACGAACAGGTTCTCGCCGGTGCTCTGCAAGCCGCCCGGGTTGACGAAGGTGGCCAGTTGCACATTGCCAATCTGCGTCGGCGTCGACGATCCGGCCTGCAATATCGACACCGTACCGTCGCGGGCGATGGTGACCGAGATCGCCGTCGAGGGAATGGTCAGCGCGGGCGACAGCGGATAGCCGCTGGAGGTCACCACTTGTCCGGTGCTGTCCTTCTGGAAGGCCCCGTCGCGAGTGTAGGCCAGCGTGCCGTCGGGCATCTGGATCTGGAAAAAGCCCTGGCCGTTGATGGCGATATCGAGCGCGTTGCCGGTCTGCGACAGGGCGCCTTGGGTGAAGATATGTTCGGTGGAGATCGGCCGCACCCCGACGCCCAACATCAGGCCGGAGGGAATCGTCGTCTGCTGGGTCGACTGCGCACCGGGCTGGCGCAGAGTCTGATACAGCAGATCCTCGAAGATCGCACGTGAACGCTTGAAACCGTTGGTGCTGACGTTGGCCAGGTTGTTAGAGATGACGTCGAGCTGCGTCTGTTGAGCATCCAGGCCGGTCTTGGCAATCCACAGGGAGCGAATCATGGCTCAGTCCTAAAAGTTGGCGATCACTTGGGTTGCCGCCTTGTCGTTCTGCTCAGCGGTGGAGATCATCTTCATCTGCATTTCGAACTGGCGCGCCAGGGAGATCATGCTCACCATCTGCTCCACCGGATTGACGTTGCTGCCTTCGAGGTAGCCGTTGGCAAGACTAGCTTTGTCGTCGTTGGGCAGGCCAGCGCCGTCGGCGCTGCGGAACAGGCCGTCTTCGCGCCGCACCAGGGTCTCCTCGGGCGGATTGACCACCTTGATGCGGCCGATGGCGTTGACTGTATTCTGCGCGCCGGTCTCGGGTACCACCGAGACGGTGCCATCCTTGCCGATGGAGATTTTTGAATCCGGCGGAACGCTGATTGGTCCGCCATCGCCCATCACCGGAATCCCGGTACGGGTCTGTAGCACGCCATTGACGTTGAGTTCGAGATTGCCGTTGCGGGTATAGGCTTCCGAACCGTCGGGCATCGCCAGTGCGATCCAGCCGCTGCCCTCCACGGCGACGTCGAGGTTGCGGCCGGTGAATTGCATCGGCCCCTGGCTGAAGTCGGTGTGGGTGCTGGCATCCACAGCAAATGCGCGGGTGGGCAGCGCAGCCGGATTGGAATGCGCATTCACCTGCACGGCACGCAGGCGATGCTCTTCGGCGCGATAGCCGGTGGAGCTGACATTGGCCAGGTTCTGCGCCACTGCCGCCTGGCGGGACATCGTCCCGCTGGCGCCGGTCATTGCTGTGTAGATCAGGCGATCCATCGGCTAGGGCTTTCGATCAGCGCAGATTGACCAGCGTCTGCAACACGCTGTCCTGCGTCTTGATGGTCTGCGCGTTGGCTTGGTAGACCCGCTGCTGGGTAATCATGTTCACCAGCTCAGCCGTCAAATCGACATTCGACTCTTCCACTGCCGCAGACTGTAACGCGCCCAGGCTACCCTGCCCCGGAGTGCCGGGAATCGGCTGGCCGGAGTCCGCGGTCTCGGCCCACTGGTTGCCGCCGAGCGACTGCAGTCCGTTGTTGTTGTTGAAGTTAACCAGGATCAACTGACCCATGTTGCGCGACTTGCCGTTGGAGTAGCGGCCTTGGATAGTGCCGTCGGACGATACCGCAACGCCGGAAAGTCGGCCGGAGGTGAAACCATCCTGTAACAGCTGGTTAACCCCGAAAGTGATGCCGTACTGAGTGGTACCGGTCAGGTCGAGCGTGAAATCCAGCGGCGACGCCGAGCCGTTGGACAGCGTAAAGCTCTGCGCAATCGGCATCGTCGTAGTCAGAGCCCCTGAAGTGTTGAAGTTGAGTGTCGTCGGCCCGGCCGTCGCCCCGCCATCGAGCGAGGTATACATCTGCCAACGACCGGCGAATGCCGTTTTGACCATATACATGGTCATGTTGTGCGGGTTGCCCAGGCTGTCGTAAATGGTCTGTGCTGTGGATGCTGTATAGCTCAACGTGTTGCTGGAAGTGAAGTTGTCGGCCCCGGCGACAGGCACCGGTGCTGCACCGAGCAGGGTCGTTGCCGCGGTGCCGCCGGTCAGCGTCACCGCCGAGCCGGAACCCTGGCTGCCCGCCGTGCCGACGCTCGACGACTGGATGATCAGATTGCTCGGCGCGCTGCTCAGCGTCACCGTCACCGCCGCCCCCGAACTTCCGAGCGCAGTGGTAATCAACCCCTCCACCGTCGAGGCAAGCTGCGCCTGCGTATACGTGCCGGCGGGGATGGTAATGCTCACCGGCACGCCGTCGATATTCAGATCCAGCACGTCGTTGGCGCCGACGGCGGGCGCCGCAATGATCGTCGTCGAAGCCGGCAGGCCGGCCGCGATGCCGCCGGAAAGCGTACCGTGGCTCATCGCCGACGGTGCGGTGGCGCGCGAATCGAGATTCAGCTGAATCTGGCTGGAGGTGGTCGCCGACGGCGGGATATTCGCCGTATTCAGTTGCAGGTCGACCACACTGCCCGGCACGATCTGGCCCGAATCGTTGGCCGCATAACCGGTCAGGCGCAACCCATCGCCGTTCACCACAAAACCGTTCTTGTCGACCTGGAATTGCCCGTTGCGCGTGTAGCTGATGGTTCCGCTATTGGACATGCGAAACATGCCGGCGCCGTTGACCGCCAGATCCAGCGGGTTGTTGCTGGTAGTGACGTTGCCCTGGGTAAATTGCTGGAATACCGAGTTCACATTGACGCCGACTCCCACCTGGCTGCCGCCGGCGCCCGCAAGCGATGCCGCGTAGACGTCCGAAAACCGGGTGATCGCCGACTTGAAACCTACCGTACCGCTGTTCGCCACGTTGTTGCCGATGGCGTCCAACGACTTGGACGCTCCGTTCAGTCCGCTCAAGCCCTGTTGGAATGACATACTCTTCTCCCGTCAATCGTCCGTACTATCAAAGAATCTGCCGCACATCGGCCAAGGTGAATGCACCCAGGCTGCCGACATTAAGGCTCAGCCCGGCGCTGGTACGCTCGGCGCTGGTCACCAGGCCAAGTGCAAGCGTCGCGGATTCGACCTTGTTGCCGCCCTGCACCGCAGCGACATTGAAGGAATAATTGCCGTTGGCGGCGGCCGCGCCGCTGTCGGTCGCGCCATCCCAGTTGAACGGATGTGAGCCGGCAGCCATCGCGCCAAGGTTGAGCGTACGCATCACCAGTCCGTTGCCGTCTTTGATGGTGACGGTCACCTGATCCGCCGGGCCACTCAATTCGACACCGGCAAAGGCGCTGCCGTTCTGTAGATCCAGCTTCGCACCCGGCACCAGCACACCGTGATTGACCAGCGAAGCCGCCTGCATCACCTGGGTGTCGGCGGCATTGCCAATCAACTTCTGCAACGTGGCGTTGAGTTGCGTGATGCCGTCCACCGTGCTGATCTGTGCCATCTGCGAAGTCATCTGGGCGTTATCCATCGGATTCAACGGATCCTGATTTTTCAGTTGCGTGGTCAACAACCTGAGGAAACGGCTTTGCTGATCCGTCACCTGATTGTTGCCCGTTGCCTTTGCCGCCGGATTGAGCGCGGAATAGATCGCACTCGCCGGGTTGTCGCTGACTGCACTGGTCGCGGCCATTTCGATTCTCCTAAGTATTCTTACTGCCCAAGCGCCAGGGTTTTCAGCATCAGTGATTTGGCGGTATTCATCACTTCTGCGTTGGTCTGATAGGCGCGCGAGGCGGAAATCATGTTCACCATCTCGTCGACCACGTTCACGTTGGGCATGGAGACATAGCCATCGGCGTTGGCCGCCGGATTCTTTGGTTCGTACTGCATACGGAACGGTGCGGCGCTTTCGACCACCTGGGCGACCCGCACGCCCTGCCCCGTGCCCATCGCGGTGGCCTGAAACACCACTTGCTTGGCCCGATAGGGACTGCCGTCCGCGCCCGCAACGCTATCGGCATTGGCCAGATTGCTGGCGACCGCGTTCAATCGCGCCGATTGTGCGGAGAGGGCAGAACTGGCGATGGAAAAGATGTTGTACATGGCGCCTTATCCTTACTGGCCGGTGATGGCCATCTGCATTTTCTTGAAATCGTCGCGGATGAAACTCAGCAGGGCCTCCATCTGCACCGCGTTCTCGGCGAAGGCACCGCGTTCGACATCCATATTTACGGTATTGCCGTCGACCGCCCCCTGATATTCGCTGCGATAGCGCACTTCAGCGGCGAAAGCGCCGTCAATCGCACCATCAAGATGGCCGCTCGCGGTGCGGCTCACCGGCAGCGCAGCGCTTCCCTTGCCGCCGACCGCATTCGCCAGGGCCGACTTGAAATCCAGATCGCGGGCCTTGTAGTGGGGCGTATCGCCGTTGGCGATGTTGGACGCAATCATTTCCTGGCGATAGGCGCGCAGATTCAAAGCGGTCTGCTTTACCTGGAATTCGCTGCCGAGTCGATCGATCATTTTTTGCGCTCAAGAAATTCATTCAGCAGCCGTAATGCAGTAAACGTGCCAAAGCTCGACGACGGGCGAAAGAGCCTTAACGGCGGGCTTTTTCCGGGTTTTCTTCGGTTTTCGGCGCAATGCGGCTCGGGTTGGCGGCAACTATTGCCGGCAGTCCGCACGCACGTCCGGCATCCTTGCCAGCGTCCGGTCGGCATGCTTCAATCGCACCATGAAATTCGTTGCCGCCCTGCTCGGGCTATTGAGCGCCTTTGCTGCCTGCGCCGCGCAGGATCCGGCACAGGTCAAGCTGGTGGTCGAGGACTTCCTCCGCATACAAACGAGAGGCCTGCCCGGAAAAGCATCCATTGAAGTCCGCAGTATCGATCCCAACAACCAACTGGCCCCCTGCGTCGCCCTTGAAGCTGCGCTCGCGTCGGGTGCTAGGGCGTGGGGCCGGACCACGGTACAGGTACGCTGCCACGCCGACCCGGGCTGGCAAATCTACGTCCAGGCCCAGGTCCGAGTGCAAGGCAGCTATTTGGTTGCCACCCGATCGCTGAGCCAGGGTCAAGTGCTGGGCGCACAAGACGTTATGCTCCAGAGCGGCGATCTGACCGATCTACCGGCCACGTTGCTGACCGACCCACAACAGGCAATCGGACGCAGCTTGGCCATGCCGGCTGCCGCCGGCCGCCCGCTGCGCAGCGACCTACTTAGGCAAACGCCGGTGGTGCAACAAGGGCAGAACGTCAAGGTCATTTCGCGCGGCGCCGGCTTTCAGGTCGCCAACGAAGGTCAGGCGCTCAATTCCGCCAGCGAGGGCCAGGTGGTCCGCGTGCGCCTGAACAACGGTCAAATGCTGAGCGGAATCGCGAAAAGCGCTGGCATAGTGGAAGTGTCTTACTGATACAATTGGCATCGCGCCCTAAAGTTTTCCCGAATACCGCCGTAAGCACAGGTGGAACACCCGCAGCGGAAAGGACACTACCTCGTGAAAATCGAAAACTCGACCAAGCCCGTGGGTCTGCCCCGCCCGGCTGCTTCGCGTGCCCCGGTTGCAACATCGGCCGCACCGACTACGGCGGGCACGCAGGTACAGATTTCCTCCGCCTCCGCACAACTCAAGGGTAGCGACGGTGTCGTCGACGCTAACCGCGTCGCCGAAATCAAGCAAGCCATTGCCGAAGGCCGCTTCCAGATCAACCCGGAACGTATTGCCGACGGTCTGCTCGAAAGTGTGCGGCAAATGCTGGGTGGCACTTCCGAACGTTGATCCCGCTATCGGGTTCGGGCGTGCAACAACCAAGCGAACTCTCCCGGCTGCTCGCTGAAGAACTGACGCTGGTGCGCCAGTTCGTGGCGTTGCTGTCCCGCGAACAGGCGTTTCTGGTTGCCAATCAGACTGACGAACTTCCGACTCTGGCCGAACAAAAGGCACGTCTCGCCGAACGCCTCGCAACCCTTGCCGCTGCGCGGGACACAGCTTTGAGTGCGAACGGTGCTCCCGGCGGCAAAGCCGGCATGGATGCTTGGAGCAAGACCCGCCAAGCACCAGCATCCGCGGCAGCCGACTGGAATGCCCTGCTGTCCCTGGCCGCCGAGGCCCGTGCCCTCAATACGCTGAACGGTGAACTGATCGTCGAGCGCATGCAGAAAAACCGCCAGGCATTACAGATACTGACGGCGGCCACCGAGCGTGCGGCGCTGTATGGCCCGGACGGCCAGACCAAGATCAGCACCGGCGGACGCATCCTCGGCAGCGCCTGATCGCACTTGGCCGTAGGGGCGCTTTTATACGCACCCGACCTTATTCCGCGCCGACTTTCAACTCCACCTGCGTGTCGGGATTCTGCGATTCGATATTGATCGCTACGCGGCGGTTGCGCTGCCGCCCTTCGGCATCCAAGTTGTCGGCCACCGGCCGCTGATCCGCATAACCGGTGGCGGAGAGGCGCCGCGGATCGACGCCGTTGTCGATAAAAAGCCGCACCACGCTCGACGCCCGCACGCCCGAAAGTTCCCAGTTGGAGGGGAACTGCGGCGTACTGATCGGGATATTGTCGGTATGCCCTTCGACAATGATCGGGAAGGTCGCACCGGCGAGGATCTGCGCCACCGCCGTCAATGCCTTTACCGCACGCGGATCAAGGGTCGCATCGCCGGGGGCAAACAACACACTGGCATTGATTTCGACGGTGAAGCCGCGCGCACCTTCGGTCACCCGTACTTGCCCGTTACGTACCAGCGGAGCCAGGGCCTCCTTGATTTCCTTAGCCATGGTGCGAATCTTGTCCCGATTGACGCGTGTCGTCTCGTCGCTCTTGACCCCTGGTTGGGGCCGACGCATCGGAATGGCCATCGGCATCGGCGCATTCGGGTTGATCGCCACCTGTGCGCCGGAGGTGTTTCCGGGAACGTTCGTGAAGGCCGAGGTCAACGCATCCGACAACACCCGGTACTTGCCCTCGTTAACCGACGAGACGGCGTACATGACAACGAAGAAGGCAAACAACAGGGTGATGAAATCGGCGTAGGAGACAAGCCAGCGTTCATGGTTCTCCTGTTCTTCTTCCCCGCGGCGACGCTTCGACATGGGAGTCACGGCGAACCGCTTAAACGACGTAACCTAGCAGCCGGCTCTCTATGAGCCGCGGATTGTCGCCGTTGGCGATACCGACCAGTCCGTCGACGTACATCTCGCGGAAGGCAACCAGACGCGAAACATTCGCCAGCAGCTTCTTCGACAGCGGCAGGAAGATCAGGTTGGCAATGCCGACGCCGTAAATCGTGGCGACAAACGCAACGGCGATCCCGGCGCCAAGCTTCGAGGGATCCGAAAGATTTTCCATGACGTGGATCAGCCCCATCACTGCACCGAGAATGCCGATGGTCGGCGAGTAGCCGCCGGCCGATTCCCATATCTTGGCGGCGTTCTTGAGCTCGGCCTCGTAGGAAGATATTTCGACTTCCAGCACTTCCCGCAAGCGCTCCGGCTCAGCGCCGTCCACCAGCAGCTGTAGTCCTTTCCTGAGAAACGGATCAACCAGCAAATCGGTCTGCGCCTCAAGGGCAAGCAGCCCTTCCTTGCGCGCAATGTGGCTCCACTGCGCCAGCTGATCAATCAGCTCCTGGACATTCACCGGCGGCGGAAACACCGCCCAGCGCACCATGCGCACGCCGCCGAGAAAAATCCGCAGAGGACTTTGCAGCAATACCGCACCCAGCGTTCCGCCGATGACGATCAGGAAAGCCGTCGGTTGCATCAGCGAACCGATATGGCCACCTTCGAGTATTTGCCCGCCGACGATCGCGGACAATCCGACGACGAGACCCAGTACGCTGATCAGATCCATGAATTGGGGCCCCTTTACGCGGCTTTCGCCTTGCGACCGCGGCGTCCCTTCTTGACCGGGGTATCCCCGCCCAGCACCGCGGCACGCAGCCGCGCCACCGCCTGTGTGTGCAACTGGCAGACGCGCGATTCGGTAACGCCCATGACGTCCCCGATCTCCCGCAGATTGAGATCCTGCTCGTAGTAAAGCGCCATCATCAGCCGTTCCCGTTCCGGCAGGGCGTCGATTGCCCGCACCAGCTGCGCACGCATACCGGCATCCTCGAGCAGGGCGAGAGGGTCGGAAGATATCCCCGCAGAATTGCGCTCGAGAAAATCCTCATCGCCGTCGCCCATGTCCTCGAAATAAATCAGCTGATGGCCGCGCGCGTCGAGCAGCAGCTTCTGGTAATCCGCCAGCGCCATGCCGAGGGCGACGGCAAGTTCCGTCTCGGTAGGTTGCCGCCCCTGCTGTTGTTCGAGTTGCTGCACGGCCGCTTCGATGCGGCGCATCTCGCGCCGCAGGCCGCGCGGCAGCCAGTCGTTTTCTCGCAGGCCGTCGAGCATTGCGCCGCGAATACGCTGCACCGCATAGGTCTCGAATTGCGCACCGAGTCCTTCCTCGTAGCGATCCAACGCATCGAGCAGGCCGATCATGCCGTTCTGGATCAGATCGTCGACCATCACGCTGGCTGGAAGTTTGACCATCAGGTGATAGGCAATGCGCTTGACCAGCGAGGCGTATTGAGCGACCAGGTTATCCCGGTCAAGTGCGCCCTGGGCGGTATACATCAATCGTGGTTGGAGGCCGAAATTGCGGCCAACTATACCACCGATTGAAAGGGTTCCCGCAGCGCCGAAAACGCCGCTGGCAGCGGCACCTGTGGATCGATGGCACATGTTCCGGGTAGCGGCGGCAAGTGGCTTGCAAACGCTTCGGCCAAAGCGCCGCGCGCCGCTGAAACATGCCCCAGATAGCCGAGGCCGAGATCGAGATGCTGACGCGCAACCGCCTGAATGGTATCGAACACACCGCGCGCCGCGCGCTCCCCGCCCGGATGTCTTACCGCCAGGTGATAGCCATCGCGGCCACGTTCGCGCACACTCCGTTTGAGCAAAGCATAGGCTCGCTTGATCGCTTCGCTGTCAGCATTCAGCGCCAGCACCATGTCGGGAGCGGCCAGCGTCAGCTGCGATAGGCGGCTGCGGCGCAGCGATGCATCGATCAGGACGAAATCGGCATTCTCACAGAGGGTACGGAGGACGGCGTCAAGTTGCTGGCGCAGGCCCACCTCGCCGGACTCCAGCTCGCGCGCAGCACGCACCGCGGAAGCCAAGCGCAGGTTGGACCCGGCCATCATCACCGCTTCGCCGATTGCACGCTGGCCGGTCAGCACGTCGAACAAATCCGCCTGGGGCTTGAGACCGAAGGCGCCGACCAGTCCGCTGTCGCCGCCCAGTTCGTCCACCACCACGACGCGCCGTCCAGCGCCGGCAAGTGCGGTTGCGGTGGTGCTGAGCAGCGCGGAACGCTCTCCGGCGGCCGTGCTAGCGACGAACGCAATCACTCGCGCATTGCGCCGTCCAAACAAACGGCGCAACCCGGCGGCCTGGTCGGTCGCACCGATCCAGTCGCGCTCAACCAACCAGGCTCTCCTTCGCCGCAGCGGCGGCATCCTGCCGCGTCAGCATCATGCCGACTTCGTTCTCGCGCAGCCGATGCGGCGAGCCGGCAGCCGGCTGCTTGAAGGCGCGATGCAACAAATAGTTGCGGTTCGGCAGATGCAGGTCTTCCGGCACGCGCTGCCCGTTGGCGGCATAAGCCAGCAACAGGCCATGGCGAACGACGGCATCGACCACCGGCGCCAGCGACGGCGTCTCGTCCATCTTGGTGATGATGCAGCCGGCCAGATCCTCGCCGGCATAGGCGCGGATCACGTCGTCCAGCGTGTCGCCGCGGCTGGTGGCGTTAAGCAACAGCAGCCGATTGACCTCGCCGGCACGCATCAGCATCGCCGCCTGCTCGGCCACCATGCGATCGCGCTGACTCATACCAACGGTATCAATCAGCACCATGTGCTTGTGGCGCAGGTCAGAGAGGGTATGGCGCAGATCGTCGCCATCGCGCACGATGTGTACCGGCACACCGAGAATGCGGCCATAGATGCGCAGTTGCTCATGCGCGCCAATGCGATAGCCATCGGTCGTCAGCAGGGCGACGCGGTCGGCGCCGTAGCGCACCACGCAGCGCGCGGCGAGTTTTGCCGTGGTGGTGGTCTTGCCGACGCCGGTCGGCCCGACCAGCGCATAGACGCCGCCGCGATCGATCAGGTCGCCCTCGTTGCCGAGCGTACGCAGGCGCCTATTGACTGCGGTCATCAGCCACTTGCGGCCCTCGTCGAGACCGATCTCGGCCGGCATTTCCGAAGCCAAACGACGCGCCAGCTGGCCGGAGAATCCTGCATCGAGCATTTCCGACAGCAGCAGCGCGCGGATCGGCGAATTCTTCGACAGATCGCCCCAGGCGAAACCCGCCAGTTGCTGCTCCAACATGCCCTTGATCGCCTGCATCTCGCGCATCAACTCGCCCACCCGCGGATCTTCGGCCGCGGCCGAGGTTGAACGGCCGACATCGCTTTTCAGCGTCTGATCCAGCACCGTCGCAACGTCGGAGCGACCGGGCGCCGGTTCGCCCGCCGGTTCGCGCGGCGGCAGCGGTCGCAACCTCGGCCGTTCCTCGCTGCCGAGGCCAAACGCCGGCAGCGACGGTGCAGCGGCCGGTTGTGCACGAACGCGCGACGACAACGTCACCGTGTAATCATCCGGGTCGGTCGGGGCGAATCCGCCGTTGGCGACCACCCGCGTTGGTACCGTAGCTTCGGTGCCGGCCTGGCGCGACAGCGCATCCAGACTGTCGGCCGACATCGCGGTAATCTCGACCCCGCCCTCGACGGCGCGGTTGGAGACGACGATGGCATCCGGGCCCAATTCGTCCTTGACCCGCCGCAGGCATTCGCGGGCGGTTTCGGCAGTAAAGCGTTTGACTGTCATCGATTGGCTCCAATAATCGTCGTCACCTTGATGGTGCGGGTATCAGGCACTTCGGCATTGGCGATCACCTTGAGTTGCGGCACCGAGCGCCGCAGGAAACGGGAAAGCAGCCAGCGCAGGTGTCCTGGCACCAGCAGCACCGCGGGCAGGCCCATGTCCTCCTGCCGTTGCGCAGCCGCCGCAGTTTCGCGCAGCAGCGTATCGGCAAGTCCGGGTTCGATCCCACCACCGCCATCGCCACCCTGCATGGCCTGGGCGAGAATCCGCTCCAGACCGGGCTCCAGCGCCATCACCTGCATTTCGGCATTGCCGGGGAAAATTTGCTGCACGATCGAGCGGCCGAGCCCCATCCGAACCTGCGCCGTCAGTTCCAGTGGGTCCTGGGTGCGCGTGCTGTGCTCGGCCAGCGTCTCGATGATGGTGCGCATGTCGCGCAGATTGACGCCCTCGTCGAGCAGGTTCTGTAGCACGCGCTGCACCGCGGACAACGAAAGCTGCTTGGGCACTAGATCTTCCACCAGCTTCGGCGCCTCCTTGGCAATATGGTCGAGCAGCGCCTGGGCTTCCTGGCGGCCGAGCAACTCGGAGGCGTGGGAAAGAATCAGGTGGTTGAGGTGGGTCGCCACCACGGTAGCGGCATCGACCACCGTATAACCGAGGACGTGCGCCTGGTCACGCAGGGCCGCCTCGACCCAGACAGCGGGTAAGCCAAAGGCCGGATCGGTGGTCTGCGTCCCGGGCAGCGGGCCGGATACGCGGCCCGGATTGATCGCCAGATGCATGCCGGGGAAAGCCTCACCGGCGCCGACCTCGACCCCCTTCAAGGTGATCCGGTAGGCGTTGGGGCGCAGCTCGAGATTGTCGCGGATATGCACCGGCGCGCTGAGGAAGCCGATTTCCTGGGCGAATTTCTTGCGCAGCCCGCGGATACGCTTGAGCAGATCGCCGTCCTGCCCCTGATCCACCAACGGGATCAGGCGGTAGCCGACCTCAAGACCGAGCACGTCGACCGGCGCCACATCGGCCCAACTCGCTTCCGTCGCCTCAACCGGTCCGGCTTCGGCCTTTGCCGGCGCGGCCGCCGCAACCTCCGCCGCTTCCCGTTCGCCGGCATTCAACTTCCAGTAGGCAAGCCAGCCGATCAATGCGGCCAGCAGCAGGAAGACAAAATGCGGCATACCGGGGATGATGCCAAGAATGCCGAGGATGACCGCGGTCAGCACCAGTACCGCCGGATTGCCGAAAATCTGGCCGATGAACTGCTGGCCGACGTCGGTATCCTCGTCGCCGACCCGGGTCACCACCAAGCCGGCGGCGGTAGAAATGATCAGCGCCGGAATCTGCGCCACCAGACCGTCGCCGATGGTGAGCAGCGTGTAGGTCTTGGCCGCCAAGCCGGCCTGCATGTCGTGTTGGAACATGCCGACCAGCAAACCGCCAATGACGTTGATGAACAGAATCAGAATGCCGGCCACGGCATCGCCACGGACGAACTTCGAAGCACCGTCCATCGAGCCGTAGAAATCCGCCTCCTGGGCGATGGTGGAGCGCCGCTTGCGCGCCTCGTCCTCGCCGATCAGGCCGGCATTGAGGTCGGCGTCGATGGCCATCTGCTTGCCCGGCATCGCATCCAGGGTGAAGCGTGCCGACACTTCGGCAATCCGCCCGGCGCCCTTGGTGATGACGACGAAATTGATCACCGTGAGAATGATGAACACGACGATGCCGACGGTGTAGTTGCCGCCGACCAGAAAGTGACCGAAGGCCTCGATCACCTTGCCCGCCGCGTCCGGCCCGGTGTGGCCGTGCAGCAGCACGACGCGGGTCGAAGCCACGTTGAGCGACAGGCGCAACAGCGTCGTCACCAACAGGACGGTGGGAAACACCGAGAAATCCAGCGGCTTCACTGTGTACAGCGCCACCAGCAGGACCATCACCGCCAGAGCGATATTGAAGGTGAACAAAATGTCCAGAGCGAACGGTGGCAGCGGCAGCACCATCATCGCCAGGATCATGATGATCAGCAGCGGTGCCGCCAGCGCCTTGAGATTGGCGCGGCCGAAGACCTGGCTGAGGGTCAGTGCCAGAGTCTCGTTCATGCGTCAATCGCTCCCGGGTCCATGCCCTCAGGCACCGCCACGGCCACCGGCGGTGTCGGCGGCGGCAGCAGGCTGCGCCCGCCGTCGGCAATGAACTGGTTGAGCTGGTAGATATAGGCCATCACCTCGGCCACAGCGGTGTACAGGGCCGCCGGAATCTGCTCGCCGATCTCGGCATGGCGGTGCAGCGCACGCGCCAGCGGCGGTGACTCCAGCACTGGAACACCATGCTCGGCGGCAAGTTCGCGGATTTTCAGCGCCACCAGATTCATGCCCTTGGCGACCACTTGCGGCGCTCCCATCTTGCCACTGTCGTACTTCAGCGCGACGGCGAAGTGGGTCGGGTTGGTCACCACCACATCGGCCTTCGGCACGTCCGCCATCATCCGCTTGCGCGCCGTCTCGCGCTGCTGCGACCGGATGCGCGCCTTGAGCTGGGGATCGCCTTCCTGTTCCTTGTATTCCTGCCGCACCTCCTCCTTGGTCATGCGCAGGCCGGCGTAGTAGCGCCAAAGCTGGAACGGCACATCGATGGCAGTAATCAACGCCACGCCGGCAAGCAGCGCCATGACGGCGAAGAACAGCAGATGAAAGAACGAGCGGATGCCTGTATCGACCGACTGTTCCAGCATCGCAAACAGGTCGGTGCCATGACGCGCGACCAGCCAGTAGAGCACCGCACCGACCAGGACCGACTTGAGTATTGCCTTGACCAGTTCGCCCAACCCCTGGACCGACACCATGCGCTTGACGCCCTCCAGCGGATCGAGGCGCTGAAAATTGAAGCTCAACGGCTTGGGCGAAAAAATCCAGCCGCCCATGACCGCCGGCGCGACCAAGGTCGCGAGCACCGTCAGACCGAACACCGGAGCCATCAGCAGCAGCGCCTTCCAGCCCAGCGAGAGGGCGCTGGTGGCCATCGCATTGCTGGAGAAAGCGGCGTCGCGGCCGAAGGTAAGGCCGCTCCGCATGATCCCGGTGGCATGATCGGCTACCCAGCCCGACATCCCCCACAGCGCGCTGGCCCCGGCGACCAGGACGAGGAAGGCCGCCAGCTCGCGCGAACGCGGAACCTGCCCCTCCTCACGGGCCTGCTCCAGGCGCCGGCTTGACGCCGACTCCGTACGTTCGAGATCGCTGTCTTCAGCCACGGTCGCACTCTTCCATGACGGCAATTATTGCCGCCCCGCGCTTTGCGGAAGAGTCGAATAACCGGGCTTAGCGGCGCCTATTCAGGCCGGGTCTCAAAGCCCGACGGCGCAGGTTGCGCCGTCGGCGTTTTTATTTCTGCGGCGTATTGACCCGGCGCATCGCCGTATCGAGCGCTTCCTTGGCCGGCTTTTCGTCGCGCCAGACGGCCTCGGTTTCTTCGTCGAGGATGCGCCGTAGGCGCTCCAGCCCAAAGCCTGCCTTCGCCCGCAACACCCTCGGCGCGCTCAGCCGGCGCTCCGCGGCGTCGAGCAGCGCCTGCGGTGCTCCCGAACTGCGCAGCGCGGCAATCGCCTGCGGCGTCATCGGCAGAAAGCCGGTTGCCTTCACCCAATCGCGCTGGTTTTCCGGCTTCATCAGGAAACTGACGAACTGCGCGGCCAGCTGATACTCGGGTTTCTTGAAGCCGGCCAGCACATGCAGGCTCAGGCCATCGGGCAAGATGTTGCGCGGCGTCGCGCCGAAGACGTCGTCGTAATACGGCAATGCGGCGACGCCAAAGGGAAAACGGCCGGCGGCAGCAATGTCGGCGTACAGATGTGATGCGCCGGTGAGCATACCGCACTCGCCGGAAAGAAAGCGTTCGTCGCCCTCGCCGCGGGGGCCGTAATAGCGGAAGTAGCGGCTCTTGTACCAACTCGACAACAGCGCCAGGTGCTTGACGTTGATCAGCCCGTTGAACAGCGCGCGCTCCGGCTTCGCCATCAGCGCCTCGTTGTGCTGAGTGTTGAGATTTTCCATATGCACCCAGGCGAAACGCGAGGTGGTGAACGGACAAGCGCTGCCGTGGTCGAACAGCGCGCCGGCGGCGTTCTGCACTTCCCACCAGGTCTTCGGCGGCTGCTCCGGGTCCAGACCGGCCTTGCGGAAGACCTCCTTGTTCCAGAACAGCACCGGCAGCGAAAGCCCCAGCGGCAGGGTTTGCAGCCGGCCGGTGGAATCGTCCGCGGCGTCGGCGATCTGCGTATAGAAGCGTTTCGCCGGCAGCGGCTGCTTCGCCTCGGCCATCACCTGATAGAGCGGACGATAGCGCGGCAGGGTGTCAAAAAAATCCATCGCGTCGTCGGGCAGCAGCAGCGCCAGTTGCGGCAACTCGTGACGGTTGTCGACGCCGGACAGTCCCTGTAGCACCACCTTGCCCTTGCCGCGCAGCGTGGCATTGAAACGCAGCACCTGGTCTGTCAGCGCATTGCGGGCGCGGCCGTCGAGGGCATGGCGCAGCGCGATCTCCTGGGCACTGGCGGCAACCGGAGCGCCAAGAAGGAAGGCGAGCGTCGCGCCAGCGGCGGCGCGCGCAATACGTTCGATATACGGGGTCATGGCAAGCCGGGCATCCTCTGAAATTTCCCTCGCGCGACGTTCGGGAGTTCCCCCGCAGCGCGTAAGGCGGGCGATTCTGCCACAGCGCCGGACGCATCGGGCCGACGATTGCCGCGCGCCATAAAGTCAATTACCCTTGCGGCTTCGCCACTCCTTCGTATCGGCCCATGAACCGTAACCAATGGCTCGCGCTGGCTGTTGCAGGCGCCAATCTGGCGCTGGTGCTGCTGTTTCCGCCGTTCGATTTCGTCTCCCTGCAACGTGGAAACATCCCGACGTTCGGCGGTTTCCACTTCGCGCCGAGTGCAGCCGCCAACCAGGTTCTCAACCGGGACTTCCTCGCGCTCGAAGTCCTGGTCATCCTGATCAATGCCGCCATCGCCTGGCTGCTGCTGCGCAGCCGGCCGGCAAAAACCCGGCGCGGCATCAGTCGCGCACAACGCGGCCTGCTCTGGCTGGTGGGCAGCAACCTGATCGCGATGCTGCTATTTCCCCCGTTTGAAAATTATGCGGCCATCACCCGGGCAGCGCTCCCCAGCTTCGAGGGCTTCTACTTCGTATTCGGCGACAACTCCCAACGCCAGATCGTCACCGCCATCCTCTACATCGAGATTGCGCTGCTGCTGATCAACAGCGGCCTGCTCTGGCTATTCCTCAAAGACAAGGGGCCGGAGCAGCCGCTCACCCCGGAACAGATCAAGGCACTCGCGCAACGGCTACGCGCCCAGCAAAACCCCTGATTCGCCACGGCACAGGGGCGATGCGGACGAAAGATACGCATCGACTCTATTCATGCCTTAAAATTTGGACATCGCCCTATCCGGGCCATGGTCTATTCCCTATTCGATGAAAATCGCCTGCATCGGAGGCGGCCCGGCGGGGCTTTATGCCGCGATCCTGCTCAAGCAGACCGATCCGGCACGCCGCGTGACGGTTTTCGAGCGCAACCGCGCCGACGAAAGCGGCGGCTGGGGCGTGGTTTTCTCCGATCGCACACTGGACGCGCTACAGCGTGCCGATGCCGAATCGCATCGCGCAATCTTCGATGCCCTGCACCGCTGGGAGGATATAGAGATTCATTTTCGCGGCGAAACCATCCGCTGCGGTGGCCACGGCTTCAGCGGCATTGCGCGCGCCAGGCTACTCTCCATCCTGCAAGGCCGCGCCCGCGAGGTTGGCGTCGAACTGCGCTTCGGCACCGAAACCCATGCCGAATCCAGCGCCTACGATCTGATCGTCGCCGCCGACGGGGCCCGCAGCGGTATCCGCGAATCCGCGCGGGAGTATTTCCGGCCGCAGGAACGCAACGGCAGCACACGCTACCTCTGGCTGGGCAGCGACCGCCGGCTCGACGCCTTCACCTTCGCCTTCCGCGAAACCGAATGGGGCTGGTTCAACCTACACGCCTACCGCTATGACGCAGGGCACTCCACCTTCATAGTCGAAGCGCCGGAAGCCGTATGGCGCGCCGCCGGACTCGATCGAGCGGATACCGCCGAATCGATCGCCTTTTGCGAACACCTGTTCGCCGCGCAACTCGACGGCGCGCGCCTGCAAGGCGGCGCACCAAGGCGCAACGGCGAGGACTGGCTGCGTTTCAACCACATCCTCTGCGAACGCTGGCACCACAACAACCTTGTGCTGCTCGGCGATGCGGCGCATGCCGTGCACTTCTCCGTCGGCTCCGGCACCAAGCTGGCGATGGAAGATGCCGCCGCGCTCGCCGACTGTCTGCGCGGAAGCGATGCAATTCCCCTTGCGCTGGCCGCCTACCAGGCCCGCCGTGAGCCGGAAGTGCGGCGCCTGCAAAGCGCGGCGCGCAACCGCCAGGAGTGGTTCGAGAACGTCGCCCGGTACACCACGTTGGATCCGCTACAGTTTTCCTATTCGCTGCTCACCAGCAGCCAGCGCATCGGCCACGGCAACCTTCGACAACGCGATGCGGACTATGTCGGCAAGGTCGAACGCTGGTTTGCCGCACGTAACGCCGCGGCCGATACGCCGCCGCCGATGTTCGCTCCGTTCCGTCTGCGCAGCCTGACCCTGCAAAACCGCGTGGTGGTCGCGCCGATGGCCATGTATCGCTGCCGCGAAGGCGTCCCGGGCGATTTTCATTTCACTCACTTCGCCGCACGCGCCCTCGGCGGTGCCGGACTGGTAATGACGGAAATGACCTGCGTCGCACCGGACGCGCGGATCACACCGGACTGCGCCGGACTATGGAACGAAGCCCAAATGCTCGCATGGAAGCGCATCGTGAATTGGACGCACGCCGAAAGCGTCGCCCGCATCGGGCTCCAGCTCGGCCACGCCGGCCCGAAGGGCTCGACCTGCCCGCCCTGGGAAGGCGAAGACATTGCGCTGGAGTCCGGCAACTGGCCGCTGCTCGCCGCCTCCGCCCAGCCCTACCGCACCGGCGGCCAGATGCCGCGAGCGATGACGCGAACCGACATGGACGCCGTGAAGGCCGCATTTATCGCGGCCGCCGAGCGCGCCGTTAAGGCCGGCTTCGACCTGCTTGAACTGCACTGCGCGCACGGCTATCTGCTATCGAGTTTCCTCTGTCCGCTGAGCAACCGGCGCGATGACGCCTATGGCGGCGTGCTGCGCAACCGCCTGCGCTACCCGCTCGAAGTGTTCGCCGCACTACGCGCCGCATGGCCTGCCGAGCGACCGATGGCGGTGCGTATCTCCGCACACGACTGGGCCCCCGGTGGCAATACGGCCGACGACGCGGTCGCCATCGCGCGCGCTTTCAAGGCCGCCGGCGCCGACCTAATCGACGTGTCCTCGGGGCAGACCACTGTCGATGCCCATCCGGTATACGGCCGTATGTATCAGACGCCTTTTGCCGACCGCATACGCAACGAAGCCGGCATCGCCACCGTTGCCGTCGGCAACATCACCGAGGCCGACCAGATCAACACCATCGTCGCCGCCGGCCGTGCCGACCTCTGCGCACTAGGCCGGCCGCACCTCGGCGACCCGATGTGGACCCTGCGCGCCGCCGCCGCCCAAGGCTATGCCGACGCGGTCTGGCCGCTATCGTATCTACCCGGGCGCGACCAGCTGGCCCGTCTCGCTGAACGGGCCGCTACGGGCGAGTCTGCCGCATGAGCTCGCCGCCGCTCCGTCACGCCGTGGTCACCGGCGCCTCGCGCGGCATCGGCGCCGCCATCGCGTTCGCACTCGAAGCACAGGGGCTGCGCGTCACCCGGCTGGCGCGCAATGCGCGCGACGGCATAATCGCCTGCGACGTCACCGATGCCGCGGCGGTCAGCGAAACCTTCGCCGAGATACGTCGCCGCCACGGCGCCATCGACATCCTGATCAACAACGCCGGTCGTGCCGTCACTGCGCCGTTCGCTACCGCCAGCGTGGACAGCCTGCGGCAGATGCTCGACGTCAATCTCATCGGCGCCTGGCAATGCACCCAGACCGCGTTACCCGATATGCAAGCGACGGGCTGGGGACGCATCGTCAATATCGCGTCCACCGCAGGCCTCACCGGCTATGCCTATACCGCCGCCTACTGCGCGGCAAAGCACGCGCTGGTCGGCTTCACACGGGCGCTCGCCCGCGAGCTGGCGCGCAGCGAAATTACCGTCAATGCGCTCTGCCCCGGTTTCACCGATACCGACATGGTCGCCGGCGCCGCTGCGCAACTGGCGGATAGAAGCGGGCGCAGTCTGCAACAGGCGCGACAATCCCTCGCCGCCTTCAACCCCCAACAACGCTTCGTCCGCAGCGAAGAAGTCGCCGCGGCCGCAGTCTGGTTGTGCCAACCGGAAGCAGCTGCTGTCACCGGCCAAGCCATTTCAATTTCAGGTGGAGAAATCCTCACATGACCGCAAAAAAAATCAAACGCACCACGGTCGCCGCGACCGTGGCCGACTCGGAAACCCGCGTCAACGCCAACGACCACGATGCATTGCGCCTCTGGCTGCGACTGCTGGCCTGCACCAATTTGATCGAAGGCCAGGTACGCAGCCGGCTGCGGGTAGAGTTCGACACCACCCTGCCGCGCTTCGACCTGATGGCGCAACTCGAACGCATGCCCGAGGGCTTGAAGATGGGCGAGCTTTCGAAACGCATGATGGTCACCGGCGGTAACGTTACCGGGATCACCGACCAGTTGGTCGCCGAGGGGCTGGTGGTGCGCGAGGACAATCCCGCAGACCGCCGCGCCTACATCGTCAAACTGACCGCGGAGGGCCGCCGCCAGTTCAAGCGGATGGCCGAACCGCACGAAAAATGGATCATCGAACTCCTCGCCGGCCTCGGCGACGCTGAGAAAAAGCAGCTCTTCGACCTGCTTGCCAAGATGAAAAAGCACGCCGCAATTCTTTGAGTGCCGCCTCGATGACCTCCAGCGCCCATGTCGACCGCTTCGTCGTCGATCATCTGCCGCCGCCGGACCAGTGGCCAGAGCTGTTGTTCGATCTGCCGCAACTGCGCTATCCGGAACGGCTCAATTGCGCCGGGGAAATCCTCGACAAGGCCATAGACGAACGCGGCTGGGGCAACCGTGTCGCCTTGCGCGGTCCTGCCGGGACGCTGAGCTACCGCGAACTGCGGGCACAGGCCAATCGCATCGCCCGCGTGTTGGTCGAGGACATGGGCTTGCAGCCGGGCAACCGCGTCCTGCTGCATGCGCCGAACTCGGCAGAGATGGCCGCCTGCTGGTTCGCCATCCTCAAAGCCGGCGGCATCGTCGTCGCCACCATGCCGTTGCTGCGCGCCAAGGAACTCGGCGACATCGTCGACAAGGCGCGGATTTCCCACGCCCTCTGCGCTGCGGCTCTGCGCGACGAACTTGAAAGTGCCCAACGAAACCATCCGGAACTCGCCCAGGTGCGCTATATCGGTGCCGCCGAGGGCAACCTGGAAACCTGGCTACAGAACAAGGCGGACGATTTCGTCAATGTAGCGACCGCCGCCACCGATCCGGCACTGATTGCTTTTACCTCGGGCACCACCGGGCGGCCGAAAGGCTGTGTACATTTTCATCGCGACGTGATGACGATCACCGACTGTTTTCCGCGCGCCGTCCTGCACCCTGAGCCCGACGACATTTTCGCCGGCATCTCGCCACTCGCCTTCACCTACGGACTCGGCGGCCTGCTGCTGTTCCCTCTGCGCTATGGCGCCTCGGCAATCATCGGCCTACAGTCGAGCATCGACGATCTACTGCAAGCGATCGAGACCCATCGCGCCACCATCACCTTCGCAGTCCCCACCGGCTATCGCATGGCGCTCAGTCGCTGCGCCGACTATGACCTGTCCTCGCTGCGCAAGTGCGTATCGGCGGGCGAACCGCTCCCGCCATCGACCCGCCACGACTGGAAGCAGGCCACCGGCATCGACCTGATCGACGGCATCGGCTCGACCGAGATGCTGCACATTTTCATCGCCGCCGGCGGCAGCGAAATCCGCCCCGGCACCATCGGCAAGGCGCTTCCCGGCTATCGCGCCGCGATTCTCGACGCCGCAGGCCGGCCATTGCCGCCGGGCGCCGTCGGAAGGCTGGCAATAAAGGGGCCTACCGGCTGCCGCTATCTGGACGATCCGCGGCAGGGCGACTATGTACACAACGGCTGGAACCTCACCGGCGATGCCGGCCTGCTGGATACCGATGGCTATTTCCACTACCGCTCACGCACCGACGACATGATCGTCTCCGCCGGCAACAATATCGGCGGCCCGGAGATCGAAGAAGCGCTGCTGCACCATCCTGCCGTCGCCGAATGCGCCGTGATCGGCGTCGCCGATGCCAAACGCGGACAGATCATCAAGGCCTTCGTCGTCACCCGTGCCGGCATCGCGGGCGACGAACGCCTCGCCGCCGAATTGCAAGCGCACGTCAAGCACGAACTGGCGCCCTACAAATACCCGCGCGCCATCGAATTTCGTGATGCCCTGCCGCGCACCGAAAGTGGGAAGTTGCAGCGTTTCAAGCTGCGCCATGAAGCCAGCAGCCTGACGCCCGCTGCGCCGCATGCCGTCGTCCAGCCGGAAGGCTGGCAACGGCCGCGCGGTTTTTCCAACGGCATGAGCGCACGCGGCCACTATGTCAGCATCGCCGGGCAGGTCGGCTGGGACAGTCAGCATCGCTTCCGCAGCAGCCATTTCACGACACAAGCCCGTCAGGCGCTGGAGAATGTGGCCGAAATCGTGCGCGCCGCCGGCGGCCGACCGGAGCACATTGCGCGGCTGACCTGGTACATCACCGACAAGCGTGAATACCTCGCTCAAGCCAAGGAGCTCGGCGCCGCCTACCGCGAAGTGATGGGAACCAACTACCCACCGATGACCGTAGTCCAGGTCGCCGCGTTGATCGAGGACGACGCCAAAGTGGAGATCGAAGCCACGGCCATCCTCCCGGACGCATGAGCCTCCGCATCACCGCCGTCAGCGCCGTCCTTGCCAAGGGGCGGAGGAAGGAGCGTCCAGTGCCCCGTGCGCTCAAGAACTCGCGGCGCCTTGCCGTAGAATTGATACTTTCCCTTCGACTCCCGGGTCCGCCCATGAAATCCCTGCTCCGCTTGACTGTTGCGCTCCCGTTCCTGGCCCTGCTGGCCGGTTGCGAACAACTCGGCATCGAGACGGCAGCACAGACCCAGGCGCGGCAAGAAGCAGAAGGCAAAGCGATGGGCGGCGCCTGCCGCTATTCCGGCCGATCGATCGAAGACTGCTTCGAGACCAACCGGCGCGCCTCGAAGGCCGCGATTTATGCCGGCTGGCGCGACATGGACGGTTACATGCGCGAAAACAAGATCGAAACCGTGCCTCCGGCACCGGAAGAAGGCGAAACGCCGCCGAAAAAAGCCGAGGCCGCAAACGAAGCAGGTAAGCCGGCGGAGCCGGCCGCCGCCACCCCGCCGGCAGAGAACGGCCAAAACGCGAAACCGGCAGGCAATAAAAAAATCTCCGCGCTGTCCTCTATCCGCATTCCGGCCTAACGATCATTGCCACAGGCGCCCCCCCGATGACGAAAGGGGACGGGGTGGAAGGTAGCTGGAAGAGGTCGCGTTAACCGGCCAACGGCCCGGACAGAGACAGTAACGGGAGCGAACTCCAGCGCATCGCGATAACTTGGCATCGCCGAGAGAATCTGGCAGCATGCTTGGAACACGCGTTCCCGCAAGCCCTCGGCATTATCGTAAATGGACGTCGAAGCCATGCCTCCCCCCCAGCATCTCCCTCCGCCGACCGTCTTCTTTGTCGGGCTCGGGATCGGCCTAGCCGCCTTCTTCTGGCTGCTGGACAGTTTGGCGGACAGCTTGTTTTTTGGTGCGGCAAGTTTTTCTGCAAGCCTACAGCCGGGCGGTAGCGAACTGACGTTGCGGCTTCTGGTTTGCGCCCTGATCGCGCTCTGCTGTGTCCTCTATGGCAGCTACCTGCAAGCCAGAGCCAAGGCGCAGCGGTCGGCCGCCGAAGATGCGTATGTCCACCGGCTGACCCGCATATACGCCGCCATCTCGCGCTGCAACGCCAGCATCGTCCGGATCGGCGACGAAACCAAGCTGATGGAGGAGCTGTGCCGCATCTGCGTCGACGAAGGGCAGCTGCGACTGGCCTGGATCGGCAAGCTCGACCCCGAAACCCGGCGCATCACGCCGATGGCGAGATACGGCGAAGGCGCCGACTATCTCGACGATATCTTCGTTTCCGCTCGCAGCGATATACCGCAAGGTCTCGGCCCAACCGGTACCGCCGTGCGCGAGAACCGGCCTACGCTCAACAACGACTACCTCACCAACCCGGCCATGGCACCGTGGCGCGAACGTGCGCTGGCCCACGGCTGGCGATCCAGCGCCGCGTTCCCGATCCGGCGCAACGGCGAGGCCTATGCCGCACTGACCGTCTATCACTCCATCGCCAACGCATTCGACAATCTGACAGTCAAACTGCTGGTGGAGATGAGCCTCGACATCGCCTTCGCGCTGGATAGCCTCGACCGCGAAAAGGCGCGCCGCGAAGCCGAGTGCAAGCTTGCCGAAAGCGAAGCCACGCTGCGTACCGTGATCGAATCCGAGCCGGAATGCGTCAAAGTGGTCGACCGCAAAGGCCGCTTGCTGCAAATGAACCGTTCGGGCCTGGACATGATCGAAGCGGACACCCTGGAACAAGTTGCCGGCCAAGACATCGCGCAGCTCGTCCTACCCGACTACCGCGACGGCTTCCATGCGCTCTCGCGCCGCATCTTCGGCGGCGAAACGGGGCAGTTCCGCTTCGAAATCCGCGGTCTCAAGGGTGGCCGCCGCTGGCTGGAAACCCATGCGGCGCCGATGCGCAATGCCGCAGGGGAAATCACCGCCCTGCTCGGCGTAACTCGCGACATCACCGAGCTGGTAAAAAGCGAAGAACGGGTACGCCATCTGATGGCCGATATGTCGGCCACCCTGGAAGCCGTGCCCGACCTGCTGTTCGAGATGGATGAAAGCGGCCACTACCTCGATGTGAAGGCGGCCCGCGAGAATCTCCTGGCCGCCCCTCCGGGCATGCTTGTCGGACGGCGCGTGCACGAGGTGCTGTCGGCCGATGCCGCCGATACCGTGTGCCAGGCCCTCGCTGCCGCCGGCAAGAACGGCAGCGACTACGGCCGGGTGATCAAACTGCCGTTGGCGAAAGGCGAGTCCTGGTTCGAGCTTTCGGTGGCACGCAAAGCACCGGTGGAAGGAGCCGCCGCGCGCTTCGTCGTCCTCTCGCGCGACATCACCGAACGCAAGCGGGCCGAGGAGAAGCTCGGTCTTGCGGCGCGGGTGTTCGGCGAGGCCCAGGAGGGCATTCTGATTTCCGATACCCGCGGCATGATCGTCGACGTCAATCCGGCCTTCTGCGAAGTGACCGGCTTCAGCCGCGAGGAAGCGATCGGGCGCAACACCAACATCCTCAAGTCAGGACGCCAGTCTCCCGAGTTCTACGCCGCGATGTGGCAGGCGTTGCGCGAGCAGGGACAATGGAAAGGCGAAGTCTGGAACCGCAAGAAAGGCGGCGAGATCTACGCCGAGCTGCTGACCATCTCCGCCCTGCACAATGACCAAGGCCAGACCACCGGCTACGTTGCCCTGTTCTCCGACATTACGGCCAGCAAACAGCAGCAACTGACGCTGGAAATGATGGCGCATTACGATCCGCTGACACAGCTGCCCAACCGCGTGCTGTTCGCCGACCGTTTCAACCAGGCCATCGCCCGCAGCAAGCGCGACAAGACGCTGCTCGCCGTCTGCTACCTCGATCTTGACGGTTTCAAGCCCGTCAACGACAACTTCGGCCACGAGGTCGGCGACCGCCTGTTGATCGAGGTGGCGGAGCGCATCAAGGTCGCGATGCGCGAGGAGGACACCGTTTCGCGCCAGGGCGGCGACGAGTTCGCCCTGCTGTTCGGCGATCTGCAATCGGTGGAGCAGGTCGAGAACGCGCTCAGCCGGATTCACCAGACCATCGCACGACCCTACTGGATCGACGGAAACCCGATGACCATCGCTGCCAGCAGCGGGGTTACGCTCTACCCGCAGGACAACGCCGATGCCGACACGCTGCTGCGCCACGCCGACCAGGCGATGTACCAGGCCAAACTGGAGGGCCGCAACCGCTACCAGTTGTTCGACCCGGAGCATGCCCGCCGCGTGATCAACCATCGCGGCCGCCTCCAGGCCATCGAGGAAGCGCTGGCCCGCGGCGAGTTCTGCCTGTGCTACCAGCCCAAGGTCAATATGCGCAGCGGCAAGGTGATTGGCGTCGAAGCCTTGATTCGCTGGAACCATCCGCAAGACGGCCTGATCGCCCCGGCCGACTTCCTGCCGGCGACCCAAGGTACTGCGCTGGAAATTCGCGCTCGGCAACTGGGTGATCGGCGCAGCCCTGCAACAGCTGGGCGTGTGGAAAAAATCCGGGCTTGACATTCATGTCAGCGTCAACGTTTCGCCCAATCACATCCAGCACGGGCGCTTCATCGCCGACCTCGAAGCGGCGCTCGCTGCGGATACCGCACTTTCGCCGCAGCAGCTGGAGCTGGAGGTTCTGGAGAGCAGTGCCGTGGAGGACATCGTCGGCGCCGGAGAGGTGCTCGGCGAATGCCATCGCCGGCTCGGGATCCGGTTTTCCCTCGACGATTTCGGCACCGGCTACTCCTCGCTGACCCACATGCGCAAGTTGGATGTGGCCGCCGTCAAGATCGATCGGAGCTTTGTCGCCAACATGATCGACGACCCCGACGACTACACCATCGTCGCCGGCGTTATCGGTCTCAGCAAGGCATTCCAGAGAGAAGTGATTGCCGAAGGCGTGGAAACCATCGACCACGGCCTGTTGCTGATGAACATCGGTTGCGAACTTGCCCAGGGTTACGGCATCGCCCGGCCGATGCCCGCCGACGCACTGCCCCGCTGGCTGGCCGACTACGTCGCGCCGGCCGCCTGGCAGAAGCGGGCCCGGCAAACGCTGTCGCCGCAACAGGCGCAGATTCAGCTACTGACGATCGAGTCGATGCACTGGCTGCAAAGGCTTGAGGCCTGTCTGGATTCGGCCGACCAAACGCCGCCGCACTGGCCCATCATGCAAGCGGAGAAATGCCATTGCGGGCGCTGGATTCTCCACGCACGCCAGGAAAATACCTTCGCCCCGGACTGGCTCGCCCAACTCGAACAGCGGCACCGCGAATTGCATCGGGTCGGCAACCAACTGATGCAGTTGCATCAAGGCGGCAATGCCGGCGCGGCGCGGGCCGGCCTGAATCGCCTACAGGCCGCCTACGGCTCGATAACCGAAACACTGGCACAGGCGGGCTGAAGGTCAAACCACCGGGTTGGGGTTGGCGTCGTGGATTGCGTCGATCTCTGCCAGCAGCTCCGGTGGCAATTCACGATCGACGGCGGCGATGTTTTCCTCCAGCTGAATTCGATTCGTGGCGCCGATAATGACGCTGGCAACGCACCAGCGCGAATGTGCCCAGGCGATCGCCAGCTGCGCCGGCGACAGCCCGTGGCGACGTGCCAACGCCGCGTAATCGGCCACGGCCGCATCCAGTCGCGGCCGGTTGCGGTAGCGTTGAACGAAGGCCGGGAACAACGTGGCCCGCCCCGGCGCCGCCGGATCGTCGAGATATTTCGCCGTCAGATAGCCGAAGGCGAGCGGCGAATACGCCAACAGGCCCACCCGCTCGCGATGGCCGATTTCGGCCAAGCCGTTTTCCCAGGTGCGGCAGACCAGGCTGTAGTTGTTCTGCACCGTCGCCGGCCGCGGCAGTCCATGTTGCTCGGCGAGCTGGAGAAAGCGCATCAATCCCCACGGGGTCTCGTTGGAGAGGCCGACATAACGCACCTTGCCTTCGCGCACCAGTTCGCCCAACGCCTCAAGGGTCTCGCGCAACGGCGTGAATTCGCGTTCGAGTGTCGGTTCGAAGCGCGCCTTGCCGAACATCGGCACGTTGCGGTCGGGCCAGTGCAACTGGTAGAGATCGACATAATCGGTGCTCAGCCGCTGTAGCGAACCCTCGATCGCCGCGCGCAGATTGGCCCGGGTGAAATTCAGCTGGCCGCCGCGCGGCCAGGCATAACGCCCCGGCCCGGTAGCTTTGGTGGCCAGGATCGCCTTGTCGCGCGATCGGCCAGCCAGCCAGCGGCCGACGAAGCGCTCGGTGATACCTACCGTATTCTCGTCGGGCGGCACCGGATACACCTCGGCGGTATCGATGAAATTGATGCCGTGGTCGAAAGCGCAATCGAGCTGCGCATGGGCCTCGCTTTCACTGTTCTGGCGACCGAAGGTCATGGTGCCGAGGCACAGCCGCGAAACCCTCATATCGCTGTCGCCGAGGGGATTGTAGTGCATGGACACACTCCTTTTCTGGGACGGCGTCGTGCCGACTCGGCGCATTCTACGCGGCGCGTTTTCCGCCACGCTGGCGCATGCCGCAGGATCGGCGCGGTATCATTCCTGCCATATCGCACCGGTCGCCAACGATCCCTTCCGCTGACCTCCGAACCAAGATTCGCCCGCGCGCCGGGCAACACACTGCCATCGAATCCCTATGATCATCTCCGCTGAAGACTTCCGTATCGGCATGCGCCACTTGGCGGCCGGCGTCTGCATCGTCACTGCCCGCGCAGCGGATGGGACACGCAGCGGCTTTACCGCCACCGCCGTGTGCTCCGTCAGTGCCGATCCGCCGACACTGCTGGTCTGTGCCCATCGCGAAAACGGCAGCTACGACGTGATCCGCAATGCCGGACACTTCGCGGTAAATATCCTCGGCGAGGAGGATCGCGAGCTTTCCAACCGTTTTGCCAGCACCATCGTCGGCGATGCCCGCTTTAACCGCGGAGGCTGGACGCAACTTGTAAGCGGCGCGCCGATCCTTGAAAGCGCCCTCGCCAGTTTCGACTGCCGGCTGGTCAACTGCATTGACGGCGGCAGCCACAGCGTGATGTTCGGCGAAATCGGCGGACTGCGCCTGGGCGCCGGCAACAGCAGCGCCCTGCTCTATGCGCATGGCGACTACGGCGTATTCGCCCCGCTGCGCCACGCTCCGCTCGAAGACTAGCCGCCGCCAACCATGCTGCGGAATTGCCTCGGCCGCCTGTCAATCATGCTCTTTGCGGCGCTGATTGCGCCGCCGGCGCTGGCGGCTGCGCTGCCGCCCGGTGTCACCGCGGCGCTCGCCGCCGCCGGCATTCCCGTTTCCGCCGTCGGCATCGTGGTACAGGAGATCGGGCGCGAGCAACCCCGCCTCGCGGTCAACGCGCGGCAGCCGATGAATCCGGCCTCGGTGATGAAACTGCTCACCACCTGGAGCGCATTGGAAACCCTCGGCCCCGCCTACACCTGGAAGACCGAGGCGCTTGCCGCCCGGCTGCCGCGCGATGGCGTGCTCGACGGCGACCTGCATCTGCGCGGCAGCGGCGATCCCAAGCTCACCTTCGAGCAATTCTGGCTGCTGCTGCGCCAGCTGCGCGCCCGCGGCGTGCGCGAAATCCGCGGCGACCTGGTGCTTGACCGCGGCCTGTTCGCCGCCGTCGACGAGGGTGTTCCCTTCGACGACAAACCGCTGCGCCCCTACAACGTGGCGCCCGACGCGCTGCTGCTCAACTTCAAGTCCGTCACCCTGACCCTGATCCCTGATTCGGCGCAACAGCGCGTGCAGGTGCTGCCCGAACCCGAACCCGACAACCTCGAAATCGTCAACGCTATCAAACTCGGCAACAACGGCTGCGGCGAATGGAAGGACGCGCTGAAACCCGAACTCGACCGCACCGGCTCAGGCTGGCGCCTGGTCCTCGGCGGCAGCTATACCGCCGCCTGCGGGGAGAAGCGCTGGAATCTCGGCGTGCTACCGCACGACCAGTACGTACTCGGCGTCTTCCGCCAGCTCTGGCTCGAACTTGGCGGCGAACTGCGCGGCAATGTGCGCAACGCGTCAACACCGACCGATGCCTTCAGCCTCGCCGCCATCGAATCGCCGACTCTCGGCGAAGTGGTACGCGACATCAACAAGTACAGCAACAACGTGATGGCCCGCCAGCTCTTCCTCGCCCTCGCCAGCGATCGTCCCGCAACCAGCGAAGGCGCCTCGGCGGCGGTGAAAATCTGGCTGGCCAGCAGGGGCTTCGACTTCCCCGAACTGGTGCTCGACAACGGCGCTGGACTTTCGCGCCGCGAGCGCATCAGCCCCGCCCACCTCGCCCAACTCCTCGCCGCCGCTCAGGCCAGCCCGTTACAGCCCGAATTCGTCGCCTCGCTGCCGCTCACCGCGGTCGACGGCACGATGAAAAAACGCCTCAACGGCGACGGCATCGCCGGCCACGGCCACATCAAGACCGGCACCCTCGAAGGCGTAAAAACTCTCGCCGGCTATGTGCAGGACAACCGTGGCCGCGAAGTCATCGTCGTCTTTTTCGTCAACCACCCCAACGCGCAGCAGGCCGAGACGGCGCAGGACGCGCTGCTCAAATGGGTTTATTCCGGACCTTAGACGTACCCCAGCGTTCGAAGCCTGTCATGAGCAATGCCGAAGAGCCTGGCGTGCCCGAAGTAAATACCCGTCCCTGTGGAATGAACGGACGTGTTCGGTGCTTCCCTAAAGTTTGCCGAGCCGCTCCACAGCCCGTGTCAGCGTTTCCTCGTTTTTGGCGAAGCAGAAGCGGAGCACCCTGTTATCGGCGCCATCACGGTAAAACGCCGAGACGGGGATCGAGGCAACGCCGATTTCGCGCGTCAGGCGCTCGGCGAGTCGGCAATCGGGCTCGTCGCTGATGCCGGTATAACGAACGCACTGGAAATAGGTGCCGTCGCACGGCAGCAACTCAAAGCGCGTGGTGGCCATCAGGTCGCGGAAAAAATCGCGCTTCCGCTGATAGAAGCGGCCCAGCTCGGCGTACCAGTCGGGCCGCGCCTTCATGAAATCGGCCAGGCCGAGCTGGCACGGCGTATTGACGCAGAAGGCGACGAACTGATGCACCTTGCGGAATTCGGCCATCAACTCGCGCGGCGCCAGGCAGTAAGCGACCTTCCAGCCGGTGGCGTGATAGGTTTTGCCGAAGCTGGAGACGATGAAGCTGCGCTCCGCCAGCGCCGGGTAGCGCGCCAGACTTTCGTGGCGCCGGCCGTCATAGACCATGTGCTCGTAGACCTCGTCGCCGACGACGACGATGTTCGTGTCGCGCACCAGGGCCTCCAGTTGGCACAGATCGGTCGCCTCCCAGACGCTGCCGGTCGGGTTGTGCGGCGAGTTGAGCATGATCATCCGCGTCCGCGGCGTGATCAGACGGCGCACGTCGTCCCAGTCCGGGCGGTAGCCGGGAAACGACAGACGCGCGGCGACCGGCGTGCCGCCGTTGAGCCGGATGCCCGGAACGTAGCTGTCATATACCGGCTCGAAGACCACGACTTCGTCGCCGGGCCGGACCATGCAGGCGATGGCGCTGAAGATCGCTTGCGTCGCGCCGGCGGTGACGGTGATCTCGCTGTCGACGTCGTAGTCCGCGCCGTAGAGCGCCGCCACCTTGGCCGCGATGGCCTCGCGCAGCGGCAGGGCGCCAGCCATCGGCGCGTACTGGTTGGCGCCGGCGCGCATGTGTCGGGCGACGGCGTCGAGCAGCGCTTCGGGCGCAGCGTAGTCGGGAAAGCCCTGCGACAGGTTGATCGCCCCACAATCCTGGGCGAGGCGCGACATCAGCGAAAAAATCGTGGTGCCCACGCCGGGCAAGCGCGAGGGGATGGGACGGGCGAAATGCGGCATGGAGGAAGCCTGGGAAATCCGGGACGATCGATTCTATGCCGCCCTTCCGCCGGCCGCGCAGGTCGCCGGAACGCAGCGAGGCCCCATGTAGAATCGGGCTCCGACAACTCGCCATCTGCCTCCCCATTCATGGATTCCGCCGGTCAACCTTCGGCACCGTCACCGCTCGTCGTGCGCAATCTCGCCAAGTCCTATGGCGGCCGCGCCGCCGTGGACGGGATCTCCTTCGAACTGAAACGTGGCGAATGCTTCGGCCTGCTCGGGCCCAACGGCGCCGGCAAGACCACCACGCTGCGTTGCTGCCTCGGCCTGACGACGCCGGACAGCGGCGACATCCGCCTGGTCGGCGAAGCGGTGCCGACGCGTGCCCGCGAAGCGCGGCAGCGCGTCGGCGTGGTGCCGCAGTTCGACAATCTCGATCCGGACTTCACCGCCGCCGAAAACCTGTTGGTCTATGCGCGCTATTTCGGTATTGCCGACGCCGATGCCAAGCGGCGGATTCCCGAGCTGCTCGACTTCGCCGGCCTCGGCGGCAAGGACCGCTCCAAACTGTCCGGCCTTTCCGGCGGCATGAAGCGGCGGCTGACCCTGGCCCGTGCGCTGATCAACGACCCCGACCTGCTGCTGCTCGACGAACCCACCACCGGCCTCGATCCGCAGGCGCGACACCTGATCTGGGAGCGGCTCAAGCGCCTGCTCGGCGACGGCAAAACCATCCTCCTCACCACCCACTTCATGGACGAGGCGGAACGCCTCTGCGACCGCATTGCCATCATCGACGCCGGCCGTATCGTCACCCAGGGCGCGCCGCGGGCATTGATCGGCGAGCTGATCGAACCCTCGGTGGTCGAAGTCTTCGGCGACGGTGCGGCACACTGGGCGCACGACCATGCCGCCGGCTTCGCCCGCCGCTGCGAAGTGACCGGCGAGACCGCCTTCTGCTACGTCGAGGATGCCAAGCCGCTGCTTGCCCATCTCGACCGACGACCGGAACTGCGCACCCTGCACCGCCCGGCCAACCTCGAAGACGTGTTCCTCAAGCTCACCGGACGGGAGCTGCGCGACTGATGAACGCGCAAAAAGCAGTTCACCGCGGGGTTTCAAGATGAACGCACTTCTCGCCCTGCGCTGGATCGCCGTCTGGCGGCGCAACTTCCTCGTCTGGCGCAAGCTGGCGCTGCCATCGGTACTGGGTAACCTGGCCGATCCGATGATCTACATGTTCGGCCTCGGCTACGGTCTCGGCAGCCTGCTGCCGCAGGTCGCCGGCGTGCCCTACATCAGTTTCCTCGCCGCCGGCACGCTCTGCGCCAGCACCATGAACTCGGCATCCTTCGAAGCGCTCTACTCGGCCTTCTCGCGGATGCACGTGCAGAAGACCTGGGATGCGATGCTCAACGCGCCGGTGGCGCTGGAGGATGTCGTGGCCGGCGAATGGATCTGGGCGGCGACCAAAGCGCTGTTTTCAGGCAGCGCCATCCTGCTGGTGGTCTGGGCGCTCGGCCTGACCGAATCATCGCAGTTGCTCTGGGTGCTGCCGCTGATCTTCCTGCTCGGCCTGTGTTTTTCGGCGATGGGCCTGATCGTCACCACGCTGGCGCCGTCCTACGACTTCTTCATGTTCTATTTCACGCTGCTGATCACGCCGATGACGCTGCTTTCCGGCGTATTTTTTCCTCTCTCGCAACTGCCGCCACCGCTCCAGGCCGTAGCCCAGGCCTTGCCGCTGACCCATGCGGTTGCGCTGGTACGCCCACTGCTGCTCGGCGAACTGCCGCCGTCGCCGCTGTTGCACGTCGCCGTGCTGGCGACAATCGCGCTGACGGCCTTCGCCATCGCGCTAAAGCTGGCGCAGAGGCGTTTGCTGGCGTGATGTGACGGAGTCCACCGGAGCCGGCAAAATGGCGAATACATTTGCAGAGACTTTAAGCTTTAATACCGGACAGAACGTTGCTTGCATCAAGGAATAACGTAAAGCGGCAACAAGAGAAAAGGAAAACACATGGATGCAATCGGATGGTCGGATTCGCTCTTGGTCGGACACAAGAAAATCGACGCCGACCACAAGCGGCTGCTGGAAACCATCAACCGGCTGACGCACGCCGCCGAGAACGGCCATGACAAAACAGACTGCGACAAGGAATTCGACAGCCTGATCGCATTGGCATGGGAGCATTTCGCCCTTGAGGAATCTCTGATGCAGGCACATCAGGATCCCAACGCCAGCCAGCACACGCGCGAGCATGCCAAGCTGATCGACGAGCTCATCATTCTGAAGGCGCACTACGACTCGGGCGAAATGGCCATACCCGACAACCTGCAGGAAGCCCTGCACAAGTGGCTGACCAACCACATCCACGCGTGCGACAAGCCACTGGCCGACGCCATCCGGACGTCGAGCAATACCGCAAAAACGTTGCAAAGCCTTGGTCAGACCAGCCGGCTGTTCGGCAAGCCGGGTGGCGATGGCGGCAAGGGCTAAACGGAGATTCGTCGCCCGGTAAGGGCCGAGCCCCGAAACAACCGCAGCGCCCCCACATCTCAAGGAGAGCGAAGCATGGCTACATTGATTGTCTGCATCAAGCGCCGCAGCGATTTCACCCACGCGGAATTCAGCCGCTACTGGGGTGAGGTGCATGCGCCGCTGTTGTTGAGCTGCAAGGAGTTCACCCGCCACCTGCGCAGCTACGTACAGTACCGGCCGCACGAGGAAGGCTCGCCGGTGGCAGCGATGTTCGGTCATTCCGCGGCCTATGACGGCGTCGCAGTGCTGACCTTCCACGATGCCGATGCGTTGGTAGCCGCCTTCAAGGAACCCAAATATCTGGAGTACGTGCGCCCGGACGAGCCGCGCTTCATCGATCTCGAAAACTGCCTTCCCTTCGTCCTCGAAGGCACGGCGATCAAGGCCGATACAGCCCCTCGTTAGCGGCCGGGCGGGTCGGCCAGCTGCATGTCGAGCCTGAGCGGCGCTTCCTCGCCGCCGGTAGCGAATCCGGCCCGCGGCCACCAGGCCGCGCCGTAGCCAACGGCGATGCCCAGGATCAAGGCTACAGCCAAAACCTTGAGCGGCGAGGCGCAGCGCAGCGCAGCCCAGGCGATGCGCAGACGCGCCTGCCGCCGGCCGCTCAGCGCAGCGCGCATCTGCCGCACCGCCTCGCGGCGGGCGTCGATGGCGGCCTGCTTTGCGGCCAGTGCCACCCGTTTCTGCTGCGCCATCTGTTCGGCCTGTTCCGCCGCCGCCCGGCGCGCCTCTTGACCGCCTTGCACGCCTCGGTTTCCAAGACGCTGCGCCGCTGGGCTTCCTTGCTCGCATCGAGGTCGGCGCTGCGCCGCTCGATGGCGGCGGTCTCCGCTTTGCGCTCGGCATCGCGCAGAGCCTCGGCCTGATTGGCCAACGAGCGCTCAGTCTGGATGCGCATCCGCGCCAGCGCCAGCGCCTCGGCTTCGACCAGATGCCGCGTCTTGATTTCCTCCAACTGCTCGCGCCCGGCATCGAGCCGCGCCAATGCCGCGTTTTCGGCGGCGGCGCGTTGTTCGGCGGGCGAAAAGTTGCGCGTGGTCAAGGGCCGGGCTCCTGAAGGGTCGCCGGCAAGGCTACCCTGCTCTCTGCGCTCCGAAAACGCGGAAAAGAGCGTCAATCCAGACGCGTTGCAGGCCGAGGTTAAAATGCCGGCATGGAAACCCTGCTGGTGCTGACCAACCTGCCCGACGAAGCCGCCGCCCGCGCCCTCGCCGGCGAACTGGTGGAGCGGCGGCTGGCCGCCTGCGTGAACATCCTCGCCCCCTGCCGCTCGGTCTATCGCTGGCAGGGCCGGGTCGAGGAGGCCGGCGAGGTGCCGCTGCTGATCAAGACCTGCGCCGCACGCTATGCCGACCTTGAAGCGGCAATCCGCGAACGCCATCCCTACGAACTTCCTGAAATCGTCGCGGTCCCACTTGCGCAAGGGCTGCCCGCCTACCTGGCCTGGGTGGCTGACGAAACCCGCGCCCCGCCCCCGGATACCTCATGCTGAACCGTCTGCTGCTTCTGCTCTGCTGCTTCCTTCCGCTGGCCCATGCCGGGGAGGAACCCTTGCCCCCCGAACAGGCGTTCCAGGCATCCGCGCAGTGGATCGACGACAGCCACGTCGAAGTGCGCTGGGCCGTCGCCAAGGGCTATTACCTGTACCGCGAGCGCTTCCGCTTCGCCGCCGAAACGCCGGGCTCCACGCTCGGCACAGCCATCTTCCCGGCCGGCGAGATGAAGGACGACCCGAATTTCGGCCGCGTCGAGACCTATCACCGCAACGTCGCGATCCGCCTTCCCGCCACGCCCGCCGGCGCGCTTTCGCTCCGACTCACGGCGCAGGGATGCGCCGACATGGGCATCTGCTATCCGCCGCAGACGCAAACGGTGGCGGTGCAGCCGGCGGGCGGCACACCGGCTGCCGGCGATGCGGCCGGCGGCGACGAGACATCGCGCATCGCCCGCCTGCTCCATGGCGGCTTCTGGCTGGCGATGCTGACCTTCTTCGGCTTCGGCCTGCTGCTCGCCTTCACCCCCTGTGTGTTGCCGCTGGTGCCCATCCTCTCCGGCATCATCGTCAACCACGGCCACGCGGTGACGCATGCGCGCGCCTTCATGCTATCGCTCGCCTACGTGCTCGGCATGGCCGTCACCTATGCCCTGGCCGGCGTCGCCGCCGGGCTGTCCGGTACGCTGCTGTCGGCGGCACTACAGAACGCGTGGGTGCTGGGCGGCTTTGCGCTGGTGTTCGTGGCGCTCTCGCTGTCGATGTTCGGCTTCTACGAACTGCAATTGCCGGCCGCGCTACAGAGCCGGCTTTCGGATAGCGCCAACCGGCGCGGCGGCTCCTCCCCCGCACTGTTCATCATGGGTGCCTTGTCGGCGCTGATCGTCGGCCCCTGCGTCGCCGCGCCGCTGGCCGGCGCCCTGCTCTACATCGCCAAGACCGGCAACGCTGCGCTCGGCGGCGCCGCGCTGTTCGCTATGGCCCTCGGCATGGGCGCGCCGCTGCTGGCGGTAGGCCTGTTCTCGCGTTCGCTGCTGCCGAAGACCGGGCCATGGATGGAAGCGGTGAAGAAATTTTTCGGCGTCGTGTTGCTCGCCACCGCCCTCTGGCTGGCCTCGCCAGTGCTGCCGGCCTGGCTCATCATGCTCGGCTGGGCGGCACTGCTGATCGTGCCTTCGATCTACCTGCACGCCCTCGACCCGCTGCCGCCCCATGCCGGCGGCTGGCACCGGCTGTGGAAGGGAATCGGCGTCGTCCTGCTGATCGCCGGCGCCGCGCTGCTGCTCGGCGCGCTGGCCGGCGCACGCGACCCGTTGCAGCCGCTGGGATTCCTGCACGGCGCGGGCGTCAGTGAGGCAGGCGGCGCAACACGCTTCGAAAGAATCAAATCGGTGGCCGAGCTCGATGCCCGCCTGAAAACGGCCGGCCGTCCGGTGATGCTCGATTTCTATGCCGACTGGTGCGTCAGCTGTAAGGAGATGGAACGCAACACGTTCAGCGATCCGCAGGTGAAGCAACGCTTCGCCGGCATGTTGCTGCTACAGGCCGACGTCACCGCCAACACGGATGAAGACAAGGCGCTGCTGCAACGCTTCGGCCTGTTCGGTCCGCCGGGCATCATCTTCTTCGACCGCCAGGGCAAGGAAGCCGCCGACCCGCGCGTAGTAGGCTATCTGCCGCCGCAGGAATTCCTCGCCGTGCTCGGCAAGGCCCCCCGCTAAACGCCGTATTTCTTGCGCTGCCAGAGCAAAGTGTAGATCCACTCCCGGCCGCGGGCGGTAATCGGCGGCGTGGAAAGCTCCAGGCGCTCGCCGCTCAGTTTGAAATGCCGCAGTTGCGTCCCGCCTTCCCAATTGGGGAAGCGGCACACATCGAGGTGGTGGCGCACACAGCCCGCCACCGAATCGACGTCGAAAGTTCCGGTGTACGCCTCGAAACCCTCGAAAGCGCTGCGCAACTCGTCGGCCGAGCCGCCGACCAGATCGTCGGCAGCGAACTTCGGCCGGCCGCGACGCATCAGCATCACCGCCATATCACCCTCCGCGGTATAGATCAGCTGGCCCTGCGGCATCCGTCCGTGCGGATACCGCTCCTCGCCGCCTGAACCGCTCGCCACATAGGAAACCAGCGTCCAGGTGCCGATCAGTTCGGCGGGGATGGCGGGGTTTGTCATTGCTTAGATCTCGCGAAAATAGTCGGAATAATTTCGCCCTGGCAGGCGAATACGGTTACTTGAATCGCGCAACGATGCGCATGTCGTCGCCGACCGCGCGCCGGTCCATCACCCGCAGTTCGCGCTTGGCCGACAGATCGCCCAACTCGGGCAGATCGAACATCCCGCGCGCCCGCTCGCCGAGCAGAATCGGTGCCTGATAAAGCAGCAGTTCGTCGACGCAGCCTTCGCGCAGCAGCGAACCGTTGAGCTTGAAACCGGCTTCGGCCATGACTTCATTGACACCGCGGCGACCGAGTTCGCGCAGCAGTTGCGGCAGGTCCACCTTGCCTACGGCATTGGGCAACAGCAGCACCTCCACCCCTTGATCGCGCAGCGCCACGATGCGATCGCGATCCTCCACCGCGGCGGCAATCAAGGTGTTGCCGCCCTGTAGGATGCGCGCCGTGAGCGAAATTTCCAGTCGGCTGTCGACCACCACCCGCAACGGCTGGCGCGGCGTTTCGATCTCGCGCACATTGAGCTGCGGATCGTCGTCGCGGACGGTGCCGATGCCGGTCAGCATGGCGCAGCTGCGGGCACGCCAGGCGTGGGCGTCGCGACGCGCCGCGGGGCCGGTGATCCACTGCGAGCGGCCGTTGTTCAGTGCAGTCTTGCCGTCCAGGCTGGCGGCGACCTTGAGCCGCAGCCAGGGCGTACCACGGGTCATGCGCGCGACGAAACCGATATTGAGTTCGCGCGCGGCTTCCTCCATCAGCCCGACTTCGGTCGCAATGCCGGCGGCGCGCAATTGCGCAAGGCCTGCGCCCGACACACTGGGGTTGGGATCGGTCATCGCCGCGACGACGCGACCGATGCCTGCGGCGATCAGCGCATCGACGCAGGGCGGCGTGCGGCCGTGGTGGCTGCACGGTTCGAGGCTGACATAAGCGGTGGCGCCGCGCGCCTGCTCACCGGCATCGCTCAGCGCATGAACTTCCGCATGCGCTGCGCCGGCCTTCTCGTGCCAACCTTCGCCGACGATCTGCTCATCGCGGACGATGACGCAGCCGACACGGGGATTGGGTGTGGTGGTGTACAGGCCGCGCTCAGCGAGCCGCAGCGCGGCGCTCATGAAAGCGTGATCGGCGACGGAAAAACTCATCGGCGGTTTAGCGTGACTCATTCGCCACGGGGGCGCCGTACCCGCGGCGCGGTCTGCACTTCGCGGATGGCGTCGGAAAATTCGTCCACGTCTTCGAAGTTGCGATACACCGAGGCGAAACGGATGTAGGCCACCTTGTCGAGTTTTTTCAACTCGCGCATCACCAGTTCGCCGACGCGGTCGGAGGCGATTTCACGCTCACCGAGGGTGACCAATTTTTCCTCGATGCGGCTCGCCGCCGCTTCCACGCTCTCAGTGGTAACCGGGCGCTTGCGCAGCGCCAGCATCATGCTGGCGAGCAGCTTGTCGCGATCGAACTCGGTGCGGCTGCCGTTTTTCTTGACGATCTGCGGCAGTTGCAACTCGACCCGCTCATAGGTGGTGAAACGCTTCTCGCAGGCGCTACAGCGGCGGCGGCGGCGAACCGTATCGCCGTCGTCGTTCTCCCGGGTGTCGGCCACCTGGGTTTCCGAAGCGCCGCAGAAGGGGCATTTCATCGGTCGACTCCCTGAATCGACCGATGAAATGCCCTGCGGGCATGAATTGAACAGCCTTCCTCCCATCCCCCTTCCTGAGGAAGGGGGCGACTCGTCAGCTCCCCCGCAACACGGGGGAGAGGGGTGTTACTGGCCATACACCGGGAATTTTTTGCACAAGGCCGAAACCTGCTCACGCACCTTGGCCAGCACGGCTTCGTCGGCCGGCGCGTCGAGCACGTCGGCGATCAGGTGGGCCACCTTCTCGGCTTCGATCTCGGTGAAGCCGCGGGTGGTCATCGCCGGGGTGCCGATGCGGATGCCGGAGGTGACGAACGGCTTTTCCGGATCGTTGGGAATCGAGTTCTTGTTGACCGTGATGTGGGCCTTGCCCAACGCGGCCTCGGCATCCTTGCCAGTGATCTTCTTGGCGCGCAGGTCGAGCAGGAAGACGTGGGACTCGGTGCGTCCGGAAACGATGCGCAGGCCGCGCGAGGTGAGCACGCGCGCCATCACCTGGGCGTTGTCGATCACCAGTTCCTGATAATTCTTGAACGCCGGGGTCATGGCTTCCTTGAACGCCACGGCCTTGGCGGCGATGACGTGCATCAGCGGACCGCCCTGAAGACCGGGGAAGATGGCGGAGTTGATCGCCTTCTCGTGTTCGGCCTTCATCAGGATCAGTCCGCCGCGCGGGCCGCGCAAGGTCTTGTGGGTGGTGCTGGTAACCACGTCGGCGTGGGGCACCGGGTTCGGGTAGAAACCGGCGGCGACAAGGCCGGCATAGTGCGCCATGTCCACCATCAGCTTGGCGCCGACCGCCTTGGCGATCTTGGCGAAACGCTCGAAGTCAATTCTCAATGCATAGGCCGAGGCGCCGGCGATGATCAGCTTGGGCTTGTGCTCGTGGGCCAGACGCTCCAGCTCTTCGTAATCGATTTCCTCGGCAGCATTGAGACCGTAGGGAATAACCTTGAACCACTTGCCGGACATGTTCACCGGCGAACCGTGGGTGAGGTGGCCGCCCATCGCCAGGTTCATGCCGAGGATGGTGTCGCCGGGTTGCAGGAAGGCCATGAACACCGCCTGGTTGGCCTGCGAACCGGAATTCGGCTGGACGTTGGCGGCCTCGGCGCCAAACAGCTTCTTCACCCGGTCGATGGCCAGCTGTTCGACCACATCCACGTGCTCGCAACCGCCGTAGTAGCGCTTGCCCGGATAGCCTTCGGCGTACTTATTGGTGAGCTGGGAACCCTGAGCTTCCATCACCGCCCACGAAACGTAGTTTTCGGAGGCAATCAGCTCAATGTGATCTTCCTGGCGGCGGTTCTCGTTGGTGATGGCGGCCCAGAGTTCCGCATCGGCGCTGGCGAGGGAATGTTGTTTGGAGAACATGAGGCTATCCCGGAGGTAAAGGAGGAAAGCCGCGAATTTTAGCACCCCGGCTCAGGCCACCTCATCCAGCGCGCGCTGTAGGTGTTCGCGGTCGGCCCAGACCAGAACGTGCCAACCGTCGGGGCCAGCCTGGAGCCAGTTGAAGGCCGCATTCGGGATGACGAAGTCGCGCGCCGAAACCAGGTCGCGGCCATGTGCGTGACGATAGATCACGTCCAGCACGCCACCGTGGGTGACCAGCAGCAGGGTCTGCCCGACATGCTCCGCCGCCAGGCGCTCCACGGTCTGGATCACGCGCCGCGCGAACCCGCGCAAGGTCTCGCCGCCGCCGAAATCGTGATCGAGATCGCGCGCCCGGTAGCGGTCGTGACTCTCCGGGTCGATGGCCGCGACCTCGTCCACGGTCCGGCCCTGAAAAATGCCGTAATGCCGCTCACGCAGGCCAGGTTCGTCGTAGACCGCCAGGCCGAGGTGCTGCGCGATGGTCTCGGCGGTAGCCCGGGTGCGGCCCAGGTCGCTGGTATACGCCGAATCGAAATGCTGTCCGGCAAGTCCGTCGGCCGCGGCCATGGCTTGGCGCCGACCGAGATCGTTTAACGCGATGTCGAGGTGGCCCTGATGGCGGCGCTCGATATTCCAGTCGGTTTCGCCATGGCGGACGATGCAGAAGCGTGTGGTGGTCATTGAAAAAAGGCGCGGGCTACAATGCAGCGCCGATTTTACCCGGCTGAGCCCCCCCTACCGGAGACTGTCCATGGATGCACTGACTGCGCTGTCGCGCCTGATCGACGCCGCGAATGCACGCATCGGCCGCCTCGCCTGCTGGCTGGTGCTGGCCGCTGTGCTGGTCTCGGCGGGCAACGCCGTGATGCGCAAGGCCTTCGACCTCAGTTCCAACGCCTGGCTCGAATTGCAGTGGTACATGTTCGCGGCGATCTTCCTGCTCTCCGGCGGCCATACGCTGCTGAAGCAGGAACATGTACGTATCGACGTCATCTACAGCCGCTTCAGCCGCCGCACCCAGATCTGGATCGACCTGTTCGGCACGCTGTTCTTCCTGCTGCCGATGGCGCTGCTGATGCTCTGGCTGTCCTGGCCCTTCTTCGCCGAGGCGCTGCACTCGGGCGAGCGCTCGGTAAATGCCGGAGGACTGATCCTCTGGCCGGTGAAAGCACTGATGCCGCTCGGCTTTGCGCTGCTGGCGCTACAGGGCATTTCCGAATTCATCAAGCGCCTCGCCTTCCTCCGCGGCGAGGGGCCGGATCCCGCACCGGGCAGTGAACGGATGGCGGAATTGGAGCTGGCCGACGTGTTGCGCGTACACGGCGAAGGAAAGAGCTGATGGAATTTCTCGCCGCCAATCTGGCGCCGGTAATCTTCGCCTCGCTGGTGGCGTTCCTCCTCCTCGGCTATCCGGTGGCCTTCGCGCTGGCAGCCAACGGCATCGTCTTCGGCCTGATCGGCATCGCCCTCGGCGTGCTGCCGATCCAGCTGTTCCAGGCCCTGCCCGACCGGGTGTACGGCGTGATGAGCAACGAGACGCTGCTCGCCGTCCCGTTCTTCACCTTCATGGGACTGATCCTCGAACGCTCGGGCATGGCCGAGGATCTGCTGGATACCATCGGCCAACTGTTCGGCACGGTGCGCGGCGGGCTGGCCTATGCGGTAATCGTGGTCGGCGCGATGCTCGCCGCCACCACCGGCGTGGTCGCCGCCTCGGTAATCTCGATGGGCCTGATCTCGCTGCCGATCATGCAGCGCTACGGCTACAACATGCGCCTCGCCAGCGGCGTGATCGCCGCCTCAGGCACGCTGGCGCAGATCATTCCGCCCTCGCTGGTGCTGATCGTGATGGCCGACCAGCTCGGTAAATCGGTGGGCGACATGTACCAGGGAGCCATGCTTCCGGGCCTGATGCTGACAGGGTTCTACGCCGTGTATGTGCTGCTGGTCACCCTCATCCGCCCGGCCTGGGCGCCGGCCCTGCCGCCACACGCGCGCACGCTGCGCGGCGGGCACCTGGCGCTGCGCGCGGTGACCGCGCTGATCCCGCCGCTGCTGCTGATCTTCCTTGTCCTCGGCACCATCTACCTCGGCATTGCCACGCCCACCGAGGGCGGCGCGATGGGCGCCTGTGGCGCGCTGATCCTTGCCGTAGCGCGGCGCCGGCTGACCGTCCCGCTACTGCGCCAGGCGATGGAGAGCACCGCTCGGCTGACCACCTTCGTCGTCTTCATCCTGATCGGCGCCCGCCTGTTCAGCCTAACCTTCTACGGCGTGGACGGCCACGTCTGGGTCGAGCATCTGCTCCAGCACCTGCCCGGCGGCCAGACCGGTTTCCTGATCGCGGTAAACCTGCTGGTGTTCCTCCTCGCCTTCTTCCTCGACTTCTTCGAACTGGCGTTCATCCTGGTGCCGCTGCTGGGGCCGGCGGCGGTGAAGCTGGGCATCGACCCGATCTGGTTCGGCGTGATCCTGGCAGTGAACATGCAGACCTCGTTCATGCACCCGCCCTTCGGCTTCGCGCTGTTCTATCTGCGCTCTGTGGCGCCGCCGTCGGTGCGCTCCAGCGACATCTACTGGGGGGCCGTGCCTTTCGTACTGATCCAGGTCCTGATGGTGGCGCTGATCATCGCCTTCCCGAAACTGGTGACCGGCAGCCTCGATCGCGGCAACCCGGTCCACGCCTATCGCGCCGCCACCTTCGCACCCGGCGAAGCGCCGAGCGAGGACGACGATCCGGGACGGGCGTTTATGCGGCGAATGGAAGGTGCAGGACGGTAGTTAAGCGACGATTCACTTGGCCCAACGATCATGGCCGACAAATTCTTCCCAGCTCAAGAACCCGTCCTTATTCAAATCGCGCTTCTCGAAATTCTCTGCGAGGTAGTTCGACACCGTGGCCACCTCCTCCTTCGACAATTTGCCATCCTTGCTGGCATCGGCCTGATCGAACTGGGTGGCTGATTTCTCCTTCATCAGCCGCGCCATTTCGCCGCGCCGACCGGACTCGTCCAATTTCGGCACAATGGTCTGGGCAACCGCCGATCCGACTCCGATCGAGAACAGGATCGCAAGGACGCTTGCAGAACGAAACACAGGCATAACGGACTCCAGTGGAAACGGCCAGAACGGGCTGCGGGGATTGTAGCGTGGCCCCGGCGAGACGCCGCGACGAGTGCGGCAACTCGAGGCCGACGTTCATGCAGCACAGGAAGGTAGGGGAGAATGGCTGCGGCTAACGCCAGTCGTCTCCCGGGATTGTCCGCTTCATAAACTCATCGAACATTGGGACGGTGAACGCCGTGTCACCGTGATTCGGACTCCACACCATACCCTTGGTAATCAGTGAACTTCGTGTCGGCGCAAGCGAAGAAACGTCCGCGTTGAAACATGCCGCAACATCGCCTGATCGGTGAGGACCGCCGCCAAGCTCCGCCATCGCGCGAAGGTACTTTTTCTCTTTGGGTGTCAGCCGATCAAAGCGCACGCGGAAGAAACTTTCATCCAGGGCCGCTATCGCAGTAACCGATGCGACGTTCACTGCGTCGATATCAATTGGAGAAGCCGCCGCGGCGCGCCAAGTGTGGCTCCCCCATTGCTGGAGAAAGTAGGCATAGCCACGGGTGACTTGCAGTATTTGGTTCAGTGCCTCGGCAGTGATGCTCACCCCCTCGTTCTCAAGAGGTTTGCGGATCGCCAGGGTGGCTGCCTCCGCCGGTAACGGCCCAATGGTGGGAAAGTCAAACAACCTTTCTGCATATGACTTGGCGTTCCCCATCCGCCCGCGTAATTGCGGCAATCCAGCGCCGACGAGGACCACCGGCAACCGGCGCTGCTCAGTACGATGCATCGCCGTGATCAAAGCCGCCAACTGCGGCTCCTCGACATACTGCAACTCATCGATGAAGATGGCCAACGCCGTATTGGCCGACTTTGCAGCTAAACCGACCTGCTCGAAAAGCGCTTGCAAATCATGCTCGAGGTCGCCGTTGTCAGCCAATCCGGGTTCGGGTTCATAGTCCAGGCCGACTTCGATATCGCCGAAAGTAACCTTCAGTTTTCTGGCGAATCCAGCCAACGCACGAAGTCCGCGCACCGCATACTCTTTTGCGGCATCGACCTGACTCAGACGCAAAAGCGCTTGGCGCAATTGAGGCGCGAGTAGCGCCGGAAGTGAGCGGCCTTCAGGCGCCTCGATGCGGACGGTGTGGATGCCAGCAGCCTCCGCAGCCTCTCGCACACGGTCCAGAAGTACCGTCTTGCCGACACCGCGGAGGCCGACCAGCATGGCACTTTTAGCTGGGCGCCCGATTCGTGCGCGCTCAAGCGCTACGCGAAGAGACTCACGCAATTCGTCACGACCGGCAAGTTCGGGCGGCGGAGTGCCGGCGCCGGGAGAAAAAGGATTACGGATAGGGTCCATGGCGCTGAGTTTATATAAATATTTTTAAAGTTACAAGAAATAGATAACTTTAGAAACTTACATATAAATCAGCTGGATCGATATTCGGCGCAGCCAGACAAGCGAGCCGGGCCAACGGCAAAAGCGCCCATGCGCTACCTTTTCTCCCCACCTTTGCCCAGCGTTGCCGCCGCCATGAAGTTGTCGTAGCTGCGCTCGGCGGTGGCGAACCAGGCCACCTGGGCGTCGCGGAAGCGGCGCCAGGGCTCGTAGATCGTGCGGAAGCGCGGATTCTTCGCCGCGATCTCATCGTACAGCGCATGCGCCTCGCGCCAGGCGGCCTCCATCATGTCGTTAGGGAATCGATGCAACTGGGTGCCGGATTCGATCAGGCGCTTCAGGGCCGCGGGATTCTTCACGTCGTAGGCCGCCTGCATGTCGACATGGGCGTAGAGGCAGGCGTCTTCGAGAATTGTCTGGTACTCCCTGGGCAGCTTCGCCCATTCCTTCAGGTTCACGTACATCGAGAGCTGCGGTCCGCCTTCCCACCAGCCGGGGAAGTAGTAATGCCGGGCCACTTTGTTGAAGCCGAGTTTCTCGTCGTCGTAGGGACCGACCCATTCCACGGCATCGATGGAACCCTTTTCCAGCGCGGGATAGATCTCGCTGCCGGGAATCTGCTGCGGCACCGCGCCGAGCCGCGCCATCACCTGCCCGGCGAGGCCGCTGATGCGCAGCTTGAGTCCCTTCAGGTCGGCGAGACCGTGGATTTCGCGGCGATACCAGCCGCCCATCTGCACGCCAGTGTTGCCGCAGGGAATGGTGAGGACGTTGTAGTCGCGGAGGAAGTCGTTCATCAATTCGCGGCCGCCGCCCTGCATCATCCACGCCGTTTGCTGGCGGCTGTTGAGGCCGAAGGGAACCGCGGTGTCGAAGGCGAAGGCAGGATTCTTGCCGACGTAGTAGTAGCTGGTGGTGTGGCCCAGTGGCACGGTGCCTTCGCGCACCGCATCGAGCACACCGGTCGCCGGAACCAACTCGCCGCCGGCGAAGACCTGGATCTGGAAGCGTCCGCCGGTCGCCGCCGCCACCCGCTGGGCGACGGTTTCCGCCGCCTTGTAGATGGTGTCGAGGCTGCGCGGATAGCTCGATGCCAGACGCCATTTGATCTGCGGGCCGTCGGCCAGCGCAACGCCGGGCAGCGCCACCGCCGCGCCCGCACCGACCGCGGCGAGAAATTTGCGTCTGTGCATCCCGCTCTCCACGGCTAATTGCCGGCGATGGTCATCTGCTCGATCAGCACCGAGCCGACCTGCTTCGAGCCGCGCACCAGCACGTCGTTACCGATGTCCACGATATGACTGAACATTTCGCGCAGGTTGCCGGCAATGGTGATCTCATGCACCGGGTAGGCGATGACGCCGTTTTCCACCCAGTAGCCGGCGGCGCCGCGCGAGTAATCGCCGGTCACGTAGTTCACACCCTGGCCCAGCAGTTCGGTGACCAGCAGGCCGCTACCCATTTCGCCCAGCAGGCCTTCGAGATTGCGTAAGCCGGGCTTGACCAGCAGGTTGTGGCTGCCGCCGGCGTTGCCGGTGGTCTGCATGCCGAGCTTGCGTGCCGAATATGTAGACAGGAAATAACCCTGTAGCACGCCGTCCTGCACCACTTCGCGGTCGCGGGTGGCGACGCCGTCGTCGTCGAACGGGCTCGACGCCAACGCGCCGGGAATGTGCGGCCGCTCGGAGATCTGCACGAAGTCGGGAAAGATTTTCTTGCCCAGCGAATCGAGCAGGAAGGTGGACTTGCGATACAGCGCACCGCCGCTCACCGCCTGCACCAGGCCGCCGATCAGACCTGCCGCCAGAGGGGCTTCAAAGATCACCGGAGCCTTGCGCGTCTTCAGCCGGCGGGCACCGAGGCGTGCCAGGGCGCGACGCGCCGCATAGTCGCCGATAGCTTCCGGTGCCGCGATCAGCGCCGGGGCGCGGTGGCTGGAATACCAGTCGTCGCGCTGCATGTCGTCGCCCTCGCCGACGATCACCGAACAGGACAGGTAATGACGCGAGGCCGGGTAGCCGCCCATGAAACCGAGGCTGTTGGCGGAAACGAAATGCGATTGCTGCACCGAAATGCTGGCGCCCTCCGAATTGGTCACCTGTGGGCTGACGGCGAAAGCCGCCTGCTCGCAGCGACGGGCGAACTCGATGGCGGCCTCGACCGACAGGTCCCACGGATGATAGAGATCGAGTTCCATCGCCTGCCGCTGCAACAACGCCGCTTCGGGCAGGCCGGCGGCCTCGTCGGCGGCGGTGAAGCGGGCGATGGAGAGCGCCGCATCCACCGTCGCACGCAGCGCCGTGGAGGAAAAATCCGAGGAGCTGGCATGGCCTCGCCGCTGGCCGAGATAAACGGTGACGCCAAGGCCCTTGTCGCGGTTGTACTCGATGGTCTCGACGGCCTGCTGACGCACGGTCACCGACTGGCCGAATCCCTCCGAGACGTCGACCTCGCAGGCCGAGGCGCCGCCGGCGGCAGCATGGTCGAGCACTTCCTGGGCGAGGCGGCGCAGGGTTTCCTGGGAGTAGCTGAATTCGGAGGCAGACATCGGGATGGGCGTCGGGTTGAAAGCCTATAATCATACCCGTGGAAACTCAACTGACCGACCAAGACGACGTCCCTTACGACGGACCCAGCAAGTCGCAGCGAAAGCGCGACAGCGCCGCATTGCAGGATCTGGGTGAACAACTGGTCGCGCTCTCTTCCGATCGGCTGAAGAAGATGGACCTGCCCGAGAACCTCTACGACGCGGTGCGCGAAGCGCAACGCATCACCAGTCACGAGGGACGGCGGCGGCAGATGCAATTCATCGGCAAGCTGATGCGCAGCGTCGATCCGGCGCCGATTCGCGCAGTGCTCGACGAAGTCAGGGGCGTCTCGGCCGCCGCGACCGCACGCATGCACCGACTGGAGCGGCAGCGCACCCGCCTGCTGGCGGACGAAAGCGTGCTCGGCGAGATCGCCCGCGATTACCCCGCCGTCGATCTGAAATACTTGCGCCAGATGCGGCGCAATGCGCTGAAGGAGCAGGAACAGGGCAAACCGCCGCGCGCCTATCGGGAGATCTTTCGCATTCTGCGCGACCTCGATGCCGGCGCCGCCGAGGACAGCGCGGCCGCAGACAACCCCGAAGAATAGTTGCCGGCATTCGCATGCCGCGATGGAGAACTCAATGAGCGAAGAACTGGTCATCGGCCTGGTGTCGATTTCCGACCGCGCCAGCAGCGGCGTATATGAAGACAAGGGCATTCCGGCGTTGCAGGAATGGTTTACCTCCGCCCTGGCCTCACCCTGGCGCATGGAAACGCGGCTGATTCCCGACGAACAGCCGCGCATCGAACAGACGCTGATCGAGCTGTGCGACAGCGCCGGCTGCCATCTGGTGCTGACCACCGGCGGTACCGGCCCGTCACTTCGCGACGTCACGCCCGAAGCCACGGCGGCGGTGGCGCACAAGCTAATGCCCGGTTTCGGCGAACAGATGCGGCAGATCTCGCTGCACTTCGTACCCACCGCCATCCTCTCGCGACAGACCGCCGCGATCCGCGGCCGCGCGCTGATCCTCAATCTGCCGGGACAGCCGAAATCGATCAAGGAAACCCTGGAAGGGGTCAGGGATACCGAAGGAAACCCGATCGTGCCGGGCATCTTCGCCGCCGTACCCTACTGCATCGATTTGATCGGCGGACCTTACATCGAAACCCGCGCAGCGGTGGTCAAAGCCTTCCGGCCGAAATCGGCGATCAGGCCGCAGGCGTGAGCGGCGGAGCGATCTCCTCGACGCGATAGCGCCCAATCAGGTAGTCGCCCCCCTGCAACTGCACGCCGCGCGGCGCGAGTCTGGCCTCTACGCCGTCGCAGGAAATCATGATCGGCATGAAGTCCTCCCAGGCATTGGGCGGCACCAGCAGCAGCGCCTCGTCGCCGACACCGAGCGCCGACTCCAACAGGATGCCTTCATGTCGCACGCCGACGCACTCCAGCTGTATCAGCCGCGGCGTGCGGCCGAGCGTCTCGACGCCAACCGCGCCGATATTCTGTCCGCCGCGGGAAAACCGCCGCACCACGCCGACCTGCCAACACTCGCTGCCTTCAGGACGCATGCCGACCAGCACGCCGACCTTCAGCCAGTCGTTGTTGACCAGCGAGACCTGGGCACCGAGGCCGCCGGCACTGATATCCTCGGCGACCCAGGTTTCGCCGTCCTGGGTGCCTTCCTCGCCGTTCAACCGCAGGCGGATTTCGCCCATGCCGTGAATCGTCGCCACCAGCGAGTTGCTGCGTAGCCGGTCGTAGCTGCGCTGCGGTGGGTTGGGCGCACAGCAAAGGGCGAGGTGGTCGAGCACCTTGATCACCACCTCGGCCGGGTACTGGCCGCCGAGTGGAATATCCGACGGAATCTCGCGGGTCTGCTCGATCCGTCCGCGCAGTACCTCGATGCTGGAAAGCGCCGCACCGGTGCTGAAATAACGCAGGCCAGGCCCCGCTTCGGGCTGGCGCAGCAGCCGCGACGGCGATTGCGCACGCTGCGCATCAACCCAATAGACATTCTCCGGCAACACCTGCGCGGTGAACGAGAACAACGGCAGAAAATGGGCCAGGAGCCGCTCGGCAAGCTCGATTTCCAGCGGCAGCAGATTGTTCATCGACGAGGCGCTGAACACCAGCAGCTTCAGGTATTCGCGCTCGACGCTGGTTTCGCCCGGCCAGTTGTCGTAGAGCCGTAGCGGACGCAGCGCCAGTTTGGCGGCATCGAGATAAACCTTGCCGGCGTTGCGCCAGAGGTCGGCATCGATCGGGCCGTAGCGGAACTGGCTCCATTTCAGCACCGCGCCGTAGGCATGCAGCAGCCGCGCCGAGAGCAGCGGCTGAAACGGCTTGAGCGGATTGTTTGCCGCCGCGGCCCGCGCCAGAACTTCCTCGTAGGCCGCCGCGACGGCCTGCCAGTAGGCGCTGCCGCTCTGCCAGAGGCGGAATTCCTTGCCGCGGCTATGCGCGCTGGTCAGATAGTCGCGCGCCAGTCGGCGGGCATGGGAAGCGCTGGCTTCGTCGAGCTGCAACGCCAGCTCGGCGCGGCGTTCGAGGCGCAGCGTCTGCGCCGCCTTGAGCGATTGCAGCCAGGCACAGACGTCCTCGACCGCCGTCAGCGCATCCTCCGCGGCAAGACCGGCAAGAGCTTCCTTGGCTTCCTTTGGGTCGGCCAGCGGATGGTCGCCCTGATCCTTGGAGAAGAAGCCGAGGATGGCCATGGCCTAGCCTGCCCATTCGCCCAGCAGGTGCAAGCCCCAGGCGACACCGAAGCCGCTCAGGCTGCCGGCCACGGCGCCGAGACCGCCTTCGTTGCTGGAGGCGGAAAGATCGACGTGGAGCCACGGCCGCTTGGCGGTGAAACGCTTGAGGAACAGCGCGGCGAGGATGTGGTCGGCCTCGCCTTCCATGGTGCATTGCTTGATGTCGGCGACCTTGGAGTCGAGCGCCGGCGCGTAGTCCTCGTCCATCGGGAAGACGCAGACCCGCTCACCGCTGGCGCGGCCGGCGGCGACGGCGGCACGCGCCAGCGCTTCGTCGCTGGCGAAGACGCCGGAATAACGACTGCCGAGCGCCGCGTGCATCGAACCGGTAAGGGTGGCGAAATCGACGATCAGGTCGGGCTTTTCGCGCGCCGCCAGTGTCAGCGTGTCGGCCAACACCATGCGCCCCTCGGCGTCGGTATGCACGATCTCGATGCTGGTGCCGTCGAGCGCGCAGACGATGTCGTTCTGCTTGTAGGCGCCGGGCGACAGGTGGTTGTGGGCGATGGCCAGCCAGGCATCGACTGCGATCGGGGCATGCATATCGCTCAAGGCCTGCAACAGACCGAGCACCACCGCCGAGCCGTTCATATCCTCGTGCATACCTTGCATATAGCGCGCCGGCTTCAGATTGTGGCCGCCGGTATCGAAACAGATGCCCTTGCCCACCAATGCCACGCGGCGTTTTGCGCCGCGTGGCTGGTAGCTCAGGCGGACGATCGCTGCGTCCCGATGATCGGAGCCCTGGGCCACCGCGCAGAAGGCGCCGGCGCCCATCTTCTTCAACCGCTTGAAATCGTATTCGTCGATCTTCCAGCCCTGGCTCCTGGCCAGTGCGCCGATGCGCCGGCGGTAGTCGCCCGGCGTCAGCACATTGGGCGGCAGCGCGGTGAGTTCGCGGCTCAGGCCGTTGCCGCGAGCCAGCGCCGCAACGGCGGCGAAATCGCGCTCGATGCCGCTGCCGTAGTAGTGGATCTTGGCCAGCGGGCGCACCGGCTTCTTTTTCGTCACCGGCAGGGCGATGCCGTTTACCCAGGCGCAATACACCGCATCGCGCGCCAGATCGAGATCGCCGCCGCCGACTATCAGCGCAATTTCGCGCGGGGTTTCCTCCAGCAGTTGCATCACCGCCTTGCGCAACAGGGTCAGACGCTCGAAGCGCGGCTTCGCCGGATCGATCATCGCCAGCGCCATCCGTCCGCCTTCAGCGAGGTCGAGTGCCTGCGGCGTCTTCGCCAGCTCCTCGACCTTGGCCTCGCGACGCGCCAGCACAGCGGCCCATTGCGCGCGCGCGGGCAGGTCGGCGGGGAGATCCTTGCCGGCGGGCAGCAGCAGCAGGGTGTGGCTGTGGACTTTCAGCCGGGCCGGCGCGAACGCCGGATGACAGTGGAGTTGGGCGAGTTTCATGGGCTTTGGTGAGCGGGCGACGGCGATGCGGGAGCTTTCCCTTAGAATCGAAGCCATTATACGGATGCACAAGGCTCACCCATGCAGCAGTACCTCGACCTGATGCGCCACGTGCTGGAGCACGGCGACGAAAAATCCGACCGCACCGGCACCGGCACCCGCTCGGTGTTCGGCTGGCAGATGCGCTTCAAACTGGCCGACGGCTTTCCGCTGCTGACCACCAAGAAGCTGCACACCCGCTCGATCATCCACGAGCTGCTGTGGTTCCTCAAGGGCGACACCAACATCCGCTACCTGAAGGACAACGGCGTCTCGATCTGGGACGACTGGGCCGACGCCAACGGCGATCTGGGCCCCGTCTACGGCCACCAGTGGCGCCACTGGCCGAAGAAGGGTGGCGGCGAGATCGATCAGATCGCCGAGCTGGTCGCCGGGTTGAAGAACAATCCCGACTCGCGCCGCCACATCGTCTCGGCCTGGAACCCGACCGACATTCCGCAGATGAAGCTGCCACCCTGCCATGCGCTGTTCCAGTTCTACGTCGCCAATGGCCGCCTGAGCTGCCAGCTCTACCAACGCAGCGCCGACATCTTCCTCGGCGTGCCGTTCAACATCGCCTCCTATGCGCTGCTGACCCTGATGCTGGCCCAGATCTGCGGCTACACGGCGGGCGATTTCGTGTGGACCGGCGGCGATTGCCATCTCTACTCCAACCATCTCGAACAAGCGCGGCTACAGCTCTCGCGCCCGCCGCGCGCCCTGCCGCAGATGCAACTCAACCCGGCCGTGAACGACCTCTTCGCCTTCCGCTTCGAGGACTTCACGCTCGCCGGCTACGACCCCCACCCGCATATCGCCGCGCCGGTCGCGGTGTGACGGCAACGCCATGACCTTCTCGCTCATCGACAGCGCAGCGGGCCGGGCCCTTCGGCGCCAGGGCGAGACGATGCGGCAACGCCATCTGCGCGAACTGTTCGCCGCCGATGGCAAGCGCTTCCGCCATTTCTCGCTGTCTTCCGGCAGCCTGCTGGCCGACTTCGCCAAGCAGCGCATCGATGCGGACAGCCTCGCCGCATTGCATGCGCTGTGGCATGAAGCCGAGGTACCGGCCTGGATCGCGCGCATGCGCAACGGAGAAGCAATCAACCATACCGAGCGGCGCGCCGTACTGCACCACGCGCTACGCCATAGTGGCGCCGAGCCGATACTGTGCAACGGCCGCGACGTGATGCCCGAGGTACGCCGCGTGCTGGCGCAGATGGAACGCTTTTGTGCCGAAGTGCTCGACGGCCGCTGGCGCGGCGCCCGCGGCGAACCGATCCGCAACGTGGTGAACCTCGGCATCGGCGGCTCCGACCTGGGGCCAAAAACCGCCTATCAGGCGCTTTCCGCCTGCCACCCACCCCAACTACAGGTGCATTTCGTTTCCAACCTCGACGGAGCCCACCTCGCCACCACGCTGCAAAAGCTCGACCCAGCGACCACCCTGTTCGTCATCGCCAGCAAAACCTTCACCACCCAGGAAACGCTACAGAACGCGCGCTCCGCACGCGACTGGCTGGTCGCCACGCTGGGCGAGGCGGCGGTGGCCAGACACTTCGTCGCCGTATCGACCAACCGTGCCGAGGTGACGCGTTTCGGCATTGCCGCCGAGAACATGTTCGAGTTCTGGGACTGGGTCGGTGGCCGCTTCTCGCTCTGGTCGGCGATCGGCCTGCCGCTGGCGCTGGGCATCGGCTTCGACAACTTCCGCGCTTTCCTCGCCGGCGCCGCGGCGATGGACGCACACTTCTTCGACACCCCGGTGGAACGCAACCTGCCCGCCACGCTGGCCCTGCTCGAAGTCTGGAACACCGATTTCCTCGGCGCAGAAACGCGGGTGCTGCTGCCCTACAGCCAGTCGCTGGAACTGCTCTCCCACTACTTGCAGCAACTGGAGATGGAGTCCAACGGCAAGCAGGTCGACCGCCAGGGCTTACGGGTGGACTACGCCACCGCGCCAATCCTCTGGGGCGAAGCCGGCACCAACGGCCAGCACGCCTTCTACCAGTTGATCCATCAGGGCGGCCGCCTGATCCCCTGCGAATTCATTGCCCTGCGCGAAGCCGACTATCCGCTGCCCGGCCATCACGACAAGCTGCTCGCCAACTGTTTCGCGCAGAGCGAAGCGCTGATGCGCGGCAAGACGCTGGAGGAAGTGCGCGCCGAGATGCAAGCCGCCGGCCTCGCCGCGACGGAGATCGACGCGCTGGCGCCGTACCGCGTCTTCCCCGGCAACCAGCCGTCGACCACGCTGTTGCTGCCGCGCCTCGACCCGCACAGCCTCGGCGAGCTGATCGCGCTCTACGAGCACAAGGTGTTCGTGCTCGGCGTGCTGTGGAACCTCAACAGCTTCGACCAGTGGGGTGTCGAGTTCGGCAAACAGCTGGCCAACCGCCTGCTGCCGGTCATCGAGGGCACCGCTGATGCCGATGGCCTCGACAGCTCGACGGCGGGGCTGATCGCCGCCTGCCGAAAAATCCCGTGAGCGAGATCGCACTGATCGCCGCGGTGGCGCGCAACGGCGCCATCGGCAAGGACAACGCCCTGCTCTGGCAATTGCCGGGGGACATGAAATTCTTCCGCGAGACCACGCGCGGCGCGACGGTGGTGATGGGGCGCAAGACCTGGGAATCGCTGCCGCCGCGCTTCCGCCCGCTGCCCGGCCGGCGCAACATCGTCGTCACGCGCCAAGCGGGCTACTGCGCCGACGGCGCCGAAGTCGCCGACGGTATCGACCAGGCGCTTGAACTGGCGCAAGGCGCCCCCATTTTCATCATCGGCGGCGCCGAGCTGTACGCCCTCGCCCTGCCAAACGCCGACCGACTGATATTGACCGAAGTCGATCTGGCGCCCGAGGGCGACGTGTATTTTCCGGCTTTCTCACGCAGCGACTGGCGCGAGACTTCCCGTTCGGCAACGCAGAGCGAGAACGGCATCGCCTACGCCTTCGTCACCTATCAACGCAATCGCTGATCTTCAGGCGCTGCCATGCAGGAAGCCGCATCGGCCCCCCGAGCGCGGATCCGCCGGGTCGCTTAGAAAAGCTCGACCTTCTTGTCCGGTCCCTTCGGCGTCGGGCGCACCAACGACTGTTCGTAATCGCTCTCGGCGCGGACCACGGCCTGGACCTCGGGCAGGGCGACGGACTGTCGGCGACAAAACGCCGCGCCGCTGCGCGCCGAGAAAATTACCTTGCGCGACCAGGCGCCGCCGAAGTCGCGGGCGACCAGCGGAATTCCCTCGCGCTCCAGCCACTCTACGGCGAACTCGGCATTGCGTTCGCCGATCGCCGTGCGGATCGAGGTCACCACCGCGCCGCCGCCGAAGGCCTTGGCCACCAGCCGCTCCTTGCGCGCGCCGCGGGTCAGCATGGCGTTGACCAGCACCTCCATCGAGAAATCGCCGGCCAGGATCACGTCGGTATCGTCGCCCTGCGCCTTGCCGCGACACGGCAGCAAAAAGTGGTTCATGCCGCCCAGCATCAGCTTGGGATCGTAGAGACAGACGGCGACACAGGAACCGAGCAGGGTCACGATCGGACGCTGGTTTTCCACCGCCCAGCCGCCCGGATTGATGTTCAGGGCCAGGCGTTCCAGCAGCTTCGGATCTTCGACCTCGCTCATCGTCGGACTATCGGCTGTAGGCGATGATTTCGCGCGGAATCGAATCGAGCGGCACCACCTTGTCCACGCCGCCCATCTTGATCGCCTCCTTGGGCATGCCGAACACCACGCAGGTGGATTCGTCCTCGGCCACGGTCTGCGCGCCGGCGTCGTGCATCTCCTTCAATCCGCGCGCGCCGTCGTCGCCCATCCCGGTCATGATGATGCCCAGCGCATTGGCACCGGCCACCTGGGCGACGGAACGGAACAGCACATCGACCGAAGGCTTGTGCCGGTTCACCAGCGGGCCGTCGGCCACATCGACGTAATACTGCGCGCCGCTGCGGCGCAGCATCATGTGCCGGCCGCCCGGAGCGACCAGCGCCCGGCCGGGGATGACGCGGTCGCCGTGCTTCGCCTCGCGAACCTCCATCGCGCACAGGCTGTCGAGACGCTGGGCAAACATGGCGGTGAACTTTTCCGGCATGTGCTGGACGATGACGATGCCGGTGGTCACCGCCGGCAGCTTGGTCAGCACCGCCTCCAGCGCCTGCGTCCCACCGGTGGACGTGCCGATGGCGACGACCAGGTCGGTGGTGACCGCCATCGCGCCGCTGCGTTGCAGCGTATTGGACAGAACCGCGTCGGCGCTGAGCTTCGGCGGCGGCGGCGTGGATGTGCCGCGTGGCGCGAGGCGGCGTACGTTGACCAGTGCCGCGGCCTTGACCGCGCCGACGATGTCCGACGTCGAATCGGCGAGGAACTGTTTCAACCCCGCTTTCGGCTTGGTGATGATGCTCACCGCACCGGCGGCCATCGCCTCGATGGTGGTCTGCGCGCCCCGCTCGGTCAGCGTCGAACAGATCACCACCGGGGTCGGATGTTCGGCCATGATCTTGCGCAGAAAGGTGATGCCGTCCATGCGCGGCATCTCGATATCCAGCACGATCACGTCGGGCCACTGCTTTTTCATGGTTTCCAGCGCGAACAAGGGGTCCGAGGGCGTGCCGATCACCTCGATCGCCGGATCCTTGGCCAGCAGCTCCCTGGCGGCCTGGCGTACCACGGCCGAGTCGTCCACCACCAGTACCTTGATCTTGTTGCTCATGTCGTTTTGCGGCGGGTCAGGGTTTGCGATAGATGGTCGGATGCACGGCCTTCAATTCCTCGTTGATGCCGTTGAGGGTCTCTGAATGGCCGACGATGAAATAGCCTTGCGGGCGAAGCTTCTGCACCAGACGGGCGACGACCTTGCGCTTGGTCTCCTGATCGAAATAGATCATCACATTACGCAGAAAAATCACGTCGAACGGTCCGATCTCCGGCAGCTTTTCGTTCAGATTGATGCGCAGAAAACGCGTATGGGCGCGCAGGCGCTTGTCGATGACGAACATCCCTTCCTGGCTGCGCACCCCCTTGAGGCAGTACTTGCGCAGATATTCCGGCGGCAGGCCGCGCGCGCGCTCCAGCGAGTACACGCCGGCCGCCGCGACTTTGAGCACCGAATTGCTGATGTCCGAACCGGTCACCGACCAGCCGGCATCGACGCCGAGCATGTCGGAGAGCACCATGCAGAGCGTGTAGATCTCCTCGCCGGTGGACGACGCCGCGCTCCAGATGTCGAAGGGGCGGCCGCGCGGATGCTTGGCGAGAACAGTGCGAAGAAAATCGAAATGCTTTTCCTCGCGGAAAAAATAGGTCTCGTTGGTGGTCAGCAGATCCACCATCAGTTCCAGCTCCATCGGATCGGAACCGCTGGTGACGTAGCGGTGGTATTCGGCAAAGCTGCCGAAATTGAACTGCCTGAGTCGTTTGTTGAGCCGGCCGACCAGCAAGGTCTTCTTCGCATCCGACATGCTGATGCCGGCGATGCTGTAGATCAGCTTCTGGAACTGGGCGAACTCCGCATCGGTGATGGCGGTACTGCCGGGGACGATCGAGTTGGTCACTGGATTAGCGTGTTGCCCGTCATTCGTTGGCGTGATTCTACGGCCCAACAACCCTGGCCGGCGAGGGACATTGCATCCGCTTATCCTGGATCAATTCGTGGCCGGCGTTGCGTCGCTCTCCCAGAGCAGGTGGGCGTCCGGCCTCGCGCGCGTCGGCCTGCGGCTACAGCGCGCCCAGCCGGGCATCGACGGCCAGACGACGCGCACTGGCAATTTCGCCGAGCCGCTACCGCGCAGCCAAGCAGAGCTCCGACGGTTTGGGGAGGCAACACAACCGTCAGAGCGTGATTTCCAGACGCATCCCTATGAAACTCACGTCGGGCTGCGAAGCGTCGCCGCCCGGGCAGCGCACGCGCTGCCACAGCGGTTGCAGCGCAAGCCACTTCGACCATTGCAGACGATAGGTCAACTCGATCGCCTCCTCGGCCGGGCGAGTGTCGATGCCGGCCAGTTGCTGCGTTTGGCGATACTTGTTGCCAAGGTAGGCACGGGTGTAGCCCAAGCCGGCGATGTCGTCGTCGCGACCGGCGATCAGCCCGCGAAAGCGGGCACCCAGATTGAGGGCGCTGCGAATCTCCGTCGAATCGCCGTCGGTGGCGCTGTAGCGGGCGAACAGCGAGAGATTGGCGGCCGGATTGGCGCTCGACCGATACACCGTTTTTTCCGCCAGCGCATACCAGCCCAGGCTCCGGCGCTGTAGCGGATTGCCGACCGCATCGACATTCACCAGATCGTCGACCTTGGAGGTGTAGCGCCAAAAGCCCAGCGCATATTTGGCGAAGGTCTCGTACTTTTCGTCGGCCACCGCCGCAGGTTCCTGCGGACCGCCATTTTGCGGGCTGACGGGCGCGGAAACGTGGTCGACTTCTTCCGGCGTATAACCGAATTCCGCAATCCAAAAACTGCCGTCACCCTTGTCGAAACGGATGTGCGTGCCATAGGGATTCGCCGGGTCGCCGGGAATACCGTCGAGCCAGGCGCCCTGGGCGTAGAGCGCGCGGTCGGCGCTCAGCCATTTAAGGCGGGTGCCGAAAGCCGACGTATTGAAAATCGACGGCCCGCGCGTCAAAGCCAGATCGGCCGACGCTCCGAACGAGGGGTGAAGGAAGAGTCCGGCGCTATCCAGCACCGAAAATTCAGAATCGATCGGGTACAGCCCGACAAGTACGGAGAGCCGGTCGTCGAAATAGTTGGTCTGTAGCCATGCCTGGAAAATCTTCGCCGTCGCATCGGTGGTCTCGATATTGCTCAGCCCCATCAGGCTGCCGGCCAGACGCGCGTTCGGCTTGCCGCCGCGATTGTCGAGCACATGGAGGTAAGCCGTCGCACCGCCCCAACCGTAGAGCGCATCGAGGTCGGCCATGAGCTTGAGATCGAGGTTGCTGGCTGTATCCTGTCCGGCCTGAACGCCGCCGCCAGTACGCAACCAGTCGAGCTTCAAAACCGCCTCGAGGGTGATGCCGCGGCGATAGGCTTCTTCACGCAGGCCGCCCCAGCTACCGCTCAGCGTTTCGCTCGCATAATCCGGCGCTTCCTCGGCCGACGCGTTGAGTACGTGCAACAACCCGAGTGCTGCCAGGGTGACCCATCGACTTCGTCTCATCCTTCCCTCCTATCCGCCGCAGCGGGGTTAACCTTGAAATAGGCCATCAACGTGTATAAGTGTTCCGCCTGCCCGGTCATTTCCTCGGCAGTGGCCGCAAGTTCCTCCGACGCCGAGGCGTTCTGCTGCGTCGCCTGGTTCAACTGCCCCATCGCGCTGTTGATTTGCCCCACGCCGGCACTCTGCTCCTGGCTCGCTGCCGCAATTTCCTGCACCAGATCCGAAGTCTTCTTGATCGTCGGCACCATCTCGTCCAGCAGCGTTCCCGCCTGCTCTGCCAGCTTCACGCTCGATCCTGCCAACTGTCCGATCTCCTGCGCCGCCACCTGGCTCCGCTCTGCCAGCTTGCGCACCTCCGCCGCCACCACCGCAAACCCCTTGCCGTGTTCGCCGGCCCGCGCCGCTTCGATCGCCGCATTCAGCGCCAGCAGGTTGGTCTGGTAGGCAATGTCGTCGATGATCCCGATCTTCCCGGCAATCTGCTTCATCGCCGCCACCGTCTCCTTCACCGCCCCGCCACCTTCCTGCGCTTCCGCTGCCGCCTTGGTCGCCATATCGTCCGTTACCTTCGCATTCTCGGTGTTCTGGTTGATCGACGCCGTCATCTCCTCCACCGAAGCCGTCGTCTCTTCCAGGCCGGCCGCCTGTTGCGATGACGACTGGGCCAGCGATTGCGTGGTCGCAGAGATCTGGCCGGAGGCATTGGTCAACGCCGACGAGGTCTCCAGCACTTCGCCGATGGTGTGCGACAGCTTGCTCACCGTGCGCGCCATCGCGTCCTGCAACTCGCCGATTTCGTCGTGCCGATCCACCCGCACCGCGATCGTCAGATCGCCGTCGGCAATGCTCCGCGCAGACAGCGCCGCCTCATGCACATCTTTCAGCGCGCGGGTGAGCAGCCAGGCGAACAGGACCGTCGCCACCGTCGCCAGCAGGGTCAAGGTGATCGACAGCCCCAACTGGAACCGCGCTTTGGAGCGCAGGCGATCGGCGAGTTCGGTGGTGGCCGAAGCGATCCGGTCTTCCAGTTCCTTCATGGCGTTGATCTTGGCGCTGATCGTCGCAAACCAGTCCGCCGGAGCCACGCCGAACGCTCCCTCAAGCGCCTTTTCCAGCGCAATCGCCCGCAATCGGGCCGTTTCCACAGCCGGCGGCGTTTTCAACAGCTCGTCGAACGCTTGGTTGTCCTCGGTGACGGCCATGACCCGATAATTGGCAAGATAGCTGTCCTGATTGGCGAGGATTCCAGCCAGGCGGCGCAGCAACGCCGCATCCATCGGGCGGTCGGCGGCAAACACCGCATTGAGGGTGGCGCGTTCGCGCCCGGCCTGTTCCTTGGCGTTGAGAAACATCACATAGGCGCTGAAGCGGCGCATCATTTCAGCATTGCCCAGGGTAGGCGTGACTTCGGCCACAGCCCCCAGATAAAGGTCGATCGAGCGGGTAAACCAGGCGAAAGACTCGGGGCCGGCCAATTCGAGACTGCTGATCGCGCGACGGCGCGATTCGATTTCGCGCAGATGCTCCAGCGCCGTCCCCAGACTCTTGGCTACGCCAGCGGGCAGATGTTTCCCGTCGCTGCCGAGCGCGGCCTGCAAAGCCTTGGCGCGCGCGTCGGTTTCCTTGCGCTGGCGTTCCAGTTCGTCGTGGAACTTGCTTCCCTTGGAACCGATATAGCCGGCGGAAAGGCCCCGCTCCTTCTGCAACTCGTGCACCAGCGCGCTGCTGGCCACCGCCGCTTCGCTGACCGTCACGATCCGTGTTCCTTCGTCGAGGGCGGCATAGCTAACCGCCACATCGCGCAACAGGTACCAGGAAAAACCGAGCGCCAGCAGAACGATCAGACCGATCAGGCGCACACGAATGGAATTCAGATTCATTGCAGCGATCCTCCTATAGCGAAGCCGGAGTGGGCAGGGGGTAGTTTTGTGTGGGTTGTAGGCAGAAAACTGAAAAGGGGGCAAAGCCCCCTTCCCCTTGTGAATCCTTCAGATCATTCGGTCCGGCAAATGCGCGACGACGAAACATGCGGAAAACCGCCCCGTTCCTGCATCGCAGCCCTCGCCGCTCACGCGTCCCCCGCCCGCTCGCCTTCCGCGCCGCGATCCGCCACTGTCGCCAGCGCGGCGATCTCGTCGACAGACAGCACACGCTGGATATCGAGAATGATGACGAACTTGCCGCCAATCTTGCCCATGCCGGCAATGAAGTCGGCGCGAATCTTGGCGCCGAAGGAGGGCGCCGGTTCGATGTCGGCACTCGACACTTCGAGCACTTCGGAGACCGCATCGACCACCACGCCGATGTCGTGGCGTTCGTCGCCCGTGCTCAGTTCGATGATGACGATGCAGGTGCGGCGCGAGGTTTCCGTCTGCTGTCCGCCAAAGCGGGCCGCCAGATCGATCACCGGCACCACGCTGCCGCGCAGGTTGATCACGCCGCGGATGAAGGCCGGCATCATCGGGATTTCGGTGAGTTGGCCGTACTCGATGATCTCCTTGACGTTGAGAATCCCCACGGCGTACATCTCGCCGCCGAGCAGGAAGGTGAGGTACTGCTGGATATCGACCGCCGTGGCGGTCGCCAGCGCACCGCCGGACTTGCTCACGGCGGGGCGGGTCGATTGAACGGCTTGTCCCATGGCGCTCTCCTTGGGTCAGAAGCGCTCGAAGTCGCCTTCGGCGGCGGCCGTCGCCGCCGGGCGGCGCGCCGGGGGGGCCTTCTTCGACGCGGCCGGGGCAGCGGCCGCCGGACGGCTGCGTTTTACGCTGCCCGACCCCTGGTCCTCGATGCGGAAGAATTCCATCAGCTGTTGCAGTTGCTGCGCCTGGCCGCCCATCTCTTCGGCGGTGGCGGCGAGTTCTTCGGAGGCCGAGGCGTTCTGCTGCGTGGCCTGGTTCAGCTGTCCCATGGCGCCGTTGATCTGGCCGACGCCGGCACTCTGTTCCTGGCTGGCGGCGGCAATCTCCTGCACCAGGTCGGAGGTCTTCTTGATGCTCGGCACCATTTCGTCGAGCAGCTTGCCGGCCTGCTCGGCCATCTTCACGCTCGATCCGGCCAGTTCGCCAATCTCCTGTGCCGCGACCTGTGAGCGTTCGGCGAGTTTGCGCACTTCGGCGGCGACCACCGCAAAGCCCTTGCCATGTTCTCCGGCACGGGCGGCTTCGATGGCCGCGTTCAGCGCCAGCAGATTGGTCTGGTAGGCGATGTCGTCGATGATGCCGATCTTGCCGGCAATGCTCTTCATCGCTTCGACCGTGTCCTTCACCGCGGTGCCGCCCTGAACGGCTTCGGTCGAAGACTTCGTCGCAATGTTGTCGGTCACCTTGGCATTTTCGGTGTTCTGGGTGATCGAGGCGGTCATCTGTTCGATGCTGGCGGTGGTTTCTTCGACCGACGCCGCCTGTTCGGAGGACGACTGGCTCAGGCTTTGCGCCGTTTCCGAGACCTGGCCCGCGGCGTTCGACAGCGCGTCCGCCGCGCCCTTCACTTCACCGATGATCTGGTTCAGCTTGGCGATCAGGCCTTGCTGCGCCGCCAGCATCTGGCCGACCTCGTCCTTGCTGACATCGTCGATGCGCACCGTCAGGTCGCCTTCGGCCAGACGCTGCGTCACCACCAGCGCTTCGCCCACCGGCTTGGTGATGCTGCGCGTCACCAGCCAGGCGAACAGCACCGCCAGCAGCGCCGCCGCAACAGCCAGAGTCGTCAGCAGCATCTTCGCGCTGTTGGCCATCGTCTCGGTTTCATGGCCGATGGTTTCGAAACGTTTGGTCTGGAGCGCCATCAGCTCGTTGACGTTGTTGAGATAGTCGTTGAAGGTCTTGCGCATCTCGCCCATGATTAATCCATTGGCGTCGTCCTTCTTGCCCGCCTGCACCAGTTCAAGGAACTTCTCCTGCTGGGCGACATAGACGGTACGACTCTCCAGCATTTTTTTCAGCACCTCCTTGCCTTCCTCGGACTTGACGGTGGCGGTCAGCTTTTCGATCCGGTCGCCGATCACCTTGCGCGCCTCGGGAATGCGTGCCATCTCCTTCTTCACGCTTTCCTCGTCCTTGACCAGAATCGCGTTGCGCGTCGCCCGCGCAATCAGGTTGAGCTGGTCGATGATGTCGTTGGCCCAGACCGTCTTGGGGAATTCGTCTTTGACGAGATCCTCGATCTCGTTGTCGAGCGCCGAAATACGCGTAACACCGATCACCGCGATGGCAATCAGCAACACCAGGGTGATACCGAAGCCGATACCGAGCCGGACGCCGATTTTGAGATTGTTCAACATGGTACGTTCTCCGTAATGACAATGAGGGTGGTTGTAGGGCGACGCGATGCTAAATATAGGGTCATGGCGACGGCGCCTCGATGCGGCGGCTGCCGGCATTGTGTTCGTGGGCCAGTTGCTCTTCGCCGCGCGCACAGCGGCTGACCAGGGCTTGCACGTCGAGGATCAGAGCGACTTCACCGCTGCCGAGGATGGTCGAGCCGCCGATGCCGCGCATATTGCGGAACAGCGTGCCAAGCGGCTTGATCACGGTCTGGAACTCGCCCAATAGCTGGTCGACGACGATGCCCGCCTTGCGCCCGGCATACTGAACGACCACGACGTTTTCCCGCTGCGGCTGCTTGCCCGGCACCTCGAACAGTTCGCGCAAGCGCACGAAGGGCAGCACTTCGCCGCGCAGGTTGAGATAGTTGCGCGCATCGCTGGCGCCCGCCAGCTCGATGCACTCGACCACCATGTCGAGTGGAATGACATAGGAGGATTTGCCGACGCCGGTGAGGAAGCCGTCGATGATGGCCAGCGTCAGCGGCAGGCGGATGGTGAAACGCGAACCCCGGCCTTCCTCGGTCGTCACATCGACCGTACCGCGCAACGCCTGGATGTTCTTTTTCACCACATCCATGCCGACGCCGCGGCCGGACAGGTTGGTCACCTTGTCGGCGGTGGAGAAGCCGGGTTCGAAGATCAGGTTGACGACTTCCTGCTCGGAGAGGTTGGCCCCGGGTTCGACGATGCCGCGCTCGACCGCCTTGCTGAGGATCTTCTCGCGGTTGAGGCCGCCGCCGTCGTCGGCCACCTCGATGATGATGCTCCCGGAATCGTGGTAGGCATTGAGTTCGAGCCGCCCGCAGGCCGGCTTGCCGCGGCCGATGCGCACGTCGCCGGCTTCGATGCCGTGGTCCATGGCATTGCGCACCAAGTGCATCAACGGATCGCCGATTTTTTCCACGACGGTTTTATCGAGTTCGGTCTCGGCACCGGAAATCGCCAGATCGATCTCCTTGCCCATTTCCTTCGACATGTCGCGAACGACGCGATGGAAACGGTTGAAGGTTTCGCCGATCTGCACCATACGCAGTTGCAGCGCCGAATCGCGGATGCTTTCCACCAGCCGCGAGAGTACCGAGGTGGATTCCACCAGCGCACCCTGCCCGCTCTTCTGCGCCAGCAGGTTGGCACTGGCGCCGGCAATCACCAACTCCCCCACCAGATCAATGAGGTGATCGAGCTTGTCGGCCTGAACGCGGATCAGGCGGGATTCGGCCACCTTCTTCTCGGCGACCTGCTTTTGCTTGCTGGCCGCCGCTTCGACGATCTCCGGCTGCACCAGTTGCTGCTTGACCAGGATTTCGCCGATGGAGGGCGGCGGCGGCGCTTCCTCGCCGGAACTCTCGGCAACTTTTTGCGCCAGGGTTTCCGAAGCGCGCTGATGGCGCAGGCCCTGATCCAGCTCCTCCTGGGTCAAGGCGCCGCTGCGCACCAGAATCTCGCCCAGGCGCAGGGTCTCCTCGGGCAGGGTTTCGATCAGGTGCAGGTAGTCCTCGATCCGGCTGTTGGGTGGCAGGATGTGCAGATCGCACTCGTCGCGGCAGAACTCGAACACCCGCTCGATGGCGGCCTTGTCGGCATGGCTGCGGAAATTGATCTCGAAGCCGAGGTAGCAGGCTTCGGGGTCCATCTCGTCGGCCGCCGGCATGGCGTCGGTCAGCGTGGTGATATGCGCGATCTCCCCCAGCGACAGCAGATAGCGCAGGAAGGCCAGCGGGTCCATGCCGTTCTTCAGCACATCGCGGCCGAAGCGGATGGAGATGTGCCAGCAGTCGCTCATCGTCTTGTTGTCGCCGTCGCGTTCCACTTCCCCGGGCTGGGTATCGGTCAAGCCGCCGGTCACCGCTTCCGGCTCGGTTTCGATGAAGGCGCGCAATACCGCGGCAACGGCATCGCCATCGCCCTGGAGTTCCTCGGCCGGCTCCAGATTGCCTTCCTCGACCCGGGCCAGCAGGGTGTCGAGGTGGTCGCAGGCCTTGAGCAGGGCGGTGATGAGGTCGCTGCTGACGGCAATCTCGCTATTGCGCAGCTTGTCGAGGACGTTCTCCAGGACATGGGTGAATTTCTCGATCTGCGTCAGCTCCACCACCCCGGCGCCACCTTTGATGGTGTGGGCGGCACGGAAGATGCCGTTGATGGTTTCCGCCTCGCGGTCGCCCTGCTCCATGCTCAGCAGGCCGGTCTCCATCTCGGTCAACTGCTCGCGCGATTCCTGGGCAAATACGCTGTAGATCTCTTCCATCACCTGCTCCTACGCGTGGGTGTCGCTGGCGGGAATCACCAGCGGATCGCCGAAAAAGGCGGCCATGTTGTAGAACTCGACAATCTCAAGCACGGCCGGGCTGTGGGCGATGATGCGCATCGCCTTGTCCTGGCGCAGGCTTTCCTGCTTGGCCAGCACCAGCAACTGAAACCCTGCGGTATCGATATCGCCGACATGGGACAGATCCAGCTCCAGCACCCGGCCGGAATGCAGCGCATCGATCAGGCGATGCTTGATCTCCTCGGCGTTGTAGATCAGCATGGCGCCGTCCAGCATCAGCCGTACGGCACCGTCGGTGGTGGCCTGGGCCGCGAATTCGGTCATGGTCGACTCTCCTAGAACAACTCGACTTTCGGTCCCGCGGCGGCCGCGGTTCCGGCACGGCCCAGCGCGCCGTCATGGCTCTGACGCTGGGAGGACATCACGTAACTGCTGTACATCTGGTCGAGGTGCTGCGACAGCGGGCTGAGCTCGAAATTCGGGTCGTCCGCCTTTTCCAGTCGCTCGGCGAGCTGCTCCGCCTGGCTGTCGAGGCGATTGAGCGCGTCGACCGCCTGCTCGATCTGTTGCCGCGTCACATCCTGGAACTGCACGCTGGCCATGGCATTCATAAACATATCGGCCAGCCGACTGCTGCTGTCGCGAATTTTCAGCAGCACCTCGGTCTCGTGGGCAGTGACTTCCTGATAGCTGCGGCCCAGGTCATCCAGTTGCGTGGCGAAGCTCTGTAGCGCCACCTGCTCGCCCTTGATATGGTCATGCGACAGCTTGTCCTGGAACTGGGATTCGATGGTGCGCGAGACGCCCTCGATGCCGTGGTTGATCTGGCTCACCGCCTTGTCGGTCTCCGCCGACAGCTTGCGCACCTCGTCGGCCACCACGGCGAAACCGCGCCCCGCCTCGCCGGCCCGCGCCGCCTCGATGGCCGCGTTCAGCGCGAGCAGATTGGTCTGCGCCGAAATGCTCTTGATCAGCGCCACCAGCGAACCGAGCGACTTGGCGTCGTTGACCACGATGGCGACGCGCTTCTCGTCCTCCTGAGCATCGGCGATGCGCTGCTGGATGTAACGTTCCAGCGTGTCGATCAACTCCCGGTTCTTGCAGATGCGCGCCTCGGACTGGGCCAGCAGTTCGCTCGATTCGGTCTGCGTCGAACTGACGAAAGCGGACAATTCGGTCACCACTTCGTCAATCGTCTGTAGCCGCGAGGTAATGTCGTAGGCGGCTTTTTCCGTTTCCGTCACCACGACATTGAGCTGGCCGCGCACCACGTCGTTGTAGCCGCGCACCTGCTGCAGCTCGTTGGAAACCTGATGGGCGGCATTTGTCACGTTGCTTTCTCGGCGTATCGCCTCCTCGTCGTGCAGCGTCAATCCAACCGAAACGTTCTTGAAAATCGATAGCGAGACAAAGAACTGGGCGACGTAGATGACGCCGACGATGATGAAAATTCCAATCGAGTCCCCCAAGTAGTGCGATATGCCGAGCCAAGGAAGAAGCGTCTCGTAGAACCACGCGTTGGCGAAGTAGATCACCACCATCGTGCCGGCGCCGAGAATCAGGAAGACCAGATTGGTACGCCAAAAATACTTGCGGCGAATGCTTTGCTCGCTCATGTCGATCCTTCCTAAGCCAAGCGCTGTTCAGCGAACGACGAGCTTGATGGTGTTCAGCAACTCATCCGCGGTGGCCGGCTTCACCAGCCAGCCCGACGCGCCCGCCGCCTTGGCTTCGGCTTTTTTCGACTGCTGGGATTCGGTGGTAAGGAACAGAATGGGCATGAATTTGTAGTTGGGGAGGGTTCTCACCTCCTTGATGAATTCGATGCCGTTCATGCCCGGCATGTTGAGGTCGGTGATCAGCAAATCGACCTTGACCCCGGATTTGAATTTGGCCAGGCCCTCTTGGGCATTGGCCGCTTTTTCGACGCCGTAACCGGCCTTGCTCAGAATGTTGGAGATCGACAGCAGAATTGTCGCGGAATCGTCCACGAGCATTATTGTTTTCATTTTGTTGCCCTTTAAGTCACACAATCCACCTTATCAACCGGTATGTATCGTAGGTACACCGCCTTCAGGCGGGCGGAGTATGCCCAAATTCACGTTAGGAGAATAGGGGGATTCTTGAAAAGAAGAAATTGACTTAGCTCAATATTTCTTCTAATGGCAAAAGATGGCGGGTGAGGCCGGCGATTGCCATCCAGGAAGCCCATTCAGGCCGCAACACAATCCACGTAATAGCTTACGCGACCATTACAACTCTCCTTGACCAGACCGTGAATGTCGGTCTCGAAGCCGGGGAAACGTTCGTTGAAATCGCGTGCGAACTGCAAATAGCGCATGATCGTGACGTTGAAGCGCTCGCCCGGAATCAACAGCGGAATCCCCGGCGGATACGGCGTCAGCAGCACCGCGGTGACGCGGCCTTCGAGTTCGTCGATCGGCACGCGATCGATCTCGCGGTGGGCCATGCGGGCGAAGGCGTCGGCCGGGCGCATCGCCGGCTCCATCGCCGAGAGATACATCTCGGTGGTCAGGCGGGCGACGTCGCGGGCTTTGTACACTTCATGGATCTGAGTGCACAAATCCTTGAGGCCGATGCGCTCGTAGCGCGGGTTCTTGACGACGAACTCGGGCAACACCTTCCACAGCGGCTGGTTCTTGTCGTAGTCGTCCTTGAACTGCTGCAGCGCCGTGACCAAAGTATTCCAACGGCCCTTGGTGATGCCGATGGTGAACATGATGAAGAAGCTGTAAAGGCCGCATTTCTCGACGATCACGCCATGTTCGGCAAGGAACTTGGTGACGATGGCGGCGGGAATGCCAAAATCGTCGGCGAAGTCGCCGTCGACGTCGAGGCCCGGGGTGATGATCGTCGCCTTGATCGGGTCGAGCATGTTGAAGCCCTCGGCCAGATCGCCGAAGCCGTGCCAGCGCTCGCCGGCCTTCAGCATCCAGGCGGCACGCTCCTCGATACCCTCCTCGGAAAGGTCGTCCGGTCCCCAGACCTTGAACCACCAGTCGGCCCCCCATTCCTCGTCCACCTTGCGCATCGCGCGGCGGAAATCCAGCGCCTCGGCGAT
>JALNXH010000009.1 GCA_023230455.1 Rhodocyclaceae bacterium | reverse complement strand
GCGCGGCTGCCAGAAAGGCGGCTGCTTCAGCGAACGCATGTACGACCCGACGCGGATCACCCACCCGCTGCGCCGCGTCGGCCCCCGCGGCTCCGGCAAGTGGGAACGTGTCACCTGGAAGGAAGCCCTCGACGATATCGCCGATACCTATCTCGATGTCACCGTCAATGAGGGAACCGACCGGACCATCTGGGATCTCGGTCCGGGTATCGACCTCGGCGTATCGATGGCGGCGCAGACACGTTTCAGCGTGCTGACTCAGTCGATCGGCCTCGATATGGATGGCGAAATCGGCGATTCACGGCGTGGCACCCTGGAAACCTTCGGCAAGATCGTCTTCGAGCGCTCGGCCGACGACTACTTCAATTCCGACCTGATCCTGTTCTGGGGCGGCAACCCCGTCTATACGCAGATTCCGCAGGCACATTTCTACATTGAGGCCAAGTATCACGGCACCAAGATCATCTCGATCGCACCCGACTACAACCCGTCGGCGATCAAGTCAGACCTGTGGATCCCGCTCAAGCCGGGTACCGATGCCGCCCTGGCCCTGGCGGTCTGCCATCTGATCGTCGCCGAGGGCAAGATCAACAAGGCCTTCGTCAAGGAGCAGACCGATCTGCCGCTGCTGGTGCGCGCCGACACGCGGATGTTCCTCAAACAGGCCGACGTGCAGGCCGATGGCCGCGCCGATCACCACATGTTGTGGGACGCCAAGAGCAACAGCCTACAGACGGCGCCGTTCAAGACGCTGGCGCTCGGCGGCCTCGATCCCGAACTGGAGGTGAAGCGCACCGTTACGCTCAAGGACGGCACGACGGTCGAAGTACGTAGCGTCTTCTCGCTGCTGAAGGACCGCCTTGCCGATTACACGCCGGAGAATGCGTCGCAAATGTGCGGCGTGTCCGAGAAGATGATCCGCCGGCTGACTAAGGAAATCCTTGCGGCGAAGAACGTGTCGAGCATCGCCCAGACGTCGATGTGCAAGTACTTCCACGGCAACTTGGCCGAGCGTAGCGTTGCTCTGGTGTTCTGCCTCACCGGCAATATGGGCCGCAAGGGCGCCGGCTTCGCCGGTTTCCCGCTGATCAACGCGGACGGCGGCGACAAGTTCGCCCTGCCGCCTTCGTTGCAGGAGGCCCAGGCGTATTTCGGTGCGCTACAGCCGATGATCGACAAGCGCCTGGCCGACGGCGATACCCATGAAATGATCGCCACCGATCTGGGGCGCCTGCTCTACATTCCGGGAAACGGATTGCTGCGCACGCCGATCTGGACCTCCGGAACCTTGTTCTGGTCGGTCCATGGCGGTGTCGGCGAGTTGTCGGCGGGGGCAGAGGAAAAATGGGGGCTCGGCACCAAGCGGCCGATTGCCGCCTACGTCGAGGAATCGCTGAGCAAGAAATGGCAGCCGCTTTCGCCGCCGATGGGTTCAGATCCGCGCATCATGATTTCGCTGGTCAGCAATCCGCTGCGCCGCGCCCGCGGCAGCGAGAAGCTGCTGGAAGTGCTGTGGCCCAAGCTGAAGAAGATCGTCGTGCTCGACTGGCGCATCAACTCCACCGCCCGCCATGCCGACTACGTGCTGCCGTCGGCGCCGTGGTACGAACACACCAACCTGAAGTGGGTGACACCGCTGTCACCCTTCCTCACCACCACCGACCAGGCGACGCCGCCGCTGGGCGAGTCGAAGTGCGACTGGGACATCATCGTCCTGCTCTCCAAACACATCCAGGAACGCGCGGTGGCGCGAGGCATCACCAGCGTAAAGAGCCCGCAGGGCCTGGAGGTGAAGCTGAACACGCTGTACGACGACCTGACCATGCACGGCCAGTTCAAGGAAGGCGATGAAGACAAAGTGGCCAAGACCATCTACGATCTCTCCTCCACCCACAAGAAGATGAGTTGGGAGCAGGTGAAGAAAAAGGGTTTCGCCCGTTTCGAGAAGCTCCCCGAGGGGCCCGACTCCATCGGCAACATGTGCGAATTTCCGGAGAACGACTCAATCGCGCCCTTGACCTTCCACGTGCGCGACAAGATCCCTTGGCCGACATCGTCGCGGCGCATCCAGTTCTATGTCGATCAACCGTTGTACGACGAGCTCGACGAGTTGCTGCCTCGATTCAAGGCGCCGCCGCTGATCGGCGGCGACTATCCGCTGATGATGAACGGCGGCAAGACGCGCCAGAGCATCCACTCCACCTGGCGCGATAGCCCGCTGATGATGCATCTCGACCGCCCAGAGCCGTACATGCTGGTTTCCGCAGTCGATGCCAGCAAGCGCGGTATCCAGGACGGCGATACGGTGCGTGCGTTCAACGATGTGGGCTCGTTCAACGTGCAGATCAAGGTATCGCCGAGCCTGCGTCCGGGGCAGACCCTGATGTATCACGCCTGGGAACAGTATCAATTCCACGGCAAGGGCGATATGAACAGTGTATCGCCCACGCCGCTGAACCCGGTCGAGCTGGCGGGTGGGCATCCGCACCTGATTGCCGGGATATTGCAGGGGCAATCCTCTGTATTCGATCGTGATACGCGCATCGAGATCGAACGGATTGCCAAAGGAGCCGCGACATGAGTACCGACATCGACATAGGAATCGACATGGAAAATGCAGCAGAACGCAGCGGGGTTTACCGTGCCCTGGCCGAGGCATTCACGTATACCGGCGTGCAGACCAGCGCGTTCGGAATCAGCGGGGCGGATTACAACGACGCCTTCGATCCCTCGGTCAACGAGAAGGCGTGTTCCCTCTGCGAAGGGGCGCATACCGAAGAGGACCGGAGTTCGCTGTTCGAGGAACTGATGCGCTTTTACGACTTCTTCGGCCTTGGCCGCGGCGAGGAAGTCGAGATGCCGGATCATCTCAGCGTCGAACTGGAGTTCATGCATTTTCTGACCCATCTGGAAAGCCAGATCGGGGATCGGCCGGACGATCTGGCTTCGGTGCGGCGGGCGCAGAGAGATTTCCTCACGCGTCATTTATGGCGTTTGATCGACTCGATCCGCGATGGGTTGAATACCGACAATCCGCAGTGCGTCGAACTGGTCGAAACCTGTCATGAGTTCATCGGCGCCGAAGTCGCCCTTGCCAAGGAATACGCCGAGGCGGTATGATCGGGAACGGCTGTCGAGCGGTGCCGGGTGGTGGATGGATACGCCGCCCGGCCAGTCCTGCGATAATCGGCGCTTCAATCAAAAACAGCCAGTAAATAGGAGACATTCATGAGAGTCATTGTGATCGGTGGCGGTCCCGCCGGCTGCGCAGCAGCCTACACGCTGAGGAAGCAAGGCCACGATGTCCGCGTTTTCGAAGCGTCGGATTGCGTCGGCGGACGCACCAAGCAGCTCAAGCGCGGCGGTTACAACCTGGGCACCGGTGCACTGTTCCTTATGGGTGGCCTCTATCCACGCACGTCGGCACTGCTCAAGGAAATGGGTTGCGACAAAAAGCTCGTGCCCTGGAAGGGCGCCTCGCAACTGATGGACAACGACAACAGCCGCTATCCGGTGAATTTCGTTGCCCTGCAAAGCTATCTGTCGATTCCCAGGCTCACGCTGGGCGACCGGCTCAAGATCATTTTTGCCGGCATCAAGCTTTTCCTCAGCCCGGGTGCGAAGAATGCCTTTGACGGCCACGAACTCGCCAAATACGAAACCGGCGAAAACCTCGAGGAATGGGCGCGCAAGAATCTCGGTGAGCGCGGCTACGAATACATCGTGCGCCCGATCATGGATTTCCTTTACGCCGTACCGTGCAGTTGGTTGTCCCTGCCGTTCCCGCTGGCCGTTATCCAGCAGGCGATGAAGATGTCCCTGTCGGTACCTCCCGGCGGCATCGGCCAGGTCAGCGACTGGTTCATCGAGCACAGCCCTGGCGTGCAGATGCATCTCAACAGCCGCGTCGAGCGCGTCGAAGCCAACGGCAAAGGTTACAAAGTGACCGCCAAGGGCGAGGCCTACGAAGCGGATGGCCTGGTGGTCGCCACCGAGTCCTTCGTCGCAGCCGATCTGCTGAAGGATTTCATCTCCCAACCGACGGCACAAAAGCTGAAGAGCACGCCCTACACCGAATACGCCCACGTCGCCATCGGCTACGACAAGAACCCGTGGCCGAACTTCCCGGCGGACATCGTGATGCCGGTCGGCTATGGCGAGAAGCGCAATGTCGGCGCCATCGTCCTGCACAGCCGTCGTCACCCTGGTGCTGTGCCGCCGGGCGCGGAGTGCGTCGGCGTTTATTTCCATACGCCGCCCCTGGCCAACTTGAGCGATGAGGATGTCAAGCGCGAGGCGGTCGAGATCGCCATCAAGGCCTTCGGTTCGGCCCCCGAACCCAGCTTCGTACATCTGTTCCGCTACGATAACGGCCTGACCATCGCCAAGCCCGGTCACTACAAGACGCTGGACTCGGTGCATGCGGAGATGCCCAAGGGCATCGTCCTTGCGGGCGATTATTTCTCCCAGGCAGGTGTCGAAGCCGCCGTCTTCAGCGGCGAGGAAGCCGCACTGAAGCTGACCTCCGCACCGGGCTAAAAGCTCTTCGGGGCGGCGGCGCGGAACAATCTGCGCCGCCGCCCATGGTTTCTTTTCGAATCTCCGGGATCCGCCATACTTTTGTACGGGGCGATGGCGCAGGTTGCCGTTTAGGCTTCCTCATCGAGCGCATCCCGAGCGGGTTCAACGCATAACGGATGCTACGCCGCCTGAGGGCGGAACCCGCCGGCTTGCGGCGGCCTTTTTATTCGGAGACATCGCAATGCACGCTATGGCCAATGCACCCGCGGATGCGAAGCCCCCTTATTACCTGCCGACGGCGAACGAGGTCGAGGTTTTCAGCGCCGCCTACAAGCAGAAACTGCCGTTGATGTTGAAGGGGCCGACCGGGTGCGGCAAGACCCGCTTCGTAGAGCACATGGCGCACGCCCTCGGTGTCCCCTTGATCACCATCGCCTGTCACGAAGACATCACTGCCGCCGACCTGGTCGGGCGTTACCTGTTGACCGGCGGCGAGACGGTTTGGGTCGATGGGCCGCTGACCCGTGCGGTGCGGCAGGGTGCGATCTGTTATCTGGATGAAATCGTCGAGGCGCGCGCTGATACAACGGTCGTCCTTCACCCGCTCGCAGACCACCGGCGTGAGCTCAACATAGAACGCCTGGGCGAATCGCTGCATGCACCCGACAACTTCATGCTCGTCGTCTCCTATAACCCAGGCTACCAGAGCGTTTTGAAAGATCTCAAGCAATCCACTCGCCAGCGCATGGTGGCAATCGAGATGGGCTATCCGCTGTCGGACAAGGAGATTGAGATCGTTGTGCAGGAGTCCGGCATCGATAAAGCACGGGCGGCTGATCTGGTCAAACTGGCCAATGCCATTCGCAAGCTGGATGCGAGCAGCCTGCCCGAGGTTTCGTCAACCCGAACTCTGGTGAGCACCGCGCGCTTGATGAAGGAGGGTTTGACGCCACGAGCAGCGGCCACGGCCGCAATGCTTCTGCCGCTCACCGACGACAGCGAAATTACCCGCGGCCTCGGCGAAATCATCGCCACGTATCTCCAGAACTGAAATCGAGTCGGCGATGAATACGCTGGTTGCGGAAACCCATCCGCTCCGGTTGCTGGCGGGCGCCATCGTTGGATATCCGGTGGCCATCACCTACCTGTTGCAGGAAGGCGGGCAAAGCTATACCGACGGCGAGCGGATCTACCTCGCCGCCCATGAAGGCGTCGCGGATCGGCGTCTGGAATTGATGGTGCAGGGTGCGTTGATCAGCGGCCGGGCGCTGGGCAGCAAGCAACTGCGGGCCGTCGTTGGCCGCGTCGAGTTGCGCCAGCGCTATCTGGTGCTGGAGGTTGAGCGCTGCTGCATGGCAATCGAGGACCGGCTGCCGCGATTTTTCATGGAGCGTCTGGCGTCGTACAGCACAGGTTTTTCTCCACAGAGCTCCGAGGAATCGCTGGCGATCGCTCGCGGTTCACAGCGACTGCCCGATCCGCCCGGATGGTTTGGCACGTTGCAACCCTGGAAAGTCCTGCGTAACAGTCTGCGCGGCGACGGGCAGCGCCTGACCGACAACAAGCTGGCCCAGCTTGAGGAGCAGTTGAAGAAGCTGGAGGACGCCGACGGCGAGGAGGAAGACGAAGACTCCCTGCACAAGACTTCGTTCTGGAAATTTCTTTCATCGCCTTTCGGACGCGACAATTTTTTCTCCCGCTTCATGCAGGAAGTGCTCGACATGAAGGCGTCGCCCGACAAGGATGCCGCCGACTCCGGCGTCGAAGGCTCCTCGGAGATGGTCAGCGGACTGATTTCCAAACACGCCCGCGATATTGCCTCGGCGATTCGCTCGAATATGCCGGTATCGATCCCCAGCGGTTTCGTCCAGTCGGAAACAGGTGCGCACAGTTATCCGGAATGGGATCACGCGGCAAAGCGCTACAAGCCGAACTGGGTGAACGTCGAAGAAGTCGAACCCCATGCGGAGGAACCGCAATTTGAATCGGGTGTGCTGCATTCGGGCGGCGACCGTGCTTTCCAGCGCGCACTGGCCAGCCTTTGCCTCGGTTTCCAGCGTCACCGCGGTCAGCCGCAGGGCGACGATCTGGTGCTCGACCGGATGATTCGTCTGGCAGTCGATTTGCGTACCGGGCATAGCGGCGACGATCGGGTGTATTCGGCCAACTTGAAGACGCGCCGTGATCTCGGCGTGCAGATATTGCTCGACGCCTCCAGTTCTACTCTCGAACGCAGCTCGGACGGCATGCGGGTGTTCGACTTGCAAGTGCAGGCGGCCTGGAAGCTGTGCCGGGCATTGGCTTTGCTCGGCGACCGGGTGGCAATGCATGGCTTCAACTCATGGGGGCGGACCCTGGTGCGCTTCCAGAACCTGAAGAGCTTCGACGAGCCGCTCGGGGCCTTTCTCGAACATCGCCTACAGCGGCTCGCGGTGGCCGGCTATACCCGTTGTGGGGCAGCGATTCGGCATGCGACTGAGCATCTCGATGTGCATGCCGGCACGCCATTCAAGCTGCTGCTGTTGATCTCCGACGGCTATCCCTACGACGATCAGTACGAAGGCCAGTACGCGGTGCAAGACACGCGCAAGGCGATCGAGGAGGCGCGGGAGCGGGGCATCGCCTGCGTCTGCCTGAGCGTCGGCAGCGATGTCGAAGTCGAGCGGCTGGAGGAGGTTTACGGCGCGGCCAATTACCTCGCGATCAATCGCACCGAGCAAATGACGACGCGGCTGCGCCGCCTGATGGAGAGCGCCATTGCCGCCGCTGCCAAGGCGGCCGCCTGATCGTTGCACCCACCTGAAAGCCGGGGTGGAGCTAATTCAATCTGCCGCCGCGGTCTCGCCGATGGGAAGGATATTGACCGGAATTGCCGACATGCGCGGCATGGCGTTGAGCAGCTCGGTGTCGCGGTCGGTGCTGATCAGCATGTTGATCGAGGCGCCGCTGGTGGCCGGGTCGAGCTTCTCGCCGGGTAGACCGCCCCAGGCTACGGCCATCGAGACGACGCCGCTGCGCACGGCGTTGTCGGCAGCGACGATCGCGGTGATGCGCGCATGGTCGGAGACGATCTCGACCTGGTCGCCGTCGGCAAGGCCCATGTCCGCAAGATCCGCCGGGTTCATGTAGGCCGGGTTGTAGGGGTTGCGCTTGCGCGTGGACGACAGGTACATGCCGATCGAGTTGTAGAAGTCGCGCATGCGGCGCGTCGACAGCAGGTGGGTGAAGCGCTGGCCGTTGCTTAGGTGCCCTTGTTCCGGCGCAAGCTGCTGTGCCTTGGCGACGATGTCGCCCAGTTCCTGCGCGACATCGTCCGGGATCACGTCAAAGGTCGCCGTCGCTTCGGCACGCGGCGGCTGCACGACACAGCGTGCCTCGTCGTAGATGCGGCCCGAGGGATGCTTCCTGATCTCGTCCAGCGGTGCCAGCGGATGCTGGGCACGCAGCGAGAGCAGCTGGTCCGTCGTCGGCGGCGTCGTCATGTCGAGTTCGCTACCGTTGAAGCGCAGCGTCTTGCCGAGTCGCTTGGCCAGTCCCCAGAAGAAATACCACTCGTCGATCAGGTCCGAGTCCTTTGGCGGCTTCAGTATGGCCGGCGAATAGCCCACCCACGGTGCCGGGAAGAAGGCGAAGCCGTAGGCGCTGACCGGCAGGTCGGCACGCTCGTACTGCATCAGCGGCGGAATGATGTAGTCGGCCAGGCGCGCCGTATTGCTCATGAAGGGATCGATCGAGACGCGCAGGTCCAGGGCCTTGAAGGCACGCACCATCTTCTGCTGGTCGGGCATCAGGCTGGCGAGGTTGCCGCCGCAGGAAATCAGGGCCTTTACCTGCCCGTTGCCGGGGGTGAGGATTTCGTCGGCCAGCGTGCCAGTGGCCTTTTCGCCGCCGATGGTGCCGACGCCGCGGATACGGCTCGGTGGGGTCTTCCACGAGGTGCGCGGCGGCGCTATCACTTCGGCGCGGAACACCGGGGGCGGCGTCATCATGTCGACGCTGAGCACCCGGTCGCCGGGGCGCGTGAAGCGACCGCAGATCACATTGAGGCTGTCGGCCAGGTGCTGCATCATGTTCGAGTGCGGCGCCATGCTCGGGCCGGTGCCGGTATAGACGGCGCCCTGTTTCGAATCGCGCGCGAACAGCTGCGCCACCTTGCGCAGGTCGCCGGCGGCAAGGCCGGCACAGCGTTCGACCAGCGTTTCGGTGAACGCCGCCACGGTCTCGCGCAACTTCGCCAGCGCCGTCGTGCCGACATAGCGCTGGCAGAACTCGCGATCCTCCCAGCCTTCTGCCAGGATCAGGCGGATCAGCCCGCCGAGGATCAGCGAATCGTTGCCGGGCAGCGGCTGTAGCGCAATGTCGGCAAAGTGCGCGGTCTCGCTGCGGCGCGGATCGATGGTGATGACCTTCAGTCCGCGCGCCTTGTATTCCTTCATCAGGTTGGTCGGCGCGGAAGCGAGGAAACCGAGCAGGCCGTGCGAGACCAGCGGATTGCTGCCGACCAGCATGATCACGTCGCACTGTTCGAGCTGCAGGTTGCCGCCGGCCCAGCCGCCGAGCCGTTCGAAGGACAGCGTCTTGGCCGACTGGTCGATGGTGTAGGAGGTGAAACGCGAGCTGGAACCGATGGCCTCGAGGAAGCTGCCCTGCATCGTTACCGCGGTGGCGTTGAGGATCGAGCCGTTGCCGAAATAGACGCCGATCGCGTCGGGGCCGTGGGCGTCGATCAGCGCCTTCAACCTGGCAGCGATCTCGTCGAGCGCCTGCTCGGGCGAGATGCGGTCGAAACCGCCTTGGGCATTGCGTTTCAGGGGATGGCGCAGGCGCGCTTCGCCGTGGTGGAACTCCTCCGCTTGCAGGCCCTTGAAGCAGGCGTAGCCCTTGGTCAGCGGATTGTCCTTGTCGCCTCGGATATCGACGATCTTGTCGTTCTCATCGATGGTCAGACTGATGCCGCAATGGCCCAGACAGATGCGGCAGAAGGCTTTTTCCTGATGTAGCGTCATTACGGCTTCTCCTTTGATTTTATGCGGCTTTTTATGTTCCGCTGACTCTGGGTGGGAAACGATAAATGAAAGCCTATTTTTTTGCCGTGGCGACTGTCAACTGTTATGTTGAAAAATGGATTGTTTAACCCTGTGTTCAGCCCTGCAGCGAGGTGCATGGGGAACTCCGGTTGTCGGGAATCGGCCGCTGCGGACGCGAAAAGCCAGCGGTGAGCCGGCTTTTCGCGCTGGGTGCGTTTAGCGCGGCAGGGTGGCGAGAAATTCGAGCAGCAGCGTGTTGACCTCGCTCGGCCGTTCCTGCTGGATCCAGTGGCCGGTTTCCGGCAGGACGATTTTCCGGGTCAGGCCCGGCATGTTGCGCTCCATGGTGTCGAATTGGGCGCGATACATGGCCATGGTCACGTCAAGCTCGCCGGCGACGAACAGCGACGGCTGGCGGATCTTCGTGCCGCACATGCAGCGTGTCAGCGCCCACATGCGATCCAGGTTGCGGTACCAGTTGAGTCCGCCGCGGAAGCCTGTTTTCTCAAAGGTCTGTACGAACACATCCAGATCGGCCGCGGTCAGCCAGTCGGGCAAGACCTCGGGGTCAACCGTGGAGTCCAGCACGCCCGAATCTTTGCCGAAAAGAAAATTCCAACGCTCTCCGGGGGGCGGGTTTCCCGACAGGCCATAGAGGAATTTCCTCATCGTCAGCCGCACGTCGGCTTCCAGTTCCGCTTCGGCCCTGCCGGGGTCCTGGAAATAAAGCTGGTAGAACCAGCCATCACCGGCGAGGTGTTTCATGCCTTCGGTGGGAACCGGGTCGCTCCAGTCGTAGCCGAAGAAGGGAACGCTCAGCACCACCAGTGCGGGGAAGACGTCGGGTCTGATCGCGGCGCAGGTCCAGGCTACGGGCGCCCCCCAGTCGTGGCCGACGATGGTGGCCTGCTTCTCACCCAAGGCATGCACGAGGCCGACGATGTCGGCGGTGAGATTGAGGATGTGATAGGCCTCGATGGGCTCCGGTCGGTCGGTTTGTCCGTAACCGCGTTGATCCGGCGCCACCACCCGATAACCGGCCGCCGCCAGGGCATCGATCTGGTGATGCCAGGAATACCAGCACTCGGGGAAGCCGTGACAGAGGATCACCAGGGGCCCCTGGCCTTTCTCTGCGATGTGCATGCGGATGCCGTTGGTTTCGATGAAGCGATGCTGTAGTTGTCCGCTCATGGGATGCCTCCGTTGAAATTTTTTGTAGGATTATGTTGCGCCACTCAGAAACGGAAATGCGGGCCTGGGCCCGCATTTCCGTTATTCGTGAGGATCGATGTGATGCCTACTTCTTGCCGTAGTTATCCGCCACGCGTTGCATGGCTTCCTCATGGGTGACGCGCGGGGAATCCTTGAATTTCTCCAGGTCGATCCGGCGCTGGATCGGCAGGTCAGGACGCGGGCAAGCCTGGCCGGTGCCGGGGCCGCACATGCCGGTGCCGACGGTGAAGAATGCCGGTGTGTCATCGGGGAAGGGATCGGCGTTCATCGTGATGATCGACATCGGGAACACATAGATGAGGATTTCGACAAGCTGGCAGAAGCCGACGACAGCGACCGCACGCATCATGCCCTTGAAGAAATTCGAGCGCTTGCACAGGTCGATCTTTTCGACACCGCGTTCAACCCAGGTGAGTCCCTTGTCGTCCTTGAAGTAGAGCAGAACGGTTACCAGGCCCCACCAGCCGCCGAAGAGCAGGCCTTCATAGAGCGGAAACTGGTACCAGTGGCCGCCCCAGAGGCTGAGGGAGCGGATCGAACCCGGATAGGCGTAGATACCGGTGACCCGGATCAGGAGGATTTCCAGCACCGTGTCGAACACCATGGTGCCGAAAACACCGATGACCGCGAGTTTCACGTTGTTGATTCCGGGAGCCTTTGCCTTGGTCCAGCGCATGCAGGCCAGACCGAAGAGACAGCCCCAGATCAGAAAGCCGGGATAACCACCCGCCCACGCCAGCAGGGGCTCGGGCAAGCGGTGGGCGTTGGGACTCATCCAGCCCGGAATCTCGGCAGAAAGGAAGCCGAGATTGAACAGGTAGGGGTTGTAGACGCAACCCTGCTGGATGAAATTCATCGACGGATCCCAGAAGATCGCGAAGAAGAACGCAATGCCGCAAAGACCCAGCGTGTTGGGTTGCCCTGACTCGCGGATCGGCTTGATGATCTGGGTGTAGATGAAATAGATCCAGACCATGCCCATGCCGATTTCGACGGCGTGGCCGCCGATCTTGAACTGGAGCGGTACCTCGATGCCGGGCGGGAGCACTGTCCGGCCGAAGTAGGGCGCCGTCACCCAGTGGTAAATGACGTAGAACATGAATGCAAAAGAAATGCACCCGACGGTGAACCAGCTCTTGATCAGGATGCTCTGGTCCTGGCCGCTGATATCCGCCGTTGCGGCGGGCTTTTTGGTTGCAATGGTCGCTTCCATTTAACCTCCCTCACATATATTGTGTTTTCAGAATTCGGCGGCTTGCATGAGATGATTTTGATCACCGCAAACTGCGCCGAAAAGACCCCGCGCCGCAAGAGCGGGCAGGTGCTTTTTGATAGTAAGCTACTTTACGCAAGTCATGCTAGCCGATACGCCGGACAATCCGACCCGACTAAAGTATGGTCTGCCCACTCTTAGAGAAAGGAAGGCGATGGCGTCGCAACATTATCCGCACTTGATGGCCCCTCTTGATTTGGGCGGCTGCGTGCTTCCGAACCGGGTGCTGATGGGTTCCATGCACACGGGGCTGGAGGAGGCGCCGAACGGCTATGCACGAATGGCCGAATTTTATGCGGCGCGCGCGCGCGGCGGCGTCGGCCTGATCGTTACCGGCGGCCTGTCGCCGAATGCGGCGGGAAATACCTGGCCGACCTTCGGTACATTCCAGAGTGCGCAGGACGGCGAGCATCATCGGGTCATTACCGATGCCGTACATGCGGCAGGCGGGCGCATTGCACTGCAATTGCTGCATGCCGGCCGCTACGCCCGCCATCCGGATGGCGTTGCGCCTTCGGCCCTGCAATCGCCGATCTCCCCAGCCATGCCCCGAGCGATGAGCGAGGCGGAGATCGAACAGACGATGGCCGACTACACGTCCGCCGCCGCACTGGCGCAAAAGGTCGGTTACGACGGTGTGGAGATCATGGGTTCCGAGGGTTATCTGATCCATCAGTTCGTTGCCCTGCGCACCAATCAGCGCCAGGACAGGTGGGGCGGCAGCGCCGAGAACCGTTTCCGCTTCGCCGTCGAAACAGTGCGCCGCGTGCGCGAAGCGGTGGGGAAAAACTTCATCATCATCTTCCGCCTGTCGATTCTCGATCTGGTCGAAGGGGGCAGCCCGTGGGAGGAAATCGTCCAGCTGGCGAAACTGATCGAGCAGGCCGGTGCCAGCATCATCAATACCGGTATCGGCTGGCATGAGGCGCGCATTCCCACCATCGCCACGATGGTGCCGCGGGCGGCTTTCTCCGGCGTGGCGCACCGCCTCATGGGGGCGGTGAAGATTCCCGTGATTGCGTCCAACCGCATCAACGATCCCGAAGTCGCCGAGCAGCTGCTGGCCCGCGGCGACGCGGACATGGTGTCGATGGCGCGGCCCTTCCTCGCCGATCCTGATTTCGTGAATAAGGCGAAAGCCGGCCGTGCCGACGAGATCAATACCTGCATCGCCTGCAACCAGGCCTGTCTGGACCAGATTTTCGACGGCCGCGTGTGTTCCTGCCTGGTCAATCCGCTGGCCTGTCACGAAACCGAGATCGTCGTCAGGCCGGCTGTCGACAGGAAGAAGGTCGCCGTGGTCGGCGCCGGGCCGGCGGGATTGGCTTTCGCCGTCACGGCCGCAGAGCGGGGCCACGATGTGACGCTCTACGAAGCCGCAGACACCATCGGCGGACAGTTCAACTACGCGCGCAAGATTCCCGGCAAGGAAGAGTTCGACAACACGCTGCACTACTATCGTCGTCGCATCGAGACTTCAGGCGTCAAGTTACGCTTGGGGCAACGTGCCAACGCCGCCGATTTGCGGGCGTCGGGCGCCGCTGTTGTCGTTCTCGCCACCGGCGTAGTGCCGCGCATTCCGGCAATTGCGGGGATCGATCATGCGAAGGTGGCGAGCTATGGCGCAATCATCGACGGCAGTCGGACAGCCGGCGCGCGTGTGGCGATCATCGGCGCCGGCGGCATCGGTTTCGACGTGGCGGAGTTGCTGACCCACGTTGAAAAACCGGGCGTCAGCGCGGGCGACGCATTTTTTGCCGAGTGGGGCGTCGATCCAAGCAGCCAGGTTGCGGGCGGCTTGGTGGCACCGCGGCCGCAGCCGTCGCCGCGGCAGGTGTGGCTGCTACAGCGCAAGAGCGGCCGTCACGGCGCCGGCCTGGCCAAGACCACCGGCTGGATTCGTCTGGCCACGCTCAAGCGGCGCGGGGTCAAGATGCTCGCTGCGGTCGAATACGAACGCATCGACGATGCAGGCCTGCACATCCGGGTGAATGGTGAGCCGCAGATCCTCGACGTGGATACGGTGGTCATCTGCGCTGGGCAGGAATCGGTGCGCGACCTTGAAGCCGACTTGCGCAGCGCAGGCATGCAGGTGGCGCTGATCGGCGGCGCCGACGTTGCCGCCGAGATCGATGCCCGCCGCGCCATCGATCAGGGCGTGAGGCTGGCGGCCAGCCTCTAGACGCGAGTCGATCAGAGGCGGCTGCGCAGTGCGTGCCACTGCGCCGTCAGTTCCTCGCGGAAGGCCGGCGCGGCGAGCTCGATGAGCTTTTCTGCGCGCGCATGCAGCGACAGGCCGCGCAGTTCGGCGACGCCGAACTCGGTGACCACCACGTCCGCGGCATGGCGCGGCGAACCGACGAAGCTGCCGAGGCCGAGGCGTGAAACGATGCGGCTGACCTTGCCGCGGCCGGTGGTGGCCGGCAGGCAGAACGCGGCGCGGCCGCCTTCCGACAGTTGTGCACCTTGTACAAAGGCCGGCATGCCGCCGACGCCGGCGAGCAGTTTGCCGTCGATCGAGTCGCAGTTGACCTGGCCGAACAGATCGATCTCGATTGCCGCATTGACCGAAACGAAATTCGGGATCGCCGCGACGCGGCGGATGTCGTGCGTTTCGCTGACCGGGCGGAAATAGAAGGTCTTGTCTTCGCCGACGCGGCGATAGAGTTCCTCGTTGCCGAGCGCGACGCCGGCTTCGATGGCGCCTTCGCCCGCGATCACGCCAGCGTCGATCAGCGGCAGCGCCGCTTCGGTGACCATGCCGGAGTAAATGCGCAGGCGGCGGTGGCCGGTCAGGCCGCGCATGATCGCCACCTGCATCTTGCCGATGCCGACCTGCAACGTGTCGCCGTCGCGCATGATGCCGGCGATGCCCGTGGCGATATCGGTCAACTCTTGGTTCGGTTCGCCGCCGTCATAGGTGATCAGGTTCGATTCGGCTTCGCAGATGAAGTCGCAGTCTGCTGCCTTGATGCCGAACGAGCCTCGCGTCCGCAGCAGGCCGGGGTTGATGTGAGCGACCTTGATCCGTGCGTTGTGCCAGACCGCGGGGAGGAAATCGTAGTTCAGACCAAGGCTCATATTGCCGTCGGCATCCGGCGGGCTGACCTGGGCGATCGCCATATCGACCTGCTGCTGCTTCACATCGCGCAGCGTACCGAGATAGTCGAGCGGCATCAGCTCGGCGCGGCCTTCCAGTGCGCCACTGCGCACCTGCGGCATCATGAAATAGGCGCGCTGGCGGGCCTGAGGATGCAGGCCGAGGTAATCGTTGCGGTTGATTTCGGGAAAATGCACACCGAGAAAACGCACCCCGGCGGCTTTTTCCGGGTTGCTTTGCAGGGCCTCGAAAAAAGCCTGCGATTCGCCGGACATGCCCGGTACGAAAACCGACATGCCGGGCTTCAGCAGGGCGACGACGTCGGGCAGGGTTGCGGTGCGAGCGTTCATTGCATCTCCTCGAAAAAAAGCGGGTGACCTGAGTCACCCGCTTGATTGCTTCATTTCATTCGGCCGCGCAGTGTAATCGCATCGAGCGCAGCGAGCCGATCATCACCTCCCCGCGAGGGGGGCGTAGGCAGGGTTTCGCGGAGCACTGCTCCGCGCTGCCGTAGCCGGCCGGCTGTGCAAAGCCGGCCGTGGGCGGTCGGGAGGGGCGGGCCTTTATGCCGGTAGCTTGGAGCTTGACGCCGACCCCGTCGGCGTCAAGCTCCAAGCCTACCGATGATCGAAATGGCGCAAACGTTCTGGTGCGGATGACCGCCCAGATTTTGCGTCAGGCCGATATCCACATCCTTCAGCTGACGCTCGCCGGCGCGACCGAGCAACTGCGTGTAAATCTCGTACACCATACGCAGGCCGGAGGCGCCGATCGGATGGCCGAAGCACTTCAGCCCGCCGTCGATCTGGCACGGAATGGCGCCGTCGGCGTCATAGCGGCCATCGAGGATGTCGAACGGCGCACGCCCCGGATCGCTGAGGCCGAGGTTTTCCATCAGCACCAGTTCGGTCACCGAGAAGCAGTCATGCACTTCGATCAGGTCGAGGGCTTCGCGCGGATTCGTGATTCCAGCTTCCTTGTAGGCGCGGACGGAGGCGACTTCGGCGGTCTTGATCGAGGCGCCGTCCCAGTTGTTGAACTGGGCTTCCTCACCGTTCGAAACGGCGAGTTGCAGCGCCTTGACGGTGATCACGTCCTTCTTGCCGAGGGCCTTGGCGATTTCCGGCGTGGTGACGATGGCGCAGGCGGCGCCGTCGCTGACGCCGCAGCAGTCGTAGAGACCGAGCGGTTCGGCGATCATCTGCGCCTTCAGCACATCCTCGATGGTGATCTTGTTGCGCAGGTGGGCCTTCGGGCTGCGCGCCGCGTTGTCGTGGCTCTTCACCGAGACATGAGCCATCGCGCGCTTGAGGTCTTCCGCCTTGATACCGTACTTGGCCTGGTAGGCCGCAGCAAGTTGGGCGAACGCGCCGGGGGCCGAACCGTTGGGTTGCCACAGGTCGGGGACCACGCCGCGGGTGCGCGAAGGCAGGCCGCCATAGCCGGTGTCCTTGAGCTTTTCGACGCCGAGGGCGAGGGCGATGTCGCAGGCGCCGGAGGCGACCGCATAGACGGCGCCGCGCAGTGCTTCGGTGCCGGTGGCGCAGGCATTCTCCACCCGCGAGACGGCGATGTAGGGCAGGCGCAGGCCTTGGGCCAGCGGCCCCGAGGTCTTGCCGACGTTGTTCTCTTCGAGGCAGACGCCGAGCCAGGCGGCTTCGATCTGCGACTTCTCGATACCGGCGTCGCCGAGGGCCTCGTTAAAGGCTTCCAGCATCAGGTCTTCGGCGTTGTCGGACCAGCGCTCGCCGAAGCGGGAACATCCCATGCCAAGAATTGCAACGCGATCACGAATTCCAGCGGCCATAATCAAGCTCCTCCATTCTGGCGCAGTGCCTTGGCTTTCCAGCAGTAGCGGCGGAAGCCGCGTAGCGGGTCCACCTCCTTGATGCGGAAAGTCATGGCGAGCGGGTTGCCGACGGCCAGTTCGCCGGGGTCGCAATCAGTGAATTCCATCAGCACGCGGGCCTGGGTCTCGAACTCGACGTGGCCGAACATGAAGGGCGGACACTGTTTGTAGGAGAGCCAGTCGCAGGTGTAGGAACGAATCTTCGCCGGCTCGTCGGTGAGCCGGTGCGGTTGTTGGGTATCGGTGGCGCCGCAGGCCGGATTGACGCAGATGCGGCTGCTCGGGTAGTGAACCGTGCCGCACTTGCTGCAACGTCCGGCGACGAATCCTTGCACCATGGCTTCGCTACGCCAGGCGGCGCTAAGCGCGGTCTTGTTGTCCATCTCGGCGCGCATGCCCCATTCGAGGTCGATCTGGCCGGTGAAGGACAGGTACTTGAGGTAGTTGGTTTCGGTGCGTCCGCCGCCGAGCCAAGCGGGGTCGCCGCCGGCAATCTGCTTGGCGGTGGTTTGCAGCACGAGGGCATCGCAGCCGCCACCGAACTGGACGAGCAGAATCGTCTGCCCCGGGCCGGCAACGGCCAGCGTCTTGGCCAGCATCAGCAGGGGATGGGCGACACCGGTGTCGCCGCAGACTTCGAACAGCGCATCGGCGACCGCTTCCGGACGGATGCCCAGCTTCTTGGCGACGACCTGATTGACCTTTTGCAGCGGCGCCGGCATGACGAAGTGGTCGATCTCTTCGGCCTTGACGCCGGCGGCTTCGAGCGCACGTTTGACCACCGGCGGGATGATCTTGCCGTAGCCTTCTTCGCGCACCCAGCGCTCTTCCCAGCCGTAGTCGCCGTCGTGACCGGCTTCGCGGAAGTGGTCGATGAAATCCTCGGCGGCACTGGCCGCGCCGCGCAGAACGGCAACGGGTTCACCGCTGCCGACGACGACGGCAGCAGCGCCGTCACCGTAACTCAGTTCGGTGGTACTGGCCGGGGTCGGGATGCGCCGCTCGGTGCCGATCACTACGGCCGACTGTCCGGCTTGCAGCGCGCGCAGCAATGCGCTGGAGCCGGCGCGCATGCCGCCGCTGGCGTCCATGGCGTTGATCTGGTGGGACAGGGCGAGCGCCGAGCAGACCACCGAGGCATTCAAACGATCATCGAACGGCAGCGTGGTGGAGGCCACGGTCAGCGCGGCGATATCGCCGGGCCGTGCCTGCGTCAGGGCGGCGCGGCCGGCTTCGACCGCCATGGTCAGCGCGTCTTCGTCCCAGTTGGCCATCGTGCGGGTGCCCTTGGCCAAGCCCTTGAGGCCGGGAGCCATCCACTTGTGATTGGCGGCGACGGTCGCTCGGTCCAGCCGCAATCGCGGCAGGTAGGCGCCGACACCGAGAATGCCGAAGTTTTCTTTGGGTGTACTCATTGGTAGTACCTTGGTCCTTTCCAGGAGCGGGAATGGGAAAGCGCACATAACGGCAGTGCGTCCGGATTGCATCCGGATTCCTGCACTGCGCGGTATGCCTTGGTGGAGTCAAACAACATTGCCCGGGCAGGGTGCCCCGGTACGACAATCTTTCCGGTGGGTCGAGTCGATCTACCCGCGCGATGCCCGGCGGCAGACCCTTCGGTCCGATCCGAAGCACCGATGAGGAGCGCGAGTGATGAAGACGAATGACTCATGGCATGCAGGGGAAACTTCCTGTTTGAAGACGGTTCTCTGCTCCCGACGACGGGTAAAACGCAGACATGCATCAAGATCGTATGGTTACGTACTATATTCATCGAGCGGGTGTCTGTCAATCTTGAAGCCCTGTTGCAAGGCCCATCAGGCCGGCTGAGTCGGTGTTTTCGGACCTGAACCGACCGTCTCGCGGATCGGGCCGTTTCCTTCAATACCTTATCGCACAAGGTATTTTTGCGATTTTAGGGTATTGCATCCGGGGTACTCGGGGGGGCTGCTGCGCCCCCCCAACGCTTGCATCAGCGGGGTGGAGGTGGGTGTAGGTCGGTTTCGTTAGCTGCGCGTTCGCAGCCGGAATTGCCGCGGGCCTTCTCCCGTCCAGCCGGTAAAGGCCCGGTAGAAGGCGGAGGCATCGGCGAAGCCGAGGTCGGCGGCAATGCGCCCGAGCGGGCGTTGCGACTTGGTTAACCACTCCATTGCGAGATCGCGTCTCAGCCCGTCGCGGATGGTGCGGAAGGTGGTGCCTTCCTCTTCCAGCCGGCGGTGCAGGGTGCGCGGAGAGAGAAACAGCATGCGCGCTACTTCAGGGAGTGTGCGTTGCTCGGGCAGGGCCGCGCGGATCGCGTCGCGGGCGCGCAGCGAAACCGCGCGGTCGCGTCGGTAGAGCGTGGTGATGCTGGCCGGCGCTTCGCTGAGGAACAGGCGTAGCGCGGTTTCGTCGCGCCGCACCGGGGCGAAAAGGTAGTCGAGCGGGAAATGTGCCACCAGGCCGGGTGTGTCGAAGGTGTATTGGGGGGCGAAGACCAGTCCGTAGTCGAACGCATGGGGCGGCTGAGGATAGGGAAATTCCACTGCGTCGAACGCCAGCGGGCGGGCGATCAGCCAGGCTCCCAGTCCATTGATCAGGCGCAACAGCCATTCGAAAGCGAATACGCGGCCGGCGCCGCTTGCCTGAAAGGTGGCGGTGGGGCGGATATGCAGTTGTGCCGAGGTTTCGCTGCGGCGAATTTCGATGGCGAGGTCGTCGAGTACCAGCCCCAGATAGCGGCCGGCGCGTTGCAGCGCTTCGTCCAGGTCGGCCGAGGAGAGGACCGCGCGACAGAGAAATTCGAAACTGCCGCGGCGCACCGGGCGGGAAAACAGGGCAAAGCCCTCGTCATTGATGCGCTCGGTGAGCAGGCGGTATAAGCTGGCATAGCGCGCCACCGGAATCCGCGCTTCCGGGTCGGCCATCATCTGAATGGCAATTCCTGCATCACGCAGTAGTTCGTCCCGTACCCTCGAAGACGGTGAAAGTCCCGATAGCATGCCGGTTACGAAGCCGATTGCGACGGTTGAGCGCGGGTTCGCGCGTCTGGATGTCATCTACGAGGTGCCTAAATATTGGCAATTCTTGCATAGTTGAAGTCTGCTTGTGTAATGGCGGACAACCGCCGTTGTTCCTACCATTCGAAGCTAGCCTTATTGGGAGATTCATTGCCATGACCGATTTGTCCATTATCGCCAAGTTGTCGCCCTACAAGCCGAAGCACAAAGTTCGCTTCGTAACTGCGGCTTCGCTGTTCGACGGGCACGACGCCTCAATCAACATCATGCGTCGCATCCTGCAATCGACCGGCGCCGAAGTCATCCACCTCGGCCATAACCGTTCGGTCATCGAGATCGTCAATGCCGCGTTGCAGGAAGACGCGCAGGGCATAGCGATTTCCTCCTACCAAGGCGGCCACGTCGAGTATTTCAAGTACATGATCGACCTGCTGCGCGAGCAGGGCGGCGGGAACATCCAGGTCTTCGGCGGCGGCGGCGGCGTGATCGTGCCGGCGGAGATCCGCGATCTGCACGAATACGGCGTCGCCCACATCTACTCGGTCGAAGACGGCCAGAAGATGGGCCTACAGGGCATGATCAACGATATGGTGGCGCGCTGCGACCTCGATCTGTCGAAGTTGGCCCCGCAAGACATCAAACCGCTCCAGGATGGAAACCGCCGTGCGCTGGCGCAGATCGTTACTGCACTCGAAAACGGCGCCTGGGACGACAAGGCGAAGCAGACCCTGCGCGATGCGGCGACCTCCGTCGCCACCCCGGTGCTCGGCATCACAGGTACCGGCGGTGCGGGCAAGAGTTCGCTGACCGACGAACTGATCCGCCGTTTCCGCCTCGATTACGAAGACGGCCTGCGCATCGCCGTGATATCGATCGATCCCTCGCGCAAGCGCACTGGTGGAGCGTTGCTTGGCGACCGCATTCGCATGAACGCGATCGAGCACCCCAACATCTATATGCGTTCGCTGGCAACGCGCGACACAGGTAGCGAGATTTCCGCCGCGCTGCCCGAAGTGATCGCCGCCTGCAAGGTCTCCGGCTTCGACCTGATCCTGGTTGAGACGTCCGGGATCGGTCAGGGCAACGCAGCCATCGTGCCGTACGTCGATGCTTCGCTGTATGTGATGACGCCGGAGTTCGGCGCCGCCTCGCAGCTGGAAAAGATCGACATGCTTGATTTCGCCGACTTCGTCGCAATCAACAAGTTCGACCGCAAGGGCGCCGAAGACGCGCTGCGCGACGTGCGCAAGCAGTACCAGCGCAACCGCGAACGCTTCAGCGAAAGCACCGAGAACATGCCGGTGTTCGGCACCATGGCGGCGCGTTTCAACGACGACGGCGTGACGGCGCTCTATCAGGCGTTGAAACCCGCGCTCGTCGATAAGGGCTTGAAGTTGGGCAATGGCAAGCTTCCGGCGGTGACCGTCAAGCACTCGTCCGGCGGACGGGCGATTGTTCCACCCGACCGGACGCGCTATCTCGCCGAAATTGCCGAGAGCGTTCGCAGCTATCACAAGCAGGCGGTCGAGCAGGCGACGATCGCCCGCGAACGTCAGGCGCTGCGCATATCCAAGACCATTTTCAACGGCTGCGGCAAAGCGAACGGCGACTTCGACGAGTTGATCTCCTGGAAGGACGAACAACTCACCCCTCACGCCCGCAAGCTGTTGGCCATGTGGCCCGATCTGCAAAAGGCCTATTCCGGCGATGAATACGTCGTCAAGATTCGCGACAAGGAAATTCGTACCAAGCTGACTTCGGAATCGCTTTCCGGCACCAAGATCCGCAAGGTGGTGCTGCCGCATTTCGAGGACGAAGGCGAACAGCTCAAGTTTTTGATGAAGGAAAACGTGCCGGGCTCCTTCCCCTATACGGCGGGCGTGTTCGCCTTCAAGCGCGAGGGCGAGGACCCGACCCGGATGTTTGCCGGCGAGGGCGACGCGTTCCGTACCAATCGCCGTTTCCGCCGCGTGTCCGAAGGGATGCCGGCAAAACGTCTGTCGACGGCGTTTGACTCGGTAACCCTCTATGGCTGCGATCCCGATCCGCGTCCGGACATCTACGGCAAGATCGGCAACTCCGGCGTGTCCATTGCCACCATCGACGACATGAAGGTGCTGTATTCCGGTTTCGACCTGTGCGATCCGGCGACGTCGGTTTCAATGACCATCAACGGCCCGGCGCCGATGATCCTTGCCATGTTCCTCAACACGGCAATCGACGAGCAGATCGCCAAGTTTCGCGACCAGAACGGCCGCGAACCGACCGAGGACGAAGCCGAGAAAATCCGCGAATGGGCGCTGTCGTCCGTGCGCGGAACGGTGCAGGCCGATATCCTGAAGGAAGATCAGGGTCAGAACACCTGCATCTTCTCCACCGAGTTTGCGCTGAAGATGATGGGCGACATTCAGGAATTCTTCGTCCACAATCAGGTGCGCAACTTCTACTCGGTCTCCATCTCCGGCTACCACATTGCGGAAGCCGGCGCGAATCCGATCTCCCAGCTGGCGTTCACGCTGTCGAACGGCTTCACCTTTGTCGAAGCCTATCTGGCGCGCGGCATGCACATCGACGACTTCGCCCCCAACCTGAGTTTCTTCTTCAGCAACGGCATGGATCCCGAGTATTCGGTGATCGGCCGTGTCGCCCGCCGCATCTGGGCGGTGGCGATGAAGAACAAGTACGGCGCCAACGAACGCAGCCAGAAGCTGAAGTACCACATCCAGACTTCGGGCCGTTCGCTGCATGCGATGGAGATGGACTTCAACGACATCCGCACCACGCTGCAAGCGCTGATCGCCATCTACGACAACTGCAACTCGCTGCACACCAACGCTTACGACGAAGCGATCACCACCCCGACCGAGGAGTCGGTGCGTCGTGCGATGGCGATCCAGCTGATCATCAATCGCGAGTGGGGGCTGGCCAAGAACGAGAACCCCAACCAAGGCGCCTTCATCATCGACGAACTGACCGACCTGGTGGAAGAGGCCGTGCTCAAGGAGTTCGAGGCCATCGCTTCCCGCGGCGGCGTGCTCGGCGCCATGGAAACCGGCTATCAGCGCGGCAAGATCCAGGAAGAGTCGATGTACTACGAGCATCTCAAGCACGACGGCAGCTACCCGATCATCGGCGTGAATACTTTCCTCAATCCGAACGGCTCGGGTGTCGCCGGCGAAATCGAACTGGCGCGTTCGACCGACGAAGAAAAGCAGTCGCAGCTTGCGCGTCTGAAGGACTTCCAGGAACGGAATGCTGCCGAAGCGCCGCTGTGGCAGGAGAAGCTGCGTCAGGCAGTGATCGATAACGCCAACGTGTTCGAAGTGATCATGGGCGCGGTGCGGTACTGCTCGTTGGGGCAAATCTCCAGCGCTTTGTACGAAGTGGGCGGCCAATATCGGCGCAGCATGTAATTGGGCGGCGACGCCGGATCGAAAAGGAAAAGTGATATGAGCAAACGTGAAGTGGTGGTGGTGGGCGCGGCGCGGACGGCGATTGGAACCTTCGGTGGTTCGCTCAAGGATGTGCCGATGACGGTGCTGGGCGCGACCGTCGTGCGCTCGGCGCTCGAACGCGCCGGCGTACAGGGCAGCGACATCGGCCACGTGGTGATGGGCAACGTGATTCCCACCGAGCCGAGGGATGCCTACCTGAGCCGCGTTTCGGCCATCGATGCGGGGATTCCGCAGGAAGTGCCGGCATTCAACGTCAATCGCCTGTGCGGCTCCGCGCTGCAGGCGATCATCTCCGCCGCCCAGTCGATCCTCCTCGGCGATGCCGATCTGGCGGTCGGCGGCGGCGCCGAATCGATGAGCCGCGGCCCCTACATCATGCCCACAGCCCGCTGGGGTGCACGCATGGGCGAGGCGCAAATGGTCGATTACATGACCGGCATCCTGCACGACCCGTGGAAGCGCATCCATATGGGCGTGACTGCCGAGAACGTCGCCGAACGCTACAACATCTCCCGCGCCGACCAGGACGCGCTGGCGCTGGTCAGCCAGCAGCGTGCCGCCGCGGCGATCGCCGAAGGACGTTTCAAGAGCCAGATCGTCCCCGTCGAGATCAAGACGCGCAAGGGGGTGATCCAATTCGACACTGACGAGCATGTGCGCAGCGACGTGACCGCCGAAGCGCTGGCGAAGATGAAGCCGGTATTCAAGGAAGGCGGTTCGGTGACGCCGGGCAACGCATCCGGCATCAACGACGGTGCCGCCGCGCTGGTGCTGGCCGAGGCTGGAAAAGCCGCCGCCATGGGCCTCAAGCCGCTCGCTCGCCTGGTCGGTTACGCACATGCCGGCGTCGAGCCGGAATACATGGGTATCGGCCCGATTCCGGCGACGCGCATGGTGCTGCAACGTACCGGCCTGAAGATCGAGGACATCGACGTGATCGAGGCGAACGAAGCCTTTGCCGCGCAGGCCTGCGCCGTGGCCAAGGAACTCGGTTTCGATCCGGCCAAGGTGAACCCCAACGGCTCCGGCATTTCGCTCGGCCATCCGGTCGGTGCGACCGGCGCCATCATTTCGGTGAAGGCCATTTACGAACTGCACCGGACCGGCGGCCGCTACGCGCTGGTGACCATGTGTATCGGCGGCGGGCAGGGCATTGCCGCCATCTACGAACGCATTTAAGGGATCAATGATGAGCATCAGGACAGTCGGCGTCGTCGGCGCCGGAACAATGGGCAACGGCATTGCCCAGGCATGTGCCGCCGCGGGATTGCATGTGGTGATGGTGGACATTACCGATCTGGCAGTGAATCGTGGCGTCGCGACGATCACCAAGAGTCTCGACCGCCTTGTGAAGAAGGAAAAAATCTCCGCTTCGGAAAAAGAGGCGATCCTCGGTCGAATCAACGGCACTACTCACTACGCGGATCTTGCCGGCAGCGATCTGGTGGTCGAAGCGGCGACCGAGAATCAGGATCTGAAACTCAAGATCCTCAAGCAGGTCGATGAACTGGTTTCACCGGAGGCGATCATCGCCACCAACACTTCGTCGATCTCGATCACCAAGCTGGCGAGTGCGCTTTCGCATCCGGGTCGCTTCATCGGCATCCACTTCTTCAATCCGGTGCCGGTGATGGGCCTGATCGAACTGGTCAACGGTCTGGAAACCACGGAAGAAACCCACGCACTGGTGACCGATTTCGCCAAGGCATTGGGCAAGACCCCGATCAAGGCCAAGAATGCGCCGGGCTTCCTGGTCAACCGCATCCTTTGCCCGATGATCAACGAAGCGATCTTCGCGTTGCAGGACGGCCTTGGAACGGTGGAGGACATCGATGCCGGCATGATGCTCGGCTGTAACCATCCGATCGGCCCGTTGGCGCTGGCCGACCTGATCGGTCTCGACACGGTACTCTCGATCATGGACGTGTTCTGCAAGGGCTTCAACGATTCCAAATACCGTCCGGCACCGCTGCTACAGGAAATGGTCGATGCGGGTTTCCTTGGCCGCAAGACCGGCCGCGGTTTTTATCGTTACGACAAGTAGGCTAAGGGGGAAGAAGAAATGGCTGAATACATCGCACCGATCCGCGATATGCAGTTCGTCGTCCATGAACTGGCCGGCCTCGATCAGGTCGCCAGCCTGCCGGGCTGCGAGGAAGCGACGGCCGACGTCGTCGAAGCGATTTTCGACGAGGCCGGGAAATTCGCCAGCGGCATACTGTCGCCGCTCAACCGTACCGGCGATCTGGAAGGCGCCCAATGGAAGGACGGCAACGTCGCCACCGTGACGGGCTGGAAGGGCGCCTACAAGCAGTTCGTCGACGGCGGCTGGAATGCGCTCTCCTGCGACCCGGAACATGGCGGGCAGGGCCTGCCGCGCATCGTTTCGGCGCTGGTCGAGGAAATGTGGAACTCTTCCAACATGTCCTTTGCCCTCTGTCCGATGCTGACCCGCGGCGCGATCGAGGCGATCGAACTGCGCGGCTCCGAGGCGATCAAGCAGACCTATCTGCCGAAGATGATCGCCGGCGAATGGACCGGCACCATGAACCTCACCGAGCCGCAGGCCGGTTCCGATCTGGCGGCGGTACGCAGCAAGGCGATTCCCCAGGCCGACGGCACCTACCGTATCCACGGCCAGAAGATCTTCATCACCTACGGCGAGCACGACATGACGTCGAACATCATCCATCTGGTGCTGGCGCGGACGCCGGACGCACCGGAGGGGGTGAAGGGGATCTCGCTGTTCGTCGTGCCCAAGTTCCTCGTCAAGGCCGACGGCTCCCTGGGTGAGCGCAACGACGTGCATTGCGTTTCCATCGAGCACAAGCTCGGCATCCACGCCAGCCCGACGGCGGTACTGGCCTTCGGCGACAAGACCGGCGCGATCGGCTATCTGGTCGGCGAAGAAAACCGCGGTCTGGAATACATGTTCATCATGATGAACGCTGCCCGTTACGCGGTGGGCATCGAGGGTATCGCTCTTTCCGAGCGCGCCTATCAGCGCGCCCTTGAATACGCCAAGACCCGCATCCAGGGCGCCGAGGCTGGCGTCAAGGGCGGCGGCAAGGCGGCCATCATCCGTCACCCCGATGTGCGCCGCATGCTGATGCTGATGAAGTCGCAGACCGAGGCGATGCGTGCGGTGGCTGGTGTGGTCGCCGCCGCCATGGATACTGCGCGCTGCCATCCGGATGCCGAGGCCAGGAAGCGCAGCCAGGCCTTCGTCGATCTGATGATCCCCATCGTCAAGGGCTGGAGCACGGAAAAGTCGATCGAAATCACTTCCCTCGGCGTGCAGATCCACGGCGGCATGGGCTTCATCGAGGAGACCGGCGCCGCACAGCATTTCCGCGATTCGCGCATCACCGCGATCTACGAAGGCACCACCGGCATCCAGGCCGCCGACCTGATCGGCCGCAAGATCGCCCGCGAGGGCGGCGAGACGATCAAGGGCGTCATAGCCGCCATGCGCGACGTGCTGCCCCAGCTCGACGCGGCCGGCGGGCCGGCGTTCGCCGCGATTCGCCAGAGCTTCGCGCAAGGCGTCGACGCCCTGGAACAGGGCGTCGCGTTCATCCTGCGCACCTACGGAGCGGACATCAAGAGCGCATCGGTGGGCGCAGTGCCCTTCCTCGAACTGTTCGGCATCGTCGCCGGCGGCTGGCAGATGGCCCGTGCCGCGCTGGTCGCGCAGCGCCGGATCGACGAAGGCAAGGACAACGTCTTCTACCGGACCAAGATCGTCACCAGCCGCTTCTACGCCGACCACGTCCTGTCGCGTGCCGGCAGCCTTGCCTATGCCGTGGTCAACGGTGCGGCCGGGGCGCTGGAGATCGAGGACGAGGCCTTCTGATTCTTCCTCCCCGATTGCGGGGAGGAAGAATCGCCTTGCGCGCCGTGGCCGATCATTTCCCGCAGCGTATCGTCTGCCTGACCGAAGAGCCGACCGAGGTGCTCTACGCCCTTGGCGAAGAGCGCCGCATCGTCGGCATTTCCGGTTTCACCGTGCGGCCGGCGCGGGCACGCAAGGAAAAGCCCAAGGTCTCCGCGTTTACCAGCGCCAAGATCGATGAAATCCTCCGTCTGGAGCCGGATTTCGTCGTCGGTTTTTCCGACATGCAGGCGGAGATCGCGCAGGCGCTGATCAAGTGCGGTATCGAGGTCTGGATCAGCAACCACCGGTCGGTGGAAGGCATTCTCGCCTACGTGCGTCGCCTGGGTGCGCTGGTCGGCGCCTGGGAGAGGGCGGATGCCTATGCGCGGAAGCTCGAAGCCGATATCGCCAAAGTCGCCGCGCTTGCCGCCGCGCTGCCGGCCCGGCCACGGGTCTATTTCGAGGAGTGGGACGAACCGCCGATCAGTTGTATCCGCTGGGTCAGCGAACTGATCGGCATAGCCGGCGGCGAGGACATTTTTCCCGAGCGCGCAGCCGCCAGCCTGGCAAAGGCGCGCATCCTGGAAGACCCGCTGGAGGTCGCGCGACGGGCGCCGGACATCATTCTCGGCTCCTGGTGCGGCAAGAAGTTCAGGCCCGAACGCGTCGCCGCGCGCCCTGGTTGGGCCGACATTCCTGCTGTACGCGACGGAGCGTTGCATGAAATCAAGTCGCCGATCATCCTGCAACCGGGACCGGCGGCGCTGACCGACGGCCTCGCTGCCTTGTCGGCCATTTTTTCCGGTTGGGCCCGTGAGCGGCCCGCAGCCTAAACGGAAGGATTTGTCCAATGTTCAATGCCATCTTTCTCACCCAGAACGACAAGATCACCCATGCTGAATTGAAGCCGCTGGACGAAAGCCAGTTGCCGGCGGGCGAGGTGGACGTCCGGGTTGAATATTCCACCCTCAACTACAAGGATGCGCTGGCGATTACCGGGCGGGGAGCAATCTGCCGGACCTGGCCGATGATTCCGGGCATCGACCTGGCCGGAGTGGTGGAGCGCAGCCAGTCGGCCGACTGGAAAGCGGGCGATAAAGTCGTGGTGACCGGATGGGGCCAGGGTGAGACGCGCTGGGGTGGGCTGACGCAGAAGATGCGCCTGCCGGCCGACATCCTGCTGCGCCTGCCGGCGCCGTTCACTACCCGCCAGGCGATGATCGTCGCGACCGCCGGGTTTACCGCTGCGCTATGCGTGATGGCGCTGCAACGTCACGGACTCAAACCGGGTGACGGCGACATCCTGGTCACCGGCTCCGCCGGCGGCGTCGGCTCGATTGCCGTGGCGCTGCTCGGCGGGCTCGGCTATCGGGTGATCGCTTCAACCGGACGGGCGGAGGAGGGCGATTACCTCAAGTATCTCGGTGCTGCGGAGATCGTCGACCGCACCCAGTTCATGGCGCCGGGCAAGCCGCTACAGAGCGAGCGCTGGGCCGGCGTGGTGGATACGGTGGGCAGCCATACGCTGGCCAATGCCTGCGCGCAAACGCGCTGGAACGGCGCCGTCGCCGCGTGCGGCCTGGTGCAGGGGGCCGATTTCCCGGCGACGGTAATGCCCTTCATCCTGCGCGGCGTAACGCTCTACGGCATCAACAGCGTGCAGAATTCCAACGACGAACGCCGCCGTGCCTGGGAGCTGCTGGCAAGCCATGTGCCGATGGAGAAGCTGGAGCGCATGACTACGGAGATCGGCCTCTCCGACGTCGTCGACTATTCGCCGCGTCTGATCGACGGCAAGGTGCGCGGTCGTACGGTGGTGGATGTGAATCGCTGAGCGGGCGTGAGCCTTTAACCGAACAAATTCAAAAACGAGAGGAAGAACCATGAGTTATGAATATTTGATTGTGGAAACCAAGGGCCGTGTAGGCCAGATCACGCTCAACCGTCCCGCCAAGCTCAATGCTCTGTGCGACGGATTGATGGATGAATTGAAGACGGCACTGGAAATCTTCGATGCCGACGAAAATATCGGTGCGATGATCGTCACTGGCTCTGAAAAGGCCTTCGCGGCCGGCGCCGACATTGCTGCGATGAAGGACCAGAGCTTTATGCAGATGTATAAGAGCAACTACATCACTCGTAATTGGGAGGGACTGCGCACCGTCCGCAAGCCGGTGATTGCCGCCGTGGCGGGTTTTGCCCTTGGCGGGGGCTGCGAATTGGCGATGTCCTGCGATTTCATCATCGCCGCCGAGAGCGCAAAATTCGGCCAGCCCGAAGTCTCGCTCGGCATCGTTCCGGGGGCAGGCGGTACCCAGCGTCTGCCGCGTACGGTGGGCAAATCCAAGGCCATGGACATGTGTCTGACCGGGCGCATGATGGATGCGCGCGAGGCGGAGTTGTCCGGTCTCGTCTCGCGGGTGGTTCCGGCCGAGCGTTTGCTAGAAGAAGCTCTCGCCGCAGCTGAGAAGATTGCCTCGTTCTCGCTGCCGATTACGATGATGATCAAAGAGTGCGTGAACCGCGCTTATGAGAGCAGCCTGACCGAGGGGCTGCTGTTCGAGCGCCGCGAGTTTCATGCGGCATTCGCTACCGCCGACCAAAAAGAAGGCATGGCGGCTTTCGTCGAGAAACGCAAAGCCCAGTTTAAGCACGAGTAGGCTATCGTGTCCGTCCCAATTAAAACGGGCTCCCGCGGGAGCCCGTTTTAATTGGTCTTGTAGAAGCCCTCATTATGGAGGGGGAGCGGTGCCGTACTTTGTAATATTCTCTATCCAGCGGGTTGCCAATCTTCGCGATTTGGCGGGTGTGCCGCCCGCTTACGGCAAATGAATGCGTTTACGAGGGGGTATGCGGGGTGATAACGGGAGTTTTTTTTGACCTGGGCGGAACGCTCTACAGTTACAGAAACATGCAGTCCACCATGGCTGCCGTAATGGACAAGCTGGCAGCAACGCTGGAACTGGATTGTGCTGAAGTGTCACGGCACTACCAACTGGCCAATGCCGAGGTGGATAGGCTCGTCGCGGATACGCCGTTCTATCTTTTTCGCGATTATTTCGAAATGATATTTTCGAACTTTCTCGGTCGGATTGACAGGCCGCATCTGCATAGCCACTTTGCCTGGTTTGAAGAGTTCCACCGGGAGATGTTGCTGGACTGCCTGGAGCTGAAGTCCGACTGTCAGGAAACGCTTGCCCGATTGAAAGGCGAGGGACTCTATCTGTCTGCCGTTTCCAATATCGATGACAACATGCTGGAGCCGCTGATAGAGCGGGCACAGTTGCAGCGGTGGCTGGACCATTGGACCAGTTCGGAAGCGGCCCAATCGTGCAAACCACACAGACGATTCTTTGAGCTGGCCCTGGAAAAATCCGGCCTGCGTTCGGATCAAGTGTTGTTTGTCGGAGATTCCCGCGAACACGACATATTGGGAGCGCATGCACTGGGAATGAAAACGGTATTGATCTCCGAAATCGGTCAGCCGGTTCCTATGCACATTGGCCGGGAAACGCCGGAGCCGGACTTCAGTATTACAAGCCTGAGCGAACTGCCCGAGATTTTTCTGAGCCTGGGTGCGCGAATCTAGGATCTTTGGGCAAGGCATTGTCCCCTCTTGGGGAAAAATCGGCGTCAATGGGTTCCATTCTCTGCCGCCGAGCACAACGCGCCTTGCTCCGGCGGGGCTCGGAGCAGCGGGGGACGTCGGATGGCACGAGCGGCCTGTCCAATTCGGCATGCACGCTGCTTTCTCCGGTACAGTGCAGGCAGCTCTTTCTGCTGTAACAAGAAAGCAAAGGACGTCGTAGAGCGTTTGAGCGATTCACGCATAACCAACCTGCTTGCCAGAGGAGATATTCGTACATGACGTCCCGCAAAATCAGTATGGCAGCCGGCTGCATCGCGGTGCTATGCGTAATGTTGACCAACACGGTCGCTGCAAAGCTCACGGTGGCGGAAGTCGAAAGGCTCGGGAAAGATCTGACGCCGGTGGGCGCCGATCCGACGGGAAACAAAGAGGGAACCATTCCGCCATGGGCCGGCGGCATTACCAAGGGGCCGGCGGGATGGGTTCGGGAAAATGGATACGCGGACCTTTTCCCTGATGAAAAGCCCCTATTCACAATTACTGCGCAGAATGCGGAGCAATACAAAGCCAATCTGACCCCTGGTTTGCTGGCATTGCTGAAGAAGTACCCGAGCTTCCGCATGCCCGTTTACCCGACGCATCGCACAGCAGCCTATTCCAAGGAGGTCACCGATGCCGCGAAAGCGCAAGCGACGCAAGTCGAACTGAGGGGGTTTGGAGTCACGAATCTCGGTGATTCAACGATTCCGTTCCCGATCCCTAAAAGCGGTTTGGAGGCCATCTGGAACCATTTGATGCGGTACACCGGTGGCGGTACGGACGGCTTTGGAAATTCATTCCCGGTGCGGCAAAACGGGGAATATTACAAAATCGGAGTGCATGCAACCCGAATTTATGATCGCAACATGGATCGGCGGACCCCCAATCGGCTCTACGTCGCCATGATTTACTTTACCGATCCGGCAGAATTGAAAGGGGAAATTTTCCTCGTGCATGAGCCGATCGACCAAGTGGCTGAAATTCGCGCCGCCTGGATCTACAACGCGGGCCAGCGTAGGGTGAGACGGGCACCCGATTTGGGTTACGACAACATCAACGACGGTTCCGAGGGGATGTACGTCACGGATCAGGTGGACGGATACAACGGTGCACCTGACCGCTACGACTGGACCATTCAAGGCAAGAAGGAAATATATGTGTCCTACAACGCCTACCGGATGGGAGATAAAAAGCTCAAGTACGCAGACATGCTCACCAAGGGGTCCGTGAATCCCGATTACATGCGCTACGAGCTTCACCGCGTGTGGGTGGTCGAGGGGAAGGTTAAAGCGGGGTTCTCCCATGTTTATGCGCGCCGAACGTTCTACTTGGACGAGGACAGTTGGACCGTTTTACTGGAAGAGGCGTATACCGGGCGGGGTGATTTATGGCGCGTTTCCATCCATGGCTTGGTTCAATACTACGACGTGCCGGCGCCCGGTTATCGCTTCAGCATCAATCACGACCTTGATAGCGGCTCGTATTATCTAGGCGGTGTCGATAATGAGCTGAAAACGGTCGGCACCTACAACGTCAAAGGGAAGGTTTCCGACTTTCAACCGGACGCACTTCGTCGCATGGGTACGAAGTAGTTGTATTAATTTTTGCTACGTCAACAAACGCAAATCCGTTCGGTAATACGCGGCTGTGAATGCCTGCGGCCCTCTCTCCCGGCTGTGCCAGGAGAGAGGGCCCAAAATTGGCCGACAGCCTTGGGCCTGGCTATGTGAACTGACTGCCGGATCGGCAGATTTTTCAGATCGAGAATCCACCATCGACCAGCATTGACGATCCGGTCGAAAACGACGAGTAATCGGACAACAGCCACATCATCGCGTTAGCGATCTCTGTCGTTTCTCCAAACCGGCCAATGATGTGTCGTTGGCGAATTCCCTCAAGCGCCACCGAGAATGTCGGATCGTTCATCAACCGGTCGCGAGTCATTTCCGTCAGCGTCAATCCGGGACAGATCGCGTTTACCCGGATACCGAACGGTGCGGCATCAATTGCCGCTGCCTTTGTCAAGCCGATGACGCCATGCTTGGCGGCGGTGTAGTCGGATGAGCACATCGTTGCCCGGATGCCTGAGGATGAAGCGGTGTTGACGATCGAGCCGCCCCCGGTGGCCTTCATGGCGAGGACCTCGTGCTTCACGCAATAGAACACCCCGGTCAAATCGACATCGATAACGTTCCGCCACTCTTTTCCGGTCATCTCATGAACCGGTTTGTTGCTCATCTCGATCCCGGCGTTGTTTACCGCGCCGTTGATGTGGCCAAACCGCTTCACCGCGAACGCCACCATGGCGGCGACATCATCTTCATCGGTTACGTTGCAGCGTCGTGCCTCTGCCTCGCCGCCCGAATTCCTTATCAGTTCTACGGTGGCGTCAGCGGCGGCCTCGTTCAGATCTGCCGCGATGACCCGGGCGCCCGACTTGGCAAAAGTCTCGGCCGCCGTGCGACCGATGCCCGACCCCGCTCCCGTGATGATGATGACTTTGTCTTTCAACATGGACTTGCCTCCCCGAGTGATAGTGAAAAATTGTGTTTTGATCGTTCAACCTCAGGCGGTATACCCCGAATTATTTACCGCAGTCCACGTAAAAACGCCGCACCCCGATAAGAGTGCGGCGCCGAGAGATGCCCCGGTAGGGGCAGGTCCGTGAAGCTTAGTGGAACTGTTCTTCTTCGGTCGAACCGGTCAGTGCCTTGACGCTGGAGGAGCCGCCCTGGATCACGGTGGTGACGTCGTCGAAGTAGCCGACGCCGACTTCCTGCTGGTGCGAAACAAAGGTGTAGCCCTTGTCGCGAGCAGCGAATTCCGGCTCCTGCACCATCTCGGTGTAGTGCTTCATGCCTTCGCCGCGGGCGTAGGCGTGGGCGAACTGGAAGGTGTTGAACCAGTTGATATGGATGCCCGCCAGGGTGATGAACTGGTACTTGTAGCCGAGCGCCGAGAGGTCTTCCTGGAACGAGGCGATTTGCGAGTCGGACAGGTTCTTCTTCCAGTTGAAGGAAGGCGAGCAGTTGTACGACAGCAGTTTGCCGGGGCAGGCTGCGAGCACAGCCTGGGCAAATTCGCGGGCGAAGCCGATGTCCGGCACGCCGGTCTCGCACCACACCAGATCGGCGTAGGGGGCGTAGGCGACGCCACGGCTGATCGACTGCTCCAGGCCGTTCTTGACGCGGTAGAAGCCTTCTTGCGTGCGCTCGCCGGTGATGAAGGGCTTGTCGTTGGCGTCGTAGTCGCTGGTGATCAGGTTCGCGGCTTCGGCGTCAGTACGCGCCAGAATGATGGTGGGCACGCCCATGGTGTCGGCAGCGAAACGAGCGGCGATCAGCTTTTCAATGGCTTCGCGGGTGGGAACAAGCACCTTGCCGCCCATGTGGCCGCACTTCTTTACGGCAGCCAGCTGGTCTTCGAAGTGCACGCCGGCAGCGCCAGCGGTGATCATGTTCTTCATCAGTTCGAAGGCGTTGAGCACGCCGCCGAAACCGGCTTCCGCGTCAGCAACGATGGGCAGGAAAAAGTCGACGAATTCCTTGTCGCCGGGGTTGATACCGCGGCCCCACTGAATCTCGTCAGCGCGCTTGAAGGTATTGTTGATGCGGCGAACCATGGTCGGTACGGAGTCGTAAGCGTACAGCGACTGGTCCGGGTACATGGTTTCGGAGGTGTTGCCGTCGGCAGCGACCTGCCAGCCCGACAGATAGACGGCCTCGAGGCCTGCTTTGGCCTGCTGCATGGCCTGACCGGCACTGATGGCGCCGAAGGCATTGACATAGCCCTTCTTGGCGCCGCCATTCACTTTTTCCCACAGCTTCTCGGCGCCACGCTTGGCCAGCGTGTATTCGATTTGCTGGGAGCCGCGCAGGCGAACCACATCCTCGGCGCTGTAACCGCGCTTGACGTTCTTCCAACGGGGGTTTTCAGCCCAGTCGCGTTTCAGATCTGCTATGGCTTTGTCGCGTGCATTCATGAAGGACTCCTTTGGATTGATGTATCGAAACTGATGGGGGCGATGGCGGAGGCCATCTTAGTAACTAGTATACTTCAATTCTTATGTCTTATATAAGACATAAGAATTGAATAGCAAAAAAATGTGGGACGAACATGTTACCGAATACTTTGTTGCGTTGCAAAATTGGCTTATAACCGCTTCCGGACCGTCGGACGTCGGGTCCGGGGATATTGGCCGCCCGGTTTCAGGCGGTCAATCGCAGACGAGGTGACGCTAGACCGGTGCGGCAACCGGCTCGTCGAATATCAGCTTGAGCTTTTCCTCTGCCGGAGAGTCCGGATCCAGTTCTACGGTGACGCGACCGCCGTGCGCCAAGCGGCCGAACAGCAGCTCGTCGGCCAACGCTGAACGGATCGAATCCTGGATCAAGCGGGCCATTGGTCGGGCTCCCATCAGTGGGTCGAATCCCTTTTCCGCCAGCCAAGCGCGTAGCGTGTCGCTGAACGTAACCTCCACTTTCTTCTCATGCAACTGACCTTCAAGCTGCATCAGGAATTTGTCGACGACGCGCAGGATGATTTCGCTGTCGAGCGGCTTGAAGGAGATGATTGCGTCCAGACGGTTGCGGAATTCGGGCGTAAACGTCCGCTTGATGTCCGCCATCTCGTCGCCTGCCTGCTTGGTATTGGTAAAGCCGATCGTGGCTTTTTGCAAGGCTTCGGCCCCGGCATTAGTGGTCATCACGATGACGATGTTGCGGAAGTCGGCTTTGCGTCCGTTGTTGTCGGTCAGCGTGCCGTGATCCATCACCTGTAGCAGGATGTTGAACACATCCGGATGCGCTTTCTCGATTTCATCGAGCAGCAGCACGGCATGCGGTTTCTTGGTGACTGCCTCGGTCAGCAATCCTCCCTGATCGAATCCGACGTAGCCGGGAGGGGCACCAATCAGGCGCGACACGGTGTGGCGTTCCATGTACTCCGACATATCGAAGCGGATCAACTCGATCCCCATACAGTAGGCCAACTGCCGCGCCACTTCGGTTTTGCCAACGCCGGTGGGTCCAGAGAAGAGGAAGCTGCCAATCGGCTTCTGCGGATTACCGAGACCGGAGCGCGACATTTTGATCGCGCGGCACAGTGCTGCGATTGCCGGATCCTGCCCGAACACCACATTCTTCAAATCGCGTTCGAGGTTCTTCAGCGAAGAGCGATCGTCGGCCGAAATATGCTGCGGCGGGATGCGGGCGATCTTGGCAACGATTTCCTCGATCTCCTGCTTGCCGATGACCTTCTTCTGCTTCGACTTGGGGAGGATACGCTGCGCGGCGCCGGCTTCGTCGATGACGTCAATGGCCTTGTCGGGCAGGTGGCGGTCGTTGATGTACTTGGCGGCAAGTTCGGCGGCGGTGTTGATGGCTGCGCCGGAATACTTGATGCCGTGGTGTTCCTCGAAGCGCGATTTGAGGCCGCGCAGGATGGCGACAGTTTCGTCCACCGACGGCTCGTTGACGTCGATTTTCTGAAAGCGTCGGGAAAGGGCGTGATCCTTTTCGAATACGCCGCGGAATTCGGTGAAGGTTGTCGCGCCGATGCATTTAAGACTGCCTGAGGACAGCGCCGGCTTGAGCAGATTGGACGCATCGAGCGTGCCGCCGGAAGCCGCGCCGGCGCCGATCAGGGTATGTATCTCATCTATGAACAACACCGCATTCGGATTATCAATCAGTTGCTTGAGCACGGCCTTGAGACGCTGTTCGAAATCACCGCGGTATTTTGTGCCGGCCAGCAGCGCGCCCATATCCAGTGCGTACACGGTGGCGTTCGCCAGAACGTCCGGAACGCGGCCCTCGATGATGCGGCGCGCAAGCCCCTCGGCGATGGCCGTCTTGCCGACGCCTGCTTCACCGACCAGTAGCGGGTTGTTTTTCCTCCGCCGGCAAAGCGTTTGGATCACGCGCTCAAGTTCTTTTTCTCTACCGATCAACGGGTCTATCTTGCCGCTTAGCGCAAGTTGATTGAGGTTCTGGGTGTAATTGTCCAGGGCCCCGTTTTTCTCCTGTGGTTCTGCTTCTGTCTCTGGTGCCTCCTCGGGCTGTTTGCCCGGTTGCCCGACTTTGGATAGACCATGGGAAATAAAATTGACTACATCGAGCCGCGACACGTTTTGCCTTTGGAGAAAGAACACCGCATGGGAGTCCTTTTCACCGTAGATAGCGACAAGGACATTGGCCCCGGTGACCTCTTTTTTGCCGGATGACTGTACGTGCAGGATGGCGCGCTGAATCACTCGCTGGAAGCCGAGTGTCGGCTGGGTGTCAATATCGCCGCTGCCCTGGACCGTGGGAGTGTGCTCATCGATGAAGTTGGTCAAATCCTTGCGCAGCATATCGACGTTCGCCGCGCAGGAGCGCAGGACTTCTGCTGCCGACGGATTGTCAAGTAGAGCCAGCAGCAGGTGCTCGACTGTTATGAATTCATGGCGCTTTTGTCTGGCCTCAACGAAAGCCATGTGCAAACTGACTTCAAGTTCCTGGGCGATCATTTACGTTTCCTCCATCACGCAGGCCAGCGGATGCTGATGTAGACGGGCAAAAGCACTGACTTGTTCCACTTTGGTCGCGGCGACGTCTTTCGGGTAGATGCCGCAGACACCTTTACCTTCACGGTGCACACTCAACATAACCATCGTCGCACGTTCCCGAGTCATCGCGAAGAACTTTTCCAATACAACCACGACGAAATCCATCGGCGTGTAGTCGTCGTTCAAGAGCAGAACCCGATAGAGCGGTGGCGGCTTGACCGTATCCCTTCGAGGTTCCAGAACCAAGCTCGAGTCCGGTTCTTGTTGGGTGTCCTTGGGTAAAGGCATGATTTGATTCTAATGCGATTCGTTAGGCACGGTGCGGTGCATCCGGCTGCGAATAGGCGCCGTAATGGGCGTCAAATCCGGCGCCAAGCCCTATGTGCTTTGTTGTTATGCAGCAAAAATAGTGCTTGACGACAAAAAAAAACCTCGGTAAAAGGCGATGCGTGTCCAGTTCGAGTATCACTTCAGCAGTGTCGAAAGCCCCGCAGTCCTTCAGCTCCCTGAATCACCGCTTGGCCCCTTCCGCAGCCGTGAGCTTGTCTGGCATGACCCGGTGTAAGTTCAAAAAGAAGGCGCTCATTCTTGAATGAAACCGGATTGTTTTATCTCATGAGGAAGAGGGTTTATGGCAACTGGTACTGTTAAGTGGTTTAACGATTCTAAGGGTTACGGCTTTATTACCCCTGATGACGGGAGCGAGGACTTGTTCGCACACTTTTCCGCGATCAATATGCCGGGCTTCAAGACGTTGAAGGAGGGGGAAAAAGTTTCCTTCGATGTTACTCAGGGTCCCAAGGGCAAGCAGGCTTCCAATATTCAGAAGCCCTGATTGAACGTAGGACGCTGCATCAGTCCCAAAAGCAAAGCCCGCCGATAGGCGGGCTTTGCTTTTGGGACATCCTCAAAGAGGATGTCCTTCTACGGCACGCATGGCTACATGCGTTCGATCATTGCGTCGCCGAAGGCCGAACACGATACTTCCTTGGCGCCTTCCATGAGCCGGGCGAAATCGTAAGTAACGATCTTGTCTGCTATGGCGGCTTCCATGGAACTGATGATCAGGTCGGCGGCTTCTTTCCACCCCATGTGACGCAGCATCATCTCGGCCGAAAGGATCAACGATCCCGGATTAACCTTGTCTTGGCCTGCATATTTGGGGGCCGTACCATGGGTGGCTTCGAACACCGCATAGAAATCGGAGATGTTTGCTCCCGGTGCTATGCCGATGCCGCCGACCTGGGCGGCAAGGGCGTCGGAGATATAGTCGCCGTTGAGGTTGCAGCAGGCGATTACATCGTATTCAGCCGGGCGCAGCAGGATCTGCTGGAGGAACGCATCGGCGATGGCGTCCTTGATGACGATGCCGTTCGGCAGCTTCAGCCACGGGCCGCCGTCGATCTCCACACCACCGAATTCGTTTTTCGCCAGGGCATAGGCCCAGTCGCGGAAAGCGCCTTCAGTGAACTTCATGATGTTGCCCTTGTGCACGATCGTCACTGATTTACGGTTGTTGTCGATCGCATACTTGATGGCGGCACGCACCAGACGCTCGGTGCCATCCTTTGAAATCGGCTTGATGCCGATGCCCGAGGTGGCCGGGAAGCGAATCTTCTTTACGCCCATTTCATCCTGGAGAAACTTGATGAGCTTCTTCGCCTGATCGGTTTCCGCTTGCCACTCGATGCCGGCGTAGATATCTTCGGTGTTTTCACGGAAGATGACCATGTCTGTCTTGGTCGGATCCTTCAGCGGTGAAGGCACACCCTTGAAATAGCGCACCGGCCGCACGCATTGGTAGAGGTCCATTTCCTGGCGCAGCGCGACGTTCAACGAGCGGATGCCGCCGCCTACCGGTGTGGTCATCGGCCCTTTGATCGATACCGCATATTCCTTGCAGGCGTCGATTGTTTCTTGGGGCAACCAGACGTCGGGACCGTAGAGTCGGGTGGATTTTTCCCCTGCATAGACTTCCATCCACGAAATCTTGCGCTTGCCGCCGTAGGCTTTCTTTACCGACGCATCGACGACTTTCTGCATCACAGGGGTGATGTCAATGCCAATGCCGTCGCCTTCGATGAACGGGATAATGGGATTGTCCGGGATCGGTTTCCCGGGAACGATCTTCGCTCCTTCGGCGGGAACCTTAAAAAGAGGCGTGCTCATGTCTGCTCCAATAATTGTGTTTGGAAAATGATGGTCCGCTGAACGTTTCAAGCGCGCTTTTGGCGCGCCGTTAATCGTCTGCTACCGCCGCGCATTATCGCCCAAGAACTTTCATTCGGCTTACGTTGCTGCATCCTCGCTAGAATTGGGGCTGCCTAACCGTCTTTCTTCTACCGTATGAAATCCGTCGAACTTGAATTCCGTCAGCAGGCAGCCCACCGCATTGCGCGGGAGATGATAGAAGGGTTTAACAAGCACTATCGGCTGTTTCGGGAGTGCTCCGCAGCCGCCAAGGCCCGCTTCGAGTGTGCCGATTGGCAGGGCGTGCAAATCGCTGTCAGGGACCGGATACAGTTTTACGATGATCGCGTCGAGGAAACCATCGGCCGCTTGAAACACGATTTCGGAACGAGTGGAATAGATGACGAAACGTGGCAAATGGCCAAGCTTTACTTCATCGGCCTGCTGGTTAACCACAAACAGCCGGAACTGGCGGAGACTTTCTTTAATTCGGTGTTCTGCCAAGTCATGCACCGGACCTACTTTCACAATGATTTCATCTTCGTCCGCCCGGCGATTTCGATCGAGTACATAGAAGCTTCGCCGCCTAGCTACCGCAGCTACTATCCGAACGATGCCGGGTTCCGCGCGTCGGTTCGGCAAATTTTTGTCGACTTCGGTTGGAATCGGCCATTCTGCGATCTGGATCGCGATGTGGCCTGGATCGTAAGTGCAATCCAGGCGCATCTTGGCGAATGGCCTCAACGCGAAGTCAATCTCCAGATCCAGGTGCTTAGCTCGGCGTTCTATCGCAACAAGGGCGCCTATGTGATCGGCAAGGCGATCAACGGCAATATCGAGTATCCATTTGCGATCCCGGTCCTGCATGACGACCACGGCTGCCTCTATCTGGACACCGTTCTGCTCGATCCCGGTCTGATCAGTATTCTGTTCTCGCTTTCCCGCGCCTATTTCATGGTGGATATGGAAGTGCCTTCCGCCTACGTACAGTTCCTGCGTTCCATCATGCCAGCGAAACCCCGTTCGGAGCTCTATACGATGCTCGGCCTGGGCAAGCAGGGCAAAACCATGTTCTTCCGCGATCTACGGCAGCATCTGCATCACTCGAAAGACCAGTTCATCGTTGCCCCGGGTATTCGCGGACTGGTGATGATGGTGTTTACGCTCCCCTCGTATCCCTACGTCTTCAAGATCATCAAGGACGTGTTCGGCGCCTCGAAAGAAGTGGACCATGCCACGGTGAAGCGCAAGTACCAGCTGGTTAGGCAGGTGGATCGCGTCGGGCGGATGGCCGACACGCTTGAGTTCTCCTACGCGGCGCTGCCCAAGGACCGTTTTTCGGCCGAACTGCTGCGTGAACTGCTTGAGCAGGTGCCTTCGCAACTTGAGGAGGATGGCGACGATCTCGTCATCAAGCATCTGTATATCGAACGTCGGATGGAACCGTTGAATCTCTATCTCGGCCGGGCGGAAGTGGCCGGGCGTGGCGATCTGATCGAGTCCGCCGTCAAAGAATACGGCAATGCGATCCGCGAACTCGCCATTGCCAACATCTTCCCCGGCGACATGCTTTGGAAGAATTTCGGCGTAACTCGCTACGGTCGCGTAGTGTTCTACGATTACGACGAAATTGAGTATATGACCGACTGTAACTTCCGCCGCATTCCGCCGGCGCCCCATCCAGACATGGAGATGGCGAGTGAGCCCTGGTATTCGGCTGCGCGCAACGACGTGTTTCCGGAGGAGTTCGCCACGTTTCTGCTGGTCTCGCCTGCCATCCGCAAGGCCTTCATGCAGCACCATGCCGATCTGCTCGACGCCGATTTTTGGCGGAGCGCCCAGAACGACATCCGCGGCGGTATGGTCAAGGATTTCTTTCCCTACCCCGAATCTCAGCGTTTCTGCGCCAGGTTTTCGTGACCTGTGTCATCTTCCTCAACAAGCCTTTCGGCGTGTTGACGCAATTTTCAGATACCGAAGGTCGGTCGACCCTGAAGGACTTCGTTTCCGTCGCTGGAGTGTATCCCGCCGGACGGCTCGATGCCGACAGTGAGGGTCTGGTGGTGCTCACCGACGATGGCGCCCTTCAGGCGCGGATTGCTGAGCCGCGGCACAAGCTGCCCAAGGTGTATTGGGCGCAGGTGGAAGGCATTCCCGATGACGCCGCGGTCGAAAGGATGCGCCGCGGCCTCGATCTTGGCGACTTTACCAGCCGGCCCTGCCACGTGCGGGGGCTTTCCGAGCCGGTGGCGCTTTGGCCAAGGCAGCCGCCCATTCGCTATCGTGCGGCGATTCCGACCGCATGGCTGGAGATCACTCTGAGCGAGGGGCGTAACCGTCAGGTGCGGCGGATGACTGCACGCATCGGCCATCCGACCTTGCGGTTGATCCGTTATGCGGTCGGCCCCTGGACTCTGGACGGGCTGGTTCCCGGCGAATGGCGCCATGCCCGCCGTGATGAGATTGCCCTGGTCCGTCAACCGCCGGCGCCAGTGCTGTCGATGCCCCCAAGGCTGAAGTCGTTCCGGCCATCGCCGCCGCGCCACAAGTCTAGCCCGCCAAAAATATGAAAAAAGCCAAGAAGGCCGCTGCTGAAAAGGCCCCGGAAGCCGCTAAGTAATTGCTTCCTACGGCGTGCGCAAAAGGGCAGGGCAACTTGCCCTTTTGCATTGGCGAAGCTGGGAGCGAACTTGATAGAGTACGCGGTAATGTCGAGCGAGATTTAAGGAGCAAGTCTCATGGCGGTAAGTCGTATTGGCTGGATGGCGGTCGGATGGCTGGTTTGTGGCTCAGCGTTTGCACAGTCCTTTCCTGTGATTGACCTATCCGCCGGCATTCGGCGGATAGAAGCCGAAGTGGCTGCGACGCAGAAAAACCGCATGCAGGGGTTGATGAACAGGCTGTCGATGGCCACAAACCACGGCATGCTTTTTGTTTTTGCCAGCGACGATCGACATTGCATGTGGATGCGCAATACGTTGATTCCGCTTTCGGTAGCCTTTCTCGATGCGGCGGGCAAGATCATCAACATAGAGGACATGCAGCCGCGTACCGAAAACAATCATTGTGCGGCACGCCCCGCGCGTTATGCGCTGGAAATGAACCTCGGCTGGTTCAGGCAGCATGGAATCGGAGCGGACGCTCCTTTATCTGGCCTGGAGAAGGCGCCACCACCGCAATAAGCGCTGACGTTATGGTAACCGCTGCAAAGGGGGATTCGATGGCCCGCCGGAATGAGGCCACACTAGTGCTCAAGCACGATCGCCTGGGTGAATACGCCGCAGTGGCCATTCACAAAGGTCGGGCAGACTGTTCCAGCGGTTTCGGTGCGAAGATTCGTAGCGCAAATTCGGAACGCGTTTTGGCCCGGGGCTCCCGGTTGTACCAATCAAGATCGCGCATAGGCGTATAACTCTGAGCCATGTTTCGGCGGGCGGTTTTTGCCGAACTGCTCGAATTGCATCCGCTTGAACTAGAATTCCACAATAGGTTGCAATTGAAGCACCCGTGTATAAACCTTCCGGGAACGAGGAGATCTGGATGGAGAGACCGATGGTGAACGGGGCGCGGAGCATGCGTTCGACGGTATCTAAAGGCACCGATCGGGTGATGCTGATGAACGCCGACCGCGTGCTGTATTACGGCTTGCTCGGCACACGTTCGGTGTCCATACAGGGTTCGCTGACCGTGTACGTTGCATTTGCGCAGCCCTTTCTCATCCGAATCGATCAGGGGCCGTGGCAAGAAACCCGCTGCAAGGCCGTTCCGCCCTACGTCCCGCACCAGATAACGTCCCCTGAGAGAATGATCGGCATCCTCAACATCGAGCCGGAATTCGTCGATTGCGGTGCGCTTCCCTGGCTGGGCTGCACCGCCGATAGAGGGAATGCGATCGACAGTCTGGCCGAACGGATACGTTCGTTGTATGCGCGGTTGACGCAGGAAGGCTCTCATGATGTGGCATGGCCGTTCGATCTCGACGAGGCGATGTTCGGCGGTCCGTTGCCGCTGCGTCGATTCGATCCGCGCATCGAATCGACGGTCGCACGCATCAAGGCTAACCCGTGCGACCAGTTTTCCGCCGAGGATTGCGCGAGCGATCTCGGGCTGTCCTTTTCCCGCTTTCTGCACCTGTTCAGCGATGAAGTGGGAACGACGTTCCGTCGCTTCCGGGCCTGGAAGCGCGCACGCAGTTTGCTGCAATATGTCAATCGCAGCGTCAGCTTGACCGACATTGCTCTGGAAGTGGGGTATACGGATTCCAGCCATTTCAGCCATTCGATCCGGCAGGTTTATGGCCTGAAGCCCAAGGATATCTTTGCCGGTTCCCGCCGCCTTGCCGTCCTAGCCTGAGCCCAAGACAATAGGGCTCGGCGTTCGGCGATACAGCAGGTTGACGCAAGCTACGCTCCCCCCGTTTCTTTATTCTTCGCCCCATTGCATCGATTACCAAAATGGTTCGTATCTATTTAATCCGCCATGGGCAGGCATCCTTTCGCTCGTCAGATTACGATCAGCTATCGGAGGCCGGGGTCGAGCAGTCCCGCTTGCTCGGCGACTGGTTCAACCACTGCCGCATTCCGGTTCATCGCATTGCTGCCGGCGGTATGCGGCGCCATGAGCAGACCGCTGAAGCTTTTTTCTCGGCATTCCCCGACATGCCCGACTGGACGGGGCGTCTGCATCGCGATGTGCGCTTCAATGAATTCGATCATCTCGACATGCTGCGGTGCTGGCATGCGGCGGAGCAATCCAACGGCGCGTCGCAGCAAAAGAGTTTTGCGGAGATGACGCTGAACGACTTCAATCGCGTGATGTCGGGTGCTTTGGAGCGTTGGGCGAGTGGGCAGCACGACGAAGACTATGGCGAACCATGGCCGGTATTCCGGGATCGTTGCGTAGCCGCCGCGGCAGGAGTGGTCGAGTCGGCGCAACCTGGCGAGAACGTCCTGGTGTTTACTTCCTGCGGTACGATTTCGGCGATTTGCCGTCACGTACTGAATCTCTCTGAAGAGCACATGCTGTTACTGCTGTGGCAGATCGCCAATGCCTCCGTTACCTGCATCGTTTGGAAAAACGGCCGCTTCGCCCTTTCTTCGCTGAATTCCACTGCGCATATCGATCGGATCGGCAACCCGGAATTGCTAACCTACAAATAGCCTGTCGGCTGCCGAGCGATCTTGGACGCATCCCTTAAATTCGCTAAACGATACGAGGTTGCGTTCCTGATGAGGAAGGCCCTATGAAAGCGTTGCAATGTACCGAGTTCGGCCCGCTGGAAAATCTGCGGTTGGCCGAGGTGCCCGACCTTGTACCGGCAGCGGGCGAAGTTGTGATCGAGGTGCGTGCAGCCGGAGTGAATTTTCCCGATGCGTTGATGGTTCAGGGCCAATATCAGGTGAAGCCGTCGTTACCGTTTTCACCCGGCATGGAGTGTGCCGGGGTGGTAAGGAAGCTTGGGATCGGTGTAGGCGATCTTCGGGTCGGAGACCGGGTGGCGGCCCTGCTTGACCACGGAGCCTTCGCGGAACAGGCAACAGCGTCGGCGGATCGCGTGTTCCCGATTCCGGCAGAGGTTGACTTTGCGCCTGCTGCTGCGTTCCTTCTGGTATATGCAACCGCCTGGCACGGACTGGTCAACTGCGCGCGGCTTCAGGCAGGAGAAACGCTGCTGGTGCTCGGCGCCAGCGGCGGCGTCGGTCTTGCCGCGGTTCAGCTCGGCAAGCAGCTCGGAGCCCGCGTGATTGCCGCGGCATCTAGCACCGCTAAGCTCGACCTGTGCGCGCGCAATGGCGCCGACGCGGGGATCGATTACGTCAGCGAGGATCTGAAAACCCGTGTCCGCGAACTGACCGATGGACAGGGTGCCGACGTGATTTTCGACCCGGTTGGCGGCGACCTTACAGAAGTTGCGCTGCGCAGCTGCGCAGCGCAGGGGCGTCTGTTGGTTGTCGGTTTCGCTGCCGGTGCGATTCCGCGGCTTCCCACCGGTCTGGTACTCATCAAGGGTTGTTCAGTGATCGGCGTGCAGTGGGGCGAATACGCTCGCCGCGACCCCGAGCGCTATCGTGCCGACATGCTCGGGTTGATCGAGCGGCTGGCTTTGCGGCAACTCGTGCCGCACATTTCGGCAACCTACCCGTTGCAGCGCGGAGCGGAGGCGATTCGATCCCTGCTGGAGCGGCGGGTAGCCGGCAAAGCTGTCATCGCCCTATGAGTCGATTCGCGTGCTGCGAATTGAGTGCGGGCCGCGGTTTGGCCACCGCCACCGAGGTCGCTGTGGCGCAGTGAGGGTTTTCGTGCGTCGGGATGGCCCGGCGCATTCGTCCGACGAATTTCATCTGGAGTTTCTATCATGAGCGACGCAGTTATCGTATCTACCGCCCGTACCGGCATCGGTCGCGCCTTCCGCGGTTCTCTCAATAACATCAAGTCGCCAACGTTGCTGGGTCATGTAATCCGCCACGCGGTTGAGCGCGCCGGAGTGGACGGCGCGGAGATCGACGATGCGGTCATTGGTTCGGTGCTCTCGGGGGGGACGGCGGGCATGAATCTCGCGCGCAATGGCGTGCTGGCCGCCGGTTTGCCGGTCACGGTGTCGGCACAGACGATCGACCGACAGTGCTCGTCGGGGCTGATGGCCATCGCCACGGCGGCCAAGCAGATCATGGTGGATGGCATGAAGGTCGTGCTGGCCGGCGGCCATGAAAACATTTCTGCGGTGCAGACGCCTTATCTCGAATGGGTCGCGCGGGAGCAGGACGAGAACCTGAAGAAGCTTGTGCCCCACGCCTACATGCCGATGCTGCTGACCGCGGAATACGTGGCGAAGAAGTACGGCGTCTCGCGCGAGGCGCAGGACGCCTACGCCTTCGAGTCGCAGCGCCGCACGGCTGCGGCGCAGCAGGCCGGTCTTTTCGATGCCGAAATCGTACCTATCGACGCCCGCATGGCGGTGGTGAACAAGGAAACCAAGGAAATCAGCTACAAAAGCGTGACGCTCAGCCGCGACGAAGGCAATCGGGCAGATACCACGCTGGAGAGTCTGTCTGTGCTCAAGCCGGTGATCGAAGATGGCTCCATCACGGGCGGCAACGCCAGCCAGCTTTCCGATGGCGCCTCCGCATGCATTCTGATGGACAGCCAGCTTGCCGAACGGCGTGGCCTGGCGCCCCTGGGCGTCTATCGCGGCATGGCGGTTGCGGGTTGCGCCCCCGAGGAAATGGGGATTGGCCCGATCTACGCAATTCCCAAGCTGCTCAAGCTCCATGGCCTCAAAGTGGACGATATCGGCCTCTGGGAACTCAACGAAGCTTTCGCCTGCCAAGTAGTCTATTGCCGCGACCATCTCGGCATCGATCCGGCGAAATACAACGTCAATGGCGGAGGCATTTCTGTTGGACACCCGTACGGCATGACCGGTGCGCGGTTGGTCGGCCATGCGCTGATCGAGGGCAAGCGCCGGGGCGTCAAATATGTGGTGATTTCGATGTGCATCGGCGGCGGCATGGGGGCGGCGGGGTTGTTCGAAGTCGCCTGATCGCCAACCAGGAGCGCCTGCGATTCGAGCGAGGTCCGGAGGCTGCGAAGCCGGCGGACTTGAGTGTCATTTGCTGGAAATGGGTGAGCGGCCGCAGGAGGCGAATGCGTGCATCTTCGCTTCATCAATGAGGTGGCTTAGTTAGCTGTCCTTCCCGTCGGCGCAACAAAAAGGGCACCCTTGGGTGCCCTTTTTGTTGGCAGAAAAGTCGCTCAGGCGAAATTCGCGGCCGCGAAGTCCCAGTTGGCGAGCGAGGCCAGGAAGGTCTCGACGAATTTGGGGCGGGCATTGCGGTAGTCGATGTAGTAGGCGTGCTCCCATACGTCGATGGTCAGCAGCGGTTTGCCTTCGCCGCTCTTCAGCGGATTGCCGGCGGCGCCGGTGTTGACGATGTCGAGCGAGCCGTCGGCCTTCTTCACCAGCCAGGTCCAGCCCGAGCCGAAGTTGCCCACGGCGGAGGCCTGGAAGACTTTCTTGAATTCGTCGAAGGAGCCCCACTTCTTGTTGATTGCATCAGCTAGGGCACCGGTCGGGATACCGCCATCGGCAGGCTTGAGGCAGTTCCAGAAGAAGGTGTGGTTCCACACCTGCGCGGCGTTGTTGTAGATGCCTCCGGCGGGGGCCTTGACGATGATTTCCTCAAGGGAGAGGTTCTCGTATTCGGTGCCGGGGATCAGGTTGTTCAGATTGGTCACGTAGGCCTGATGGTGCTTGGCATAGTGGTAATCAAAGGTTTCCTTGCTCATATGTGGGGCAAGGGCGTCGGGTGCGAAGGGTAGTTGAGGGAGTTTGTGTTCCATTTTTTTGAGGGTTATGACAGTTGAAAAAATCAATGAGAACGGCGGCAAGCGCCGCCGTTGGTGCTGCAAATTTTAACGGTTAGAGGCCGAATACGGCGCGATGACTCAAACCGCCTGCCATGAAAAACAGCAGAGGTATCGATAGTGCCGTGTTGGTGCGCGAAACCAGGAAGGCGATACGGCGTGCCTTGTTTTTCTCTTCATCGGTGGCTTGAACCAGACCCAGCACCTTTTGCTGGTTGGGCCAGATTAACGCCCAGACATTGAACAGCATGATGCTGCCAAGCCAAGCGCCGACGCCGATCGGGGCCATGCCGTTGCGCAACAGGAACGCATCGACGAAGCCCTCGCCGAGCAACGCGGCGCCGGCGAGCCAGGTCACGACCGCCGCCCAACGAAAAAACAGCAGGGCGCGTGGCGCCACGTGCTTGGTGATGCCGGCCGCGGTTCCGTCGGCGCCGGCGGCCTTTAGCGCCGCAACCTGGACAAAGTTGAAATAGTAGAGCAGGCCGATCCACATGACCCCGGCCATGAAGTGGATCCAACGCGCCAGCGCAGGTACATAGTCCATGACGATTTCCTTTCTCCGGTTAAACCAAGAAATGTTTGACGATGGCGTACAGCACGAGCGTCAGGACCAGTCCGGCAATGACCGTCCCCCACAACGAGTCGAGCGGATTCTGCATGGGATACCTCCTTATGGTTGACTAATTTGCTTGGGTAAGCAACGTATATGTAGCCTAATCGCGGGTTAAGCGCAAGCGTGCCCGATCCGTTTCAGTCTGCGGAGGTGATGCGGGCGGAGGCTTTGCCTTCGGCAAACAGTAGGCTTACTTCGGCCCCGGGGGCTAGGTGAGCGCTGGAACGGACGACATGGCCAGCGGCGTCGCGGACGATGCTGTACCCGCGCTTCAGCGTGGCTTCGGGTGCCAGCGCCGCAAGTGCTGCGTCCAGGCGGGACAGCGTGTGCCGTCGTGCGGCAAGGTGGATCTGGGCCGCCGATCTCAGCGTCTGCGCAGCGAGCGCGAGGCGGGTCCGGTGCTGCTCTGGCTGCGGGCGCGCCTGGGCCAGCCCGAGCTGGGTCAGCGTCAAGCGATTTTCACTACGCCGCAAGCGGCGCTGCATCGCGGCTTGGAGGCGGGTTGCGCTGTGCTCCAGCCGCTGCCGCGAAAGAGACAGCGCGTCGGCGGGATGGATCAGACGATGGCCGAGCAGATCCACGCATTGCATCCATTTATTAATCCGGCGTTGCATCCCTTGGCGCAGTGCGCGGGTTGCGGCTTCGATTTCCATGGTCGCGGCGTGCCAGCCGGCGCTGGCCAGTTCGGCGGCGGCTGTAGGGGTGGCGGCGCGCTGGTCGGCGACGAAGTCGGCGATGGTGACGTCGGTTTCGTGGCCGACGCCGCTGATTATAGGAATCGATGAGGCGGCAATGGCGCGGGCGACCACTTCTTCATTGAATGCCCAGAGATCCTCGATGCTGCCGCCGCCGCGGGCGACGATCAGTACGTCGCATTCCCGGCGCGCAGCGGCCCGGGCGATCATTGCTGCGATCTGTAGTGCGGCGTCGCCCCCCTGGACCGCGGTCGGATAGACGATGGCTTCGATGTTCGGCGCTCGGCGGCGGAGTGCGGCGAGCAGATCGCGCAGTGCGGCGGCTTGCGGCGAAGTGACGATGCCGACCGTGCGCGGGTAGCGCGGCAAGGCTCGCTTGCGCTCGATTGCGAACAGGCCTTCGGCGGCCAGTATTTCCTTGAGTCGGGCAAAAGCTTCGAACAGCCGCCCAAGACCGCTGCGGCGCAGGTTCTCGATGCCAAGCTGAAAATCGCCGCGCGCCTCGTAGAGCGTCGCCAGCGCGCGCGCTTCGACCTGCTGGCCGTTTTCCAACCGCCACGGCAGCAATTGCGCACGCGAACGGAACATTACACAGCGTACTTGCGTCGCGTCGTCCTTGAGCGTGAAGTAGAGATGGCCCGATGCGGCCCGCGTCAGATTGGATACCTCGCCCAGCACCCAGCACAGCGGCAGGGAGCGCTCGAGCGCGGTGCGGGCGATGCGGTTCAGTTCGCTGACGGTAAGCGGGGTGTCTGACACAAGGACGGGGGCGGTGTGGGGATGCTGGATTCTAGTTCAGCGCATCGTTGTCCCGTGGTTGTCGTGAAACACGCCCGGTTGTGCAGGGTTTGCGTTAAACATTTGATTTTTCTCGAATGGAATACTGCCGCGTTTTTGTACGGTTTGTCTTTTCACCAGACAGAAAGCCGGTTTAGGCATTTCATCCTGGCTCTATTCACATGCTTATCCACAGATTTTGTGGATAAAGCTAATACCCTCTGCTTGTTATTGTTGACCCGCATCGATGTCCCTCTCCCTTGTTCCTTCCCCCTTGGCACTCGATCTGCTGCGCGAAGCCCTCGATGGCGATCTTGTCGAGCGCGGATTGCAGCAGGGCCTTGCCCTGCTCGGGCCGGAAGACGGCTTCTGGCGCGACATGGCGACAGACGAATTGCGTCGTATGGCCGAAGCCGGCAATCCGCGCGCGCAGGCCGAATTGGCCTGGCGCCATGCCGGAGGCGAGGGCGCAGCGAAGTCCTATGCGCAGGCATCGGCGTGGGCCGCCCGCAGTGCGGAAAGTCTATGCGGAGCCGGCGAATCGGTGCTCGGCTGGCTGCTTTATCACGGCCACGGCGTTCCCAAGGATCATGCCGAGGCGGTACGCCTGTTTGCCGATGCGGCGCAGCGCGACGATCCGCGCGGTCTGACCTGGCTGGCGCTCTGCCTGCTGCGTGGCCATGGCATCGATGCCGATCTGACGCGAGCGCTCGAATTGCTGCAATGCGTTGCGCAGCGCGGAATTCGCGACGCGCAGTTCTGGCTTGGACGGTTCTGGTATCTCGGCCTGGACGGCCGGCGCGATTTCGTCCTGGCGACGCGCTGGTTTGCCGCGGCGGCGGAGCAGGGCGATCTTGCCGCGTGCGATATGCTCGCCCGCTGCCGTTTTTTCGGGCGCGGAGTCGCCGAAGACAAGACTGAAGCGGTTCGCTTGTGGCGATTGGCGGCTGCGGCCGGAATCGAAACGGCGGAGTACTGCCTAGGACTCTGTTTGTATTCGGGCGAAGGTGCGGCGCAAGATTTTGGCGCTGCGGTGCGCCATTTCGCTGCGGCCGCCAAAGCGCGCATTCCCGGTGCGATGTTTCTGCTCGGCCAATGCTATAGCCATGGGGCGGGCGTTGACCCGGACAACGATCTGGCGCTGACTTGGTATCGCCGCGCCGCGTCACGTGGGCATCGCGAGGCGCAGTACGAACTGGCCGAGTGTCATGCCTTCGGCCGTTGCAGTTTGACCCAGGACATGGCCGAGGCGATCCGCAGCTACCGCGCAGCAGCGCGCCAAGGGCACGCCCGCGCTGCGATCAAGCTTGGCCATTGCTACCGATGGGGCGACGGCGTCGGTGAGGACAAGGCCCAAGCGGCAGTCTGGTATCGCCGTGCTGCGGAGTGCGGCGATCCGGCAGCCCAGGTCTGGCTCGGTGACTGCTATGAGCACGGCGAAGGCCTGCCGCGCGATGTGAACCAGGCCGTCGAGCACTATCGCGCGGCGGCGGCGGCCGGCGACATCCATGCGCAGGCGGAACTTGGCCGCTGCTATCTGCATGGCGTGGGGGTGCATACCAATATGGCACGCGGAGAGGAACTGTTACGCGCTGCGGCCGAAGCGGGGTGGACACCGGCGCTGGGCGAACTGGAACGCTATTGGTTCGCCCGTGCCGAAGCCTTTATGCGTGGCGATGGTGCGCCGCGCGATGCGGAAAAGGCCGTTGCACTGTATCGCAAGGCCGGCGAGTTGGGCCATCGGCGTGCCTGTCACATGCTTGGAGAATGCTACCGCCACGGCTGGGGCGTGGTGGTAGACGTCGAGCAGGCAGCAGGCTGGTACCGCAAGGCGGCGACGTTGTTCGATGCCAAGATGGCGCTGGGCGATCTTTATTACGAAGGCCGTGGCGTCGAGCAGAGTTACCGGGAAGCCCTGCGCTGGTACGAACAGGCACTGGAGCAGCACGAGGACGCCTACGCACTCTACTGCATCGGTTTCTGTCTGCTCTACGGTCAGGGTATACGCCGCGACAGCCGGGCGGCGCTGCGAATGCTACAGCGCGCCGCGGCGCTGGGCGAAGCGAACGCACAGTACGAACTGGGTTGCGCCTACTATCGCGGCGTCGGGGCACCGCGCAGCGCGCGGCCCGCGCTGAAATGGCTGCGCCAGGCGGCGCAGAACGGTCACGACGGTGCGCGGGCGTTCCTCGACCGGTTGTCGCGGGGCGGCAAGCTGAATTAGGTCGTGGCGGAGCGCTGCGCAGGGGGTTACCGCGAGGCGAACAGGCAGTAGGTGTTGCGCCCCGCCTGCTTGGCTCGGTAGAGCGCAACATCGGCGCAGCGCAGCAGGTTTTCCATGGTGCCGGCGTGATCCGGATAGAGCGCGATTCCAAGGCTGGCGGAAACCTCGGTCAAGTGGCCGCCAAGGACGATGGGCAGGCGCGTTGCCGACATCAGTTTCTCGGCAACGCGGATGGCGTCGTCCGCGCATTTGAGATTGTTGAGGATGGCGGCAAACTCGTCGCCGCCTAGACGCGCCACCTGATCGCCGCTGCGCAAGGTGGCGCTGGCCTGCGCCGCCACGTGCTTCAGCAAGATGTCGCCTGCCTCGTGGCCGAGCGCATCGTTAATCCGCTTAAAATAATCCAGATCGAGATACAGGACAGCCAGCCTACAGCCGCTTCGCTCGCTCCAGTAAAGGGCATGGCGCAATGTTTCGTGAAAATGGCGGCGGTTCGGCAGCCCGGTAAGCGCATCGATGTCGGCCATGCGGCGAATGGCGTCTTCGTCTTTGCCCATGCTTTCTGCGACATGGCAAAGCAGGACGCCGATTCCGGCCGCGGAGGCAACGCGGGTTGCCACCGTGGCGTAGTCCGGACAGGCGAAAACCGTAATGGGCCAGCCGTTGTTCTGGAGAGGGTATGCAATTGTGTAGGCAAGCGCGATCAGCGTGCCGCAAAGCGCTATTGGCCGCCAGTCGCGGTAGTACACCAGCAGTGCCAGTGCGGCGATGGAGAAGAAATGCGTCGCATCGCCGCCGCCACCGAAATGTACGCTCAGCACGCAAAACGCTGCGACCGCTGAAGCGACGGTCAGCCGTGTCGCAAGCGAGCCCGGCTGGCGCCACGTTTGATACCAGGTGCCGGCGACCAGACCTGCGGCAAGCGTCAGCGCAATCTTCCAGTTTCCGGCGGTGGCCATCGGCGCCATAGCGTCGTGGCAGTTTGCGCCAAACTGCGCAGGCACTCCGGCGGCTACCAGGGCGATCAGCCCGGGCGAGAGCGCAGCCAGAATGCGCAGAATAAAGGTGTCGACCCTGCGGCGGTCGGTCGTCAGGCTCCGGCTTTCCACTTCGTTTCCTCCGCGTTGTTTCCGGCGCCCTTGAAAAATGCTCTATTCATAGTAAATGAAGGTTACCATAAGTCACCAACATATTAGATACTGAGTAGCACATTGTGTCTTGTTAGCTTTCGGCCGATGGAAGCCAACAGGGAACGCGAGGAATTCAGCCATCGGCTTAGGCAGACGCTCAGACGAGCCGGCGAACCGGATGCAAGTCCAGCTGCGCTGGCCCGCGGTTTCAACCGGCGCTATCCGGGAAAGCCGGTGACGGTGTATGCAGCGCGCAAATGGCTGAACGCCGAGGCGCTACCTAGTCAGGACAAGTTGCGGGCGCTGTCCGACTGGCTCGGAGTATCCAGCGAGTGGTTGCGCTTCGGTGAGGGCACCGCTCCGAGCCGGTATGTGGTGAAAGAGCCCGCGGCAGGCGTCGATTACGAGCTGATGCGGGCTTACGAGGGGCTTTCGGAGCCGCACCAGAGCGTCGTCTGGGACGTGATTCGGGCCCTACAGCGCATCGAGCGCGATAGCTGACGAGCGGCGACGGTCAGGCCGGCTTCGCTGTAGCGAGTCGCGCGCGTACTGCTGCAATGTCCAGGTCGAGCTTGTCGGCCATTTCCTGAAGCAAATCGCGTTGCAGGCGTTGCGCCTGCTTCGCTGCTACGAACAATTCGTAGAGACGGGAGGCGAAGATCCGGTCGAGTTCGTCCTGAATCTGTGCCAGCCGCCGTTGTAGACGCTCCAGTTGGCTTTCCATAAGGCTGCGGCCGCTTTCCGGCAACTCGCTGTCAGTGCGGCCTTCGTCCCAGAACGCTAGCACGTCGCGCAATGCGGCGGCATCATTGTGGCGGTACGCGCGATTGGCCTCCGCCATCAGTCGGGTCCGCCAGCTACGGTCGGCCTCGTCGCGGGCGCGATCCGGATGAATTTGTTGCGCTACCCGGCGAAACAATTTTTTCAACTCGGTCGACGGAGTGAAGGCCGCTTCGCGTTCCGCCGCGGCTTCGCGGTAGCGGCGCTGCTCGTTCCGGGATTGCTCGGCGCGGGCATGCGCTTGCGCCGCCCGGTCCTGTGCCAGGGGGTCGTCTTTGGAGCAGCTTGCCTGACGTAGCGCCAGTTCGGCTTGCAGGGTATCGAGTTCGACCAGCCGATCGCCGATCGACTGCCGATAGCGGGCGGTAAATTCCGCCAGTTCGCCTTGCACGGTGGCCAGTTCCAGTTCCAGCTCGGCAATTTCCCGCGTTACCGCCTCGACGGTGGCGCGAAAATGGACGTCCGGATCGGCTTCAGCCAAGGCGCCGAGGAAGGGGGCGTGCGGGCGCGGCGCATCGATTTGCAGAATCCGGCTTTGCGCCAGTGCGGCGCTGGCAAGCGGGGCGCCATCTAGAACCACGGCGATATCGGCGGCATCGATCAGCCGGGCGGCACGGATGGCGGGAACGACACGTATCGGGAACAGGCCTTCGCTTGTCTCCGGCCATGGGTCGGCCGATTCTGTAGCGCTCCAGGCCAGGGTTTTGCGCCACAGTTCGTCGCGCTGCGCCAGTCTGTTCCGCTGCGCCGCCCAGATGCCGGCGTCTTGCTCCTCGCTGCGCGCCAAGCGGCTGCGCAGCAGGGCGAGGGTGGCGCGTAGGGTGATGCGGGCGGTGAAGTCGTCGTTCGGTAGCACCAGGCAGAGCGGGCGGATCGAGAGATCGAGTGCGGCAGACAAGTCCGGCAGGCTTTTGTCGTCCGGCGCAACGATCAGCAGCGACTGGCCGCGTCGCAGCGCTTCGAGGCAGGTCGCGGCGACGGCTCCGGCCATGTCCGCCGCGCGCGCGATCATTGCGGGCTTACCGCTGCATGGCAGCGAAATCGCACGGTCCAGCCATTGGCGTGCGAGATGCACGTTGTTTGCTTCGACGTCGGCAGGGGCTGGACTCATGGCCCACGCATTCTAGCGGAGGCTTTGTTACCGCCTTGCTCTGGCGCGGCCATGACGTTAAAGTGCCGGCTTGTTTCGTTCTCAGGAGTTGTCGCGTGTTCTCCATTCTGCAGGCGGCCGGTTGGCCGATCTGGTTCCTTTTGCTGGCTTCCATCGTTTCCGTCGCGCTGATCATCGAACGCGCCACGGCGCTGCGGCGCGCCAAAATAGTCCCCGCCGGATTGCTGCAAGGCGTCATCGCCGAGTTTCGCCAAAGCGGCTTCAACGATCAGGCGTTGCTTCGCCTCGATGCACATTCGCCTCTGGGGCGGGTGTTTGCCGCCGGGCTGCGCAACGTCAAAAGCTCGCGCGAAATCATGAAGGAGGCGATCGAGGAGGCCGGCCGCGGCACCGCCCACGATCTTGAACGCTTCCTTACCACGCTGGGCACCATTGCTTCGATCAGCCCGCTGCTCGGTCTGTTCGGCACGGTGGTCGGCATGATCGAAATCTTCGGCTCGGCCACCGGTGCGGGCAACAATCCCCAGGCGCTGGCGCACGGTATTTCGGTCGCTCTCTACAACACCGGCTTCGGCCTGCTGATCGCCATTCCGAGCATGATTGCCTATCGCCATTTCCGCGCCCTGGTCGACAGCATGGTGGTGGAGATGGAGCTACAGGCGGTCAAGTTGGTCGAACTCGTGCACGGGACCCGGCAATGAATTTTCAACGAGGCCGCGTTCGCGAGGAACCGGAGATCAACCTGATCCCGATGATTGACGTGCTGCTGGTGATCCTGATCTTCCTGATGATTACCACTACGTATTCGAAATTCTCCGGACTCGAAATCAACCTGCCTACGGCGGATACGACGCAGAACAAAGAGCAGCCGAGCGAGATCAACGTCGTGGTGACTGCCGCCGGCGACGTTCTGGTCAACAAGTCTGCAATCGGCGGCCGCACCGTGGAGTCTATAGTCGTTGCGCTCAAACGTGCAGTCGGCGACAGCAGTCGGGAGCCGATGGTCATCATCAACGCCGATGCCAAGGCGACGCATCAAAGCGTGGTCGATGTGATGCAGGCGGCGCAGCAGGCGGGGCTGTCCCATATTTCCTTTGCCACCCAGCAAGCCCGGCAATAGGTCTGCGCTGGAGGCCATGTGGCGTTCGCGCGGCATGGCAGCGCGGCTGTTGTTCTTCCCTTCGCTGTTGTTCGCGCTGCTGGCCGCTCTGCGTCGAGCTGCCTACCGCGTCGGCGCGTTGCGCAGCGCGCGCCTGCCGGTACCGGTGGTGGTTGTCGGCAATATCACCGTCGGTGGTTCCGGCAAAACACCCTTGACGCTCTACCTTGCGCAGCGGTTGCGCGCGCTTGGCCGTCGGCCGGGCATCGTCAGCCGCGGTTACGGCGGTGCCGGCGGAAGGGAGCGCGAAGTGCGCAACGATTCCTCGGCGGCCGATGTCGGCGATGAACCACTGCTGCTCAAGCGTCATGGCGATTGCCCGGTGTTCGTCGGGCGCAATCGTGCGGCGGCGGCAGGGGCGCTGCTTGAGGCCTATCCCGCCTGCGACCTGATTCTCTGCGACGATGGCCTACAGCATTACGCGCTGCATCGCGACGTCGAGATTGCCGTGCTGGACCGACGCGGGGTGATGAACGGCTGGCGTCTGCCTGCCGGACCGCTGCGCGAGGATGTATTGCGCCTTGCGCAGGTGGATGCATTGGTGCTCAACGGACTGGAGCGCGCGCCGCTGCAACATCCGCAACAGTTTCACATGCGCCTGCTCGGCGACCGCTTCCGTCGATTGGACAGGCCGTCGCTGGGCTGCGCTGCCGCTGATCTTTCGGGTCTGCGGCTGCACGCGGTGGCAGGCATCGGCGAACCGCAGCGCTTTTTCGACCATCTGGCGACCTTGGGGCTTGTCGCCGAACCGCATCCCTTTCCCGATCATCATGTGTATTGCCGCGGTGATTTTGACTTTGGCGGCGATGCGATCCTGACCACCGAAAAGGATGCAGTAAAATTCGCCGGCCTCGCACCGCTCCCGGTCTGGGTTTTGCCGGTGCATGCCGAGGTCGATCCCGATCTGGCCGGCTTTGTTGTGGAGAAAATCGATGGACGCCCGCCTGCTTGAAATCCTTGTCTGCCCGTTGTGCAAGGGCCCCCTCGACCATCGCCGGGAGGCGCGCGAGTTGGTGTGCAAACCCTGCCGCCTGGCCTATCCGATCAAGGATGACATTCCGGTGATGCTGGAAGACGAGGCACGTCAGCTCGGCGCCGACGAGTCTTGACCTTCAAGGTCGTCATTCCCGCCCGCTACGCCTCGACCCGCCTGCCGGGCAAGCCGCTTGCCGACATCGGCGGCAAACCGATGGTGGTGCGGGTGGCCGAAGCGGCGGCGCGCAGCGCGGCGGTCGAGGTGTGGATCGCCACCGACGATGCGCGCGTGAGTGAGGTTGCGGTGGCCCATGGTCAGCGGGTAGTGGCGACGCGCGCAGATCATCCCAGCGGCACCGACCGGATTGCCGAGGTGGCCCTGCAATTGGGCTGGGGCGACGACGAAATCGTCGTCAATGTGCAGGGCGACGAGCCGTTGATCGATCCGGCGCTGATCGATGCCGCCGCCGAGGCGTTGCGCGGCGACCCGGCCGCCGCGATCTCAACGGCGGCGCACGGCGGACTCTCTGCTGCCGAGTTCTTTGATCCGAACGTGGTCAAGGTTGTGCTCGATGCTACCGGCCGCGCCCTGTATTTTTCGCGTGCGCCATTGCCCTGGGCACGCGATGCTTTTGCCGCCGATCGGAAGGTATTGCCCGACACCCTACCTGCACTGCGCCATGTCGGCCTCTATGCCTACCGGGTGCGGTTTCTCCGCTGTTTTACGCAACTCGCGCCGGCGCCCATCGAGCAGTGGGAGGCGTTGGAGCAGTTGCGCGCACTCTGGTACGGCCATCCGATCCGCGTATTCGTATGCAACCAGGCGCCGGCACCTGGCGTGGATACAGCAGAGGATCTCGAACGGGTTCGTCATTTGTTCGCCAAGGTTTGACCCGCTAGGCGATTGACGGTAATTTGCAGGCCATCACGAAAACCATCCACGCATCCACTCTGGAGTTCACATGAGACTGATCCTCCTCGGCCCGCCCGGTGCAGGCAAGGGCACGCAGGCCAATTTCATCAAGGAAAAATTCGCCATCCCGCAGATTTCCACGGGCGACATGTTGCGAGCCGCAGTCAAGGCGGGCACGCCGCTGGGGCTTGAGGCCAAGAAGGTGATGGATGCGGGCGGGTTGGTGTCCGACGATATCATCATCGGCCTGGTCAAAGATCGGCTGAAGCAGCCGGATTGCGCCAAGGGCTATATGTTCGACGGTTTTCCGCGCACCATTCCGCAGGCCGAGGCGATGAAAACCGCCGGCGTGGCGATCGATTTCGTGCTTGAGATCGATGTGCCGGACGAGGAAATCATTGCCCGCATGAGCGGCCGTCGGGTACATCTGGCGTCGGGGCGTACCTATCACGTCAAGTTCAACCCGCCGAAGGCGGACGGCAAGGACGATGTCACAGGCGAAGCGTTGATTCAGCGCGACGACGACAAGGAGGAAACGGTCAGGAAACGTCTCGACGTTTACCATTCTCAGACCAAGCCTCTGGTCGAGTACTACTCCCGCTGGGCGAATTCCGGCGAGGCGCCGAACGGCGTCAAGGCGCCCCAGTACCGGCGGATTGCGGGGCAGGGCGGGGTGGATGAAATCACCCAGCGCGCCTTCGCTGCGCTGGCCGGTTGATTGAGCGAAAAGCGCGCAAGCGGCGGCCGTGACGAGCCCGATCAAGCGAATTGCGATCTGTACCGGCGGCGGAGACGCTCCCGGCCTCAATGCCGTTATACGTGCGGTCGTTATTGCGGCCGCCAATCGCGGCTGGGAATCCTATGGCATTAGAGATGGCTTCAACGGCATCATGTTTCCAGAGCGCTACTCCGGGGAGGGGGTATTCCGCCTGACACGAGACAAGGTGCGCGGCATAGGGCATCTGGGCGGCACCATTCTGGGCACGACCAACAAGGGCAATCCGCTGCATTTCCCGATGCAAATGGTGGACGGGTCGACCCGCGATGTCGATCGCAGCGACGAGATCCTCAATTTCTTTGCCATGAAGCAGCTCGACGCCTTGGTTTCCATCGGCGGCGACGGCTCGCTGACCATCGCCAATGCGCTGCACGAGAAGGGGTTACGGGTCATCGGCGTGCCAAAGACGATCGACAACGACCTGGACAAGACCTACACCACCTTCGGTTTCGATACTGCGGTGAGCTTTGCTACCGAATGTCTCGACCGGCTGCACAGTACGGCGCAGAGCCATCAACGCGTTATGGTGGTCGAAGTCATGGGGCGCTATGCGGGATGGATCGCTTTGCATGCCGGCATCTCGGGCAGTGCTCACGCCATTCTGATTCCGGAAATTCCCTTCGATCTCGACAAGGTGGCCGCTAAGGTCCGCGCCCGCGACAGCGAGGGGCGCATGTATTCGCTGGTGATGGTCGCCGAAGGTGCGGAAGCGGCCCACGGTGAGCGTGCCGTCGTCGCGCAGGCGGAGATTGGTCATGCCGAGCGGCTTGGTGGTATCGGCGAGCGCGTTGCCAAGGAACTCGAACAACGTACCGGCAAGGAGACCCGCGTCGTCGTACTCGGCCATCTGCTCAGAGGCGGTAGCCCGACATCGTTCGATCGCCTTGCCGCCATGCGCTTTGGCACGGCAGCCGTTCGCGGTCTGGAAGAGGGACTGTCGGGAGTGATGGTCGCGCTGGCGTTCCCCAATGTGAACTACGTTGCTTTGGCAGAAGTTGCAGGGCGCATGAAGGGCGTACCGCTGGACAGCGACACGCTACAGACGGGGCGCGACATCGGAATCTGTTTCGGCGACTGACCCGTTGCAACGGGACCTTGCCGCCGTGTTTTTTCCTACCTGTCCGAATTAAGAATTTTTGCCACCTTGTTGAGCCGCAGGCGATAGGCATCGGGCATCCCCGAGCCCAGTAGCGGCCGCAGATAGAGGCGGAAGGCGTCGGTGACGTCGGTGCCGTTGGCGGCAATGAATTCGTCTTCCATTACGCGGGTTTTGCCGGCAACCGCACCTAGCGGCAGCAGGTGGTAATCCACCGAGTAGAAGCCAGTGCGCTTGATCGCCACCGATCCGTCGCGGTCTCCCCACATCGCGTATTGCACCGCTTTCTCGCCGACTTCGCGGGCTTCGCGCTGATCGACGTCGGAAACGCAGCCCATGAACGAGCGCTGTAGATAACCGAAAGTATCGCCGCGTACGCGCTTGATACCGAGCTTGGTTTTGATTTCGTCGCACAGTAGGTCGGCTAGGGCGCCCGAACCCGAGAGTTGGACATTGCCGTGGGCATCCCGTTCGACCTGACCGGACAGCGTTGTGATGATCGGTTCACCTTTGCCGTCATGAATGCCTTCCGATGCGGCGATTACACAACGGCCGTATTTTTCATAGGTCGCTTTGACGTCCGTGAGGAACTGTTCGATCCGGAACGTCCGTTCCGGGATGTAAATGAGATGGGGGCCATCGTCCGGGAATTTCTTGCCCAATGCCGAGGCCGCGGTCAAGAAACCGGCGTGGCGTCCCATCACCACCGCCAGATAGACCCCCCGCAGCGCCGCGTTGTCCAGGTTGGCGCCCATGAACGACTGTGCCACGAAGCGTGCGGCAGACGGGAATCCGGGGGTATGGTCGTTGCCGACCAGGTCGTTATCGATCGTCTTCGGAATGTGGATGCAGCGCAACGGATAATTGGCCCGCGCGGCCTCCTCGCTGACGATGCGCACGGTATCGGACGAGTCGTTGCCGCCGATATAGAAGAAGTAGCCGATACCATGGGCCTTCAGTACCTTGAATATCTCCTGACAATATTTCAGGTCGGGCTTGTCGCGCGTCGAGCCGAGCGCCGAGGCGGGCGTGTTCGCCACCATCTCGATGTTGTGGCTGGTTTCCTGCGTCAGATCGAGAAAGTCTTCGTTAACGATGCCCGAGACTCCATGGTAGGCGCCGTATACAAGGTCGACGTTGCGGAATTTGCGCGCTTCCAGAACCACTCCGGCCAGCGATTGGTTTATGACGGCGGTGGGTCCGCCGCCCTGTGCAACCAGAACTTTTCCCTGCATCATGATCGACCTCCATCCAATCTCGTCTGCGCATATTACGCGCAGCGGCGCTCGACGCGGGGCTGTCGCAGGGCGGTAGCCGGGGGCTTCGATGCGGCTTGTGTGGCATTGATTGGGTTTCTCCGCTATTCCGCAGCAGCCCATGGCATCGCCGAGGTTGAGATGCGGCAGGATGGGCGTGGTAGAGTGCCGCGTCGTACCTATTCAATTAACGATTCACAAGGGAGGGTAGCCTATGTCAGATGGATTGATTTTCGCATTGGTGTGTTCGGTCATAGCGATCGCCTACGGCTTCGTATCTAGCCGCTGGATCGTCGCCCAGCCGGCCGGTAACGAACGCATGCAGCAAATCGCTGCAGCCATTCAGGAGGGCGCCCAAGCCTACCTGAACCGTCAGTACGCGACGATTGGCATCGTCGGCGCGGTTCTAGCGGTAGTCATCGGACTGACCGTAGGCATGTCCACCGCCGTCGGCTTCGTCATCGGCGCCGTGCTCTCCGGCGCAGCCGGTTATATCGGCATGAACGTCTCGGTGCGCGCCAACGTGCGTACCGCGGAAGCAGCCCGTACTGGCCTCAACGAAGCGCTCAACGTGGCCTTCCGCGGCGGCGCGATCACCGGCATGCTGGTGGTGGGCCTTGGCCTGCTTGGCGTGGCAGGCTTCTATGCCTTCCTCAAGTCGAATGCGGCGCCCGACGTGGCGCTTGATCAGGTAATCCATCCGCTGGTCGGACTGGGCTTCGGCTCTTCGCTGATTTCCATCTTCGCCCGTCTTGGCGGCGGCATCTTCACCAAGGGCGCTGACGTCGGCGCCGACCTGGTGGGCAAGGTCGAAGCTGGTATTCCCGAAGACGACCCGCGCAATCCGGCAGTGATTGCCGATAACGTCGGCGACAACGTCGGCGACTGCGCCGGCATGGCGGCCGACTTGTTCGAGACCTATGCGGTAACCATTGTGGCAACCATGCTGCTCGGCGCGTTGCTGTTCAAAGGCAACGAGGCGGCGCTGGTCTACCCGCTGGCGCTCGGCGGTTTCTCGATCATCGCTTCGATCGTCGGCGCGATGTTCGTCAAAACGTCCCCCGGCGCGAAGATCATGAATGCCCTCTACAAGGGGCTGGCCGTGGCTGGTGTGATGGCCTTGGTCGCCTTCTACCCGATCACTACCTGGATCCTCGGCAGTGGGCTGGTGACGGCTGATGGTACCGTGATCGGTTCGCTGGCGCTTTATGAGTCGGCGGTGATCGGTCTGGTCCTTACCGGCCTGATGGTGTACATCACCGAGTACTACACCGGTACCGACTTCGCGCCGGTACGCCATATCGCCGAAGCCTCGACCACCGGTCATGGCACCAACATCATTGCCGGCCTAGGCGTTTCGATGAAAGCCACGGCCTGGCCGGTGCTGTCCGTCTGCGCTGCGATCTGGGCGTCCTACAGCCTGGCGGGCTTGTATGGCATCGCCATCGCCGCGACTTCGATGCTGTCGATGGCCGGCATCATCGTCGCGCTCGACGCCTATGGCCCGATCACCGACAACGCTGGAGGCATTGCCGAAATGTCGGAACTGCCGGACTCTGTACGCGCGATTACAGACCCGCTGGACGCCGTGGGCAACACCACCAAGGCCGTGACCAAGGGTTACGCGATCGGCTCCGCCGGTCTTGCCGCGCTGGTGCTGTTCGCCGACTTCACACACGGCCTCGAAGGCTTGGGCAAGCACGTGCTGTTCGACCTGTCGGATCCGGCGGTGATCATCGGCCTGTTCATCGGCGGTTTGATTCCCTACCTGTTCGGAGCGATGGCGATGGAAGCCGTCGGTCGTTCCGCAGGCGCCGTGGTGGTCGAGGTACGGCGTCAGTTCAAGGAAATCAAGGGCATCATGGAAGGTACGGCCAAGCCGGAATATGGCACCTGCGTTGACATGCTGACCAAGGCGGCGATTCGCGAAATGATGATTCCATCGCTGCTGCCGGTGCTGGTTCCAGTTGCCGTGGCCTTCGGCATGAACGCTCTGATGGGTCCCGGTGCCGGTGTGCGGGCACTGGGCGGCGTGCTGATGGGGACCATTGTGACTGGCCTGTTCGTCGCCATTTCGATGACCACCGGCGGCGGTGCCTGGGACAACGCCAAGAAGTACATCGAAGACGGCAACTTCGGCGGCAAAGGTTCCGAAGCCCACAAGGCGGCGGTGACCGGCGATACGGTCGGCGACCCATACAAGGATACCGCCGGTCCGGCGGTCAATCCGCTGATCAAAATCATCAACATCGTTGCTTTGCTGATTCTGCCGCTGGTGGCTTGATTCGAATTGAAGCAGGAATGGAAACGGCGGCCTCGGCCGCCGTTTTTTTGGCTAACGCTCCGCGCGTCAGTCGGCCAGATGCTCGTACAGCTTGGTGGAAAGATAGCGCTCGCCGTAGGACGGAATGATCACCACGATCAGCTTACCGGCATTTTCCGGACGGGCGCCCACCTGTAGTGCAGCCCAAGTCACTGCGCCTGACGAGATGCCCACCAGCAAGCCTTCGTCGGTGGCCATTCTGCGCGCTACCGCGAGTGCGTCGTCGTTACTGACGCGGATCACCTCATCGTAGATTTTGGTGTTGAGTATGGCCGGCACGAACCCGGCGCCGATGCCTTGAATGATATGCGGGCCCTTTGCTCCACCCGAGAGTACCGGGCTGGCATCGGGTTCCACGGCGATCATTTTTACCGCTGGCTTGCGTGCCTTGAGCACTTCGCCGACTCCTGTGATGGTGCCACCGGTACCAATGCCGGAGACGACGATGTCTACTTTACCGTCGGTATCGCGCCAGATTTCCTCTGCGGTGGTTTTGCGGTGGATTTCCGGATTCGCCGGATTCTCGAACTGCTGCGGCATGAAATGATTGGGTTTGCTGGCCGCCAGTTCGCCGGCTTTGGCGATGGCCCCGCCCATGCCTTCCGCGGCGGGCGTTAGGATCAGGTCGGCGCCGTAGGCCTTGAGCAGCAGGCGGCGTTCCTTGCTCATGCTTTCGGGCATGGTCAGAACCAGCTTGTAGCCGCGGGCCGCCGCTACCATGGCGAGGCCGATGCCGGTATTGCCGCTGGTCGGCTCGACCAGCGTGGTTACCCCGGGCTTGATCTTTCCAGCTGCTTCGGCGGCGTCGATCATCGAGATTGCGATGCGATCCTTGACGCTGTGGCCGGGGTTGAAGTACTCGAGCTTTGCCGCTATGGAGGCACCGAGGCCGGCGGCTAGTCGGTTGATAAGCACCAGGGGCGTGTTGCCGATCAACTCGGTGACGTTGCTGGCGATGTTCATTGGGCAGATCCTCCGCGAGTAATAGTGAGCGAGTAACAACGTTTCAGTGTAGCGCCGCCGTAGCAAAAAGTCGGCGCTCAGGCGGCTCGGCGCTTGAATTCGCGCAGGCGGAAGCCGAGCAGCCAGAGCGTGCCGAGATACAGCGTTCCGCCACCGGCAACCAGGGCTGAGAGTCGCGCCAGTTTGGGCACGGCCGCACCCTCCAACCATGTGGCGTCGCCATTTGCTCCCCAGATCAGGCCCAGTCCCATGACTGTCAGCGCTGCCGCCAGTTTGAGCAGGAACACCGGCCAGCCTGGGGCGGGGCTATAGACGCCGCGACTGCGCAACCCGCGATAGAGGAAGGCTGCGTTGAAACAGGAGGCCAGTCCGATGGAGAGCGCGAGGCCGGCATGCCTGAGCCAGCCGATAAAAGCAAAATTCATCAATTGGGTCAGCACCAGGGTCATGAGTGCGATTTTGACCGGGGTACGGATGTCCTGACGCGAGTAGAAGCCCGGCGCCAGCACTTTGACCAGAATCAGTCCGCTGAGGCCGATGCTGTACGCAACCAAGGCGGAGCGGGTTTGCAGCACGTCGGCGGCGCTGAAGGCGCCATGCTGGAACAGGGTGGCGAGCAGGGGCACTGCAAGAATTGCCAGCGCCAGCGCCGCGGGGAGGGTGAGCAGCAGCGTTAGGCGCAGGCCCCAGTCGAGCAGCGCGGAGAACTCTTCGTGTTGCCCGTTGGCGTGGGTTTTGGATAGGCTGGGCAGCAAGATAGTGCCCAACGCGGCGCCGAGTAGTCCGGCGGGAAATTCCATCAGTCGGTCGGCATAGTAGAGCCAGGAAACGCTGCCACTGGGCAGGAAGGAGGCGAAGATGGTGTTGATCAGCAGCGATATTTGCGATACCGAAACGCCCAGCACGGCCGGGGCCATCAATCTGAGGATGCGGCGCACGCCCGGATCGCTTAGCAACAGGCTGAAACGTGGCAGCATGCCAATCCGGGTCAGCGCTGGCACTTGGAGCCCAAGCTGCAACAGGCCGCCGAGAAATACCGCCCAGGCCAGGGCTACGACTGGGGGATTGAAATAAGGCGCCAGTACCGTTGCGCCGACAATCATTGCCACGTTCAGCAGTACTGGCGTAAAGGCGGGCAGCGCGAAGCGGCTCCAGGTGTTGAGGATGCCCGCCGCGAAGGCCACGAGTGACATGCAGATAATGTAGGGGAAGGTTATGCGGGTCAGTTGTACGGTGAGAGCGAACTTGTCTGGATCGGTCGCAAAGCCTGGCGCCGAAATGTAGATGATGATCGGTGTGGCGATCATGCCGATCAGCGTAACGGCCAGCACGGCGAGAAACAGTGCGCTGGCCACGTGATCGATCAAGCGCTTGGTTTCGTCCTCGCCGCGGCGATTCTTGTATTCCGCCAGGATGGGAACGAAGGCCTGGGAGAAGGCGCCTTCGGCAAACAGACGGCGCAGTAGGTTGGGTAGCCGGAAAGCCACGAAGAACGCATCAGTACCTGCACCTGCGCCGAACGCCCGGGCGATGACGAAGTCGCGGACGAAACCGAGGATGCGCGACAGGAGCGTCATGCCGCTGACGGTGGCGAGAGTCTTGAGCAGGTTCATGGGGTCGAATGTTAGGCGAAATCGGTGCTTGCAATGGTTTTGGTATCTGCCTATAATCGCGCGCTTTTCCAGCAACCTCGGAACACAGAACATGGCCAATACCGCCCAAGCCCGCAAGCGCGCCCGTCAGGCCGTCGCGCAGCGTGCTCACAATATGAGCCTGCGCTCGACGCTGCGTACTGCAATCAAGAAGGTACGCAAAGCCATCGGTGCCGGCGACAAGGCTGCCGCGCAGGCGGTTTTCAAGGAATCGCAGAGTGTCATCGATTCCATCGCTGACAAGAAAATCGTGCACAAGAACACCACAGCACGCTACAAGAGCCGCCTCTCCGCGGCCATCAAGGCGCTGTAAGCCCGTAGGAATTCCGACGATGCCGGGCCGTGGAAACGCGGTCCGGCATCGTTCGTTTACGTGCTTTATTGCCCGTTCGATTAGGGACGGCTGGGCGTCCAGGGCGCGCGCTTGAGTTGATTGTCCCGCGCGAAATTTTCCAGGAAGTGATAGGCCAGACGCTCGATGTCGTGGATGCGTACGTCCACGAAGACGCATTTCTCGCCCTCCCATGACCCCGGTTGAACATACGGGGAATAGGCCATGCGGCGTTCGGCGCCGAAGATCGACATGGTTCCGCAAAGCCGCTCGGCCCAGTCGCTGGGGCGAAAACGCTTGCCATCCTCGGTGACTCCGATGATGACGAAACTCTCGTGACTGGAGGTGTACATTGAGGCGCTGGTTGTTTGTGCGGCGAAGGGGTGTCCCTTCTCACGGTGCGCCGGATGTTAACCGACGACGGCTTTCTCCAGGCTTACGGGTCGCGGAAGAAACGGGCGGAATACGAATGGTTAATCGAATGGACGGGGAGATCATAAAATAGTTCTGTGAAATGAAGCCATAACGCTTGCACGCTCATAACCGGCTCCATATACTGACGCTATCCCAATGACTGGAAAGGGGTTTGTTAATGCATCCCCCGATGTTGATCAAATACGGTTTTCGTATTCGAACCCGTGTCGGATTGGTTGTGGACAATCTGATGATTCATGGGCGCGACGAGGCCGAGGCGCAACGCAAATTACGTCAGATGTATCGCGACTGCGAGATCATCGAGTGTATTTGCCATCACGGCGCAGTGCGCACACCGGTCGCCAATTACGAGCAGGTCATCAATCTGATCTTGCGCTAAGCCCGGTTTGCGTCAGAAATCCGGTTGTACACAGTTCTTCCAGCAACGCCCGGTAGTCGCGCGCTCCGCGGCTCAGGGCGTCGTGCCTGAAAATGTCGAGATTCACCGCAGGCGCTTCGGCAACCGCCACATTTTCAGAAATCACCGTTTCGCAAACGTCCTCGCCGAACTGTTTGCGCATGCGCTCGTGAATCTCGAAGCTCATTTTGCGTCGGCGATCGAAGCGGGTCAGTAGGTAGCGCCTTGGCAGGCGGCGCTTCAGTACCGGCTCCAGCGCCTTCAATGTCTTGTCTATCTGGGCGGCGCCGCGCAGCGAGAGGAAATCGGACGACACCGGGACCAGGACGCCATCTGCGGCAAAGATTGCATTCAACGAGAGTACGCCGAGGAAGGGGCAGCAGTCGATGATGGTTGCGCGCTGCGAATCATTGCGCTCACCGATCGCCTGATTGAGTTTGTTGAGGATGTTCGGCCCTTTGCCGAACAGCGAGTCGACCTTGATCAGTTCCGCGTGGGCCGGGATCAGCTTTCCTATGCCATCCCAAGCGATTTCGAGCATCGTAAGCGGGGCATTATTCTGATACAGCGCAAACAGGCTGCGCTCTGCTGCCACCGGCGCGCAGCCATGAATCGCCGACAGGTGTGCCTGAGGGTCGAGATCAACGAGCAGCACCTCTTGCTCCCGGCGGGCGAGGGCGGCGGCCAGGTTGAGGGCGGTCGTGGTCTTGCCGACCCCGCCTTTCTGATTGAAAACGGCGATGCGCATGGCGCCCACTATAGCCTGATCGGTGGGCCAATTTGGCGCTATCTCCCTATACAGAAGGAGATTTTTCCCTTAGTATTTCGAGACCTGAAAGCACGGCGGCGCAAGCCGCCGTGTGCTTTTTGAAAAACGACTTTCCGCTGAGCTTTGTGACGTCGCCCGGTGGGCGACGCGAGGTTTCTCCCATGCCACATCTGATGAACACCTATTCCCGTCTGCCGATAGCGTTTACGCACGGTGAAGGGTGCCGCCTGTTCGACGAACAGGGCAAATCCTATCTCGATGCGCTGGCCGGTATTGCCGTCAACACCCTCGGCCACGCCCATCCGCGTCTGACCGGTGCGCTCAGCGCCCAGGTCGGGCGTCTGATGCATACCTCGAACCTGTATCGCGTCCGCGAAGCGGAGACGCTATCGGACAAACTTGCCGCTATCGCGGCAATGGATGAAGTGTTCTTTTGCAATTCCGGGTGCGAGGCCAACGAAGCGGCGATCAAGCTGGCGCGTTACTACGGTCATCACCAAGGCATCGATGCCCCAGCCATTGTGGTGATGGAACAGGCTTTCCATGGCCGTACCTTGGCCACTCTGTCGGCAACCGGCAACCGCAAGGTCCAGGCTGGATTCGAACCCTTGGTTTCGGGGTTCGTGCGAGTCCCGTTCGACGACATCGCTGCCATCGAACAGGTGGCGGCCAACAATCCGAATGTGGTAGCGGTGCTGTTCGAGCCGATTCAGGGGGAGGGCGGAATCAACATTGCCCATCCTGAATACATGCGCGCGCTGCGCCGCATTTGCGACGAGAAGAACTGGCTGTTCATGGTGGACGAAGTGCAATGCGGCATCGGCCGCACCGGTGTATGGTTTGCCCATCAGCACGCCGGGATCAAGCCGGATGTGATGACTCTGGCAAAGGGCCTGGGCTCAGGCGTGCCGATCGGAGCCTGCCTGACGGCGGGCAAGGCCGCCGGAGTGTTCAAACCGGGTAATCACGGCTCGACCTTCGGCGGCAACCCGTTGGCCTGCGTTGCTGCGCTGACCACCCTGGATGTGATCGAGAGCGACCGCCTGATGGCCCGTGCGACGGAGCTGGGCGAGGCGATTCGCAGCGGTCTGCGCAAGGCGTTGGAGGGCGTTTCCTCGATTGCCGAGATTCGTGGCGATGGTCTGATGATCGGCGTCGAACTCGATCGTCCCTGTGGCGAACTGGTATTGCTCGCCCAGAATGCCGGATTGCTGATCAATGTCACAGCAGAGCGCGTGGTGCGCCTGCTGCCGCCGCTGGTGATGAGCGATGAAGAGGCGCGGCAGTTGGTTGCAATCCTTGCGGCTGTGGTTCGTGAATTCCTGGAGGCCTGACCCGGATGGAACCGAGGCATTACCTTCAGTTCAAGGATTTCACTCGCGAGGAGTACCGGCACATCTTCGAGCGTACCCGCTGGATCAAGGAAAAATTCAAGTCCTACCAGCAATACTGGCCGCTTATCGACCGCACTCTGGTGATGATTTTCGAAAAGGCGAGTACCCGTACCCGGCTATCGTTCGAGGCCGGCATGCAGCAGCTTGGCGGCAGCGCCATCTACCTCAATACTCGCGATTCCCAGCTCGGCCGCGGCGAGCCGGTGGAAGATGCGGCACAGGTAATCTCGCGGATGAGCGATATCGTGATGATCCGCACCTTCGAGCAGGACATTGTCGAGCGCTTCGCCGGCAGTTCGCGGGTGCCGGTGATCAACGGCCTGACCAACGAATACCACCCCTGCCAGATTCTCGCCGACATCTACACGTTCATTGAACACCGCGGCGACATTCGTGGCAAGACCGTAGCCTGGGTGGGCGACTCGAACAACGTCTGCAATACCTGGCTACAGGCCGCCGAGGTGTTCGACTTCAAGGTCCACGTATCGACGCCGCCGGGCTACGAGGTAGAACCTGAGCGTGCGGGTGTCCATGGCACCCATTTCGAGGCCTTCGCAGACCCAATGGATGCGGCGCGCGGCGCTCACCTAGTGACCACCGACGTGTGGACGTCGATGGGCTTCGAAGCGGAGAACGAGGAGCGCATGCGCGACTTTGCCGACTGGGAGGTCGATGTCGACATGATGAAGATCGCTCGACCCGACGCCGTATTCATGCATTGCCTGCCCGCTCACCGCGGCGAGGAAGTTGCGGCGGACGTGATCGACGGCCCGCAATCGGTGGTCTGGGACGAGGCCGAGAACAGGCTCCATGCGCAGAAGGCGTTGATGGAGTTTCTGCTGCTTGGACGCGTTGACGGCTGAAGAGTATTTTGAAATTCCTGCTTCGACGCAGGGTGGTTTGATCGACTGGATAACAACAGATGAGCGAAGTCAATAAAGTGGTTCTCGCCTATTCCGGCGGGCTCGATACCTCGGTGATTCTCAAGTGGCTACAGGATACCTACCAGTGCGAAGTGGTGACTTTTACCGCGGACCTGGGGCAGGGCGAGGAGCTTGAACCGGCGCGCAAGAAGGCTCTCAAGTTCGGCATCAAGCCGAAGAACATCTTTATCGACGATTTGCGCGAGGAGTTCGTCCGCGATTTCGTCTTCCCGATGTTCCGCGCCAACACCGTATATGAGGGCGAGTACCTGCTCGGCACCTCGATCGCTCGGCCGCTGATCGCCAAGCGTCTGATCGAAATCGCGCGCAAGACCGGCGCCCAGGCCATTTCCCATGGGGCTACCGGCAAGGGTAACGACCAGGTGCGATTCGAACTCGGCGCCTATGCGCTGATGCCCAACGTCAAGGTGATCGCGCCGTGGCGCGAGTGGGATCTGTTGTCCCGCGAAAAGTTGATGGCCTACGCCGAGAAGCATGGCATTCCCATCGACATGAAGCATCGCAAGGGCGGTTCGCCCTATTCGATGGACGCCAACCTGCTGCACATTTCCTACGAAGGCCGCCACCTGGAAAATCCGTCGGCCGAGGCCGAAGAATCGATGTGGCGCTGGACCGTGGCTCCCGAGAAGGCTCCGGCCAGACCCGAGTACTTGGATCTGGAATTCAAGCAAGGCGATCTGGTTGCCATCAATGGCAAGAAGATGAAGCCTCACAGCCTGCTCGCCACGCTTAACCAGATTGGCGGCAAGCATGGCGTCGGCCGTCTTGACCTGGTGGAAAATCGCTACGTCGGCATGAAGTCGCGCGGCTGCTACGAAACTCCGGGTGGCACGATTCTGCTCAAAGCGCACCGCGGCATCGAATCGGTGACCCTGGATCGCGAAGTCGCCCACCTCAAGGACGACCTGATGCCGCGCTATGCCAGCCTGATCTACAACGGTTACTGGTGGAGCCCCGAGCGTCGCGCTTTGCAGGTGCTGATCGACTATACCCAACAGAGCGTCAATGGCTGGGTGCGCGTCAAGCTCTACAAGGGCAGCGTGACGGTGGTGTCGCGCGACTCGAAGACCGATTCGCTGTTCGACCCGACCATCGCCACTTTCGAGGACGATGCGGGCGCCTACGACCAGAAGGATGCCGGCGGCTTCATCAAGCTCAACGCCCTGCGCATGCGCATCGCCGAAAACGCCCGCAGCAAGCGAGCGGCCAAGGCTGATGCCGATGTGGCGACACGAGCGGCGCGCGCCGCCAAGAAAATGGTGCCGGCCGGCAAGCCCCTCAAGGGTGCTGCCAAAAAGCCCGCAACCCGTAGGGCGCCGAACAAGGGCTGAGTCATGTTCGGTTTCAGTGAGGAGCAGGTTTCCAACTTCGGCATGACCTTCGTGCTGGGTGGATTCATGCTCTTCATGCTCTTCATCATCGGCGAATTGGCCTGGAAGTCGAAAGCGGGAAAGACCGGAACCTTCGTTCTGTTCTTCGTCCTCGCCTTCGGTATGGTGGGATTTGTCGCCAAGTTCATCATCCAGAAAATTTGGGGAATCTGAAATGTCGCAGTTCGATAACGTATCCGTGGTCAAACAGGCCAATGTCTATTTCGACGGCAAATGCGTCAGCCATACTGTCCAGTTCGCCGATGGCACGAAGAAGAGCGTCGGCGTGGTGCTGCCGTCGGCCCTGACCTTCAATACCGGTGCGCCGGAGATCATGGAAACCGTCGCCGGCTCGGTCCGCTACCGCTTGAAGGGTGATCAGGACTGGAAGATCGCGGCGGCTGGCGAACGGTTCAGTGTTCCGGGCAACTCCAGCTTCGACATCGAAGTCAGCGGTGAGCCCTATCATTACGTCTGCCATTTCGGCTGAACCTGGGAGAGACCGTCCATGCCTTCCTTCGACATTTCTTCCGAAGCCGATATGGTGGCCCTGAAGAACGCCATCGACGTAGCTGGACGGCATATCGGTAATCGCTACGACTTCAAAGGCACCAGCGCCAAAGTCGAACTCAACGAAAAAGACAAGACCATCACCTTGCACGGCGATTCCGAATTCCAGCTAAGCCAGATCAAGGACATCCTCTTTCCCGAAATGGAAAAAAAGGAGCGCGAAAGCACCAAGCGTCTTGACGCCGGCGACGTGCAGTCGGTTTCCGGCAACAAGGCCAAGCAGGAACTGAAGATAAAGGTCGGTATCGAGTCCGAACTGGCGAAGAAGATCGTCAAACTGATCAAGGACAGCAAGGTCAAGGTGCAGGCCAGCATTCAGGGCGACGTGGTGCGCGTCACCGGCGCCAAACGCGATCTGCTACAGGAAACGATTGCCTTGGTGAAGAAGACGGTCACCGATTTCCCGCTACAGTACGGCAACTTCCGCGACTAGAGCGCGATACTGGGGCGAGAACGACCGAAGAGCACCGAGATGACCCTGCATCGGGCGACCCAAGAGGAGAAAAGCATGCGCAGTATTGAATCGACCATCGGCGAAGGTGGCGTAGCGACCGTAGTTCTGAATCGCCCGGACCAGCTCAATGCCCTCAATTTCGATCTGGCCGACAACCTCCGTGCCGATCTCGACCGGTTTGCCGCCAGCGACGAGGTAAAGGCCATCGTCATCACCGGCGCCGGCCGAGCCTTCAGCGCCGGAGGCGATCTGACTTCCCTGGCGCCTGCACCCCAGGCCGACGGCCATATCGATTTGGGGCGTCAGGTCAGCGACGCGATGGCCAAACACTTCGGTCCGATGATGTCTGCGCTGATGGCCTTCCCGAAGCCCGTCGTCATCGCCATCAACGGTATCGCGGCCGGCGGCGCGGCCGGCATTGCTCTGTGCGGCGACGTTATCCTGGCCGGCCGTGCGGCGAAGATAAAGATCGTCCAGACCACTCAGCTCGGAATCGTTTCCGATCTCGGCGCCAGCTGGCTGTTGCAGCGTTCCATCGGTCGCCAGGGCGCGCTGGCGGTGATGTTGCTTGGCGAAGCGATCGGCGCCGAGCATGCCCAGCACCTTGGCCTGGTGTGGGAGGTCGTTGAGGACGACAGGTTGCTCGCACGGGCTCAGGAGGTTGCGCAGTCTTTGGCAAAGGTTCCCGCGGCAGCGGTTCGAGCTGCCCGCAACTTGGTCGATGCCGCGGCAACCCGCACCTTCGACGAGATGATGGAACTGGAGCGTCTCCACCTACGCGACCTCGCCGCCGCACCGGAACTTCTGACGCGGATAAATTTCTTTCTGAAAAAATAGGCGGTAGGTTAGTCGGTTGGGGCTGTGCGGAGTTCCGACTTGATTACCTTGCCCGAGGTGTTGCGCGGCAGCGCGGGGACGACGCGCAACTCTTTCGGAAGCTTGTAACGCGCCAGCCGCTCGCCGGCGAAGGCTTGCAATTCCTCCAGGGTCAGCGTTGCTCCCGGTTTCAGGGCGACTACCGCGACCACCCGCTCACCCCAGCGTGCGTCTTCTGCGCCGATTACCGCAACCTCGGCGATTGCCGCATGGTCGTATAGCACGCTCTCGATCTCTGCTGGATAGACGTTCTCCCCGCCGCTGATGATCATGTCCTTCAGTCGGTCGCAGATGTAGTAGTAGCCGTCCTCGTCCCGATAGGCGACATCGCCGGTGCGGAACCATCCGTCCGGTCCTTGGGCGGCTGCCGTGGCTTCAGGCTGTTTCCAGTAGCCTTTCATCACCGTGTCGCCACGTACGCACAGTTCGCCGGGCGTGCGCGGGGTCTCCAGCGGTCGGCCGGAGAAATCCACCAGCTGGACGTCGTTGAGCACACCGGCCTTGCCGCAGGAACCGAGATGGCTGATCGCTTCGTCGGTGTTGAGAAAGGTGGCGCCGGTGGAGGTTTCGGTCATGCCCCAGCACTGGCTGACAGGAATGTTGCGCATGCTGTAAATCTGCAACAGGGGTTCCGGCACCGGCGCCCCGCCGGCGACGATGATGCGCAGGCTGGAGAGGTCTGCGTCGGCGAATCCGGCATGCTGGCTGGCGAAGAGCATCATGGCCGGCACGGCGAAAATCGACGTTACCCGATAGCGTTTTATGGCGTCGAGGAATTTTCCTGCATCGAAATGTTTTTGCAGAACCACATGGCCGCCGGCCATCAACGTCGGCAGTGTGATGACGCACAGGCCGCCGGAATGGAACAGCGGTGCAGATGTCAGCGCCGTATCGTCGCCGTTGTAATTCACGGTGAGCATCCAATTCAGGTTGTTGGCCCACAGATTGCGGTGGGTCAGCATCGCGCCTTTCGGCCGCCCGGTGGTGCCCGAGGTGTACAGAATGGTTGCCACGTCGTCGCCCGCCACCTGGGCGGCGGGCGACGTTTCGGCCACGGAGCGCATCAGGGCATCACCGTCTTCCCAGCCGGCGGCAGCCTTGCCGAGGCCGATATAGCGGCGGCAGGGCAGGCTTGCGCGCACTGCATCGATGAGTCCCCGGTGGTCGGCGTCGGCCAGCAGCGTATGGACTTCCGCATCGTTGACGAGGAAATCCAGTTCGTGACTGGTGAGCCGGAAATTCAGCGGCACGAAAATGGCCCCGATACGCGCCGTGGCGAACAGCGCGACGAGGAACATCGAGTGATTGAATCCGAGGTAAGCGATCCGCTCACCCGGGGTTAAGCCGCCTGCCGCCAGAACCGTGGCCAGGCGTTCGATACGCTGTTGCATTTCGCTCCAGCGCCAGGTTTCCCCTTCGAAGGTGAGTACCGCCCGGTCCGGTGTGCGCAGCGCGCGGCGACGAAACCATTCCGCCAGTCCAATCATGTCCACGGCCGTTCCTTGTGTCAGTGCTTGAGCCCGCCGATCCAGTGGGCATAGAGGTGGTCGGCGACGACCCGCATCGCGGCGATGCGGGCGGCGGCGTGTTCCATCATCTGCTCCGGCGTTTGCACGGCCGGGCCGGGGGCGGCGTATTCATCCGCCCATTGCCGACTCCACTGCCGGATCATGTCCTCGGTCATCTCGACGTGGCATTGCATTCCGAGATGGGGGCCAAGGGCATAGGCCTGGTTGGCGCAGTGCGCACTAGCGAGAATCCGGGTGGCTCCGTGGGGGATCGAGAACGTCTCGCCATGCCAGTGGAAGGCTTCGAAGACATCAATGTCGCCTAGCCATTCGGCGGCCACCGGAGTGTCGCGAACGGGGGTCACGGCACCCCAGCCGATTTCCTTCGTCGGATTGCGTGTAACCCGTCCGCCGAGGGCTTTCGATATCAGTTGGCCGCCGAGGCAGTGGCCGATCACCGGCACATCGCGGGCAGCCGCAGTGCGGATCAGTTCCAGCACCTGACGGATCCAGGGCAGCTCGTCATTGACACTCATCGGCCCGCCCATGAAGCAAAGCCCGGCGAAGCCTGCAACGGAATTAGGCACGGCGGCCCCTTCGTCGATGCGGATCAGCTCCCAGGGAATCGAGTGGCGATCGAGGAATGTGGCAAAATAGCCGGGCCCTTCGAGCGGACTATGTCTGAAAACAGCGATGGGTTTGTTGAGTCGGCTCATTTCGTGCGGCTCGCACTTGATTGCAGTATCTGCGCGGCATTCTAGCGCTCCCCGGACGTCCCTCTGCCAAAGCCAGTGAACAGCCTGATCGTTTCTCCCTCTATCCAGCAGTTGCGCGCTCTGTTTCGCCGCGACAATCTGGTCGTGCCGGAGAAGGGGTGGCTCGAAAGTCCTGCGGAGAAGCCAGCCGCCGTGCTGGTGCCGCTGGTGCTGAGGCCGACCGGACTGACGGTGCTGTTGACGCAGCGTACCGCCCACCTCAATGACCACGCCGGCCAAGTCAGTTTCCCCGGTGGCCATCGCGATCCGGAGGACAAGGATCCAACTGCCACCGCGTTGCGCGAAGCCTGGGAGGAAGTGGGGTTGGCACCCAGTCAGGTCGAGGTGATTGGCTGGATGCCCGAATTTCCAACCATTACCGGCTTCCGCGTCACGCCGGTGGTCGGCCTGGTGACGCCGCCGCTGAATCTGAAGTTGGACGATTTCGAGGTGGCCGACGTGTTTGAGGTTCCCTTGCCGGTGATGCTCGATCCGGCCAACTGGCGGCGCGACAGTCTGGACAAGTCAGGCCCCAAACGCCAGTTCTGGGCCATGCATTGGCAGAGCCATTACATCTGGGGCGCCACTGCAGGAATGTTGGTGAATCTGATGCATCTGCTGCGCGCACATATCGAATTGGAGGCCGGAGCGTGAGCCTTTTTGTCGCTGTGATTGCGCTCATCATCGAGCAGTTTCGCCCTCTCGCCGCTGCGCGCTGGGTCGATGCCCCGCTGGCCGGTTTGGCCGAATTTCTCGAATCCCGTCTCAACGACGGGCAGTACCGTCAGGGCGTGATCGCCTGGTGCTTGGCGGTGGCTCTGCCGGCTGCCGTGGTACAGGGGATCTACCTAGCGCTGCTCTGGCTACAGCCTTTTCTGGCACTGCTTTTCGGCATTGCGGTGCTCTACGTGACGATGGGTTTTCGGCAGTTCAGCCATTTTTTTACCGATATCCACCTCGCGTTGCGCATGGGCGAGCTCGACCATGCTCGTGCGTTGCTCGGGCAGTGGCGCGGCAGCGTGGCGGACCGCCTTTCGAGCAATGAAATCGCCCGCCTGTCGATCGAACAGGCGCTGGTCGCATCGCATCGCCACGTGTATGCGCCGCTGGCCTGTTTCGCGTTGATCGGACCCGGCGGCGCCTTGCTCTATCGGCTGGCAGCGTTTTTCGCCGCCTGCTGGAGTATGCGCAGCGATCCGGCAACGCTGGCGGTCGGCCGTTTCAGCGAATTTTCGCGCCACGCCTTCGCCATCATCGACTGGTTGCCGGTGCGGCTTTCGGCGGCGGGCTTCGCCGTCGTCGGCGATTTCGAGGATGCAGTGTTCTGCTGGCGCACCCAAGCATCGGGCTGGCCCGATGCCTCCGCCGGCATCCTCATCGCCAGCGGGGCCGGCGCCATCGGCGTGCGCCTCGGCCAGCCGGTACGCGAGGGGCTCGACCTCGGCGATCGGCCCGAACTGGGTCTGGGCGAAGAGGCCGATGCTGATTACATGCAGAGCACTATAGGACTTGTCTGGCGTACCCTGTTGCTGGGACTGATGGTTCTGGCCTTGGTCTGGGTATCCAGCTGGGTGGGATAGATGTCGAACTTTCATCAGGAGCGGTAACAAAATGGCAAATAGAGAAGTCGTGGTGTTGAGTGCGGTGCGTACTGCGGTAGGAGAATTCGGCGGGGCGCTGAAGGATCAGGAACCGGGCGAGCTCGGCGCTCTGGTGGTGCGCGAATCGATCAAACGCGCCGGTGTCGACCCCGATCAGGTGAGCTTCGTTGCCGTCGGCTCGGTGATTCCCACCGACCACCGTTCCCCCTACGTCGGTCGCGTTGCCAGCGTCAAGGGCGGCCTCGATCCGGCCAAGCATGTCACCGTGACGGTGAATCGTCTCTGCGGCTCGTCGCAGCAGGCCATCGTTTCGACCGCCCAGGCGATCATTACCGGCGACGCCGATTTCGGTCTTGGCGTCGGCACCGAAGTCATGTCCAGGGGCGGCTACCTGATGCCGACAGCCCGTTTCGGCGCCCGCATGGGCGACGCCAAGGTGGTGGATTTGATGGTCTCGGTGATTACCGACCCGTTCGAGGGCTATCACATGGGCATTACTGCCGAGAATGTGGCGGCCAAGTGGGGCATCAGCCGCGAAGAACAGGATGCCTTCGCCCTCGAATCGCAACGCCGCGCCCTGGCCGCCCAAGCGGCCGGCCACTTCAAGTCGCAAATCGTTCCAGTGGAACTGGTCACCCGCAAGGGCGTCACGCTGTTCGAAACCGACGAGCGTCCGCGTGCCGACGTCACTGCCGAAAGTTTGGCGAAGATGAAACCGGCGTTCAAAAAGGACGGTACGGTGACAGCCGGTAATGCGTCCGGTATCAATGACGGTGCCGGCTCTATAGTGCTGGCCGAGGCCGGAGCGGCAGCTCGCGCCGGCTACAAGCCGATTGCAAGGCTGGTAGCCTGGGGTATTGCCGGAGTCGATAACAAGCTGATGGGCGAGGGCCCCATCCCCTCGACCCTGGTCGCGCTGAAAAAGGCCGGCCTGACACTCGACCAGATCGACGTGATCGAATCCAACGAAGCTTTCTCCGCCCAGTCGCTGGCGGTGCTCAAAGGCCTCGGCCTTGATCCGAAGAAGACCAACCCGAACGGTGGCGCGGTGGCGCTGGGCCATCCGGTGGGGGCGACGGGAGCCATCATCGTCACCAAGCTGCTGCACGAACTGCACCGTGTTCAGGGCCGTTACGGCCTGGCGACGATGTGCATCGGCGGCGGGCAAGGCATTACGACGATTTACGAACGACTCTAATCATCGACGGCAGCAGCAAAGCCCGGCTCCTTCAAGGGGCCGGGCTTTTTTTCGCCCCTTGTCTCAGCCCGAGGACACGTCTGCATCGGCGCGCGTGCCGCATAATTCGTCCGTTGCCACCGCTTGTCATTTCATGACTGCCAATAAATCGCAAATCGCTTCCTGGGGCATAGCCGCCCTTGCATTGTTGCTTGTGGTCCAGTTCCATCTGCTGCCCGCGCTGATGGGCGGACTGCTGGTTTTCGAACTGGTGCGTATCCTTGCCGGCAAGCTTGCCGTCGGCAAGGCGCGGCTGGTGGCGGTAGTGATCATCGCGGTGCTGGTGATCGCCGTGGTCAGCATCGTGACCGTGGGCTTGGTGGCCTATTTCCGTTCCGACGCGGGCAGTCTGCCTGCCTTGCTGAAAGAGATGGCACGGATCATTGACCGTAGCCGAAGCACCTTGCCGCCCTGGCTGGCGAGCAACCTGCCCGCCGACGCCGATGCGATTCACAGCGCTGCGGTGCTCTGGCTACGCGAGCATGCGGCGGAAGTGCAGATGCTTGGCAAGGAAGCCGGCCGCGCCGCCGCCTACGGTCTAATCGGCATGATTGTCGGTGCGCTGCTGGCCTTGCAGGAGGTCACCCATCATTCGCACCTCAAGCCGCTGGCGCAGGCGCTACAGGAGCGGGCGCTGCGGCTGGCGGAGTCCTTCCGTCGCATCGTCTTCGCCCAGGTGCGCATCGCCGCCCTGAACGCCCTTTTCACGGCGATTTATCTGGCGATTGCGCTGCCCCTGTTGGGCGTTCATCTCCCCTTTACCGGCAGCATGATTCTGTTTACCTTTGTTGCCGGCCTGCTCCCAGTGGTCGGCAACCTGCTGTCCAATACGGTGATCGTGGTGGTCAGCCTTACGCATTCGCCCGGCACCGCCCTCGGCTCACTGGTGTTCTTGGTGGTGATCCACAAGCTCGAATATTTTCTCAACGCCCGTATTGTCGGCGGCCAGATCAACGCACGGGCCTGGGAGTTGCTGCTCGCCATGCTGATGATGGAGGCGGTCTTCGGCTTACCCGGCGTAGTGGCTGCGCCGGTGTACTACGCCTACCTGAAGGATGAACTGAAGGGTCGGGGGCTGGTTTGAAGTCTGCCGCCGAGGTGTTGGGCGCTCCCTGTCCCTGCGGCAGCGGAGCTTCCTATGCATGCTGCTGTGCTCCCTGCCATCGGGGCACACCGGTCGCTACCGCGGAAGCCCTGATGCGCTCTCGTTATTGTGCCTACGTGCTCGGGCTGGATCGCTATCTGACGGAGACCTGGCATCCCAGCACCCGGCCAGCGCGCTGCGAAACAGACGATTCGCCGCCGGCCAAATGGCTTGGGCTCGAAATCAAGGCTGCTGGCGAAACCTGGGTCGAATTCGTCGCCCGCTACAAGGTGAATGGTCGCGCCCATCGGTTGCACGAGGTGAGCGACTTCGTTCGGGAAGATGGGCGCTGGTATTACCTGTCCGGGAGCTTTCCCGAGAACTGAGGCAGGCATGCAGCGATCCAAAGCGGCGATCGATAGTCCGTGCCCGGGAAACAGAAATCGACTCGGCTAAGGATTGAAAAGCAAGGACTGCGCAAGGTGTCGCGTTTAATATGCAGGACGGTGAAGGCGCTGTGCGCTGCTGACTAGATGGGTAAACGATGCACAAGGATCAGGAAATCCAGGCAATCGGGCGACTTTTCTTTGAGTTGACCCGGGTTAGCGTCGCGGATGGCGGCCTCGATGAGCTACAAGCCCGGCTGTTTGATCTGCTACGCGATCTTCCAGGTATCCGGATTATTCCGAAGAGCGCGATTCTGCTGTTCAATCCCCGCAATCGCCTGATTCAAGTGGCTCAGTTTGGACTGGCGCCGGCATGGTTGCATCACGTGCAGTACGACGATGGCGTCGATGCGGTCAGCGTTAGCCGAGGGCAGGCTTATGTATGTACACCGAGAGTACATTTGCCTCCACTGTCTTTGCTCGATGTAGACGGCGACGCGCCGTGTTTCGTGTTGCCGTTGCGAGAAGAGAGCCGGCAACTCGGGCGGATGCTTCTTTTCATCGAACCGAACTGGGTGCCCGACCCGATGGCGATTCAGTTCATGTCCGATCTGGCCGGCACCATGTCCGCGCTGGTAGCGCGCTGCCTGATCGACGAAACCCTGCGTTTGCGCGAGCTTGAGCTGGAGGATGCCCGTACCGACGCGATTCGGCGGCTAGGTGCGGCATCGGAGTATCGCGACAACGAAACCGGCATGCACGTAATGCGCATGACCCACTACGCGAATGCGATTGCTGGCGCGATGGACTTGCCGGCCGAAATGCGCGAGTTGCTGTCGATTTGCGCGCCGATGCACGACGTTGGAAAAATAGGCATTCCCGACGCCATTCTGCTCAAGCCGGGTCGCCTTACCATCGACGAATTCGAGGTCATGAAGACCCACACCGAGATTGGCAAACGCCTCCTGACGGGGGACGACAGCCTGATCGCTGCCGCTTCCGATATCGCGAACTACCACCATGAGCGGTGGGACGGGACCGGCTACCCCAATGGCCTCGCCGGCGAGGCCATTCCGGTATTGGCGCGTATTTGTGCGATCGCCGACGTTTTCGACGCGCTTACTTCGGTGCGCCCTTACAAACACCCATGGCCGCTTGAGGAAGCGATCGAGTGGGTTCGCAGTCAGGCGGGAATTCATTTCGATCCGGTGGTGGTGGCTGCCTTCGAGCGCGCGTTGCCGCAGATATTGCGTATCCGCGAACTGTACCGCGACGACATTATCGATCCCAAGCAAATCCTCAATCTGCCTCACGCAGCCCACCGTGACTTGGCATGGATACCGTGGGATGAGGAGTTGCGTATCGGTATCGATGTTATCGACGAGCATCATCGTTATCTGTTCGACTTGGCCAACGACTTGTTCGATGCGGTTGCCAACAGACGCGGTTCCCGGGACGTATTGCGTGTACTGAAGGCGCTCGATCAATATGCCCAGGTTCACTTCCGTGCCGAAGAACGGATGATGGAAAGTCATGGCTACTCGGCGTTGGGACGGCAGCAGGAGCAGCACCGGCATTTTGAGGAGAAATTGCGCGAGTTCAATGGGGAGTTCCACGACAATCCGCTTACGGCACAGTTCGACGTTCTGCGTTACCTGAGCAGATGGCTGATCCAGCATATTCGTCGCGAAGATGCGATGCTGAAAGTGCTTGTCGATGGATCGTGAGGAGGTTGACGGAGATCAAGTCGTTCGCGACAACCCCGTCACCGGATAGGCCTTGCAACCATAGAATAGCCGCCATGAAACTACAGGCCAAAATCTGGCTGGGAACGGGCATAGTCATCGCGTCAATCATGACGCTGGATCTATTTCTTGGTTACCGCGACATCGAGAATCAGGTTCGCAGTCACTTGGATGAAGAGGCACGCATCATTCGAGCTATTTTGATGGCTACGCGTCGCGTCTATCACCAGCAGTTCGTCGCCAGCGAACTTCCGCTCAACGACAAGACCGTTGGTTTTCTTCCGGCCCATGCGCTTTCACGCATTTCGGCCGATTTCCCCAAATGGATCGAGAGCGGCCTCCGTTTCAACAATGTTTCCGATAAACCCCGCAATCCGCGCAACCAGGCCGACGCCGACGAACTGGTGGCGATGGAGTGGTTTCGCGCTAACCCGAATGCTCCCGATCACGTCAGCGTGATCAGCGGCGCCAAGGGGGCTGTCCTGTATCACTTCACTGCCCCAATCTGGGTTGAGACCTATTGCCTCAAATGCCATGGCGACCAGGCGATGTCCCCGGCCACTATTCGCGATACTTACACGGCGGCTTACGACTACAAGGTAGGCGATCTGCGTGGTGTGATGAGCATCAAGCTGCCGATGGATGAGATTCGACAGCGCGTGATGGCGGCATGGATGCAACTTTTCTGGATCCGTGCCGGCGGGTATGTTCTCTTGATGCTGCTGCTTGGCGCGTTGATGCAGCGTATGGTGACTCGCCGCTTGGCACGACTCGAACACGCTTCGCGCCGCATGCAGGCCGGAGACCTTTCGGTTCGTGTGGACCTGTCCGGTAACGACGAGGTTTCGCGCCTGGCCGACGGTTTCAACGAAATGGCTACAGCCATCGAGCAGCACGATGCGCAGGTTGCGCGCCTCAACCAGATCTATGCCGCGCTCTCCGAGACCAACCAGACCATTGTCCGGGTTGAAGGCGAAGCGGAGTTGCTCGACCGCATTTGCCGAATCGCCGTCGAATATGGTGGTGCTCAACTGGCCTGGATCGGGCGTGCGGACGAAACCCGCTCCAACATTGTCGTTGCGGCCCGCTTCGGCAGCGGCCTCGATTTTCTCGATGGCATCCGTCTGCCGCTCGATTCATTGGCTTCTGAACGACGGGGACCCTCGGCAACCGCATGGAAAACGAATCGGCCGGTAATCGTCCAGGATTACCTGTCGGCCGAGTCGACGCGCCCCTGGCATGAACGGGCGCGTCCTTTCGGATGGCAAACCAGCGCCGCCTTCCCGATCGTTCGCGGCGGGGAAGTTCATATGGTGCTCAGTCTGTACCACACCGAGCCCCGCGCGTTCGACGAAAAAATGATTGCCCTGTTAAGCGAGATGGCGATGGATATCGGCTATGCGCTGGATCGCATCGACCTGGTTGCCGAGCAGAAGCGCCTGAGCGCGGCGATGCGCGAGAGCGAGGAAAGGTACCGCGCGGTCGTAACCACGTCACAGGACGGCTTCTGGCTGGCCGATAGCGACGGGTACCTGCGCGAAGTCAACGATGCCTATGTCGAGTTTTCAGGATATAGCCGTGAAGAGTTGCTTTGCCTTCGGGTCAGCGACATCGTGGTGGCCGAGTCTGCGGAAGCAACGTCCAGTCGTTTCCAACAGGTCAGGCGGGAAGGTGCCTCGCTCTTCGAGAGTCGCCACCGTACCAAATTCGGGGAAATCAAGCCGGTCGAAGTCAGCGCAACATATATGCCGGAGCAGGGCGGATGTTTTTCGGTTTTCATTCGCGATCTGTCAAAACGTGACGAGGCTGAAGCGCGTATTCAGCATCTGACGCATTTCGATACGTTGACCGGGCTGCCCAATCTCACCTTGTTTGCCGATCGTTTCGCCCAAGCGCTGGGTTTCGCGCAGCGGAACGACGAACCGCTGGCGCTGATATTCCTGGATCTCGATCATTTCAAGAACATCAACGACAATCTCGGCCACCGGATCGGCGATCTGCTGCTGATTGAAGTAACCCGCCGCTTCCAGAATATCCTGCGCGCGGAGGACACGGTTTCCCGGCTGGGCGGCGACGAGTTTGTCCTGCTGCTGCCGCATGCCGATGCGGAAAGAACGGCACATGTCGGCCAGAAGCTGCTTCAGGCGGTTGCGCAACCCGTCGTCATCGAAGGTAGCGAACTGGGCGTCACTTCCTCGATGGGTATCGGCTTGTACCCGACCGACGGCAAGGATTTCGAGACATTGTTGCGCAAAGCGGATACCGCCGCCAACTGGGCGAAACAGGAGGGGCGCAACACGTATCGTTTCTTCGCTCCCGAAATGCAGGCGCGCTCGGCCCGCCTCCTGCAGTTGGAAACGGCTCTGAGACGGGCGCTCGAGCGCGACGAATTGCTGCTCCATTATCAGCCGCAGATCGATCTTGGGAGCGGCGCCATCGTCGGCGTCGAGGCGCTTATCCGCTGGCGCCATCCCGAGCAGGGGCTGATTTCTCCGGCAGAGTTCATTCCGATTGCGGAAAGCAGCGGGTTGATCTTGCCGATTGGCGAATGGGTCTTGCGCACGGCCTTGAAGCAGCTGAAAGGGTGGATGGACGACGGACTGCCGCTTCGCCAAGTGGCCGTCAATCTTTCTGCTGTGCAGTTTCGCCAGCAGGATCTGCCGGCGATGATAGAAAGCCTACTGGCCGATGCGGGACTGCCTAATTCCTGTCTGGAGTTGGAGTTGACCGAGAGCGTGACGATGGAAGATCCGCTGGCCGCCATTGCGATGATGGACGCATTGCATGCGCGAGGCGTTATGATCGCCATCGATGATTTCGGCACCGGTTATTCCTCGCTGAATTACTTGAAGCGTTTTCAGGTCGACAAGTTGAAAATCGACCAATCCTTCGTGCGCGACATTACACACAATCACGAGGACGGTGCGATTGTCCAGGCGATCATCAATCTCGCCACGACATTGAAGTTCAAGACCATCGCCGAAGGTGTTGAAACCGGCGAGCAACTCGACTTTCTTCGCGCCCACGGCTGCCAGGAGATTCAGGGCTATCTTTTCAGCCGCCCCCTGCCGGCCGTCGAGCTTGCCGACTGGGTCCGTGATTGGCGTAGGGAGAAAGTCAAAGGTTAGGGGGCGGCCGAAAAAAAGGCACGCCATGGCGTGCCTTTTTTGTCGATATGGAACGACAGCCTATTGCCCGGTTCTTGTTTCCACCATCTGCAACGGTTCGCTGACAGCCACTGTTACAGGTTTCGGCTTGCGACCAAGTACCTGCGGCGGGTTATCAAGCGGGATTGCCTGGGAGCATTCGGCGGCGGTTTCGATCATTACCAGTCCGACCTTTTGCAAATTGGCGGAAAAATTCGCTACCGGGGCTGTAGAAATAGCCGGCGGCGTTGCTGCCGGAGCTTGTTGAGTTTCGGCAAACAGCGGCGCTTGCGCGGCGGCACCTACGGCGACGGGTGGCGGCACTGCCACTTCCACAACGGTCTGTACAACCGGCGCTGCGATCGGTGCGGGTGCGACGGCCGGCTCGTCGATTACCTGAGGCGTGGATGCGACCAACGAGGCGGGCACAGCCAATATCGTTTCCTCGGCGACTACTGCTGTAGCCATTGCCACGGCCACCGGTGCCGTTTCGGCAGCGACTGGCACGGCGTCGGCGATGATCGCCGACGTTTCGGCTATCGATGCGGCATCGGCGAACGGAGCGCCAGCCTCGGTGCCCGGCCGTTCATCGCTGCGACGTTCGCCACGACCGCGGCCGCCGCGACGGCGACGGCGTTGTTCGCTCTGGCCTTCGTCTTCGCCAACCGGGTTCGGACGTGTTTCACCTTCGGCCGCACTGTCTGCCTTAGGCGCCTGTTCTGTGCGCGGCGGGCGCGGCGGTCTGGGTTCCCGCGGCTCGCGGGGTTCCCGTGTTTCCCGCGGCTCACGCCCTTCGCGGGGTTCGCGTTGCTCCTTGTTGATTTCGGCCGGGCGTTCGTCGCGGTTGCGTTCGCCGCGCTGGCGGCGTCCTTCGCCGCCCTGTCCGGTCTGTGTCGCCTGTTCTTCGCGCGCTTTGGGCGGGCGTTGCTCGTTACGTTCCTTGCGCTCACCGTTTTCCCGGCCTTCGCGCGGTTCGCGGTTGCCATCACGCACATCGCGGCGATTGCGCGGGCGCCCGCGCTCGCCGCGATCACCCCGTTCGTTGCGTTCGCGCCGGCCGCCGGTCTTGCCAATCTTCTCTTCGCTGACCGGCTTGACCTCTTCCTTGCTGCCAAACAGGAAGGAAATGACCTTGCCAAAGAGGCCCGGTTCGCTCTTGATTTCGGCCTTGGCTGCGGATTTCGGTTCGACTATCGGGGCGGGCTGATCCGGGGTAATGCCCTTGACCGCTGCTTCGGCCTTGGCCGGTTTCGCCTCATTCTGCGCCGATGGGGGCTGATAGGTTTCCTCGACGGGTTTCTCGGCCATCTGGTAACTGGCCAAGGTCAGTCCTTCGGCGTTCAACTGGTCGTGCCGCAGACGAATAATTTCGTGTGCCGGCGTTTCCAGGTGACGATTGGGGACGATGACGAGGTTGACACGGTGACGCATTTCTATGCGGGCGATGTCGTCGCGTTTTTCGTTGAGCAGGAAAGTGCCGACGTCGACCGGAACTTGCACGTGCAGGGCACCGGTATTCTCCTTCATCGACTCCTCTTCGAGGATGCGCAGGATGTGCAGTGCCGCGGATTCGGTGGAACGGATATGACCGGTGCCGGTGCAGCGCGGGCAGGTGATGTAGCTGGTCTCGGCGAGTGCCGGGCGCAGCCGCTGGCGCGACAATTCGAGCAGGCCGAAACGACTGATCTTGCCGGTCTGGACGCGGGCGCGGTCGTGGTGCAGGGCATCGCGCAGGCGGTTTTCGACTTCGCGCTGGTTCTTCGACGATTCCATGTCGATGAAGTCGATCACGATGAGTCCGCCCAGATCGCGCAGGCGCAACTGGCGGGCGATTTCGTCGGCGGCTTCGCAGTTGGTGCGGAAGGCGGTTTCCTCGATGTCGCTGCCCTTGGTGGCACGACCGGAGTTGACGTCTACCGACACCAGGGCTTCGGTGTGGTCGATGACGATGGCGCCGCCCGAGGGCAAGGTTACCTGGCGCGAGTAGGCGGACTCGATCTGATGTTCGATCTGGAAGCGCGAGAACAGCGGAACATCGTCCTTGTAGCGCTTGACCCGATTGACGTTGCCCGGCATCACATGGGCCATGAACTGCTGGGCCTGATCGTAGATGTCGTCGGTGTCGATGAGTATTTCCCCGATTTCCGAGTGGAAATAGTCGCGGATGGCGCGGATGACCAAGCTCGATTCCTGATAAATCAGGAATGCACCGGTTTGGCCTTGCGCGGCGCCTTCAATGGCGCCCCACAGCTGTAGCAGGTAGTTGAGATCCCACTGCAATTCTTCGGCGTTGCGGCCGATGCCGGCAGTGCGGGCGATCAGGCTCATGCCCCCAGGGACGTCGAGTTGATCCATTACGTCGCGCAGCTCCTGGCGCTCCTCGCCCTCGACGCGGCGCGATACGCCGCCGCCGCGCGGGTTGTTGGGCATCAGTACAAGGTAGCGGCCGGCCAGCGAGATAAAGGTGGTGAGGGCGGCGCCCTTGTTGCCGCGCTCGTCCTTTTCGACCTGGACGATGAGTTCTTGTCCAACCTTGAGCGCATCCTGAATACGCGCCCGGCCGGGTTCAGAACTGGGCTGGAAATAAGTGCGGGCGACTTCCTTGAAAGGCAGGAAGCCGTGGCGCTCGGCGCCATAATCGACAAACGCCGCTTCGAGGCTGGGCTCGATGCGGGTGATGACGGCTTTGTAAATGTTACTTTTGCGTTGCTCTTTGGCGGCTGATTCGATGTCGAGGTCAATCAGTTTCTGACCATCGACGATCGCGACGCGGAGTTCCTCAGCCTGCGTCGCATTGAATAGCATGCGTTTCATATATATGTGCTCCCGCGCGCGGGCAGGGCACGACGACGCCACAGGATACGAAGTATCAGGTGGCAGGTGACTCGGTTTGCGGTGCTAGGGATTGATCCATCAGTTTGTTGAGCAAACGGTTGTCGGTTATTTTTGTTTGGTCCCGGTCTGGCAGGTCGCAACAACCAGGGCTAAGCAATCGTCGGTGCCGGTTAAGCGCGCAATTTCAAGTAGACTCGCTGCTTCGGGTGAGCGAGATACCCCTTGTTTCGGATTGCTGGGATGCGTGATTGGCAGGGGGCGCCGAAATTCTGCGTAGTCCTGAACCCAATTTTCACCCCAATGCCTGCGTCGGCTTCTGTGTCGCCTTTGAGACAAGGCGGGCAGGGCGCGCGGGCAACGCTCCGGGATCGACGCCTCCGATGCCGCTTCGGGCCATCGGGCACGCCGTCGCGGGACGGCAAACCGGTTCATATTGTATTTCAGAATGAATGATTTAAGTAAAGATTCGGCGACCCTTCTCGAAGTCGGTGAAGAGTCGGCCGGTCAGCGTATCGATAATTTCCTCCTGCGTCTGGCCAAGGGCGTGCCGAAGAGCCATGTCTATCGCGTCCTGCGTAGCGGCGAAGTGCGGGTGAACAAGGGCCGCATCGGCGCCGACTACCGCCTTCAGCTGGGTGATGTGGTTCGCGTGCCGCCGATCCGGGTCGCCGACCGGCCGGTCGCGGCGGCCGTTCCGGCACGGGATTTCGCGGTGGCGTTCGAGGATGACGCACTGATCGTGATCGATAAGCCGGCCGGCGTGGCGGTGCATGGCGGCAGCGGCGTTAGTTTCGGCATCATCGAGCAGCTGCGCCGCGCCCGCCCCCAAGCCAAGTTTCTCGAACTCGCCCATCGCCTTGATCGGGAGACATCCGGTCTGCTGCTGGTGGCGAAGAAACGTTCGGCACTGACCCGATTGCATGATCTGTTTCGCGACGGTGGCATCGCCAAGCGCTATTTGGCCTTGGTCCGCGGGCGCTGGATGAACCCGACCCAGCACGTACGGCTGGCCTTGCACAAGTATTTAAATGCGGAGGGAGAGCGCCGCGTTTCGGTCTCGGCGGAGGGCAAAGAGGCGCATTCCATCGTCCGCCTGGTCGCGCGTTGGCAGAATTTCAGTTTGGTCGAAGTCGAACTGAAAACCGGACGCACACACCAGATTCGAGTTCATCTCTCTCATCTCGGCTTTCCGCTTGCCGGCGACGACAAGTACGGCGATTTCGCGCTGAACAGGAGCTTGCAAAAGGTGGGACTTAAACGCATGTTTCTGCATGCGGCGCAATTGTCGTTCCCGCATCCGCTAAACGGGGACCGGGTCGCGTTGGCGTCATCGCTGCCGGCTGAGCTTGCCGCGTTTGTTGTCAGACTCGATGCCCATGAGAAAAGAGACTATGGCCAGACGCTATGAACTGATCGTTTTCGACTGGGATGGCACGCTGCTCGATTCGGCGGCCGCCATTGCGGCCTCGATCCAGGCGGCTGCGCGGGATCTTGGGTTGGCGCCGCCCAGCGACCAGCAGGCGCGTCACATCATCGGTCTCGGACTGGACGACGCGTTGCGTCATGCGCTGCCCGATTTGCCGCGCGCTCGATATGGGGAACTCTCGGCCCGCTATCGCCAGCATTACCTTGCTCAGGATCAGGCACTTACGCTGTTTGCCGGTGCCGAAGAGCTGATCCGTGCGCTTGGAGCCCGCGGACACATGCTTGCGGTCGCTACCGGCAAGAGCCGCCACGGCCTGGAGCGGGCTTTTGAGACCAGTGGTCTGGGCTCCCTGTTCCACGGCAGCCGTTGCGCCGACGAATGCCATTCCAAGCCTCACCCGCAGATGCTGGAGGAGTTGATCGATGAATTCGGTACTACAGCCGAAACGACGTTGATGATTGGCGATACCAGTCATGACATGTTGATGGCGCACAACGCCGGAGTCTCTGCTGTGGCTGTGAGTTATGGCGCCCATGATCGTCAGGCGCTGCTGTCGCTCGAACCGCTGCATTGCGTTGATTCGATGGGAGAGCTGTCCGCATGGCTGAGCGCGAACGCCTGATCTGCGCTAGCGCCGACGTCGTCGAAGGCGGCATCGGAATTCGCTTCAGCGTCGTCCGGTTGGGAAGGCAGGAGCCAGCGTTCGTCGTTCGATACCGCGGCAAGGTTTACGGCTATCTGAACCGCTGCGGCCACGTTCCGGTGGAGATGGACTGGCAGGAAGGCCGGTTCTTCGACAGCAGCGGTTTATACTTGATCTGCGCCACCCATGGCGCGCTTTACGCGCCGGAAAGTGGCGCCTGTCTCGGCGGGCGCTGCAACGGCCGTGGTCTCACTGCACTGTCGGTGAGCGAAAGCGACGGCCAGATTTACCTCACAGAGAACGATTGATGTCCGATAACAATTCGCCCGCTACAGAATCCGGCTGGGAACGCCGGGTACTTGAAAAACTCGCCCTCGACGGTTTGGTCGAACAGCGGCGGCGGCGGCGCTGGGGGATTTTCTTCAAGCTGCTGGGTTTTACGTATGTCGGCTTGATGCTTGCACTGCTGATTGACTGGGGTGGTGAAGCCGAGCGACTGGGCGATGGCAAGCGCCATACGGCGGTGATCGAACTGGACGGCGTGATTCAGGCCAAAGGGGACATCAGTGCCGAGCACGTCCTCGGCGCGTTGCAAGCTGCCTTCGAGGACAAGGGAACCGCGGGCGTGATCCTGCTCATCAACAGTCCCGGCGGCAGCCCGGTCCAGGCGGGCATGATCAACGACGAAATCCGCCGTCTGCGCGTCAAACACCCGACGGTACCGCTCTACGCCGTGGTTGAGGACGTCTGCGCCTCGGGCGGTTACTACGTTGCCGCTGCTGCGGACAAGATCTTTGTGGATAAGGCCAGCATTGTCGGTTCCATCGGCGTGCTGATGGATGGCTTCGGCTTTACCGGCGCGATGGAGAAACTGGGTGTCGAACGCCGCTTGCTCACGGCGGGGGAAAACAAAGGTTTCCTCGACCCGTTCTCGCCGCAGAACAAGGAACATCGGGAACATGCGCAGGAAATGCTCAATGAAATCCACCAGCAGTTCATCGACGTGGTTCGCCAAGGGCGCGGCAAGCGCCTGAAGGAGACCCCGGAGATGTTCTCAGGACTGATGTGGACTGGTTCGAAGAGTGTCGAACTTGGTTTGGCCGATGCCTATGGCACCCTGGAGTCGGTGGCTCGTGATGTCGTCAAGGCTGAGGAAATTCGCGATTACACGGTCAAGCCCAACTTCGCCGAGAAATTTGCGCAGAAATTCGGTGCCGACATGGCGCAGGGTGCGGTCAACGCCCTGGCGCGTTTCAGTCTGCGCTGAACAAAAGGAATACGGTCGGACGCCGCTCCAGGACGGGCGGCGGTTTCTTTTTCCAGATGGCGACCGTGTGCGTCGCAATGAATTGGCCCGGCAGGGTAAGGTCGGTGGCGACGCAGAGCCGCGTTCCGGTTTGGCAGGCGCCGAGCAGCGCGTGGAACAGGGCGGCATTGCGATACGGCGTTTCGATGAAAATTTGCGTCTGCTGTAGCCGGCGTGAGTCTTTTTCCAGTTCGCCGATTTTTTTGCCGCGCTCTGGTTCCCGAGCCGGTAGATAGCCGTGGAAGGCGAAGCGCTGACCATCCAGGCCGCTGGCCATCAGTGCCAGCAGCAAGGATGAGGGACCTACCAGCGGACGGACGCTAATGCCGAGTTCATGGGCGCGGCGGACCAGCAGCGCACCGGGATCGGCAACGCCGGGGCAACCTGCTTCGGACATTAGGCCGAGGTCGTGGCCGTCCTGTAGCGGTGCGAGCAGCCGATCGATTTCCGTTTGCGTGAGTTGTTCCGGCAGTTGCTCAACGGCGATCTCGCGTAGTGGAATCGGGTGTCCCAACCGCTTTAGCTCGGCGCGGGCCGTCTTGGCGTTTTCGACGACAAAATGGCTCAGTCGACATGCGACATCGCGCGTGGCCTGCGGTAGGAAGTCGGGCCAGGGCAGATTGCCTAGTGCGACGGGTATCAGATAGAGTGCGCCGGACATGCGGCGCCGCTCAGGGGGTGTTTACGCCCTCTGCGCGCAGCATCGCGCAGAGGGCGATCAGCGGCAGGCCGACGAGGGCGTTCGGATCGTCGCCACGCAGATATTCCAGCAGGGAAATGCCAAGGCCCTCGGATTTGGCGCTGCCGGCACAATTGAGCGCATCTTCCTTGTCCAGATAGCGGACGATTTCGGCGTCCGACAGTTCGCGGAACTTCACCTCGGTGGCAATCCCGCGCAGATGGGTGCGGCCGCTTGCGGCATTGAGCAGGCACAGGCCGGTATGGAAAATCACTGCCTTCCCGCTCATTGTTCGCAATTGGGTGATGGCGTTCTGCCGTGTGCCTGGTTTGCCGAAACGTAGTGCGCCGCTAAAGGCGACTTGGTCTGAGCCGATGATCAGCGCGTCGGGGAAATTCTGTGCCACCGCCCGCGCTTTCAGTGTCGAGAGGCGTTCGGCGGTTGCGGCGGGTGCTTCTTCGGCCAAGGGGCTTTCGTCGACATCGGGTGCCGCGGTTTCGAAAGGGATCTGTAGGCGGGACAGCAACTCGCGGCGGAAGGTGGAAGTGGAGGCGAGTACCAGCCTCGGGGCAGTGCGCGGCATGTTTTTGATTTGACTGTAAAACGGCCGGCATGATAGCATTCGCGCCCTTTATGTCGAGCCAAGACAATCAGGATTTGAGCCGGGCCTATATTGACGGCTTCGAGTTCGCCCGGGACGGTCGCCATCTTCAAGGCGTGATTCCTCTGGCGAACATGGGGCGCTTGGCCGATCTGGTACTCGATCAGGATGGCGAGTTGGCTTGCCAGATAGTGGGTGAGCAGGATCGGTCCGGGGAGTTTCTCCAGTTGCGGGTGGCGGGTGTGCTTAACCTGTGCTGCCAACGCTGCCTGGGGGCGCTGAGTTTCCCACTACAGGTGCGGAATCGGTTGCGCTTGATGCGGCCGGGTGCCGAGTGGCCTGAGGACGATCTGGAGGATGACGCGGCTGATGCTGTCGAGGCGACGAAGGAAATGCTGTTGTTACCGTTGATCGAAGAAGAAGTGTTGTTGGCGCTGCCCATTGCGCCGCGCCACGAAGCTTGCACGACGCCGACGGCAGCGGAGAAGGATCAGGCGCTGTCGCCGTTTTCGGCGCTGGCGAAATTGAAGAAATGATTTTGAAGTAAGGAGTCTGAAATGGCCGTCCAACAAAACAAGAAGTCCCCGTCCAAGCGCGGCATGCATCGTGCCCACGACTTTCTGACCAACCCGCCGCTGGCTGTGGAGCCGACCACCGGCGAAGCCCACCTGCGCCACCACATTTCGCCATCTGGCGTATATCGCGGCAAGAAGATTCTCAAGGCCAAGGGCGAATAATCAGCCACGATAAATGGCCGGGTGCGCTCGCCGTGCCCGGCCATTTTCTTGACTTTCTGACGCGCTGATGGCGATTACCATAGCGGTCGATTGCATGGGCGGTGACCATGGCCCTGTGGTCACTGTGCCTGCCGCTCTCGATTTCCTGCGCCGCGATTCCGATTGCGCGGTGATTCTTGTCGGCCGAGAGGACGCCCTGCGTCCCCTGATCGGCGCAGCCGAGGCTGAGTTCGGCGTTCGCCTGAGCATCCGACATGCCACAGAAGTGGTGGCGATGGACGAGGCCGTGGCGACCGCCCTGCGCAGCAAGAAGGATTCGTCGATGCGGGTGGTCGCCGATCTGGTGAAGGATGGCGCCGCCGATGCGGCCGTCTCCGCCGGCAATACTGGCGCGTTGATGGCGATCTCCCGTTTTGTCCTGAAGACATTGCCTGGCATTGATCGTCCGGCGATCGCCTCGATCCTGCCGACGGTCAAGGGGCACACCTACGTGCTCGACCTCGGCGCCAATGTCGATTGCCAGCCGGAGCACCTGTTGCAGTTTGGTATCATGGGCGCCATGCTTGTTTCCGCTCTCGAACATCGCGATCTGCCCAGCGTCGGCCTGCTCAATATCGGTGAGGAGGACATCAAGGGTAACGATGTCGTCAAGCGTGCAGGCGAACTGCTCAAAGCATCGGGTCTGAACTTCTTCGGCAACGTCGAAGGCGACGATATCTACAAGGGATGTACCGATGTCGTGGTCTGCGACGGCTTCGTTGGTAATGTCGTCCTGAAGGCTTCGGAAGGCTTGGCTGCGATGATTGCAGCCGGCTTGCGCGAGGAATTCTCCCGCAATGTGTTCACCAAGCTTGCTGCGCTGGTTGCGTTGCCGGTGATCGGGGCCTTTAAACGTCGTTTCGACCATCGTGCCTACAATGGCGCCAGCCTGCTGGGCCTTAAAGGCATTGTTTTCAAGAGCCACGGCTCAGCTGACGCATTTGCTTTTGGCTGTGCGCTGGAGCGCGCAGCCGAGGCAGCGCGCAACCGCCTGCCGGAAAAGATCGCTGCCCGCATGGCGGCGATGGTTCCCCTTCCTGTTCTCGCCGAATGATTTACGCCAAAATTTCCGGCACCGGCAGTGCGCTGCCGGGGACGCCTGTCAGCAATTCAGAATTGATCGCCCGCCATGGTCTTGACTCCAACGATCAGTGGATCGTCGAGCGCACTGGCATACGCAGTCGCCACATAGCGGCGCCAGGTGTTTGTGCCAGCGATCTGGCCTTCGATGCTTGCCGCCGAGCTCTTGAAGCTGCGGGCCGGAATCCCATCGATGTCGACCTAATCATCGTTGCAACATCGACTCCAGACTACATTTTCCCCAGCACCGCAGCGATCCTACAGTACAAACTGGGAGTGTCTAACGATTCGCCGGCCTTCGATCTACAGGCGGTATGCAGCGGTTTTGTCTATGCACTCTCGGTGGCCGATAAATTCGTCCGTTCAGGCAGCAGCAAGTGCGCTCTGGTGGTTGGTGCGGAAGTGTTCTCGCGCATACTCGACTGGACCGATCGCGGCACCTGCGTGCTGTTCGGCGACGGCGCCGGCGCCGTCGTTCTTGAAGCTACCGATCAGCCCGGGATATTGGCCACGGCGATTCACGCAGACGGCTCCCACCACGGTATTCTTTCCGTGCCAGGCCAAATCAGCGGCGGTCTTCCGGTCGGCGACCCGTTCCTGCGCATGGATGGTCAGGCGGTGTTCAAGTTTGCGGTGCGCGTCCTCTCCGAAGTTGCACAGGAAGTGCTCGATGCGGCAGATACAGGCATCGACCAACTGGATTGGTTGATTCCGCACCAGGCGAATATCCGCATCATGCAGGCCACCGGAAAGCGCCTCGGCCTGCCGGCGGAGAAGTGCATCGTCACCGTAGACCGGCACGGCAACACTTCGGCGGCTTCGATTCCGTTGGCGCTTGATGAGTCGGTGCGCGCCGGCACCATCAAACCTGGCGATACTTTATTGCTCGAAGGTGTTGGCGGCGGCTTTACCTGGGGTGCCGCGCTTCTCAAGTTTTGATGGAAGCACTTATATGACATTTGCCATTGTTTTCCCTGGTCAGGGCTCCCAGTCGCTGGGCATGATGAATGCCTACGGCGATACAGCGGTGATTCGCTCCACTTTCGACGAGGCGTCGGCCGCACTTGGTCGCGATCTTTGGACTTTGGTGGCCGAGGGTCCCGCGGAGGCATTGAACCAGACCGTCAATACGCAGCCCCTGATGCTTACCGCAGGCGTCGCCGTGTACCGTCTCTGGCGCGAAAAGGGCGGCGCCATTCCGGCTATGGTGGCAGGGCACAGCTTGGGCGAATATTCCGCACTTGTTGTAGCGGGCGTGCTCGATCTGAAAGATGCCGTGCCGTTGGTCGAACTGCGTGCCAAGGCGATGCAGGAAGCGGTTCCCGCCGGCATGGGCGCAATGGCCGCGATCCTCGGTCTCGACGCCGATGCAATCAAGATGGTGTGTGCCGAAGTGGCGCAGGGTGAGGTGGTCCAGGCAGTGAATTTCAATGCGCCGGAGCAGACCGTAATTGCCGGCCATGCCGCGGCGGTGCAGCGTGCGGCCGACGGCTGCAAGACCAAAGGCGCCAAACGGGCCGTGATGCTGCCGGTGTCGGCGCCGTTCCATTGCACGCTGATGCAACCGGCAGCAGAGAGGCTCAAGGCGCGTCTTGCCGACCTGGCCTTGCGTACGCCGCAGATCCCGGTCGTCAACAACGTGGACGTCGCCGTGGTCAGCGATCCGGCTGAAATTCGCGATGCGCTGGTACGGCAGGCTGCTGCGCCGGTACGCTGGGTAGAGATCATGCGGGTGATGGAGTCGCGCGGTGTGGCTCAGGTGCTCGAATGCGGGCCGGGCAAGGTTCTTTCCGGCGTGGCCAAGCGCTGCGCAGCCGGCGTCAACGGATTGGCGATGGCCGATCTCGCCGGTCTTGAAGCCGCACTTGCGGCCGTTTGAACGATTAAGGGATTCGTTATGCTGAGTGGACAGATTGCATTGGTGACCGGCGCCACACGCGGCATCGGACGCGCCATTGCGCTGGAGCTGGGCGCCCAGGGCGCTACAGTGATCGGTACCGCGACGTCCGCAGAGGGGGCGGCGGAAATTCAAAAGACTCTTGATGCGGCCGGCGTTGCCGGACGCGGTGCGGTGCTCAATGTGACCGATGCCGCGGCCTGCGAGGCGTTGGTGGGGGAAATCGAGAAGCAGCATGGTACGGTGTCGATTCTGGTGAATAACGCCGGTATTACCCGCGATAACATCGCCATGCGGATGAAGGACGAGGAGTGGGATGCGGTCGCGGATACCAACCTCAAGGCCGTATTCCGCATGTGCAAGCTGGTGATGCGCGGCATGATGAAAGCACGTAGCGGACGCATCATCAGCATCACCTCGGTGGTCGGCGCGGCGGGCAATCCGGGGCAGGCCAACTACGCCGCCGCCAAGGCCGGCGTCGCGGGAATGACGCGTGCGTTGGCGCAGGAACTTGGCAGTCGCAATATCACGGTCAATTGCGTTGCGCCGGGATTCATCGATACCGACATGACCAAGGCGCTGACCGACGCGCAGCGCGATGCGCTACTGGGCAAGATTCCTCTCAACCGTCTTGGTCAAGCCGTCGAGGTTGCTGCGGCGGTAGCTTTCCTCGCCAGTTCCAAGGCTGGCTATATCACCGGCGCTGAGTTGCATGTGAATGGCGGCATGTATATGGTCTGACAGATGTCGTCAGATCGGGTAGGCGAACTGTTTTTGGTAGACTAGCGAAGTTTTGGAGTTCGGGTCATTCGCGCTGAGGCGATAGCGCAGCGCTTACCGAGCTTTTCTCACACACCATAAGTAAGGGAAGGAGCAACACATGGACAACATCGAACAGCGTGTCAAGAAGATCGTCGCCGAACAGCTTGGCGTCAATGAGGCCGATATCAAGAAGGAATCGTCTTTCGTCGATGACCTGGGCGCAGATTCTCTCGATACCGTCGAATTGGTGATGGCGCTGGAAGAGGAATTCGAGTGCGAGATCCCGGACGAGGAAGCTGAAAAGATCACCACCGTCCAGCAGGCCATCGACTACGTCAACACCCACGTCAAGAAGTAACCCCCGTCCCGTTTCGCAGGAGTTCATCTTGTCCCGCCGTAGAGTCGTCGTAACCGGCCTTGGTGCCATTTCGCCGGTCGGCAACACCGTTACAGAAGCCTGGGACAACATTGTCGCCGGCCGTAGCGGCATCGCAACCATTACACGGTTCGACACCGTTAATTTTCCCGTCAAGATCGCCGGCGAGGTCAAGGGTTTCGACGTTTCGACCTACCTGTCGCCGAAAGAAGCGCGCCGTATGGATGTCTTTATCCATTACGGCATGGCGGCAGGGATTCAGGCGATACGGGATTCCGGCATCGAGGTGACGGAATCCAATGCCGAACGAATCGGAGTCAACATCGGATCGGGCATAGGCGGTTTGCCGATGATTGAGGGTACGCACGATGATTTCCTCGGTGGCGGGCCGCGCAAGATTTCTCCGTTCTTCATTCCAGGCACGATCATCAATATGATTTCGGGGAATCTCTCGATCATGTTTGGCTTGAAGGGGCCGAATCTCGCTGTTGTCACGGCTTGCACTACCGGCCTGCACGCCATCGGCATCGGTTCGCGCATGATCGAGTACGGCGACGCCGACGTGATGGTTTGTGGCGGAGCCGAGTCGACGGTGACGCCGCTGGCCATCGGCGGTTTCGGATCGGCAAAAGCCTTGTCGACCCGCAACGATGATCCGGCCACGGCCAGTCGGCCGTGGGATACGGGGCGCGACGGTTTCGTCCTCGGCGAAGGGGCGGGGGTTGTCGTGCTGGAAGAATACGAACATGCAAAGAGGCGCGGCGCGAAGATCTATGCGGAGCTGTCAGGCTTCGGCATGAGCGGCGATGCTTATCACATGACTGCGCCGGACACCGACGGGCCGAAGCGCAGCATGCTTAACGCTCTCCGCAATGCCGGCGTGAATCCGGATCAGGTTCAGTATCTGAATGCCCATGGCACCTCCACTCCGCTGGGCGACAAGAACGAAACCGATGCGATCAAGCTGGCCTTTGGCGACTCTGCGAAAATGCTGGTAGTGAACTCGACCAAATCAATGACAGGACATTTGCTTGGTGGGGCCGGGGGACTGGAGTCGGTGTTGACCGTGCTTGCGGTTCATCATCAGATTTCGCCGCCGACCATCAATATTTTCGAGCAGGATCCGGAATGCGATCTGGATTACTGCGCGAATACGGCCCGCCCGATGAAAATAGACGTGGCCATGAAAAATAATTTCGGTTTTGGCGGTACCAACGGCACGTTGGTGTTCCGTAAGGTGTGATCGGCATGGCGGCCGCCATGCAACCGCCAACTACCTTTTTCATACGGCCGTCAGCAATGCTGGCGGCCGTTTTGCTTTGCGGACACGCATTGGCGATGGCGGCGCTGTATCCGCTTGCATTGCCTCTCGTGGTGAAGATCGGCCTGGCCTTGGCTCTGGTAGAGTCGGCGCGACGCGGCGTGCGCAATGCCTTGGTGTTTTCTCCGCTTAGTGTTGGCGCAGTGACGCTACGCCAGGATAGAACCCTGACGCTGCGTTTTATAGACGGCAAGGAGGTCGATGGCCTGGCGGACGATGCGACGACCGTAACGCCTTGGTTGGTGATCCTGATCTGCCGTCTTGATGCCGGGCGCAGCTGCACCGTCGTGCTGGCGCGAGATGCGTTGGGTGAAGCGCGACACCGGGCTTTGCGTCTCTGGCTGCGATGGTGCCCCACCGCTCGCTCCGGGCACGCAGAAGGCGGGGCGCGTAGAAATTAGCGGCGCGGAGGTCGCAGGATGGTATCGCGGCCTTTATTCAGGGTGCCAGGGTGATCCAGGCTGTAGTGCAGACCGCGGCTTTCCCGGCGTTTCTGCGCACAGCGTACGATCAGGTGGGCCGACAGCACCAGATTGCGCAGTTCGATCAGGTCGTTGCTGACGCGGAAATGCGCATAGTACTCATTGATCTCCCTTTCCAGCAGGCGGATGCGGTGCATTGCGCGGGCAAGCCGCTTGTCTGTACGGACGATGCCGACGTAGTCCCACATGAAGCGGCGCAACTCGTCCCAGTTATGGGAGATCACGACTTCTTCGTCGGCATCGCTGACCCGGCTCTCGTCCCAGAGTGGCAGTTCGCGTGGTGTCGGCAGCGGGCGGCTCTCGATATCCTTGGCCGCCGCCTCGGCGAAGACCAGACATTCGAGCAGGGAGTTGCTGGCTAGGCGATTGGCACCATGCAAGCCCGTGCAGGCGGTTTCGCCGACGGCATAGAGTCCTGCAAGGTCGGTGCGTGCGGTTAGGTCCGTGACGACACCGCCACAGGTGAAGTGGGCCGCAGGGACTACCGGAATCCAGTCCTTGCTGATGTCGATGCCAAGCTCACGGCAGTAGGCGTGGATGTTCGGAAAATGTTCGCGGAGAAACTTCTCCGGCTTGTGGGTGATGTCGAGAAAGACACAATCCAGGCCGTGCTTCTTCATTTCGAAGTCGATGGCTCGCGCTACCACGTCGCGGGTGGCGAGTTCGGCGCGCGGATCGTGCGCCGGCATGAAGCGCGTACCGTCCGGCAGTCTGAGCAGGGCGCCTTCGCCCCTTACTGCCTCCGAAATCAAAAAGGATTTGGCTTTCGGGTGGTAAAGACAGGTTGGGTGAAATTGAATGAATTCCAGATTCGCCACGCGACACCCGGCACGCCAGGCCATCGCTAGGCCATCGCCCGTTGAGGTGTCGGGATTGGTTGTGTACAGGTAAGCCTTGCAGGCGCCCCCGGTGGCCAACACGGCAAAGCTTGCCCCGATCGTGACGACTCGGTTGTGGGCAATGTCGAAGACATAGGCCCCGAGGCAACGGTTTTCGCCGTGCAGCCCGATCTTGGCGCTGGTGATCAGATCGACGCCGATGTGGCTTTCCAACACCATGATGCTTGGATGTGTACGCACCATTTCGGTTAGGGTTTGCTGAACGGCGGCGCCTGTGGCATCGGCCGCATGGATGATGCGGCGCTGGCTATGACCGCCTTCCCTCGTCAGGTGGAAGCCGAATGCAGTCCGGTCAGGGGTGAAGGGGACGCCCTGGGCGATCAGCCAATGCACTGCTTCGCCGCCATGTTCTATGACAAAACGGGTGGCTTCAGGATTGCACAGGCCGGCGCCGGCGACCAGGGTGTCCTCAAGGTGGGACTCGATCGAGTCCGATTCGTCGAGAACCGCGGCTATGCCGCCCTGAGCCCAGGCCGATGCAGAATCGTCGAGGCTGCGCTTGGTTACAATACCGACGCGGTATGTTCTGGCCAAGCGCAAGGCCAACGATTGGCCGGCCAGTCCGCTGCCCAGGATGAGCACGTCGAATTGCAGTTGAGTCTGGCGCTTCATGGTGGGCGAGGACTATACCACTGCCGGTTTCGGAACTAATTTTCCACTGCCTTGTCACTGCTTTAAGTGATGGATCTCCGGCCGTAGTTTGGCCGCCGGGTGGGGTGGGGGCATCCGCTATACTGAACGCGCCCGTTCTGGCGTTCCTTTTCGGGGATGGCCGGCAATGGGCCGCAGACAAGAACAGAGATTCGAGCCCTATGGGAGACCGCGAGGCGGATCAGGCGCTGGTGGAGCGCGTACAGGCTGGCGACAAGCAGGCCTTCGGTTTGCTCGTCGAAAAATATCAGCGTCGGCTGTTGCGGCTGGTGTCGCGCTTGGTGCGCGATCCGGCTGAAGCAGAGGATGTGGCGCAGGAAGCGTTTATTAAAGCGTACCGCGCCTTGCCTAATTTCCGGGGCGAGAGCGCGTTCTACACGTGGTTGTACCGCATCGGTATCAATACGGCAAAAAACTGGCTGGCGTCGAGTGGCCGTCGGATGGCGACGAGTACAGAGGTCGACAGTGAAGATGCGGAGAATTACGAGGATGGCGAATGGCTGAGGGAAACGGATACGCCGGAACGTTTGCTCATGTCCAAGCAACTCGCTGCAACGGTCAACAAGGCGATGGATGGGTTACCCGAGGATTTGCGTACGGCGCTGGCCCTGCGAGAAATAGAAGGTCTCTCCTATGAGGAAATCGGTCAGGTGATGGATTGTCCGATCGGCACCGTCCGCTCGCGGATTTTTCGTGCCCGTGAGGCGATTGCCAGGATATTGCGTCCATTGCTGGATACGACGCCAGACAAAAGGTGGTGAACATGAAAGCCAAATTTTCCGCATTGTTTGATGGCGAGGTCGATCCACGGGAGGCCGCTGCGCTGCTTTCTGCGCTGCGCGACCATGGCGAAGCCCGGCAGTCCTTCCATATTTATGAAATGGTTGGCGAAGCTTTGCGCGATGATCCGCCGGCCGTTGCCGATATTGCGGAACGGGTGATGGCATCGATACAGCAGGAACCGGATTTGGCGGCGATGCATCGATCGCACCATGGGTGGCGGCGCCCCTTATTGGCTGTCGCGGCATCACTGGCCGGGGTCGCCGTGGTTTCGGCCGTGGCGCTTTTGCCGCAAGAACGCGAAGCTGTACCTGTGGTGCTTGCGCAGAAGGTGCTCCCAGCAGTTGTCGATTCCGGTCTTGCCGCGAACGATCTACAGGAATTCCTGATCGCCCACCAGACCCATAGCGCAGCCAGCTATTTCGGTGGCAGTCAGCATCAGGTACGTACCGTATCGCTGGTTGAGCAAGGAAGGCCGCGCTAATGCGCTTTCTGGCGGCAGTCGTTCTCTGTCTGCTATCTTTTGCATCCTCCGCACAGAGCAGCGAGGATGCGTTGCAGTGGCTACAGAAAATGGCCGTTGCGGCGGAAAAATTGAGTTATTCAGGGGTCGTGGTTTATCGCAGCGGGAACCAGACCGAAACGTCGCGTGTCATGCATGCCGTGGAGAACGGCAAAGAATTCGAACATATCGAAGTCCTCGACGGCAGTCCGCGGGAGATGCTGCGAGAAAACGACGAGGTGAAGTGCGTTTTGCCCGAGAACCGGTTGATTGTGGTCGAGAGGAGAAACAGCCGCCGCTCGTTTCCGGCATTGCCGCGCGAAAACCTCGGCAGCCTGACCGATTACTACGTGGTGCGTAAGGTCGCGCCGGCCCGGGTGGCAGGAGTCGACAGCCAATCTTTGCGGATTGAGCCGAAGGACGAGTTTCGCTATGGACGCCAGTTTTGGTTCGACGGCGTCTCTGGGTTGCTACTTAAGGCGTCTTTGTTCGACGAAAAAGGCGAACCCAAGGAGACTTTCAGCTTCACTGAGGTACGTGTCGGTCCGATCGAGCGGGACGCGCTGAAGATGCATTCCAATGTTCAGAGTAGCGAGTGGCGGATACATACCGTGCGATCATCGACGACTAAGGCTGAAGACGAGTTGTGGACGCTGCGTGCACCGCTACCTGGGTTCCGCTTGGTGTCGAGCATGAAACGGCAGAATCGCCCCGAAGCACCAGAGGTCTGGCATCTGATGTATTCGGATGGTCTGGCGGCGATTTCGGTATTCGTGCAGCCCCGCATTGCAAAGGCGAGCCGGGCGGAGGCCGACAGCTTTTCGCTCGGTGCGGTCGGCGTTTATCGGCGTGCAGTGGGAGACTTCCAACTTCTAGTGATGGGTGACGTCCCGCCGCAGACGCTTAAACGTTTGGGCGACAATATTGAAATGAAGCATAAATGACGGAAATCGAAGGGATCGTCAGGGAAGTCCGCGACGGTATGCTTGCTGTCGAAGTGCGGCCGCAGATTGGGTGCGGTCGTTGCCAAGAGCCGGGGGGGTGTGGCGGCAACGTTCTGACGACGGGTGATCGGGTGCGGAACTATCGGCTGCCGAATACGATCGGAGCCGTTGTCGGCGAACGGGTTTTGCTCGGCGTCGACGATGGCGCGATTCTCCGGGGCGCCATGACGGTCTATGGCATTCCCGGCGCATCGCTGATTGTAGGTGCAGCGCTCGGTGCTGCAATCCGGGGCGGCGACGTGGCCGCGATGACAGGTGCGGTGCTTGGTCTAATGTTCGGCGCTGCGGCGCTGTATTTGCTGAAAGACCGGGTGCATCGCGGAGCCGTACCGCGGCTGCGCCATTCAGAGCGACATTTTGACTGTGAGGGGAAATCATGATCAGACGTTTGTTGTTTGCATTTCTTCTATTTGGTGTTGCTACCTTCGTCGAGGCTCAAGGGCGCGATCTTCCTGATTTCACCGACCTGGTGGAAAAGCAGGGAGCTGCGGTGGTTAACATCAGCACCACTCAAGTCGTGAAGGGCGGCAATCGCTTGGGCGGGGCGGTTCCCTTCGACGAGGACGACCCGATGTATGAGTTCTTCAAGCGTTTCGGCCAGCGCAAAATGCCGGGGATGCCGCACGACTTCGAGAACAAGGGGCTCGGTTCAGGTTTCATCGTCAGCGCCGATGGCTATATTTTCACCAATGCCCACGTTGTTGCGGATGCCGACGAGGTGGTGGTCAAACTAACCGACAAACGCGAATTCAAGGCCAAAGTACTCGGCGCTGATCGTCGGACCGACGTCGCTTTGATCAAGATTGACGCGAATGGTTTGCCTGCGGTCAAACTGGGCGACCCGAATAAACTCAGGGTGGGTGAATGGGTAGTCGCCATCGGCTCGCCGTTCGGTTTGGAGAATTCCGTGACCGTAGGTATCGTGAGCGCAAAGGGACGCGCATTGCCGCAGGAAACCTATGTGCCCTTTATTCAAACTGACGCTGCGGTCAATCCGGGCAACTCGGGTGGCCCGTTGTTCAACATGCGAGGCGAAGTGGTAGGGATCAATTCCCAAATCTACTCACGCTCCGGCGGTTACATGGGGTTGTCGTTCGCGATTCCGATCGATATCGCAATGGAGATAAAGGCCCAACTGCAAAATGGCGGCAAGGTCAGTCGCGGCCGGATTGGTGTGGCGATACAGGAAGTGACCAAGGAACTAGCCGATTCATTCGGGCTTTCCAAGCCTCAGGGCGCCTTGGTTGCCAAGGTAGAGAAGGGTAGCCCGGCCGATAAGGCCGGCGTGGAGGAAGGCGACATCATTCTCAAATTCGACGGCAAGCCGGTCGGGCAATCCAGCGAACTGCCGCGAATGGTCGCGATGGTGCACCCCGGCAGCCGGTCTACCCTTCAAATATGGCGCAACGGTGCCCTCCGCGACCTGACCGTGACCGTGGCCGAAATGTCCGACGACGACAAGGCGGCTGGTCGTCAGCGCTCTTCCGGCAAAAAGTCCGAGCCGTCGGCAGCCAATCGGCTAGGACTTTCTCTGTCGGATCCGAGCCCGGAGCAGAAAAAACAGTTGGGAATCAAAAACGGAATATTGGTTGAGGAGGTTCGCAGCGCCCGCTTCGACTTGCGTTCGGGAGACGTGATCGTTGCCTGGGTGGACAAGGGCGTACAGACCGAAGTCAAGTCGGTCGAACACTTCAACGGATATGTCTCCAAGCTCGACAAGGCGTCATCGCTGACGCTGCTTGTACGGCGTGGAGATAGTCAGATATTTACCACCATCAAGGGCTTCGGTGACAAATAGCCGCCCCATTTTGACGTTGTACGGACGGACCTATTGTCACCTGTGCGACGAAATGCTCGCTGCGCTCGAGGGATTGCGCGGCGAGCATGAGTTCGAGATTGCAGTGGTGGATGTCGATTCCGATCCGGAACTGGAGGCGCGATATGACGAGTTGGTTCCAGTACTCGTGGCGAACGGTGCGGAACTGTGCCATTTCTTTTTCGACGAGACAGCGGTTAGCCGCTATCTGCGCGGCGCGTGTTCTAGTGCTTGAAGGCTGTTGACAAGCCAATGCGCGATGCTAGAATGCGCCGCTCTCGAACGACGTGCCTGCGGCACGGCGGGCGGAACAGGCCAAGTCCCTATCGTCTAGAGGCCTAGGACAATACCCTTTCACGGTATGAACCGGGGTTCGAATCCCCGTGGGGACGCCACAGATAGAAAGAAGAAGGGCACTTCAATCGAAGTGCCCTTCTTCTTTGTGGGCATATAACGCTGCCCAACCCGTCCCAGCGATTCGTTTTTTACGGCATGTTGTGCTCGAAGCGAAATTGTGCCCCATGGTCTTTAAGGCTGTACTGTAAGCTTACCGTTCCCCTGCGGCTGCCAAGGTTGCCCGCGATGCAAATGAGAGCCTGCCATGCGTATGCATATTCGGCCGCTAAGCGCGGTTGTTGTTCTGACGGCGCTTACGATATTTTCCATTGTGGTGTCGGTGACTTTTTTGCTTTGGGATTTGCGCAAGCGCGAACTTGAACACGGTCGTCTTGAGGCGGTCAGTCTGACCCGGATGCTCATGGAGCAGACCGAGCAGGCATTCGACGGAGCCGATCTTGTTCTCCGTGGTGTGCAGGAGCGCTTGCAGACGGCCTATGGAAGCCAGTTTCCGCTCGACAGTCCGCCGGTACACTTGCTTCTCGCCGCCCGAATTTCCGGCATGCAACAGTTGCGCTCCTTGTACCTCGTCGATGCCGAAGGGCATGTCGTCAATTCTTCGCGCGATTCGATCGCGCAGACTGCGGTTGGCGATCGCGATTCTTTTAAGGCTTTCGCGGACGGAAAACTCGACGGTCTGTTCGTCGGTAATCCGATGCGTGGCCCTGTCGACGGCGACTGGACGTTGCATATTGCGCGTCGCTTGAACAGTTCGGATGGGAAGTTTCGTGGAATTGTCGTTGCCGCACTCAATCTCGAACATTTCGAGCAGTTATATGCGCAGATGAAACTCGATTTCTCCAGGCCGATTTCGCTTTATCTTGCCAAAGGCAGTCTTGTAGCCAGCCTGCCGCACCGAGAGAACGAACTTGGGCTGCATCCCCCGGAACTGGAGGCTGAGATTCTGTCGCTCGATGAGGGAGATGTACGCGTGCAGAGCGGTTTTGCGTTTGGGCGGGTGTCGCGATTTCCCTTGCTGGTGGGGGTGAATGTAGACGAGGCAGATACGCTTGCCTCATGGCGGGAGACGGCTTTGCCGATTGCGTTGGGTGCGATTCTGGTAAGCATCTTCATTGCCTTCGTTGCGGCCCTTCTGGCGGGCATGCTACGGCGCGAGGAAACGCTTTCGCGAGCGTTGCGCGAAGCCGACGATCGCTATCAACGCACGATCGACTCGGTCATGGATGCCATCGTTGCCATCGACGAGGCGCAACTCATCGTGATGTTCAATCCGGCCGCCGAGCGCATGTTTGGTTTCTCGATGCATGAAGCGATCGGCAGCCCGCTTGTGAGATTGATACCCGAGCGCTTGCGCGAGGGGCATCCAGAGAGCGTCGATAAGTTCATGCACTCCGACATAAGCTCACGCAGCATGGCGCCCCACATAGAGATTACCGGGCTGCGCGCCGACGGCAGGGAATTTCCGATTGAATCGACAATTTCGCACACACTGGTCGGCGGTCGGCGACAACTTACTGCGGTTCTGCGGGATGTTACCGAACGTCATAGGGCAGAAGCCGAGTTGCGTGCGATGAATCAGCAGTTGCGAGGCCTGTCCTCGTCTTTGCAGAATGTTCGCGAACAGGAACGCACTCGGATCGCCCGGGAGTTGCACGACGAACTCGGGCAGCAGCTGACCGGCCTCAAGCTCGATCTCTCATGGCTGAGCAGTCGCCTCAAGGAGGGGCGCGAAGCGACTCCAGAAAAGGTGGACTCTATGCGCCGTCTGCTCGATGCCACGATTGCTTCCGTGCGCCGCATTTCTTCGGAGTTACGGCCATTGATTCTGGACGATCTGGGTTTTGGGGAGGCGATCTCGTGGCAGGTCGGCGAGTTCAACAAGCGCACCGGAATAGGAATCGTGCTCGATCTTCCCGCCACGGAATATGTCAAGGATGACGTGCTGGCCACGGCGTTGTTTCGCATCGTGCAAGAATCCCTGACCAACATTGCTCGCCATGCCAATGCTGCGCATGTGGAAATCAATCTGTATATAGACATGGGAAACATCGTGCTGAAGGTGTTCGACAACGGCCGGGGTTTCGCTCCTGGCAGAGGCCAGGGGGCCGGTTTCGGGCTGGTCAGCATGCGCGAACGGGCGACCGCCTTGGGCGGTCGATTCGTCGTCGTTAGCAGCCCAGGCGCCGGTACTTCGATCGAAGTGGTGGTTCCGCTCGATCAGTCGCTTTCAGCGGAGAGTGAGGCATGAAAATCGATGTCCTGATCGCCGACGATCACTCCATCATTCGCGATGGGTTACGTAATATCCTTGACGACACGGAAGATTTGGTTGCGGCCGGGGAAGCATCAAACGGCAATATGGCTCTCGAAATGATTCGCGAACGGGAATGGGGACTCCTTGTGCTCGATCTGTCTATGCCCGGCCGCAATGGATTGGAGTTGATAAAACTCATCAAGGCAGATCGACCGAAACTGCCGATCCTGATCTTCAGCATGCACCAGGAGGAACAATACGCAGTGCGTGCGATTCGCTCCGGCGCTGCCGGTTATCTCACCAAGGACAGTGACAGCGACCTACTTTTGCCGGCGATGCGCAAAGTGGCGGCCGGCGGATTCTTCGTCAGCCCCAAGGTCGCCGAACTGCTGGCGACCGACGTGTCGCGCCCAGCCGACAGCTTGCCCCATACCCTACTGTCGAACCGGGAATTCGAAATCTTCAATCGCATCGTGCGCGGCGTCAGTCTGACCGATATTGCGGAGGAACTGTCGTTGAGCATCAAGACCGTCAGTACCCACAAATCGCACATTCTGGACAAGATGAAACTTGCCAGCCAGGTCGACCTGGTGCGTTATGCGATTGAGCACAATTTGTTGGACCCGGCGCATGAGTAAGGATAACCTTACGGCGCATAGGAATTATCCTATGCCCATTATCATCGGCATCCGATAGCCAAAAGTCATTGACTTCGCCAGAATTCGCTCTAAATTCCGGCAGTGGTATCGAAATGTCGATTTCCATTTTGAAGCATAACTAATGCAAGGTGAGAGAAATGAAACATACCGTCCGCTCTGCACTGACTACGGCCGTGGTTAGTGCTTTGTTTGCATTTTCAGGAACTGCCGCCGCCATCGATGCGGATGCGGCAAAGGCGCTGGCCAAGAAAAACGATTGTGGCAAGTGCCATGCCGTTGATAAGACCAAAAAAGGGCCGTCCTACAAGAAGATTGCAGAAAACAACAAGGGTAAGGCCGATGTCGAGGCGAAGCTGATCAAGCACTTGAAGACGTCGCCCAAGGTCAAGCTGGAAGACGGTACCGAGGAAGAGCACAAGCAGATCGAGGCGAAGGACGATGCAGAAATCAAGAATCTGATTGGCTGGATTCTGGCGCAATAAAAGTAGAAAAATCAGGGCGGCTAAATTTGGCCGCCCGGCATTTTGAGGGAGAAAAATGATGGAGTTTTTGCGCAAGCTGTTGGCGTTGTTTACGTTGGTGGCGGTTGTCGGTTCCGGCTCGTTGGCGCAGGCCGCCGATAACTCGGGGCAAGCCACTAAGAAAGAGGCAGCGAAAGATCTGGTGCTGAAAGGCGATGCAAAATGTACCGAGTGCCATGATGAGGCAGATGCTCCGGAGAAGCTGGCGATCGGTAAGACGCGTCATGGCACAGTTGCCGATGGGCGCACGCCGAGTTGTACCAGTTGTCATGGCGAGAGCGATGCCCACGTGAAGAACCCGCAGGGCGGGAAAACCCGGCCTCCTGTTGAAGTTGCATACAAGGGAAAATTTACATCTTCCCCCCAAGCGCAAACGGCCGCGTGCCTTACCTGCCATCAAGGGGGTAACCGAATTTTTTGGCAATCGAGTACCCATGCAGGCCGCGATGTGACCTGTACCTCGTGCCACGAGATACATACTGCGCACGACGCTGTACGCGACAAGGCCAAGCAGACCGAGACCTGTTTCACCTGCCATAAGGAGCAGCGTGCTCAGATGGCCAAGCCTTCACACCACCCGGTACCGGAAGGCAAGATGGCCTGCTCGTCTTGCCACAACGTGCATGGCAGCAACCCCAAGCAATTGGCTCGTGCGAGCACCAACGAAACTTGCTACACCTGTCATATGGAAAAGCGCGGCCCCTTTGTGCATAACCATCAGCCGGTATCTGAGGATTGCGGCATCTGCCACAACCCGCACGGTTCGACGATTGCCAATCTGCTCAAGGCCAGGGCTCCCTTCCTTTGCCAGGATTGCCATGCTTCGGGCGGACATCCGCAGCAGATCGCAGGCTTGCCGGACAAGCGGGGAACTGCATCAACACCGGGTACCGTTGTGATGGGCAGTGTGGGCAGGGGATGCGTCAACTGCCATACGAATATTCACGGCAGTAACAGCACGGTCAATAGCGCTACGGCCGAACGTTTCCGTCGCTGATCGGGCAAGGGGAGATCAATCATGAACAAGACAATGAAGCAGACTTTCAAGCTGACGGCCTTGGCAGCCGCTCTTGCCACTGTTTATGGCACTGCGCTGGCCGACGACAGTGAGATGCGGCAATTAACCAAGCCGGATAGCTCAATCTCAGTCGGGATTGGCAACTGGTCGGGCGATCGGCCGCAGCAGGGTATTTATGACGACATGGGCAAGAGTAAGGCGTATGGCTTGGTCGATATGAGCGTGGTCAAGCGCGACGACGCGACTGGTACGTGGATGACTTTCTCTGGCAGCAATCTTGGCCTTGATACGCGAGAGATCAAGGCCGAGTGGCTACGTCAGGGCGATATCGGTGCGTCGGTGCAGTTCAGCCGGACGCCGCGCGACAATCCCCTGACGTTCACCACCGGATTGTTGGGCGTCGGTACCGCGGCCCAGACTATCAGCGGAACCGCCGGTGCCAACACGCTGCCGCAGCGGGAAGTAAAGTTGGGTACCACCCGGGATATGACGCAGTTGGGCTTCTATAAGAGCTTTTCGCCGGCGCTTGAGTTGCAAGTGACTTTCAAGAATGAAAAGAAGGAAGGGGCGCGTCAATGGGGCTTGGGTAGCGCTGCCTACTTCTTGACCGAACCGATCAATAGTACGACGCGGCAAATTGACGTGGTGCTGAATTATGCGGGTGAGCGCCTGCAACTTTCTGGCGGTTACTACGGTAGCTGGTACGACAACGCGAATACGTTCGCACTTGGCACAATCAAAGGTGCGGCGGCGGGAACCACTTCCTCTCCAGGCACAACCCCTTTGTCGTTGCCTCTGGACAATGCGGCCCATCAGATTTATCTCAATGGGGGCTACAGTTTTTCGCCGACAACCCGGGGCAATTTCAAGCTCTCGCGCGGAACGGTAACCCAAGACGAATCGCTTCCCCGGTTCGCTGCGCCGAGTGCCCACTTCACTCCGGCGCCGACGAGTCTGGACGGCAAAATCAATACCACATTGGTTGAAGCGGGTCTCACGGCACAGCCGCTCCCCAAGCTCTCGCTGGTTGGCAATCTTCGCTACCATGACGTTGACGACAAGACGCCGCTTGCAGGGTACATCGGCAGCAACGCGACTCTCGTGCCGACAGTCTACAACACGCCTCATTCGATCAAGACCAAGGCGGCGAAGCTTGAGGCTACCTATCGTCTGCCCGAAGACTTCAGTTTGATCGGTGGGGTTGAATACAAAACTCAGGACCGTTCGGCGCCTACGGTGGGAACTCTGTATGTTCCGTTTGTGCGGGATCTGGATGAGTCGACATATCGCCTGCAACTTCGGCGCTCTCTTTCCGAGACGGCCAACGGGTCGTTGGCCTATCTGCATAGCAAGCGTGACGCTTCTGACTATGTATTGACTAACGATGCCGAAGAAGATGCGATCAATCCGATGCATATCGCAGATCGCAAGCGCGACAAGTGGCGGGCTGTGTTCGATTGGGCGCCAGCGGAGCAATGGTCGCTACAGTTCGTCGTTGAGGACGCCACGGATAAGTACAGTTCTGGCTCGATGCCCCAGGGGCTGAAGGACGGTACTGCGCGGCTCTATTCGCTGGATGCGAGCTATGCGGTCAATGACGACTGGCAGATCACTGGCTGGTATTCGCGCGATGAGAACAAAGCGAAGGAGTTGGGGTCTCGCGAGCATTCCAACGTTAGTGCCTCGACCAACGAATTGGCCAGAATTCAAAAGGAAGCCAATCTTCGTGAAGTGGGCGATTCTTTTGGTCTCGGCATAAAGGGCACAGCGTGGTCAAAAGTTAAGCTGGGTGGCGATTTCGAGTGGACGCGGAGTGTGACCGAACACGCGCAGAGTGCAGTTGCTTCGGGTACTGGGGCTATTTTCCCGGTTAACAATGGCGCTACATCAAGTGCGTTGCCGGACATTACCAACCGTTTGGTGCGTTTGAAGTTATTTGCGGAGTTTGCGGTGCATAAGCACGCCGATGTTCGATTCGACTTGGTGCATGAACGCTGGCGAACTGATGATTGGTCATGGCAGTTCAGCAATGGGACGCCGTTTGTTTTCGGTAATATCGCCGACGGTACGACGGTAACGGCGGATGCGAAGCAACAGTCCACTTTTGTCAGTGCGCGTTACATCTACAAATTTCAGTAATAGGTTGTCTCGAATGTACCTCTAGCGAATAAGGGCGGCTTGGGCCGCCCTTATTGCTTGCTGCGTTTTCTGGAGCCGTAGCAAAATGAATAAAAAAATAAGCAGCTTTATCGGGTATCTGGTGGCGAGTGCGGCTTTTATCTTCTGCGCCTCGACGCTGCCCGCAGCAGCGAAAGATGTTGCTTCCCCAAAGCTGGACAACGCTACTTGCCTCACCTGTCACGATGCGAAAAAGCTCGTTGTGCCGGGTGCGGGCGGTAAACCACGGAAACTGCTTGCGGTCAAGACCGATAAATATGGCCAGAGCGTGCATGGCAAGATGGAATGCATTGGCTGCCATCAGGAAATCAAAGACGCGGTGGCCGGGCACAAGCTTGCAGCGGGTGTGGCGAAACCGGATTGTGCGAGTTGCCACGAGGGCCTTTGGAAGGACGCCAAGGCCGTGGGCAAGGATAAGACGAGCCCGCGACTCGGCGTCGTGAACGAGAACATCGAGGCCTACCGGCGTTCGTTCCATGCGCGTAAGAATGCCGATCATCCCGATCGTGTGAATGCCGAATGCACCGAGTGCCACGATACGCATTTCTTCAATGTGCCCACCGATCGCAAGAGCGCCGAATACACTGCTTGGCGACGCGGCGTGCCGGCTTTGTGCGGGGAATGCCACGATGAGCAATTGGAAGCTTACAGTTCGTCTGTGCATGGCAAGCAGATCGACAAGGAGAGCGACGGCAAAGGAGCCGTCTGTATCGACTGCCATACCACCCACGAAATTACCAATACCTCGCTTGCCGCTTTCAAACTGTTGAACCCGGAGGAATGCGGTAGCTGCCATCAGCAGAACCTCAAGACCTACCGCGATACCTATCACGGACAGGTCACTCAATTGGGCGATGCGCGCACCGCGAAATGTTTCAACTGCCATGGTAGCCATGAGATTTATCCGCCATCAGACGAGGCATCCTCGGTTCATCCCGAAAATCGTTTGAAGACGTGTAAGCAATGCCACGACGGCAAAAAGCTGCCTATGGCCACTGCTGGGTTTGTCTCTTTCAGCCCGCATGCTCATGGGGGCGATTTCGAGAAATACCCGGAGATGTTCATTGCGTCGAAATTCATGGTCGGGCTGCTGATCTTCGTCTTCGCCTTCTTCTGGGCGCATTCGGGCCTCTGGTACTACCGCGAATGGATGGATCGGAAGCAGGGCAAGCGGGTTCAGCACGTCAAGCTTGAAGGGCTCAAGCTGGATACCACCAAGCACTTCCGCCGTTTTGCCTGGGGTTGGCGCGTGGCGCACTTGGCATTTGCCCTGGTGACGATGACCTTGGTACTGACCGGTACCACGGCGATGTTTGCCAAGAGCTTTTGGGCGCCGTTTGTGGCCCAATTGTTGGGCGGTGCTCAGATGCTCGGACTCATTCACCGCGTTGCGGCCGCCATGTTCGTCGGTATCTTCCTGATCCATTTCATCTATGTGATGCAGAAATTGCTGCGCGATAGAACGTTCCGCTGGTTCGGACCGGATTCGCTGATACCGAACTGGAAAGACTTCGCCGACTGTTGGGGCATGTTCAAGTGGTTCTTCGGTAAAGGCCGGCGTCCGCAGTTCGAGCGCTGGGCCTATTACGAGAAATTCGACTACTGGGCCGTGTTCTGGGGCGTGAACATCATCGGCTGGAGCGGCTTGATGCTGGCCTTCCCGCATGTGACGGCGCAGTATTTACCGGGTTGGGTATTCAACGTCGGTACGTTGGTTCACGGCGAAGAGGCATTCCTGGCCGCGGTCTTCCTGTTTACCGTGCATTTCTTCAATAACCACTTCCGTCCGGACAAGCTACCGCCGCCCGATGTGGTGATGTTTACCGGCACCCAGTCGCTTGAGGAGTTCCGCCACGATCACCCGGCACACTATCAGCGCATGGTCGAGTCGGGCGAGATTGCCAAGTATCTGGTCGAGGCTCCGTCACGGAAGATGCACCTTGGCTCCGTCGTTCTCGGCATCGCTCTGCTCGGAATCGGTTTTGTCCTTCTGTTTCTGGTGGCCATAGGCTTCTTCACCGGCGTCGCTGGCTGAGCGGAGTAGGAGCCGTCCGCCGGCCCTGCGTTTCGCGGGCCGGTGCGGAGTGCAAGGGAAAGCCGCGCCCGAAAGCGCGGTTTTCCCAGTATCATTTGCGCCTTTCCTGGCCGGACACCCCGGTAAGGCAGTGCGCAAATGCGCTTTGCCGGATCACCGCGACGACCACTTTAGGCACAATGCGCCGTCCCCGAGTCTCAAAATCATGCTGACTGTTGCCAACCTCGCCTGTGTCCGTGGTGAGCGCCGCTTGTTCGAAGACGTTTCCTTCTCCCTTGAGCAGGGGCAATGGCTGCACCTCGAAGGCGAAAACGGTGCCGGCAAGACCAGCCTACTGCGCATCGTCTGCGGCCTGCTGCACAAGGAATCCGGTGAGATTTGTTGGGCTGGCCGGCCGGTGGCGGAATCCGATGACGAATACCGGGCCGATCTGCTCTACCTGGGGCATGCCGGAGCGATAAAGGAAGAACTGACGGCGCTGGAAAATCTGCGCATCGCTGCGGCGCTGGGTGGCCGCAAGCTCGACGAGACGGCGGCCTTTGCGGCATTGCGCCGGCTGGGATTGAAAGGTAGAGAGGATTTGCCGGCGCGGTTCCTCTCCCAGGGACAAAAGCGGCGTGTGGCGCTGGCCCGTTTGCTTACCAGTCGGGCAAAACTTTGGGTGCTCGACGAGCCCTTCGTGGCACTTGATGTGCGTGCGGTGGACGAGCTTTGCTCGATCATCGCCGAGCATTTGCGCGGCGGCGGCATGGCCCTGTTTACCAGTCACCAGGCGGTGAATCTGGGGGCCGCAGGCCGTAAACTGAGGTTGGGCCCGTGAGCGCGCTCTGGGCGGTTATCCGGCGCGACCTGTTGCTTGCCATGCGGCGCAAGAGCGAGGTGCTGACGGCGCTGTTCTTCTTTGCCATCGTCAGCAGCCTGTTTCCTCTGGGCATTGGTCCGGAGCCTGACATGCTGCGGAAAATTGCTCCCGGTGTGTTGTGGGTGGGCGCGCTGCTGGCCGCAATGCTGTCGCTGAACCGGTTGTTTGCTGCCGATCACCAGGATGGCACGCTTGAACAGATGGCGCTTTCGCCGACGCCGCTGGCCCTGCTGGTGAGCAGCAAGGTGCTGGCACACTGGCTGGTCTCGGGGTTGCCGCTGGTCCTGCTGGCGCCGGTGCTGGGCCTCCAGTTCGATTTGAGTCCCCGATCGCTGGCGGTGCTGATGATTTCATTGCTGCTGGGGACGCCGCTGTTGTCGCTGATCGGTGCCATCGGTGCCGCGTTGACGCTGGGCATACGCGGTGGTGGAGTCCTGCTGTCACTGCTGGTATTGCCGCTGTATGTGCCGGCGTTGATCTTTGGTGCCGGTGCGGTGGAGGCTGATATCAGTGGTCTTGGTGCCGGCGGGCATCTATCGTTACTGGCGGCGTTGACGGTGTTGGCGGGTTTTTTTGCGCCATGGGCGGCCACCGCGGCTTTGCGTATTGCGCTCGAATGATGAATGGTACGACGAACTTTTTCGCCGCAATTCACTCTGACGGGGCCTAGTTGGACTTTTCGCAACAGGATGTTCTCAACGTGAACAATCGACTGATCAACTGGTTCAAATTCGCCTCGCCACAAAGCTTTTATCCGCTGGCAGGGAGGTTATGGCCATGGTTTGCGGCCCTTGCCGCAATCTTCTGTCTGGCCGGGCTCTGGCTGGGGTTCTTCGTTGCGCCTACCGATGCGCAACAGGGGGAGGGCTATCGGATCATTTTTGTGCATGTGGCCGCCTCGTGGATGTCGATGTTCATCTACTGCGTGATCGCTTTTTGGGCGGCGATCGGCATTGTTTTTAATACGCGGCTCTCGGGCATGATGACTTCGGCGCTGGCCCCAACCGGGGCGTTGTTTGCGTTTCTTTCGCTATGGACCGGCGCGCTTTGGGGCAAGCCGATGTGGGGTGCTTGGTGGGTGTGGGATGCACGACTGACTTCGGAATTGATTCTGTTCTTCCTCTATCTCGGTTTTATCGCCTTGACAGCCGCGATCGACGATCCGCGTCGCGCCGATCGCGCTGGAGCCATTCTCGCGTTGGTCGGTGTGGTGAACATTCCGGTTATCTATTTTTCGGTCAAGTGGTGGAACACGCTGCATCAGGGGGCGTCGGTTTCGTTGACGCGCGCTCCGTCGATGGCGCAGACCATGCTCTGGGGCATGCTGCTGATGGCCCTGGCATTCTGGATGTACGCCATTGCAATTGCCCTATATCGTGTAAGGGTAATTATTCTCGAACGTGAACGACACACGACCTGGGTGGCCGATTTGCCGGAGATCAAGGCATGAACTGGAACAGTCCGGCAGAATTCTTCGCCATGGGTGGTTATGCCCTTTACGTCTGGGGCAGTTTCGGGGTGACCGCCCTGTGCATGATCGTCGAGCCCCTACTGGCGCGTAAGCGCCGGTGCGATGCCGTCAATAGTCTGCGGCGCGAAATTGCCGCCAACAAGGAAGATCAATGAAACCCCGTCACAAGAGACTTGCCATCATCGTCGGTGCGCTGGCCGTGCTTGGCATCGCCGCTGCGCTGGTGTTGAACGCCTTCCGCAGCAATCTGGTGTTCTTTTTTACGCCGACCCAGGTGTCCACCGGCGAGGCGCCGAAAGATCGGGCTTTCCGCATCGGTGGCTTGGTGAAACCGGGGAGCATCGTGCGTAACGACATCACGGCACGCTTTGTAGTCACCGATACGGCACGCGAAGTCGCAGTCAGCTATACGGGAATCCTGCCCGACCTGTTCAAGGAAGGCAAAGGTGTCGTTGCTCAGGGCAAGCTCGGGGGCGACGGTACGTTCGTCGCCAGCGAGGTACTGGCCAAGCATGACGAGAACTACATGCCGCCGGAGGCTCAGGCGGCTGTCGATCAAGCGCACCAAGCATCGAAAACGCTCAAGCAATGATGCGTTGTCGATCGATAAAAAAATCAACCCATTGCTGAACGGGGTACCCCATGATTCCAGAGATCGGGCATTTCGCCCTGATTCTTGCTCTGCTCGTCGCCTTGGTCCAAGGCATCGTTCCTCTTGTCGGCAGCCAGCGGGGCATCCCTGCCTGGATCGGGTTGGCACGGCCGGCCTCGACAGCCTTGTTGCTGCTGGTGATCATTGCATTCGGCTGTCTCACGCAGGCTTTCATCGTCAACGATTTCACCGTGCTGTATGTCGCCGAGCACTCCAACACACAGTTGCCGCTGGCGTATCGGATCGCGGCAGTCTGGGGTGGACATGAGGGTTCGCTGCTGCTCTGGCTGTTGATGCTTTCGCTGTGGTCGGGCGCGGTTGCCGCCTTCTCGCGTAGCCTGCCGGATGACATGGTGGCGCGCGTCGAATCGGTGCTTGGGCTGGTGGCGGCGGGGTTCCTGCTGTTCGTGCTGACGACGTCAAGTCCCTTCGAGCGTCTGCTGCCCGGCGCGGCCGAGGGACGTGATCTGAATCCGCTTTTGCAGGATCCGGGCCTAGTGTTTCATCCGCCGATGCTCTACATGGGTTACGTTGGGTTTTCCGTGGCCTTTGCTTTTGCCATCGCGGCGCTGCTCTCGGGGCGACTCGATGCCGCCTGGGCACGCTGGTCGCGGCCGTGGACGCTGGCGGCGTGGATTTTTCTGACCTGCGGCATCGCCCTCGGTTCGATCTGGGCCTACTACGAGCTGGGTTGGGGCGGCTGGTGGTTCTGGGATCCGGTCGAGAACGCGTCGTTCATGCCCTGGCTGGTGGGCACCGCGTTGATTCATTCACTGGCGGTGACCGAGAAGCGCGGTGCGTTCAAGAACTGGACGGTGTTGCTCGCCATCGGCGCGTTTTCGCTGTCCCTGCTTGGTACCTTTCTGGTGCGTTCGGGGGTGCTGACATCGGTCCATGCCTTTGCTTCCGATCCGAAGCGCGGCGTTTTCATTCTGGTGTTCCTGGCCGTCGTCGTCGGCAGTTCGCTCGCGCTGTTCGCTTGGCGTGCGCCGCGCGTAGGTTTGGGTGGGAAGTTTGCGGCACTGTCGAGGGAAACTCTGTTGCTGGTCAACAATGTTCTGCTGTTGGCTGCTGCCGCAGCGGTATTGCTCGGCACACTCTATCCGCTGGTGATCGATGCGCTTGGCCTCGGCAAGCTGTCTGTCGGCCCACCGTATTTCAACGCGGTTTTCTCTCCACTGATCGCTCCGCTGGTATTCCTTATGGCGGTGGGGCCGGTGGCGCGCTGGAAACAGGCTTCGGTTCAGGCCATCATGCAGCGGTTGGGTGTGGCAATGGCGCTTTCCATTGCACTCGGTTTCGGGCTGCCGTTCATGGCGGAGACGTGGTCGTGGTCGGCTGCACTCGGCCTGACGTTAGCGATCTGGGTGATTGCATCCGGCGTGATACAGATGCGCGATCGTTTCAAAATCGGCGTGCCTCCACTTGCTTTCTGGGGAATGCATTTTGCGCATGCGGGGCTGGCGGTCACCGTGGTCGGCGTGGTGATGGTCAGTGCCTACGAGAACGAACAGGACGTGCGCATGGTGCCTGGCGACACTGTGACGGCGGGGGGCTACGTGCTGCGCTTCGGCGGCGTAAGCGCCGCTCCCGGCGCCAACTACAGTGCGCTGCGCGGATCCTTCGAATTGATGTACGACGGTCGCGTGATCAAACTGCTGGCGCCGGAAAAGCGCCAGTATTTCTCCTCCGCCATGCCGTTGACCGAGGCGGCGATCGATCCCGGCATTACGCGCGACATCTATGTATCGCTCGGCGACGAACTCGAAGGCAGCGATGGGGCGTGGAGCGTGCGTGTGTATTACAAACCTTTTGTTGACTGGATATGGTCGGGCGCATTGCTGATGGCATTGGGTGGCATGCTGGCGGCGGCGGATCGTCGCTATCGCATCCGTTCCCAGGCTACGCAAGGCAGCCCGAAGCTCGGTGAGGCAGCAGCATGAAGCGGTTTCTGATTCCCCTGATGGTTTTCGCCGTTTTGGTGGGGTTTCTTGCCATCGGGCTGATGCGCGATCCCCACGAGGTTCCTTCCCCGCTGGTCGGCAAACCGGCTCCGGTGTTCTCCCTGCCCCAGCTTGCAACCGGCGCCGCCGATTTTTCGCCGCAGCAGATGCGCGGCAAAGTCTGGCTGCTCAACGTCTGGTCTACCTGGTGCGTTTCATGTCGTGCCGAACACGCGTATCTGGTTGAGCTGGCGGGACAAACGCAGATTCCGATAATCGGCCTCAACTACAAGGAAGTGCGCGGCGATGGCCAACTCGATGCGCGCAAACTGTCCCCGGCCGAGGAAATGCAACTGGTGCGCAAGAGAGCGAACGCCTGGATGGCCGAGCATGGCAATCCGTATCAAATTTCGGCACTCGACCTGGATGGTCGGGTCGGTATTGATTACGGTGTTTATGGCGTTCCGGAAACCTATCTGATCGACCGCGAGGGTGTCATTCGCTTCAAGCAGATCGGCCCGCTCACCCCGGAGGCGATGCAAACCCGCATCCTACCGCTGATACAAAAATTGGAGCCGCGCTCCTGATCCCTATGCAAACCCTGATCGTTATATTGACCATGCTTACCCTGACTTTCGGCATTCCGATTGCAGATGCTGGTGAAGCCACGCCCATGGCGCAGGATCCGAAGGTCGAAGCGCGGCTGCTGGCGATTTCCGAGGAGTTGCGTTGCCTGGTGTGCCAGAACGAGACGCTGGCGGCATCGCGTGCCGAACTAGCGAACGACCTGCGCGTGGAAATACGCCGGCTGATCGTTGAGGGGAAGGCCGATAAGGAAATCATGGATTACCTCGTGGCGCGATATGGCGACTTCGTCCTCTATCGTCCGCCGGTCAAGCCCTCCACATGGCTGCTCTGGTTCGGCCCCTTTGTCATCCTGGCAGCCAGTATCGCCGGGCTGCTGTTCTATCTGCGCAAGCGTACTGCCCGTTTGGGTAATTCGGGTGGAGAAACGTTGAGCGAAGCAGACTTGGCCGAGGCTCATGCATTGCTCGACGAAATCGGAGACCGAAAATGAACGCCGCTTTATTCTGGTCCGTCGCCGGCGTCTTAATGGTGCTCGTGGTCGTGGTGCTGTGTTTTCCGTTGTTGCGTCGCAGATCTGTTGTCGCCGGTGCAACGAATCGGGCAGTCAACGCTTCGATTTATCGGGATCAACTTGCCGAACTGATCCGCGAACGCGATGGCGGCGCTTTGTCGGACTCCGATTATCGCGAATCCCATGCCGAGATCGAGCGGCGTTTGATCGAGGATACCCGCAGCAGCACGGCCAACGCCGTGGCGGGTGACGGCGATGGACGTTCGCTGCGGACGGCTGTGATGTTGATGGTAGCGATCCCGCTGATAGCCGTACCGCTGTATTTCACGCTGGGAAATCCGGCAGCACTGGTTCCCGGCAGCACCCAAGAAGTAGCTTCTCATGGCAGTGCTGGGGCGATGGCCGATTTGGCCCCGCTGGCCGCAAAGCTGGCCGCAAAGCTGGAAACGAATCCGGATAATCCGCAAGGCTGGATCATGCTCGGCCGCACCTACAAGATGCTAGAGCGTTACGAAGAGGCCGAGCAGGCTTATCTGCGTGCAGGCACCGCAGCCAATGCGGAGCCGGCGCTGATCCTCGAACGCATAGAGTTGGCTGCGGACAGAAACGCAGGTCACATCGAGGGCGAGGCGTTGAAAATGCTCACCGCTTTACTGAAGAAGGACCCCGAAAATCCCCTGGCTCAGTATCTTGCCGGCTACGGGGCTTTCAATCGCCAGGATTACCGCACGGCGATCACCTATTGGGAGCGATTGTTAAAAAAGGTCGCACCCGACTCGCAGGATGCTGCCAATCTTTCGGCGGGCATTGCCGAGGCGCGTACCCGCATGAGCGGTGGCACTTCCATACGGCCGCCTGCGACGACGTCCACGTCGGTTGCTCCTGCTCCCGCGGCGGCTGGCAGTGCCGTGATTCGCGGAACGGTGAGTCTGTCATCCGCATTGAAAGCCAAGGCTGCACCGGGCGATCTGGTGTTCGTTTTTGCGCGCGCCGAACAGGGGCCGCGCATGCCTCTGGCCGTAGTGCGGGCCACCGTTGCCGATTTGCCGTTGGCATTTACACTGGATGATTCGAGTGCGATGACCCCGCAGTTGAAGTTGTCGTCATTCAAGGCGGTGCGCGTCGAGGCTCGCGTTGCCAAGTCGGGCGATCCTGTTGCCAAGCCCGGCGATCTGTCGGGGAGTCTGGATGCGGTGAAAGTCGGTTCGTCTGCCGTGGCGATCACCATCGACCGCATTTTGCCCTGAGGCGCGTTGCTGGTTATCCGATACCTTCTGAGCGCAGCGCATCGGCCCAGCAGTTGGGCGTTTCGTAGATACGTACGCGTTCAAGGTACAGATGAATGCCGTAGCTGTCGCGGTATAACGGTTCCAGGATGTCGAACGCCAGTTGCGCTAGATTCTCGGCCGTGGGCGCTCGGTCGAGGATGACGGTTTTATGCCCTGGCAGCGTTGCCAGGAAATCCACTACGGCGTGATCGTTCCTGGCGACCAGGAATGCGTGATCCCACAGGTCTGCGACATGCTGCTTGGCAATCGACTTGACGTCAGCGAAATCCATCACCATGCCGTCTTGAGCCGAGCGATCGTCGTTGACGATGCCGCCGGACAAGGTGATCTCGATTACGTAGCGATGCCCGTGGAGATGCCGGCACTGACTACGATGGTTTGGAATGCGGTGGCCGGCATCGAATTCGAGGCGGCGGGTGATCTGCATGGGAACGGTGCTATGCTGGACGGGCAAGCATTATAGCCCCGCACCATGTCTGCCTCCCCCCCGATCCTCCTTGATGTGAATGAACATTCCCGCGGCAGCGCCGGGATGCTTTATGTCTATCCAGTAGTATCGCGACGGGCTGGCGGTATCTCGATCGGCATTAACCTCAACCCCAACAACGCCTGCAATTGGCGCTGTATTTATTGTCAGGTTCCTGATCTCAAGCGCGGCGGTCCTCCACCGATTGATCTGGAAAGGATGGCGACTGAACTGGATATCCTTTTGCAGGATGTGCTGGAGGGCGATTTTCTTGAGTCTCGCGTAGCCGATGCGAAGATGCGACATCTGGTTGATGTGGCTTTCTCCGGCAATGGCGAGCCCACTGCTGCCGCAGAATTCCCTGACGCCGTGGGGCGTGTGGTTGCCGTTCTAGATGCGCATCGGCTCAGGGGAATGCTGCCTTTGCGCTTGATTACCAATGGCAGCTTGATGGATCGTGCCGGTGTTCAGCGCGGTGTGCGGACAATGGCCGAGGCGGGGGGGGAGGTCTGGTTCAAGGTGGACGGAATCTCGTCCGACGCGCGCAGCCGCATCAATGGCACCCGCACACCGACCGAAGCGGTAGAGCGCCGTCTACAGTGTTGCGCAAGCCTCTGTCCGACGTGGTTGCAGAGCTGCTTCTTTGAGTTTGACGGTAAGGAACCTGCTACCAAAGACATCGATGCCTATGTGGCATGGGTCGGAGCGAGGGCGCATATTCTGCGTGGCGTGCACCTTTACGGACTGGCCCGGCCGTCAATGCAAGCCGATGCACCGCATCTTGGGCACCTGACGTCCAAGTGGTTCGACGAGCTTGCCCGCCGCTTGGTCGCTCAGGGACTGAAAGTTCAGATCAGCCCCTGAGCTTGCCTTCATCAGGAGCCCTTCTTGTGGGCTGCCTTGGCCTGCTTTTTCAGATCCTTAAAGAGGTCCGGCTTGGTTGCCTTGAGGAATTCGACCACTTCGAAATCGTCGCGCTTAACCTTGGCGATATCGATCTGCTCCACATGGACAAGGCGCAGCAGTTGTTGAACCGGGCGCGGCATGTTGCGCCCGCTCTCGTACCGTGAACCGCCGCTCTGCGTAACGCCGAGCTTAGACCAGAACTGCTGCTGATTCAGCCCGAGTTTGCGGCGAATCTCGCGGGCATCGATTTTTTCGGGTGCTTTCATGGTTGTCTCCATCAAGGAAATAAGGTCTCTAAAAATGCATTTAGCCTAAGCGTACGTCTTGAAACATATAACCGAAGTTATATATCTAAAAGTATAGACACTATACGTATTACATACAAGGGCAGCATGTTTTTCAGTGTAGGGGTAATTCGAACGGAATCGTTCCCGGCTTACCGCTGAACTGACCTATCGGGTAAAATCCTGCTCCTCGTTTTGCGTAAGCATTTGCTTTAATTAAAAAATGGCTTTGATCGTTCAGAAGTATGGCGGTACCTCAATGGGTTCGCCTGAGCGCATCCGCAACGTCGCCCGACGGGTTGCCCGCTGGAAGGCGCTCGGTCACCAACTGGTGGTCGTGGTTTCGGCAATGAGCGGCGAAACCAACCGCTTGCTTGCCTTGGCCAAGGACGTTTCACCAAATCCAGAACCGCGCGAACTCGATGTAATGGTGTCTACCGGTGAGCAGGTGAGCATTGCGCTGTTGTCCATGGCCTTGAATGACATCGGGGTCAAGGCGCGTAGCTACACCGGAGCCCAAGTCAAGATTCTTACCGATAGCACGTTTACCAAGGCGCGCATTCTTGACATAGAAGAAGCCAATATGCGGCGCGATCTGGAGGGGGGGACGGTAATTATCGTTGCTGGTTTCCAGGGTGTGGATGAACTCGGCAACATCACTACCCTCGGCCGCGGCGGTTCCGATACATCGGGCGTGGCCTTGGCAGCGGCGCTCAAGGCCGACGAGTGCCAAATTTACACTGACGTCGATGGCGTTTACACCACCGACCCGCGCATCGTTCCCGAGGCGCGCAAGCTGGATCACGTCACTTTCGAAGAAATGCTCGAAATGGCCAGCCTGGGTTCGAAGGTGCTACAGATTCGCTCGGTTGAATTCGCCGGCAAGTACAAGGTCAAGTTACGTGTGCTTTCAAGCTTCGAGGAAGAGGGCAAGGAAACCCTCGGCACGCTCATTACTTTCGAGGAAGACAGCAAAATGGAACAGCCCATCATCTCCGGGATCGCCTTCAATCGCGACGAAGCCAAGCTCACCGTCCTCGGCGTTCCGGACCGCCCCGGCATTGCCTATCAGATTCTCGGTACCATTGCCGATGCCAACATCGACGTCGACATGATCATTCAGAACGTCGGCCATGACGGTACGACCGATTTTTCATTCACCGTAAACCGCGGCGAATATCCTCGTGCGCTGAAGATTCTCGATGAGCAGGTCAAGCCCCATGTTGGCGCACGCGCGGTGGTTGGCGATAATAAAATCTGCAAGGTTTCGGCGGTTGGTGTCGGTATGCGGTCTCATCCGGGTGTGGCGAGCAAGATGTTCCGTACTTTGGCTGAGGAGGGCATCAACATCCAGATGATCTCCACATCCGAAATAAAGATTTCGGTCGTAGTGGACGAAAAATATCTCGAACTTGCCGTCCGGATACTGCATAAGGCTTTCGAACTGGATCAGCCGACAGTCTAAAGACAAAGGTGGTTTGACCGCAGGGGCGTGAAACGTTATCATCGCGCTCCGCTTTTGGAGACGTGGCCGAGAGGTCGAAGGCACTCCCCTGCTAAGGGAGCATTCTGTCAAAAACGGAATCGTGGGTTCGAATCCCACCGTCTCCGCCAGTAAAGGAAAACCCGCACTGCCTATGGCTTTGCGGGTTTTTTCTTGCGCTCGTAGCCCGCGTGCAGGAAATGACGACGGGGGCCGAAGCCCCCGCCGATAGCCATTCTGTTTATTGGACGGCTATGTCCTCAGCAGGCCTTAAGCGGCCAGTGCGAAACGCTCATCGTTGGCGTTTGTGGTTTTGCGCGGATTACGTCCGTCGCCTGTCGGGTCGCCTGCTCGCCTTCACTCACCCTGTCGAAGCCAGTACACCCCCTCAGTGGTGGAGGTGGCGGGAATCGAACCCGCGTCCAAAGCGCTTCCAGTCTGCCGGAATTACGACCGTAGGCGAATTATGGGCGCGCCAATGGCCGAATTCAAGGCCTTGTGCACGAATATGGTTGAGCAATGCAAGGATTTCCGCCGGATGGGAAACGATTTGGTCGCGTCCCCATTCCGCTATGGCTGAGCTTTCTCTCAGGTAGCGCCAAGCGGCGGGGGGGCGATTATCCTCGCAGGCCAGCAGCAGCGTACAGGTGCCGCCGGAAACCTGTGAGCGAAGTTGAGCGGTTGGCAGTGCTGCCCACCCTTCCTTTACAAGCAGTCGGTTTAGGGCGCCTACCAAGTCAGGAGTCGTGTCGGTAGGGTACCGTTAAGATCGAAGAGGACCGCATCAGGTATTGCGTACCGTGCGGATTAGGTAGTTGACCGATGTGTCGTTGCCCAGTGAATAGCTTTTGCTGAATGGGTTGTAGCTCATGCCGATGAGTTCTTCCATCTCAAGGTCTGCTTCGCGGACGAAATGCGCCAATTCGGCCGGGCGGAGAAATTTCGCGTAGTCGTGTGTGCCTTTGGGTAAAAGATTGAGCAGATATTCTGCGCCGATTACCGCAAATAAATACGATTTTGGATTTCGGTTAAGGGTCGAGAAGAACACCTGCCCACCGGGTTTTACCAGCGTTGCGCAGGCTTGCACGATGCTGGCCGGATCTGGAACGTGCTCAAGCATTTCGAGGCAGGTGACTATGTCGTAGCTTTCCGGAGACTCTACAGCCAATACTTCAGCGGCGATTTGGCGATAGTCGACATTGAGACCGCTTTCATACAAATGCAATCGGGCTACGCCAAGCGCCTTGTCCGAAAGATCGATGCCAGTTACTTTGGCGCCGCGTTGCGCCATGCCCTCACTAAGCAGACCGCCGCCGCAACCGACGTCCAGGACGCTCTTGCCGGAGAGCGCGGTGTGGCGGTCTATCCAATCGAGCCGCAGTGGGTTGATATCATGTAACGGCTTGAATTCTGAACTTGGATCCCACCAGCGGTGAGCCAGATCGCCGAATTTGGCGAGTTCCTGGGGATCGGCATTGGGCGTTTGGGTCATGATGTAGAGATTGTCCAAAAGAAAAAGGCCCTGCAGGGCAGGGCCTTTGTTCGAAGGTGCGGACGTTTACTTGGTTCCGATCACTTCGAAATCGACGCGACGGTCAGGCTGCAAGCAGGCAATTACCTTCTTGCTCTTCGGCCCTTTGCAATCGCCCGGCTTGGTCTTCGGTTGGGTCTTGCCCTTGCCTTCCGTGTAGACGCGATTGGCATCGATGCCCTTGCTGACCAGATATTCCTTGACCGCAGCAGCGCGGCGCTCGGAAAGCTTTTGGTTGTACTTGTCGCTACCGAAGCGGTCTGCGTGACCAACGGCGATGATGACTTCAAGCTTGATCTGTTTTGCTTTAGCGGCGAATTCGTCGAGCTTGGATTTGCCTTCCGGACGGAGAACAGCCTTGTCAAAATCGAACAGGGCATCGGCCGAGAGGGTGATCTTTTCGGCAGCGGGCTTGGGTGTGGCAGCGGCCGGCGCAGCTTCAATGGCTCGGGTCTTCGGCGCTTCCTTCTTTACCAGATCAGGATCGCACTCGGCGATTGCTTGGGCCGGGGTCCAGTAGCCGGTACGCCAGCACAGGCCGGTACCGCTTTTGGCAACGTAACCCCGTTGGTCGATGACGTAGGCGGTCGTGCCTTTCAGGTCTACCCCGGGCGTTTGTGCCAGGGCGGATACGGTGCTACCCAACAGGGCAGCCAGCAGCAGCGAATGTTTGAGGTTTTTCATGAGCGATTCCTTTAGTTTTTTAGATGCGGTCAAGTCAGCGAGGCAACGCTCGAATCCTTGCTGAAAATAAAGCGAGCATTACCTATCTACAGAGGCGATTTTGCCACAAACGTACGGCAGCGAGTAGTTTGCTCACGTCTATGTCATCAAAGTGACTGTTGGAAACAACAGACCGACCTTCGACCCAAACATGGCTGACATGTTCCCGGCCGGCGGCGTAGACCAAGTGCGAGGCTGGGTCGAAGCAGGGTTGGATCATCCAGTCGTCAAGTCGGACGGCGCAGAGGTCGGCCAGCTTCCCGGTTTCTATGCTGCCGATCGACCGATCCAGGCCGAGGGCCGCTGCGCCATCCAGGGTTGCCATGCGCAGCACGGTGTGAGCATCGAGTGCCGCTGCATCGCAGGCCACGAGCTTGCCGAGGAGAGCGGCATGGCGCATTTCCTGAAACAAATCCAGGCGGTTGTTACTGGCGGCACTGTCGGTACCGAGTCCGACCCGGATCCCGCAGGCCAGGGCCGTCGCGATAGGGGCAGCACCGCTGGCGAGCTTCATGTTCGAGCTTGGACAATGCGCAATGCTGCTACCGTGCTGGGCGAGCAGTTCAAGATCGTTGTCATTGAAATTAACGCCGTGTACCGCGATCAGGTCGGGGCCGAGAAGGCCGAGACGTTGTAAACGCTGTAGCGGGCGCATGCCGTATTGCTTGAGGCTGTCTTCGACCTCTTGCCGGGTTTCGTGTAGATGGATCTGCACCGCCAGGCCCAATTGCGCGGCGAGGGTTGCAATCCGTTCGAAGCTGGCATCGGACACGGTATACGGGGCATGTGGCGCTAGCGTGAATGACAGTTGTTCGGTGTCACGAAATCGGTCCCGCGCGGCCAGACCTTTTGCTAGGCAATCAGAAGCGTCGGCGGCGTATTGGGTCGGAAATTCGATCACCGCGATGCCGATTACTGCGCGGATTCCCGATTCGACGAAGGCTTCCGCGGCGGTTTCGGGGAAAAAATACATATCCTGACAACAGGTGACTCCGCCACGCAGCATTTCGGCTGCCGCCAGCCGGGTACCGGTATGGACGAAGTCCGGCGACACCCAGCGTCCTTCCGTTGGCCAGATTTTATCTTCCAGCCAGCGCATCAACGGAAGGTCGTCTGCATAGCCGCGGAGCAGGCTCATTGCCGCGTGGGTGTGCAGGTTGACCAGCCCTGGAAGCAGTACGTGCTCTCCGAGATGGACCGTATCGGTGGCTTCGAACCGGTTGCGAGCCTCGTTCGCGGGCAGTAACCCGACAATGCGGCCGCCATGTACGGCAATTGCATGATCTTCCAGGACGATACCCCGCGGTTCGATGGGGACTACCCATCGGGGGTGGATCAGAAGATCAATTTTCGTGGGGATTGCGTTGTCTTTGCTGGATTCGTTCATGGCTTGATTTAAGCAGATTAATCAATTGGATACAACGGACCGATGATTCCTTCGAGAGTCGGCTGCCGGGCCGGCTTGGACGTCGGCGCATGCTAGAATCGCACCCTTTCGGCTGACCCGACCTTCGCTGACCATGACTGCTACCTTCGCCAAGGAAACCCTGCCGATCAGCCTCGAAGAGGAGATGCGCCATTCCTACCTCGATTACGCCATGAGCGTAATCGTCGGGCGGGCGCTTCCAGATGTGCGGGACGGTCTCAAGCCAGTGCATCGGCGGGTGCTGTTCGCGATGCACGAGTTGGGCAACGACTGGAACAAGGCTTACAAGAAGTCGGCGCGTATCGTCGGCGATGTGATCGGTAAGTACCACCCCCACGGCGATACCGCGGTGTATGACACCATCGTTCGCATGGCGCAGAATTTCAGCCTGCGCTACATGCTGGTGGATGGCCAGGGCAACTTCGGTTCGGTCGACGGCGACAATGCCGCGGCGATGCGCTACACGGAAATCCGCATGGCTCGTGTCGGCCATGAGTTGCTGTTCGACATCGAGAAGGAAACCGTCGATTTCGGGCCCAACTACGACGGCGCCGAACAGGAACCGCTGATCCTCCCGGCGCGCATTCCCAATCTGCTGATCAACGGCAGTTCGGGCATTGCGGTCGGCATGGCGACCAACATTCCACCGCACAACCTGAACGAAGTGGTCGATGCCTGTCTGGCGCTGCTGGCCGATCCATCGATGAGCATCGACGATCTGATCCAGATCATACCGGCGCCCGACTTCCCCACGGCGGGCCTGATCTACGGCCTCTCCGGCGTTCAGGACGGCTACCGCACTGGCCGCGGTCGCTGCGTGATGCGGGCCCGGACCCACATCGAGGATCTGGAAAAGGGTGGCAAGCAGGCGATCATCGTCGACGAGCTGCCCTACCAGGTCAACAAGCGCACCCTACTGGAAAAAATCGCCGAACTGGTCAACGAGAAGAAGATCGAAGGCATTGCCCATTTGCAGGACGAGTCAGACAAATCCGGTATGCGCGTGGTAATCGAGCTGAAGCGCGGCGAAGTACCGGAAGTGGTGCTCAACAACCTGTACAAGCAGACCCAGTTGCAGGACACCTTTGGCATGAACATGGTTGCGCTGGTGGACGGCCGGCCGCGCCTGCTCAACCTGAAGGAAATGCTTGACGCCTTCCTCGCTCACCGGCGCGAGGTGGTGACGCGGCGCACCGTGTTCGAACTGCGCAAGGCGCGCGAACGCGGCCATATCCTCGAGGGCCTTGCCGTTGCGCTGTCCAACGTGGACGAGGTGATCGCGCTGATCAAGGCAGCGCCGACGCCGGCCGAAGCCAAGAAAGGCCTGATGGCACGCCAGTGGCGCTCAGCCCTGGTCGAGGAAATGCTGGTCCGTGCTGCGGCGGAGGCCTCGCGTCCGGAGGGGCTGGCGGCGGAATTCGGCCTTTCGGAGCAAGGCTATCGTCTCTCCGACGCACAGGCCCAGGCCATACTGGAACTGCGCCTGCAACGCCTGACAGGGCTGGAGCAGGACAAGATTGTCGCCGAGTACAAGGACGTCATGGCGCAGATTGCCGATCTGCTCGATATTCTCGCCCGGCCGGAGCGTATCACCCGCATCATTGCCGACGAACTTACAGCCATCAAGGCCCAGTTTGGCGATCCGCGGCGCTCGGAGATCGTGCTGAATACGTCGGACATCAATATCGAAGATCTGATCGCCCGCGAGGACATGGTGGTTACGTTGTCGCACGGCGGTTATTTCAAGCGCCAGCCTCTGGCCGATTACCGTGCGCAAAAACGCGGCGGGCGAGGTAAGCAGGCGGCCGCGGTGAAGGACGACGATTTCGTTGACCGGTTGTTCGTCGCCAACACCCATGACTACATCCTGTGCTTTTCCAATCGGGGCCGTGCCTATTGGCTAAAGGTTTACGAGGCGCCGGAAGGTGCGCGCGGTTCGCGCGGGAAGCCCATCGTCAATCTGTTCCCGTTGCTCGAAGGCGAAAAGATCACCACCGTGCTACCGGTCAAGGAATTCGACGACGAGCACTACATTTTCATGGCCACGGCCATGGGTACCGTCAAGAAGACGCCGCTTAAGGCCTTCGCCAACCCGCGCAAGGCCGGCATCATCGCTGCCCACCTGGATGATGGCGATCACCTGATAGGCGTTGCCATCACCGATGGCCATTCCGACGTGATGCTGTTCTCCGACTCCGGCAAGGCGGTACGTTTCGACGAAAATGACGTTCGCCCGATGGGCCGCGAGTCGCGTGGCGTGCGCGGCATGATGCTGGAGGACGGTCAATCGGTGATCTCCATGCTGGTCGCCGACAGCGAGGACTGGTCGGTGCTCACCGCCACAGAGAACGGCTACGGCAAGCGCACCCCGATCGTCGAATACACTCGTCATGGCCGTGGTACCAAGGGGATGATCGCGATCCAGACCTCCGAGCGCAACGGCAAGGTCGTTGCTGCCGTGCTTACCTCGCAGGGCGAGAGCAACGAGGAGATCATGCTGATCTCCACCGGCGGGGTGCTGATCCGCACCCGCATTGCCGACATTCGCGAAATGAGCCGGGCGACACAGGGTGTGACGCTGATCAATCTCGACCAGGGCACCGTTCTCGCCGGCGTTGAGAAAGTGGTGGAAACAGAAGATTCGGAATCCATAGATGAAGGGGAGTGAGTAAACATGGCACGCGTATTCAATTTCAGCGCCGGACCTGCCGCCTTGCCCGAAGAGGTGTTGCGCCAGGCCGCCGACGAACTGCTCGACTGGAACAAATCCGGCCAGTCGGTGATGGAAATGAGCCATCGCGGCAAGGAGTACATGGGCATCCATGCACAGGCCGAAGCCGATCTGCGCGAATTGCTCGCCATCCCGGCGAATTACAAGGTGCTGTTCCTACAGGGCGGCGCCACGTTGCAGTTCGAGATGATTCCGGTCAATCTGTTGCGCGGCAAGGCCGGCGCAGACTACGTGCATACCGGCGAGTGGGCGAAGAAGGCAATAAAGGAAGCCAAGCTGTTCGGCCAGGTGAATGTGGTTGCATCGGCCGAAGACGCTAACTTTAACTATGCGCCGGCGCAGAAGGACTGGAAGCTCGACAAAAACGCGGCCTACGTGCATTACACGGCGAATGAAACCATCGGCGGTGTTGAGTTTCATTGGACCCCGGATACCGGCGACGTGCCGCTGGTCTGCGACATGTCGTCGAACATTCTCTCCAAGCCGGTGGATGTCTCCAAGTACGGCCTGATCTACGCCGGCGCGCAAAAGAACATCGGCCCCGCCGGCCTCACTATCGTCATCGTCCGCGACGACCTGATCGGTCATGCGGTGCCGACTCCGCCGACGATGCTCGACTACAAGATCCACGCCGACAACGACTCGATGTACAACACGCCGCCGACCTATGGCATCTACATTGCCGGACTGGTGTTTCAGTGGCTGAAGCGCCAGGGCGGGCTGGTGGCGGTCGAGCGCAAGAATATCGAAAAGGCCGCGCTGCTCTATGATTTCCTCGACGGCAGCAAATTCTTCGCCAATCCGGTAAGGAAGCAGGACCGTTCACGCATGAACGTGCCCTTCACGCTGAAGAATGCGGAACTCGACGACGCCTTTCTGAAAGGAGCCAAGGAGCGCAATATGATCCAGCTCAAGGGCCATCGCTCGGTCGGCGGCATGCGTGCCTCGATCTACAACGCGATGCCGGTAGCGGGCGTCGAGGCGCTGGTGGCTTACATGCGCGAATTCGAGCGCCAGCACGGATAACGCCATGAGCCGTCAATTCAAGGTGCTGGTCCTCAACCAGATTTCGGCGACCGGCCTCAAGCGTCTGCCCGAAGGCCGCTACACCACGGGCAAGGACATCAAGGATCCCGATGCGGTGCTGGTGCGCTCCGCCGATATGCATACGATGGAAATTCCCGCCTCGGTGCTGGCCATTGGCCGCGCCGGCGCCGGTACCAACAACATCCCGGTGAAGGCGATGAGCCAGCGCGGTGTGCCGGTGTTCAATGCGCCGGGTGCCAATGCCAATGCGGTGAAGGAGTTGGTGATTGCCGGAATGCTGCTCGCCGCCCGTAACCTTGCCGGTGCGTTGAGCTTCGTTTCAGCACTGGACCCGGCTGACCCCGAAATGGACAGCAAGGTCGAGGACGGCAAGAAGTCGTTTGCCGGCTACGAACTGGCCGGCCAGACGTTGGGCATCATCGGCCTAGGCAAGATTGGCTGCTTGGTCGCCGATGCGGCGATCAAGCTCGGCATGGACGTGCTCGGCTACGATCCGGAAATCACCGTCGACGCCGCCTGGAGTCTGCCCTCGCAGGTGAAGAAGGCGCACAGTGTGGCCGAGGTGCTGAAGCACGCCCAGTTCGTCAGCCTGCATGTGCCGCTGGTCGACGCTACACGCAACCTGGTCAACGCCGAGAACATCGGCCTGATGCGCCACGGCGCGGTGCTGCTGAACTTTTCCCGCGACGGCGTGGTGAATGAAGATGCCATCCTGGCTGCGCTGGCGGCGAAGAAACTCGGCCGCTACATTTGCGATTTCCCCAGCGGCACGCTCAACGGCAAGCCCGGTGTGGTGGCGTTGCCGCATCTTGGCGCCTCGACCCGCGAAGCCGAGGAAAACTGCGCCTTAATGGTGGCCGACCAACTGGTCGATTACCTCGATCATGGCCATGTGCGCAACGCAGTGAATTTCCCCAACGTTGAGATGCCGCGCGAATCCGGTTATCGCATCGCGATTGCCAATGCCAATGTGCCGAATATGGTGGGGCAGATTTCGACCGCGCTGGCCCAGGCCGGACTTAACATTCACAACATGGTAAACAAGTCGCGCGGCGAGATCGCCTATACGCTGGTCGACGTCGATAGCAAGGTGAGTCCCGCGCTGGTGAAGTCGATCTCTGGTATTGCCGGCGTCCTGGCGGTAAGGTATCTGCCTCTGGAGGGGTGAGGTGGCTGACGACAAGGAAGAGCTGGAGAGCTTGCGGCAACGCATCGACCAGATCGATGACGAAACCCTGCGGCTGATAGGCGAGCGGGCACGTATCGCTCACCGCATCGGCGAGATCAAGCAGGGGAATATCTATCGTCCCGAGCGCGAGGCCCAGGTTCTGCGTCGGATCGGCGAGGCCAATCCGGGGCCGTTGCCGGCCGCCGCCGTGCAGCGCATCTTCCGCGAAATCATGTCGGCCTGCCTGGCGTTGGAACAGCCGCTGATCATCGCCTACCTTGGGCCGGCCGGCACCTATTCTGAGAGCGCCGCGCGCAAACACTTCGGCAGCGCGCCGACCTTGCTGCCTTGTGCGGCGATCGACGATGTGTTCCGTGCGGTCGAAGCCGGCAACGCACATTACGCGGTGGTGCCGGTGGAAAACTCTACCGAAGGGGCTGTCGGCCGCTCGCTCGATCTGCTGTTGTCTTCGCCGCTGCAAATTTGCGGCGAGGTGAATCTTCCGGTCCATCACCAACTGATGGCGTCGGGTGGGAGACTGGACGAAGTGCGGACGGTGTATTCCCATTCCCAGTCGCTGGCGCAATGCCACGAATGGCTCAACCGCAATCTGCCTCAGGTGCCACGTGTGGCGGTGGCGAGCAATGCCGAAGCCGCCCGTCTGGCGGCTGCCGAAGCCGGTGCGGCGGCGGTGGCCGGCGAAGCAGCCGCTGAACTGTACCGACTTGGCGTACTGGCAGCGAATATAGAAGATGATCCGAACAACACTACGCGCTTTGTCGTGCTCTCTGCCCACGACGCGAGCCCGTCTGGTCGCGACAAGACTTCGCTGGTGTGCTCGGCGGCCAATCGGCCCGGTGCGGTACATGAACTGTTGGCGCCGCTGGCACAGAACGGCGTGTCGATGACGCATCTGGAGTCTCGTCCCGCGCGCGGATTCGGCGGCAATCGCTGGGAGTATGTGTTCTACATCGACATTGAAGGCCATCGCGAAGATCCGCCGGTGGTGGCGGCACTCGACGAGTTGCGGCGCCGCGCCGGCTTCGTCAAGGAACTCGGGTCGTATCCGCAAGCGGTTTTCTGAGGGTTTCTCCATGAGCATTGCGCAGCAGGCGCCGCCCCACATCCGTGCCATTTCGGCCTATGTGCCGGGCAAGCCGATTACCGAACTGGCGCGGGAGTTCGATCTCGATCCGGCCAGCATCGTCAAGTTGGCGTCGAACGAAAATCCGCGCGGCATGAGCCCGCTGGCCGGCGCGGCGGTCGAAGAGGCGCTCGGTGGCGTCGGCCTCTATCCCGATCAATTCGAACTGGTCGCCAAGCTGGCTGAAAATCTTGGTGTGGGGCGCGACCAGATCGTCCTTGGCAGCGGTTCCAACGACATCCTCGACCTGACGGCGCGGGCCTTTCTGCAAGCTGGCTGTTCGGCGGTGTCGGCGCAATACGCGTTTCCCATCTACCCGATCGCCACACTGACCGCAGGCGGCGAGAATATCGTTGTTCCGGCGAAGCACTACGGCCACGATCTGGAGGCGATGCGCGCGGCTATCCGCTCCGATACGCGGCTGATCTGGATCGCCAATCCGAACAATCCGACCGGCACCTTCCTTTCCTACGCCGAGGTGCATCGCTTCATGGAAGCGGTGCCAAGCGACGTGCTGGTGATGCTCGACGAGGCCTACAACGAATATCTGGCACCGGCGGATCGCGCCGAGAGCGTCGTCTGGATTAAGGAATTTCCAAATCTGATCATCGCCCGTACCTTTTCCAAGGTGTATGGCTTGGCCGGACTGCGCGTTGGCTTCGGTGTCGCCTCAGCAGAGGTGGCTGACCTGCTGAATCGCATCCGCATGCCCTTCAATGTCAACAACCTGGCGTTGGCGGGGGCCTACGCGGCGCTCGACGACCATCGCTTTCTCGCCGAGAGCTACGACATCAATCGTCAGGGCATGGAACAGCTGGTGGCCGGGTGTAAACGGTTAGGCCTGGAGCACATTCCTTCCCATGCCAACTTTGTCGCGGTCAACGTCGGTGACGCGCAAGGGATCAACCAGAAGCTGCTGCGCCAAGGCGTCATCGTGCGCCCCGTCTCCATGCCCGGTTTCCTGCGCGTGACTATCGGCCTGCCGCATGAGAACACGCGTTTTCTCGATGCCCTCGAAAAGGCATTGCACGGCTGATGGCGCATTTTGGAAAAATCGTCGTCTGCGGCGTCGGCCTGATAGGCGGTTCGTTTGCGCTGGGCCTCAAGGCCGCCGGGGCGGTTGCCGAGATCGTCGGCCTCGGGCGCAACCGGGCAACGCTGGAGGAGGCCCGGCGCCTCGGCATCATCGATCGCATCGCAGCCGACTGGGCTGATGCACTGGCCGGTGCCGAGTTGGTGCTGTTGGGCATGCCCGTTGGCCAGATGCCGGCAGTGCTACAGGCGCTGCTGCCGCACTTAGGCCCGGATACCGTCGTCACCGACGGCGGCAGCACCAAGGCGGATGTCGTGTCGGCCGCACGTTGGGCGCTGGGCGAAAAAATCGGCCAATTTGTTCCCGGCCATCCAATTGCCGGCGCCGAAAAGAGCGGCCCTATGGCGGCGCAGGCGGACCTTTATCGCGACCGGCGCGTCGTGCTCACTCCGCTGGCGGAAAACTCTCCGCTGGCGGTGTCGCGTGTGCAGCAGGCGTGGGAGGCTTGCGGCGCGACGATCGAACAACTCGATGCCGAAACGCACGACCGCATCTTTGCCGCCGTCAGCCATCTGCCGCATCTGCTGGCCTATGCCCTGGTGCATGAGTTCGCCGAGCGTGAAAATTCAGGGCAGCTATTCGGCTTTGCCGCCGGCGGCTTCCGCGATTTCACCCGCATCGCCGGCAGCCATCCGGAAATGTGGCGCGATATCTGCGTCGCCAACCGCGCCGCGCTGATCACCGAACTGGATGCCTACATGGCAGAGCTGTTGCGCATCCGCGTGAAACTGGCCAGCGCCGATGGCAATGGTCTCGCCGCATTGTTCGATGCCGCCCGTCGGGCGCGTGCCGACTGGTTGGCAGGATTGCCGCCAACCGCCGAAGAGTAAAGGCAGAATCCCCGGCCGCGAGTGAAAATAAAAACGCCCCGGGAGGGGCATTTTTGCTTCTGGCGGAGAGGGCGGGATTCGAACCCGCGTTAGGATATTATCCTAAACACGCTTTCCAGGCGTGGAATTTATTGCTTTATAAAGCCTCTATTGGCAGGTGTTACGTGGTGGTGGCATAATTCGGATATGGGTTTCGGAGGCAAAACGGAGCCACTTCATTTTTCGGAGCCAAGCGAATGGCCACCTTCCAGATGCGCGACAGTGGGTATGTGCAGGCCCGTGTAAGACGGCGGGGCTACCCAGTCCAGAGCAAGACATTTCCGAACAAAACCCTCGCTCAGGAATGGGCGCGTCGAGTCGAGGCTGAAATTGATCGCGGTACGTATGTCTCTGCATCAGCTGCCGAGCATACAACCGTTGGTGACCTGATCAAGGATTTCAAATCCGATTTCGCGCCCCTGCACTACCGTGTCAGAGAGGATGAAAGGGAGGCCTGGCGTTTCCAGTTGGACCGCCTGAATGATTTCTTTGGCGATTACAGTATTGCCGCTGTTGATCAAAAGCTTGTTGCCAGTTTCAGGGATTCCAGACTCAAAGGTAGTACAGATAGGCGCAAAGTTGGTGAAAGCACAGTTCGAAAAGAACTTTATATGCTTTCGAAATTACTTGGCTACGCCGAAAATGAGAAAGGCATAACACTCCCGCGCGGAAATCCTGTCGAAAAGATCCGCAAGCCGAAAGAGAGCGAAGGACGTGATCGCCGCCTGAGTGAGGATGAGTGGACTCAATTTGAGGCGGAGTGTCGAAAAAGCCGGAATCCCTGGCTTGTTCCTGCCGTCACATTGGCTGTCGAGACGGCGATGAGGCAGGGAGAGCTGTTGGGCCTGACCTGGAAATCG
>JALNXH010000008.1 GCA_023230455.1 Rhodocyclaceae bacterium | reverse complement strand
TCTTCCTCGCTCAACACAATCTCCGCAGCAACTCGCACTCGCCCTCTCCTCGCTGTGATGAATTACAGCATTGGAGACACCTGATTTGTATAAGTTCCATCAAGAATAGAACGCTACACTAGCGCAACAAACTCGCCGTCATATGCTGAACATTCACTCTCTCGCAGCAGTTCCAAGACGCTGACAATGTTGCGCGCTCGAAACGGCCTGTCGTTCAGCTTGCCAATCTGCGGGCTAACACCGCGGTCAGGGGCACTGCGCGAAAGCCGCGCAGGCCGCCCACTTCTACATACACGGGTTTCCCCGCGAAGGTCGTTAGACCGCCTCCGGCGCTCCGCGTCTTAAGCCAACAGCATTACGTGGCCGTAATCTACCGGGATGATCGCGCCGTTCATGTAGGAAGATGCATCGCTGGCGAGGAGCAGCAGAACCCCATCCAGTTCCTCCACGCTGCCGACGCGTTTTGCCGGCAGCTTTTGCGTTTCGGCCTTGCCCTGTTCCGTCTCGAAATACCCACTCACCATGTCGGTCATGAAATATCCGGGGGCGATGGAATTGCAGCGGATCTTCTTGTCGAGAAGATCGGCGGCGATCTGCTTCGTCATCTGGATTACCGCGGCCTTGGCGCTGCCGTAGCAGGGCACATTACGCAAAACCTGCTGCCCGGTAATCGAGGTCACGTTGATGATGGCGCCCGGTCTATCGGCGGCGATCAGCCGCTTGGAAAACTCCCGCGCCATACGCATCGGCCCCGCCACATTGACGTTGAACAGATTGGCCCATGCCGCATCGTCGACATCCGGGAACGGCGCGAAATCGAGTTGCGCCGCGTTATTGACCAGCACATCGATCAGGCCGTACTTCTGCTGTGCCTGGTCGAATACGCGTCCCACGCTGGCGGTATCGCCGATATCCAAAGCAAGAGCGATGGCGTCGCCTCCCGCCGCGACAATACCGTCTGCCACGCTCTGCACCTTGTCCAGGCGACGCGCGGCGCAGATGACCTTGGCTCCCGCATCGGCCAGGGTCTGTGCGAAGCGCGCGCCCATGCCCGTGCCGGCGCCGGTTACCAGCGCCACCTTGCCTTTGAGTGAAAACAGTTTTTCGATGTTGGACATGCTTTTTCCTCCTATGTTTTTTTCGTCAATTGCTTGCTAAAACCCGCCGATTGCGTCAGTCGCAATCGCGCCGGGCCACAGACCAGGATCGTGCCCGCAGGCTCTCCTGGCGTGTTTCGTTGCTGACGGCGGGAGTCGATGACGGCAGGGACGCGCGCAGCTGCGACAGCTTCACACGACGCACGGTCGGCACCGGCAGCGAATCGGCCTTGTAGTAGCGAATCGCCAGCAAACCGCGCTGGTGGCCGCCGGCATCGAGCCAGTTGGGTACGCCCGGGTCGGTATGGGCAATGACGGCACGAAGTACGCCATCGTCGTCCAGTGCCGCCTGGTGGCCGTTGAGCGAAGTCTGGCGCAGGTTCCAGTCGCGCGCTTCCCAGAAATGGCTGCACAGCTGGATGCTCCAGTAGTAGGCGGCGGGCGGCCGTACCTCGACGATCAGCGCCTCGTCCTCGGCGCAGTTGTAGGTGGTCTTGCCGTAACGCAAGTCCTTCCAGCCGAAATCGATGGGATCGAAGATCATCGAATCTTCGGGCGCGGTGTAGTAACTGCGCACCACCTGGGCGAAGGTGGCGGGCAGATTGTGTAGCCAGTCGATGAACAACTGGGCGCAGTCGGTCATCGCCTGTGTCGTCATCGGCGGCGGCGGATATTTGGCGCCGTCACGCACGATCTGTACCTTGGCCGACTTTTCGTTGATCCAGTCGTAGAAGTACTGGCGGAAAATGATGTTGCCTGGACCTTCGGGCAGCTTGATCCAGTTGCCCGGTTGTTCGTTGCGGCTGAGCACGATTTCGATCTGGTTGTCCGGGCCGATCTTGAACTCGTTGCTGCGGTCGAACAGCTTCCATTCGCTGACGTGGGCAAAGTGGCCGACGCGGGTCTCGACGTCGAACAGGTGCGCTGTGCCCCGGTCGCCGATGATGCGATAGACGTGATCGCCATGCACCGGCGCCCACTGGTAGAGGCAGTCGGTGGCCGGCAGGCCCCAGTGGACGCGGGTGGACAGGAACTTGAGCAGCAGCGGGTAGTCCGCTCTGAAACCCTCGAAGGTCATCTGTGCGGCCGAGACGATGAGGCGTGTCAGGTAGCGCACGCCTTCCGCCCGGGTCAGGTCGTCCTTGATCAGCGGGTCGTTCCAGACGAGGCTTTCCAGTTCGCCGATGGCGCGGGTCATCGCGCGCCAGATGGCTGGATCGCCGATCGCCAGCCCGTTCACATCCTGCCCGTGTACCGGGTGATTGCCGTTAGTGCTCATGCATGTCTCCTTTATTTTCCGGCGGTGATGAAACGCTTGCGATATTCCTCGAAGCGCTCGTCAATGATGGCGTCGTTGAGGCCGTATTGCTCCGCCGTGTATTCGTATTGCCCCCAATGTTTGTCGGGCCGACGCGCGTCGTAGTCCTTGAACGCAGCGATGGCCTCCGGTGTCAGGGTGCGGCCGGCACGCTGGTAAATCCGACGGATTACGCCAACGTCGTCTTTCATGATTTCCTCGAACTGGACGTCCATGATGCGCGAGGCCGGCAGACTCTCGCGGGCCTTCAGGTTGCGGTCGATCTGATCGCCCCAATGGTTGAGCATGTCGCGTCCGATCTCCAGCGGATCGACGGAATCGCTGCCCATCTTGCGTCCTTCTTCGATCAGCGATGCGAAGGATGGGATGACCTTGCGCGGATCGCGATGGCAATGCACGATCGTCGCATCGGGGAAAGTCTCGATCAGCGTCGGCAAGGCGCCGATATGCACCGGCGACTTCATGATCCACGGTCGCCCGCGCCCGCCGCCATCCTGCCATTGCAGGTATTGCAGCATGGCGTGGAGGATGTTGTAGGTCGGATGCGGATCGCACTGGTTGATGTAGGTGTAGAACGACGGCACGCGCGAGAACAGCCAGGAGATCACGCATTCGAACGACATGTCCATGATGTGCAGTTCTTCGTCCGGTTCCAGCGCTTCCATGGGGTGGCGCGCCATCCAGCCGGGGAACATCGTCGACAATGTGTTTTCAACCAGCAAGCCGGCTTCGATGCGCGCCTTGGGGTTGCCGGGCTCTTCGCCGGGGAACGGGGCGGGGTTGATGGTGCGCCAGAATTCCAGGCGTTGCACGGTCGGGTCGGCCGACATCACCCGCTGTAGCTTCGAGGTACCGGTGCGCGGCAGCCCGAGAATGATGATCGGCGCCGCGATCTTCTCGTCGCGGATCTCCGGGTGCTGCGTCACGTCGCGCTGGTAGCGCAGCCGGTTGCTCAGTAGCCGGATAAGGCCCCCGGATACCATCAGGTGCCCCATCGCATTGAGTCTGGCTTCGCTGCGCAGAGCGTCCGTAAGCGTGGTCAAACCCTTGACGAACTGCCGGTCACCGAAATCCGTCAGACCGGTTGCGCCGCTCGCTGCGGCCAGCAAATCGTCAACGAACAAGGGTACGGGAGTTGGCGCTGCAGTAGCGGTGGCTTCGTCTGTTGAATTTCCCATTGAGTCCTCCTTTTGTTTTGACTGCGTACGTAAAAACTTTTCCATTTCACAACGGCCTCTTGCCGGATAGGGTTGAGCAATCCTTGGCTGGCAAGCCTTTTTGTTGTCGGCACGATGGCCCCAGTTAGTCTGCGCTCCCAAGGAAGCCCCGTTGCTGAAGCATCCCGATCACTACGTCTGTCGCACCTTCTATGGTGAGTCTGGTGGTGTCGATACGGATCTCCGGGTTTTCCGGTGCCTCATACGGAGAGCTGATACCGGTAAAGTTCTTCAGCTCGCCGCGCCGCGCCTTTTTGTATAAGCCCTTCGGATCGCGCTGCTCCGCAACTTCCAGCGGCGTATCGACGTGGACTTCAATGAACTCGCCCTCCGCCAGGAGGCTGCGCGCCATATCGCGCTCCGCGGTGAACGGGGAGATGAAAGCGGTGATCACAATCAGGCCGGCGTCAGCCATGAGCTTGCATACCTCGCCGACGCGGCGAATGTTTTCCACTCGGTCGGCATCGGTAAAGCCCAAGTCCTTGTTCAGGCCATGGCGCACATTGTCACCATCAAGAATGTAGGTATGACGGCCCATGGCATGAAGCCGTTTCTCGACGCTGTTGGCAATCGCCGACTTGCCTGCGCCGGAGAGGCCGGTGAACCAGAGTACACAAGCGCTCTGCTGCTTGAGCGAGGAACGCGCCGCCTTGTTCACATCGACATGCTGCATGTGGATGTTTTGCGAACGGCGCAGGGCGAAATGCAGCATGCCGGCACCAACCGTATTGTTGGTGAGCCGGTCGATCAGGATGTAGCCGCCGGTATCGCGATTTTCGCTATAGGGATCGAACGCGATCTGTCGATCGATGCTGATATTGCAGACACCGATGGCGTTGAGCACCAACTGCTTGGCAGCAAGATGCTTCATGGTATTCACGTCGACCTGATACTTGATATCGGTAATCTGGGCGTTGACGGTGCGGCTGCCGATCTTGAGCAGATAGCTGCGTCCCGGCAGAAGCGCATCGTCGTGCATCCAGACGATGGTGCTTTCGAACTGGTCGGCGCATTCGGGCGGTGCATCGGTGCCGGAGAGTACATCGCCGCGCGAGATATCGACTTCGTCGGCGAGCGTCAGGGTGACCGATTGGCCCGCCACCGCATGCTCCAGATCGCCATCCGCGGTGACGATGCGCGCAACGGTGCTGGTGCGGCCCGAAGGCTGAATCCGGATCGGATCGCCGGCCTTGATGACACCGCTGGAAATCGTACCGGCGAAGCCGCGAAAATCCAGATTGGGCCGATTCACCCACTGTACGGGCAGACGGAACGGATTTTTCTGTAACCGCTCCTCGTCAATCTGCACCGTTTCGAGATACCCCATCAGCGTCGTGTCGTGGTACCACGGGGTGTTTTCGCTCGGTTCAGTGATGTTGTCGCCCTTGAACGCCGACATCGGTATATAGGTGATGTTGCCAAAGCCGAGTTCTTTAGCAAAAACAGCATAGTCATCGCAAATGGAGCGGAAGGTTTTCTCCGAGTAGTCCACCAGATCCATCTTGTTGATGGCAACCACGACATTGCGGATGCCGATCAACGAAACCAGGTAGCTGTGCCGCCGGGTCTGGGTAAGGATTCCCTTGCGCGCATCGACCATCAGGATCGCAACATCGGCCGTCGACGCGCCAGTAACCATATTGCGCGTGTATTGCTCGTGCCCCGGGGTGTCGGCGACGATGAACTTGCGCACGTCGGTGGAAAAGAAACGGTAGGCAACATCAATGGTGATGCCCTGTTCGCGCTCGGCAGCGAGTCCGTCCACCAGCAACGCGAAGTCGAGCTGTTCACCCTGCGTGCCCATTTTCTTCGAATCGGTTTCCAGCGCCTCCAGCTGGTCTTCGAACAGCATCTTCGATTCATAGAGCAGGCGACCGATCAGCGTGCTTTTGCCGTCGTCAACGCTGCCACAGGTGATGAAACGCAGCAGGCTCTTGTGTTCGTGCGATTTCAGGTAAGCACTGATGTCGCTCGCAATCAGGTCGGAAACGTGTGCCATCAGAAATACCCTTCCTGTTTCTTCTTTTCCATCGAACCGGCTGAATCGTGGTCGATCACGCGCCCCTGGCGTTCAGACGTTTTGGTCAACAACATTTCCTGAATCACTTCCTCAAGTGTTTCGGCGTCGGACTCGACGGCACCGGTCAGCGGATAGCAGCCGAGTGTGCGGAAACGCACCTTGCGCATCATCGGCACTTCGCCTTCACGCAGCGGCATGCGTTCGTCATCGACCATGATCAGCGCGCCGTCGCGTTCAACCACCGGCCGGGTCTTGGCGAAATACAGCGGTACGATGGGAATGTTCTGCAGATGAATGTATTGCCAGATATCGAGTTCGGTCCAATTCGAGATGGGAAAGACGCGAATGCTCTCGCCCTTGTGCTTGCGCGCGTTGTAGAGCTTCCATAATTCCGGGCGCTGCGCCTTGGGATCCCAGCGATGGGCGCTGGAGCGGAAAGAGAAGATGCGTTCCTTGGCGCGCGACTTTTCCTCGTCGCGACGGGCGCCGCCGAACGCCGCGTCGAAGCCATATTTTTCCAGTGCCTGCTTCAACCCTTCGGTTTTCATGATGTCGGTGTGAATCGCCGAACCGTGGGTGAACGGGTTGATGTTTTTGGCGGTGCCCTCAGGATTGACGTGTACCAGCAAGTCCATGCCGAGTTCGCGCGCCATGCGGTCGCGGTGCTCGTACATAGCCCTGAACTTCCACGTGGTATCGACGTGTAACAGCGGAAAGGGTGGCTTGGCGGGGAAAAACGCCTTCATCGCCAGATGCAGCATCACTGCGCTGTCTTTGCCGATGGAATAGAGCATGACCGGATTTTCGGTCTCAGCCACTACTTCGCGCATGATGTGGATGCTCTCGGCTTCAAGCCGTTGCAAATGGGTAAGCGTCATGGAATGTTTAACTCCTCCGGATTTTTTTGCAGCATAAGGAGTTCGTTCTGTCGGTGAATGCGCAATTAAATGTTTAATTTGATCCGAGAATGAGCCTGTATATATGTATGGCGCGGGCGGGATTTCGGGCGTGCGGTTAATCGTGGATGGAGCCGGTCCGGTAGCCAGGTCGGCGGTTCCGTTCGGGTCGGGCAGGTGGAACGAAAGCAATCTGTCGCGCCGTTCCGACAGCCATGCGCTTACTGCTGCGGCGCGGCCCCATTGCATTCCGTCCAGGATGACAAAAGCCTTGCCTCCCGACGAATTGAGCAGGCGATCGAAGAAATCGATCAGGATCGGCGCCCGCAGCACCCCCTCGTATGCCAGCCACAACTGCTTGCCGCGGTTGGTGACCGCGCGCACCGCGCTGTTGCGGGCAATGTCTTGCCCATCGACATTGCGTAGCGGAATCTCGTCCACCCAGTAAATGTCGGCGCGCTCTGCCTGCGCTCGGGCGGCGATGCTCGGATAGACGTTGGCATGCCATTGCTTCAGGGGTTCGGTTCCGGCGCTCAGTCGGGCAGCGGGTTTGACGACCGACAAACCCCAACGTTTGAGATAGTTGGAGATGCTGCGATCGGGCAACTCAATTCCAAACTGGCGACGAATGAGCATCTGGATCGAGCCCAGTTGCCACAGGGCATGGGGTAGGTCGATACGGTCCGGAACCTGTTCCACCATGCAGCGGAATAGTGCATTCTCTTGCTTGGGCGAAAGCAGCCGTCCGTCGCCGGGGCTGCGCCCCCGGGCGCTGACCGCAACCGAATCCCAGCCGCCGGCAAGGAAGGCCTTGTGCGCAGCGATGATGGTCGGCGCGCTGAGTCCGGTAAGTTTGGCGATGTCGGTGAGGCGGGTGCCGGCCAGGCGCAAGCGTACCGCTTCGCGTCGCTTGTCGTTGAGAGCGGCGATGGGCAGATTTCGTGAATCGAGGCTGGTCATATCGGCAATTAAAAGTTTTAGTTGCCTGATTTTAGACCCCGCGTATCCGTTAAGGTGAGCGAACAATACAAACCCGACGGAGGATGCGGTATGTCCCACTCATATAGCCAAATGCTGGATCAGATCATCGCAGCCGCACGTTCGGCAGGTGCCGCCATTCTTGAGATTTATGCGACCGACTTTGATGTCTCCAGTAAAGTCGATGCCTCGCCGGTCACGGCGGCTGACGAAAGGGCGGAGGCCATCATTCTGGACGCGTTGGCCGCGATCACGCCGGAGATTCCGGTGATATCCGAAGAGGCGGCGTCTGCGGGGCGCATTCCCCATGTCGATCACCGCTTCTGGCTGGTCGATCCGCTCGATGGCACCAAGGAGTTCATCAGTCGGAACGGCGAGTTCACGGTCAATATCGCGTTGATCGAAAATAATCAGCCGGTACTGGGTGTGGTGCTTGCACCGGCGCTGAACCGTTTGTTCGCCGGGGTCGTTGGCGAAGGTGCGTTCATTGAGGATGCGACGGGCCGCCGCGCGATCCATTGCCGCGCCGCGCCGCCGGAAGGGCTGACCGTAGTGTCGAGTCGATCCCACGGCGACGCTGAGGCGCTGGATGCATTTCTTGCCGGTCGCAAAGTGGCGGCGTCGGTGAATGCCGGATCTTCGCTGAAGCTTTGTCTGATTGCGGCCGGCGAAGCCGATATGTATCCACGCCTTGGCCGCACCATGGAGTGGGATATCGCGGCCGGACATGCCGTTCTGAGCGCCGCCGGCGGGCGAGTGAAAACGCTGGCGGGGAATGAACTCAGCTACGGCAAAGACGGATTGGACAATCCGCACTTTGTTGCAACCGGCAAATAGGATCGTTACGGCCTCAGCCGCTTGCTGCGCGATTCAGCGCTGAATGAATCGGGGCGTGTCGCGGCGCAATTTTCAGTAGCGTCACCGCCGGCCGACTTGATGTCGCACGCTTCCAATTCCCCCCTCCGCAGGTCCGCAGCGACGGCGTGCCTGCCGTTCTTCCCGCCAGCGGCCGCTAAGCCGATTTTTTTCTTTTGGCCGGAGTCGCCGCCGTTCGATTGACCGTGCGCGGTTTGCGCGACGAAGCGGCTGGCATTTCTTTATCCGCAGCGGCGCTCGCCGCATTGTCGCTCACGGGTTGCTTACGCTTTGCCGAAGCCGACGGTTTCAGCATGCCGCGATAAATCACTTCCGCAATGCCGTTTGCAGCGGCTTCCGCATCGAAGTTGCCTTCGCCGCGGAGGAAGGCCCAGGTCTCGTGTTCCATGGCGCCGTAGATGATATTCATCAGCAGGCGGACTGGAACGTCCCCGCGAAATTTCCCGGAAGCGATTGCCTCTTTGAGCAACCGGAGAATTCTGCTGTTGTATTGGCGATTCAACTGGTAAATGTACATGGACTTGTACGCCGGATCGGCCCTCAACTCCATCAGCACGAAGCGCGAAAGTGCCGGCTCCCGACGGATCGTGGCGAAATTCTCCCAGATCAGCTGCTTCAATTGCTGCCGCACCGATTGCTTCGCGGGTGCCGTCTTTTCCGTGTTGAGCTCTTCGAACCACTGTTCGACCACTCGGGTGAGCAACTCCCGCTTGGTCTGGAAATATTTGAAGATCGTCGCTTCGGAAATACCGCAGCGCTCGGCAATTTCGGCGGTGAACAAATGCTCGTACCCTTTTTCCGAAAGCATTATCCGGGTCGTGGCGAGAATCTTGGAAATACGCTCGTCGGGGCTCAGTCGCGATCTGATTCGTTGTGGGCGTGCACTGGCTGACATAAGAAAGAAACCTTTAGATGTTGGGGGCAAATCTGGATGACGCTGAAAGCAGGATGCACTCTGCATTGGATCGAAAAAAATCGCAAGCAGGCCACAGGGTCGATGTCGGATGCCCCTCCTCTTTTCCGCGAGGTGGATCGCCCTTTCCGCGGAGGGGTGGCCGGGGAACGGCTTCGACCGCGGCGCTAAATTTTCAAAGCAGTGTTGACTAAGTAAGTTCTACTCACTAGTATTCGCAACTTCATAAGTGAGTTTAACTTATTAACTGTCCGGCGGTGTACCGCCGCAATACCAAATAACCGTGCGTGCGTTGAATTGAAAACTAGGAGCAACCAACAGATGAACGCAATACTGGAGAGACTGGCCGGGGTCGCACAAAACCCCTACGAGTATGTAAAGGCATGGAAGCAGGAACATGGCGGAAGGGCCGTGGGTACGCTGCCGATGCATTGCCCCGCGGAAGTGATTCACGCCGCCGGCGTGTTGCCGGTTGTTTTGCAGGAACTCGCCGATCCGATTACCAGCGGCGGCGGTGCATTCTTCCCGTTTTTCTGCGGCTATACGCGCAGCTTGGTCGATCAGGCAACGGAAGGGAAGCTGGATTTCCTCGACGCCATTAGCTTCACCGATCACTGCGTGCAGTTGCTCAGCGCCGCCGACGTGATGCGAATTGCCCGGCCGCAAATCAGGATTCACTTTCACCAGTTGATCGCCGCGCTCGACGAAGCGTGCTCGCTGGAAAACTCCGTCGGCATTCTTCACTCCATGGCGACGGATCTGGAAGAAACCCTGGGCGTCACCATCACCGAGGACGACTTGCGCGCCAGCATCCGTCTCTTCAATGAAAACCGCCAGTTGATCCGCTCGATCTACGATATGCGCCGCAGCGGGTCGATCCGCCTGCGTGCAACGCAGATGCAGCATATCGTCAAGTCGAGCATGATCATGGACAAGCAGGAGCACAACGCCCTGCTGCGCGAGCTCCTTCCGCAATTGCAGCAGGCAGGCAAACCCCCTCGCGATGCGCTGCCGATGTACGCCTCCGGCCATCTCTGCCACGCGCCGCGGCCCGAGATTCTCGACCTGATCGAAGACTGCGGCATCGCCATCATCGACGACGATCTTTATCACGGCTACCGCTATGTTTCGACCGACGTTGACGAAAGCATCGGCGATCCGATACTCGGCATCGCCACCGCCTATCTGAACAAAAACGACAACGCGCCGTGTCCGACGCGACTGGCACCGCACACCGACTGGAATATCTGGCTGCGCGACAAGGTCACGGAATGCGGGGCAAAGGGGTTGATCGTCCTTCTCGCCAAGTATTGCGAACCGCACTACTTCCACTACCCCCGCATCAAGGCAACTTTCGAGTCGAACAACATCCCTCACCTGCTGATCGAAACCGAGCACGAAGGCATTGCGATGGAAAACCTGCGCACCAAGGTTGAATCGTTTGCCGAGATCACCAAGCGGCGTCAGTGAGCCATTGCCGCAGTCAAAAATATTCCCAGCCACCCTTTGGAGCTACCCGACATGAGCGCAGTCACCGAGAAAGAGCCCGTCGTCAAAAAGGCGAACCGGCTGCAAGTCACCAAACTGAACAACAAGATGGTCAACCAGTACTGGGAAGACCTTTTCCATGCCAAGGAGCAGGGAAAGCTGGTGTGCTGGACCGAGGGCATCCAGATCAACCCCATCCTGCAGGCGGCCGATATCGCCTGGTGCCACGGCGAAGCCGCCGCCGCACTGATGGCGGCGCGCAAGGAATCCGCGGTGCCGCAGGCGCACATGGAAACCCTTGGGTACGACCGCGAGCTGTGCTCCTACGCGCGGACGCATATCGGCTGTGGCATCCTCAATCAAAGCTCGACGGTGGAAGCGCAAACCCTGCTTGACGTCGACGGGCGGACGCTGGGTTCGAAAATCCCGCCACCGGACATGATCATCAGCGCCTATCCGTTTTGCAGCACCGGCCAGCAATGGGACAACGAGGTCTATCGCACCTACGGCAAGAAGGTGCCGATCTTCAACATGTCCCTGTCCTGGACCTGGGGCAACAAGCCGTCGGCCAAGTACATGAGCGGCCCGGAATATCGCGAGAACGTGGCTTTCCTGAAAAAGCAGTTGCAGGACTGCATCCGCTTCATCGAAGGCATCACCGGCAAGCCCTACGACTGGGACCGCCTGACCGAGATCATGACCTACACCAAGAAGGCGGCCGAACTTCGCCTCGAAGCGATGCAGCTGTGCAAGGCACGCCCCTCGCCGGCGAGCTTTTTCGAATGGACCAACAGCATCGCGCCGGTGAACTTCCTCCCCGGCGGCCCGGAAATCGTCGACTATTTCGCGCAGAAAAAAGCTGAAATCGAGGCGCGCATCGCGCAGGGCGTGGGCTCCGTGCCGGTGGAGAAATACCGCCTGTGGTGGGACGGCATCATGAACTGGAACAAGATCGGCTGGCTCTCGGACAAATTCGCCGGCTACGATGCCTGCATGGTCGCTGGACGCTACACCCACATGGGCTTCTGGCAGGAACCGCAGGTGATCGATGTGCGCGACCCGCTCGACGGTATGGCGCAAAACTATCTGACCTGTCCGATCAGCATTTCCGCGCCGCAGGTGATCGAGAAAATCATCGAGCACTGCGAGTTCTACGAGATCGACGGCCTGATTCTGCATGCCGCACGCACCTGCCGCGCCTTCTCCTACCCGCAATTCATGATCGCCGACGCCGTCGGCAAGCGTCTCGGCCTGCCGGTGGCGATGTTCGAAGGCGACATGGTGGACGAAACCTTCTACAAGGACGAGATTGTCAACAGCCGGGTCGAGGCCATGCTGGAAGCCATCGACGCCAGCCGCGCCAGAATGCGCTGATCGGTTTAGATAAATGCAAAACGCATTATGACGGCCTACGCGATGGGAATCGACTTTGGCTCCACCACGGCCAAAGTCGTCATTCTCGATGAGTCTGGCGAAATGGCTGCGTCGGCCATTTCGCAGAAGGGTGCGGTAAGCGACGAGGGCGTCAGAATGGCGCTCGCCGACGCCCTGCAACAGGCGGGAATCGAACAGTCGGCGATTCGCAAGGTGGTCAGCACCGGTTACGGTCGGCGCATGCTCGACATCGCCGATCGCAGCATTACCGAAATCACCTGCCACGCACGCGGGGCGGTCGCCCTCGTGCCGCAAGCCCGCGTGGTACTCGACATCGGCGGCCAGGACAGCAAGGTGATCGCCATCGATGCCAACGGGCTCGTCGCCCGCTACGCCATGAACGACCGCTGCGCCGCCGGCACGGGGAAGTTTCTTGAAGTGCTGGCGCGGGCCGTCAATATCGAACTGGAACGCATGGGCAGCGTCGCCCTGGAGGCCACCGAGACGGTCGGCATCACCAGCATGTGTGCCACGTTCGCAGAAACCGAAGTGATTTCCCTGCTCGCCGAAGGGCACTCCAGGCCGGTGGTTCTCGCCGCGGTACACCAGGCGATTGCCAATCGCACCGTCGGCCTGGTCGGGCGCGTCGGTAAACGCGATCCGATGGTCATGACGGGCGGCGTCTCGCACAATATCGCCGCCGTACATTACCTGGAAAAAGCGCTGGCAACCTCGTTGATTGTCCCGCCGGGCGCGCAGACCGCCGGCGCGCTCGGTGCCGCCCTGTTTGCGCTCGACGATCTGCGCGCCGAAGCGGCAGAACCGGGGAAAAGGATTGCCGACGAAGACGACGGCGTACTCGCCGAGCCGCTGGAGTGCAAACCGGCGTGCGAGAAAAAAGGGCTGTTCGCCAAACTATTTAGGTCGTAACCGGGGCCATTACCGGCCCGCCTTCCTCCCTCATAAAACCGCTACGAATTGGACCAAAGCCATGGGAACTCTCGACGGAGTCCGCGTAATCGAAATGGCCGGCATCGGACCGGCGCCGTTCTGCTGCATGTTGCTGGCGGATATGGGTGCGGAGGTGCTGCGTATCGACCGCCTGGTGGCAAGCGATCTCGGCGTTGCGGTTCCCAGCCGCTTCGACCTGCTGAATCGCAACAAGCGCTCGGCGGCGCTTGATCTCAAATCCGCGCAGGGCATCGAAACGGCGAAAACACTGATCGCCGAGGCCGACATCCTGATCGAGGGTTTTCGTCCGGGCGTAATGGAAAAAATGGGCCTCGGGCCCGATGTCTGCCTCGACCTGAACCCGCGCCTGGTCTATGGCCGCATGACCGGATGGGGCCAGGACGGACCGCTGAGCCAGGCGGCCGCGCACGACCTGAACTTCATCGCGCTCAGCGGCATGCTGAGCACGATTGGACACAAGGGGCAGGCGCCGGCGATCCCGCTCAACGTGATCGGCGATTTCGGCGGCGGAGCGCTGTATCTGGCGATGGGCGTCCTCGCCGCAGTCATCCAGGCGCGCGTTTCCGGGAAGGGGCAGGTCGTCGACGCAGCGATCGTGGATGGCGTGAGCAACCTGCTGGCCATGCAATACGGCTTCAAGCAAATGAACATCTGGTCCGACGCGCGCGGAAGCGGACTGCTCAACGGCGGCGCCCCGTTCTACAACGTGTACCTGACGAAAGACGGCGGCTACGTCTCCATCGCCAGCGTCGAGGAAAAATTCTATGCAGAGTTGATCGAACGCATCGGCCTGAATGCGGACGATCTGCCGAACGAAGAGGGGCGTTACGCGGCCGAGCTCCCGGAGCAGAACGACCAGGCCAGCTGGGCGCACATGCAGGAGCGTTTTGCGGAGATTTTCAAGACGCGCACGCGCGCCGAGTGGTGCGAAATCCTCGAAGGCACCGACGCCTGCTTTGCGCCGGTCCTCGATATGGATGAGGCGCCCATGCATCCGCACTTCGTTGCACGCAAGATGTTCGCTGATGTTGACGGCGTACTCAATCCGCAACCCGCACCGCGTTTCAGTCGCACACCGTCGGAGCTGAAACGGCCGCCGCCGAAGGTGGGTGCCGACACCGCGCAGGCCTTGTCCGACTGGGGCATGTCCGCGGCGCAGATCGCCGAATTGAAAGAGGCGAAAGTCATTGCCTAAAAGCCGCAACGGGCCGCTGCACGCGCCGCCCGTCAATAAGAAGAAAATCGAGGAGATTTGATGATAGACGAACACACACTGGAAGAATTTCGCCAACAGGTTCGCCGCATGGCGGAAGAAAAAATCAAGCCGCATGCCGCGGCGGTCGATGACGATGCCCGGTTCCCGACGGAAGCGGTGGAGGCCTTCAGGTCAATGGGCCTCAACGGGCTTCCCTTTCCGGAATCGCTCGGCGGCGGCGATGGCGATTTGCTTTCGCAGGTGATTGCCGTCGAAGAGATTGCCCGCGTCTGCGGGTCGTCGGCGCTGGTGATGCTGATTCCGTGGGCCGCGCTGACGCCGCTGGTCTGGTTTGGCAGCGACGAACTCAAGCGCGAAATCGTTCCGCCAGTTGCCGCCGGTGAGGTCGGCGCCAGTTTCTGCCTGACCGAGCCGGGCGGTGGCTCGGATCTGCCCGGCCTCAAGACCCGCGCCACGCGTGTCGCCGACGGCTGGTTGCTGAAAGGGCAGAAGCGCTTCATTTCGAATGTCGGCTGGTCGGCCTGGTACGCCATCCTGGCCAAGGTCACCGAAAAGGCCTACGGCGTGTTCATGGTGCATCGCGACGATCCCGGTTTTTCCATCGGCCGTCACGAGCGCAAGATGGGCGTGCGCGGCAGCCCGATGGCCGACATCTTCCTCGACGACTGCTTCGTCCCCGACAGCCGCGTGGTCGGCGATCCGGAAAAGGGTTACCACTACATGATGGAAACCCTCACCTACACGCGTCCTCTGGTCTCGGCCCAGGCGCTGGGCTTGGCACAGGGGGCCCTCGACGAAGCGGTGAACTACACTTCGACGCGCACCCAGTTCAACAGCAAGGTGTCGCGTTTCCAGATGGTGCGCGGCATGGTCGCCGACATGACCATCGCCGTCGAAGCCGCCCGCGCGCTGCTGTATCGTGCCGTGAGCGTTGCCGGCGCCAACGACTCGCGCTCGCGCTCCTTCGCTTCGATGGCAAAGACTTTCTGTTCCGATACCGCGATGTCGGTGACTACCGATGCAGTACAGTTGCACGGCGGTTATGGTTACACCAAGGATTACCCTGTCGAGCGCATGATGCGCGATGCCAAGGTCTCGCAGATCTGGGAAGGCACCAATCAGATTCAGCGCCTGCTGGTGGCGAAGCACGCCTTCCAGGACTGAATGTTTTTCAATTTTCGGACATCAAACATGACTACAGCGAATTCAGCTATGCACGTTCCCCGCCTCGACCAATGCACCGTGCTGATTGCCGGCGGCACTGCTGGCGTCGGATTGGCCACGGCGTTGTGTTTTGCCGCGGCTGGAACCCGACGCATTGCCCTGATGGGGCGCAGTGTCGAGCGTGGCGAGGCTGCACGCCGGCAAGTGCTGGCGGCGTGTCCCGACGCGCACGTGGTTTTCATCGCCGCCGATGCGAACAAGGCCGACCAGGCGCTACGCGCGGTTGCCGAGGCCACGGCTGCCTTGGGCGCCGTCGATGTATTGGTAAACACCACCGTCGGCCCCTTCGTGCCGCGGCTGTTTCATGAGATTCCAATCGAGGATATCGAGCCCATGCTGGTGCAGCAGGCGCTGGCGCCGTTGCTGATGTGCCGCGCAGTAATGCCCGGTATGCGCGAGCGACGCGGCGGTGCCATCATCAATATCGCTTCGGATGCCGGCAAGGTCGCGACTCCCGGCGAGTCGGTGATCGGCGGCGCCATGGCTGGCATCATCATGTTCTCGCGTGGACTGGCGATCGAAGCCAAGCGCAACGGTATCCGCGTCAACACGCTGACGCCGTCGCTGATCGAGGGCACCCTGACCTACGATCGCGTCCTCGCCGATCCGTTCAGCGCCAAGCTGTTCGGCAGCGCCATAAAACTGGCGCACCTCGGCGTGGCGCAGCCCGATGACCTGGCCGGGCTGATCGTGTTTCTCGCCAGCCCGCAGGGGGCGCGCATTACCGGCCAAGCCATCAGCGTCAATGGCGGTATCTCGGCCGCATGAATGCGGACCGGAAAATAAATCAAGGGGGATGAGGAATGTCTGAGCAGGTTGAAAAGGATGAGCTGGGCCATTGGCTGAATATGCTTGAAGGCCAGGGACCGTGGCTGAAGGACGCCGCGCCGTCACCCGGAAAGCTGGCACGCGCATGGCTGCGCTCCGAGGCGGACGTACGGGAAATCGAGAAGTTCTCGCCGGACGATCTGCTGCCGGGCGCCACTATCTACGAGTGCGTCAAGGCCGCCGCTGCCGTTGAGCCGGAGAAGTCGGCGATTACCCAGCTGCTGTCCGCCGACCTCGCCGTGCCGCCGCGCATCATCCGCTATGCGGAACTGGTTGCGCTGATCGAGCGCACCGCCAATCTGTTCAAGGCGCTTTCCGGCGACGAGCGTCCCGCGGTCGCCCTCATCCTGCCGATGCTGCCGGAAGGCCTGTTCGCGGCGTGGGGGGCGGCGACGGCGGGCATCGCCTGCCCGATCAATCCCTATCTGGAGACGCGGGTTGTTGCCTCCATCATGAACGCGGCGAAAGCCACCGTTCTGGTAACCGCCAACGCCAAATACGGTCCCGGTGTATGGGACCGGCTCGACGAAATTTGCCGCCAGGTACCCACCCTGCGTCGCGTGCTGGTGGTGGACTCGGACGATCCGGAAAACGATTTTCAGCGACAGCTGGCTGCCCAGCCGGCGGGGCGACTGACGTTCATTCCGGAGTCCGATCCCCATGGGGAAGCGATCTACCTGCCGACCGGCGGCACTACGGCTGCGCCGAAGCTGGTGCGCATGACCCATCGCGGCCTGCTGCTGAATGCCTGGCTCGTGGGCGCCTTTGCCGGCTCGGCGCGCGACGGCGTGGTCGGGCACGCGATGCCCAATTTCCATATCGGCGGCCTCGGCGTCATCGCCTTGCGCACCATCCTTTTCGGCCAGACGCTGCTGACATTGACCACCGATGGTTTCCGCAATCCCCAGGTGATCAAGAACTTCTGGGACATCGTGCGCCACTACCACATGACCTGCGTGCTGGCCGTGCCCACCACGGCCGCCGCAATATTGGCGGTCCCCGACACTACTGCGGCGGGCCATACCCTGCGCACCTTCAACTGCGGCGCGAGCACGGTGCCGGTGGAGCTGATGAAAGGCTTCCATGAACGCTTCGGCATCTGGCTGCGCGAGATCTGGGGACAGTCGGAGATTCACGGCGTGGTCACCGCGAACTTCAGCAACGGCGAAGAGCCCCGCGTCGGCTCGGTGGGGCAGCGGCTGCCGTTCCAGCCGGTCAAGGCGATCGAGGTCGATGCCGAGAACAATTTTGTCCGCGAGTGCGCACCCTCCGAGCGCGGTGTGATCGCGGTGTGCGGCCCCGGCGTGATTGGCGGCTACGTCGATCCGCAGCTGGACGACGAGTTTTTCGTCAAGGGCATGCCCGACGGAAAGCGCTGGGCCAACACCGGCGATCTGGGCACGGTCGATAGCGACGGTTTCGTCTGGCTGTTCGGTCGCGCCAAGGATCTGATCATTCGCGGCGGCCACAATATCGATCCCAAGCTGATCGAGGAAGTGCTGGTCGGCCACCCCGCCGTGCAGATGGCTGCCGCCATCGGCCGCCCGGACGCGGCCAAGGGCGAGATGCCGATCGCCTACGTGGTATTGAACCCAGGCGCTAACGCCGACGCTGCGGAACTTCTTGCCTATTGCCGGCAACATGTTCAGGAGCGGGCCGCGGCGCCGGTGGAAATCATTGTCGTTCCGCAGTTGCCGATGACGGCGGTCGGCAAGATTTCAAAGCCGGCGCTGCGCATGGATACGATGGCGCGCCTTTCCATCGATTTGGCAAGGGATATCGTCGGAGAGCAGGGCGCCGTCAGCGTTTCCGTCGACGACAAGGGATTGCGGCCGCGTGCCGTGATCGACGTCACCCTGACCTCCGGTGACCGGGCGTTGGTTCTTGAACGGCTCCAGCAATGTTTCCGCAACTACGAGTTTCTCAGTGAGGTGACCGTCAGCGGCGGCTGAGGCCGGCGGGGAACCGGCCCGGATCGTTGACCGTGGCTGGCTGAGTCAGCATCGGAGGATTCCATGACTGCGCGCATTGTTCCGAGTATTTGCCGCAATTGCCTTGCCTACTGCCCCATCCTGGTGACCGTCGAAGAGGGGCGTGCGGTCAAGGTGGTCGGCGATCCGGAGGCTCCGGCCTTCGACGGCTATACCTGCCCCAAGGGACGTGCGCTGCCGGCGCAGCACAACGATCCGGAGCGGTTGCTGAAGTGCCTGCGTCGGCGTGCGGACGGCAGTCATGCCGTCATCGACTCATCCGCGGCGATGGACGAGATCGCCGCCAGGGCAGAGGAAATCCTCGCCCGCCACGGCGCGCGCGCGATAGCCCTCTATAGCGGCACCGGCCAGGTCTCGCACCCGGCCGGCGGGCCGATTGTGCGGGCGTGGTCGCGCGCGATCGGCACGCGCATGAATTTCTCCGCCTCCACTATCGACAAGCCGGCCGAGTACACCTCGGTGGCGATGCATGGTAACTGGCACGCCGGTTTGCAGACTTTCGAGACGTCGGATACCTGGATGATTGTCGGTGCCAATCCGATCATCGCCAAATCGAATGGTGCCCCGTTCAACAATCCGGGCATGCGCCTGAAGGAGGCGGTGCAACGCGGCATGAAGATGATCGTGATCGATCCCCGCCGTAGCGAGACGGCGAAGCGTGCCCATGTTCATCTGCAACCGCGGCCGGGGCAGGACCCCGTGCTGCTGGCCGGCATCCTCCATATCCTGATTGCAGAAAAGCTTTACGACGCAGATTTTGTCGCCGCGAACGCGCAGGGCTTTGAAGCCCTGAAGGCCCATGTGGCAGATTTTTCACCGGAGGTCGTCGCGCGCCGGGCCGATGTTCCCGTCGCCCACCTGCTGGAGGCGGCGCGTACGTTCGGTCGCGGCAAGCGCGGCGGCGTTGTCTGTTCCACCGGACCGAGCTTCTCGACGCAGAGCAATCTCACCTATTACCTGGCTTTGTGCCTGAACACCCTTTGCGGCCGCTGGGCGCGCGCGGGCGATCGGGCACCCCATCCCAACGTTCTGCTGCCGGCGTATACCCCTAGAGCCCAGCCCTATGCGCCTTATCCGGCGGTCAGCGACCGGCCGATGCGCGTTCATGGCTTGTGGGAGAACGCCAGCGGCGTGCCAACCGCGGCACTGGCCGACGAAATCCTGCTCGACGGCGAGGGGCAGATCAAGGCGCTGTTCTGTCTCGGCGGCAATCCGGTGCTGTCGTGGCCGGATCAGGCGAAGACCGAGGCGGCGCTGCAAAAACTCGACCTGCTGGTCGTGCTCGACTACCAGATGTCGGCCACCGCAAGGTTTGCACACTACGTGATCCCGCCGCCGCTGTCGCTCGAATTGCCGGGCAGCACGCAGATGGTCGAGTCGCTGAAATACTATGGCGTGTCCCGCGGCTACCCGATGCCATGGGCGCAGTATTCGCCGGCGGTCGCCCAGATACCGACGCAATCCGATCTGCTCGACGACGGTGCGTTTTTCTTCGGGCTGGCGCAGCGCATGGGCCTACAGCTGGAGTGGCTCAACGTGCGCGGGCAGGGTCCCAATCTGGAAGGGCCGACGCAGGTAATCCCGCTTGACATGGCCCGGACGCCGAGCGTGGATGAAATGATCGCGTTCGCCTGCGACAACTCCCGTGTTCCGCTGGACGAAGTGAAGGCGCATCCGCACGGCCGCCTCTATCCGATCGAAGTGGCTGTGGAACCACGTGAGCCTTCGTGCCTCGCGCGGCTGCAACTCGGCAACGAAACGATGATGAATGAATTGCGCACCCTGCGCCTGAACGGTGCGCATTCTGTAGCCGACCCGGAGCTTCCTTTCCGCCTGATCTGCCGACGCACAAACAATTTCATGAATTCGATGGGGCAGTCTTTGCCGGCCCTCAACGGTGGCGATCGATTCACGCCGGCCGGCATGCATCCTGCCGATCTGGCGAAGCTCGGCATTGCAAGCGGCGCACCGATATCCATTCGCTCGCGCCACGGATGCATGCTGGCTCGGGTCAAGGCTGACGATAGCCTCCGCGAAGGCTTGGTTTCGGTCGTTCACGGATTTGGTGCGTTCACCGCACATGCCGACGCCGATCTAGCCCTGGGTTCGGTTTCAAGACTTCTCAATATGGACGAACGCGATCCCATCAGCGGCATTCCGCGGATGAGCGCGGTCTCGGTTTCGGTGCACCCCTGGGCGTCGCACTCCGAAGAAATTTCGCGCTGAACGTTTGCGGCCGATAACGCGTTGCAAAGGCCCGCAGACCTCTGGGCGACCGTCGCACCCCCCTTGCCATCATTCGATGCACGCTCGAAATAGCAACGAATGCGCCGCGAAGTCAGCGAGTTGCGATGAGCACACAAAAAACAAGGCCAAACGGGTTGACTTAGTAAGTTTAGCTCACTAAACTTCTTGGCGTTAGTGAGTTGTACTTACTACGATCTGTTTTCGGCGGGCGGCGATAGCTGAATCGTTTTGATCGCTCAGCGAAAGCAACACATAAAACAATCGCTCTGAGTCAGAGGAGATGCCAATCATGCAAGTTAAGACGGGTTCGACCCCGAAGTTCGCGCTGTTGCCGGTTTTCGTGGGCGCGGCACTGGGGATGATAGGAAACGCAGGCGCATTTGAAATCGAAAATGGCAATCCGGACATACAAATGCGTTGGGACAACACGGTGCGCTACAACCTGGCGGTGCGCGGTCAGAATCCCAGCAACATCGGCAACAACTTCCAGTTCGACGACAGCGACTACAAGTTTGCCAAGCGCGGCGACACCGTCACCAACCGCCTCGACCTGCTTTCCGAATTTGATTTCGTCTATCAGAAGCGCCACGGCTTCCGGGTCAGCGGCGCGGCCTGGTATGACTTTGCCTATCGCAACCTGAGCGTCGAACGCAACCCGCTGTTGACCGGCGGCACCACAACCGTCGCCTACGCCGGAAGCACCTACAGCGACTACACCAAGCGCTACTACAAAGGGCCGTCCGGAGAAATTCTCGATGCCTTTGTTTTCACCGGCATCGACATCGGCGAAATGCCGCTTTCGGTGAAAGCCGGCCGGCACACCGTCGTCTGGGGCGAATCGCTGTTCACCACGATCCACGGCATCGCCTTCGGGCAAAGCCCGGTCGATCTCGCAAAAGCCTTTGCCACTCCGGGAGTCGAAGCCAAGGAAGTGTATCGGCCGCTGACTCAACTCTCCGCCCAGCTGGGGGTTACCGAGAACCTTAGCGTCGCTGCCCAGTATTACTTTGACTGGAGTGCCACACGGTTGCCCGAAGGCGGCACCTACCTCGGCATCATCGACATGGGCTTTATGGGCCCGACCAACTTCAATGCCGCCGGCTTCGGCGCCAACAGCGGCAACAACGAGCCCGACAAGCGCGGCGACTGGGGCGTCAGCGCCCGCTGGAGTCCGGCCTGGCTGGACGGCACCCTCGGCTTCTACTACCGCAACTTCACCGACAAGACGCCGACGCTGTTTCGTTTCGTTCCTGCCGCCGGCACCCCGTACTACAAGACCTTCTTTGGTGAAGACATCGACCTGTACGGCATCAGCCTGTCCAAGCAGATTGCCGGCGTGAGCGTCGGCGCGGAAGTAAGCTACCGCCGCAACATGCCGCTGTATTCGCCGCTGCTACAGAACATGGCTGGCACGGCGGCCTTCAACTCCGCCGTTTTCCCGCACGGCGTGCCGACCCTGAACGGCAACACCTACCAGGCCCGGGGCAACACCGTGCATGCGGTCCTGAATGGCGTCGCCGTGCTGCCTGCCGCTTCGCTCGGCGACTTCACTCTGTTCGATACCGCCGTCGTCCTCGGCGAACTGACCTATTCCTACCTGGACAAGATCACCGACAACCAGGACATGTTTCAAGGTGTGGGTCACGGCATCTGCGACGCCAGCCGCAGAGCCACCCTGGGGGCCAACTACCGTGACAAATGGGACGGCTGCTCGACCAAGGAAGCCCTGGGCATGACGCTCTCCTTCACCCCGAGCTGGCTGCAAGTTTTCCCCGGCGTCGACCTGCTGGCCCCGATGTCCTTCTCCAAGGGTCTCTATGGCAACTCGCCGGTGGCGCTGGGCGGCAACGAAGACAACGGCAGCTACAGCATCGGTCTGGCGGCGGACGTCTATGCGCAGTACCGCTTCGACCTCAAATGGGTGGACTACTTCGGTGCCGCCAAATACGGAGCCCAGGCCCAGACCGGATCCCGGGTGACCACCGTAAACGGCCTGTCGACGCTGCTGCGCGACCGTGGTTTCCTGGCCTTCACCTTCAAGACGACGTTCTGATTTCCTGAGGAGCACGAGATGAAATTGCAAAATTCACTGACGGCCGTGGCCGTGGCGATGGTCTGTATGGCCTCGGCGAGCGCCGCCGTTTCGCCGGATGAAGCCAAAAAGCTGGGTACCACCCTGACCTATGCCGGTGCCGAAAAGGGCGGCAATGCCGCTGGAACGATCCCCCCTTATACCGGCGGCCTGACGACGCTGCCACCTGGATACAAAAAGGGTGACCCGATCCGCCCCGACCCGTTCGCCGGCGAGAAGCCGCTGTTCTCGATCGACGCGAAGAACCTGGACAAGTACGCCGACAAGCTGACCGAAGGGACCAAGGGGCTGATGAGGAAATACCCGACGTTCCGTGTCGACGTCTATCCGACCCATCGCACGGTATCTCACCCGAAACAGGTGGCAGACAACACGCTGAAATGTGCGGTGACGGCCAAGACCTCGGCCGATGGGCGATCGATGGAGGGCTGCCATGCCGGCATCCCGTTCCCGATTCCGCAGAACGGCTATGAGGCGATGTGGAACCACCTTACCCGGTACGAGGGAAACGCCTTTACCATGAATTACAAGGCGCTCTATGTGGACAGCTTGGGCAAGCCTACGCTGACCACGGCAGGCAACGCGATTGCGGATTATCCCTACTGGTTCTCCTCCGATCCCGCCGCGCCGCATGTATATCGCGTCAAGGTCGCTTACAAGGAACCGGCCCGGCGTGCCGGCGAGGGCATTATGTTGCAGGATCCGATGGACTACGCGACGTCGGGCCGCCGCGCCTGGTCTTATCTGCCCGGGCAGCGCCGCGTGCGGGTTTCGCCATCGGTCAATTTCGACACGCCAAACCCGTCGACGGGTGGCGCAACGACCTACGACGACTCCTTCATCTTCCTGGGCTCGATGGAGCGGTTCAATTTCAAGTTGCTGGGCAAGAAGGAGATTTACATACCCTACAACGTGTACAAGATGGCCTACCACTCGACGACGGCAGACCTGTTCAAGCCGAATCACCTGAATCCCGATTTTGTGCGTTGGGAGTTGCACCGGGTCTGGGTGATCGAGGCGACCCTGGCTGAAGGCAAGCGGCACATCTACAGCAAGCGAGTGTTCTACCTGGATGAGGACTCGTGGGCGGCGATGAGCAGCGACCAGTACGATATGCGCGGCCAGTTGTATCGTGCAGCGTATACCTTTCCGACGGTGAGCTACGACGTGCCGGCGTTGATGGCGCAGACGAACGGCCAATACGATCTGGTTTCGGGAATCTATGCCGTCAATTTCTATTTTGCAGATACCGGTGGCGTAAAGTACATCGCTCCTCCTCCGGAGCGTGATTGGTCGCCCGACTCCCTGGCGGGTGGCGGCCTGAGATAAAGCAAGGCGCAGTAGCGATCCGGGGGGTGCCAAGAGGTTCCCCCCCGGCATGCCTGTAGAAGAACCGACAGCATGATCGGTCCTTATCGAGGAGCAAACGAATGAAGATCGGCGCAAGCGTTCTGGCACTGTTGAGTTCTGTCGTCCTGGCGGCCCTTCCGCTAACGTCGAACGCCTTTCAGGATCTGCTGGAGACGCCGGCCAGGGCCAGCGCGCTGGCGCCGAGCAGTCTGCTGAACGGTTTGGCGCAGGCCGGGATGCGACTGGTTGCCGTGGGTCAGCGCGGCCACATCCTCTATTCGGACGACCAGGGCACAAGCTGGACCCAGGCGACGGTGCCGGTGAGTTCGGATCTTACGGCCGTCGCGTTCCCCTCGCCCACTACAGGCTGGGCCGTCGGCCAGGATGGCATCGTCCTGGCCACCCGCGACAGCGGAGTCACGTGGGTTAAACAGCTCGACGGGCACGCCGTAGCTTCGCTCCTGAAGGAGCACTATGCTGCCCATCCGCCCAACGATCTGCCCGGCGGAGCAGACGCACTGGCCGCCCTTCAGTCTGATGTCGCTCGCATCGCCGAGGAAGGGGCGGACAAACCGTTCCTCGATGTCTGGTTCGAGAACGAATCGACCGGCTACGTGGTCGGCCCGTTCAACCTGATTTTTCGCACCAGCGATGGCGGCAAGAACTGGGTTCCCTTGTTCGACCGCACCGAGAATCCCAAGCGCCTGCATTTCTACGCCCTCCATGCCATGGGCGACGACCTCTACCTGGCTGGCGAACAGGGCATGGTGCTGAAGTTCGAGCGCAAGACCCAGCGCTTCCGGGCCGTCCCGATCGATTACAAGGGCACCTTCTTCGGCCTGGCCCACCGCGGCAACACGCTGTTGGTGTTCGGCCTGCGCGGCAACGTCTTCCGCAGCGACGATCGCGGAGCGACGTGGCAGAAGGTGGAGACCGGCGTCTCGGTGGCGCTCACCGCCGCTACTTCTCTGCCCGACGGCCGCCTGGTGCTGGTCAGCCAGGCCGGGCATGCTCTGGTCTTGGCCGATGATGGAAAGTCCTTGATGCCACTGCCCGTCGATCGCGTTCCGGCCAGCGCCGTTGTCGCGGGCGGCCCTGAAGCGCTAGTGATTGCCGGCGCACGCGGCGTGCACGTCAAGCCGATCAAGCAATCGCCCACACCTTAGCAACGGAGACAAACAGCCATGGCTGTCAGTATGGACGACCTCGACGACGCAATGCCCGTGGTGCCGAGGCTGGAGGATTTCGATTCCCGCTCCGGCAACGGGCTGGAACGCCTGATCTTCAACCACCGCCTGCCGGTGATCCTGATCTGCGCACTTGCCTCGCTGGTGCTCGGTTATTTCGTGGCGACGAAGCTGGCGTTCAACGCCAGCTTCGAAAAAATGATTCCGCAGAGCCAGCCCTATATCAAGAACTATCTGGAAAACAAGGCCGAATTGCGCGGGCTGGGCAACGCGATCCGCGTGGTGGTCGAGAACCCCGCGGGGGACATCTTCGAGCCGCAGTACCTGGACGTGCTCCAGCGCATCAACGACGAGCTGACCCTGACCCCCGGCGTGGACCGGGCCTGGGTGAAGTCGCTGTGGACGCCGGCCGTGCGATGGCTGGAAGTCACCGAAGAAGGGTTTGTCGGCGGCCCGGTGATGCCCGATACCTACGACGGCTCGGCGGAGAGCCTGGAGCAGCTGCGCACCAACATCGCCCGTTCCAGTTCAGCACAGAACCTGCTCGCTACCAACCAGAAGTCGAGCATGATCTTCGTCCCCTTGCTCGACATCAATCCGGAAACAGCGCAGCGCCTCGACTACCGCGAATTCTCGCGCCAGCTCGAAGAAAAGATTCGCGCCAAGTACGAAACCTCCGGCGAAAACGGCAGCGTCCGCATCCACATCATCGGCTTTGCCAAGCTGGTCGGCGAGTTGATCGACGGTCTGGTGCAAGTGGCCATGTACTTTGCCGCCGCGGCGCTGATCGCCGCGGCCATCATCTACTTCTATACCCATTGCGTGCGCAGCACCCTGCTGGTGATCGCCTGCTCGATCATCGCCGTGCTCTGGCAGGTGGGCTTGGTCTCCGCGCTGGGGTTCGCGATCGATCCGTTCTCGGTGCTGGTGCCGTTCCTGGTGTTCGCTATCGGCGTCTCGCACGGCGCGCAGAAGATGAACGGCATCATGCAGGACGTCGGCCGCGGCACGCACCGGCTGGTCGCTGCCCGCTATACCTTCCGCCGCCTGTTCGTCGCCGGCCTGACTGCGCTGCTGGCCGACGCGGTGGGCTTCGCGGTGTTGATGGCGATCGACATCCCGGTGATCCGGGAATTGGCTCTGGCGGCCAGCATCGGCGTGGCAGTGCTGATCTTTACCAATCTGGTTCTGCTGCCGATCCTGCTCTCCTACATCGGCGTCAGTCCGCGGGCGGCAGCCCGCAGCTTGCGCGCGGAGCGCGAGGAGAGCCAGGGCAGGGGCCTGGGCGCCATCTGGAGTTTTCTCGACCGCTTTACCGAGCGGCGCTGGGCACTCGGCTTGGTGGTTGCCGCGTTTATCCTGGCCGCGGCCGGTTTTGCGGTGAGCCTGAACCTGAAGATTGGCGATCTGGATCCGGGGGCGCCGGAGCTTCGCGCGGAATCCCGCTACAACCAGGACAACACCTTCATTACGCAGAATTTTGCGCTGTCCAGCGACCAGTTTGCGGTGATCGTGAAGACGCCGCTCGACGGCTGTCTGGATTACCGGACCTTGGTCGAGGCCGACCGGCTGGGCTGGGAGTTGCGCCAGTTGCCTGGGGTGCAGACGATCGTTTCGCTGGCCGAGGCTACCCGCGCAGTGACGGCCGGAACCTATGAGGGCAGCACCAAGTGGCTGACGCTGGCGCGCAATCAGGAGACGACAAATTTCGCCGGCAACCAGGCAATGACCAGCAATTCTGACCTGACCAACAAGGAGTGCTCGGTGTCGCCGGTTATTGCTTACCTGACCGACCACAAGGCGGAAACCCTGGACCGCGTGGTGCGGACGGTGGCGCAGTTCGCCGAAAAGCATAACACCCCGGAGAGGCAGTTCCTGCTTGCCGCGGGCAGTTCGGGGATCGAGGCGGCAACCAATATCGTGGTGAAGGAGGCCAACCGGTCGATGCTGCTTTATGTCTATGCGGCGGTGATTGCGCTGTGCTTTATTGCTTTCCGCAGCTGGCGGGCGGTGCTGGTGGCGGTCATTCCGTTGTTGATCACGTCGATTCTGTGCGAGGCGCTGATGGTGATGCTGGGGATCGGGGTGAAGGTGGCGACGCTGCCGGTGATCGCACTGGGGGTAGGTATCGGCGTGGACTACGCGTTGTATCTGCTGTCGGTGCAGCTGGCCTATCAGCGCCGAGGGCTCGGCCTGGCTGACGCCTACCGCAAGGCAGTGCAGTTCACCGGCCGCATCGTGGCCCTGGTCGGCTTCACGCTGGGTGCCGGCGTCGTTACCTGGGCCTGGTCGCCGATCAAGTTCCAGGCCGACATGGGCATCCTGCTTACCTTCATGTTCGTCTTGAACATGCTCGGCGCGCTGGTGCTGATCCCGGCGCTGTCGCATTTCCTGTTGAACCCGCAAGCAGACGCGGCGCGGAAGAAAGCCGGCATTGTGCCGGCAGCGCCATAGATTTGCTTTGGAATCGAGTTCAAGCTGCATGACAAGGCGAAGCGATTTACCGCGTTCATCTCGACAGTCAACCCAAGCTGCTCACTGAAGGCCTGAAAAAAAGCAGTGGCCGCGGGTAACCCGATTTTTCCCTCGTATCAGTTATTCCGCTGCCGATAACCCTGAAGTGAGGAGAGCCCGGATGCATGTTGAACTTGCGCGCCATGAACGCTCGCGGCGCAGCGGATGGAGATGGGCATGGTTGGCGGCGGCCGTTCTGCTTGCCTCGTTAGCGAATGCAACTCAGCCGACCGCTGCCCGCGTCGATCGACAACGCCTGCTCGCCGCCGACAAGGAACCCGGCAACTGGATGGCGCACGGCCGGACCTATTCCGAACAGCGCTTCAGTCCCCTCGAACGGATCAACGACGGTAACGTCGCGCAGCTCGGTCTGGCCTGGCATGCGCGCCTGGACATCGACCACGGCACGGAAGCCACCCCGCTGGTGATCGACGGGGTCATGTACACCACGGGGGCGCGCAGCATCGTCTACGCCTTCGATGCGCGGAGCGGCACTTTGTTGTGGAAATACGATCCGAAGGTGCCGGGGGATCGGCTGGGCAAGGGCTGCTGCGACATCGTCAATCGCGGTGTGGCAGCCTGGAACGGGCGCATCTACTTCGCCTCCTTCGACGGCCGGCTGATCGCGCTCGATGCGCGCCGCGGACGCAAGGTGTGGGAAGTGCAGACGGTCGACCTGAAGCGTTCCTATACCGTCACCGGCGCACCGCGGATCGTGAACGGCAAGGTGATCATCGGCAACGGCGGCGCCGAGTTCGGCGTGCGCGGCTACGTCACCGCCTACGACGCCCGCAACGGCCGGCAGGCCTGGCGCTTCTACACGGTGCCGGCGGGTCCGGCGAAACCCGGCGACGACGCGGTGACGAAAATGATGGCGGCGAGCTGGCCGGCGGGCGCCGTGTGGGCGTTCGGCGGCGGGGGCACGGTGTGGGATTCGATGGCCTACGATCCCCAGCTCAACCTCCTCTACCTCGGCGTCGGTAATGCCTCGCCGTGGAACCGTTACGTGCGCAACCCGGGGCGCGGCGACAATCTGTTTCTCAGCTCGATCGTCGCGCTGAATGCGGATAACGGCCGCTATGTCTGGCACTACCAGACCACACCCAACGAGGGCTGGGATTACACCGCGACACAGCATCTGATTCTTGCCGACCTGCCGCTTGGCGAGCAGATGGTCCCGGTCATCATGCAGGCGCCGAAGAACGGATTCTTTTACGTCCTCGACCGACGCAATGGCAAGCTTGTTTCGGCGCAGCCGTTCTCCAAGGTCACCTGGGCGACGCATGTCGACCTCGCCACGGGGCGTCCCGTGGAAAACCCGGACGTCTCTGACTATTCGCAGCAAGCCAAGCTCACCTGGCCCGGCCCGCTCGGTGCGCACAACTGGAATCCGATGGCCTACAGTCCGCGCACCGGGCTGGTATACATTCCCGAACAAGAAGCGCCGTTCCCCTACATCAACGATCCCAACGCCCGTTTCAATCGGCGCGGCTGGAATACCGGCGTCACCTTGCCGCCGGCACCGGAAGACGCCGCCAGCGTCGCGCAGATGCTTCAGCTCTTCAAGGGCAGCCTGCTGGCATGGGACCCGGTGCAGCAAAAGCCGGCCTGGAAGGTGCCGTACAAGTCGCCGGGCAACGGCGGCCTGCTGGCGACGGCCGGCAACCTGGTGTTCCAGGGCACCGCCGACGGCCGCTTCGTCGCCTACTCCGCCGACAAGGGCGAAACGCTATGGCAGACGGACGCCCAGAGCGGGATCGTCGCGGCGCCGATTTCCTACGCGGTGGATGGCGAGCAATACATCGCGGTGATGGTCGGCTGGGGTGGCGGCTTCCCGCGCTACGCTGGGCAGATCGCGGCGCAAAACCAGGTGCGTACCGTCAGCCGGGTGCTGGTCTACAAGCTGGGCGGCAGCCAAGTGCTGCCCGCGCTGGCGGCGCTGGCCCCGGCCGATCCGCCGCCGCCCTCGACGGCAGACGCGGCCACGATCGATCGCGGTCGTCAGCTGTTTTCCGCGCACTGCTCGTTTTGCCACGGCGCCGCCGCCGTGTCCGGCGGATCGGTGCCCGACCTGCGCCGCATGTCCGTCGCGACGCGCCAGTCGTTCGCCGGCATCGTCCTCGGCGGGCTGCGGCTTCAAGCCGGCATGCCGGCGTTTGCGGAGCTGTTGTCCTTGCCCGATGTGGAGGCCATCAACGCCTATCTGGTGAAACGCGCGCACGACGAGATCGCCGAACGGGTGCAGCAATCGTCGGCGACGCCGTGAGCGACATCGATACAACCATGCGCACTACACACTTCCGCGGCCGCGGCGGGCAGACGCGCCATTCCTGGGACGACACGCGCCGGCGCATCGATGCGAGGAAACCGGCATCGCTTCATGCGGAAGTCATTACAACAATCTTGTCATTAAAGGAGGCACCATGAACGGCTCGACTGCAATTCCATTGAAATGCCCGGAGCTTTTATTTATCGGCGGCGAGTGGGTGCAGCCCTCGTCGACCGCTTATTTCGAGATCATCGCGCCGGCGACCGAGGAACCGGCATTCAGGGTCGCCGAAGCACGCGAAGCGGATATGCATCGCGCCGTGGCGGCGGCGCGCACAGCGTTCGACGACGGTCCCTGGCCGCGCATGCCGCATGCCGAGCGTGCCCGCTATCTGCGCGCGATCGGCAAGGAGCTGGCGGCGCGCGCCGGCGACGTGAGCCTGATCTGGCCGAACGAGATGGGGATCCTGCAATCGACCGCCAGCGCGTATGCCAGCGCGATGGGCGGCGTGTTCGAGTACTACGCTGGGCTGGCGGAGAGCTTCGCCTTCGAGGAGCGCCATCATCCGGCGGGCGGCGGCGCAGTCGGCCTGCTGGTGCGGGAGCCGGTCGGGGTGGTGGCCGCGATCATCCCGTGGAACGGCCCGATCATCCTGATCGCCTACAAGCTGGCCCCGGCGCTGCTGGCCGGCTGCACGGTGATTATCAAAGCCTCGCCGGAAGCGCCGGGAGCCGCCTACATCATGGCGGAGATCGCCGAAGCCGTGGGCCTTCCCCCCGGAGTGGTCAACGTGGTGACCGCCGATCGCGAGGTGTCGGAACGGCTGGTTCGCCACCCCGACGTCGACAAGGTCAGCTTTACCGGATCGACCGCTGCAGGGAAACGCATTGCCTCGTTGTGCGGCGAGCGGATCGCGCGCTATACGCTTGAACTCGGCGGCAAGTCAGCGGCTGTGATTCTCGACGATTACGATATCGAAACTGCCGCACAATCCATAACCACCTCGGCCTGCGATCTGACCGGGCAGGTGTGCGCGTCGTTGACCCGAATCATCGTAAACCGGCAACGTCATGACCAGATGGTCGAGGCCTTGAGTGCACGCTTCGCCTCCGTCAGGGTCGGCGATCCGTTCGATCCCGCCATGCAGATGGGGCCGATCGCCATGCGTCGCCAGCTCGACCGCATCGAAGGGCTGGTCGCCCGCGGCGTCGCGGAGGGCGCGACGCTGGCGGTGGGCGGACGGCGGCCGCCGCACTTGCCGCGCGGCTTCTATTTCGAGCCGACCGTATTCGGCAACGTCGACAATGGCTCGACCATCGCCCGCGAGGAGATCTTCGGCCCGGTGCTGAGCATCATCCCGGCGGACGATGAAGCGCATGCGGTGGCGATTGCCAACGATACGGTCTATGGGCTCAACAATTCGGTGTTCACCAACGATCCCGATCGTGCCTATGCCATCGCCCGCCGGCTCCGTTCCGGTACCGTCGGCCATAACGTTTTCCGTGCCGACTTCAGTATTGCCTTCGGCGGATTCAAACAGTCCGGCATCGGCCGGGAGGGCGGTGTCGAAGGCTTGTTACCCTATCTGGAAACGAAGACGGTCATCCTCGACGATATTCCAAAACACCTCAAAGCTTGAATGCGTGCGTGCGTCGGCCATACTTTTGAACCGTGCCGACGCCGCCCGGACGCGCGATTTTCGCGCTCAGGCATGGAAATACGAGCGCACCAGCTGGTCGATGGTGCGGGCGATGCGCAGTTTGGTTTCGCCGGCGAATTTCATGTGCGCAATCATGTGGCCGACGCCGACCAGGACCCACGCCGCGTCTTTTTCATTAACGCTCTTCGGCACTTCTCCCGCGGCCTTGCCGCGTCGGATTGTGGTTTCGAACACCTTGAGCACCTTGATGTGGTGCTCAAGGTAGAGCGGCCAGGTGTTTTCGCGGATTGCGGTGCTCCAGTCGAACCAGACCCTGGCGTAGTTCCGATGCTGCGGGTGGTCGATCATGTCGGCGAAGCCGATCAGCGTATTTTCTATCGACGCCTGGGCGCTCCCTGTTCCCTGCTGGGTCGCCTCGACCAGTTCCTTGAGCATGAAGCGCGAGACCTCCTGTAGCACGGCCCGGGTCAGGTCTTCATGGGTGGGGAAATAGGCGAATACCGAGGGCAGTGAAACCCCTGCCCGGCTGGCAATTTGGGAGTGGTTCGAATGACCGATTCCCTCCTCGGCGAAAACGCGAATCGCCGTTTCCAGAAGCTGGGCTTTGCGTGCTTCGGGCGTCAGGCGCGAAGCACGCGATCTCCCCGTCGCAGGCCGTGGGGACGGCGTTTTCTTGTCGCGCGCTGCGGGTGCTGTCTTCATCTGCAACTCCACTGGTAAAACAGAATTAAGTAAATAGCGGAAAATTCCCGATCGCTTCGGCTGCCGGTGCCGAAATTTATCTCGGACGGCTTGATTATCCCTGGTTTAAAGCCTTCTTTCCTGGCCACAGAGGTGTTGCTGTGCGGCATTTCTCCCATGCCATGAAAATTTCCAATCGGTTTAGTGAGTCGAACTTGACAGCGCCCCTCATTTAAATGAAGATATCTTCAGTAATACTTCCTCGGGGCCCTCTATCGGGTTCCGGGCATACAAAACGGGTGCCGTCCATGTGTGAGAGGCGGGCCGCAAAAGAGGAGAAGCTGCATGATCAGCGCCGCTGACGTCGAGTATCACCATTCGCCCGACGTCGACCACACTTACGCAGAAACCAACTGGTTCTGCTTCAACATTCCCGAAGAAAAACTGCTCGGGATCATCTACACGGTTTCGCGCAAGGGCGTGCCGGCCATCTCCTGCGACGTCGCCATCTACGGCGCATTGGTGGATAACAGGGCCGAGAGCCTGTACTTCGATTCGCAGCAGATGCTGCCGGCGCCGGCCAAATTGTCCAAGTACACCCTGCCGTCGGGGCTCAGCGTCGAGGCGGTCAATCCGCCGCGGGATTATCGGGTGGACTACGTCGGCTACGACGGTTGCGAAATCCACTTCGACTTCAAGGGCCTGATGGAGCCGTTCGACATCCACGACCCGAACCACAGTCCCAAGGCGGCGAAGACCGTTGCCGAGCAGCATGCGGGTGCGGGTATGGGATCGGGCTACGGCGGCCATTTCGACCTGACCGGCCACATTTCGGGAACCCTGAAGCTGCGCGGCCAGGAATACCGCCTCGACTGCGTGGAAACCATGGACCACAGCTGGGGCCGCCGGGCGGAAATCCATGTTCCGTCGATGGGCTGGTCGCACGCGCACTGGAGCAAGGACTTCGCCATCAAATGGATCAACCACTGGGATCCGGACAAACCGCTCGACATCGCCCAGACGCTGGCCCACGGCTACGTCATGGAGAACGGCCAGACCTACGGACTGGTGGATGCCAAGTACCGCACCAACCGTCTCGGCGCGACGATTCTTTCGATGGAAGTGGAAGTCACCGACAAGCGCGGCAAGACGTTCCGCTTTGTCGGCACGGCGCAGGCCGGCGGTCCGTGGATCTGCTACATGAGCGCTCTGGTCGGTGCCTCGCTGATGCGCTGGCAGCTCGACGACGGTCGCGTCGGTTATGGCCTGGCGTCGGAAATTACTTCGATGCAGCAGCTCACCCGCAAGCACGGCCGCCGCTGGAATCAGGCGTCCGCCCATATCACTGCCTGACGACCCCATGGGTCGGGAAAGGAAGTTTATGTCTGTGATCGACAAGGACCGGCCGTCGCCGGAGTGGATTGCGGCGATGCGCGCCAAGTTCGTCACCGAGCGCGAAATAGACCGCTCGATGACCAACAAATTGCAACGCCGCGCCAGCCCTCCGTATACGCCGCTGACGCTGGAACAGATCGTCGACGGCCTCAGAAAACTGGTCGCCGCCCATGTGCCGGGGGCCTTCAATGTGAAGGAGGCGCGTTGGCTTTCAGGCGGGGCATCGAAGCTGCAAGTGGCCTTTACCCTCGACTGGATACGCCCTGACGGCAGCCCGGAACAGGCGCGCATGGTGCTGCGTCTGGAACCGGCCGAATCCCTGCACGAAACCAGCCGCCTGCGCGAATTCCAGGTGGTCAAGGCGCTACAGGGGGCGATGCCGATGCCGGCCGTGTATTGGGTGGATGCCGAAGCGAAGTACCTGCCCTATCCGGGCCTGGTCTACGGATTCGCCAGCGGCGTTGCCAAGCCGTCGAATGCGCCATCCAACGTGTCCGGGCTGGGCACCCGCATGCCGCCGGAACTGCGGCGCACCCTCGGACCCCAGTTCGTGCGCGACATGGTGAAGCTGCACACTTTCGATTTCCGTGGCGCCGATCTTTCGGCCTTCGATATCCCGCAGCCCGGCAAACAGAATGCCGAGTGGGCGGTGGGCTGGTGGGACCGGGTCTGGGAAGAGGATTCCGACGAGCAGGTGCCGCTGGTGTCGTTGGCCTCGGCTTGGTTGCGCAAGAACGCCCCGGCCGTCGAGCATCTCTCGATCGTCCATGGCGACTTCCGTGTCGGCAATTTCCTCTTCGACGAAAAGACCGAACAGATCACCGCGTGGCTCGACTGGGAACTCTCCCGCATTGGTGATCGCCATCAGGATCTTGCCTGGAGCACCAGTCGCGCCTTCGGCAGTTTCGCCGAGGACGGCAAGACCTTCCTGGTCTCCGGTCTCGTGCCGGAAGAGGCGTTCTTCGAGAGCTATGAAAAACTCTCGGGACTCAAGGTCGACATGAAGTCCCTGCGCTATTACCAGGTCTTCAACGCCTATTCGATGGTCGCCATGACCCTCGCCACCAGCTATCGCGTCGCCAAGAACGGCAAGTCCCACCAGGATGTGTTGCTCACCTGGCTGCTGGGCGTCGGCTACATGGTGATGGACGATCTGCGCGCACTGATTGAAAAGGAACTCTGACATGCAGCTAAGACCTGAAATCCAGATCCAGAGCATGATCAAGGCGATGATGGAAGTTGTCCTTCCCGCCGTCGATCCGAGCAACGAGCTTGCCGTGCAGCAGGCGCAACTGGTGGTGGGGCATCTCTCGATCTTCGCTCAGCGTCTGCCCTTGCAGTACCGTTACGACCGCGATGCGCTGGATCGCCTGATCGCACTGGCGGCAGACCTCAAGGCGGCCGGAGCCGGCGGCGACAGCTCCTTGGAGCAGGCGGCGGGCATCGGCGCCAAGGTGCTTGAGCGGGCCAAGGCCGATCCGGCCGAACTGGTCCAGGCGGCGCGGGCGCTGACCGCGGCCATGGACACATCGATCCGCAAGGTATTCGCCGAAGGTGACGAAGCGACCCAGTCGAGGGTCGAAAAGGTCACGCTCGCGATGGGCAGGGAGCAGCTGTTGCGCGACCGCGCCTGGCTCATCATGCAAGGCTGGGAGCCCGATCCGGCAAGCGTTCCCGCCATCGACACACTGCTCGCGCCGACGCCCGCGCAAGGCTGACAAATCGCACCATCCATTCCGTAGGTAGGAGAAAGCAATGACCGATTCGAACAAACTGTTTTCGATGGCAGGGCGCGTCGCCCTGGTGACGGGTGCCGGTACCGGCATGGGTGCGCGCTTCGCTAGGACGCTGGCGGGCGCCGGCGCCAAGGTGGTCTGCGCCGCACGGCGCGCGGACAAGATCGAAGCCACGGCGGAGGCCATCCGCACCGCCGGCGGTCAGGCCGTGGCGGTTTCGCTCGACATCGCCAGCTCGGACAGCGTGCGCAGCGCCTTCGACGCGGCGGAGAAGGCTTTCGGCCGTGTCGACACGCTGATCAACAACGCCGGCCAGATTGTTTTTTCGCCGTTTCCGCAGGTGGACGACAACGACTGGAACAATCTGATCAACGTCAATTTCACCGGCAACATGCGCATGTCGCGGGAGTTCACCAACCGTCTGCTCGCCGCCAAACAGGGCGGGGCCATTGTCAACGTCACCTCGGTGACCGGCATCCAGGTATTGCGCAACGTTCCGGCCTACGGCAGCATCAAGGCGGCGCTGAACCAGTTCACCCGCCAGGTGGCGGCGGACCTGTTCGGCACCGGCATCCGCTGCAACGCCATTGCCCCCGGCTATTTCTCCACCGACATGGTGGACTGGTATTTCGAGACCGAGCAGGGCAAAGCCGAAGTCGATCGCCTGCCGTCCAAGCGGGTCGGCCGGGTGGAGGAACTCGACGGCGCCGTGTTGTTGCTGGCCAGCGACGCCGGATCGTTTATCAACGGCGTCGTGCTCCCGGTTGATGCCGGACACTCCGTTCTTCTGGCCTGAAGCGCCGCCGTATTCGCGAAACTGGGGAACGTCATGAGCGAAATTGTGCAGTCAGGCCGCGCCGCAAAGGCGGCCGTTGTCCGCGAGAAGGGCGGCGCCTTTCTCATCGAACAGGTCCACGTCGAAGCGCCGCGGGCCGACGAGGTGCTGGTGCGGATGGTGGCCGTCGGCATCTGCCATACCGATGCGATCATGCGCGACCAGTACTTTCCCTACCCGTTGCCCGGCGTCTTCGGTCACGAAGGGGCGGGGGTCGTCGAGGCCGTGGGCGCCAACGTCGCCACCGTGGTGCCCGGCGACCATGTGGTGCTCAGCTTCATGTCCTGCGGCAACTGCCCGCGTTGCGCCGGCGGCGAGCCGGCGTATTGCGAAAGCTTCGTCGGCCTCAATCTCGCCGGCCAACGCAGCGACGGCAGCACCGGCTGCTGCGATGCCCATGGCCATAAGGTCCACGACCATTTCTTCGGTCAATCGGCGTTTTCCAGTCTGACGCTCGCCCACAGCCGCAACACGGTCAAGGTGGACAAGGAAGTCCCGCTGGAATTGCTCGGACCCTTGGGCTGTGGCATTCAGACAGGCGCCGGCGCCGTGCTCAATGCCCTGGCGGTGCGTGCCGGGGACAGCATCGCGGTGTTCGGCGTCGGCGGCGTCGGCCTGAGCGCCATCATGGCGGCCCGGGTTGCCGGCGCGACCACTATCATCGCGGTCGACGTTCAGCCGAGCCGGCTGAATCTCGCCAAGGAGTTGGGCGCGACGCATGTGGTCAATGCAGCGCAGGCGGATCCGGTGACGACGATTCAGGCACTCACCGGCCGTGGCACAAAATTCACCCTGGAGACCAGCGGCCGCCCTGACGTCTTGCGTCAGGCCATCGATGCGTTGGCGATTCGCGGTACCTGCGGAATTCTTGGTGCGCCGCCGCTGGGCACCGAAGCGCGGTTCGACGTCAACATGCTGATGATTCCCGGGCGCACGATACGCGGCATCTGCGAAGGCGACAGCGTACCTGCCGTATTCATTCCGCAATTGATCCAGCTCTATCGCCAGGGCCGCTTTCCGTTCGACCGGCTGCTGCGTTTTTATCCCTTTGAACAAATCAACGAAGCCATCGCCGACTCGTTGCGCGGTGAAGTGATCAAGCCCGTGCTGCGGTTCCAAGGGCATGACTGCGAAAAGCCGAGACCTGTTGGAACGGCCCTCGGCTGACAAGGCCGAGTACCCTGACGGGCGGTTTGGGGGAGAGCCGGACTGTTCGCTGGCAGCGCGCTGGCGGCATTCCGCCCGGGGTTATCAACCACGGCTGACGTCAGCACCTGCGGGCCGTCTTGTCATGCGCCGCATGCGGCGTATCGATCGGCAAAGTTTTGCCACGCGCGGGGAACCGGATCGTACTCCGGAGCCGCTGTCAGCAGGGCGAAACAAGTGTGTCAGTGTTGCCTCGAATCAATTACAGTAGAGGCACTTTTGACACATTTACGCGCCGATTGAATTTATGCATGCGACACAATTTTCCGTACGCGATGGATTGAAGCTGGCCGCCGATGTCGGCGGAAACCCGGACAACCCGGCGGTGATTTTGCTTCACGGCGGCGGCCAGACACGCTATTCCTGGGGCGAGACGGCCGAGGCGCTGGCCGACAACGGGTTCTACGCCGTCGCACTGGATCTGCGTGGGCATGGCGAGAGCGGTTGGTCGCCGGACGGCGTTTACACCATTGATCAGTATGTCGAGGATCTGCGCGCCGTCTGCGCGGCGATCGGTAAGCCGGCGGCGCTGATCGGGGCTTCGCTGGGCGGGGTGACGGCTTTGCTGGCGGCCGGCGAGGATTCTTCGCAGATTGCATCGGCACTGGTTCTGGTGGACATCGCGCCGCGCGTCAACCATGCCGGTGCGGAAAACATCTTGCGTTTTATGCGCAGCTCGCCGAACGGTTTTGCCTCGCTCGACGAGGCCGCGGATGCGGTCGCCGCCTACCTGCCGCACAGGCCGCGACCGACCGACACGACGGGACTGATGAAAAACCTGCGTTCGCGCGAGGACGGTCGTCTGCTTTGGCACTGGGACCCAAAATTTGTGGAACGCGCGTCGACCCTGCAAATCGATGCGTACAAACGCCTGTCGGATGCCGCACGGCAGATCACCGCGCCCGCACTGCTGATTCGCGGGGGCAAGAGCGAACTGGTGACTGACGAAAGCGTGAGCGATTTTCTCGAACTGGTGCCCAGCGCCGAATATGCGTTGATTGACGGTGCGCACCATATGGTCGCCGGCGATCGCAACACCGCCTTCAGCGCGGCGGTCATAGAGTTCATGCAGCGTCGCGTTAACCACGGCAGCTCGGGGCATTACGACTGACTTTGTCCCCCAACGATTGAACTGATCGCGTTCTTCCACCGCCCATTTCCGCCTGCCCGACCATGGCCGCGACTCCACTTTCAATTCTCGATCTCGCGCCCGTCGTAGCCGGCGGCACGCCGGCCGAGGCCCTGCGCAATTCCATCGACCTCGCGCGCCATGCCGAACGCCTGGGTTACCGGCGCTACTGGCTGGCCGAGCATCACAACATGACCGGCGTTGCCAGCGCCGCCACTGCGGTGGTGATCGGCCAAATTGCCGCAGCGACATCCACCCTGCGCGTCGGCGCCGGCGGCATCATGCTGCCGAATCATGCGCCGCTGGTGATTGCGGAACAATTCGGTACCCTCGAAGCGTTGTTTCCGGGGCGTATCGATCTCGGCCTGGGGCGCGCGCCGGGCACCGATCCGACCACGGCCCGCGCGCTGCGCCGGCATTTGGTTGGCGGCGAGGACAGCTTTCCGCAGGACGTGTTGGAACTGCAATCGTATTTCAAGCCGGTGCGACCGGGGCAAGCAGTGCAGGCGGTGCCCGGAGCCGGGCTTGCCGTTCCACTTTGGCTGCTGGGGTCGAGCATGTACGGCGCCACGCTTGCGGCGCAACTCGGCTTGCCGTTTGCGTTCGCTTCACACTTCGCGCCGCGTTTCCTGATGCAGGCCGTCGCCGCCTATCGCAGCGGGTTCCAGCCCTCCGCTGCGCTGGAGCGACCCTACCTCATCGTGGCCGCCAACGCGGTGGCGGCGGATAGCGAGGATGAAGCGCACTTTCTCTTCAGTTCCCTGCGCAGCCGTTTCGCCAAACTTGCGCGCGGCGCGGTTGGCCCGCTCGAACCGCCCGCGGCCGAGGGCGACCAGGATTGGAGCGCTGGCGAGCGGGCATTTGCCGATGAGGCGACCGCCTGCTCGGTTGTCGGGACAGCCGAATCCGTGCGTAGCGGATTGGAGCGGCTGATCGCCGAAACGGGGGCCGACGAGATCATGCTCACCGCACAGATTTTCGACCACGCCGCACGCCTGCACTCCTTCGAGGTTGTCGCTGGGGCGTGGGAAATGACATCCCGCGCCCGCTGAGCCGCGCGTTGGCTGGCCACGAAACATGAGGGAAGAAAGCCGGCGGCCGACCGTTGCGGGCGGCCCAATGTTTTCCAACCGGATTTCCTTCCCCGCCCGCGGCATACTGTGAGGGTGGGCCGCATAGCCAACCGGCGGCGGAAAGTAGGCGGGTGTGCGATGCGACGTTTTACATCGAAGGCTGACGGACAGGTACAGTCGTGACAGGTGCGGTCGTTTCGGGTATCCGGCGGTTGCCGCTTGGGTTCTTCAAAGCCGATCGTGCGCGGCTTGCGTGATCAATTTCGAACGGAGAGTTTCAGAATGAAAGAGTCCTCTGCGGGTGACCAGATTGCCGCTTTGGAAATCGCTCAGCCGTGGCTTTTGATTGTGGACGACATGCCCGAGAATCTGGCGCTGCTGGGCGAGATTCTGTGCGCCGCGAACTATCGCGTGCGGGCGGCGAATTCGGGGTTGGCGGCGCTACGTTATGCGGCACAGGAGCCGATGCCTGCGCTGATTCTGCTTGACGTCATGATGCCGGAGATGGACGGTTACGAGGTCTTGCGGCGTCTCCGCGAGGACCCGGCCACGCGCGATATCCCGGTGATTTTTCTTACCGCCCTTGACGATGCCAGCGACCTCGTCAAAGGTTTGCGCCTCGGCGCCGCCGATTACGTCACCAAGCCGATACAGCCCGAGGTGGTTCTCGCGCGGGTGCGGACCCAACTGGACGCCTATAGCGCCCGCGAATGGCTCAAGGACAAGAATGCCTTCCTGGAGGCAGAGGTGGTTCGCCGCGTGGCGGAAAACCTGCGCCTCCGCGAAGAAGGCGAACGAGCTCGGGAAACCCTCAACCGCCAGCGCGAGTTGATCCTGACCTCGACGGTGGAAGGCATCTTCGGTGTCGATAGCGGGGGCATCATCAATTTCATCAACCCGGCGGCGGCTGCCATGCTGGGCTATGGGCGCGAAGAGCTGATCGGCTGCAATGCCCACGAGATTTTTTTTCGAACCCAACCCACGCCAGCCGATGCCTGCGAAGCCTGCCCGTTGAAGGTGGTTTACCGCAACAGTATTGCCATCCGCGGCAGGGAGGAGCTTTTCCGGTGCAAGGACGGGACTGCGCTGACGCTGGAATTTTCTTGTACGCCGATTGTCGAAAACGGCCAGCCCAACGGGGCCGTCGTCGTCCTTCAGGACATCAGCGAACGCAAGCGCTATCTGGAGCAATTGGAGCGCAAGTCCAATTTCGACGACCTGACCGGTCTGCCGAACCGCAATCTGCTGAATGACCGTCTGGCCCACGCCATCGCACGTTGCCGCAAGGAGGGTGCGACGGTGCTGGTGATGACGATCAATCTCGATCGCTTCAAGAGCATCAACGACAGTCTGGGCCATGCGGTGGGCGACAAGGTATTGCAGGAAGTGGCGCACCGGCTCGTCAAGCGCGCGCGCAAGATGGACACGTTGGCCCGCCTCGACGGCGACGATTTCGTGCTGGTGACCGAGGCAAGCGAAAAAAGAACGGCGCCGCATTTGGCGCAAATCATGCTCGAACTGTTGACGCCGCCATTCGAGATCGAAGGGCGCGAACTTTTTCTCACCGGCAGCCTGGGTATTGCGCTGTTCCCCAAGGACGGCGAAGACGGCGACACCTTGTTGAGAAATTCCGCGGCGGCGATGTATCGTGCCAAGGCCGTGGGCGGTAACCGCTTCCATTTCTATGCGGCGGAAATGAACGCACGCTCGCTGGAGCGGCTGGAGATGGAAAACGGATTGCGTCGCGCCATCGATCGCGGCGAACTGGTTCTCCATTACCAACCCCAGTTGAGCCTGCGAACCGGCGAGATCATCGGCGCCGAAGCGCTGGTGCGCTGGCAGCATCCCGAGCGCGGGCTGGTGATGCCCGGCGAATTCATTGCGTTGGCCGAAGAGTGCGGCCTGATCGTTCCGCTGGGAGACTGGGTGTTGCGCGACGCCTGCACGCAGAACAAGGCCTGGCAGGATGCCGGGCTGCCGCCGGTGACCGTCGCGGTGAACATGTCCGCACGCCAGTTTGTGGCCCAGGACGTGGTCAAGCTTGCCGGCGCCATCCTGGCGGAGACCGGCCTCGACGCGCACTATCTGGAACTGGAACTGACCGAGAGCGTCGTCATGGCCGACGCCGAGGCATTCATCCAGGCGACCGAGGATCTCAAGGGTCTTTCCATCACGCTGTCGATCGACGATTTCGGCACCGGATTTTCTTCCCTCAACTATCTCAAACGTTTCGCCATCGATCGACTGAAGATCGACCAGTCCTTCGTCCGGGACATCACCCACGATCCGAACAGCGCATCGATCGCTCTTGCGGTGATTTCGCTGGCACACAGCCTCAAGCTTTCGGCGATTGCCGAAGGCGTCGAAACCGAAGCGCAGTTGAGCTTTTTGCGCCGCCGCGACTGCGACGAAATGCAGGGCTACTATTTCAGCCGGCCGGTGCCGGCGGAGGCGTTCGAACAACTGCTGCGCGAACGGCGGAAGCTGGAGTTCGCCGTCGATGCGCCGTTGCCCAACCGCACGCTGCTGCTGGTCGATGACGAGGCCAGCATCCTTTCGGCGCTGAAACGGCTGTTCCGGCGCGAGGGCTATACGATTTTGACCGCGGCGGGCGGCGAGGAGGGATTGGAACTGCTCGCCAGCAACGAAATCGGCGCCGTTATTTCAGACGCGCGGATGCCCCAGATGAGCGGCGGCGAGTTTCTCGGCAAGGTGCGCGAAATGTACCCGGACGTCGTGCGCATGATGCTTTCCGGCTACACCGATCTGAAGTCGGTGACCAACGCGGTCAACCGCGGCGAGCTGTTCTGCTTCCTGACCAAGCCGTGGGACGACAATGAATTGCTGGAAACGGTGCGCGATGCCTTCCGCCATTATGAACAGCGACGTGTGGGACGGAATTGATGCCATGACGCAGAACACGAAAAACCCCGATGCGGAGTTCGGCATGCCGGATCTGTGCGACCGCACCGATCGCGTCGAAGTGGTGCTGGCCGTCAACGAACTGGGCGGCAAGCCGAACGAGCGCGATTTCCTTACCTTCGGCCTTGAGGAGATCGAACGGCTGACGCACAGTCGAAGCGGTTTCCTGCATTTCGTGAACGAGGATCAGGAAACCCTGGAGCTCATCACCTGGACGTCCGGTGCGCTGAAGCACTGTAGTGCGATATACGATCGGCACTACCCGATCAGCCAGGCCGGCATCTGGGCCGACTGTTTCCGCACGCGGCAACCGGTGGTCTACAACAACTACCCGAACGCGACCGGCAAGAAAGGCCTGCCCGAGGGCCACGTTGCGATGGCGCGGCTGGTCAGCGTACCCATCATCGAGAGCGGCAAAGTCCGCATGATCCTCGGCGTCGGCAACAAGGACCTCGACTACACGCCTTACGACGTGGAGACCCTGCAACTGATCGGCAACGACCTGTGGCGCATCGTCCACTCCGTTCGGATTGAAAACGAACTGGCGGCAAGCCTGGAGCGGTTCCACACCATCTTCAATACCATTGCCGAGGCGATCTTCCTGTATGAAGACGAGGCTGGTTATATGGTTGACGTCAACGAGGCGGCGTTGCAGATGTTCGGCTACAACCGCGAGGAATTCATCCAGCTCAGCCTGGGGCAGCTTTGTAGCGGAGACCCCCCCTATACTCAGGGCGCCGCCGATGTGCTGGTGAGAAAGACGCAGCAAGAGGGACGGCAGAATTTCGAATGGCACTCCAAGCGACGCAACGGCGAACTGTTCTGGATCGACGCCACCCTCATGCACACGACCATTGGCGGCAGGGGGTATATGCTGACGGTGCTTACCGACATCACCGAGCGCAAGCGCACGCAGCAGGCGATCGCCGATCACGTGCGCGATCTCGTCGCCCTCAACACCAAGCTCGAAGACGCCCATCTCCAGTTGCTGCAATCGGAGAAGATGGCTTCGATCGGCCAGCTTGCCGCCGGCGTCGCGCACGAAATCAACAATCCGATCGGCTATGTTTTTTCCAACCTTGGCTCGATGGAAAAATACCTGGGCGACTTCTTCGCCCTGCTTGACGCCTACGAGCGCTCCGAACCGGCGATGGACGAGGCGGCCCGGGCGACGGTGCAGCGGCTGCGCGACGAGCTCGACATCGCTTTCCTCCGCGAAGACGTTGCGGCGCTGTTGCGCGAGACGCGCGAAGGCATCGACCGGGTGCGCAAGATCGTTCAGGATCTCAAGGAGTTTTCCCACGTCGGCTCGGACAACTGGCAGTGGGTGGACGTGCACGCGGGGCTCGACAGCACCTTGAACATCGTCTGGAACGAGCTCAAGTACAAGACCACGGTAGAGAAACAGTACGGCGATCTACCGAAAATTTACTGCCTGCCGTCGCAACTCAACCAGGTATTCATGAATCTGCTGGTGAATGCCGCCCACTCCATCGAAGCTCGTGGGACGGTCTGCATTCGCACAGGACGGCAGGGCGATGAAATCTGGGTCGAGGTGGAAGATTCCGGTTGCGGTATTCCCGCCGAAAATCTGAAGCGGATTTTCGACCCGTTTTTCACCACCAAGCCGGTCGGCAAGGGCACCGGCCTCGGCCTTTCGGTGTCCTACAGTATCGTGCAGCGGCACCAGGGGCGCATCGAGGTCAGCAGCGAGGTGGGCAAAGGTTCGGTGTTCCGCGTCTGCCTGCCGATCGAGCCGGTCATTCCGCAAGAAGCGGTCGGCGCCTGATCAGGCGTTTGGCTTCGCCCCGGCGATCGGCAGCGTGATGCGGAACGTGGTACCCCGGCCGGGCGCGCTGTCGACGTCGATCCGGCCGGCGTGGCGTTTGACCACGATGTCGTAGGAAAGCGAAAGGCCGAGGCCGGTGCCCTTGCCGACCGGCTTGGTGGTGAAGAAGGGTTCGAACAGGTGCTGCTGCACCTCCGCTGTCATGCCGGCACCGCTGTCGCTGATCTCGATCCACACCTGATCGTCCTGGCGTCCGCTGCGCACGGTGATGGTGCCGCGTTTCTCGATGGCCTGGGCGGCGTTCACCAGCAGATTCATGAACACCTGGTTGAGCTGGCCCGGAATCGAGCGCACCAGCGGCAGGTCGCCGTAGTCGCGGATCACTTCGGCCTTGTATTTAAGTTCGTTCCAGACCATGTTAAGCGTGCTTTCCAGTCCGGCGTTGAGGTCGGCGTCCTGCCATTCGGCTTTGTCGATGTGGGAAAAGTCCTTCAGGTCCTGGACGATTTTCTTTATCCGCGTCAGTCCGTCCTGGGACTCGGCGAGCAGCGCCTGAACGTCGCTGCGCAGATAGTCGAGTTCGATCTCTGCGCCGATCGTCGCGGCCTGTTCCGGAGCCGCGACGGTGAGCCGGTCGATGACCTGGAGAAACTGCCCGACGTATTTCCTTAGCGTACCGAGGTTGGAATTGACGAAGCCGATCGGGTTGTTGATCTCGTGGGCCACCCCGGCGGCGAGCTGGCCGATGGCCGCCATCTTCTCCGATTGCAGCATTTGGCTCTGCGTTGCCTCGAGTTTCTGCAACAGCGATTTGAGCTTTTCCTGTTCTGCCGTCAGTTGGACGTTGGCCTCGGACAGCTCCCGTGTGCGCTGCAATACGCGTTCCTCAAGCGTGCGGTTGGCGTTCGCCAGATCGCGATTCTGTACCGACAGCAGATGGTAGAGCTTGTTCAACGCCGTCAGCAGTACGCCGACGCTGTGGTCGGCGCCGATCATCTCGCCCGCGTAGGCCTGCTTGGCGGTTTTGCCGCTGCCGATGGCCGCGATCTGACGCGCCATGGCCTGGTCTTCGTCAAGAATATGGAAGGCCAGCCAGGCGGAGAGAAAGCCGTGCAGCGTTTCTGCCGGCGCCGCCATCGATCCCCGTGCCTGCCACATGTGGGTCACCTGCTCGATGAACTCGCGGTGTCGGTGCTTGTGCGCAGCGACGTATGCAGCGTCGATCTGCGCTGCGGCCATCAATCGCTCTTCCTCGCCAAAATGATAGCGTGCGTAGTCCGCGAGTTGCTGGAATATCTCCTGCAAGGCGGACTCCGTCGCGTCGCCCGCAAGCAGCACATCGCCGACGCGGTTGATGATGTCCACCAGTCGGCGATGCTGTGCGTCGACGGTTTCCAGGCCGGTGACGAAGCACTCGTTCCAGACGAAAGTTTCCATGGGGGCTCCTCTATGGCGTCGGATCGGTGTCCGGTGGCATCGACTCGGCGCGGACGCGCAGGATCAGTTGTTTTTGCTCGCGCTCCTCCAGGTCGGCGAGAAGTTCGATCTGATGTCGGTCGAGCATATGGTTGCGGGCCAGCAGCAGATAGCCGTCGTGGTGGGTCAGATCCTCGGCCAGCACCATGCCGGGGGCCAGCGCTATCGGCCGCAGGGGAACGCCGGTCGCCTGGGTTGCAGTGGTCGCATCGCTGGCGCGGCCTGGAATCGCCTCGGGCAGTCCGGCGGCGACGAATGCGTCGACGATACGCGCGTCGTAACGCTTGCCGCGTTGCTCAAGCAACCAGTCCAGCGCCTGCGCCGCATTGAGGACGCACGGGCCCACGGTACCGAGCTGTAGCGCATCGTAGTCGTTCGCCACGGCGAGGATGCGGGCACCGAGCGGGATGGCGTTGCCGGCGAGACCGTCCGGATAGCCGGAGCCGTCGTAACACTCGTGGTGATGGCGGATCAGCGGTTTTGCACCCTTCAGTTCCTCGATCGCCATCAGTACGTTTTCGCCGATCGTCGGATGCTTTTTCACTTGCGCGCGCTGTTCCGGCGACAAGGCATGCATCGACGTGTTCAGCAGTTCGTCAGGCAGCGCGATTTTGCCGATGTCGTGCAGCAGACCGGCCAGCATCACATCCTGCACCGCATCCGGTTCGAGCTTCAGGTGCTGTGCCAGTCCTTGCGCGGCGTTGGCTACGCGGCGGCCGTGGCCCGCCAGCCGGGCGTCGAATTGCCCGCCGCGCAGTTCGATCAGGCTGGAAAACACCGTCACCGAGTTGAGGAACTCGTCCTTCAGAACCCGGTGCGCATGCTCCAGAGTCAACAGCGCACGCCGCAATTGCTCGGTACGCTCGGCTACCTTGTGTTCGAGGCTGGCGTTGAGCGCCTTCAACGCTTCGTTCTGCTTCCGCGTCAGCGCATTGAGGCGCGTATTCTCCGCTTCCAACCGCTTGTGTCGCAGCGCATCGCGTACCGTCAGCAACAGCTCGTCGTCGTTCCACGGCTTGGAAACATAGCGGTAGATCTCGCCGCGGTTGATGGCGGCGATGGTGCCGGCCATGTCGGCATGGCCGGTGAGCAGAATGCGGATCGCCTGCGGAGTGTAGGCTCTGACCCGCTCCAGAAACTGGGCGCCATCCATTTCCGGCATGCGCATGTCCGAAATCACCAGATCCACGGCTTCCCGCTCGACCAACGCCAGGCCTTCCTGGCCGCTGCCGGCGGTCAGGATGCGATGGTTCTGCGTGCGAAAAAGGCGCTTCAGCGCCGCCAGAATGTTGGCTTCGTCATCGACGAACAGCAATGTGGCCGGCGGGGTAGGATCTGTCATGCGGAGGGAGCGTGCGTCGAGCGTGTCGGCGATGCAGTGTATGCTACTCTCCTAAAGAATTCACTGAACATTCTTCCCGATTGCATACCTCCCCATGTGGTGCCGGATTCTTCTCGTGGACGACGAACCGCAGGTGATTGCCGCACTGCGGCGCGAACTGCTGAGGAAGCCGGATGTCGGTCATGACGGTCTTGAAATCGAAGCCTTCACCGCGCCCGCCCTGGCGCTGGCGCGCGCCAGCGAGGACGACGCGGCGTTCGACATCGTGATTGCCGACTACCGCATGCCGGAAATGGACGGAATTGCCTTTTTACGCGCCCTGCATGCGATCCAGCCTGGCATGGCGCGCATCCTGCTGACCGGCAGTACCGACACCGAGGGTGCGATCAAGGCCATCAACGACGCGCAGATCGACTTCCTGATCCTCAAGCCGTGGTCCGAATACGATCTGAAAGGGCGCATCGCGCTCGCGCTGCACCGGCGGAAAACCGACCTGCTGCACAGGTCGGCGCCTGCATCCGGGCAGCCGCTGCGGCACGCCCCCTACCGGCTGATGCTGGTCGACGACGACGAGGGCGTACTCAAAGCTCTGGAGCGGGAGATATCGCTGAGCGGCGCGGCCACCTCGGGACGCTCGCCACTGTTCCGCATCAGCCGCCACACCGACCCGGCCGAGGCGCTGATGGCTGCCGCCGAAGAGTGCCCCGACCTGGTCATCTCCGACTACGCCATGCCGCAGATCGACGGGGTGACCTTCTTCCACCAACTGCGCGAGATCTGTCCGGATGCCGTGCGCATCATGCTGTCCGGACGTACCGATCTCGCTGTGCTGATCGACGCCATCAACGTCGCCGGGGTCTATCATTTTCTCGGTAAGCCATGGCAGTCTGCCGAGCTGAAATCGATGCTGACCCAGGCCCTGGTATATCGGGATATATTGACCGGCAGCCGTTGATCGGAACGACGATCTGCATATTGCGAGGGCATCAACATGAATGAGAAAGAGCACCGCCGGATACTGGTTCTGGACGACGAACCGAATATCGTCGCTGCGGTTCAGCGCGAACTGAATTCGCCGCCCTTCGTCCGTTATCGCTACGAGGTGGAAGGCTTTACCGATCCGGCGGCGGCGCTGGCGCGTGCCGGCGAGCAGGCTTTCGACGCGGTGATCAGCGACTACCGCATGCCGGGGATGAGCGGCCTCGAATTTCTCACCGCGCTCGGCCAGCTCCAGCCGGACTGCGCAAGGCTCGTCCTGAGCGGCCAGACCGATATGGAAACGCTGGTGCGGATGATCAACGAAACGCATATCTATCGTTTCATTCCCAAGCCCTGGCACGACTATTACCTCAAGGGATCGGTCGCCCAGGCGCTGACCTACGGTGCCACGCTGGCCGAAAACCGGCGGCTTGCCGACCTGGTGCGTCAGCACAACATTCCGGTGCCGCCGGTCGAAGAGAACAACATCGATCAGCTGATCATCGTCGACGACGATCCGGGCGTGCTGAGCAGCTTGTCGCGTGTGCTCACCCGCCGTTCCCGGGTGGACGATCTGTTCTCGGCGATCCGCTCCGAGGTGGCCAACCGCGACGGACCGGTGCTCAACGAAGGCAACCTGAGCGTCCAGGTCACGCCGTCGCCGCGCCATGCGCTGCAGATGGCGCAGAGCATCAATTTTTCCTGCATCGTGGCCGACTACCGGATGCCGGAAATGAGCGGCATCGAACTGTTGCAGCAGTTCTCCGATCTGCAGCCGACCTGCGCACGCATCCTGATCAGCGGACAAATCGACGAAAACGATCTGATCTATGCGGTCGACTCGGCGCATATCTTCGCCTTCATCGACAAACCCTGGGCGGATTTCGAATTGAAGGCGTGCATCGCCCTTGCCCTCTCGCACCGGCGGATGCTGCTGGAAAACAGCCTGCTCGCCGAGATGGTGCGGAAGAGCGCGGCCGCCCCGTAGCCGTAGCCATCGGCCGGCGTACGGAACCGCCTCGTCCGACGCAAGTACGCCGCACAGGCCCGAAGGAAAGGAAATGCTTCCAGACTCCCAGCCCCCCGTTGCCGCCGCTGCCACGCCCACGGCGGCGGGCGTGCTGACGGTCGTCCTCAGCTATGCGGCCTTTGCCGCACTCTGGATACTGCTGTCGGACCGGGCGTTGGGCCTGTTGTTCGACGATCCGCGGCAGATCGAGTTGGCCAGCACGGTGAAGGGGTGGTTATTCGTTGCGGTGACCTCGCTGCTGCTCTACGGCCTGATGCGGCGCCTGCTGGGCGGTGCGCCTGAGCCCGCGGCCGTTGTGCCGCGGCTGCGTTCGATACTGCTGCCGCTGGCGCTGTCCGCGACGGCCATCGGCGCAATGACCGTCGTCGCCATCGGCCACAACGTCGCGCATCAGAAGGAACGGGAGTTTGCCCGGCTGCAAGCCATCGCCGATCTCAAGGCCGGCCAGATCGCTACCTGGCTGCTGGAGCGGCGCGCCGATGCGCAGGTGATGCAAAGCAGCCGTTTTCTCGCAACGCGGTATGCGGCCTGGCGTCGGCACCGGGATACGGCGGCGCACGCGCAGCTGCTGGCGCGCTTGGAGGCGTTCCGCCGGAGCAACGGCTATGAGAACGTGTTGCTGCTCGATAGCGACGGCGAATTGATCGAGAGCGGCGACGGTCGCCCCGTCACGCTGGAGCCGGTGCTGCGGGAGGCGGCCCGGCAGGCCGATGCCAAAGGCAGCGTGGCAATCGTCGGCCCGTATCGGGACGGCGACGGGCGCCTGCATGTCGACGTTGTCGTGCCGCTCGGCGAAGCCGGCGAACGCACCGGGGCGGTATTGGCCCTGCGTGCCGATCCTGCGACGTTCCTTTTTCCGATGCTGCAAACCTGGCCGGCTGCCAGCGCCAGCGGGGAGACGGTATTGATTCGCCGCGACGGCGGGGATGTCGAGTTTCTCAACGAGATGCGCGTGCGTCCGAATACGGTGGCAAGGCAGCGTATCTCCCTGGCCGAAGGCGATGTGCTCGCCATCCGGGTGGTGCGGGGCGAAGTGGAAACCGGCCGCATGGTCGAAGGCGTTGACTATGGCGGCACGGCCGTGATGGGGGTCGCCTACGCCATTGCCGGCACCGACTGGTTTCTCATCGCCAAGATGGACCGCGCCGAGTTCTACGACGAAGCCATCCGCGATGCGCTGTGGATCGTGCTGGTCGGCGTACTGGCATTTTTTGCCGCCGCCATCGGCGTCTTCGGTCTCCGCCAGCGCCAGCAACTCCTCGCCTCGCTGGTGGAGCAGTCGGCTCAGGCCGACAAGCTGCGCGCCCTACAGATGCTCGACGCGATCGCGTCGAGCTCCGCCGATGCGATCTTCGCCAAGGATCTGGAAGGCCGCTACCTGCTGTTCAATCGGGAGGCGGCGCGCCTGGCCGGAAGGAGCATCGAGGAGGTGCTGGGCCGCGACGATACCGCGCTCCTTCCCGCCGCGCAGGCGGCGCTGTTGATGGCCAACGACAGACAGGTTTTGGCGGCAGGGCACACGATCAGCTTCGACGAAGAGCTGGAGACCACCGACGGTAAGGCCATCTTCCTTTCCACCAAGGGGCCGTTGCGCGATAGCGGAGGACGGATCATCGGCCTCTTCGGCATTGCGCGCAATATCAGCGGCCGCATACGCATAGAGCAGGCATTGCGGCGGGCCAACCGCGCCCTGCGCACGATCAGCGGCTGCAATGAGATTCTGGTGCATGCGAAGGACGAGGCGCAGTTGTTGAGCGACATCTGCAAGCAGCTGGTGGAGTCCGGCGGTTATCGCATGGCCTGGGTGGGCTTCGCCGAAGACGATGCGCAGCGCTCGGTTCGCCCGGTGGCGGAGTTCGGCTTCGACGCGGGCTACCTGGCCTCCGCCCAAATCTGCTGGGCCGACGACGAACGCGGTCGCGGCCCGACGGGGACCGCCATCCGCGAACGCCGGCCGGTGGCCAATATGAACTTCCTCACCGATCCGCAGTTGCTGCCCTGGCGGGAGGCCGCGTTGCAACACGGTTATGCCTCGTCGATCGCGCTGCCGCTGATCGGCGAGGCCGATCGCTGCTTCGGCGCGCTGACCCTCTACGCCAGCGCCGCCGACGCCTTCGACGCGGAAGAGATCGCACTGCTGAGCGAACTGGCGAACGATCTGGCCTACGGCATCGACAGCCTGCGGCATCGCAGCGCCCATGCGCGGGCCGAACAGGCCTTGCGCGAACGCGACGAGTTGATGCAGGAAATGAGCGCGATGGCACACATCGGCGGCTGGGGTTTCGATCCCGCCACCGGAACGGGAGGCTGGACCGAAGAAGTGGCCCGCATCCAGGATCTCGATCCGACCCAGGAATCCACGATGAACCTCGGTCTGACCCTGTTCCAGGGCGAGCAGCGGGAGAAGATCGAGGCGGCGCTGCGCGCGGCGGCCGAGCAGGGCACGCCCTACGATCTGGAACTCGAGATGGTGACGCCGCGCGGGGCACATAAATGGGTGCGCACCCTAGGCCGCCCGGTGATCAGCGACGGCCGGGTGGTGAAGGTGCGCGGGGCGATGCAGGACATCACCGAACGCAAGGAGGCCGAGCTGCTTCTCCGCGCAAGCGAGGCGCGCTATCGCGGCCTGTTCGAGCATATGGTGGAGGGGCTGTCCCTCTGTCGCATGCTCTATGAGAACGGCCGGCCGTCAGACTTCATTTATCTTGAAGTCAATCCGGCCTTCGAAGAACTGACCGGGCTCAGAAACGTCATCGGCCGACGGGTCAGCGAAGTCGTCCCCGGTATCCGCGAGACCACGCCGGTGCTGTTCGAGACTTACGCGCGCGTTGCCCAGGGCGGCCCGGCCCAGCGCTTCGAGCTTTATGTGGAAGCGATGCAGATGTGGTTCTGGATTGCGGCGTACAGCCCGGCGCCCGACCACTTCGTCGCCGTCTTCGACGTCATCACCGAACGCAAACGGGCCGAAATCGCGCTGCGCGAAAGTGAGGCGCAGTACCGCTCGCTGTTTGAAAACAATATGGACGGCGTTCTGCTGACCACACCCGATGGCGACATTCTCGCCGCCAACCAGGTGGCCCAGGACATTCTCGGTTATAGCGAAGAGGAACTTGGCCGCCTCGGCCGTACCGGCGTGGTCGATGTTACAGACCCGCGCTTGGCCGTGGCGTTGGCCGAGCGCCGCGAAACCGGACGGTTCCGTGGCGAATTGACCCTGGTCCGCAAGAGCGGCGAGAAATTTCCCGGCGAAATCTCGTCGCTGATCTTCACCGACAGCCGTGGCCGGGCGCTGACGTCGATGATCATCCGCGATATCGGCGAGCGTAAGCGCGCCGAGGAGCAGCTGAGACAGCTTTCGCTGGCTGTCGAGCAGAGTCCCGAAAGTATCGTCATCACCGATATCGGCGCGCGGATCGAGTACGTGAACGACGCCTTCCTGCGCGTCAGCGGCTATACCCGCGACGAGGTGCTCGGACAGAACCCGCGCATTTTGCAGTCCGGCAAGACGCCGCCGCAGGCCTATGTTGCGCTGTGGGAGGCGCTCGTCCATGGGCGGGGATGGAAAGGCGAGTTCCGCAACAAGCGCAAGGACGGCAGCGAATACATCGAGTTCGCGATCATTACGCCGATCCGCCAGTTGGATGGCCGCATTACCCACTACGTTGCGGTCAAGGAGGACATCACCGAAAAGAAGCGCGTCGGCGAGGAGCTGGATCGCCACCGCCATCATCTCGAAGAGCTGGTGGCCAGCCGCACCGCCGAGCTGAACGAGGCGCGCGAACAGGCAGAAGTGGCGAGCCAGGCGAAGAGCGTCTTTCTCGCCAACATGAGCCACGAAATCCGCACGCCGATGAACGCCATCGTCGGTCTCACCCATCTGCTGCATCGTTCCAACCCGACGCCGAAGCAGGCCGAGCGCCTCGCCAAGATCGATGCCGCGGCCCATCATCTGCTGTCGATCATCAACGACATCCTCGATCTTTCCAAGATCGAGGCCGGTCGCATGGAACTGGAACAGAGCGATTTCGCCCTCGAATCGGTGCTCGACCACGTGCGCTCGTTGATCGGCGCCCAGGCGGCGGACAAGGGGTTGGCGGTGACGGTCGCCGAGGACGGCGTGCCCCATTGGCTGCGCGGCGATCCGACCCGGCTGCGCCAGGCGCTGCTCAACTATGCCGGCAATGCGGTGAAATTTACCGAGCAGGGCTCGATCGCCTTGCGCGCCCGCCTGCTGGCCGAGACGGACGACGAAATCCTGGCGCGCTTTGAGGTCGCGGACACCGGTATCGGCATCCCGCCAGAGGTCATTCCCCGGCTGTTCGAGGCCTTCGAGCAGGCCGATCCGTCGACCACGCGCAAGCATGGGGGGACCGGGCTGGGCTTGGCGATTACCCGGCGCTTGGCGCGCATGATGGGGGGCGAGAGCGGGGTCGAGAGCGAGCCCGGGAAAGGCAGCACCTTCTGGTTCACCGCGCGGCTGCGGCGCAGCCAGGGCATCCTGAATCCGCGTCTGGAAACGCCGCGGATTCAGGATGCCGAGACGGAGCTGCGCCGCCGTTACCGCGGTGCCCGCCTGCTGCTCGCCGAGGACAATGCGATCAACCGCGAAGTGGCGCTGGAATTGCTGCGCGCGGTGGGATTGCAGGTCGACGTGGCGAACGACGGCCGCACGGCGGTCGCCAAGGCCGGCGAGACGCCTTACGACCTGGTGCTGATGGACGTGCAGATGCCGGAGCTCGACGGCATCGAGGCGACCCGGGCGATTCGCGCCATTCCCGCGTGTGCTGCCCTTCCCATTTTGGCGATGACGGCGAACGTCTTCGATGAAGATCGACGTGCCTGCATCGAGGCCGGGATGAACGATTTCGTTGCCAAACCGGTCGACCCCTGGCGGCTCTACGAAATGCTGCTGAAGTGGTTGCCGGTTGGCGCCGGAGCGGGTGCGGCGGCGGGTGTCGAGGCGGCGTCTGCGGCGCCAGGCGCCGACATGGCGCGGAAGCCGCCGCTGGACGCGCTGCCCGGCATCGATGCGGCCCATGGTTTGGCGCTGGTGAACAATGATGCGGAGAAATATCTGCACTTGCTGACGCTGTTCGCGAACACCCACGAGGATGACCCGGAGCGTCTGCAACGGCTGTTCGACGCCGGCGATTTTCCCGCGTTGCAGAGTGTGGCGCATGGTTTGAAGGGGGCCGCCGGCAACCTCGGTGCCGGCGAGATCGGCGCGCTCGCCGACGCCTTGCAGGCGGCCATCCGCCGATCGACGCCGGCCGTCGACCCGGCGTCGATCGAACCCGGCGTGGTCCGTCTGGCGGCGGCGTTGTCCTCCCTCATTGCGGATATCCGCAAGGCGCTGGCAGCGCCCGCCGGCGATCCGCCCGCGGGCGATATGACGCATGCCGCGCAGCTGCTGCAGCAGCTGCGCGCGATGCTGGCCAGCGGCGATTTCGCGGTGAACGATCTGGTGCGAAGGGAGGAAAGCCTGCTGCGTGCGGTGCTCGGCGATGCGGCGGACGAGATCCTGCGCAGTATCGCCAGTTTCCACTACCAGGCGGCGCTCGACGGACTCGATCGATCCGGGAAGTAGCCGGCAGCGCCCAGCGTCCTTCCCGTCGTTGTCCGGCGTCGCGCCCGCCATGGCCGAAATCCGTTCCCCAGGTCTAAGATGGGACAGCGTCAGCGCGCGGGAGAGGATCATGAGCACATTCGAGACGGAAGTTCGCACGGTCGGCCGATGTCTGTACGAACGCGCCGCCGGCCGGCGCCCTGACCTGTATCGCGGATTCGCCGGTAGTCTGCTCAAGGCCACCCTGGCCGATACGCACCTGCGCGACGGCCTTTTCCAGCTGGTCGATGTGCTGCCGCAGTTAAGCGGCTCGACGCAGGTGGCGCAGCATCTGGCTGCCTATCTCCGCGGCGTGCGGCATACGGGATGGCAGGGCCGGTTGTTGGCTCTGGCGGCGCGGCCGGCGCTGGCCTGGGGCGTGCGTCTGGCCGTGCGCCGTCTGGCGCGCCGCTTCCTCGCCGAGGAAACCGAGGCCGGCGTGCTCGCCGTGCTGGATCGGCTGGCGCGGCTGCCGGCGCAGGCCACGCTCGATGCCGTGGGCGAGGCGGTGCTCTCCGACGCCGAGGCCGACGCCTATCTGGCGCGCACCCTGCAACTCCTGGAATGGCAGGGGCAGCGCGGCGTGCCCCATCTTTCGCTGAAGCTCACGGCGCTGACGGCGCGGTTCGATCCGCTCGACACCGCCGGCACCCGCCGCCGTGTTTTCGCCCGCCTTGAGCCGCTGCTGGCGGCCGCTGCGCGCCACACGGCGACGGTCACCGTGGACATGGAGCATTACGAACTGAAGCCGTTGATTCTCGACCTGTTCCTCGACATGGCTGCCGCCTTCCCCGGCGACTGGCGCCCGGCGCTGGCGCTGCAGGCCTATCTGCCGGACAGCGCAACGGATGTACAGCGGGTGTACGCCGCGGCGCAGACGCTCGGCCGCTGCCTCGGCGTGCGCCTGGTGAAGGGCGCCTACTGGGATCAGGAAGCGGCCTGGGCGGCGCAACGCGGCTGGCCGCAGCCGACCTTCGCCGACAAGGCGACCACCGATGCGGCGTTCGAGAACCTGACCGGCTGGTTGCTGGAGCGCAGCGATACGCTGCATCCGGCGATCGCCTCGCACAACCTGAGGAGCCAAGCCGTCGCCCTGGCCCACGCACGTCGCCGCGGCCTCGCCGCCGAGCGCTGGGAGGCGCAGATGCTGTTCGGCATGGCCGAGCCGCTGCGTGATGCGCTGGTCGCGGAAGGCGTGTCGTTGCGGGTGTATGTGCCGACCGGCGATCTGGTCGGCGGTATCGCCTATCTGATTCGCCGGCTGATCGAAAACACCGCCTCGACGTCGGTGCTGCGCCAGGCCTATGTCGAGGGTGCGGATGTCGCTGCGCTGCTGGCACCGCCGTTGGCGCAAACGTCCGCCGCGTCCGCTGTCGCGCCCGGCCTCAATCTGCCGCTGTTGGATTTTTCGCAGGCGCCCGCCCGCGACGGACTGGCGCAGGCGTTGCGGGCGCTACGGGCGGAGCGGCCGCGCCGGCATGTGCTGGCGATCCGCGGCTGCGCTGCCGCGCCCGCCGCCCTCCACGAAGCGCGCAATCCGGCACGGCCCGACGAGTGTCTCGGCGAGGTCGAGATTGCTGGCATCGCGCACGCCCAGGCGGCCGTCGCCAACGCCCGCACCGCTTTTGCCGGCTGGCGCGACACGCCGGTAGCCGAACGTTGCCGCATCCTGCGTCGCGCCGCGGAGCGCATCGAGCGGCGCCGCGGCGAGTTCGCCGCGCTCGAAGTGCTGGAGAGCGCCAAGCCGTGGCGCGAAGCCGACGCCGACGTCGCCGAGGCGGTGGACTTCTTGCGCTACTACGCCGGCGAAATGGAAAAGCTCGCCGGCTGGCAGACGACGCGCGACTTCCCCGGCGAGACCAACGCCGTCGCCTATCGGCCGCGCGGCGTCGCGGTGGTGATCGCACCGTGGAACTTTCCCCTCGCCATCCTCGCCGGGATGAGTGCCGCCGCGCTGGTTGCCGGCAATGCGGTGATCATGAAGCCGGCGTTGCCGGCGCTGCTGGTCGCTCACGCACTGCGCGACCTGCTGCATGCCGCCGGGGTGCCGGCGGATGCGCTGCAACTGGTGCCCGGCGAACGGGAAATCGGCAGCGCGCTGGTCGCCCATGCCGACGTGCAGCTGATTGCCTTCACCGGCTCGCGCAGCGTCGGCCTGGAAATCCTTCAGGCCGCGCATACGCTGGCGCCCGGCCAGCGGCACGTCAAGCAGGTGGTGTGCGAGATGGGCGGCAAAAACGCCATCGTCGTCGATGCCGATGCCGACCTCGACGAGGCGGTGACGGGCATTCTGGCCTCGGCTTTCGGCTATTCCGGGCAGAAATGCTCGGCCTGCTCGCGCGTGATCGCCGTCGCGGCGATACACGACCGGCTGCTCGACCGGCTCGTCGCCGCGGCGGCGAGTCTGGCCTGGGGCCCGCCGGAAGACCCGGCCTGCGACCACGGGCCGCTGATCAGCGCGGCGGCGCGCGACAAGGCGCAGCGCTATGTCGAGATCGGCCGCCGCGAAGGCCGCCTGGTCTGGCAGGGCCGTGTGCCGCAGGACGGCGGCTGGTACGTGGCGCCGGCGATCTTCGCCGACATCCGGCCGGAACACCGGCTGGCCCGCGAGGAGGTTTTCGGCCCGCTGCTGGCGGTGCTGCGCGCCGCCGATTTCGCCACTGCGCTACAGATGGCGATGGATTCCGACTATGCGCTCAGCGGCGGCGTCTATAGCCGGCTGCCGGAGCATCTGGCGCAGGCGCGCGAGTGCTTTTGCGTCGGCAACCTGTATCTCAACCGCCGCATCACCGGCGCCCGCGTCGGCATCCAGCCCTTCGGCGGCGTCGCCTTGTCGGGCACCGGGGTGCAGGCCGGCGGAGCGGATTACCTGAAGCAGTTCCTCTGGAGCCGCTGCGTTTCGACCAATACGCAGCGCCGCGCCTTCCTGCCGGCGGCGAACGAAGTGGACTAAGCTGGACTCAAAAGGAGGGCGGTTGCGTTCGTCAGCCGAGCGAGGGCCCGGATGCGCAACCGCCGCATGCCGGGAGAGCGCACATGAAGCCGCGACGCATCGACCTGATCGCCGTACCCAGCGCCCTCGGGGCGCCTCACCCGGGCGTGGCGGAGGGACCGCAGGCGCTGCGACAGGCAGGCCTGTTCAGCGCTGCGCCACCGCAGCCGCATGTCGAATGGGACGGCTGGCTGGCGCCGGCGGCAGGCGACGGCCGCTGGGAGCGGCTGACCGCGTTGTGCGACGGGCTGGCGGCGACGGTGCGGCAGCGCATCGATGGCGGCGCGATGCCGCTGATCGTCGGCGGCGACCACGCGGTCGCCGTGGGTACCTGGCGCGGCGTCGCCGCGGCGTTGCGCGGACCGCTGGGACTGCTCTGGATCGACGCCCACCTCGACGCCCATACGCCGCAGGACAGCCCTTCCGGCAACCCGCACGGCATGCCGCTGGCGCTGTTGCTCGGCGAGGGCGACGCCCGCCTTGCCGGGCAGGTGCTACAGCCGGCGCATGTCTGCGTGGTCGGCGCGCGCGACTGGGAGGCGGCGGAAAAGCAGCGCCTGGACCGTCTCGGCGTGCGCATCTTCAGCGACGACGAGATCGTCCGCCGCGGTCTGCCGGCGGTGCTCGCCGAGGCGTTCGCGCGGGTCAGCGCCGGCACGGCGGGCTTCGGCCTCTCGCTCGACCTCGATGTCCTCGATCCGCGCGAAGCGCCGGGCGTCACGGTTCCGGCGCACGGCGGCCGGCCGGCGGCGGCCTGGCGCGCTGCCTTGCGCGGACTGGCCGCGCATCCCGACTGCGTGGCGCTTGAAATCGTCGAATGCGACCCGGCGCACGACCGCGACGGCATCACGGCGCAGCTCGCCGTCGGCCTGGTCGAGGCGCTGTTCGCGCCCGGCGCCGGCGAACTGATGGCACTGGAGGCGCGTCACGGCGCGCACAACTACGCGCCGCTGCCGGCGGTGCTCGCCCGCGCCGAGGGCTGCTACGTCTGGGATGTGGATGGGCGGCGCTATCTCGACATGATGTCGGCCTATTCCGCGGTGTCCTTCGGTCATGCCCATCCGCGCCTGCTACAGGCGCTCGGTGCGCAGGCGGCGCGCCTCGCGGTGACCTCGCGCGCGTTCTACAACGACCGCCTGCCGCTGTTGCTGCGCCGGCTCACCGAACTCACCGGCTACGCCAAGGCGCTGCCGGTGAACACCGGGCTGGAGGCGGTCGAGACCGCGCTCAAGGCGGCGCGCAAATGGGGCTACACGGTCAAGGGCATCGCCGCCGGGTGCGCCGAGATCGTCGCCTGCGCGGGCAATTTCCACGGCCGTTCGATCGCCATCGTCGGGCTGTCCTCGGAGGAGCAGTACCGCGATGGCTTCGGCCCGTTTCCGCCGGGCCTGCTGCGCATCCCTTACGGCGATGCCGCGGCGCTGGAAGCGGCGATCACGCCGCATACTGCGGCTTTCCTGGTCGAGCCGATCCAGTGCGAGGGCGGCATTGTGCTGCCGCCGGACGGCTACCTTGCCGCCTGCGCGGAAATCTGCCGGCGGCACAATGTGCTGCTGATCTGCGACGAGGTGCAGACCGGGCTCGGCCGTACCGGCCGGCTGCTCGCCAGTGAACATGAGGGTGTCCGTCCCGATGGCGTGATCCTCGGCAAGGCGCTCGGCGGCGGCCTCTATCCGGTGTCGGCGTTCCTCGCCGATGCGGCGGTGATGGATGTCTTCCATCCCGGCGACCATGGCTCCACCTTCGGCGGCAATGCGCTCGGTGCGGCGGTGGCGCTGGCGGCGCTCGACCTGCTGGTGGAACTGGACCTGCCGCAGCGTTCGGCCGCTCTCGGCGAATGGTTTCTCGCCCGCTTGCGGACGATCCGCAGTCCGGCGATCCGCGAGGTGCGCGGCCGCGGCCTGTTGATCGGCATCGAGGTCGATGCGCGCATCGCCGATGCGCGACGGATGGCCGAAGCGCTGCTGGCCCGCGGCATCCTGACCAAGGATACCCACGGCACGGTGATCCGCCTCGCTCCGCCGCTGACCGTCGAGCGCGAACAACTGGCCTGGGCGGCCGAGCGTATCGCCGAGACCTGCGTGGAGATGGAGCGCAGCCGTGCGACGGCATGACGCCATGAGCGCCGACCTGCTCGCCCGTCTCGGCATCGCGGCGGTCAATCCGGCGGCGGCGACCGGCGATGGCGCCTGGCGCGCCGGCACCGGCAGGTTCGATTCGGTGAATCCGGCCAGCGGCGTGGCCCTGGCCGCCATCGGCCGTGCCGGCGATGACGACTACGCTGCCGTGCTGGAAGCCGCGATGGCCGCGCAGAAGCGCTGGCAGCAGGTGCCGGCGCCGCGCCGCGGCCTTTTCGTGCGCGAACTGGCCGACGCATTGCGCGCCGTGCAGGACGATCTGGCCACGCTGGTGACGCTGGAGACCGGCAAGATCAGGGCCGAGGGCCTCGGCGAAGTGCGCGAAATGATCGACATCGCCGATTTCGCCGTCGGCCTGTCGCGCCAGCTCTACGGCCTGACCCTGGCTTCCGAACGGCCGCAGCACCGGATGATGGAGCAGTGGCATCCGCTCGGCGTGGTCGGTTGCATCACGGCCTTCAACTTTCCGCTCGCGGTCTGGTCGTGGAATGCCTTCATCGCCGCGGTCTGCGGCGATACCGTGGTCTGGAAACCGAGCCCGAAGGCGCCGCTTTGCGCGATTGCCGTGCAGCGCATCGTGGACCGGATAGCGGCGCGTCACGGCGCCGATGGCGTGTTCACTTTGCTGCTTGCCGACGACCCCGCACTCGGGCGGCGTCTGGCGGAAGACCGGCGCATCGCCCTGCTGTCGTTCACCGGCGCATCGTCGGTCGGGCGCGACGTCGCTGCGCGGGTTGCCGCGCGCCTCGGCCGCTGCCTGCTCGAATGCTCGGGCAACAATGCGGTCATCGTCGATACCGCGGCGGATTTCCAGCTCGCCGTTCCCGCCATCGTCTTCGGCGCCATCGGCACCGCCGGCCAGCGCTGTACCAGCACCCGCCGTCTGATCGTCGCCGCGGCGCGGCGCGAGGAACTTGTCGCGCGGTTGGCGCATGCCTACGGCCAGTTGCGGATCGGCGATCCGCTACAGCCGGCGACGCTGATGGGGCCGCTGATCGATGCGGAGGCGGTCGCCGCCTACAGCGCCGCGCTGGACGAGGCTGTGGCGGCCGGCGGACGGGTGCTGGCCGGCGGACGGCGGCTGCCAGGGCCGGGCTATTTCGTCGAGCCGGCGCTGGTTGCCGCCGAAAACGCCTGGCCGGTGGTGCAGCGCGAGACCTTTGCGCCGATTCTCTATGTGATCGAGTACAGCGATTTCGAGCAGGCGATCGCGCTCAACAACGCGGTGCCGCAGGGCCTGTCGTCCGCGCTGTTCACGCTCGACCTGCGCCGCGCCGAGCGTTTTGTTTCTGCGACGGGCAGCGATTGCGGGATCGCCAATGTGAATCTGGGCACCTCCGGCGCCGAAATCGGCGGCGCCTTCGGTGGCGAAAAAGATACCGGCGGCGGACGCGAGGCCGGCTCCGATGCGTGGAAGAGCTATATGCGGCGGCAGACCAACACGATCAACTGGGGCGACGCATTGCCGCTGGCGCAAGGCATTCGCTTCGAGCTCGGCGGCGATTGAATCCGGCCTGTATCTCTGCCAGACACCGGCCATCCGCGCGCAGCCCGCTGCGGCGGCGGGCCGGATCAGACGCCCCAGGTCACCGGTTTTTTTTTCTTCTGCGCCCACTCCAGCAATTCCAGCAGCGGTGCGGCGCGCTGCGCCAGTGAGACGTAGGGCCGCTTGCCGCTCTCGCCGGTTTCGTTCTGCGGCAGATCCTCGTCCTGTAGGCCCGCGTGGCGCGCCTTGTCGGCGGCGGCGGCGGCGCGCAGGCGGGCGATGGCATCGGGAAGTTGCTCGACGGTGACGATGCCCTGGGCGTCGGGCCGCTTGCCCATCAGTTCCATCATGCGCCGGGCAACGTCGCCGAACATGATGACGTCGCCGGCGGCGGCGGATTTAAAGGTCACGATCATGCGTCTTCCTCCAGTTGCTCCAGCCACGCCACGAGGTGCACGGCGACCTCGCGCCAGTCGCGTTCGAGCATCAGGCCGTGGCCCATGCCGGGGAACACGTGGGCTTCGACGCCATAGGTGCGGGCGGTCATCTCTGCCGCCGAGGTCGGCATCAGGTGGTCGAATTCGGCGCCGATCACATGCAGCGCCGGCGCGCCACGCCGGGTCGGCAGATGGTCGCGGATGCGCCGCGTGTCGGGTAGGCTGAACAGCATCATGTCCCAGATCGCGCGATGCGACTCCGGCTGCGACAGGCGCAGGAAGCGCATCAGGTCGTCGGTACTCACTTCCTGTGCAAACAGCGCTTCGCGCAGATTGTCGAGCGAGGCGCGGCCGCCCGCCATCAGCGTATTCAAGTCGCTGAGCAGGCGCGGCCGGTTGAGCATCACGCTGAAGGCCGACATCAACATGCCCTGCGGCGGCACCGAACACATCAGCACAGCCCCGGCCGCCGAGTAGCGTTCGAGGTATTTCTGCACCACGAAGCCGCCCATCGAGTGGCCGATCAGCAGCGGCGCTTCCGGCAGCGTCTTGATGGCGCGGCGCACGTCCTCGACGTAGTCGGCTATCGACAGGCTGTCGAGATGGTCATGGCCCGCGCTGTGGCCGTGGCCGGAGAGCGAGAGCGCATGGCTGGCATAGCCGGCGGCGGCGAAGAAGGGGAGGAAGTGTTCGTCCCAACACCAGGCGCCGCAGAAGGCGCCGTGAATGAACAGCAGGGGCGGTTTGGAAGTCGGTTGCGCGGGGAGGCGGCTGACGATTTCCAGATCGGTTGAAGCGCGGGGCATCGGGATTGTCGGTTGAAGGGGCGTGGCCCGATTCTACCGATCCGCCGCGGTCATTACGGCCGCTACCGCGGCTACGCGTGCGGCATGCACCTGCTCGGCGATTTGCTGCGCATCGCTGCCGCAGCGGCGGGCGATGGCGCCGGCATCGACGCTGCGCGCGGCGCGCACGGCCTGGCGAACCCGTTCGGCCTGGACGTATGGCTTGTCGTTCCAGCCGAGCCGGCCGCGATGGTCGGCCTCGCAGGCGAGCAGGATCAGCTCGAAGCGCTCCGGGCGGCGCAGGCCGTCGCAGCGCTCAATCAGGGTCACCAGCGTCGCCGGCCGCAGTTGTGCGGCGCGGTGCAGGTCGCCGTGGTAGCGCGCCACAAGCAGCGCCAGATCGCGGCAGTCGGCGGGCACGCGCAGTCTTTCGCAGAGCGGCTTGAGCATGTCTACGCTGCGTTGTTCGTGGCCGATGTGGCGCGGCAGCACCTCGGCCGGCGTGGTGCCCTTGCCTAGATCGTGAGTGAGTGCGGCAAAACGCGCCGGCAGCGGTGCTTTCAGGTCGGCGGCGACATCCACCACCATCATCACATGCACCCCGGTGTCCACTTCCGGATGGTAGTCGGCGCGCTGCGGTACACCCCAGAGGCGGTCGACTTCGGGAAGTATCCTGCGCAGCGCGCCGCATTCGCGCAGCCGTTCGAACATCCGCGAGGGGCGCGCCTCCATCAGGCCGCGTGCCAGTTCCTGCCAGGTGCGCTCGGCCACCAGATGGTCGATCTCGCCGCCGTCGACCATCGCCCGCATCAGTTCCAGGGTCTCCGCCGCGACGGAAAAATCCTCGAAGCGCGCGGCGAAGCGCGCTACGCGCAGGATGCGCAGCGGATCTTCGGCGAAGGCGGGGGATACATGGCGCAGCACCTTCGCTTCCAGGTCGCGGCGGCCGCCGTAGGGATCGATCAGCCTGCCCGCTGCATCCTTGGCGATGGCGTTGATGGTCAGGTCGCGGCGCAACAGATCCTCTTCCAGCGTGACTTCGGCGGCGGCATGGAAGGCGAAGCCGGTGTAGCCGGGCGCGGTCTTGCGCTCGGTCCGGGCGAGAGCGTATTCCTCGCCGCTCTGCGGATGGATGAAGACCGGGAAGTCCTTGCCCACCGGGCGAAAGCCACGTGCCAGCATCGCCTCCGGCGTCGTTCCGACCACCACCCAGTCGCGGTCCTGTACCGGCAGGCCGAGCAGTTCGTCGCGTACGGCGCCGCCGACCGAATAAATCTTCATGCGTCCGCGCTTATCCGCCGCGCTTCAGATAGCCCGGCGCCACCGTTTCCAGTGCCATGGGCTGACGGCCGAAGGGCAGCGCTGGGCCGCCGCTGCTAATGTTGGCGAGTTGCATCGAGCGCAGGTTGTCGCGGCTGAGCGGTGCGCCGGGAACGAACTCCATGGCCCAGGCCTGGAGATAGGCAACGGCATGGGGCAGGCCGACGATCGGGCGGCGGTGGCCGCTCAGAACGCCGGCCTGGGCCACCAACTGGCGCAAGGTGTAAACCTCGGGGCCGCACAGCTCGTAGCTTTTGCCGAACGTCTCGTCGCGTTGCAGGCTGTCGGCCATCGACGCGGCGACGTCGCCTACCCATACCGGTTGGAACTGCGCTTCGGCGCAGGCCAGCGGCACGATGGGCAGGCAGCGCTGCAGGCGGGCGAACAGGGTCAGGAAGGCGTCGCCTGCGCCGAAAATCACCGAGGGGCGAAAGACGGTGACGTCGAGTCCGCGCACGGCGGCGATGGCGGCTTCGCCTGCGGCCTTGGAGCGCAGATAGCCGGAAGGTGCGGTGGCCGCGGCGCGCAGCGCCGAAATATGCAGCAGGCGGCGCAGGCCGGTGGTCTGCATGGCCAGCGCAATCTTGCGCGGCAGCTCGACATGGGCGCGGCTGAAGCCGGCGCCGTAGGGCGTGCCGTTGCCGCCGCGCAGGATGCCGACCAGATTGATCACTGCCTGCTGATCCGCCATCAGCTTTTGCAGGCGTCGCGGATCGTGCACGTCGTCCTCGACCACGCTGACCGTAGGCAGCACCAGCAGATGGCGGGCGCGTTCGCGGCGCCGGGTCGGCACGGTGACGCTGTGGCCGCGCTCGGCGAGCGTTTGCGCCAGATGCCGGCCGATGAAGCCCGACCCTCCGATCATCAGTATGTTCATGGCAGCGTGTCCGTGGTTGTGTCGCCGACGCGGCGCGGCTGCACTACGCCCAGCCGCGCCTTGAGGGATTGCGGTTTGTCCTGGAACAGCGCGTTGTAATAGACGCTGTTGCTCATTACTTTCTTTACGTAGTCGCGAGTCTCCGCAAACGGAATCGTCTCGGCGTAGATGGCGCCTTCGAGCGGTTTGTCGCCGCGCCAGCGCTGCGCCCGGCCGGGGCCGGCGTTGTAGGCGGCACAGGCCAGCACCGGCTGGTTGTCGAGTCCGTTGAGGACCATCTTGAGATAGTGGGTGCCGAGCGTGACGTTGGTGCCCATATCGGTCATCTTTGCCGGATGGTAGCCGGCGAGGCCGATCTTCTTCGCCACCCAGCGCGCCGTCGCCGGCATCACCTGCATCAGGCCCTTGGCACCGGCGCCGGATTTGGCATTCATAACGAAGCGACTTTCCTGGCGGATCAGGCCGTAAATCCAGCCGTCGTCGAGCGCCAGCTGGCGCGCGCGCGGCTCGACTTCGTCGCGGAACGGGGCCGGAAAACGCAGATGGAAATCGTGTTCGCTCTGCGTGCGGTCGGCGGCGCTGATGGCGCGGTCGAACACGTCGTTGCGCCGTGCCACTTCGGCGGCGGCGAGCAACTGCCGGTCGCCCATGCCGCGCAGGGCCCAATTCCATTCGCGCACCCCCTCGGTGCGCAGATCCAGCCGCAGCAGCGCCAGCGCCCGGCGCAGAGCAGGGTTTTCCGCCGCCTGCGCCAGTTCTTCGCTGCTTGCGGGTGCGGCGCGCGGAGGCAGGCTGAGCGGCCGGCCCAGCTCATCGTCGGCGAGATTGCCATAGAAATTGGTCTGGCCGGCGATGCGGCGATAGCTGCCGAGTGCTTCCTCGTGCCGGCCGAGGGCGGCGTCGGCGCGGCCGAGCCAGTAGATCCAGTCCGGTGCTGCGGTCAGGCGCGGCGGCATGCGTCCGATCACGCGGCGCAATTCGCCCCAGTCCTGCACTCGTAGCGCGGCGCGGGCATACCAGGCGAGCTGTTCGTCGGACAGGGGGCTGTCGCCTGCCAGCGCGTACCAGTGCAAGGCTTCCGGCAGGTGGCGCTTGGCGCCCTGATAGCCGAGCTGTCCCCAGATGTAGGCGCGGTCGGCTTCGTCGAAGTCGCTTTCCAGTGTCCGCCAGCGCGACTCGGCGTCCGCCGGATCCTTCTGCGCCGCGCGTTGCAGCGCATACAGCGCCAGCTCGCGGCCACCGCGGGTCTGCGCGAAATGTGCCGGCAGGCGGTCGAGATAGCGCCCCGGCTTGTCGACGATGCCTTCGACGATTTTCGTCGCCGGCGGATCGTTCAAGTAGCGCCCCGCCGCCTGCATTTCGCGCAGCCGTCCGGCCTCGAACAGGCGCCGCAGGCGCTGCCATATGTCGTCGGCCTTGAGCCGGCCGTCGCGGACCAGCGTGTCGGTCAGCGGCGTGCAGGCGTCGGGCAGGTCGGTGGCGGTGAACCAGATCGGCCGTGCTTCGTCGAGCACCGCCGTATCGCCCATCAGCTGGCGATCCTGCCAGGCGTAGCAGACGATTTCCTGATCCGGTTGCTGGAGTTGCGGATATTCGCGGCGGAAGAGTTCCCAGCGCCCTCGCAGTCCGAGAACCTTGAGCCATTCGCCGCGCAGCTTCTCGGCCAGATAGCTGCCGGCGTGGCGACCGAGGAAGTCGCCGATTGCCGCCTCGCTTGCCGTATCGTCGAGCTGCATGCGCAGCAGATAGTATTCGGCCCAGGGTTCGAATGCGCTGCCGCGCAGCGCTTCGAGCGCGCGGGCTACGCGCGCCGGTTCGCCGACGCGGAAGGCTTCGCGTGCGGCAAGGAATTGCGCGTCGCCGACATCGGCGACCGCTGCGGCGCACAGCGCGGACAGCCCGAACGCGGCGCAAGCGCGGCGGGCCGTGCGTATCGATGGAGGCGTTAATAGGGTGTGCAGATTCATGGATTCAATCTAGCATAGGCCCCCATGATGCTCCGTTCCGAACACCCCGACCAAACAGGCGCAAATCCCGAAGCTGTGCGCAGCGCGTTGCGCCGGCGCTGCCTCGCCGCGCGCGAAGGCATGCCCGAAAACGAACGCGCGCTGGCCGCCGTGCGCCTCGCCGGACACCTGTCCGCGCTGCTGCGCGCCCGTCCGCCGGGCACCTTGGGCTTCTGCTGGCCGATCCGCGGCGAGTTCGATGCGCGGCCGTTGGTGGCGGAATTGTTGCGCGCCGGCTGGCGCGCCTGTCTGCCGAGCCTGCCGGCGCCCGCTGCGGCGATGGTTTTCCACCGCTGGACGCCCGGCGCGGCGATGCAGCCGGGCCGCTACGACATTCCTGTGCCCGCCGAGGCCGCCGCCTGTGTTCCCGACACGCTGCTGCTACCGCTGGTGGCCTTCGATGCGGCGGGCTATCGCCTCGGCTACGGCGGCGGCTACTTCGATCGCACGCTGGCGGCGCTGGTGCCCCGCCCGCTGACCATCGGCGTCGGCTTTGAACTGGCGCGCGTCGATTCGACCCTGCCCCAGGCCCATGATATTCCCGCCGACGTCATCGTCACGGAAATCGGCGTTTTTTACAGCCCGCCCCTGGCCGGCGGGTTGCCCCCGGCGTAGGGTGTCGACCGCGAAAACGAACTCAGGCAAAGCGCGTAGCGGTACAATGCGCGCCGCCACCCTGTTGTCTGTGGCTCATTGCGCCCGTAGCTCAGCTGGATAGAGTACTGCCCTCCGAAGGCAGGGGTCGCCCGTTCGAATCGGGCCGGGCGCGCCAGTTTAAAAACGGCAGCCATTCGGCTCGCCGTTCTTCCTTTTTCTCTGTCACTAATTCAGATGCGGCGATGATCATCATCGGGCCCTCGCCGATGATGTGCGCCAGTCGAATGCAGGCAAATCCGGGCAATCCTGCGCGCCCTGCTTTGACGTGCGGTATTACCTTGGCATGAAGTTTCTGGGGTTAACCTCACACACAGGGCAAGCCTGTTTTTCGGGTTCGGCGTGCTTACGCACGCGTTACGTCACTTTGCGCGGCACTTGATCATGCGCAGCGGCGTGTACTCGATGACAACGGAACCATCCTGATTGACGATACGGTTGCGGGTGCGTATCAGCCCCCGCCCCTCCCGGCTCTTTGATGGTCGCGCCTCAATGACTTCGCACTCGACGTGGATGGTGTCTCCGGCGAAGACAGGGCCCTTGACATTCAACTCCATGTTTAAAAATGCTGCTCCCGTGGTCTGTAGGGTGGCTTGCACGAGCAGTCCTTCGGCGAAGCAATAGACCAGAGAGCCGGGCGCCAGGCGGCCTTTGATATCCGATTCGTGCTTGAGATACTCGATGTTCGTGAACAGCACTTCGGTCATGCCGATTGTATTGACGAAGTTGACGATGTCCGTCTCGGTGACGGTACGGCCAACCGTCCTAAATTTTCTTCCGATGGGCATTTCTTCAAAATAAAAGCCGAGTCCGACAGTTTCCATGATTGCCCCCAAGGTTGTTCGGCCCGGTGCTATCAGGCACCGCGCCGCGATCAGTTGCTGAGAAATCCGAGTTTGTCCTTTATCAGAAGCCAAGCGTCGGCATCCTCCGGTGGTTCCTTGCGCTCTGAAAGTTTCGGCCAGATTTTTGCCAGTTCAGCGTTCAACGCGATGAAATGCTTTTGATTCTCCTCAACGTCAATGACATCGAAGATAGCTTCGGCAGGACACTCGGCCACGCAAAGGGTGCAATCGATGCACCATTTTGGATCGATCACCAGGAAGTTCGGGCCCTCGCGGAACGCATCGGTCGGGCAGACAGTGACGCAGTCGGTGTATTTGCATTTGATGCAGGGTTCGGTCACAACGTAGGGCATTACAGGATCTCCTCTCGTCGGCCATCAGTCGATTATTTGGCCCGCGTGTTGCCTGCATCGGTAGCGCGCCCGCCGACCCGACAGCACCCGGGCATTGTATTCAAATATATGCTCATCGTTCAAATATAGTAGTTATCCTTGCGGCGCGATCGGGAGGGCTGTTCAGGCAGCTTTGCCGTCGAGGTTTTCTGGATTTGCTTCGCAGCGGCCTGGCGGCGACGGCGCAGATGAATGTCGACGAGCGCCGATTTCACCCGATAAAAATTGACAGCTCTGTTGGTGCGTAGTATACCTTGAACAACATTCTTCGAACATTGTTCACATAGTTGTTTTTTTGCGGTAGCATTCAAATCGGAGCTGTACGCGATTGCGGCGGTCGATCGAGATCGGAAAGATGTACCGTCCGTGATCAACCCACGGTACATCGTGCGCCAGAGCAGTTAACGTGACTTAAAAAGTGTGGAGGAGTTATGGGTTCAAAACAAACGACGCTGAGGAAATCCCTAAAAGGCGAGAACATCGGGCTGAAGGCGCGGATCGATCACGCAGACCAGCAATACAAGGACACGGGGCACATCTTCGGTCTCAAGTACCTCGAGGTGCTTGAGGAAGACCCGATCAAGTTCGACAAATTCCAGACCCGGCTGATCGCCGCCGTCAGTGCCGCGCGCGAGACGTCAAAGCATGTGTCGGGTTCGCCGGCTGGCGTGGGGATGGGTGAGCTGCTGCATCTTCTGGCCCTGCCCGAGGGTGAGGTAGTCGCCTCTTCGTTCGGCCTGACCGGCCATGTGATGAGCTTCCCGCTGATTGTCAGGCACATGGCCGAGACCGGACTGGAAGAGAACCCGGGCTTCCGCGATGGCGATATCTGGGGCACCAACGATCCGCTGGCGGGCGGGCCGCACCAGTCAGACTGCTATACCTACGTGCCGATCTTCTACGACGGCGAGCTGATTGCGTGGGCCGCAGGCGTTAACCACATCGCCGACACCGGGCACTCGATCTGTCCGGGCGGCGTTCCGGCACACTCGCCGACGACGTATTGCGACGGTTTTACCTACGGCCCGATGAAGATCGGCGAAGACCTGATCGAGTACAAGTGGTTCGAGCGCATGTGGATGCGGCGCACCCGTACCGGCACCCTGAACGTTCTCGACGAAAAAATGCGCCTGACCGGGGCGATCATGCTGCGCGGCCGGGTGATGGAACTGGTCAACGAGTTTGGCCTGGAGTACTTCAAGCGCGCAACGCGAGAGATTCTCGAGCGCGAACGTCGTGCCATCGAGCGTCGTGTGAGGACGCAGATGGTTCCGGGTGAGTTCCGCCAGTCGCTGTTCCGCCCGATCCGGCAGAAGGGCATGATGGGTCACCTCTACCGCGAGGCGGACAAGGACTGGATCGTTCATATGAACGAAACGATCACCATCGAGCCCTCCTCCTTCATCAACATCGATTGCGACGGTAGTACCACTCAGGATTACTTCTGGGCCAACGGGCACCGCGGCGGCATTCTTCTCGGCATGGGCTGGCACACGATGGCTGTTTTGGTGCAAAGCCCGCTCGTGAATACTTCCTTGCTGCGGATGCTCGACGTGAAAGGCCCTCCGGGCTCGATCATCAACCCGACGCGTACCGACGTTAGCACCTGCGCGCCGAACGTCGTCGGCACGATGCTGTCGCTGCTGCCGAACCACGTCTTCGGCTGGTCGTATTTCATGCGTGGTTTCCTCGAAGAATCCTATCTGTGCGAATACGTCTATTCCGTGATCGGCTCCGGCGGCGTATTGAAGAACGGAATTCCGTGGGGCATGACCGACTTCGGCTACGTCGGCAGCAGTCCCCGTGGGCCTTCGCCGTGGCGCGACGGCGAAGCCGCGATGGTCGGCTCGGGCAATCCGGAAGCCGACTTCGGCGAAGCCGAGGAATGGGAATTCGTCGAGCCGCCGCTGACGTCGCTGAGCCGCAAGCTGATTCCCGACATGTGTTCACACGGCAAGCATCGCGGCAGCATCGGCACGTCGGCCGCGCACCTGATCAGCGACCCGGGTCAGTTCCTCACCATGAACACCATGGGGATCAGCGGCACCGACATGCTGGGCTGCTCGGTCGGCGTATGCGGCGGCTACCCGATGCTGAACGGCTACGTGCTGTACCTGCATGACACGAACGCATTCGAACTGCTGGAGCAGGGCGAAACCCTGCCGACCGATTTTGTCGAAGCCTGGCGCATGATCGATTCGGGCAAGCTCAAGGTCGGTTCGATGGAAGTGTATGGCAACGAATCCCCGGTGACCCAACTCAAGCACGGCGACCTGGTATTCCAGGGGCTACAGGCCAGCAGCGCTTGGGGCGAGCCGCTGGATCGAGAGTTTGACTTGATCAAGTCCGATATCGAGCGCGGCTGGATGACGCCGGAAACTGCCAGGAAGGTTTATGGCGCCGTGGTGGAGGTGGCGGCCAACGGTGCATGCAAGGTAGATGCGGACGCTAGCGCCAAAGCCCGACTGGAGTTGCGTAACCGGCGCAAGACGAGAGCGGTCCCGGCCAAGGAATTTTGGGCGCGCGAGCGTGCCAAGGTGGTGGCAAAGGACTTCTCCCACGTCGACGTCGCCAACATGTATCAGGACACCCTGAGGTACGAGAAGTGGCACCGGGAGTTCTATGAGTTCTGGCAACTGAGCGAGGACTACAAAATTTAGAGGTCTTCGGGTGGCGCGGCGCGCATGTTGAGAAGCGTGCAGCCGCGACCCGACTGGCCAAGTAGTTACAGGCGCACCCGAGAAATCCGAGTACGGACTTTCCGAAACGGGACGCCGCGGTCAGCGGATTTTTGAATTAAGCGACTCAAACCGGATGACCAAAATTTAGATAGGAGGTAGGACATGTCTGAACAGACTAATGAAGGTATTTCCAAGAACAAGTTGAAGCTCCTGGTCGAGGGCAAGCTTCCGCTGGACGACATCCATGCGCTGCTGCGCATGCCCGTCAAGGACGCCGACCGGTTCTGGAAGTATCTGGAGGTACTTCAGGAGCGCGTTACCTGGAAGGAAAAGATTCTGGTGCGAATTTCGGAGCACCTTTATGTCGTCGAAAAGGGCCAGGAGCGCATCGTCAAGTGCGATTGCGGCCACGAATTCGGCGACTACCGGATCAACTGGAAGTTGAGCAGCTTGGTCTACGCACGAACGTCGACCGAGGAGTTCGACGAGATTTTCACCACCCAGAACAAGCCCAATCCCGAGATTGTGGAAGTCAGGGAGTTCTATTGCCCGACCTGCCTCGCCCAGCTGGGCGTGGAAGCGGTGCCTGCCGGATACCCGTTCCTCTTCGAAGTCCTTCCCGATATCGACACGCTCTATGAGTGGGAGGGCAAGCCGCTGAAGAGCGCAAACAAGGACTGGTTCCAGAACAAGACGGCAACGCTGACCGCCAAGTGGGCGAAGGAGGCAGGCAAATGACGACGAAGGACAACAAGAAGTATCTGGTCGCTCTGGATGCCGGCGGCACCATGACGGATACCTTTCTGGTGGATGAGGAAGGCAATTTCAGCCTCGGCAAGTACCTCACCAACTACGGCAATGAAGCCATCAGCTACATGGGTTCGGTTGGCGACGCGGCGCACCAGCTCGGTTTGACATCGGGTGACATCCACTCCAATGCGGATACCTCGATCTATACCGGCACGATCATGCTGAACATCCTGATCACCGGTGATGGCAAGAAGGCTGGCCTGCTGGTCACCCGCGGCCAGGCCGACACGCCCTTCCTGGAGCGTGCGTTGACCTGGCTCGGCCGCCCGCCGGCCGAGAAATGGAAGCTCCAGCTGCACGAACACACGCGGCCGATGATCGACCGGCTCAACATCGTCGAAGTGACAGAACGCATCTCCGGCGGCAACTACTTCCCGCGCGGCAGCCACTACGACGCCGGCCACGTGATCATCCCGATGCACGAGGAAGACGTGCGCAAGGGTGTCGAGCGATTGATCGATAACGGGGTCGAAGTCATCGGCATCTGTTTCCTTTGCTCCTACGCCAATCCGGCACATGAAAAGCGCGCGGCCGAAATCGCCCGTGAGGTCATCAAGAAGCGTGGCAAGAACATCAATCTGATTCTTTCCAGCGATATCTGCCCGATGATCAAGGAAAGTGCGCGGATGAAGACCGTCCTCGTCGAATGCTTCGCCTGCGAAGGCGCGAGAAGCCGGCTCAAGACGGTCGAGGATTCGGCCAAGGCCGATGGCTACAAATTCGACCTGCAAACCCTGCTCGCCTTCGGTGGGGTGGCGAATATTCGCTACCCGCGGCTGTACGAAAGCATCGTCTCCGGTCCGACTGGCGGCATGCTCGGCGGCAAGGTAATGGCCGACCTGAAGGGCATCAAGAATCTGTTGTGCGCTGACCTCGGCGGCACCAGCTTCGAAGCCGGCGTCATCGTCGGCGGCCAACAGAGTTTGAACCGCGAGCCGAATTTCGCCGGCCATCGCCTCAACATGACCATGCTCGCTACCGACTCCATAGGCAACGGCACCGGTACCGCGATCCATGTCGATCCGGAAGCCAAGCGGGTGATCCTGGGGCCCGAGTGCGCGGGCTCGCGCGTGGGTATCTGCTTCGACTATCCCGAGATCACGCTCAGCGATATCAACGTTGCGCTGGGCTACCTGTCGCCGGACAACTTCCTCGGCGGCAAGGTCAAGCTGAATCGCGAAAAAGCCATTCACGAATTGACCGAGCGACTGGCCAAGCCACTGGGCATGGATGTCTTCGAGGCCTGTGCCGGCGTTTTCGAACTGATGCACTCGGGGCTACAGGATCACGTCAACGACACCCTGCTCTCGCGCGGCATGGACCCCGGCGAGTTCACCATGGTCTGTTACGGCGGCAGCGGCCCGCTGCACATGTGGGGCATCGAGAAGGGCCTCAAGCTCGGCGGCATGTTCACTGTGCCCTGGGCCGCAGCTTTCTCCGCCTTCGGCATCGCCGCGGCAGAGTACTACCACCGCTATGAGAAGAGCCTGACCTGCTCCATCCTTCCGTCCTTGTCCAACGAAGAGAAGCTGGACATCTGCAAGCCGATGGCGGCCGCCTGGCGGGTACTGGAGGAACAGGCCTACAAGGAGCTCGAACAGGAAGGCTTCTCGCGCGACAAGGTCACCTTCCGCTACGGCATCGCCGCACGCTATGTCGGTCAGCTGTTCTCAAGCTGGGAAGCACCGGTCGAGTTCGGCAAGGTCGACACCATCGATGACGTGCAAATGATCTGCGACTCGTTCGAAAAGACCTACACGCGCATCTATCCGACGGCGTCGCGCTTCCCCGAAGCCGGCTACCTGATTACCAGTGTGTATCTGGAAGCCGTGGTGCCGAAGATCCAGCCCAAGCTGATTGCGCACCCGTTGAAGGGTCTGGCGCCAGTGAAGGAGGCGAAGAAAGGCGAGCGCGAGGCATATTGGGACGGACGCTGGCACAAGTGCGACGTTTGGAACATGGAACTGATGCAGCCGGGCAATCGCATCGACGGGCCCGCCCTGATCGAGCACCCGATGACGACCCTGCCGGTTCCGCCGGGCCGCTACGTGGAGATGGACGAACACATGGCGATCTGGTTCAAGCGCGAGAACGAGGAGTAGGGCGCAGCGTATCCGGTGCTTCCTTCTACTTGGGAAGACAGCAAGGGGCCGCAAGGCCCCTCGCTGTCTTTTTGGGGAACATAAGGCGAGGCAAGCTGCTTTAGCGAGGGGAAAACAAAATGGCTTTTTTTACCAATGTCACGGCGCAGCGCGCGCACGCGGCGGTTGATATCACCAAGACGGTCCCGGCCGAGGCCGATGCACAGAAAAACACCGGCGGCGACACTAGTCAATCCGGTAGCGCAGAGTCGCCGGAGGCGTCAGGCGCGGAAGGAGCGGTGCCACCGGCGCCAGCACAGCCGCAAGACTGAATTGTGGCCGCCCCGGCGGTGCCGGGGCGATGCATCGCTAGCTCGGGAGTCCGAGGACTTCCTTTGCGATGATATTGCGCTGGATCTCGTTGGTACCTCCGTAGATCGGTGCCGGCCGCGCATAGTAGAAGCTGCTCAGGACGTCGACCGGTTCACCGCCAAAGTCGACCTTGCCGACGATGGCACCCGCCGCGCCGGCGGTTTCCACCATCAGGCTGGAAATCCTCGAATAGGTTTCGGTTGCCCAGATCTTCAGCAGGGACACATCCGGTCCCAGTGTTTCGCCGCGTTTGACGATGTCCACGAAGCGTGCGTAGACCGACACCAGGTCGGCGACATCGAGTTGCAGCGCGGTGAATTTGTCCAAAAATACCGGATCGTCGAAACAGCCGCGCTGGCGCGCTAATATTTCGAGGCGCCCGAGGGCGTACTGTGACTGCTTGGGGCTGCCGAGCGTGATGCGTTCGAACCCGAGCATTGCCTTGGCGATCGTCCAGCCCTTGTTGAGCTCGCCGACGATGTTGGCGCGCGGTGCGCGGACGTTATCGAAAAATACTTCGCAGAATTCTTCGTTGCCCGCGATGTTGGGTATGGGGCGCACCGTGATGCCTGGCGACTTGCAATCGACGAGAAGAAAGCTGATGCCCTCCTGCTTCTTCTTGGCCTGCGGATCGGTGCGCACGAGCATGAAAATGTGCGTCGCATCCTGCGCCAGCGTGGTCCAGGTTTTCTGCCCGTTGATGACGAATTCGTCGCGGTCGATGATGGCCGAGGTTTTCAGGCTGGCCAGATCGGAGCCGGCGTTCGGCTCGGAATAGCCCTGGCACCAGAGGTGTTCGCCGCGGAGAATCTTCGGCAGGTAATAGGATTTCTGCTCCTCCGTCCCGTGCTTTATCAGCAGGGGGCCGACCATGGTCATGCCCATGTCCGGCGTGCGTGCGACGCCCCAGCGCTCCTGCTCCTCGATGAAGATCAGGAACTTGGTCGGGTTCAGTCCCATGCCGCCATAAAGGGTCGGCCAGGTCGGCGCCAGCCAGCCTTTGGCCGCGAGTGTCATGTACCAGCCCTTGATTTCGGCCCAGCGCAGGCGATGCGGGGGATAGCGCAGCTCGCTCGGGTAATTCTGTTCGAAAAAAGTACGGACTTCCTGGCGGAATTCTTCGTCGCCCATTGCATTCCAGTCGATCATGCCGAGGCCTCCTGTGTCGAAGCGTTTCCAATGGCGGCGTAACGCCGGCGATGCTGGGCCGAATTGCCCAGCCAGGCGGCGAGCACCAGCGCGCGATTCAGGTAGAGCCCGAGATCGTACTCGTCGGTGAAGCCGATTGCGCCGTGCATCTGCACCGCTTCGCGGCAGATCAGCAACGCAACGTCGGAACAGCGCGCCTTGGCCCGGCTGGTGGCGGCTTGCGCCGCCTTCGAGCGCGGGGCCTCGGTATGCGCGGCCAGTGCATCGCCCAGCGCGCCCTGCGCCAGTTCGCACTGGATGTAGAGGTCGACCGCGCGATGCTGGATTGCCTGGAAGCTACCAATTGGCTTGCCGAACTGGGTACGCACCTTTATATAGTCGAGCGTCATGTTGAGCGCCTTGCCGATCAGCCCGACCAGTGCAGCACTCGCCATCACGGTCGCTTCGTCGATCGCCAGGTGCAGCGCGTCGGCGGCGTGCCTGCCCGCGGCAATCCGCTGCGTGGGTGCTACTTCCACCTGCTTCATGCTCACGCAACCGACCATCGCGCCGGTTGCCAGCGGCCTGAGGACGATCTCCACGCCGGGCGCATCGGCCGGGATCCAGTAGAGGGCAAGTCCCTGTTCGTCCCTTGCTGTGACGATGAAGCCGTCCGCCGCATCGGCGTGGGGTACAAAAGCCTTGCTGCCATTGAGCCGGATTCCACCGGTGGTATCGGCCGTCGCTGTCGCAGCAACATGCGCCGGGTCGAAATTTCCGTCGCTTTCCTGCCATGCGAGGGTGGGGATGATTTCGCCAGCGGCGATTGGCGGCAGCAACTCGTCGGCCACCGATCCGCCGGCGTGGCGCAGTACCCCTGCGGCAAGCGTAATCGCTTCGATTACCGGCTCCGGCGCTAACGCGCCGCCCAGCTCCTCGGCGATCACCGCCATTTCCGTCAGCGACAGGCCGAGTCCGCCGTATTGTTCGGGCAGCGTGACGGCGAGCCAGCCCAGATCCGCAAACTCCCTCCATACGGCGCGATCGAAACCGGGCGATCGACCGCGCATGGCGCGTGCGCGCGTTGCGCCACCGCAGCGTTCGACGAACGCAGCGACACTTTCCTTGAGCAGCCGTCTCTCGTCTGCCCGATCGGCCGCCGCGGCCGCCATAGCGTTTGCATTCATAGTGAGCTCACTCGCTGATTGGAATTTGCGCTATTGCTGAGCGCGCTCGAAAATCGCCGCAATTCCCTGCCCACCTCCGACGCACATGGTTTCAAGTCCGTAACGCGCATTGCGTCTCCGCATCTCGTGCATCAGCGTTGCCAGTACGCGCACGCCCGTGGCTCCTATCGGGTGGCCGAGGGAGATGCCGGAGCCATTTACGTTCAGCCGGTCGGCGTCGTTCCACCCCCAGCCCTTCAGCACCGATAGCACCTGGCAGGCGAAGGCTTCGTTGAGTTCGATCAGGTCCATCTGGTCGAAGGACAAACCGGTCTTCGCAAACAATTTGGCCACTGCCGGGACCGGGCCGATACCCATCGTCGCCGGATGGCATCCTGCCGCCGCCCATCCCACCAGATACCCCATCGCGTCGAGTTGCAGCTCGGCCAGCCTGTCCTCTGCAACGACAAGGCAGGCTGCGGCAGCGTCGTTTTGCTGGCTCGAATTTCCAGCGGTGACTGTGCCGTCCTTCATCAACGGCTTGAGTTTACCGAGCGTTTCCAGCGTCGTTTCCGGCCGAATTCCTTCGTCCCTCGCAACGACCAGCGGATCGCCTTTGCGTTGCGGCACGCTGACCGGAACCAGCTCGTCGTCGAATCGCCCGGCCGCCCAAGCCTCGGTGGCTCGCTGATGGCTGCGCATGGCGTAGGCATCAGCCTCGCTGCGCGAAATATCGTATTCCTTGGCAAGGTTCTCGGCGGTTTCGATCATCCCCGAAATCCGGCCAAAGCGCTCCTCAGGCTGGGAGCGTTCGCGGCCGCGCTCTAGCCGGTCATGCAGCTTGACGGTACCGGCGCGCGCGCCCCAGCGCATATCGGTCGAGTAATACTCGATGTTGCTCATGCTTTCGACGCCGCCCACCAGCACCACGTCGGCCGCACCGCTTTGCACCATCATGCCGGCGGTGACGACGGCCTGTAGGCCGCCGCCACAGCGCCGATCCAGCTGCATGCCGGGTACTTCGATCGGTAGCCCGGCCTTCAATGCTGCCCAACGTCCAACGCACGGCGTCTCGCCATTGGCATAGGACTGGGCGAACACCACGTCCTCAATTCGCGCGGGGTCGATTCCCGTCCGCTGCAAAACGGCCTGAATGACGATTGAACTCAGGTCGCCCGCCGAAAGAGAGCGCAAGCTTCCGCCGAAAGTGCCTACCGCAGTTCGCACCGGAGATACGATGGCTGCCCGTCTCATGTGATGCCTCCCCTCACTGAAATTGCCCGACCCGGTCGGTTTGGGCCCATGCCCAATTGTGCCGCGTCAATTATATAGTTGAACGATGTTCATTATATAGACCTTTTCTCCGCAAGTGCGATGCGGCGCCAGCGCGGAGCTTCTTTCGCTGCCGCGAACGTCAAAATAACAATAAACGGAACGGTGTAGTACTATGTGAACGAAATTACGGTCTTTACATCCATTCTTGATCGACAAAGGAAGCGCTATGGATTACCAGGAAGTTCTCTATACAAAAGCAGACGGCATTGCGACCATCACCATCAACCGGCCGAAGGTTTACAACGCGTTTACTGCCAACACTTGCGAGGAGTTGATCGACGCCTTTCAGGACGCAGATTTCGACAAGAGCATTGGCGTAGTTGTACTCACTGGCGCTGGCGACAAGGCCTTCTGCACCGGCGGCGACCAGGGAACGCACGAGGGCGGCTATGGTGGTCGCGGCCCCATCGGTCTGCCGATAGAAGAACTGCAAAGCGTGATTCGCGACATCTCCAAGCCTGTGATCGCGCGGGTCAATGGATTTGCCATCGGTGGCGGCAATGTGCTGGTGACGCTATGCGATCTTGCAATTGCCTCCGACCGGGCGCAATTCGGACAGGCCGGGCCGAAGGTTGGCTCGGTTGACGCGGGTTTCGGCACGGCGCTGCTGGCGCGGGTCGTCGGCGAGAAGAAGGCGCGCGAAATCTGGTATCTGTGCCGCCGCTATACCGCGGACCAGGCGTTGCAGATGGGTTTGGTCAACGCTGTTGTCCCGCACGACGAGCTCGACGCGGAAGTGCGCAAGTGGTGCGACGAGATTGTCGAAAAAAGTCCAACGGCGATTGCGCTGGCAAAGAAGTCATTCAACATCGATACCGAGATGATTCGCGGCATCGGCGGGCTGGCCATGCACTCGCTGAAGCTGTACTACGAGACGGCGGAGTCGGCGGAAGGCGGGAATGCCTACCGCGAGAAACGCAAGCCAAATTTCCGCAAGCACGCCAAGTAATTACGCAGTCGGCGCCACCGACCACCGGCGAGGTGGTCGGTGGCCGAGATTACTCAAGGCCGGACATTGTCCAACGGACTTTGGCCGGCGGAGTGCTTGGGGCCCATCCGGGCAGTTCTTGCGTGCCCGCCCCGAAAAAATGCTCGGTGACCTGTTCCGCGAGATACTTTCTGGCATCGGGTTCGGAAAGTTTCAGGCGGTTCTCATTGATGATCATCGTCTGGCGGGTGAGCCACTGTTGCCACGCTTCCTTCGAGACATTTTCATAGATGCGCTGCCCCAACCCTCCGGGCAGGGGTGGAAAATCAAGGCCGGCTGCGTTGTATCCAAGTTTCACGCAATTCACTGTTCGCGGCATTTTTAGTGCTCCGTCGGTGTATTTCAGTCTCGTCTACGGGACTACTCAAATCGGATCCCACGGCGTCTGGGTCAGAGAAGGCACATTGGGGAAAAAATTGGCCTCGAAGGCGGGAATTGCGTGTTCGGCGATTGACTCCGGGGTCCACCCCTCGCTGCGGTGAACCGAGCGGATCATTCGAATCTGATTGAAGAAATAGATTTCGTTGGCCCGCACCCCGAAGATCTGGCCGGAAACATTCGCTGCCTGATCGCTCGCCAGATACACGGCGAGCGGCGCTATCTTGCAGGCTTCCATCTTCTTGAATTTTTCGATCCGGGCGATGTTTTCCGGCGTGTCCGCGGGGATGGTTGCCGTCATCGCGGTCCACGCCCAGGGAGCAATGCAGTTGGAGCGCACGTTGTAGCGGGCCATGTCCAGCGCGATTGATTTGGACAGTCCGACGATGCCCATCTTTGCCGCGGCGTAGTTGGCCTGACCGACGTTTCCTATCAAGCCTGACGTAGATGTCATGTGGATGAAGCTTCCGGAGTTCTGGCTCTTGAAGTGGGTGGACGCAGCCTTCGCAACGTAGAAAGAACCGTTGAGATGGACATCGACCACCGACTTCCACTCTTCCACGCTCATATTGAAAAAGATGCGGTCGCGGGCAATGCCGGCGTTGTTGACCACGCAATCAACGCGGCCGAAAGTATCCATCGCCGCCTGCACGATCCGGCTGGCCGAATCCCATTCGGCAACACTATCGGTATTGGCAACGACTTCGCCTCCGGCTGCACGAAGCTCATCGGCTAACACGTCTGCCGCATAGGCCCCGGAATCTTTGTCACGCGCCAGATCGTTGATGACGACGCGCGCCCCGCTGTGCGCAAAGCCACGCACCAACTCGCGACCGATACCGGTGCCGCCACCGGTGACGATGACCACCTTGCCTTGAACCATATTCCCCATTGAAGTCTCCTGTTGCCCCCGCTTTTTTTTGGCGGAAGGTGCGGGCAGCGAACCCATGTAATGAACGTCGTTCTATATTGTGAACATCGCTCACGGAGAAAGTCAAGCCCCTGGAGCGATCATCCAAGGTTGACCTGAAATTCCCAAGTATTTAAACTGAACAATATTCACATATAGGAATATTGGCATGGCGATGATCGAACTGGATAGGCGCGGGCAGGTGTTTGTGGCGACCATGAATCGCCCGCCGGTAAATGCCATCGACGATGCGATGATCAGTGCGTTCCATCGCGTCCTTGACGGGCTGGAGACTGAGCGCGACTGGACTGTCCTGCACATCCGCAGCGCACACAAGGTGTTTGCCGCCGGGGCCGACCTCGAATTGATCCGCTCATGGACCAAAGCCGCGGAGCCGCGGCGGGCTTTTTCAGCGTATATCGACCGCCTCCAGGGCCTGCTTCAACGGCTGGGCCGCCTGCCCCAAGTCACCTGCTGCGAGATCGGCGGAGCGGCTATGGGTGGGGGCTTCGAGCTGACGCTGTGGTGCGACCTGCGCATGACCGCCGATGAGGCAAAGATCGGTTTGCCGGAAGTAGCCATCGGCCTTTTCCCCGCCGCCGGAGGTACCCAGCGCCTGACCCAACTGTGTGGCCACGGGGTGGCGTCGAGGGTAATCCTGAGCGGCGAGCCGGTCGACGGACGGACGGCCGCGGCGCTGGGGATGGTGCAGTGGTCATTCCCGCGCAACGAACTGGAGAAGCAGGCCGGCGCGATTGTCGACCGCATCGCACGCATGCCGGCAGCGGCGCTTCAGGCAGCTAAGCAGTGTCTGGCGGCGGCGGCTGACGAGAGGGCCCACGGCTATCGCCTGGAGCGGGACATGGCTGCCGCGCTTCTGGATAACCATGAAACCCAAGCACTGATCGCTGCGTTCCTGGACAAGAGCAACGCGCCTGCCAAACCCACCTGAGGATGTTGCCGTGCTCGACTACGATGCGATCAAGAACTGGAATTTCGGCGACATCACCCAGACCTATACAGCGCGGGACACGATGCTGTATGCACTGGGGATCGGCTTGGGCGCAGATCCCCTCGACCAGCAGCAACTGGCGTACACCTACGAAAAAACTCTCCGGGCAGTCCCCACCATGGCGGCCGTTCTTGGCTCGCCCGGCTTCTGGTGGAGCCACCCCGGCACGGGCGCCGACTGGGTAAGGCTGGTGCAGGGAGAGCAGCACATCGAGCTGTTCAGGCCGCTGCCCGCCGAGGCCACCATCGTCGCGAGAAATCGCGTCCTGTCGATCACCGACAAAGGCCCCGGAAAGGGTGCCATCGCGGTCACCCAACGGGAAATATTCGACAAGGCGCGCGGCGAACTCCTGGCGCGCAACCGGAATGTTTCGTTTCTGCGGGGAGATGGCGGCTTCAGCGAAAGCAGCGGGATCAGCGATCCGCCGCCGCCAGCATTACCCCCGGTCCCTGACAGCGAACCGGATATCGAGGTGGAACTCGCCTCATTGGAACAGGCAGCGCTGATCTATCGGCTGAGCGGCGACTACAACACATTGCACGCTGACCCTGACGTGGCAAAGGCGGCCGGTTTTCCCCGGCCGATCCTCCACGGCCTGTGTACCTATGGCATGGCGACGCATGCGGTGCTGAAAACCTGCTGCGATTACGATGCCGGGCGCTTTCGTAGTTTCGCTACACGATTCACGTCGCCCGTGTATCCCGGAGAAACCATCCGGTTCCAGCTCTGGCGCGAAAGCCAAACCCGAGTGCGCTTGCGCGCGCTGTCGGACGCGCGCGACGTGGTCGTGCTGAATAACGGCGTAATCGAACTCAACTGAGTCACTTTCTAACTGAGCATTCGTGCCCCGCGGGGCCCCATTTGTAGAGGAGCGAGAACAACGTGAAAGTCCTGGTCGCAGTAAAGCGCGTGGTGGATTACAACGTAAAGATTCGGGTGCTTCCCGATAAAAGTGGCGTTGATATCGCGGGCGCAAAGATGTCGATGAACCCCTTCGATGAGATCGCCGTCGAGGAGGCTGTGAAATTGAAGGAGGCGAATCTGGTTAGCGAGGTGGTTGCGGTCTCGATCGGATCCGCCGCCGCACAGGAGGTGCTGCGCGGTGCGTTGGCCCTGGGCGCGGACCGCGCCGTGCTGGTCGAAACCGAGGCAGACCTGCCATCGCTTAACGTTGCCAAATTGCTGAAGGCAGTGGTGCATAAAGAGTCGCCGCAGTTGGTGCTTCTTGGAAAACAGGCGATCGACAACGATGCAGGACAAACCGGACAAATGTTGGCCGCGCTGCTCAACTGGGGGCAAGCCACCAATGCTTCGGCAATCAAGCTGGAGGGCGCCGCAGTAGAGGTAACCCGGGAAATAGACGGCGGACTGGAGACCGTGGCGCTGTCCCTGCCGGCAGTCATAACCGCCGACCTGCGGCTCAATACCCCGCGCTACGCAACACTGCCAAACATCATGAAGGCAAAGAAAAAACCGTTGGACGTAATTGCGGCGGATTCGCTGGAAGTTGATCTCCGTCCGCGCATCAAGACAATCAGCGTCAACGAGCCTTCACCGCGCAAGGCGGGAGTTCTCGTGCCGGACGTGAAGAGTCTCGTCGAGAGGCTGCGCAACGAAGCAAAGGTGATCTGACCATGGGCATTCTCGTAATCGCTGAACACGACAACCGGGCCTTGAAGAGCGCCACGCTCAACGCGGTATCGGCCGCCGTCATGATGGGTCCGGACGTTCATATCCTTGTCGCCGGGAAGAACTGCGCCGATGTCGCCGCCACAGCTTCGCGGGTGGGTGGTGTGACCCGTGTGCTGTGCGTCGACGCCGACACCTACGCCAGCGTCTCCCCCGAAGACCTTGCTATCCTGGTCGCCTCCATCGCTCCGGGCTATAGCCATATCGTGACCGCGGCGACAGCATATGGTCGTAACTTTTTGCCTCGGGTTGCCGTCGCGCTGGACGTCGCGCAGATTTCCGACATCGTCGGAGTGCTTGCACCGGACACGTTTGTGCGACCGATATACGCCGGCGCGGCGCTGGCGACGGTTCAGGCCCTTGATGACGTGAAAGTGGTCAGCGTGCGCAGCACGGGCTTCGACGCGGCCCCGTGTGGTGGCAACGCTCCGATCGAAACGCTTGCCGCCCCCCGGGGATGCGGCCTGTCACGCGTGCTGGGCCAGAAACTCACGTCATCGAGCCGGCCGGAACTCACCGCCGCGCGCGTGGTGGTCGCGGGCGGTCGAGCGTTGGGCAGCAGCGAGAACTTCAAGATTATCGATGCCCTTGCCGACAAACTGGATGCGGCGGTCGGCGCGTCACGCGCGGCTGTTGATGCGGGGTTTGTATCGAACGCCTATCAGGTAGGCCAGACAGGAAAGATCGTGGCGCCCGAGCTTTACATCGCGGTGGGCATATCCGGGGCGATACAGCATCTCGCTGGAATGAAGGACAGCAAATTGATTGTCGCGATCAACAAGGACCCGGAAGCGCCGATATTCCAGGTTGCCGATTACGGGCTGGTGGCGGACTTGTTCCAGGCAGTACCCGAACTCACTGCGGAGTTGGGGTAGCTGGCCCGGCCCTGAGGGGCGCAACCCGGATGCGGCAGGGGGGGGGGCACAAGCCTTAACTACTCTCCGATCGCCTCGCTGGTAATGCCTGACGCCTTGTTGGCGACGTCCTTGACGATGGCTTTCAGTGACTCGATGTCGCGCCGGAACCGCTCGGTCGGGCCCGCGATATTGAGCGCGGCAAGGCAGCGGCCATCCGCGCCGAACACCGGCGCTGAAACGCCCGAGAGGCCTTTCAGCGCGATGTCGAGGGAGCAGGAAAGGCCGTCCTGCCGGATCTGGGCGACTTCCTGTTTAAGATATTTCCGGGTGATCGGCACCGCCGTCTTGACTTTGAATGCCACCGACGAGATGTATTCGTCCTGCCATTTCTTGTCAGTGTAGGCGAGCAGCAAACGGCCCGCCGTCGTGGCGTAGAGGGGACGACTGGTACCAACGGGGATCTGGTAGCGGACCGGGTGCGGACTGTTGAGTATTTCTACGTAAGTGACGCACTCGGCCTCCCGATCCAGCACCCCCAGCAGGACCGTTTCTTCAGTGCGGAGCGACAGTTCCTCCAGAAAAGGCCTGATCAGCTTGGGAAAGCTCCAAGCCGCAAGGACGCTTGCCGACAGACGGAATATCGAAGGTCCAAGCCGATAGTTGCCGTTGCCATGAAGCAGAAATCCCTCTGCTACCAACGGGCGCAGCAGATTCAACAGGCTGCTTTTCGGTGTATCCAGGATGACGTTCAGTTCCGCCAGCGACTTGCCTTCCGGCGCACGGGACAGCACGCCGAAAAGGGCAAGCAATCGCGTCAGCGAACGCGGGCCGGAGACGTCCTTTTCAACCTCGCCAGCTGCATCTTCACCTTTCTTGACCATGGCTCTCATTCTCCAGTTATCAGCCCGTCGCGCCACCGTGGGCGCCGTAGCTTTGCATCAAATCATACCAGAGCCACTTACGCTCTGCGGCGCGACCATTCCCGCGAATGGTCGGCCAAGGCCGATGGCAGCGGGCTTCAGGCTATTCGCATACGGCGGCCACGCTACGAACTTGATCGTGTCGCCGCGGCGTGCGCCAACTGCGCCCGAGAGAGTCGCCTGTCACCCAGCCCAAGCGAGGCATTGCCGCACCCAAACCCCGGCGCAGACGAAGAGCGGGGCATGAATATGGCCGGCGCACTGAATCTTTGACATCCCCATACATCTGCTATATATTTTCGAACATCGTTCAGATTTTGTGACGTTGCATATGCAGACTATTGAATCCACGTTGGACCGCAACAGCGATAGCTACCGACAAAATCGTGCGGGAATGCTTGAACTTGTCGACTCTCTACACGCACTTGAGGAGCGCGCGGTGAGGGCATCGGAGAAATCTGCGGCGAGGTTTGCCAAGCGCGGACAAATCCTCCCCCGCGAGCGGCTGGCGCGATTGCTCGATCCGGGCACGCCATTTTTGGAACTGGCGAGCCTGGCGGGTTACTGCGGGATCGAAGACCCGAATCCCGATACCAGCATTCCCGGAAGTGCGGTGATCGGCGGCATCGGATTCATCAGCGGCACGCGCGTGATGGTGGTGGCCAACGACTCGGGCATCAACGCCGGTGCAATGCAGAATTATTCTGGCCGCAAGATCATGCGTTGCCAGGAAATCGCGCTGGAGAACAAGCTGCCCTTCATCCAGCTCGTCGAGAGCGCGGGCGGCAACCTTCGTGCAAGCTACCGGGTCGAGCGCTTCGTCGTCGGTGGCGGGATGTTCCGCAATCTGGCGCGCCTATCGGCGGCCGGGCTGCCCGTGCTGGCGGTCGTTCATGGCTCCTCCACGGCCGGCGGGGCCTATCTGCCGGGCCTTTCGGATTACGTCGTGATGGTGCGCGGCCGGGCGCGGGCGTTTCTCGCTGGGCCGCCCCTACTAAAGGCCGCCACAGGCGAAATAGCGACTGAGGAGGAGTTGGGTGGAGCCGACATGCATGCCTGTGTGTCGGGCCTCGGCGATTTCGTTGCCGAAAGCGATGCCGACGCCCTCTCGATTGCGCGCGAAGTGGTCGCAGGTCTCGACTGGAACCGCTCCGCCGTTACGGCAGCCCGTGAATACCAGCCCCCCTTGCTCGATGCCGACGATATTGCTGGAATCGTTCCACTGGATTACCGCAAGCCGGTGGATATGCGCCAAGTGATCGGACGCATCACCGACGCGTCGAAGTTCAAGGAATTTCGGCCTACATATGGCGCGGCGACCGTGTGCGGTACCGGCTTCATTGAAGGTCACGCCGTCGGATTCATAACCAACAACGGGCCACTTGACCCTCAGGGCGCAACCAAAGCCGCACAGTTCATTCAGTTGTGCGATCAGGCGGGGACGCCGATTGTGTACCTGCAAAACATCACCGGATTCATTGTCGGCAGAGCGTCGGAAGAGGCGGGAATGATCAAGCACGGCGCAAAATTGATCCAGGCCCTGACCAATTCGCGGGTCCCTCAGATAACCATCATGTGTGGAGCCTCTTTCGGTGCCGGGAACTATGGCATGTGCGGGCGGGCCTTCGAGCCCCGCTTCGCCTTTTCCTGGCCAAACGCCAAGACCGCAGTGATGGGCGGCGAGCAGGCGGCGACGACCATGGCCATCGTCGCAGAGGAAAGTGCTAAGCGCACCGGGCGCACGCTCGACCGAGCAGCCCTGGAGGAAGAGCGCATCGGGATCATCGACACCTTCGACCGACAAATGGGGGCGATGCATACCAGCAGCATGCTGCTTGACGACGGTGTGATTGATCCGCGCGACACGCGCCGCGTATTGTCAATTGTTCTGGCTACCTGCCGGGAGGCGGAGGCGCGCCTGACGAGGCCGATCCAGTATGGCGTCGCGCGGCTGTAGCTGAGGATACGCGCGCCCGGAGCGAGGTTCAGGAGCAGCCACGGTAGCCAGAGTAATGAAACCATCAAGCGAAATGTTTAGTCCGGGTGAACCCGACCGAACAACAAGAGGAGGACAGGATGCAATTCACTAGTGAACACGTCGCGTTGCAGGACAGCGTGAGGCAGTTTGTCGCCAACGAAATAAATCCGAACATCGATGAATGGGAGAAAGCGGGAATATTCCCCGCCCACGAACTGTTCCGCAAGGCGGGCGACCTCGGGTTCCTGGGAATCAGCAAGCCCGAGGCCTATGGCGGGCTGGATCTCGACTTTTCCTACACCATCGCCTACTGCGAAGCCATCGGCAGCATCGCCGCGCAGGGGGTGGCAACGGCGATCAATGTGCAGACCGATATGGCAACGCCCGCCCTCGCCCGCTTCGGCTCCGATGAGTTGCGCAAGGAGTTTCTCGTACCCTCGATTACCGGCGAGTACGTCGCCTGCATTGGCGTGTCGGAAACCGGGGCCGGGTCCGATGTCGCCTCGCTGAAGACGCGTGCGCGCAAGGATGGCGACGATTACCTGATCAGCGGTACCAAGATGTGGATTACCAACGGCACCCAGGCCGACTGGATCTGCCTGCTGGCGAATACCAGCGAAGGTGCGCCGCACAAGAACAAGTCGCTGATTTGCGTCCCGCTGCGCCAGAACGGAAAGCTCACCCCCGGTGTGAGCATGCAGAAGATCGAAAAGATCGGCATGTGGTCGTCCGATACCGCGCAGATTTTCTTCGACGATGTGCGCGTTCCCCAACGTTATGTCATCGGGGAGGAGGGCAAGGGGTTCGGCTATCAGATGCTGCAATTCCAGGAAGAGCGATTGACTGCCTCGACGCGCCGCTTGACGGTGCTCATGCGAGTGATCGAGGAGACTATCGAGTACACGCGCAACCGGATCGCCTTCGGAAAGTCGATTCTCGACAACCAGGTGGTGCACTTCCGCCTCGCCGAGTTGAAGACCGAAATCGAGCTGTTGCGCTCACTGATCTACCGTGCCGCCGACGTGCACATGGCGGGCGGTGACATGACCGAGCTTGCGTCCATGGCGAAGCTGAAGGCGGGACGGCTGTGTCGCGAGGTTACCGACTCCTGTTTGCAGTATTGGGGCGGGATGGGTTTCACACTGGAAAACCCGGTGTCGCGCGCCTACCGCGACCTGCGCATTGTTTCCATCGGTGGTGGCGCAGACGAAATCATGCTCCAGATCATCTGCAAGCATATGGGCATATTGCCTGCACCGTCGAAGTGCGGTAACTCGAGCGGCGAGATACAACGGTGACTGCCCGGCATTTCGATACGCTGCTCGTCGCCAATCGCGGCGAAATCGCGCTGCGCATCATGCGCACCGCCCGGCGCATGGGCATCCGCACCGTGGCGGTGTATTCCACAGCGGATCGGGACAGCCCCCACGTTGCGTACGCCGACCGCGCGTTCCTTCTCGGCGAAGCGCCGCCGCGCGAATCGTATCTATGCATCGAGCGGATTGTCGCTGCGGCGAAGGAGTGCGGCGCGCAGGCGGTGCATCCGGGGTACGGGTTCCTTGCCGAGAATGCCGACTTTGCCGCTGCGGTCGAAGCGGCGGGCCTGATTTTCGTCGGCCCCACGGCCGAAGCGATCAATCTGATGGGCAACAAGGCGGCGGCGAAAGAGCAAATGATTTCCGCCGGCGTGCCGTGCATTCCGGGCTATCAGGGTAGCGATCAGGACGATACAGTCTTCGTCAGCGCCGCCAAGACTCTGGGCTATCCGCTGATGATCAAGTCCGCGGCCGGCGGCGGCGGTCGCGGCATGCGCCTGGTCACTGAAGCCGGCCAGATCGAGGCGGCGCTCGCCTCCGCACGTTCGGAAGCGCGTACCGCTTTCGGTTCGGACGAACTCATCCTCGAACGCGCGATCAGCGAGGCGCGGCACATCGAAGTGCAGGTGTTCGCCGATACCCAAGGCAATGTCGTGCACCTCGGCGAGCGCGATTGCTCGGTGCAGCGCCGACACCAGAAGCTGATCGAGGAGTCGCCCTCGCCGGCGGTCTCGCCGGAACTCCGCGAAAAGTTCGGTGCGGCCGCCGTTCAGGCAGCCCGCAGCATCGGCTACCGCGGTGCCGGAACCATCGAGTTCCTGCTCGATGCATCGGGCGAGTTCTACTTCATGGAAATGAACACCCGGCTTCAGGTCGAGCACGGCGTAACCGAACTGGTCACTGGACTCGACCTGGTGGAGTGGCAGCTGCGCGTCGCCATGGGCGAGTCCCTGCCGCTGACACAGGCCGGGATTCGGCTCGAAGGCCACGCGATCGAGGTCCGCCTCTGCGCCGAAGATACGCAGAAGGATTTCCTCCCGCAGACCGGCGACGTGCTGCTGTGGGAACCGGCGGCCGCAGCGCGGACTGATACGGCCCTGGCGAACGGTCTCAGCATCTCGCCCTATTACGATTCGATGGCGGCGAAAGTGATGACCCATGGCGGCACCCGTGCCGAAGCGGTGAGCCGCCTGGCCACCGCCTGCGAGCAGACGGTGTTGTTGGGGGTGCGCCACAATCTCGGCTTCTTGCGCGACTGTTTGAAACATCCGGAGTTTGCCGCCGGCGGTGCCAATACCGGCTTCATCGCGCAGTATTTCCCGTCCGACGACCGCGCCCAGCGCGAACTGCCGACGGCTGTGGTGACGGCGGCGGCGCTGATCTATAGCAAGACTGCGCTAGGGCAAACGTGGACCAACGCCCAGGGACTGTACAGCCTCGTCGAGCTGGCACCGCAGGATGGGGCGCCGGTGCGCCTGCTGCGTGTGCGTGTGCGTCGCGACGGTGCGATTGAAGTCTCGCCCTATCCGGGGCCGGCCGCGGCCGACGTGCAGGTCGTTTTGCGGGCATCGCAAACGGCAGATTCGATCAGCTTCGAAGCGGGCTCGGTGCACTACAGACTGCGCTATGCGCGCGCCGCCGACGATGCGCTTTGGCTGCATTACGAAGGTCGGCAGTACCTGTTCTACGACATCCTTCACGCCCGCGCGGACGCGGGCGAGGCGGCTGGCGCTGGCGGCGGGTCCTTGCGCGCAGCGCTCGCCGGCCGCTTGGTGGCGGTACAGGCCCGTGCCGGGGAGACCGTCGCCAAGGGGCAGACGCTGGTGGTGCTGGAGTCGATGAAGATGGAGCACTCGGTGTGCGCGCCCTTCGATGGCACCATCGAGGAAGTTCTCTGTACACAGGGCGAGCAGGTGATGGCGGGCAAGGTGCTGGTTCGCGTGGCCCCTGCCGCCACATCCGAGAGTACGGAGTCGCCATGAGCAAAGACAGCATCCGTATCGGCGGTGCAGCGGGCTTCTGGGGCGACTCGGCGCTGGCCACGCCACAGTTGCTTGCCTATCCCGAATTGGATTACCTGGTTTTCGACTATCTGGCAGAAACCACGATGGCGATACTCCAGCGTGCCCGGATGAAAGATGCGAAGCTCGGCTACGCGACCGATTTTGTCACTGCTGTAATCAAGCCCCATCTGGCCGAATGCATGCGGCGCGGCATCCGTCTGATCGCCAATGCCGGCGGACTCAATCCGCTTGGCTGCCGTGACGCGATACTCGCCGCGGCACACGAACTCGGCTGCGATCCGAAAGTTGCGGTGGTATTGGGCGATGATCTGTTGCCGTCGGTCGAGACGTTTCGCGCCAATGACGTGCGCGAGATGCAACAGGGTACGCCGCTGCCGGCGCGCGTCCTTTCGGCCAATGCTTACCTCGGCGCGCAACCTATCGCGGCGGCGCTGGGTGCCGGCGCCGACATCGTCATTACCGGGCGCTGCGTCGACAGCGCCGTCACCCTCGCGGCGGCGGCGCACAGCTTCGGTTGGGACTGGCAGGACTGGGACAAGTTGGCGCAGGGTTCGCTCGCAGGACATCTTCTGGAGTGCGGGCCGCAGGCTACGGGCGGCCTGTATACAGATTGGGAGCTGGTTCCCGACTGGGCCAACATCGGCTATCCGGTGGTCGAGATGCGCGCCGACGGCAGTTTCGACCTGACCAAGCCCGCGGGGACGGGTGGCCTGGTCTGCGTTGGTTCCGTCGCGGAGCAGATGCTCTACGAAATCGGCGATCCGGCGAACTATCTGCTGCCCGACGTAGTTTGCGATTTCCGCAGCGTGCGCATGGAGAGCGTCGGCCCCGAGCGAGTGTGCGTCAGCGGCGCGGCCGGACGCCCGCCAACGGCGCACTACAAGGTCAGCGCCACCTGGCAGGACGGCTATCAAATCAACATCGTCGGTGCAATCCGCGGCATTCGCGCGCGCGAGAAGGCGCAGAAAACCGCCGATGCGCTGATCGAGCGCACGCGCAAGCAGATGAGCGCGGCGGGCTTCGGCGACTACAGCGGTCTGCGCGTGGAAATGCTCGGCTGCGAGTCCCATTACGGGCCACATGCCCGACCGAGCGAAACGCGCGAAATTGTCCTGCGCATCTCGGCGCGCCATGCGGAGACGAAGGCGCTCGGCTTTCTACAGAAGGAAGTGGCCTCGGCCGGGACATCGATGGGGCCGGGAACCCGCGGACATTTCGGCGGCCGGGCTGATATTCAGTCGGTGCTGAAGCTGTATTCCTTCCTTGTCGCCAAGTCGGCGGTGCCGGTGGATGTGATCTGCGCCGACACGGCGCAACGGCTGGCGATTGCCGCCGAGTGCGGGACGACGACCGAACCTCCCGAAGTGGCCGTAGTGCCTGCTGCACAAAGCGAGGCGGGCGACGATCTGCTGGAGATACCGCTGGTGAGGATTGCGCTTGCTCGCAGCGGCGACAAGGGCGACGACGCGAACATCGGCGTCATCGCCCGCGATCCGCGCTACCTGCCGTGGTTGCGCGCCGAACTCAGCGCCGAGCGCGTCGGCGCCTATTTTGCGCATCTGGTGGATGGGCCGGTGGAGCGTTTCGATCTGCCGGGCGTGAACGCCCTCAATTTTTTGCTGCATGCGGCGCTCGGTGGCGGCGGCACGGCGAGTCTGAGGTCGGACCCGTTGGGCAAAGCCTACGCGCAGATTCTGCTCGAAATGCCGGTTCGCATTCCGCGGAGATTGCTGGACTGAGCGGGCTGGAAAGCGAATCGAGGTTGACACTGCCTTGCGCGGCTGTTTATATTATTGAACGATGTTCATTTAAATAAAGCCGGATCGGTCGTGGCTTTCGCGCGGGACTGATTTGGCAATTGGCTGTAATCGAACTTGACTGAAAAGGATTGGGCAATGGAAATGGAGCCGATGGAGTACGAGCACATTTTTTACGAAGTGAAGGATCTGGTTGCACGGATCACCATCAACCGTCCGCGCACGTTGAATGCGGTAAATGCGCAAACCGTGAAAGAGCTGGATCACGCCATCCGCTGCGCCAGCCTCGACCCCAAGGTCGGCGTCCTGGTGTTGACGGGGGTCGGCGAACGTTCCTTCTGTTCCGGCGGAGACGTCAAATGGGAAGCGGACGGTGGCCTCGTCGACCTTAACTTCCGTCTGAATCGGCTCGTCCTGCTTTGCCCGAAGCCGGTCATCGCGCGGGTCAACGGCTACGCCATCGGCAGCGGCAACCACCTGGCCTATTTCTGCGACTTCACCATCGCCGCGGATCACGCAATTTTCGGCCAGACCGGTCCGCGCGTGGGCTCGCCCGCAGCCGGCCATTTCGTCACGCATTCAATCAACATCATCGGCCACAAGCGCGCCCGTGAAATGTGGATGCTGACGCGCCAGTATTCGGCGGCGAACATGCTGGAATGGGGGCTGATCAACGCCGTCGTGCCCTATGCCGAACTCGACGCTGAAGTCGACAAGTGGTGCCAAGAGCTGCTGGAGAAGAGTCCCACCTGCCTGAAGATTCTCAAGCACTCGTTCAATTCGCAGGTCGATCTGAGCCAGATGGACGACATCATCGCGCAGGTTGCTCCCGACTATTACCTGACCGGCGAGCAGCTCGAAGGTGCCAACGCTTTCCTGGAAAAAAGGAAGCCGGACTTCAGTCGCTGGCGGAAGTAAGCGCGGGAGGTGCCGTTGTCGTTTGGCACCCTTTCCCGGCAGTACGCATGGACTGGTTGCAAAAATTCGGAACATGCCGAACAGCTGGCAAGCTTCGATGAAGAGTGCCGGGCATGGATAACAGTGAAGATAATGAAATCGAGGAGAACCGGAAAGTGAACGCTCGCCAAGTGTTGCCGCAGTCGAAGCTGCCCCTGTATTGCAAGTCGATCGACTGGGATGCTTTCTTTGCGGAAAACCCGCCGCCCGACGTATGGTATGAGCATGTTTTTCTGAAATGGTCGAAGGACCAGATTCGCGCCCATCAGGAACGTCGCTTCCTCGAAATCATGAAGCTGGGCTGGAAGAATAGGTTCTATCAGCGTCTGTGGGGTGATGCCGGAATAGAACCCGGCGACATCCGCGACCTTGACGATCTGGAGAAGCTGCCGATCTTCACCTCGGAAGACGTGAAGAAGAGCATCGAGGATCATCCGCCCTTTGGCGAAGTCTGCGGCATCAATCCGCTCGAGTATCTGAAAAGTGCGCCGCTGAAAATGCAGACCAGCGGCGGCACGACCGGTATGCCCCGGCCGACGCTGTTCGGCACTGCCGACTGGGAACTCAACGGCCTCACCACTGCACGCCATCTCTACGTGCAAGGCGGTCGCCCCGGCGACATCATCCAGGCCCCCGCCACACTGTCGTTTGCCAACTTCGGCTGGGCCTATTACCAGGCGGCGCATCATTATCTCGGCATGCTGCCGCTGACCACCGGCAGCGGCGTGGTGACGCCGACGCGCAAGCAGCTCGAATATGCGTTCGCCCTCGGCACCAACATCTGGGCTTCGTTTCCCGAATACTTCACCCAGATGGCCAAAGTCTCGGAAACGGAGCTTGGCCGCAACGTGCGCGAGCTGAAGACGAAAATGCTGGTTTCGTATCTCGGCCCCGACCTCGACAATTCGCTGCGTACCCATCTCGAAGAGTTGTGGGGCTGCCCGGTCTACGACAACTACGGCACGCACGAGACGCATGTTTGCGCCTTTGAGGGCACAGAGAAGGACGGTCTCTACATCATGGAGGATCTCTGCTACATGGAGTTCCTCGATCCCGAATCGATGAAGCCCGTTCCCACTGGCGAGGCCGGCGACATCATTTTCACCCACCTACAACGCGAGATTCCGCCGCTGATCCGCTACAACCTGCGCGATCTCGGCCGCATCAAGCACGACAACCAGAGCCCTTCGGGCAGCAATTTCCGCCGCATGGACAAGTTCCTCGGTCGCAGCGATCAGATGGTGAAGATTCGCGGCGTGAATATTTACCCGATGGCCTGCCTCGGCGCCGTCCGCAGCGACGCCCGCACCACCGGCGAGTGGATCTGCATTCCGCAACGCATCGAACAGAACGGCGTGTTGCGGGAGGAGATGATCGTCAAGGTCGAGGTGAAGGCCAACGCCGGTTCTCTGGACGGATTGCAGGACCATCTCGAACGCCGCCTGAAAGAGGATCTCGGCATCAAGACGCCGGTGGTTCTGGTTCCCGAGGGACAACTTCCCGAAACCAACGTCGGCATGGAAGGCAAGCCGCGGCGACTGCTCGATCAGCGCGGGACCGTGATCCGGCGCTGACTTGCCCCCGTTAGGGCATCGATAAGCCATGCTTCCCATCCGCCCAATGCGCCACTGGCTGGTGCATTGGGCGGGCGGTCACGCAGACAGCGCTGTGCCGCTCGTGACCCTATGTGCCAATCAACCGGCCGGCGCACTATGAAGCCGACCAGTGCAAGAGAAAGGTGTTCACATGTCGAACGCAGATGGAAACTTTCAGGACATCCGGGACGCGGTGCGCGATCTCTGTTCGCAGTTCCCCGCCGAATACTTCCGCAAGGTTGATGAGGCGCGCGCTTACCCCGCCGAATTCGTCACCGCCCTGACCAAGGCCGGCTGGCTTGCCGCGCTGATACCGCACGAATATGGTGGCTCGGGGCTGGGGCTGACCGAAGCGTCCGTCATCATGGAGGAAATAAATCGTGCTGGCGGAAATTCCGGTGCTTGCCACGGGCAGATGTACAACATGGGTACGCTGCTGCGGCACGGCTCGGAGCGGCACAAGAGCGAGTACCTGCCGAAGATTGCCAGCGGCGAGTTGCGGTTGCAGTCGATGGGTGTTACCGAGCCGTCGACGGGAACGGATACCACCAAGATCAAGACAACGGCGGTGAAGAAGGGCGACCGCTACGTGGTGAATGGTCAGAAGGTATGGATATCCCGCGTGCAGCACTCGGACCTGATGATTCTGCTGGCGCGGACGACGCCGTTGAGCGAGGTGAAGAAAAAGTCGGAGGGCATGTCGATCTTTTTGGTGGACCTCAGGGAGGCCGTCAACAAGGGATTGATGATTCGTCCCATTCCCAACATGGTCAACCACGAGACCAACGAACTGTTCTTCGACAATCTTGAGATTCCCGCCGAAAACCTCATTGGTGAGGAGGGACAGGGCTTCAAGTACATCCTCGACGGACTCAACGCCGAACGCACGCTGATCGCGGCCGAATGCATCGGCGACGGTTACTGGTTCATCGACAAGGTCGTGAAGTATGCCGGCGAGCGCGTTGTCTTCGGCAGGCCGATCGGTCAGAACCAGGGCGTGCAGTTCCCGATCGCCGAGGCGCACATCGAAATCGAGGCGGCGAATCTGATGCGATTCGACGCCTGTCGGCGCTTCGATGCCCATCAAGCCTGCGGCGCTCAAGCCAACATGGCGAAATACCTCGCCGCCAAGGCATCCTGGGAAGCCGCCAACGCCTGCCTTCAATTCCACGGCGGATTCGGTTTTGCGTGCGAGTACGACATCGAGCGCAAATTCCGCGAGACACGCTTGTACCAGGTCGCACCGATCTCCACCAACCTGATTCTTTCCTACGTCGCAGAACACGTACTCGGCCTGCCGCGCTCGTTCTAACGGGATATCGAGCGGAAATTCCGCGGGACGAAGCGCCTGGCTTCGTCCCTCTGCAAACACGCCCCGACTCCACCTTATTTCGCCGCGGCGACCGCTTGATCCGTCATTTCCGGCGGCGACCGCGGGCGAAAACGAGGTGGCCTAAATAAGAAACGCAGGCCCGTTGTTGCATGGCACGTGGGATTAATCAGACCAATATGAAAACACCGTTCAAAAGTTGTTGACAGCGAAATTGCCGCGTAGTATCAATCGTACACAATTATCGAACACCGTTCATATAGTTGTTTTAGTTAGTCTGAAATCTGCGGTATTTGGGTTTTTTAAAAAGTGGGACTACCTTGGAGGAGACAAAGCAATGACAAAACTGCACATCAGGTGGCGTTCAATTAAAGTGGCCACCCTGGTCGTATCGGCGTGCTGTACGGCCGCTACCGCCCACGCTTTCAAGTTTGAGACAGCACCGGACTGGGAAGTCAATCTGGACAACTCGATCGCATACTCGATGGGTTGGCGGATGCAGGAACAGGACAGCCGGATTCTGAATCACACGATATTTTCAGCGGGTGACGCGAAGTTCAGCAAAGGCGACATGGTCACCAACCGGATTTCGGACCTGATCGAATTCCAGGCGGTCTATCAAGGCAAGATGGGCTTCCGCACTTCGGCATCGATCTGGAAAGATTTCGCCTATAACGACAACGTAAAGCTGAGTCCTGCGGTATCGACTGCGTTAGGTGGGGCGACGTCGTATACGAATAACAAGTACTCCAACACCACCAAGCGGTATTTCATGGAAGGTGGCGAGTTTCTGGATGCCTTCGTATTCCTCAATGCCGAGGTTGGTGGCACGCCCGTGTACGCCAAGGCTGGTCGGCTGACGCAGTACTGGGGAAACTCCTTCTTCTTCGGCTTTTCCAATATCGCTTACTCCCAGTCGCCAATCGACTACATCAAGGGTTTTTCGCAACCGGGTTCGGAGATCAAGGAACTCTTCATGCCCCGCAAGCAGATTCTGCTGGCGGCGGACATCAGCCCCGAACTTTCGGTTGCAGCTCAGTACTTCTTTGAATACCGCCCCAATCGCTATCCGGAAGCCGGCACCTATCTCGGCTTCTTCGACATTCTCTTCAATGGCCCGCAAATGGCCATTCCCGTCGGCCTCATCCATAACAACGGCATCAAGAATCCAAAAAACAACAATGGCAATTGGGGCCTGAAGGTCAGCTGGGCACCGGATTGGGTCGGTGGAGACCTGGGCTTCTACTACCGCCAGTTCGATGAAGTCCACCCCTGGCTGGCAGGAATCGACCCTAGCACGACGGCAGGCGGTGCGGCCACGATGGCGCTTTTCAATCCGGTTGCACAAAAGGCAAAGCTTTTCGGTATCAGCTTTGAGAAGAGCTTCGGCCTGTTGAGTTTGGGTCTCGAACTGAATCAGCGACGCCATACCGCGCTGTACAGTTTTCCCCTGTTGGCGGCCGACGAGGGGGCGCGTGGAACGATCACCAATTTCATCGCCAATACTCTGGTTCAAGTGGGCACCACCCCGTTGTGGGATTCGGGCATCTTTATCGCGGAACTCAGTTATACACATCTGAACTCGGTTACCAGCAATGCGGGGGCTTATTTTGGTCTCGGCACAGCGAACTGCCTGAAGAATTTCGCGGGCCCCGGCGGAACCTGGCGTGACGGTTGTGCGACCAATAATTCCTTGGCGATCGCCATGCTCTTTGATCCGCAGTGGTTGCAGGTGTACCCGGGAATCGATATCGACATGCCTATGTCTTATACATGGGGTGCGCACGGCAATCCGGCCTATGCCGCAAGTCCCTTCTATGCCCAGGGCACCAACATTTATTCGATCGGTGTCAAGGCCACCTACCAGCAGAAGCACTCGTTGTCGCTCACCTACAGCGGCTACAACTGGCGCACCAACGGTACGGGAGATACGCCTGCATTTCAGGGCGTTGGAACCCAGGCCTATAGCGGATTCGGAGGCGCTGGCGCACCGAGTCTGAACGACCGTGGCTGGCTACAGCTGCAATACAAGACTTCGTTCTGAAGACGAGCGACAAGAGGAGATTTGACAATGACAAAGCAAAAGTTTTCTGTAGTAATAGCGAGCGCTTTAGCGCTGGTTGCCCAGTTCGCAGCGGCTGCCGTAACGTCTGAGGAAGCCAAGCAGTTGGGTGCATCCCTGACCGAATTTGGTGCCGAGAAAGCCGGCAACAAGGACGGCTCCATCCCGGCGTATACGGGGGGGGTCGAAAAGGTCGCCGGTTACGACCCGAAGACATCCGCCACCTACGTGGATCCGTTCGCCAGCGACAAACCGCTCTACGCCATCGATGCGAAAAACATGACGCAATATGATTCCGTACTGACGGAGGGAACCAAGGCGTTGATGAAGCGTCATGCCGACTTCCGCATCGACGTCTACCCGAGCCGCCGCAGCTTCCGCTACGCGCCATGGGTTCTACAGAACTCGGTGAAGAACGCCACTACGGCGAAGCTTAGCGGGGCAGTGGAAGGCGACGCTATCGAAGGCGTCGACAAGGGAAACTTACCCTTTGCCGGCATTCCGTTCCCGATCCCCAAGAACGGCTACGAGGTAATGTGGAACAACAATCTACGCTTCTCCGCGCCGGTTGCACACAATGTCGGCGCGGGCTGGCTGATCGATTCGGCGGGCAATGTGAGCGACCTGCCTGCAGTCAATGAGTTCTTTCTCCACCCCTGGTATGAAAAGACCGGCAAGTTGCGCAGCATGACCTTCAACGCCGTGTTCGGGCTGACGTCGACGATGACATCTCCTCCGTCGTCGGCCGGCGGTCACTTCCTCAACTACTACGGCGCCAACGCAGCGGAAGACGGTCAGCGGGTGTGGTTCTACACCCCCGGTCAGCGCCGTGTCCGTCTCGCCCCGGAATTTGCCTACGACGTACCGCTCGCCGCCTATGGCGGCGTGATTTTCTGGGACGAAATCTACGGCTTTGTCGGGCGCATGGATCGCTTCGATTTCAAGCTGGTCGGCAAGAAGGAAATGCTCGTCCCCTATAACGTGTTTGGCATAACGAACACCTTTTTAGCCAAGGACTTCATCGGCAAGAAATTCGTCAATCCGGCCGCCGTGCGTTGGGAAAAGCATCGGGTCTGGGTGGTGGATTCGATACGCAAGCCCAACGCCCGTCACGCCTATAGCCGTCGCACCTTCTACATCGACGAGGATTGCTGGTGCATCACCACCTCCGAGGCCTATGACAACGCCGGCAATATGTGGCGTGTGCACCATATCAACAATTTCCCGTCCTACGACACCGGCGGTATCAACGTTGATGCCTGGAGCACCTACGACCTGATCAAGGGCAACTACTTCACTGTGAACACTGGCCACAGGGAGCCGGGCAACTTGATCCGCCATTACGAGTCGGCGGACGGATTGCCGATCAAACTCACGCCGCAGTCGGTTGCGGCGGGCGGGGTGCGATAAGCAGACCCGGTTGGCGACCCGCGTGCATGCGGGTCGCCGCTTGACTGCTACAGGGCGCAGGCATGTTTGCTGGCGCCATCGATATCACAAAGCGTGCAGCGGAGCGTTCCGCTCGGCGAAGGCCTAAGCGCCATGGCAGGTGTTCTGTCTATGACCAGATTCAATAACGTTGGGATTGCCGGCGGGTATCTCGCCGTGGGATTTTTTTATCTGCTGCTTTCGTTTCCGGCGCTTTCCCAAACGAAGTTTCGCGATCCGCTGGATACGCCGGCCGAGATGCGCAGTGCCGTCACACAGCGTTCGCTAATGGCAGTAACTAGCGTCGGCGCACGCCTGGTGGCGGTCGGTTCGCGCGGCGTCATCCTCGGTTCGGACGATCAAGGCAAGACATGGGCTCAGGCCAAGGCTCCGGTGCAAAACGACCTGCTGGCCGTGCAATTCCCGAACGCCAACGAAGGCTGGGTCGTCGGCCACGGCGGCGTGGTGCTGCACAGTATCGACAGCGGCAAGACCTGGTCGAAACAACTCGACGGCCGCAGCGCGGGACCCGCATTCAAGGCCTTCTACAGTCAGGCCGGGGCAGGTGCAGAAGCTGCCGCCGCACTGGCGCAACTGGAGCAGAACTACCAGGCTGGACCGGTGCTGCCTTTTCTCGACGTCTGGTTCGAGGATGCCAAAACGGGTTATGCCGTCGGCTCGTTCGGTATGATCGCCGCCACCACCGACGGCGGCAAGACCTGGGAACCCTGGCTGCACCGTATCGACAATCCGCAGTACCTGAACCTGAATGCCATCCGCGCCATCGGCAGCGAACTCTACATCGTCGGCGAACGCGGCCAGATCTACCGCCTCGACCGCACGCGCGGCCACTTCACGGCAACGGATACCGGTTATTTGGGCAGCTTCTTTGGCCTTGCAGGAAATGGCGAGGCCCTGATCGCCTACGGCCTGCGCGGCACGACCTATCGCAGCAGTACGGGCGGCAAAGCCGGCAATGTCCGCTGGGAGCCCGTTGCCATGCCCAACGAACATACCATCACCGCTGGCATTGCGCTGGCGGATGGCAGCGGTTTTGTCCTGGTCAACGCCGCGGGCCAACTGCTGCTCGGCGACAAAGCCGGCAAGCACTTCCATCTGTTGCCGGCGACAAAACCGATGCGCATGACCGGGATTGCCTCCGTCGCTGCGCGGACCGTCGTCGTCACCGGGCTGGATGGCGTGCGTACGGAAGTTCTGCCCGATGCTGCGCCAACGCAGCCCTGACCGACCTTTAGCGAACCGAAGACTCCATGGCCGTCACCACCGACAACTCGCTCGATGCAATGCCCGTCGTACCGCGCCGGGAAGACTTCGACCCGCGCTCGGGCAATGTGCTCGAACGCAGCATCTTCAACCATCGCCTGATCCTGGTGATCGTCTGCGCCCTGCTCACCGTCATCCTCGGCTACCAGGCCTTGCGGCTGGACATCAACGCCAGCTTCGACAAGATGATGCCGCAGTCGCACCCCTTCATCCAGAACTACCGCGCCAATGCCGACAACCTGCGCGGCCTGGGCAACTCGGTGCGCATCGTGGTCGAGAACACCCAGGGCGACATCTACGATCCAAAATACCTGGAAGTCCTGCGCGACATCAACGACAAGGTCTTTCTCGTTCCCGGGGTCGACCGCTCGTTCATGAAGTCGCTGTGGATGCCGGTGGTGCGCTGGACCGAAATCACCGCCGAAGGCTACAAGGGCGGGGCGGTCATGCCCGACACCTACAACGGCTCGGCGCAAAGTATCGAAGCGCTGCGCAACAATGTGCACCGTTCCGGCATCATCGGCTCCCTCGTCGCCAACGATCAACGCTCCAGCATGCTCTTCGTGCCCCTGCTTGACCGTGACGCTGCTACGGGGAAGGCGCTGGATTACCGTGCTTTCCGGGATGCGATCGATGTCATCCGCAGCGAGTACGAGCAACAGGGTGTCAGGATCCACGTCATCGGCTTTGCCCAGCTGGTCGGCGACCTGATCCACGGCCTGATCGAAGTGTTCACCTACTTCCTCTACGCCGCCCTGATCTGCGCCGTGCTGATCTTTCTCTATACCCGCTGTGTGCGCAGCACCGTGCTGGTGGTCTGTTGTTCGCTGATTGCCGTGTCCTGGCAACTCGGCCTGATGCAATTGTTCGGCTTCGTCCTCGACCCCTACTCGATCCTCGTCCCCTTCCTCATCTTCGCCATCGGCGTCTCCCACGGCGCGCAGAAGATGAACGGCATCATGCAGGACATCGGTCGCGGTACCCATCGCTACGTCGCCGCGCGCTACACCTTCCGCCGCCTGTTCCTCGCCGGCCTCACCGCACTGCTTGCCGATGCCGTCGGCTTCGGCGTGCTGGCGGTGATCGACATCCCGGTCATCCGCGGCCTGGCCATCGCCTCCAGTATCGGCGTCGCGGTGCTGATTTTCACCAACCTGATCCTGCTGCCCATCCTGCTCTCCTACACCAGCGTCAGCGCCAAGGCGGCGGCACGCACCCTCAAGGCCAGCGAAGGCGACCATCCGCTGTCGCGCTGGCTGGGGCGCTTCACCACCCGGCCGTGGGCCATCGGCGTCATCGTCGTTTCCCTGGGCTTGACGATCTTTGCCGTGATCGTCGGCGAAAACCTCAAGATCGGCGACCTCGACCCCGGGGCGCCCGAACTGCGCCCCGATTCCGTCTACAACCGCGACAACGCCTACATCACCGAGCATTACCAACTCTCCAGCGATCAATTTGCCGTCATCGTCACGACGCCCAAGGCCGGTCTGGTGAGTTACGAGACCCTGCTGGAAATGGATCGGCTGGAAGAAGTGCTGCGCGACCTGCCCGGCGTGCAGACCACCGTCTCGGCCGCAACCCTAGCGCGCACTTACACCGCGGCCAGCTTCGAGGGTTCACCCAAGTGGATCACCCTCAGCCCCGATACTTATGTCGTCGCCGATGCGCTGAACTACGTCTACGACTCGAATCCGGAGATGTTCAACGATAGCCGTTCAGTAGCACCAGTAATTGCCTTCCTTGCCGACCACAAAGCGGAGACGCTGGACCGGGTGGTGAAGGCGGTGGAGGCGTTTGCCGCCGAACACAACACGGCGGAGCGCAAGTTCCTCCTCGCCGCCGGTTCGTCGGGGATCGAGGCGGCGACCAATATCGCGGTGGCCAAGGCCAACCGGACCATGCTGTTCTATGTCTATGCCGCGGTGATCGTGCTCTGCTTCATCACCTTCCGCAGCTGGCGCGCGGTGATTGTGGCCGTGCTGCCGCTGGTGGTGACCTCGCTGCTCTGTGAGGCGCTGATGGTCGCGCTCGGCATCGGCGTCAAGGTCGCCACTCTGCCGGTGACGGCGCTTGGCGTCGGTATCGGTGTCGACTACTCGCTCTATCTGCTCACCGTGCATCTGGTCGAGCAGCGCATGGGGCTCTCGGTGACCAATGCCTATTGCGCGGCGCTCGCCTTCACCGGCAAGGTGGTCGCCCTCATCGGCGTCACCCTGGCCGCCGCGGTGATTACCTGGATCTGGTCGCCGATCAAGTTCCAGGCCGATATGGGCATCCTTCTCGCCTTCATGTTCCTCTGGAACATGCTCGGTGCGCTGATTCTGGTACCCAGCCTAGCGACCTTCCTGTTGCGATCAGATGAGCGTCCTCGCTGATCCGAAATGAAAGCCCGAGGCGGCGGGCGGCTCACCTAAAGCGCAGTCGAACCGCCGTCCACGACGAAATCGCCGCCGGTGACGAAGCGGGCCTCATCCGAGCATAGGTACAGCGAGCAGTAGGCAATATCCTCGGGGATGCCGCGCCGCCCCATCGGGATTCCTTCTTCAAGCACCTTCAGCGCATCTTCCGGTACGTCGCCGAGCATCGGCGTCTTGATAACCCCGGGATATACGGTGTTCGCCCGCACGCCCCGGCGTGCGTATTCCAGCGCGACTGATTTGGTCATGACGCGGACCGCGCCCTTGGTAGCGTGATAGGCGATCGCTCCGGGACTGCCGACGATGCCGTAGATGGAAGCGATGTTGACGATGGCGGCATTGCCGCTTGCCAGCAGCGCAGGCATCGCCGCCTTAATGCCATGCCAGACGCTGGTCTGGTTGATGGCGATGAGGCGGTTCCATCCTGCGTTGGTTTCCGCCTCCACACCGCTGGGGGCAAAGGCGCCGGCGTTGTTGACCAGGGTGGTCAGTGCGCCGAAACGGCCCACTGCGTCGGCGACGGCCTCCGCCCAGGCGCCTTCATTGGTGACGTCGAGGCTGAAGAATGCGGCAGTGCCGGCGTTACGGTTGATTTCATCTGCAACGGTACGCCCCACCTCTTCCTGCACGTCGCAGACAAGCACTTTCGCTCCCGCTTCTGCAAAGAGGCGAGCGTGGGCAGCGCCAATGCCGCTTGCTCCCCCGGTCACCAGTGCCACCTTGCCCTGCAAGCGCTTTGCCATCGTTCTTTTCTCCCATTCCGTCCGTGGATGTAGACGGCCTTCGGGAACCGCCTATCAAGGCCGGTTCCCGAAGGCCGTGAAGTCTTATGCCTGCGGCGGAAGTCGGCGCAAAAGTTCCTGCGCCCGTGCGACAACCGGCGGATCGATCATCTTGCCGTGATACTCCGCCGCGCCGCGGCCCTCGCGCAACGCCTGTTCGTACGCGGCGATGACGCCGCGGGCGTATTCGATCTCCTGCGGCGACGGGGTGAATTCCTCATTGAGGACGGCAACCTGGGTCGGGTGAATGCAGAACGCGCCGACAAAGCCGAGTTGGCGCGCGAGCTTGATGGTGGCGCGGAATGCGACGAGATCGGAATAGTCGGCAATCGAGGCCGGAAAACCGAAAGGCAGGATGCCGGCGCGACGACAGGCGAACAGCACTTGCTGGTTCGGCGCGAACAGCGCAGCGGGTATCGGTTCCATACCGGCGGTCGCGGAAAAATCTTCCGAGCCCAGAATCATGCCCATCAGCCGTGGCGAGCTGGCGGCGATTTCGTCCAGCCGGGGTAGCGCGGCAACGTCCTCGATCTGCGCGATCAGTCGCGTGTGTCCCGCAGCGATTCCGCGCTGCGCTTCGAGGGCATCGATTTTTGCTGTAGCGGCGCGGACGTACTCGCCATCGTTCACCTTGGGCAAAACGATCGCCGCCACACCGCCGCCGATCGCCGCCTCCAGGTCCAGCGCAGTCATCGCCCAGGGCTGATTGACGCGAACGATGGCCGCCGCACCGGATTGCGCGACCCGCGCGGCGCCGGCGGCAATCATGCCGCGCGCCGCTTGCTTGGCAATCGCAGGAACGCTGTCCTCCAGGTCGAGAATGTAGGCGTCGGCGCCGCGTGTGTGCGCCTTGGCGACGAACTTGTCGACATGCGCCGGAATGAACAACATCGAGCGCCAGACGGGAATCGACTCGGCCATGTGATTTCCCCTCACTTTCATGCCGAGGACTTGTCGGCACCCCTGATGATGAATAGCGGCAAAGGCGAATTGAATGCCTGCCTCCGCAGCACGATGTATTTCACGTTCTAAACCAGTTCGACGCTGGCCGTCGTGCACACGAAGCCGTCGGCATCGACTGTCCAAAGACGCACGGCATCGCCCTCGCGCTTGCCGCACACCTTGAACGGGGCGTGATCGAAAATCGGCCGCAGCGCGCGGAAGCTGAACTTGCCGACGCGCTTGTCGGCAACATTGGCCGCAACGAGATCGAGCAGCAGCGTCGCCAGCAGGGGGCCATGCACCACCAGGGCCGGATAGAACTCGACCTGCGTCGCATAGTCGCGGTCGTAGTGGATGCGGTGGCCGTTGTAGGTCAGCGCCGAGAAGCGGAACAGCAGTACCGGATCGGGCACCACGGTTTCCACCCAGTCCGCTTCAGCGCGATCAGGCTCGCCGGGCGCCAAGGGTGCGGGAGCAGCGGGCATGTCGCGGTAGACAACGTTCTGCTGTTCGAGAATACAGCGCCGCTCGTTCTGGTACAGCGCATGTTCGATATTGACGAAAACCAGTGCGCCGGATTTACCTTCCTTGAGCTCGACCGAACGGATCGTGGACTGCTTGCGTGCCGGCGTGCCGAGCAGCAGCGGCTGTTCGACCTCCAGCGTTCCCGCCGCCCACATGCGCCGCGGCAGCGTAACCGGCGGCAGGAAACTGCCCTTCAGTGGATGACCATCGCTGCCAGTGCGGCTGGCCGTCGGCGTATCGAGAAAATACAGCCAGTGCCACGCAGGCGGCAGGGCCGCGCCCTTCTCGGGCAGGGCGGCATGGTCGAGCGCCGCCGCCAGTGCGCGCGCCGGGAACAGAGAGAGATCGTCGGCGACGACATTTTCCTTGCCGACCCAACTGCGTAGATGTTCGATGTCGATCGTGTTCATGACGGTCACCGCGATCAGATGTTTTCCAGCCCGACGATGGAAACGGAACACACGTTCTGCGACGGCTGGCCGCCGAGATTATGCGTCAGGCCGAGCTTCGGGTTGGCCAGCTGGCGCGACTCCGCGCGGCCCTGCAGCTGGAGATAAATCTCGTAAAGCATGCGGATGCCGCTGGCGCCGATCGGATGGCCGAAGCATTTGAGGCCGCCGTCGATCTGACACGGGATTTTGCCGTCGGCATCGAAGAAGCCGTCCATCACGTCCTTCACCGCATTGCCTTCGGCCGAAAGGAACAGGTCCTCCATCGTCACCAGCTCGGTGATGGAAAAACAGTCATGCACTTCGAGCAGGCTGAGTTCCTCGCGCGGATTGCAAATACCGGCTTCCGCGTAGGCACGCCGGGCGGCGATGCGTGCGGTGTGGCAATAGCTGCCGTCCCACTGGTTGGAATGCATCTCCCAGCCGTTGGACACGGAGACCTGTAGCGCCTTGAACGTGACCAGGTCGCGCTTCCCCAGCGCCCGCGCGATCTCCGGTGTGGTCACCACCACCGCCGCGGCGCCGTCGGATACGCCGCAGCAATCGTAGAGGCCGAGCGGTTCGGCGATGATTGGCGCCTTCAGTGCCTGCTCCTCGGTAATAACGTTGCGCAGGTGCGCCTTCGGATTCTTCGCCCCGTTGGCGTGGCTTTTCACCGAAACATGGGCCATCGCGCGCTTCAGCAGATCGGCGTCGACGCCGAATTTTCTGCGATAGGCGGTGGCCAGCTGGGCGAAGTTTGCCGGCCCAACCGCATTCGGATACCACTGCGGCACGTAGGTGCCCACGGTCGCCGCCGGCAGGCCGCCGTAGCCGGTGTCCTTGAGCTTCTCGACGCCCAGCGCCAGCGCGATATCGCAGGCGCCCGCGGCCACCGCATAAACGGCGGCGCGCACGGCTTCCGAACCGCCAGCGCAGAAATTTTCGACCCGGGTCACACCGATATTCGGCAGACGCAGCGCGATGCCCATCGGCATGCCGCCGCGCCCGGTGCCGATGTCTTCCATGTGTGTCGAGAACCACGCCGCATCGAGCTGCTCGGCGCCGATGCCGGCGTCGGCCATGGCCTCTTTGTAGGCTTCCACCATCAAATCCTCGGGGCTGGCGTTCCAGCGTTCGCCGAACTTGCTGCAGCCCATGCCGAGAATCGCGACCTTGTCCTTGATGCCTTTTGCCATGACTTACTCCGAACCCTTTGCATCACTGGCTGCCGGCTGCGGGCGCAGCGGGGTTGCCTTCCAGAAATAGCGGTTGAAGCCGCGAACCTCGTCGACGTCCTTGATGCGGAACACCATCTCCATTTTTGTGCCGGATTCGACATCGCCGCGCGCGATATCGGTGAATTCCATCAGGATGCGACCGCCGCCTTCGAAATCGATCTGTCCGTAGTAATGCGGCGGCGCCATGCTGAAGGAGAGGTATTCGGCCGACCAGCTCAGCACCTCACCGCGGCGCTCGGCCAGCTTGTACGGCTTTTGCGTATCGAGTGCCGGCTGACCGGGCGTATAGGACAGGCGCGAGGGCGGGAAATGCACCTCGCCGGTTTTTTCGCAGCGCCCGGCCACCAGGCCGAGAATCGCTTCGCGATGGCGATACAGCGTGGTCAATGCGGTTTTCTTGTCCTGCTCGCCGCGCATGCCGCGTTCCAGTCGGAGTTGCTCCTTGAACGAGAGGAACTTGGTGTAACTGGTTTCCTCGACCCCGCGCAACAGCCAGCCGGAGACGCCGGTCCGCGGACGGAAGGAACGGATGGCGGCGGTGACGCGGAAAACGAAGGCCTGGGCGCCGCTGCCGAATTGCGCAAGCAGAATGGTCTGCCCCGCTTGCGCGCCTTCAAGGATGCCCGCCAGCAACAACAGAGCATGCGGCACGCCGGTGTCGCCAACCTGGGTGAGCAGGCCGTCGACCACCGCCGCTTCGCGAATACCGCACTTCTTCGCCAGCTGCACGTCCATTTTCTGTAGGCTGGTGGGGAAAATGAAATGGTCGATCTGCTCCGCCGTGATGCCCGCATCCTTCAGCGCGCCGGCAATGGCTTCGGGCACCAGCTTGCCGACGCCCTCGTCGCGAATCCAGCGCTCTTCCCAAACGTAGTCGATGTCCTCGCCGGCGCGGCGGAAGTGATCGACGAAATCCACCGAGACCGTCGCGGAGCCGAGGTATTCGGCCAGCACCTTGTCGCGTCCGATCAGCAGCGCGGCGGCGCCGTCGCCGCAATCGAGTTCCGCCGCGCTGGCGGCGCGCGTCTCGCGATTGTCGGCGGCGAGCACCAGGGTTTCGCCAGCGTCGGCCTTGGCGCGCAGCAGGGCTTCGCCGAGTGCGGACAGCGCGCTGCGCTGCGATCCGGTGATGTCCATCACCTCGACATTCCGCCCCAGAGTCAGCGCTTCACGCACGATGCCGGCATTCTGCCGCTCGGCGAAAGGCAGTGTGCTCGACGCCAGGAGCACGGCGGCAACGTGGCTCCGGTCTTCGTCGGCACCAAGACAGTCGCGCGCGGCAGCCACCGCCATGGTGATGCTGTCTTCATCCCAGTTGGCCATGGACCGCGTGCCGCGGGCTTTGCCGGCGAACTGCGGGGCGAACCAGGCGTTGGCCTCGACCACCGCCTTGCGGCTCAGGCGCAGGCGCGGCACATAGCCGCCGTATCCAACAATTCCAATCATGATGCGGGACGTCTCCAGATGCTCTGTTATTCAATAGCCGCCATCGGTGACGGCACGGACGACCCGCTACCAGTCGGCGAGCGCGCTGCGGTCGAAGGTGACGCGCCACGACGGATCGTGCTTTTCGCGCGCCGCACGCACACCTTCACCGCCCTCGCCGCGAAGCTGTGCGGCGAAGTCACAGGAGGCATCGTCGAGCAAATGCGTCAGCGCTTCTTCGCTCGCCGCCCCTTCGGTGGCGCAGCGCAGCGCCAGGCGCTTGGTGCGGGCTAGGGCTTCCGGCGCGCAGCGGCCGATGCGGTCGAGCACCTCTGACAGCTTCTCACGCAGTGACTGCATGTCCTCGGCCACCGCGTCCACAACACCCAAACGCAGTGCTTCGGTAGCATCGAAGCGCTGCGCCGTGAGCATCAAGCGGCGTGCACGTTGCGAGCCGATGCGGCCGACCACGAAGGGCAGGATTTGCGCCGGCACCAGGCCGATGCTGGTTTCGGTGAACGAGAAGCGCGTGTCGGCGCAGGCCAGGGCGATGTCAGCCGCACACACCAGGCCGGCACCGCCGCCCATCGCTGCACCGTGCGCGGCAACCACGACGGGCTTGGGAAAACGTGCCAGGCGTTGCAGGAATGTGCCGAAGCGCAGATTGCTCACCGCGATCGGATCGCTGCCGTCGGCATTGAGCGGCATGGCGATGCGCTCCTCGAAATTTCCTAAACTGCCGCCGGCGCTGAAGGTGGTACCGGCGCCGCGGATGGCGATGGCGCGGATGCCCGCATCGGCTTCAGCCGCGGTGAGCGCCGCGGTCAGGGCATCCACCACCTCGGGCCCAAGCGGGTTGCGTATCTCCGGCTGGTTGAAGGTAATCAGCTGAAAGGCGCCGACCCGTTCGACGCGAACGATCGGCAGGTTGTTTTTGGTCGTCATGAATGAAATCGCGCCGAGTCGATCAGCGCTTGCTTTTTGCGCGACCAAGCACGCAGTCGGCGATGATGTTGCGCTGGATCTGGTTGGTACCCTCGATGATCTGCACCACCTTCGCATCGCGGAAGTAGCGATTGATCGGGTATTCCGAAGAAATGCCGGCGGCGCCGAACATCTGCACCGCATCGGTGGCGACCTGCATCGCCACGTCCGAGGCGTAGCACTTCGCCATCGCCGCCATCTTCGCCAGCTCCTTGCCACTGGCTCCGGCATCCACCATTGATGCCGTGCGGTAGACAAGCTGACGCGCCGCTTCCGTCTTCATCACCATGTCGGCGAGCATCCAGCGCATGCCCTGGAACTCGCTCACGTTCTGGCCGAACGCCACGCGGTTCTGGATGAATTCGACCGCATGGTCGATGGCGCCCTGCGCCAGACCGACGGCACGCGCAGCGACGATCGGGCGGCTGGAGTTGAGCGCCTCCATGGTGATCTTGAAGCCCTCGCCGGACTCCGGGCCGAGGCGTGCGTCGAGCGGTATAACCGCATCGTCGAAAAACAGCGGGCAGGACGGCACGCCACGCGCGCCGAGCTTGTCCTCCTCTCGGCCGATTGTCAGCCCCTTGGTGGTGCGCTCGACGATGAACAGGTTGATGCCGGTGTGGTTGCCGGCTTCGTCGACGGTGCGTGCGGCGACAAGAATGAAATCGGCGATATGCGAATTGGTGCACCAGATCTTCGCGCCATTGAGAAGGTAGCCGTCACCGCTCCGCCGCGCCGTGGTCTTGATGCCCGACACGTCGGAACCACTTTGCGCCTCGGTCAGCGACAGCGCACCGCGCAGATCGCCGCTGGCGAGTCCCGGAAGCCAGCGCTCCTTTTGCGCTGCCGTACCACCGGCGAGGATGGCGCCAAACGGTATCCACTGCACGACCAGCAGGTAACCGGTGTTGTAACAGACGCGGCCAAATTCCTCGACCGCGATGCAGGCTGAAAGCAGGCTGCCGGTTCCGCCATATTCGGCCGGGAACGGCAGGGTGAACAGGCCGAGTTCCTTCAGCAGCGCATACATGTCGTGCGGATATTCGGCGGTGCGATCGATTTCGTCGGCGCGCGGCGCCACTTTTTCCCGTGCGACGCGGCGCACGAGGTCCTGAATCTGCAGCTGGTCTTCGTTGAGTTCGTAGCTCATCTGGATGATCCCGCAGCCGAAGGCCAAAGGACGAATAAGTGAACAATGTTCATATTACGATCGACACCCATCGGTGTCAAGCCAGGGCAAGGCTTTACCTCCGCCAGCCGTCCGCCGTTGGCTGCGCCCGCAGCTTGACAGTGGTTTGCTTCGATGTTTATATTCACGAACAGTGTTCGTATTATAGATTTTAAGCGCCGAGCGTTCGATGTCGATCGGCGTCGGAATTGTCCTTTTGACAAATTCTTTTAACGGGGAGACTAGCAATGGATTTAGATTTGAAGGCCAAGTCGGTCGTAGTGACCGGGGGCGGTTCCAATATCGGCAGGGCCATCGTTCTTGCCTACGCGGAGGAAGGTGCCAACATCACCATCGCCGATATCGATGCCGAGCAGGCTGGAAAAGTGGCGGAACTGGCACGCAAGCGCGGCGCCGCTGACGTTCAGGTGGTCAAAACCGACGTGACCAATCTTGAGCAGGTGACGGCGATGTTTGCCGCCGCAAAAAGCAAATTTGGCGCGGTCGATGTGCTGGTGAATAACGTCGGCTGGGACAAGCTCATGTACTTCACCCAGACAACGCCCGACCTCTGGCAAAAGATCATCCAGATCAACTATGTCGGCGTCCTGAATTGCACCAAGGCGGCGCTCGACGTCATGATCGAGCAGAACTCCGGCGCCATCGTCTCGATCAGCTCCGACGCAAGCCGTCAGGGTGAACCGCGCGAAGCGGTGTACGGCGGCGTGAAGGCGGCGATCAACAGCTTCATGAAAACCATCGCCAAGGAAAACGGCCGTTACGGCATTCGCTGTAACATCGTCTGTCCCGGTGTTACGGTACCCGAGAATGGCGATGAAGTTGGAGGCACCAGCATGTGGTCGAACCCGGATTCGATGTTCACCCGCGAGCAACTGGATAAAGTTGCCAAGACACTGCCGCTGAAGAAAATCGGCCGGCCCGAGGATATCGCCGGCGCCGTTGTGTTTCTGTCGTCGGGCGCGGCCCGATACATCACTGGGCAGGTGCTCTCCGTCTCCGGCGGCTACAGCATGATCGGCTGAATACATCCCTGCCCGAGACAGATCGGGCACCAAAAGGAAATGGGCAGCTTGGCTGCCCATTTCCTTTTGCACGACCCAAACCACACTTCGCCAGCCCTTGTCTTTCGCACCCTCACTACCCCGGAATTGGACTCATGAGGGTGCGGCTGAAAGTGCCCTCCGCGCTTACAGAGACAGGGTCTCGGACTTGCCGTTGCGGAAGCGGTCGAGCTCCTTCAGCTTCGGATTCAGGCAACCCTTCTTTTCATCCTTCAGTTTGCCGAGGGGACCGTGCGGTACCGGATATGCTGTGTCGATGCCCTGACGCAGACGATGTACGTCGTGGTGCGTGCTGATGGTGATGCACGACGGGCAGCCGTACTGGTCGTAGTAAGCCTGTTTGCCGCCAACCTCCGGCAGGTACTGTTCGTAGATTTCTAGCGCCTTGTGCTGCACTTCCACGTGCCAACCGGCTTCTGGCGAACGATGCCCCTGGAGTTCGGATGCGACCATCGGCACCCACGGGATCATCAGCATCGCCGTGCCGCGCTCGGCCATGATCTTGCATCCTTCGAGCAGACTTGCCTTGTCTTCGAGACCCGCAACCATCGCCGCCCAGGAATTGCCGCGACCCCAGAGTTGTGCGGCGCGGTCGCATGCGCTCTTGAAATGTTCCTGGCCGAAATTCCGATCCTTCCCGGGACACATGTATTTGAACAGGTCCGGATTCCACACTTCGATGTTGGTAAACAAACACTGGATGCCGGTATTCCGCAGCCGCTCCAGCTGACCCAGATCTTCCGGCGGCGAAATATTGTCGGTGCCGGGAATCTTCTCCAGTCCGGTCATGCGTTTGATGCCTTCGAGAATCTCGATGTGATCGTCGACGGTCGTCTTGCCCCTGGGGGGCTGGCCGGCGCTGATCACCAAGTGGAAGTCGATTCCTTCCGCCAGCATGGCGGCGGCGACTTCGCCAACCTCGTCGCCCTGCTTCTTGGTGATTGCCTTGTTTTCGTACTGATCCATGCCCGGATTCATGTTGCAGTACTTGCAGGGGCCGCCCTCGACCCAGTTGGAGCAGAACAGCGGGGAGCAGACCATCAGGCCGTGTTTTCCGCGCATGGTGCCGACGGTTTTCATCGGCGTGCCGGAACTCGTATTTTTGCTGTAGTACTCGGGGCGTTCGACGAACTCGATCGGGCAGACAAACTTTCCGTTCTTCTCGAGATAGATGATGCCGTCGTTCTTCCGGATCCAGTAGGGCGAGTCGGGATTCCAGCGGAAGTCGACGATGGTTCCCTTGGGAAACACGATGTAATCCGGGATGTTCTTCAGTCCACTCTGCTTTTGCAGATCGTAGACGAACAGCCACCATACCTTTTCCATGATCGTTTCGCCGACGCCCTCGCAAGCGGCCGGTTCGATATTGGCGCCGTCAACGAGCAGCCCTGCCTTGTGATAAATCTCCTGATCAAGAGTAAGCCATGCCATTTAAGAATCTCCTCTTCAAATTATTGGGGTCGAAAATGATTACGGATGCAACGAGGCCTTCGGGGCGTGTCTTCGCCAGAATCCATTGGCCAAAAAACCGAACACAGTTCATATAGTACAACACCGTGCAGAAAATGCAACGCCATTCTGATTTTGAATTTTCGCGTAATTCCTGGGTGCCATCACGGTCATCCGTGCCCAGGTCGCAGCGATGTCCGGCGTTTGAATTCGTGCCGCAATCACAGCGGGTTAAGAGGCCAAACGGGCGTCCGGACCTGGACGCGCAGCCACTTGTCGTGCCAAGCCGGAAGCCGCCTCGAAATGCCGCGCCTCGACAGCGAACGGCGCGAACTCCTTGCCGGGGTGTTGTTCAATGGAATCGCGAATGGCGAGCATGGCGGCACGACGGCAGAGGGCCTCGATCTCCGCCCCGCTCATCCCCGCGGTGGCTTCGGCCATCGCATCAAGGGAAACCTCCGCCCCGAGCTTTCGCCCACGGCAATGAATCTGCAGAATCGCCCGCCGGGTGGGCCGGTCGGGTTCAGGCAGCTCGACCACGCTATCGAAACGCCCCGGCCGCAGCAGCGCCGGATCGATCAGATCCGGCCGGTTGGTTGCCCCCAGTACCACCACCCCGTTGAGCTCGTCGATACTGTCCAGCTCCAGCAGGAACTGCCCCACCATGCGCTCGCTGACATTGCCGCCGCCACTGTTCTGGCCTCGCCGGGGCACGATGGCATCGATCTCGTCGAAGAAGAGGATCGACGGCGCCGCCTGGCGTGCCTTCTTGAAAATCTCGCGAATCCCCCGCTCCGATTCCCCCACCCACTTCGAGAGCAGCTCCGGACCCTTGACGGTAATGAAATTCACCCCGCTCTCCGCTGCCAAGGCCTTGGCCACCAGCGTCTTGCCCGTTCCCGGTGCGCCGGTGAGCAAGACCCCCTTGGCCGGCCGTGCCCGCGCGTGGGTAAAACGCTCGGCGTATTTCAGCGGCCATTCCACCGCCTCGCGCAAGGTCTGCTTGACCTCGTCGAGCCCACCGACCTCGTCCCAGTGCACATTCGGCACTTCGGTGAACACCTGGCGCGTGGTGGACAGCTCGATCTCGTTCATCGCCTGCTCGAAATGCTTCATCTCCACCCGGATCGAGGCCAATGCGTCCTCGGGCAGGCCGGTATGGGCGAAATCCACTTTCGGCAGCAGGTCGCGGGCACAAAGCATGGCCGCCTCGCGGCACAGCGCCGCCAGATCGGCACCAAGGAAGCCGTGGGTGGCGGCGGCGATGCGTTCCAGATCCACATCCTCCGCCCGCGGCATGCCGCGGGTGTGCACCTGGAGGATTTCCAGACGGCCGACCTTGTCCGGCGGATTGAGGCCGATCTCGCGGTCGAAGCGGCCGGGGCGGCGCAGCGCCGGGTCGATGTTGTTGGGCAGGTTGGTGGCGGCGATGATGATGACCTTGCCGCGCGAATTGATGCCGTCCATCAGCGCCAGCAACTGGGCGACGACGCGCTTCTCGACGTCGCCGAGCACCGTGTCGCGGTTGGGGGCGAGGGCGTCGATCTCGTCGAAGAAGATGATGGTGGCCGGTGATTCCTGGGCTTCCTGGAAGATCTTGCGCAGCAGGGCTTCGGATTCGCCGTAACCCTGCTGGATGATTTCCGGGCCGTTGATGTTGACGAAGCGCACCCCGGCTTCGTAGGCGACGGCGCGGGCGATCAGGGTCTTGCCGCAGCCGGGGGGGCCGTAGAGCAGGACGCCCTTGGGGGCATCGACGCCCAAACGCTCGAAGACTTCGGGGTAGCGCAGGGGGAGTTCGATCATTTCCCGCACGCGGGCGATCTCCTTGGCGAGGCCGCCGATGTCCTCGTAGGAGACGGCCGGGCCGCGGCTGGGCTCGGCGCCGCGCGCGTCGATGCGGATGTCGGTGGCGGCGTCGAAGACCACGGCGCCTGGCGGCACGGTGCTGGCGACCGTGAAGTCCAGCGGACGGCCGAACAGGCTGGCGCGCAGGCGGTCGCCGCCGAGCACGGCGCGGCCGTCGAGGACGCGGCGCAGGGCGAGGGTGTCCTGACGGGTATCGGCAACTGGATGGCCGCGCAGGCGGGCTTTGAGCCGGGTGAAGAGGCTACCTTCGTCGCGATGGAACACGGCACGGGCATTACCGGCCGGGATCAGGGTGATGCGGCGGGCGGGGGACGAGGCGGCTTTGGCCACCGTGATGCGTTCGCCGATGCCAGCGCCGGCGTTGTCGCGCAGGAGGCCGTCAATGTGCAGCGTGCCTTCATCGACGGCGCCAGGTGCCGCGGCCTGAAGACGGGCGACGGTGTGGCGGATGCCGCGGAGGGTGAGGACGTCGTTCTCCGCCAGGCCGAGACGGGCCATGTCGGCCGCCGCCACGCGCGCGATGCCGTTGCCGGCATCGCTCTGTGCGGCTTCAAGGATGCGCAGCGTGGCTGCTAAGGACTCATCGACTGACACGTCGCCCCTCCGGATCTCTCAGCTGGTCAGTTGCTGATCGCCTGACCAACGCCGGCCATCGGCGATATGCGGATGCGCTTCAGGTCCTGGAACATGTAGTAGGTGTAGCTGGTGAACCAGACACCCCAGATACCGAACACGACGTGGAAGCTCCACCACCCATTCAGGGCAAAGGGGCCGTCGTCGAAATAGGGCAGGAAGGTGAGCGGAATGAACGTGGCGGCGGTTGCAATTGCCAGCCAACCGACCCATGCCGGGAATATGGCCGGCTGTTTCTTGTCGAGGATTGCAAATGCACCGCAGGCCACGCACTGGATTGCAGTGACTGTCCACGTCATGTCGTAGATGTACCAGGAGAACGTATGCACTGCCTTGATCAGCTCGGGGTCGATGTTGGGGGTGCCGGCATAACGCGCACACCACACCCAAAGTGCCGCACACATGCCTAGCAGCCAGCCCGTCAGAATTCCGCCGGCGAGTTGCATCAGCGACAGAACCGGCACCTTCTCCCGGCGCCACATCTGACAGGTCAATTGGACGCTCCAGCAGACGTAGAGCAATCCAAGCCATGCTGAAAAACACATCCCCAGAAGGATGTTGTCGCGATGGGGAACGTAATAATTGGCCACCAGTTCGGCGCCACTGTATCCAGGTGAAGGCGGCGGAAAATTATGTCCGAGGATTACCCAGAAAAAAAGATAGGTCACCACCATCACCGGCCCGGTCCACGCCGTCCAGCGTTGAATTTGATACGTCGTTTTGTCGTCCATGGCGTTCTCCTCGCTATCGATTATTTGAAGTGCCCGAGAGAGGGCGTTGTTGCAGCGCTAAAAAGCAGGAAAGTTTTTCACTGCGGTCGCACGCCAGTGCGTGCCCTCTGCACCGCTGCTTTCGGCAAATCCGCATCCGGGAACCGCACTCATTGCGCGGTCCAACCGCCATCTACTGCAAACACCTGGCCGGTGATGAAGCTCCCGCCGGCGCCCGCGAGATGGACGATCATCGAGGCGATTTCTTCCGGCCGCCCCATGCGGCCGAGCGGCGTCGCCGACTTCAGCGTGACCCGCATGTCGTCCGGGATGTCGCCCAGAATCGGGGTCTCGATAATTCCCGGGGCAATGACATTGACGAGTACATTTTTTGCGGCGTACTGAATTGCCGTCTGGCGCGACAGGCTGATGACTCCGCCTTTTGCCGCCGAATACGCCGCGAGATTCGGCAGCCCGATCAGCCCGGCCATCGAGGCGACATTGACGATCCGCCCGCCGCCTGCGGTGAGCATTCCGGGAATGACGGCACGCATGCCAAGCCAGACACCCTTGAGGTCAACGTCGATGATGCGTTGCCAGCCGTCTTCGTCCTGATCGACCGCCGTGTCGGTCGCCGGTGCCACGACGCCCGCCACGCTCGCGAGGACGTCGATGCCGCCATATTCGCCAGTCGCTTGCTCGACGAGCTGCGCCCAGTCGGACTGGCGTCGCACGTCGAGCACGATCGACGATGCGATGCCACCCACAACCCGTATCGCTTCCGCCGTTGCCTCGGCGCCGGAAATGTCGGCGCAAACAACGTTGGCGCCGGCGGTGGCAAAAAGCAGGGCGGTCGCCCGCCCGATGCCCGACCCGGCGCCCGTAACCACGGCGGTTGTCTTCCGAAGCCCCATATGCCCTCCAAGGTTGCGACGCATTAATTTAACTAAGTTATATTAAAGCTCGCGGCACTTGTCAACAATGTGAATGGCGTTCCAAATGCATTGGATTACTTCCCGAGCTCAGGATCAACAGGTCACAACCGTGCTGGCAGCCCTCTGGACGGCCGCATCCTGAGCCGGGATAATCCGGCTTTGACAACCTGCGTTCGGGTCCCGATCCGGCGCGGGTTAATTTTTTCCGGAGACGGGTTCTGCCATGACGCTTGGCAAACAGATGAAAAGCGGTCGTCCGACGGAGTCGATCGGTCAGGTCAAGAAGGACCTGCTGGCGGTCACCATCCACCTACTCAACACGCGCGGCCGCAAGGGCGCCACTGCCCGCGCAATCTGCACCGAAGCGGGTGTCGGGGCGCCGGTCATCTACCACCACTACGGCGATCTCGAAGGACTGTATCGGGCGGCAATTGACGAATCCTTCAGCCAGGTCGCCAAATGCTACAAGCGGAGTGCAAAAGCGAAGGGGCCGGTGCAGGGCATCCGCGACAGCTGGGCCTTGTTCATGCATTTCGCCTATGAACAACCCCGCATGTGCCGTATCGTGGTCGAGCAGATCATTGCCGGCCAACCACCACGATCGATTGCAAGCACCTTGCAGAATATCGCCCGGGACATTGCCAGCCTGGATGCCGAAGGCCGCTTGAACTACAGTCCGGAAGCGGTTTCCCAGATGCTTTGGGTAGGAGCCCTCGGCTCCGTCGGCTTCATATCGACTGAACGGGAAGAGAACACCGTAGCTGATCCGGCAATTCAGGAGTCCGTCCTGAATGCGATTTTGAATGCCTTGTTCACAGATCCTAAGCCCGAAAAAACGGAACGGGTCCAGACCCGTCGAACGGGCGCCTGACTCCGCAGTAACGGCGAAACGCACGCAGTTTTACAAGGTTGCCCGGTCTTATCTATGGCTAAGCGCTGACGGAACCCGTACATTCGGTGGCGCGGGAGGGGGAGGCCGTGAGGCTTTCTCCGGTTCCGGTTCCGCCCCAAGGATATCGGCGGGGTTGACGTGAATCGAAGATCCCGCAGGCAGAATTCACCGTTCGTGTTTGATAGGGCTTGCACATGAATGCATTCGCCGCAATGAGTGCAGCACCCAGGCGTGCGCAGTCGCACGGGGAGGAGCTCGCGAACAGCGTCAGCCATGGCATCGGGTTGGTTGCTGCGCTCATCGGAACCCCGTTTCTGGTCGTGCACGCGGTTCGGCATGGAGATGTCGGGTTTACGGTTGGCACCAGCGTCTTCGCCGCAACCATGGTTATTCTTTACCTTGCGTCCACCCTTTACCATGCGCTACCGATGGGCAAGACCAAACGCGTTTTCTGGGTCATCGAACATTCTGCGATCTTTCTGCTTATCGCCGGCACGTACACGCCATTCACGCTTGGGGTGTTGCGCGGCGCCTGGGGTTGGACGCTGTTCGGGATTGTCTGGGGCCTTGCGGCGGTCGGTGTGGCGCTGAAGACCTGGATCAAGGGCTCGCATCCGATACTCTCTACCAGCCTATATTTGCTGATGGGGTGGGTTATCGTGATCGCCGCCGATCCGTTGCTTGCCCGGGTTCCGACCGCGGGTTTGCTCTGGTTGTTGGCGGGAGGCTTGTCCTACACCATTGGAGTGGCCTTTTTCGCAGCCGATTCGAGGCTTCGGTATGGTCATCTGGTCTGGCATCTGTTCGTTATCGCCGGGACCGCATGCCATTATTTCGCAGTTCTTTTCTATGCGGCGTAGCGTGCCATCAGCACGGCTGTGCGCCCGCTTCTAACAAGTGGAACACGCGGCGCCGATTCTATTCAACCCGTTCAGGAGGTCCGATGCATTACGCAATTTCCACAACCTGGGGTCCGACCGATGTCACCCGCGCAGCGATTCCGTTCGTTTTTGCCGCCTCGGCCCTACAGGCCGGCGATACCGTGTTCATCATGCTGTTTCACGATGCGGTGACCATCGCGCTGGAAGGCGCGCACCCGAAAATGATTCCCTTCGGCCCGCCTTCACGCTTCGAGGAAGTTTTTTCCAATCCCAACGCCAAGGTCATCGTCTGCAAGCCGTGCGCGGAAGTCCGCAGCATTACGGAAGCCATGCTGGTCAAGAATGCAGCCTTCGGCGGCATGAACGATCTGCATGCGCAGGCATCGCGGTCCGATGCGAAGCTGGTCAATTTCTGATGGCTGTTACCGTGTCGCTTCTGGAAGCACTGAACACGTCCGCTCGTCTCAGAGGGATGTGTGTCCTTCGGGGTATTCCTTCGGTCATGCGGAGCTCTGCGGTGCAGGAGAGGACGGGCTTCGACAGGCTCCGCACGAACGGTGTGATATTTATCCGATGGTTTCCTTAGCCGACCATGCCGGACGCCATGTCCCCGATTCCGCTGCGTAAAGACATTTACGGCCTGCTCTGCTGGCTTGCGCTAACGTTTGCCGCGGCGGCGGTCGGCGGCGTCGCGTCTGCCAGCGCCGGTACGTTCTACCAACAGTTGGTGCGCCCCGTTTGGGCACCGCCCGGATGGCTGTTCGCTCCCGTGTGGACTACCCTCTATGTCTTGATGGGGGTTGCCGCATGGCTCGTCTGGCGGGCGCACGACGCCCGTCGGGCCCGTGCCGCGCTCGGCCTGTTCGTCGTGCAGCTCGCGGCGAATGCGCTGTGGACCTGGCTGTTCTTCGTCTGGCAGCAAGGTGCCGCGGCGTTTGCCGAGGTACTTTTTCTCTGGGGCCTGATTATCGCCATGGTGATCGAATTTCGCCGGTTGCGGCCATTGGCGGCGCTGTTGCTGTTGCCCTATCTGGCGTGGGTAAGCTTCGCCTGCCTGCTGACTTTTGCCGTCTGGAGGCTCAATCCCGCGCGGCTGACTTGAGTGCGCCTCAGGCTTTGCCGAGCTCGGCCGCGTTCCACAGCCGTCGCAGGTCGGCTTCCTCCAGCCACTGCCATTCGCCGGGTTGCAGCGTTTCGGGCAGCGTCAGGCCGCCGACGGCGACGCGGCACAGCGCCTCGATGCGGTTGCCGGCGGCGGCGACCATGCGCTTGACCTGGTGATAGCGGCCTTCGCTGATGGTCAGGTGGAAGCGGCATTCGTCGATGGTTTCGGCGGCGATGGCGGCCACCGGTTCGGGGGCGTCGTTGAGCACCACGCCGTCGGTGAGTTGCTTGAGCATGTCGGCGGTGACCGGGTGCTTGGCGGTGACGCGATAGATTTTGTGTACCTTGCGTTTGGGTGAGGTCACGGCGTGGATGAAGGCGCCGTCGTCGGTCAGCAGCAGCAGGCCGGTCGTGTCCACGTCGAGTCGGCCGACGCTCTGCATGCCGCGCGCGTAGAGCGGCGGCGGCAGCAGAGCGAGCACGCCGGGGTAGCCGCGCGGGGAGCGCGAGCACTCGGTGTCGGCCGGCTTGTACAGCAATACATAGGCCTTCTCGCGATAGCGCCAGGGAACGCCGTCGACGGCGAATTCCAGGCCCGCGGCGACGATTTCGGCGAACGGGTCCTCGACCGCTTCACCGGCCACCGTGCAGCGGCCGTGGCGGATCAGGGCGCGGCATTCCTTGCGGGTGCCGAAGCCCTGGCTCTGTAGCAGGCGTTCGAGCTGCATCAGAGAAGCGGCGCCAGCCAGCGTTCCGCCGTCGCCACATCCATGCCGTTGCGCTGCGCCCAGTCTTCGAGCTGGTCGCGGCCGATTTTGCCGATGGCGAAGTAGTGCGCCTCGGGGTGAGCCAGGTAGAAGCCGGAAACGGCGGCAGCGGGCGACATGGCGTAGCTTTCGGTGAGGGTGATGCCGGCGCGCGCCGGGGCGTCGAGCAGCTTGAACAGTATCGCCTTGGCGGTGTGGTCGGGGCAGGCCGGGTAGCCCGGTGCCGGACGGATGCCGCGGTATTTTTCGGCGATCAGCGCCGCGCTGGAGAGCTGCTCATCGGCCGCATAGCCCCACCAGAGCTTGCGCACCTGTTCGTGCAGCCATTCGGCGCAGGCTTCGGCGAGGCGGTCGGCGATCGACTTGAGCATGATCGCGCGGTAGTCGTCGTGTTGCGCCTCGAACTCGGCCAGCTTTCGCTCGATGCCGAGGCCGGCGGTACAGGCGAAGGCGCCGGCGTAGTCGGCGGTTCCCGGCGGAGCGACGAAGTCGGCGAGGCATGCGTTGGGCTTGCCGGCGGGCCGCTGGTGCTGCTGGCGCAGGCCGCGCCAGATGCCGATCGGCGCGGCGCGCAAGTCGTCGCCGTAGAACTCGATGTCGTCGCCGCGGCGGTTGGCGGGGAACAGGCCGACCACTGCGTTGGCGACCAGCCATTTCTCGGCAATCACCTGTTCCAGCATCGCCTGTCCGTCCTTGAACACGTTGCGCGCGGCTTCGCCGACCACTGCATCGTCGAGGATTGCCGGATAGGCGCCGGCCAGATCCCAGGTCTGGAAGAACGGTCCCCAGTCGATGTACTTCGCCAGGGTGGCGAGGTCGATGTCGCGGATGTCGATGGTACCGATGCGCCGCGGCGATACCGGCGCGTAGTCGAGGCGCGGTGCGTTGGCGCGAGCCTGCTCGAGGCTGATCAGCGGCACGCCTTGCTTGCCCGCGTGCTGGGTGCGCACCTTCTCGTAGTCGGCGGCGACTTCAGCTTTGAACGCCTCGGCCTGGCCGAGCGAGAGCAGCTTGGTCACCACGCCGACGGCGCGCGAGGCATCGGGCACATAGACCACTGCCTGCGTGTAGTGCGGCGCGATCTTGATCGCGGTGTGGGCGCGCGAGGTGGTGGCGCCGCCGATCAGCAGCGGCACGTCGAAGCCCTGGCGTTGCATTTCCGCGGCGACGTGGCTCATCTCCTCCAGCGAGGGCGTGATCAGGCCGGAAAGGCCGATGGCTTGCGCGCCGTGCTCCTTCGCCGCATGAAGGATTTTTTCCGCCGAGACCATCACCCCGAGGTCGATGATTTCGTAGCCGTTGCAGGAGAGCACGACGCCGACGATGTTCTTGCCGATGTCGTGCACGTCGCCCTTTACCGTCGCCATGATGATGCGGCCCTTGCTGGTGGAGCCGGTGCGCAGCTTTTCGGCTTCGATGTAGGGGATCAGGTGGGCCACCGCCTGCTTCATCACCCGCGCCGACTTGACCACCTGCGGCAGAAACATCTTGCCGGCGCCGAACAGGTCGCCGACCACGCCCATCCCCGCCATCAACGGGCCTTCGATCACCGCCAGCGGCGGCTGACCGGCGGCTTCGAGTGCGGCGCGGCATTCCTCGGTGTCCGCGACGACGAACTCGGTGATGCCCTTGACCATCGCGTGTTCGAGACGCTTGTCCACCGTCCAGCGGCGCCAGGCCAGATCGACGACCTGCTCTTTCGCCTGGCCCTTCACAGTCTGGGCGAATTCGACCAGCGCATCTCCTGCACCCGGCGTGCGGTTGAGCACCACGTCTTCCACCTTTTCGCGCAACACTGCGTCGAGGTCGTCGTACACGCCGAGCTGGCCGGCATTGACGATGCCCATGGTCAGCCCGGCCTTGACCGCGTGGTAGAGGAACACGGTGTGGATCGCCTCGCGCACCGGGTCGTTGCCGCGGAAGGAGAACGAGACGTTGGACACGCCGCCACTGGTCAGCGCGTGCGGCAGGTTGTGCTTGATCCACTTCACCGCCTCGATGAAGTCCACCGCGTAGTTGTCGTGCTCGGGAATGCCGGTGGCGATGGCGAAGATGTTGGCGTCGAAGATGATGTCTTCGGGCGGGAAGCCGTCGGCCGTCAGCAGGTCGTAGGCACGCTTGCAGATCTGCGTCTTGCGCGCAAAGGTGTCGGCCTGGCCTTGCTCGTCGAAGGCCATGACGATCGCCGCTGCGCCGTAGCGCCGCGCCAGCCGCGCCTGTTCGAGGAATTTCGCCTCGCCTTCCTTCATCGAGATCGAGTTGACGATGCCCTTGCCCTGGATGCACTTGAGGCCGGCTTCGATCACTGCCCACTTCGACGAGTCGAGCATGATCGGCACGCGGCTGATGTCCGGCTCCGAGGCGATGAGCTTGCAGAAGCGCTCCATCGCCGCCATCGAGTCGAGCATCGCCTCGTCCATGTTGATGTCGATCACCTGGGCGCCGTTCTCCACCTGCTGGCGGGCCACGGCGAGGGCGTCGTCGAAACGGCCTTCGAGGATCATGCGGGCGAAAGCCTTGGAGCCGGTGACGTTGGTGCGTTCGCCGACGTTCACGAACAGACTGTCGGCGCCGACGTTGAACGGTTCCAGGCCCGACAGGCGCAGCTTGGGCTCCAGCGTCGGCAATGCGCGCGGCTTGAGCCCGGCGACGGCCGCGGCTACCGCGGCGATGTGCGCCGGCGAAGTGCCGCAACAGCCGCCGAGGATGTTCACCAGTCCCGAGCGTGCCCATTCCGCCAGTTCGCCGGCAAGCATTTCCGGCGTTTCGTCGTAGCCGGTGGGCGAGAGCGGATTGGGCAGGCCGGCGTTGGGGTGGGCCGAGACGTAGCAGTTGCAGATGCGGGCCAGTTCTTCGACGTACTGGCGCAGTTCGCCCGCGCCGAGGGCGCAGTTGAGACCGAAGCTGACCGGCCGCGCATGGGCCAACGAGTTCCAGAACGCTTCGGCGGTCTGGCCGGAGAGCGTGCGGCCGGAGGCGTCGGTGATGGTGCCGGAGATCATCACCGGCCAGCGCCGGCCTTGATCGTCGAACAATTTTTCCACCGCGAACACCGCCGCCTTGGCGTTGAGGGTGTCGAAGACGGTCTCGATCAGCAGGATATCGGCGCCGCCTTCGAGCAGACCTCGGGCCGAGGCGTAGTAGTCGTCCACCAGCGCATCGAAGCGGATGTTGCGGAAGCCCGGATCGTTCACGTCGGGCGAGATCGACAGGGTGCGCGAAGTGGGGCCGAGCACGCCGGCGCAGAAGCGCGGCTTGGCCGGGTTTCGCGCGGTGAATTCGTCGCACAGCCGGCGCACCAGCCGTGCGCCTTCGACGTTGAGTTCGTAGGCGATGTCGGCGAGGCCGTATTCAGCCTGCGAGACGCGGGTGGCATTGAAGGTGCAGGTCTCGATCAGGTCGGCGCCGGCTTCGAGATAGGCGCGGTGGATGCCGCCGATCACGTCGGGTCGGGTCAGCACCAGCAGGTCGTTGTTGCCCTTCAGATCCTTGTCGTGATCCGTGAAGCGGGCGCCGCGGTAATCGGCTTCACCGAGCGCGTGCTGCTGGATCATGGTGCCCATGGCACCGTCGAGAATCAGGATGCGCTGGGCGAGCAGGGTGCGCAGTTCGTCGCGGCGGTCGGGCTGGGCGTTCGGGATGGCGGTCATAGCAATTCTCCACTCCATGACCGGGGCGGCGGCGCTGTGCGGCTCGCGGTCCCCGGCGGAGTCGGACTCCAGGTTAGGCGAGCGCCGTTGAAATCAGTCTCCGAGCCTAGGGTGGGACCGTCTGTCCCGAACCTTGCAGCGCTCCTCGGAAGGCCGCGAATTATAGCCTGCCCGTCCGTCCGACGGCAGGGTGTTGCCGCCGGACGCGCTTTCCGGCGCCTCCGGATGCGTCAATTTGACATGATGATCGTCATACGAGTAGGCTGCGCCGATGAGCTCCCCAACCGATCGCACAACCACCGCTCGCGCCGCGGCGAAGCAGGCGTCGCTGGCGCGGATTCTTGATGCCGGCGCCGCGCGGATGCGTAGCGAGGGTTTGTCCGGGGCGGCCATCGGGCCGCTGATGCAGGAGGCCGGGCTGACCCACGGCGCCTTCTATGCGCATTTCCCGAGCAAGAACGAACTGGCTCTGGCCGCGTTTTCCCACGGTTTCAGTAGCGGCCGGCCGCGCTGGCTCGGCCGCATCCGCGACGTCTCGTGGGCCGCACGGCTGAAGCGTCTGGCGCAGCGCTATCTGAACCAGGCACACCGCGACAATCTTCCCGAAAGCTGCGGCTTCGCCGCGCTGGCCTCGGATGCCGCCCGCGCCGGCCCGCAATTTCGCGAGCGTTATGAGGAGGAGTTGCGCCGCACCCTCGAAGCCATCCGCCGGCCCTTCGCCGATGGCGACGATGCGGCGACGGACGACACCATCGCACTGATGGCGCTCTGCGTAGGCGGCCTCTCGCTGTCGCGGGCGGTCGCCAGCGAGGCGTTGTCGATGCGCATCCTCCGCGTCTGCCAGACGGCCGCGGCCACCCTCGCCGACGCCGCCGATACACAAGATTCCACACCGGGGAAAAGCAAATGAGCGTCGAACCGTTTGCGGAAAAGAAGTTCATCGAGATCAAGGGCCGCCGCATGGCTTATCTCGACGAGGGCGAAGGCGATGCCATCGTCTTCCAGCATGGCAATCCGACGTCGTCCTACCTCTGGCGCAACGTCATGCCGCATTGCCGGGGGCTCGGTCGGCTGATCGCCTGCGACCTGATCGGCATGGGCGACTCCGACAAGCTCGTGCCGTCGGGGCCGGAGCGTTACACCTATGCCGAGCAGCGCGAATTCCTCCATGCCCTCTGGGATGCGCTTGATCTCGGCGACCGCGTTGTCCTCGTGTTGCACGACTGGGGTTCGGCTCTCGGCTTCGACTGGGCGAACCGGCATCGTGAGCGCGTGCAGGGAATCGCCTACATGGAGGGCATCGTCATGCCCATCGGCTGGGAGGATTTCCCCGAGCAGGTACGCGACGTCTTCCGTGCCTTCCGCTCGCCGCTCGGCGAGCAGCTGGTGCTGAAGGACAACATCTTTGTCGAGCAGGTGCTCCCCGGCTCGATCCTGCGGTCGTTGAGCGAAGAGGAGATGGCCCATTACCGCGAGCCCTTCGCCGCCACGGGCGAGGATCGCCGGCCAACGCTGTCGTGGCCGCGGCAGATTCCGCTCGACGGCGAACCGGCGGAGGTGGTTGCCACGGTGATCGAGTACGCGGCCTGGCTGGCGCAAAGCCCGGTGCCCAAGCTCTTCGTCAATGCCGAACCCGGTGCGCTGCTCAAGGGGCGCCCGCGCGAGTTCTGCCGCAGTTGGCCGAACCAGAGCGAGGTCACGGTCAAGGGCGCGCATTTCATTCAGGAAGACAGTCCGCACGAGATCGGTATCGCGTTGGCCGATTTCATCGGCGGATTGCGTGGCAAGTCGCCGCCGCAGTTGACGTCCGCCGCGCCAACCGGAAAGCAAGGAGAGACGGGATGACGGCCGTACAGATCGACCGCAATGCGCTGCTCGAGGCAATCAAGGACATTCCTGCGAACAGCCCGATTGTGATGGTGAACCTGCTGCGCTACCGCGATCAGGCCGACTACGGCAACCGCAGCATGCCCCCCTGTTCGGGACGCGTAGCGTATTACCAGCGCTATGCCGTGCCCACGTTCGAGGCCATCCGCAATCTCGGCGGGCGAGTGCTATGGTTCGGCCACGTGCAGGTGCCGTTGTTCGCGCCGCAGGATGAGCGCTGGGACGACGTGCTGCTGGTCGAGTATCCGTCGTTCGCCTGCGTGCTGAGCCTAGTCAACAATCCGCTGTATCAGGTCAGCGAGGTCCACCGCACTGCCGCGCTGCTCGACACGCGGGTGATGGCGACCACGACGGCCCATGAAATCGCCTGAATCCTTCGCCAATCCGCGCTGCCGGACTGTAGCGCGTCGGACACCCTGTGACGGGTCTCGGCCGAGCGTTCGCGGAGCCGGTCTTTTCGGAAGAGAAACCCGATGATCGAACTCTTCACCGCCGCCACCCCCAACGGACACAAGATCTCCGTTGCCTTGGAGGAGCTCGGGCTGCCTTACACGCTGCGGGTGCTCGACCTGAAAAAGCTCGATCAGAAGCAGCCGGCCTTTTTGGCGATCAACCCGAACGGCCGCATTCCGGCGATCGTGGATCGCGATGCCGGCGACTTTGCGGTCTTCGAGTCGGGCGCGATTCTGGTTTATCTGGCCGAGAAGAGCGGAAAGTTGATGCCGCTCGACCCCAAGGGGCGTTCGCGGGTTATGCAATGGCTGATGTTCCAGATGGGCGGCGTCGGCCCGATGATGGGGCAGGCCAATGTGTTCTTCCGCTATTTTCCGGAAAAGATCCAGCCGGCGATCGACCGTTACCAGAGCGAGTGCACGCGACTGTTCGGCGTGCTCGACGGGCAGTTGAAAGATCATGAATATCTCGCCGGCGAGTATTCGATTGCCGACATTGCCAACTGGGCCTGGGTGCGCACACACCGCTGGTCGGGCGTGTCCGTCGATGCATTTCCCCATCTCCGCCGCTGGCTAACGGCGATCCGCGCGCGGCCGGCGGTGCAGCGCGGCATCGAAATGCCGCCCGCCGAACTGAATCTCGATTTGCCGGCCGATGAGGAAACGGCGAAAGCCTTCGCGACCGACATCCGCAACATGGTCGAGATGGGGAAACCTGCGCACGATAAATGATGTCCCACCGAACCGAGGAAATGCGATGAAAACATACTCAGGCCACTGCCATTGCGGCGCCGTGCACTTCGAGGTGGATACCGACCTGGCGGCCCCGTTCCGCTGCAATTGTTCGCTGTGCGCCCGACGCGGCACGACGATCCAGATCGTGCCGGCGACCCACTTCAGGCTGCTAAGCGGCGAGGAGTCGCTGACCCGATACGGTAGCCGCGAGTTTTCCAAACACTTTTTCTGCCGCACCTGCGGCATCCAGTGCTTCACGCGGCTGACCGTAAACCTCAAACTGGAAAACGAACCGTCGGTCGGGGTGAATCTGGGGTGCCTGGAGGGCGTCGATGTCGGCGCGCTGAAGCCGGCGACGTTCGACGGGGCGCATCTGCTGTGAAACAGCACGGCCGCCAAGCGCTGAAACGCAGGGCGGCCGACAGAGGTCCCTCCGATCAATCGGGAAGAACGGTGATGACTTCGGAGCCGGTGTCGTACTTGGTCAAGTACTCGCCTATCTTTTCAAACGTCGCCGTAACTGGCGGGCCTGACTGATCTGCTGTCGAAACTTCTGCCGAAAACATCGAACCAAGCATCAACTTGAAAGGATTGACGTTAACAGGCTGGGCGACGAAGAAAGCCTTCTCGTTTGCTTTGATGACTTTGATGTCGCTGGTTTGGTAAATAGCCGCATTCACTACGTCGAGAACGAATTCCGTGCAATTCTGCCGGCCAAGCGTGAACGGATTGGCAATGACGGAATAGCTTGGTTCGTGGAGAGCCTTATATGAGGGCGATGCGATGACATCCAAAAGACGTTTCTGCAATTCCTCCGAAGGCACAATGATTCCCGCCTCAAGCTGCGCCACTCCGGCGAAGAAATCAACCGGATAATCCTGGACGAGGTCGCTTACATCCGGATGTTTGTCCCGTTGATACAGATTGAAAATGGCATACCCGGGAACCTTGCGCCCGTCGTTGGTCGTGATTTCCGAATAGACCGCGAAGGCGACGTGAGTGAAATGCATGCCTTCCGGCAATTCCGAGGCGGGCCTTCCCATACGAGCCAGAATGGCGACCTGGGCTGCCTTCTCTGCCATGGTCTTCTCAACCCTCTTCGCGAAAGCGATGACCTGCTCGGGCGTGAAATGGGCTGGTTCCCCTGCTTGGCTGCTGCTGGAACTGAATCCGGTGGCATTGGCACCTAGCGCAACGCTGAATAGCAGGATGAACGCAGCAAGAGACGATCTCAATAAATTCATCAACATTTCCTTTTTTAGAGTTCGGTGTTCGGTTTGCCTGTACCGGTTTTCTTGAGCGCCTGATCTGGCGGAGTCACCGTTATCGTTTCATCCGTGATTTTCAAGGGCCCTTTTCTAGGCGCCGACGCAGCGCGCACAGACCCTTGGGCAGCACTAACGCTGGCTGCGCCGCCGGATATAAGCACTGCGCCGCCTATTGAAAGGGGCACTGCCGCCGCCGCCGAAGTGACCTAGCCTGACGCCATAATCCCGTTGGCTGCGCTGGCGCTTCCGTGTGCACTCGCGGCGCCGGATTCCTTAACAGCCTGCCCCGAATAAGAACCGTCACCGGCAATCGATACATTTCCCCACGACCCAACAACCAGCACTGCTGCAAAAAATGGCTTAAACATGGTGTGCATTTTTTTCTCCTAGGCTAGGAATTCCGGAAATGGCCGCCTGGGAGGCTAATGGATTTGCATACTCCATGCAACCGTCGTGTCCTCAAGGGATGTACCGCGGAAATCATTGAATACGCCCTCGTCCTGTGGGGACGTGTGCCCTTCAGGGTATTTCCGTCGGTCATGGGAATCTGTTGAATCGCGGGCGGACTTACCCAGTGAGGGTGTCCCAAGCCCTGCGACAAGCTCAGGATGAATGGGAGGCCTTCCCTAGAAGACGCCGAGCGCAAGTCCGGCCGCCATTGCGGCACCGAGTTCGCTGCACCGCTGTAGTTCCTCCGCAGAAATGATCTTCGGCGCGAGAATCGCTTCCGGCGTCTGTGCATGGGTGCACACGATCAATGGCGGGGCGATGGCTTTCAGTCGCCAGCCGGTGGCGATGCGCTCGATCTGCCGCGCCGCATTCTGGCCATCGCTGCCGGCGCAGATCAATGTCGCGTAGGGCCGGCCGTTGAGGCGGTCGAGCGCGGCGTAATAGGTGCGGTCGAAAAAATCCTTGAGCTGACCGGAGATTGCGGCCAGGTTTTCCGGGGTGGCGAAGATATAGCCGTCCGCAGCGAGCACGTCCCAGGCCCCGGCCGTCGAGGCATGCCGCAGGCGCACCGCCACCGCGGCTTCCGTGGCTGCGCCGTCGGCCGCGGCCTGCACCATCTGGCGCGTGCCATCGGTCATCGAGTGGTAGACGATGAGCAGGGTCTTCATGGCGCGAAGAGTACTGCACTTCGGCGCGTCATGGCGGTGGTTCGGCGGGCGTTCAGGGCAGGCTTCGACAAGCTCAGCCCGAACGGCATGACTCTCCCTCAGCCGCCCAGCTTCTTCAGCGCATCAAGGCCGGAAAGCAGGTGGTCGTGCATGCGCTGTGCCGCACCGGCGGCATCCTTCGCGCGCAGCGCCGCCATGATGTCGCGGTGCTCCAGCAGCGACTGGTCGATGCGGCCGTCGGAGAGCAGCGAGAAGCGCCGCGTCAGCTTGATGACCTTGCGCGTCTCGTCGATCAGGTGCTTGAGCCAGCCGTTGCCGGCGATGTCCTGCAACGCACCGTGAAAGGCGTCGTTGGCGCCGAAAAAGCCGTTGACGTCATCTTTCTTCGCACACGCTTCGAGATCGGCGTGGATTGCCAACAGCCGTTCGATGTCGGCCGCACTGGCGCGCAGCGAGGCTTCGTAGGCGCAGCGCCCTTCGAGCAGGGCCATGACCGGGAACACTTCATCGAGGTCGCGCTCGGAGAGTTCGGCCACGTAACAGCCGCGCCGCGGCTTGAGCACTACCAGGCCCTCCGAAGCCAGCACCTTGAGCGCTTCGCGCAGCGGCGTGCGCGAGATGCCGAGGCTGATGGCGACGGCCTGTTCGTCGATCCATTCGCCGGGCGCCAGTTCGTGGGCGAAGATGCGGTTGCGCAGCAGTTCGGCCACCTCCTGATAAAGGGCGGCGCGGGCGAAAGGCTTTGCGGAAGTGTCTCTTGCATTCATAATTATGGATAAAGTATTATTTATGGCCTGACGTGTCAAGATCGCATTTAAGTTTCTAACGAAGGGCTGATTAAGTCTCCCGTTCGCCCTGAGCCTGTCGAAGGGTGTGGGACAAGCACTTGAAATGTTTGTGATTAAGTCCATCCATGGTTCGACAGGCTCACCACGAACGGACTTAATCAGTTATTCCCTAATGGCGGCGGACACGGACGCAGTGGAGAAAACGATGAGCAAGGTTCCTGAAGTGAATGTTCCCGGCCTCGATGCCTGGGCCAAGGCCGCGGCCAAATCGGCGCCCGGCGGCGACGTCAAGGCGCTGGACTGGATTACGCCCGAGGGGCTGACGGTCAAGCCGCTATACACGGCCGCCGATGTTGCCGGCCTGCCCTACGCCGACACCCTGCCCGGTTTCGCGCCCTTCGTGCGCGGGCCGCAGGCCACCATGTACGCGGTGCGGCCGTGGACCATCCGCCAGTACGCCGGCTTCTCCACCGCCGAGGAATCCAATGCCTTCTACCGCAAGGCGCTCGCGGCCGGCGGCCAGGGCGTGTCGGTGGCCTTCGACCTGGCAACGCACCGCGGCTACGATTCCGACCATCCGCGCGTGGTTGGCGATGTCGGCAAGGCCGGCGTGGCGATCGATTCGGTCGAGGATATGAAGATCCTCTTCGACCAGATACCGCTCGACAAGGTTTCCGTCTCGATGACCATGAACGGCGCCGTGCTGCCGGTGCTGGCCGGTTACGTGGTCGCCGCCGAGGAACAGGGCATCAGCGAGGACAAGCTCGCCGGCACCATCCAGAACGACATCCTCAAGGAGTTCATGGTCCGCAACACCTACATCTATCCACCCGAGCCCTCGATGCGCATCGTCGCCGACATCATCGAGTACACAGCGCAGAAGATGCCGAAGTTCAACTCGATCTCCATCTCCGGCTACCACATGCAGGAAGCCGGCGCGACGCAGGCGCTGGAACTGGCGTTCACCCTCGCCGACGGTCGCGAGTATGTGAAGACCGCGCTGAACAAGGGCCTCGACGTGGACGATTTTGCCGGGCGCCTGAGTTTCTTCTGGGCCATCGGCATGAACTTCTATCTTGAGATCGCCAAGATGCGCGCCGCGCGCCAGCTCTGGTGGCGGATCATGAGCGCGTTCGGGCCGAAGAACCCGAAGTCGACCATGCTGCGCACCCATTGCCAGACTTCGGGCTGGTCGCTGACCGAGCAGGACCCGTACAACAACATCGTCCGTACCACCGTCGAGGCCATGGCCGCGGTGTTCGGCGGCACCCAGTCGCTGCACACCAATGCGCTCGACGAAGCCATCGCGCTGCCGACCGAGTTCTCTTCGCGCATCGCGCGCAATACGCAGCTCATCATCCAGGAAGAGACCCACATCACCAACGTGGTCGATCCCTGGGCCGGCTCCTACATGATGGAAAAGCTCACCCAGGACATCGCCGACAAGGCCTGGAGCATCATCGAGGAAATCGAAGGCATGGGCGGCATGACCCATGCCGTGGATTCGGGCTGGGCGAAACTCCAGATCGAGAAGTGCGCCGCCGAGAAGCAGGCGCGTATCGACTCGGGCCAGGATGTCATCGTCGGCGTGAACAAGTACAAGCTGGCCAAGGAAGACGCGATCGAATTCCTCGACGTGGACAACCACGCCGTGCGCGAAGGCCAGATCGCCCGTCTCGCCAAAATTCGCGCCAGTCGCGACACGGCCGCGGTGCAGGCGGCGCTCGATGCGCTGACCGCGGCGGCGAAAGATGGCGGCGGCAACCTGCTCGACCTGGCGATCAAGGCGGTGCGCTTACGCGCCACGGTGGGCGAGGTGTCCGACGCGCTGGAAAAAATTTACGGCCGCCATCGCGCCGTCAATCAGACAGTTTCCGGCGTCTATGGCGCCGCCTTTGGTGAGAACGAGAACATGAACGGCATCCGCCAGGACGTGGAGAAATTTGCTGCCGCAGAGGGGCGCCGGCCACGCATCATGATCGTCAAGCTCGGCCAGGACGGCCACGACCGCGGCGCCAAGGTGGTAGCCACGGCCTTTGCCGACCTCGGCTTCGACGTGGACGTCGGCCCGCTGTTCCAGACGCCGGAAGAAGCTGCCCGCCAGGCGATTGAAAACGACGTGCACGCCATCGGCGTATCGACCCTCGCCGCGGGCCACAAGACGCTGGTGCCGGCGCTGGTGAATGCGCTCAAGGCACAGGGTGCCGACGACATCGTGGTCTTCGTCGGCGGCGTGATTCCGGCGCAGGATTACGACGCCCTGTTCAAGGCCGGCGCCGCCGGCATCTTCGGGCCGGGCACGCCGATCCCGGAGTCGGCGGCGGAAGTGCTGAAGCAGATCAAAAAGGTACGCCGCTGAAACCCGTCACCGTTCGCCCTGAGCTTGTCGAAGGGCCTGGCCCATTCAGATGAAGCCATTTCACGTATACCTGCTGAGGTGTGGCGATGGCTCCTATTACTGTGGTCATACGGACAATCTCGAGGCCCGCCTTTATCAACATGAGGCCGGCGAGATCGGCTACACCGCGACGCGCAAACCGGTAGCGCTGGTATGGCAGGCAGAACTGGAAAGGCGCGAGGACGCGCTTGCCCTGGAGCAGCAGATCAAAGGTTGGTCGAGGGCAAAGAAGGAAGCGTTGATTGCGGGCGATTGGAAGCAAATCAGTTTGCTGGCGCGTTCGCGAAATGTCGAAGGGCAGCAGAGGCCCTTCGACGGCGCTCAGGACAGGCTTCGACAGGCTCAGCCCGAACGGTTGGAGGGAGGTTTAGGCGGAGGGTTGGGGGGAGGTTCGGGCGAAGGGTTGGGAAGCGTTCCGCTCGCGCCGAAACAATTAAGTTCCGTTCGCCCTGAGCTTGTCGAAGGGCAGCCGGAGAAGAAGGGCAAGCATTCAGAAGAAGACTGCACATTGATCGATGGCTTGAAGCAGGGTCAGCGCCGCGCGCTGGCCAAGGCCATCACCCTGGTGGAGAGCGCCCGCACCGATCACCAGCAGCGCGCGCGCGGACTATTGCAGGCCCTGCTGCCGGATACGGGCAAGTCGATCCGGGTCGGCATTTCCGGTGTGCCCGGCGTCGGCAAGTCCACCTTCATCGAGGCCCTCGGCCTGCATCTGATCGGCAAGGGACATCGCGTCGCGGTGCTGGCGGTCGATCCCTCGTCCACCGTCACTGGCGGCTCCATCCTCGGCGACAAGACGCGCATGGAACACCTTGCCCAGCGCGAAGAAGCCTTCATCCGCCCTTCGCCGTCGTCGGGTGCGCTCGGTGGCGTCGCCGACCGCACGCGGGAGACCATGCTGCTTTGCGAAGCCGCTGGCTTCGACATTGTCATCGTCGAGACGGTGGGCGTCGGCCAGTCCGAGACCGCCGTAGCCGGCATGACCGACAGCTTCGTCCTGCTGCAATTGCCCAATGCCGGCGACGACCTGCAGGCGATCAAGAAGGGCATCGTCGAGCTGGCCGACATCGTGGTCTACAACAAGGCCGATATCGATCTGCGCGCCGTGGAAATGGCCGCGAGCCAGATGCGCTCCGCCCTCGCCCTGCTGCATCCGGCCTCGCCGCACTGGCGGCCGCCGGTGCTGATGACCAGTGCTGCACGCAAGGAAGGTGTCGCCGAATTCTGGGAAACTGTGCTCGCGCATCGTGCAGCGCTTGAAGGCGCCGGGGAACTGGCCCGGAAGCGGCGTCACCAATCCCTGGCCTGGATGTGGGCGCTGATCGATTCCGAATTGCGCCATCGTTTTCGCGAAGATGCCGGCGTGCGCAGTGCATTGGATGCGCGCGTGCGCGAAGTCGAAGCGGGAATGCTTGCCCCCGCTGCGGCTGCGGACCATCTACTGAGTTTGTTTTCCGGGAAGGCGGGGGCTGAATGAGGGTTTGATCCCTCCCTCCTCGCCCCTAACCCCTCACGCATTTAACAGGAGACACCATGCACGACATCATTCATCAGCTCGACGAAAAGCGCGAAAGGGCGCGGCTCGGCGGTGGGCCTAAGCGCATCGAGGCGCAGCACAGCAAGGGCAAGCTGACCGCGCGCGAACGCCTCGAACTGCTGCTCGACCCCGGCACTTTCGAGGAATGGGACATGTTCAAGGAACACCGCTGCGTGGACTTCGGCATGGATGCGCAGCGCGTCCCCGGCGACGGCGTGGTGACCGGCTACGGCACCATCAACGGGCGCATGGTGTTCGTCTTCTCGCAGGACTTCACCGTGTTCGGCGGCGCGCTGTCGGAGGCACATGCAGAGAAGATCTGCAAGGTGATGGACAAGGCGATGCAGGTCGGCGCGCCGGTGATCGGCCTCAACGATTCCGGCGGCGCGCGCATCCAGGAAGGCGTCGCCGCGCTCGGCGGCTATGCCGATGTGTTCCAGAAGAACGTGCTCGCCTCCGGCGTGGTGCCGCAGATCTCGATGATCATGGGCCCCTGCGCCGGCGGTGCGGTGTACAGCCCGGCAATGACCGACTTCATCTTCATGGTCAAGGATTCGTCCTACATGTTCGTCACCGGCCCCGATGTGGTGAAGACGGTGACCCACGAGGAAGTCACGGCCGAGGAACTCGGCGGCGCCGTCACCCACACCAGCAAGTCCGGCGTCGCCGACCTGGCTTTCGACAACGATGTGGAAGCGCTGCTGATGCTGCGCCGCTTCGTGAACTACCTGCCGCTGAACAACCGCGAAAAGCCGCCGCTGCGGCCCACCAGCGACCCGGCCGAGCGACTCGATTTCTCGCTCGACACGCTGGTGCCGGACAACGCCAACAAGCCCTACGATATCAAGGAGCTGATCATCAAGATGGTCGACGATGCCGACTTCTTCGAGATCCAGCCGGATCACGCCAAGAACATCGTCGTCGGCTTCGCGCGCATGGAAGGCGAGACGGTGGGCATCGTCGCCAACCAGCCGATGGTGCTGGCGGGCTGCCTCGACATCAAATCATCGATCAAGGCCGGGCGCTTCGTGCGCTTCTGCGACGCCTTCAATATCCCGATCATCACTCTGGTCGATGTGCCCGGCTTCATGCCCGGCACATCGCAGGAATACGGCGGCATCATCAAGCACGGCGCCAAGCTGCTCTACGCCTACGCCGAATGCACCGTGCCGAAGATCACCCTGATCACGCGCAAGGCCTACGGCGGTGCCTACGACGTGATGGCCTCGAAGCACCTGCGCGGCGACGTGAATTTCGCCTGGCCTTCGGCCGAGATCGCGGTGATGGGGCCGAAGGGCGCGGTGGAAATCATCTTCCGCGAAGACAAGGGCGATCCGGCAAAACTTGCGGCAAAGGAAGCCGAGTACAAGGCCAAGTTCGCCAACCCGTTCGTGGCGGGCGCCCGTGGTTTCATCGACGACGTGATCCAGCCGCACGAGACGCGCAAGCGCATCTGCCGCTCGCTGGTGATGTTGCGCAACAAGAAACTGGAAAACCCGTGGCGCAAGCACGGCAACATTCCGCTGTGATCCGCCGGGAGGACTGAGAAAAATGTTCAAGAAAATTCTGATTGCGAACCGGGGAGAAATCGCCTGCCGCGTCATCAAGACCGCCCGCAAGATGGGCATTAAGACCGTGGCCGTGTATTCCGAGGTGGACAAGGATGCGATGCACGTCGAGCTGGCCGACGAGGCCGTCTGCATCGGTCCCGCCGCCTCCAAGGAAAGCTACCTGGTCGCTGACAAGATCATCGCCGCCTGCAAGCAGACGGGCGCCGAGGCGGTGCATCCGGGCTACGGCTTCCTCTCCGAAAACGAGGCCTTCTCGCGGCGCCTGGAAGAGGAAGGCATCATTTTCATCGGGCCGAAGCATCACGCCATTGCGGCCATGGGCGACAAGATCGCCTCGAAGAAGCTGGCACTGGCCGCCAAGGTCAACACCATTCCCGGCTACAACGAAGCCATCGACACGCCAGACCAGGCGGTCGGGATCGCCAAGGGCATCGGCTATCCGGTGATGATCAAGGCCTCGGCCGGCGGCGGCGGCAAGGGCCTGCGTGTGGCCTACAACGACAAGGAGGCGCATGAAGGTTTTGCTTCCTGCAAGAACGAGGCGAAAAACGCCTTCGGCGACGACCGCGTATTCATCGAGAAGTTCGTCGAGGAGCCCCGCCACATTGAGATCCAGCTGATCGGCGATGGCCACGGCAACGTGGTCTACCTGTGGGAGCGCGAATGTTCGATCCAGCGCCGTCACCAGAAGGTGATCGAGGAGGCGCCCTCGCCCTTCCTCGACGACAAGACCCGTCGCGCCATGGGCGAGCAAGCCGTGGCACTGGCCAAGGCGGTCAAGTATCAGTCCGCCGGTACCGTCGAGTTCGTCGTCGGCGGCAAGGACAAGGCCTTCTATTTCCTCGAAATGAACACCCGCTTGCAGGTGGAGCATCCGGTCACCGAATGCATCACCGGGCTCGACCTGGTCGAGCTGATGATCCGCGTCGCCGCCGGCGAAAAGCTGCCCTTCACGCAGGATCAGGTCAAGCGCGACGGCTGGGCGATGGAGTGCCGCATCAATGCCGAAGACCCGTTCCGCAACTTCCTGCCGTCCACCGGCCGGCTGGTGAAGTACCTGCCGCCAACCACCAACATGGAAGCCGCGGGTAGCGTGCCGGCCGGCGGCGGCGTGCGCGTGGACACCGGCGTGTACGAGGGCGGCGAGATCTCGATGTTCTACGATTCGATGATCGCCAAGCTGATCGTTCACGCGCCGACCCGCGACCAGGCCATCGCCCGCATGCGCGAGGCGCTGAACGCCTTCGTCATTCGCGGCGTTGGCTCCAACATCGCCTTCCAGGCGGCGCTGATGCAGAACCCGCGCTTCATCAATGGCAATTTCAACACCGGCCTGATCGGCGAGGAATATCCGAAGGGCTTCAACGCCGCCGACGTGGTGCACGACGATCCGGCGATGCTGGTTTGCGTCGCGGCGGCGGTGCATCGCCAGTACTTGGAGCGCAACACCCAGATCAGCGGGCAGATGCCCGGCCACGGCTTCAAACCCTGCGCCGATCTCGTCGTCGTCATGGGCGACGCGCATCATCCGGTCACCCTGACGGCGGCGGCTGGCGGCTGGGACGTGGCCTTCTCCGGCGAAATCTGTACGGTGCGTTCCGACTGGCAGTTCGGCCAGACGCTCTACCGCGGCAGCTTCAACGGCGAGCCGTTCTGCATGCAGGTGGAGCGCCGCGGCTTGAAGTATCGCCTGTTCCACTGGGGCACCCAGGCCGACGTGCTGGTGATGAATCGCGCCGCCGCCGCATTGCAGAAGCTGATGCCGCACAAGGCGCCGCCCGACATGTCGCGCTTCCTGCTCTCGCCGATGCCCGGTCTGCTCAGCGAAATCGCGGTGACAGAAGGTCAGGAAGTGAAGGCGGGAGAAACGCTGGCCAAGATCGAGGCGATGAAGATGGAAAACGTCCTCAAGGCCGAACGCGACTGCGTGGTGGACAAACTGCTGGCGAAACCCGGCGAAAGCCTGGCGGTGGATCAGCCGATCATCGGCTTTCGCTAGAGCGGCATAGATGAGTCGTTCCTGACTGTTCCTCGTTGCGCTGTGCAACGGCTTGGCCTGCCATCTTGGGCGGGCCGGGCAGAGGAGCGTAGTTTTAAACAAGAAGCCCCGCAACTGCGGGGCTTCTTGTTTGCTGTCTGCGATCTTCGCCTGTGCGTGATTTCGAAGCCCGTTGCACGGCCATCGGCGTGCGCAAACAGAGCTGCAAATTGCCGGTTAACGCCCTGTTTATAAGTAAGTTGTTAACCCTCCGAGATCAAAGGGTATGCTTGGAAAAATTTAATATAAAACCTGGGAGGCAAAAGTTGAGGAATGAGCAAACCAAGTTCTAGTGCAGTGTTTCATTCTGTTTGGAACTTAAGCGGCTATTGGCGCGGATGACCTTCTGCAGGATGTCGCGAGCGCTCTTGGTCCAGATGAACGGCTTGGGTTTGGTGTTGTGGTGCTCGAT
>JALNXH010000007.1 GCA_023230455.1 Rhodocyclaceae bacterium | reverse complement strand
GAGCACCACAACACCAAACCCAAGCCGTTCATCTGGACCAAGAGCGCTCGCGACATCCTGCAGAAGGTCATCCGCGCCAATAGCCGCTTAAGTTCCAAACAGAATGAAACACTGCACTAGCGCGTCAGCCGATCCCGTACCGGTCGGGCGATCCCTTGGGTGCCGGCGGGACGACCATCAGGTCGAAGCTTGACTCCGGTCAAGCCTTGCCCGGCGCTCAGCTTCGATAGTCGTTTCAATCGCCTGCGGACTGGCCTATGCAACCGCTGGCCTTCTGCCTTGCCTGCCATCGAATCGCTGTATCGGCGGGGCATGTGCTCGCCGCCGATCTACCGTGGCGTTCGAGCGCGACCGTGCTGCTTTATCGGGTTTCGTGAAAGTAACTGACAGCCATATTCCCGTTCGTCCCAAGGGGACGTATGCCCGACGTCCCCCCGTATCTCAGTCTCTAAATTCCGCCCCCTAGGGCTAGGTGTAATCGCCGACCGGCGATTGATTCAGGCCTTTCTCAGGTAGCAGGCTTTGAGCATGAAACTGCCGCCGTCCATCTTGCAGTCCACTTCGTGGTCGCCGCCGACCAGGCGGATGCTCTTGACCTTGGTGCCCATCTTGAGGGTGATCGAGGATCCCTTGACCTTCAGGTCCTTGATCAGCACAACCGCATCGCCGTCGCTGAGGGCGTTGCCGTTGGCATCCTTCACCACCGTTGCATCGTCCTCGGCGGCGCTTGCCGCACCCTGCATCGGCCATTCGTGGCCGCAGTCGGCGCAAACAAAGTTCTCGCCATCCGGATAGGTGTTCTCCATGGTGCATTGAGGGCAGGCGGGAATTGTGGGCATGGTTTCGGTGACGGGGGAGGAAAGGGCCGCTATTCTAGTGGAGCGGCGGCGATTGCCGGGCATGCCGGTCTGCATGCTCAGCGGTTGAATTGCTCCAGGCATTTTCCAAGATCGCTTTGGGTGGCCAGATTGCAACTGCCGCTTTTTCGGTTCTGGCGAAAATCACGTGCCTGCGGCGCACTGGGTTTGCCTGCGCCGCCCGTTCCGGGCGCGGCATTGCTTCGGCTGGTGCAGAGGCTGAGGCGAGCATCTGTTTCATTTAGCTGTTTTTTTAATTGCTCCGTTGCGGCGCCGGTGTCCTCCAATTGCTGTAGCGTTTCCTTCAGATCGTCCTTGACTTTCCAGAGTGCACGTTCGGCCCGGACCAGGTCTTTTTCCTGATGCAACAACGCGTCCGCCTGATCGAGAATCCTTTCCTCCTGAGTATCCAGCCGATGCGCGAACAGCTTGAAGGAAAACCCGGCGCCGACGCCAAGTCCGATCAAGAACAATGTTGTCGCAATCAGGAAGCCCCGCAGCCGGCCGTGCGGTACAACACTAGGGCTTTCGGCGCGGGGTGGGTGGCGGTCGTCGTGGTTGGCGGCGGCAGGCGCCAGGCGCTCGCGCAGCGTGCCGAGCCGTGCGATCGTCCGGTCTAGCCATGCGGCACAGCGCAGGCCCAGGCGACGGGTCAGCCGGGAGCGGAAGCCGTCTGACGACGGTTGCTCGTCGTCGGCCGCTTCGTGTCCATCCCTGTGTTCAGCAGCTTTCGATTTGTCCATTGCAGACTCAGGCAGCCCTCGGATATTGCTTGATTAACGGAACACCCGCTCCGATCTTGAACTCCGCCGCCGGGAATTTGCTGCTTGCGCGCGATGTCTGATCGATTCAGCGAATCAATCCCGTATCCATTGCAGCGTCCACCGCAACGCCTGTTCCAGGTTCGCCAGTGCCGCCTCGCTCGGCGGGTCGCCCAGCGCCCAGCGTTCGCCGCGGATGCCGAGCAGCCAGCTGGCGGGCGGTTCGCTGTCCTCGACGTCGCGATAGACCTGCAGGATGGCTGCCGGAGTCATGGCGTGGGTGGTGAAGCTGGCGTCGCGGGCGGACTGGATAGGGGCGAATTCGAAGGGCGCGGCGGCGTTCAGGCTGGCGTCGACGAACAGTACGCGCCGGCGACCCTTGAGGTCGAGGGCATGTTCGACTTGCAGCTGGAAGTCGGTGAGGCAGTCGACGCCCGACAGATTCATCGCCTGTAGGCGTTCGATCAACAGCGGGCCGAGCGCGTCGTCGCCGCGGCTGGGATTGCCCCAGGCGAAAATCAGGAGCGGCGCTGTGCTCACGTCAGGCGTCGCAGCCCGTCGCTGTCCTTACTGACGCGGCTGATGACACCGCCTTCGGCGTCGATCAGGCTGACTTCGAGCGGCATCTGTCCGAGCGCATGGGTGGCGCAGGAGAGGCAGGGATCGAAGGCGCGGATGGCAACTTCGATGTGGTTCAGCAGACCTTCGGTGATCTCGCGGCCGTTGAGGTATTTTTTTGCCACCTCGCGCACCGCGGTGTTCATCGCCTGGTTGTTGTTGGTGGTGGAGACGATCAGGTTGGCCATGGTCACCAGGTCGTTGTCGCCGACGCGGTAGTGGTGGAACAGGGTGCCGCGCGGCGCTTCGATCACGCCGACGCCTTCCTTCTGCCGTTCGCCGCTCAGCACCAGATCCGTTCCTTCAAGGTCGTCGTCGTGCAGCAGATCCTTGATCGTCTCGGCGGCGAATAGCATCTCGATCATCCGCGCCCAGTGGTAGCCGAGCGTTGCGTGCGACGGCTTGCCGCCGGCGTAAGCGACGAACTCGCGGCGCTCGTACTCAGCCAGTGGCGTCGGGATGTTGTCGCAGTTCTGTACCCGCGCCAGCGGCCCGACCTTGTACCAGCCGGCCTCGGGGCCGAGCGCGGTGAAGAATGGGAACTTCATGTAGCTCCAGGGCTTTACCTCCTCGGTAATGACCTGGTCGTAGTTTTGGTAATCCATCTGATCGAAGAGAATCTTGCCGTCGGCATCGCGGGCGCGCAGCGCGCCGTGGTAGAGGTCGAGGCTGCCGTCGGCGGCAACCAAGCTCATGAAGCTGGAACGGAAGGCGCCGAACGTGTCGTAGAGCGCCGGGTTTTGCTGATGCAGTTGCTTGATGATGTTCACCGCCTCGCGGCTCCAGGCCACCATCGTGTAGGCGTCCTTGAGCAGTTCAGTACGCTCGTCTTTCGACAGCGACTTGTTTACGCCGCCGGGGATCGATCCGGTGCCGTGCACCCGCTTGCCGGCGGTGATGCGGATCACCTCCTGGCCGAACTTACGCAGCAGGATGCCCTTTTTGGCGATTTCCGGATATTGGGCGGCGATGCCGACGATGTTGCGCTTGGCTACGTCGGAGTCGAAGCCGAACAGAAGATCCGGCGAGGACAGGTGAAAGAAGTGCAGGGCGTGGGACTGTAGGATCTGGCCGTAATGCATCAGCCGGCGCATCTTCTCCGCGGTCGGCGTCAATTGCGCAGCGCCGACCACGATGTCCATCGCCTTCGAGGCCGCCAAGTGGTGCGAGACCGGGCAGATGCCGCACAGGCGTTGCACCATCACCGGCACTTCCCAATAGGGTCGGCCCTGGATGAAGCGCTCGAAGCCGCGGAATTCGACGATGTGCAGGCGTACCTGATGCACCTGATTGTTCTCGTCGAGCAGCAAGGTCACCTTGCCGTGGCCTTCGACACGGGAGACGGGATCGATGGCGACGCGGCGCAGGTTTTCCGGGTTTATGTCGGCGGTTTCAAGTTCGAAGCTCATGGCAGGGTCTTCAGTCGTAGTGCAGCAGGCCGTGACCGAGGGCCGGAGTGCGGCCGGCGATCAGGTCGGTGAGGAATTTCCAGATCGCATCGGCTGAGGGCGGGCAGCCGGGAAGGAAATAATCGATCTTCACCACTTCGTGGATCGGGTGTACTTTGTTCAGCGGCAGCGGCAGTTCCGGATCGTTGGGGATTGCGCTGCCCGGAGCGAGACCGAGGCTGGTTTGATACACCTCCTGCAGGATGTCGCCGAGGTCGAGATGGTTGCGCTGCGCCGGCAGGCCGCCGTTGACCGCGCAGGCGCCGACGGCAACGAGGGTTTTGCAGTTCTTGCGGAACTCGCGCAGCACATGGACGTTCTCTGCATTGCAGATGCCGCCTTCGATCAGCCCCACGTCACAGGGCCCGCAATGTTTGATGTCGTCGATCGGCGAACGGTCGAACTCGACGAGTTCGAGCAGGGTCAGCAGGCGCTCGTCGATGTCGAGAAATGACATATGACAGCCGAAACAACCGGCTAGCGACACGGTGGCGAGCTTGATCTTGGCCGTCATCAGCGGGACTCCTTGACGTGCTGGCTGATTGGTCGGGCATCGTAGTCGCGTGCGCCGATCGGCTTGGCAAAGCCGACGCGCTTCTTCAGGATTACGCCGACGGGACAGACCTTGGCGGCCCGATCGGAGGCGGCGAAATCGGTGTCGCCGAGACGGCCCGATGCGCTATTCACGATCAGATGGGAATCGATGCCGCGACCGGAGAGGGCGAACACGTTCTTGCCGTCCACGTCGCGGCTGGCGCGCACGCACAGTTCGCACATGATGCAGCGGTTGAAATCGAGCAGGACATCGGTGTGCGAGGCGTCCACCGGCCGGTCGGGATAGAAGTGGTCGAAATGCGGCGTCAGCATGCCTAACTCGTAAGCGGTGGCCTGTAGCGCGCAGTTGCCGCTCTTTTCGCAGGAGGGGCAGAAATGGTTGCCCTCGACGAACAGCAGTTGCAGCAGCGTGCGGCGCTTGTCGTCGAGCTCCGGCGTCCGGTTTTCCACGTTCTGCCCCGGTGCCGCCTGGGCGGTGCAGCCGGAAACGAAGCGGCCGTTTACCTTGACTGTGCACAGTTTGCAGGAGCCGTGGGCGACGAAATCCGGATGCCAGCAGAGATGGGGAATGTACTTGCCTGCCGCCTTGGCGGCCTCGATCAGGGTCTGACCGGGTTCGAAGGGGATTTCCTCGCCGTCGAGAATGAAGGTATCGCTCATGGAGTCTCCTGGTGGGGCCGTTTCGTCGCCGAGCCGATCTCGGACGCGGCGGCGAGTTCGCGGCGCGGACAAGGGAGGTAGGCCATTATTCGTCCTCGCGCAGGTGGGCGCCGGCATCGTCGCGGCCGGTCATCTGCCGCGCCTGCGAAAGCGCGGAATCCAGATCGAAGCCCGGTTCGTATTCGAGGGAATGCAGTCGCCGCTCGAATGCCGGCTTGAATTTGTTGAGCATGTCGAACAGGGCGGTGGTCGATGAGTTGCCGAGACCGCAATGGCTGGCGCCCTGCATCAGTCGATGCATCTTGTACATCTCGTTGATGTCGTAGGGCGAGCCGTGGCCGGCGGAGAGCTTGTCCATCAGCCGGCGATTCACCGCGGTGCCGACCCGGCACGGGGTGCAGAAGCCGCAACTCTCGTGGGCGAAGAAATGGACGAAATTCGAGGCGACCTCGAACATGTCGCGGCAGTGGTCGAAGACCATGAACGAACCGGCGGTGGGCACATCTTCATAGGCGATGCGGCGGTCGAACTCGTCGTCGGCCAGGCAATTGCCGGCGGCTCCGGAAATCTGCACCGCCTGCACGCCGGCGGCGCCGGCATCGGCCAGCACCTGGGCGATGCTGACACCAAACGGGTATTCGTAGATGCCGGGGCGCGCTACGTCGCCGGACACCGAAAGCAGCTTGGTGCCTGCCGATTTTTCGGTGCCGATAGCCTTGAACCATGCGCCGCCGTGGCGGGCGATCAGGCAGGCGGATGCCAGCGTTTCGACGTTGTTCACCGTCGTCGGCTGGTCCAGATAACCGTGGGTCACCGGGAAGGGCGGGCGGATGCGCGGCTTGCCCGGTCTGCCTTCGAGCGATTCGATCAGCGCCGACTCTTCGCCGCAGATGTAGGCGCCGGCGCCGAGATGGATCTCGATGTCGAAACCGTGGGCTGCGATCGGGTTGCCCAGCAGGCCGGCCTGCCGTCGCCGTGCCAGCACGGCTTCCAGCGGTTCCAGCAGGTAGCGGTATTCGCCGCGCAGATAGAGCAGCCCTTTCCGTGCACCGACGGCGAAGCCGGCGAGCGTCATGCCCTCGAACACCAGATCGGCGCAGGTGGTGAGCAGCACACGGTCCTTGAAGGTGCCCGGTTCGCCTTCGTCGGCGTTGCAGACGACGTAGTGCTCCTTGCCCGGAGCGTCGCGGCACGACTGCCATTTCAGCCCGGTGGAAAAGCCTGCGCCGCCGCGGCCGCGCAGGCCGGACAGCTTGATTTCGTCGAGCAGGCCCTGCGGACCCCGCGCCAACGCTGCGGTCAGCGCCTCCCCGGGCGCCAGCCCGTGATCAAGCAGGGCGTCGCGACGACGGATGTTGTCCTCGATGTGGAACCATTCGGTCGGCCATTCGGCGAGCGGCACCTTGCCGCGGATCAGGTCGGCCATGGCGGCGATACGTTCCGGCGTTAGCTGTGAGATCGCTCGGTAATTCACCAGCGCGGCCGGCCCCTGGTCGCACAGCCCGGTGCAGGAGGTGGTGTCGACGCTGACCAGACCATCCTCGGAAACGCGCCCCGGTTCGAGCCAGAGTTTTTTGCACAAGGCCTGCATGAGCTCATGGCTGCCGAGCATGCGGTCGGTGATGTTGTCGGAGAACAATACGCGGTATTGCCCCAGCGGCCGGGTATGGAAAAAGCTGTAGAAGCCGGCTGTGCTTTCGACCCGCACGCGGGGCCAGCCGATGGCGCTGGCAATGTCGCCGAGCGTGTCGGGCGATAGCCAGCCCAGCGCTTCTTGCGTCTCGCGCAGAATCTGCATCAGGCGGGTGCCGTCGCGGCGGTGGCGGTCGAGAACGGTGGCGAGAGCGGTGTCGATCAAGGCAGCAGGCTCCTGGAGCGTAAAGAAACAGGATAATGATTAAATGTTGCAGCGCGTTTGCGCTGGATCAATGGCTTTCCTGGGGGTGCTCCAGTCCTTGACGGACGTCGACAGCCGCGGATAGCCTGCGTTGCGCACTCACAACCCTTTCCGACGCAAACACTCGCATGCCAATAGCGCGAAACCGTCATTTCGTCATAGCCACCTGGGGATCGATGGGGGATTTTCACCCTTATTGGGGACTTGCGTCGGCTTTTCAACGCCGCGGTCACCGGGTGACCCTGGTGACCCATCCGATGTTGGCGGAATTCTCGCGCAATGCCGGCATGGATTGCCATACCGTGGGAACGGTAGAGGAGGCGGAAGCCGCATTGCATAACCCGGCGCTGTGGGACGCGCGCAAGGGTTTCGAGGTGGTCTGGAAAAGCGTCGCGCCGCGGCAAAAGGATATTGCCGAGTTTCTGCTGGGACTGCCTGCCGACGAGGAGACGGTCGTCATTGCGCATCCGCTGGTGCTGCCGGGTGCCAGCGTGGCGCGCGAGCAGCGTCCGGCCATGCGCCTGATCGGCACCTACCTCGCTCCGGCCAACCTGCGCACCTGCCATGATCCACTGCAACTCGGGCCGCTGCATGTGCCACGCTGGGTACCGCAGGCGGTGCGGCGCTGGCTGTGGCGGCGGATCGACGCCGACCTCCTCGATCCGGCGACGCTGCCGGACATTAATACGCTGCGCGCGCACTTCGGCCTTGCCTCGGTGCCGAACTACGCGGGCCACCTCTACGGTGCGCCGGACTTCGCCGTCACGCTGTTTCCTGCGTGGTTCGGCCCGACGCAGCCCGATTGGCCGACGCCGCTGCTGCGCGGCGACTTTCTGCTCTTCGACGGCTTTACCGAGGCCGCGTTGGCGCCCGATCTGGAAGAATTTCTCGCTGCCGGCGAAGCGCCGCTGGTATTTACCTTCGGTAGCGCCATGCTGCATGCCGGGCGGGCGTTCCGCGAATCCGTGGCTGCGTGCCGCCGGCTGGGCCGGCGCGGCATCCTGCTTTCGGCGTTTCCTGAGCAGATTCCCGGCGACCTGCCGCCCTCGGTGCGCTGGTTCGAGTATGTGCCGTTCCGCCGTCTGCTGCCGCATGCGGCAGCGCTGATCCATCACGGCGGCGTCGGCAGCATGGCCGAGGCCTTGCGCGCCGGCGTGCCGCAAGTGATCGTGCCGATGGCCCACGACCAGTTCGACAATGCGATGCGGATCGAAGCCCTCGGCGTCGGCCGCAGCGTGCCACGAAGTGGCTATGGAAGCCGCCGCGTGGCGAAGTGCATCGCCGGCCTGTTGGCGGAGCCGCGCCTGGACGCCAACTGCCGTGCCGCCGCCGCGCGCTTTGCCGATCCGCAACCGGCGGATTCCGTATGCGCGCAGATCGAAGCGGCGCTGGCGTGACGCGCAACGGCGGTCGCCATGCATGAGCTTTCGCTGGCCGCCAGCGCAGTGGAACTGATCGAGGCGGCGGCCGTGCGCGAAGGGTTTTCCCGTGTTCGCCGGGTGCGGATGGAGATCGGCGCGCTATCCTGTGTCGAACCCGAAGCGTTGCGCTTTGCTTTCGAGTCGGCGGCGGCCGGCAGTTGCGCGGCGGGTGCGGCGCTTGAATTTCTGGTTGTCGCGGGCGAAGGCAGGTGCAGCGGCTGCGGCGCGACGGCAGAACTGGAGACGGTTTACGATCCTTGCCCGGCCTGTGGCGCGCATCCGATGCAGGTGCTGCGCGGCATGGAGATGCGGGTCAAGGATCTTGACGTGGAGTAACGAACAATGTGTACGACCTGTGGCTGCGGCGGCGATGGTGCCACCCTCGAATCACACCCTCACGCGCATCCCTATGTGCCGCGCAAGCGGTCGGCCGTCGCCGTGATTCCGCCTGCACCCGACGAAGTGCGGCGCATCGAAGTCGAGCAGGACCTGCTGGCGCGCAACGACGCCGAGGCTGTCGCCAATCGCAAGACGTTGGCGCAACTCGGCGTGTTCGCCATCAATTTGGTCTCCAGCCCCGGGTCCGGCAAAACCACGCTGCTGGTCGAAACCCTGCGCCGCCTCGCCGGCGAAGTGCCGGTGGCGGTGATCGAGGGCGATCAGCAGACCAGCCGCGATGCCGATCGCATCCGTGCCGCCGGCGCGCCGGCGATCCAGGTCAATACCGGCAAGGGATGTCATCTCGATGCGCGCATGGTGGGCCAGGCGATGCAGCGCCTGCCGCTACAGAATGGCGGCCTGCTGTTGATCGAAAATGTCGGCAACCTCGTTTGTCCGGCCGCCTTCGATCTCGGCGAGGCGCATAAGGTGGCGATCCTCTCGGTCACCGAAGGCGAGGACAAGCCGCTCAAGTACCCGGACATGTTCCGCGCCGCCGACCTGATGCTGCTCAATAAGTGCGATCTGCTGCCGCATCTGGCATTCGATGCCGATCAGGCGGAAGCCTTCGCTCGTCGCGTCAATCCGGCGATTCGCATCATCCGCAGTTCGGCCACCCACGGCAGCGGCATGGACGAGTGGATCGACTGGCTGCGTGCCGGCGCCGCGGCCGCCCGCCGCGAGGCGGCGGCCGCATGAGTGCGAGCAGCACCGACAACCTGATCGAGCATCGCCTGCCGCTACCGAGCGGCGTGCCGGTGCTGGCGATGGGCGCCTGGTTCAAGAACACGCTGTGCGCCGCACGCGACGGCGAGGCTGTGGTCTCCCACACGCTCGGCGATCTGGATTGCGTCGACGCCTGCATCGGCCACGAGCAGGCCGCGCGCACGCTACTCACATGGCTCGGCGGGTCGCCCGCAGCCATTGCCCACGATCTGCATCCGGACTTTCATTCCACCCGCTTTGGTTTGCAGCTAGCGGAGGAGTGCGGCGTCCGCGCGATCGGTGTGCAGCATCACCATGCCCATATCGCCGCGATCTGCGCCGAGCACGGCTTCGACGGCCCGCTGCTCGGCCTTGCGCTCGACGGCGTCGGCTTCGGTGACGACGGCACGGCCTGGGGTGGCGAACTGTTGCGGGTCGACGGCGCGCACTGCCAACGACTCGGAGGCCTGCGTCCGCTGGCGTTGCCCGGCGGTGACCGCGCGGCGCGCGAACCCTGGCGCATGGCCGCGGCGGTGCTGCATGCCCTCGGCCGCGGCGACGAGATTGCCTTGCGCTTCAGCAAGCAGGTCGCGGCGGGCAGTCTGGCGCAACTGCTCGACAAGGGCGTACGCTGTCCGCCGACGTCGAGCATGGGCCGCGTCTTTGATGCGGCAGCTGGCCTACTCGGCCTTTGCCCGGTAATGGATTTCGAGGCCCAGGCGGCGATTGCGCTGGAGCAGGGCGCGACGCGCTTCGGGCCTACCCGGCCCCTGGACGACGGTTGGCGCATCGACGCCGCCGGCCATCTCGATCTGCTGCCGATGCTGGCCAGCCTGATCGACGAGGCCGATATCGAGCGCGGTGCGGCGGTGTTCCACGCCACTGTTGTGGCGGCATTGTTCGACTGGCTGCAAAGCGCGGCGGAGGCGAGCGGAATAGGCACGGTGGCCTTCGGCGGCGGCTGCTTCTTCAACAAGCTGATCGCCGCCGGACTGCGCCAGCGTTGCGCCGCCGCCGGACTGCACCTGCTCGAAGCGCAGCGGCTGTTGCCCGGCGATACGGCGATTGCGCTGGGACAGGCCTGGGTGGTGCGTCACCACGCTTTCGATTGAGCCGAAGAGCACCATTTCGCAAGATTCCCGGGCACGCCTGTTACACACTGCGGTTCGCGTCGTTAAAAAAATAGGGGAGGAATCATGGAACAAGATCAAGGTACGCTGATTCTCGGCGGCGGCATGGCTGGAATGTTCTGCGCCATGCGTCTAAAGGAGGCCGGTCTGCCATTTCTGCTGGTGACCGAGCGGCTGGGCGGGCGGGTGATGTACAAGGCCGAGTTCAAGATGAATTTCGGCGCGGTCTTCTATTTCGACAACTATCACCATGTCAAGCAGATCATCACGCCGGGGCCGCGGGTCATCAAATCCTTCGGCCAGCTGTTGTTCCACCGCAGCGACACGGATAGCTATTCGGCCCTCAGCCTGCGGGTGTTGAAGCATGGCTGGAAGCTGTTCAGGTTCCTCCGCTTCATGAAGACCTTCGAAACGCATTACGAAGCGTACAAAAAGAACTGCGAAACGATGCAGGTGAAGGAAGCGCTGAAAGCCGATCCGTTCATGGAGCGGCTGTTTTTCATGACCGCGCAGCAGTTTCTCGATGACCTGGGCGTTACCGAGGCCTGCCGCGAATCGGTGTCGCTGTTCGCCTATGCCTGCACCGGAGCGCGGGTCGATACGCTGACCGCATTCGACTACTGCTATCTGGCCCAGGGCCTGCTGATGCCGATCAACAACTTCGAGTTCAGCGAGAGTGCCATGCAGCAGCGACTCGGCAGCGTCGAATTCGATAGCGCGACGAAGGTGGACAAGACCGATGGCGGCTATAGCGTGACCACGGCGAAGGGGCGGGTCTTTCATGCCCGCAATCTGGTGATCGCCACCACTGCCGACGCGGCGCAGAAACTGATCGATCTGCCGCGCATCCGCAGCGCATCGCGACTCTCCTCCTACCTCGTCAAAGGCACGCTCAAGGCCAAGTATCGCGGCAAGGACATCCATCTGTTTTCCGACACCAGCCCGGTCATCTATCTGGCGCGGCGCGATGGCAGTCGGGACGAATACGAGCTGTATTCGGCGGTGGGCATCGATCTCGCCGATTATTTCGACGACTACAGCGTGCGTTGGCAGCAGGACTGGGCGCAGGCGATTTACACTCACCCGGCGCTGGTGCTCGATCAGGATTTGGGCGACAACCTCTACATGGCCGGCGACCACAACGGTATGGGCATGGAGCCCGCAGCGATTTCCGGCATCTATGCGGCGAACCGGATCATCGAAAGATCCGCTGTCTAGCAAATTCAGGAGTATTGGAAATGTGTCTGGCAATGCCGGCTTTGGTGGTTGAGTTGTGCGACAACGACGAAGCCGTGGTCGACCTCGATGGCGTGAAGAAGCGCATCTCGCTGGCGTTGGTCGAAGAGGTGGCGGTGGGCGATTACGTCATTCTGCATGTCGGCTATGCGCTGCAAAAGCTTGATATCGAAGAAGCGGAAGCTACTCTAGCGTTGTTCCGCCAACTGGCGGCGGAGCAGGGCGGATGAAATACATCGACGATTTCCGCGACGGCGCTCTGGCCCGCGGCCTGGCCTCGGCCATCGCTGCCGAAGTTCAGCCGGGCCGCGAATACCGGCTGATGGAGTTCTGCGGCGGCCATACCCACGCCATCTCGCGCTACGGCATCGCCGACCTCCTGCCGCCGTCGATCCGATTGATCCACGGCCCCGGTTGTCCGGTCTGTGTGCTGCCGATCGGCCGCATCGATCAGGCCATCCGGCTTGCGCTCGACCGCGGTGCGATCCTCTGCACCTACGCCGATACCCTGCGGGTACCGGCCTCGGGCAAGCTCACGCTGCAAAAGGCCAAAGCGCAGGGCGCTGACGTGCGCATGATCTACTCGACCGCCGACGCTTTGGCCATCGCCCGTGCGCAACCCGGACGGGAGGTGGTGTTCCTCGCCATCGGCTTCGAGACCACCACGCCGCCGACCGCAGTCGCCGTGATCCAGGCCGCAGCCGAGGGACTGAAGAATTTCTCCGTGCTGTGCAATCACGTGCTCACTCCGGCAGCGATGCACGCCATCCTCAACGTGGCGCAGGGCGTGCGGCTCGATGGCTTCATCGGCCCGGCCCACGTGTCCACGGTGATCGGCAGTGCCCCTTACGAACCGTTCCCGCGCGACTACGGCAAGCCGGTGGTGATCGCCGGCTTCGAGCCGCTCGACGTGATGCGGGCGATCCAGATGCTGATCCGCCAGATCAACGAAGGCCGTGCCGAAGTCGAGAACGAATTCACCCGCGCCGTCACCCGCGCCGGCAATCGCAAGGCGCAGGTGCTGGTGGAGCGGGTCTTCGAGCTGCGCGACGCCTTCGAGTGGCGCGGTCTCGGTACCGTGCCGCACAGCGCCCTGCGCTTGCGCGACGAATACGCACGCTTCGATGCCGAGCGGAAGTTTGCCGTGTCCTATGTTGCCGTGCCCGACCACAAGGCTTGCGAATGCGCTGCCATTCTGCGCGGCGAAAAGCGCCCCGAGGAATGCAAAATTTTTGCCACCGCCTGCACGCCGGAAACGCCCATCGGCTCCTGCATGGTCTCGTCGGAAGGCGCCTGCGCGGCACACTACAGCTACGGCCGCTTCCGCTCCGCAGCGTGATGGGGTTCTCGGCTTGTTTTCTGAAGTGCGCGCGGTTCCTGCTATACGGGGCATGCGGATGGCCTTGAGCAGCGTTGGTCAGCATCAGGCAGTTACACCGTCTACATCCAGGACGACCGGCTCAAATTCCAACCGCCAGCCACACGCCACCACCGTTCGTCCTGAGTGCGTAGCGCAGCGAAGTCGAAGGATAAGTGATACGACCCAATAACCACAGACCATGACCACTCTCAATCTGAAAACCGGCCATATCGATCTCTCCCACGGCGCCGGCGGCCGTGCCATGGCGCAACTGATCGAACAGATCTTCGCCCGCGAACTGCACAACGACTACCTCGCCCAGGGCGACGACGGCGCACGCTTGCCCTCCGCCCATGGCAAATTGGTGATGGCTACCGACGCCCATGTGGTCTCGCCGCTGTTCTTCCCCGGTGGCGACATCGGCTGTCTGGCGGTGCACGGCACGATCAACGACGTGGCGATGATGGGCGCGACGCCGCTCTATCTGGCGGCAAGCTTCATCCTCGAAGAAGGCTTTCCGTTCGCCGATCTCACCCGCATCGTCGCCTCAATGGCGGCGGCTTCGCGCGAGGCCGGCGTGCCGGTGGTGACCGGCGACACCAAGGTGGTGGAGCGGGGCAAGGCGGACGGAGTGTTCATCGCTACCACCGGGGTCGGCGTGCTGCGTGACGGCGTCGACTGTTCCGGCCGCAATGCATGCCCCGGCGACGCGGTGCTGATTTCCGGCCCCATCGGCGACCATGGCATGGCCATCATGTCGGTGCGCGAGAACCTGTCTTTCGATTCGCCGATCGTTTCCGATACGGCAGCGCTGCACGGCCTGACCTCAGCGCTGCTCGATGCGATGCCCGAGGTGCATGTGCTGCGCGACCCGACCCGCGGCGGCGTGGCCGCCACGCTCAACGAAATCACCCGTCAGTCGAGGGTCGGTATCGTCCTTGACGAGACGGCCATTCCCGTACGGCCGGCGGTGGCCGCCGCCTGCGAATTGCTCGGCCTCGATCCGTTGAACATCGCCAACGAGGGACGTCTGATCGCGATCTGCCCGGCCCATTTGGCGGGCACGGCGCTGGCGGCGCTGCGCGCCCATCCTCTGGGCCGCGACGCCGCCCTGATCGGACGCGTCGAGCAGGATGCGCGCTGCTTCGTGCAGATGGTCACCCGCTTCGGCGGGCGGCGGATGATCGACTGGCTCAGCGGCGACGCGCTGCCGCGCATCTGCTGAGGGTCAGTTACCCTGCCAGTGGGGCGCGCGCTTGCCGAGGAAGGCGGCGATGCCCTCCTGGAAATCGTTGCTGGTGTAGCAGCGCGTCAGCAAGTCCATGTCTTTTACATCTTCCACGGCGACCTGCATCCGCCGCAACAGTTCCCGTGTGGATTGCAGGGTCAGCGGCGAATGCCCGGCCACCGTGCGGGCGACGATATCGGCGCGCGGCGCAAGGCTGCCGGCCGAATCCACCACCTCCGAGAGCAGGCCGACGGTGAAGGCTTCCTCGCCGGTGAATAGCCGCGCGGAAAAAATCATCTGACGAAAGCGCGCCATGCCTGTCAGGGCGATGATTCGCGCGGCGTTCTTGGCCGACAGACAGTTGCCCAGCGTGCGCGCGATGGGCATGCCCAGCCGCGCGTCGGCGGCGCCGATACGCAGATCGCAGGCCGCGGCGATGATCAGTCCGCCACCGGTGCAGGCGCCGGCAATCGAAGCGACGGTTGGTACGCGACAGGTTTCCAGCGCCAGCAGCGTACGTTCGACACGGGCCTCGTAGGCAGCGACACGCTCGGTCGTGGTCAGCGACTTCAGCGGCTCGACGTCGGTGCCGGCGGCGAAAGCCTGACCCCCGGCGCCGGAGAGCAGCAGTACGCGGATGCGCGGGTCGTCATTGGCCAGCGCGCAGATTTCCGTCAACCGATCGTACATGTCGAAGGTCAACGCATTGCGTGCCTGGGGGCGATTGAAAACGATGCGGCCGATGCCGTCGTCGTGCAACTCGAAGAGCAGTTCGTTGGTATCCATGGCTGGATTGTAAGGGGCGCAGGCCAGCACACAAAAATGATCACGAGGAATGTCAGCCCAGTGCCGAAATGACAAGTGGAATATTCGCGCTGATTTACGTCATGGTCACGAACTAAGGCGACAGAAATACGAGCGAAACCCGCATGAACAATGGGCCTGATGTCGCACAAGTTGCCGTTCCCTAAGTATGGGATTGTCGGCGACATCGTCCTCATTCAATCCAGGGCAATAATTCATGAAGAATCGCTAATGGAATGCTATCGGAGTATGGCTTTATTCTGAAAACCTACTATGTATTCATAAGATGAATACTCCTTGGGAAGCGGCCAATATGAGAGTTGCTAGGCTTTTTGGGCTTCGTCCGCTTCTGGCTCTTCTGCCGCCGGTGGTGGCATTCATCTTGCAGTGGATGTTTTGGCCGGTGATCCAACCGTACGCTTGGTTTCTTTTCTTTCCTGCTGTTTTCATTAGCTCCTGGATCGGCGGGTTGCTTCCTGGGTTGGCATCCACGTTCATTTCTACCGTGCTTGTGTGGTGGTTCTTCATTCCACCCTATTACTCGTTCCATTTGGAGAAACCCATATCGATTGTTTCTATTACCATCTTCAGCATCATGGGTATTTTTTTCAGTATTACCCATAGTCGACTACAGAAAGCTAACAAACAGAGCGCGGAGACTAATGCCACTCTGCGCGCCAGTGAGGAAAACCTCAGCGTAACGCTCAGATCCATCGGCGATGCGGTGATGACTACGGATGCCGACGGACAGGTGACACGCCTTAATACCCTCGCCGAGCAGTTCACCGGCTGGTCGCAGGCGGAAGCAGTTGGTCACCCGGTGGCTGATATTTTTCACATCATCAATCAGCAGACGCGCGAACTGGCGCCCATCCCCGTGGCGGCGACATTGGCTCAAGGCGCCATTTGCGGATTAGCCAACGATACAGTCTTGATTGCACGCGACGGTAGCGAGCGCCCAATTGCCGACAGTTGCGCGCCCATACGTAATCGCAACGGCGAAGTGATCGGAACGGTGCTGGTGTTTCGCGATATCTCCAAGGAGTACGCGGCGAAGGTGGCGCTGCGCGATAGCGAAGAACGATACCGCACGCTATTCGAGTCGATGGACGAGGGATTCTGTGTGGTCGAAATGCTCCGCGACCAGAATGGCAAGGCGATCGATTATCGTTTTGTGGAAATCAACCCGATGTTCGAGAAGCACACGGGTGTTCGTCAAGCTCTCGGCAGGACGGCACGAGAACTGGTTCCCAATCATGACACGAATTGGTTTGATATCGTCGGGGAGGTGGCGAGGACGGGCGAAGCGATTCGTTTCGAGAATGCAGCAATCGCGATGCAGCGGTATTTCGATGTCTTCGCTTTCCGTATCGGGGGAAACGGAAGCCAGAGAGTCGGAATTCTTTTCAAGGACATAACCGAACGCAAGCGCGCCGACGAAGCCCTTGTCGCGGCGAAGGAACAGGCCGTATTGGCCAACCGTGCCAAGGATTCGTTTCTCGCCACCATGAGCCATGAAATCCGCACCCCGCTGACCGGCATGCTCGGCATGCTGGAGTTGCTTTCCCTGACGCATCTCGAAAAGGATCAGCGAGCGACGCTGGATGCGGCGTGGGAGTCTGGCAGGGGGCTGTTTCGTATCGTCAGCGACATCCTCGATTGGTCGAAGATCGAGGAGGGGAAACTTGAGCTTTCCCTATGCGCGACTTCGATTGCGCAGTTGCTGCAAGAAGTCGTCAATACCTACTCGCGCGTTGCCAGCGCTAAAGACTTGGTGCTATGGCAACACGTTGACGCACGTCTCAGTTCTGCGCACATTGTCGATCCCTTGCGACTCTCTCAGGTACTGAACAACTTCGTCAGCAATGCGATCAAGTTTACTCAACGCGGAGAAATCGAGGTTCGTGCCAGCCTTGTTGATCGTTACGAAAGTGGCGAGCGGATACGCTTCTCGGTCAAGGATACGGGCGCCGGCATAGCCAAGGATGTCCAGCAGCGTTTATTCCAGCGCTACCGGCAGGAAAGTTCGGACACCGCCCGGTTGTATGGCGGAACGGGGTTGGGACTGGCGATCTGTCGGCGCTTGGCGGAATTGATGGATGGACAGATCGACCTGGAGAGCGAACCGGGACAGGGAGCTACCTTCAGCATTGCGCTGACGCTGCCGGTCTCAAGTGCGAACGCCAAGTCCATTCAAAATGTGCGCCCTGAAGTCGAACAGAGAGCAATCGATCCGCTTCTGGACGGCAATATGGATGCGCCGCTGGTGTTGGCGGTGGACGATCATCCGATCAACCGCGACCTGTTGGCGCGCCAGATAAGGCTGCTCGGCCTACGGGCCGAAACAGCGGAGAACGGCGAGGTGGCGTTGGCGATGTGGCGGAACGGACGCTTTGCGCTGGTGATTACCGACTGTCATATGCCCGAGATGGATGGGTATGGGCTATCGCGGGCTATACGTAAGATCGAGGCGGAGGAGGCGCGTCCCCATACGCCGATCATTGCTTGGACGGCGAACGCTCTGGCCGAAGAAATGGAGCATTGTCGCGTCGCGGGTATGGATGAATTGTTGGTAAAGCCCGCCAATATGGCGCAACTGAAAGCGACGCTGGCAAAGTGTCTGTCGCTCTCCGAAACGGATAGCGACAGACACACCTCTAAAGTGAACGATGCCGACGCTATTCACGCTGGCGACCCCATCGATTTCGCCGTACTCAATCAGATCGCAGCGGGCAGTGGCGCGCAAGCTCAAGTGCTTCGCGATTTTCAGGGCCATATTCATGCTGACTCCGCGAAATTAAGTCAGATACTGATTCAAGGCGATCTCACCCGCTTGGAGAGCCTTGCCCACCGCATGAAAGGGTCCTGCCGCATGGTAGGTGCGGAGTCTTTGGCAAAAGCCTGTGCTGTCATTGAACTCGCTGCAACCAGTGGCGATCTGCCGCGTGCACGCGCAATGGAAATCGCAATGGAAGATGCAGTGAGGCAACTTGACGTATATCTCGACGCCCATCTCATATCCGCCGAGAAAACTGGAGGCGAGTCGTATGAAGATAAATGAATTGCACCTTCTGATCGTAGAGGACGACGACTTTCAGCGCCAGCTGGTTGCAGGCATGCTGCGCTCGCTTGGTGTGGCCGCACTATCAGAATCCGCCAATGGCAGGCAGGCGCTTGGGATTATTCGCAGTGCGGGTTCAAGGCCCGTGGATGTGGCACTTTGCGATTTGAAGATGCCGGAAATGGATGGCATGGAGTTCTTGCGGCATTTGGGTCAAGAGAATCATAAGGTAGCAATCGTCATTACGAGTGCGGTGGATAGTAAGTTGCTTTCCTCGGTCGGCCGAATGGCCAGGATGTACGGCATCAAGCTGCTTGGATTGATTGAGAAGCCCGTCGTTCTGGATCGCCTCAAGGAAATTCTGGCTAAGCATGGAAATACGGAAAATAAATGGCAACGACCCGCCGAAGCCAAGCATTTCACCCTTGATGAGATCCGCCAGGGAATCCGTGCAAACCAGTTCGAGCCGTTCTTCCAGCCCAAAGTTAGTTTTAAAACAGGCCGCCTAGAGGGGGCCGAGGCATTAGCGCGCTGGATTCATCCGGAGATGGGTGTGATCGGGCCCGATGCCTTTATTCCTCTACTTGAGCAGAGCGGGGAGATCAGTGACCTCACTTTCCTTATGCTCGAAAAAGGTCTCGCAGCTTGTCGTTCTTTTCACGACAAAGGACATTTAATCAGCATTTCAATCAACCTTTCGCTGGTCTCGTTGGACGATTCCATCTTGGCAGACATGATTACCCAAGTCGTACGCCAGGCTGGAGTCGATCCGCAATACATCGTTCTGGAAATCACCGAGTCGGTAGCCATGACCGACGTCCCACATGCGTTGGAGAATCTGGCGCGCCTGTGCATGAATGGATTCTCGCTTTCCATTGATGATTACGGAACCGGCTATTCCAGCTTGCAGCAACTTACCCGCGTAGCCTACAGCGAACTCAAGATAGACCAGTCTTTCGTTAGGGGCTTCACCGAGAACAACGTATTGCGCATCGTGGTTGAGTCGAGCATCGAAATGGCGCACAGGCTACAAGTGAAGAGCATAGCCGAGGGAGTGGAATCGCAGCAGGACTGGAATACGCTGAAGATCATGGGATGCGATGTGGCTCAGGGTTACTTCGTCGGCAAGCCGATGGATATCGGGGCTTTCCAGGATTTCATGAAAAAGCATGCCAATAAGGCGGTAGCCGTTTCACTTCCGGTCGCTCTGGAACAGAGCGAGATCAACGTTCTCGTTGTAGAGGATGACGATTTCACACGCAAGATCATTCTCTCGGTCCTCAGGACTCTGGGATTCGCCAAAGTCACAGATGCAGCCAACGTTGAATTCTCATTAAAGCTGCTTGAATCGAACGCGTTTGATTTGATCATTACCGATGTAGAGATGCCGGGCGTTAACGGCTTGAAATTCATCCAAATGATTCGGGCAGGTAGAACGTTTGCCAAGCGGGAAACTCGAATCATTGTCCTCACCGCGTTTTCTCAAACGGAAATCCTTTCGGCCGCACTGGCACTGGATATAAACGGGTTCCTGGTCAAGCCCATCACTCCTGCGCTAGTCGAGGAAAAAATTTCAAAAGCCATTTCCGAGCGCCTTCATCTTCATCCCGCACTCGCCTACGAAGCCGTCCGAACCGATTTCAGGAGTCTGCGTGGCGCTGGCGATATTCGATCGGCGAATGACTATCGCGGGGCATCCATCCCTTTGCCGGTTCACAAAGAAACCGGGCGCAATGAGAGTCGGGAGGGGACTGATATTTCGCTGCAACGGCTGCGTCCCGGCATGATCCTGACGGAAAACATCAATCTTACGGATGGCACCTTGCTCTTGTCGTCCGGACATGTATTGACCGAATTGTCGATCAATCGACTATATGACATCAGAAGCTTGCTGAAAAAGACCCGCATCGCTGTTCAAGCAATGCCTGAAACGCTCAAATAACTATGGGAACGGCTTCATCGCGCGACATCCCCGACATCGTAGGGTCGGCAATCGGCATTAGCGTGGTTCGGAAAATACCGATTGACCGACGAACGTAACGACGTGTGCCATGGGTAGCTTTGGGGTTGTTACAGGTTGTGGCACACCAGACACAGGGCCGCGGCGTTCTGGCGCAGAAAGACGCTTGCCGACGCCGCAGATTTTGCATCCGGGGATTCGCCGTGGCACGATCCACAGTCGACTTGGCGGTTCGAGCCGAACACTCGAATTTCCGCCGGGTCGAGTCTGCCATTCCGGTTTTCGTCGAAGAACCCGATGCCGTCGACGCATCCATCCGGCTGATTGAAGTAGGCCGTTGCAGGCAGGGGGCGCCCCATCGGATGATGCTTGGGGCCGAGCGTCATCCGGGTCTCGTCGATAACGAAGGGCTGATTTGAGCATTCGGGCGCCGCTTGAACCGGCAAGCCCAGTAGGAAAAAGGCCAGCGCCAGTACGCCTCTATTTGTCGAACAGTTCATGGTCCCCAGCGCGCACAGTGATTCTCCACTGAAATATGTACGTATTCTGTTTTGCAGAGTCGAGGCCAGCGGCCACGAGCCAAAAGACCTCTAAGAAACTACCTTGCGGCAAAAGCAATATACGAACTTTTGTTCATTTCCGCCGGGCGTATGGTGTGACTCTTTCTCATGCCCCAGAAGAAGAAACGGCTCACCGAATTCTGCATGCAATTGCTTTGCGTCGTAGCGCATCGCAGGCAGTCCGCTGCATTGGGTAGGTCCGTCTTCAGCGAAAGTAGCCACAATGACCAGGCCGCCCGGTTTAACAGCACGGAGTACCGCTTGTACATAGGCGTGCCGTTCTTCAAGGGTTGTTAGGAAGTGAAAAACAGCCCTGTCGTGCCAAACAGCGTAAGCATGGGCAGGAAACTCGGCATCGAGAACATTGGCCTCCAGCCAATGAATATCTGTAGCACGGTCACCAAGCCTCTTTTTCGCGGTGGCAAGCGCCGCTCCGGAGAGGTCAAGAACCGTCACATTGTTATAGCCATCGGCTACGAGGTCATCGACGAGTGTCGATGTGCCGCCGCCAACATCGATGATTGCGGCAGTAGGCGCCGTTTCTGCATCCCGAATTAGCCTGAGAGAGAGTTCGGCATGCTCTTGAAACCAACTGACTTCATTCGACGCCTTGGTTGTATAGACTTTTTCCCAATGGTCCTTTGATTGCATAGAGATTCCTCCTGTCCGTCTGCCGCAGCCAGCGGCCATGCATAACGGAATAGCGCCCGTCATCGATAATGGGTGCGGCTCTCCAACGAAATGCGTTTACCGCCGCTTAACCCCCTGCGCTTTTGACTGCGGGTTTACGCCGCGGCTTACCCAACGTCGCCGACGGTGGCACATCGGTACCGTATTGCGACTGGAAGACGACGAGATCGGTGGATATCTTGAGCCGGGTTGCCAGCGTACGTGAAATATTGCGGTAGAGCTTGGCGGCGACACTGGGAATGCGGGCCAGATTTTCGTAATCGATCGTTAGCGTTGCGGTAGGCTCGATCGCGTGAATCGATGCGGTGCGGCCGATATTGGTGTCCAGAACCAGGGACATCTCGCCGAACGTTTCGCCTGGGCCGAGTTTGACAAGGTGCACCGGTCTACCGCCGCTTTTGCGGAAGACATCGACCTTGCCGGACAGGATGATATGCATGTGCCGGCCGGGTTCCCCTTCGGCAAAAATCTCCGAATCGGTCGCGTAGGTGCTCCCGTGCGTCTGCGCGAGAAAATCCTCGAGGTCGCCTGGGCCGAATCCCTCGAAAATCGTGACCTTTCCCAACAGTTTGAGAATTGTGGCGGTTTCCACTGTTTTTCAACCTTTCTCTGTGGCCTCTGGTGGAGTCTATAACCAGGAGCCGATTCCCCTTCTTCAGGCCATTGTCGGACTGTTTGCCGCGCGGGTTTTCAATTTTCCATAAATTCCACGAGCATGCCGGACGTTCTGCGCAGTCTGCGCGAAAGGATTTTGGCCAAACTCGACATCAAGCGGTAGGCCAACAACGGATATTCGTCAGCCATGCGATTCAGTGCTTCCACATTCAGCGCCAGCATGGCGCATTCGGTGTCGGCTACGCAGGTGGCGGATCGAGGCTCCTGGTCGAGCAGCGCCATTTCGCCGACCATGCGGCCCCGCCCTTCGCGGCAGAGCAGGCGCTCGCCATGGCCTCCCGCCTTGACGATCGACAACCGCCCCGCCAGCAGAAACAGCATGTATGTTCCAGGTTCGCCTTCGCTGAATACCACCTCCCCCTGTTTCTTGGAGAGACGGACCAGATAGCGGCCAACGACTTTAAGTTCCGGATAGGAGAATCCCTTGAAGAGGTCCAATCCATCAAGAGCGTCAGCAACATCGGTATCCATGAGCCTGCATTTCCCCCGCTACAAGGTCGAGGGGCGAATGCTAACGTGTCGCCGTCGGTAAGTCAGCACAATGAATGGGGAGTTTGCTAATCGGCGAACGGATGTAATTGGCCAATCGTGGAGCGTTACGTTATCCACGCCCCGGAGGCCCATGCCGGACAAGGCTCCAGTACCTGGATGGCCGACCATAACCGGCAGCGTATGCAAAGTATGTAGAATCGGTCCGATCGTATCTGTAGATAATCAAATGGGAAAGAGAACATGACAATACTCGTAGCTTATGTACCGCGCCCGGAAGGTCAGGCCGCTCTTGACAAGGGCATTGAAATGGCAAGGCTCTTCAACCAGGATCTGGTGGTTGTCAATGCGAGCGCCGCCACGGGAGACAACGAATCGATTGCCGCGGAGGCGGAGGTCAAGCGCATCGAGAGTCAGCTTGCGGCTTCCGGCGTCAAGGCCGAGTTCATGCAATTTGCCCGTGGCAATACGCCCGTGGAAGAGATTGAAACCCTGGTGAAATCGCGTCATGCGACCATGCTCATCATTGGCCTGCGCAAGCGCTCGCCGGTGGGTAAACTTTTCCTTGGCAGCGTTGCCCAGGACATTCTTCTGTCCGTTTCTTGCCCGGTATTGGCGGTAAAAGCGCAGTGATCGTCGGTCGGCGAAACTGACCGACATCGCTTCCCGAACGCTCCGGCACGTCGAAAATTCCTGCGTGGCCGGGGTGTTCGAACCCGCCGCCTGACCGCTCCGGGTTCTTTCGAGGCTTCGCAGCTTCGTTGCGACAGGCTGGCACAAGGTTTCCTCAGGCGTGCGGGGTAAAATCGCATCTGAGTCCTTTTGCCGCCCATGCCCGCCTCCCCCGACCTCATCGCCCGCAGTCTCGCCGCCGTTTGGCACCCGTGCACGCAGATGAAGCAGCACGAGGCGCTGCCGCCGGTGCCGGTGGCGCGCGCTGCGGGGCTGTGGCTGTACGATCCGGAAGGTCGGCGCTATCTGGATGCGATCAGTTCCTGGTGGACCAATCTGTTCGGCCATTGCAATCCGCGCATCAATGCGGCGCTGCGTGAGCAACTCGACACGCTGGAGCATGTGATGCTGGCCGGTTTTACCCACGAGCCGGTGGTGCAACTGTCCGAACGCCTCTCGGCGCTGAGCGGCGGCGCCCTTGGCCATTGTTTCTATGCCTCAGACGGCGCTAGCGCTACCGAAATCGCTCTGAAAATGAGCCACCATGCCTGGCGCAATGCCGGAGATGCGGAGAAGACGGGGTTCCTCTGCCTTGAGGGCAGCTACCATGGCGAAACCCTCGGTGCGCTGTCGGTGACCGACGTGGCGATCTTCCGCGACGCCTACGCACCGCTGATCCGCGACGTGCGCACCGTGCCTTCGCCGGATGCGCGCCTCGCCCGCGACGGCGAGAACGCCGTGGACGTTGCGCGGCGAGCGGCGGCCGGGCTGGAAAAGGCGTTGATCGAAGGTGAGGGCCGCATCGCCGCGTTGATCGTCGAGCCGCTGGTGCAGTGCGCCACCGGCTTTGCCATGCACGACGCGGAATACCTGCGCCTCGCCCGCCGGCTCTGCGACCGTTACGGGGCGCACCTGATCTGCGACGAGATTGCCGTCGGCTTCGGTCGTACCGGTACCTTCTTCGCCCACGAACAGGCGGCAACGGATGGGAAAAATCTTCTCCCGGATTTTCTCTGTCTGTCGAAGGGCATCAGCGGCGGCTATCTGCCGCTTTCGGTGGTGATGACTACGGACCGCATTTACGACGCGTTCTACGACGACGCCACGGCGCGCGGCTTTCTCCATTCCCATTCCTATACCGGCAATCCGTTGGCTTGCCGCGCGGCGCTGGCGACCCTCGACATCTTCGAGCAGGACAAGGTGATCGCGGCCAACCGGCGGCGCGCGGACGTTTTTACCAAGCAGTTGGTAGCGCTGCGCGATCATCCGCGGGTACGCCACTTCCGCCGCTGCGGCATGCTCTGGGCCTTCGATGTGGCCGCTGCGCCGGCCGATTTTGCGCGCCGCTATTTTTCCGCCGCGATGCAGCGCGAAGTGCTGTTGCGGCCGATCGGCAACACCGTGTATTTCATGCCGCCCTATTTGCTGGACGAGGAGAGCGGCGACTTCCTGGCCGCCGCCGCGACGGCGGCCCTGAACGAGGTGCTGGCATGATCTTCGACGATCTCGAACAGAATCTCGCGATCCTCGACCATCAGCATTTGCGTCGTCACCGCCGCGTCGTTGATACGCCCGCCGGGCCGCGATTGACGGCCGATGGTCGGCCGTTGCTGGCCTTTGCCAGCAACGATTACCTCGGGCTGGCAAACCATCCGCTGATCGTCGCCGCACTCGGTGCGGGCGCGCAGCAGTGGGGTGCCGGCAGCGGCGCCTCGCATCTGGTGGGCGGCCATCTGCGGCCGCACGAGCAGCTCGAAGAGCGCATCGCCGAGTTCGTCGGTCTGCCGCGGGCGCTCACCTTCTCTACTGGCTATATGGCCAATCTTGCGGTTGCACCGGCCCTTGTCGGGCGTGGCGATGCGATCTTCGCCGATAAGCTCAATCACGCCTCGCTGATCGATGCCGCCATCGCTTCGCGTGCCGAGCACAAGCGCTACGCCCACAATGATGTGGATGCTTTGGAAAAGCTGCTCGCCGTCAGCACGGCGAAGCGCAAACTGATCCTGACCGATGCGGTGTTCAGCATGGACGGCGATCTGGCGCCGCTGCCGCAGTTGTTCGCGCTGGCCGAGAAGTACGATGCTTGGCTGGTGGTGGACGATGCTCACGGCTTCGGCGTGCTCGGCGATAGCGGCCGCGGCAGTCTGGCGCATTTCGCCCTGCCGGCGTCGCCGCGCATCGTGCTGATGGGCACCTTCGGCAAGGCGGCCGGAGTTGCCGGCGCCTTCGTTGCCGGTGCCGCGCGGGTCATCGAATGGCTGATGAACAGCGCGCGCAGTTACATCTACACCACGGCCGCACCCCCGGCGGTGGCTTGCGCAGTGCTGAAAAGCATCGAACTGATCGAAGCCGGCGACGCGTTGCGCAGCCGGTTGCGGCAGCGGATTGAGCAACTGCGTGTCGGCCTTGCGCCGCTGGCGGCCGCACATGGCTGGCGGCAAGCGGCGTCGCCGAGCGCGATTCAGCCGCTGATCGTCGGCGATAACAAAGCCGCGCTCGACCTTGCCGCGACGCTCGAAGTGCGCCGCCTGTGGGTGCCGGCGATTCGCCCGCCGACGGTGCCGCTGGGCACCGCGCGGCTGCGGATTTCGCTCAGCGCCGCACATTCGGCCGCCGATGTCGATGCGCTGTTGACGGCGCTGAAGGAAGCGGCTTGAACCTTGCTGTGCGTACCTGGGGCGAGGGCCCGCAGATCACCCTGGTGCATGGCTGGGGCCTGGGTGCCGAGGCTTGGTCGGTGGCCGGCCATCTGCTGGGCAAGCATTTCACCGTCCATAGCGTAGCCCTGCCGGGCTACGGCGAATCGCCGCCGCAACCGCAGGCCACGCTCGACGATCTGGCCGACGCGCTGGCGGCGACGTTGCCCCCGCGCTCGATGCTTTGCGGCTGGTCGCTCGGTGCGCTGGTCTGTATGGCAGCGGCGGCGCGCCACCCGCGCAAGGTCGCGCGCCTGGTGCTGGTCGGCGCGACGGCCTCCTTCGTGCAGCGCGAAGGCTGGCAGGACGCATTGCCGGCGGAACAGCTGGCGGCGTTCCAGGCAGCGCTGGAACAGGATCCGGCGGCGCTGCTGAAGCAGTTCGCGACCCTGATCCACGTCGGCGACGCGCAGGCGCGCGAAGCCCTGCGCGCCCTACGCGGTTGCCTTGCGACGGCTCCGCAGGGCCTGCCGGCGGACCCGGCAACGCTGCGCGCCGGACTCGACCTGCTTGGCAGCGCCGATCTGCGCGACAGCCTCGGATTGATCGAGCAGCCGACGCTGCTGATCCATGGCAACGCCGACCCGCTGATGCCCATCGGTGCCGGCGAACGCCTGCTCGAACGCCTCCCGTCCGCGCGTCTGCAAGTCTTCGAGGGCAATGCGCATGCGCCGTTCGCTTCCGATCCGATCGCCTTCGTGCGCAGCGTTTGCGCCTTCGCCGGGGTGCTCGGATGAACGCGTTGCGCCGCGACGTGCGCAGCGCCTTCGCCCGTGCGGCGGAGCGCTACGACCGCTGGGCCGGCTTCCAGCGCACCGCGGCGGAGCATCTGCTCGCCGCGGTCGCTATGCTGCCCGCCCCCGACACGGTGCTCGACGCCGGGTGCGGCACCGGCCACGGCAGCCGCTTGATGCGCGCGCGCTGGCCGGCGGCGCATTTCCTCGCGCTCGATTTCGCTCCCGCCATGCTCGCCGTCTGTGGCGTTCAGCACCGGCTCTGTGGCGATACCGAGGCGTTGCCGCTGGCGGATGGCTGCATCGATTTCTACTGGTCGAATCTGGCGCTGCAATGGTGCGACGCTCCGCGTTTCGCCCGCGAAGCGGCCCGCGTACTGCGCCCCGGCGGCCGGCTGGCGGTAAGCACCCTGGGACCGGCGACCTTCGTCGAACTGCGCTGCGCCTTTGCCGACGTCGACGCTCGCCGCCATACCATCGATTTTTGTTCCGTCGCAATGGTGCAGGAGGCGTTCACGGCGGCGGGCCTGCGCATCGTTTCGCTCGTCAGCGAACCGGTGACCTGTACCTATCCGCAGCTCGGCGATCTGCTGGCCAGCGTTCGCGAACTGGGCGCCAATCGCGTTCGCGGCGACAACCGGCGCACCGGACTGATGGGCAAGGTGGCCTGGCAGCGCTTCGTCGACGCCTACGAAGCGCAGAGAACCACGCAGGGTTTGCCGTTGACCTACGAGACGATTTTCATCCACGCCGAAAAATGAGCGCTTATTTCATCACCGGCACCGACACCGAAGTCGGCAAGACCTTCGTCACCTGTGCGCTGCTGCATGCGTATGCCGCCATCGGGCATCGTGCTGCGGGCATGAAGCCGGTGGCTGCCGGCGTGGATGCGGCAGGCTGCAACGAGGACGTCGAAGCGCTGGTCGCGGCATCGACCGTTGCGGCGCCGCGCGAGTACGTCAGCCCCTATGTTTTCGCGTCGCCGATTGCGCCGCATATCGCCGCTGCGGAGGAGGGCCGCAGCATCCGCTTCGCTCCGATCCACCTCGCGCTGGCCGGGTTGCAGCCGTTGGCGGATACGGTTCTGGTGGAAGGCGTTGGCGGTTTCCGCGTACCGCTCGGCCTGGAAGGCGACAGCGCCGATCTGGCGCAGACCCTGGGTCTGCCGGTGATCCTGGTGGTCGGCCTGCGCCTGGGCTGTATCAGCCATGCGTTACTGACCGTAGAAGCCATCGAAGCACGCGGCTTGCGCCTCGCCGGCTGGGTGGCGAATAGGGTCGATTCGCAGATGGAGCGAGCGGAAGACAACGTCGCGGCGATTGCGGAGCGGGTGAGCGCTCCATTGTTGGGGATATTGCCGTGGTTCGAAACGACGGATGCCAAGTCCGCAGCACGCCTGCTGCGACTGCCGCAATGACCCGGCGAAACGCATCTCGGTCAGCTTCGACACGGCTTTCGGGCGGCCCATTTAGCGCCGGCCGCGGACCACTATAATCGCCGCATGGATGATCTACTCAAGCGTCTGTCGCGTTTCGAGAAGCGATTTTTTCCGCGCTACCGCGACGAATACCGGAGGCTGGTGGCCGAAGGGCAGAACCCGCGCATGCTGTTCATTGGCTGCTCGGATTCGCGCATCGTTCCCTATCTGTTGACCGGCAGCGGTCCGGGCGATCTGTTCGTCGTGCGCAACGTCGGTAGCCTGGTGCCGCCGTGGGGCGAAAGCCAGATTGAATGCGGCACCGCTGCGGCAGTCGAGTTCGCCGTGGCGAAACTGAAAGTCCGCGACATCGTGATCTGCGGCCACAGCCATTGCGGCGCGATCCAGGCGCTCTATGAAGAGGCGAATCCGGATTTGCCGAACCTCGCCCGTTGGCTCGAATTCGCTCGCGATGCAACGCTGCCGGTGACCGTGAGCGAAGAGGCGCTGCGTCGTACCGAGCAGCGCTCCGTCGTGCTTCAGCTCGAACGGCTGCTGACCTACCCGATGGTTGCCCGCGCCGTGGAGAAGGGCGAATTGTTTCTCCATGGCTGGCACTACATCATCGAGGAGGGCCGCATCCTGGTGCTGAATGTCGAGCGCGGCGTGTTCGAACCCACCGACATGGCGATGTCGCTACAGCAGCCCTCGACCAACTACGAACTGTGCCAGCTCCAGTAGCGTTGGCGATGCGTCGGCTTCTGCCGCGCAGGAGGGCCGCGATCCGGTGGAATGGCGCGCCGCGTATGGCTTAAATTCGATCAAGCGTATACATTCCCCGGTCAATTTCCTGAGAGAGACCGCACTATGGCCCATCTATTCGAACCCTTCAAACTGCGCGACGTCGTTCTCGCCAACCGTATCGGCATTCCGCCGATGTGCCAGTATTCCGGGAAGGACGGCATGGCGCTGGACTGGCATTTCGTGCACTACGGCAGCCGTGCGGCCGGCGGCGCATCGCTGATGATCGTCGAAGCTGCTTCGGTGGCGCCGGAAGGGCGGCTCAGCCTGGGCGATCTGGGGCTTTGGGAGGATCGGCAGATCGAACCGCTGGCAAGGATAGTGCGCTTTTCACTCGATCAGGGCTGCGTTCCAGGCATCCAGCTGGCGCATGCGGGCCGCAAGGCCGCCGTTGGCCGCGGCTGGGAACCGCATCGTGCGATGACCGAGGGCGAAGGCGGGTGGAGGGTCGTCGGACCGTCGCCGGTGGCGTTCTCCGAAACCTACAACATGCCCCGCGAACTCGATCCGGCCGGCATCCGCCAGGTGGTCGCCGATTTTGCCGCCGCCACTCGGCGGGCGGTTGCGGCCGGGTTTCGGGTCATGGAGATTCACGGTGCCCATGGCTACCTGCTGCATTCGTTCCTGTCGCCGATTTCCAACCACCGCTCCGACGCCTACGGCGGCAGCCTGGAAAATCGCACTCGGTTGTTCCGCGAAGTGGTCGCCGCGGTGCGCGCAGAGTGGCCGGATTCGCTGCCGCTGCTGGTCCGCGTTTCGGCGACCGACTGGGTAGATGGCGGCTGGAACGCCAACGACACGGTGGCTTTATGCGCCATGCTGAAGCCGCTCGGTGTCGACCTAATCGACGTTTCGTCCGGCGGCGGGGCTGCGACGGCCGTGGTTCCAGCAGGTCCGGGGTTCCAGTGCGGATTCGCCGAACGGATCCGCAACGAGGTGGGCATTCCGACCGCGGCGGTTGGCCTGATCACTTCGCCGGCGCAGGCCGATCATGTGGTTCGCTCCGGCCAGGCCGACCTGGTTTTCATCGGCCGGGAAATCCTCCGCAACCCCTATTGGCCGCTGGCCGCCGCCCAGGCGCTAGGCCATGCCGGAACATGGCCGCCGCAGTATCTGCGCGCCGCGCCGCAAGGCTCGAAGGGGCGCGGCTAGGGTTTTCCCCCCCAATGGGTGGTCTGCTCCCGTTGCCCGCCGAACGAGCTATGCTTCCTTTCGTTGCCGATCGCCCCGGCATGGAGCATGGGGCGACGGCCATCACGACATCGATAAATCAATGGGAGGCAATGTAATGTCGGACAAGACTTCACTCAAGGGCAAGGTCGCACTCGTTACAGGTGGCGCCAAGGGCATGGGCGCCGCGCACAGCCGTCTGATCGCCGCGCGCGGCGCGGCCGTCATCGTCGCCGACGTGGACCCGACAGGCGAACAGCTCGCCGCCGAACTCCGTACCCAGGGCGCGGACGCCCGTTACGTCCATCTCGACGTCACCAGCGAAAAAGGCTGGGCGGCGACGATCGAAGGCGCGATGAAGTCCCACGGCAAGATCGATATCCTGGTCAACAACGCCGGTGTCGTCGTTCTCAAAAACGTAGAGGAATGCACGACCGAGGAGTTCGACTTCGTCTTCAACGTCAACATCAAGGGCGTATTCCTCGGCTGCAAGCACGTTCTGCCGGCGATGAAGGCCGCCGGCGGCGGCTCGATCATCAATATTTCGTCGGCCAGCGGACTAAAGGCGGTGATGCCGCAACTTGCCATCTATACCGCATCGAAAGGCGCCGTGCGCCAGTTCAGCAAGGCCGTGGCGCTCGAATACACGGCCTACAACATCCGCGTCAATTCCGTTTATCCCGGCTTGATCGAAACCGCGCTCAACGCGGATTTCCTCAAGGACCCGGCCACGCGCAAGATGATGCTGGGCAATACCATGTTCGACCGCCCCGGACGCTGCGACGAAGTGGCGGAAGCGGTGGCCTTCTTGGCTTCGGACGCTGCGTCCTACATGACCGGAGCCGAGCTTGCGGTGGACGGCGGCTGGACCGCCAACTGACTGCGCCCGACCGGTGGGGCACCCCGCCGGCCGGGCAACTCCGACCGTAGCCGCGGCGGTTTGATTCAATCAGTCAGGGATCTCGATGCCACTCGCCAGAACATCCATTGTGAGCGTCGCTGCGATGCTGGCGGGCTGCATTTTCGTTCCGCACACCAGCAGCAACTACAACGCGGAGTGCGAAATATACGAACGCAAAATGACCCTTGAGTCGTATCAGGTGGGAACCCTGTCCGGCTGTTCCAACGACGGCTGCGTGGCTCTGCTGGCTGCGGCCGGCGTGGTTTCTGCGGCCAGTGCCGTGGTCTCGGGTAGCGTCGTGGTGACGGGAAACGTCGTCTACTGGCTGGAAAAGAAGGGCGCCTGCCTGAACGCCAAAGGGAAGTCCGGGTAGTTTCAGCGTCGCCGTCAGGTTCTCGAATTGATACACAACACCTTGCCGCTGGCGACGATGTGATCCTTGGGATCGCGAACATGCACTTCGAGACTGACCAGGCTTCTGCCGAGGCGCAGCACCTGGGCGCGGGCGTAGAGTTCCGGGCCCTGGGTGGCGAGGTGGAAGTCCACGCTGTAGTTGACGGTGGCTACGGTCCGCCCGGTGCGGGCGATGACGGCAAAGCATGCAGTGGTGTCGATCAGCGAGCCCATGATTCCGCCATGGAGAACGCCGACATCCGTGTTGCCGAACATGTCCGGTCGAACCGGCATGCGTAGGGTAAGGCCCGCCACCGTATTTTCGCTCACGGTGAGTTCAAGCCAGCGATGATAGGGCGACCGGTCGATGCGCTTTTGTAGGTCTTTGCAGCTGAGCAGTGGGTTCATGGTGTGTGGTGTGTTTCAATCACGATATCGAGCTGTGCGCTTTTCCTTGAAAGCCGCAATGGCCTCGCGCAAATCGTCCGAGTCGAGCATCGATGCGTTCCAGGTGGCAATCTGGTTCAAGGCAGCGGCGATCGAATTGTCGCGGGAAAACAGCAATGACTCCTTGCAGCCGCGGATCGCCAGAGGCGATTTTCCGGCGATGTCGCGGGCGATCCGGTCGACGCCGGCGAACAGTTCCTCGACGCGGTCGTAACAGGCATTGACCAGTCGCAGCCGCTCGGCTTCGCGGCCGTTGAAGGTGCGTCCGGTATAGATCAACTCGCGCGCCACACCCTCGCCGACCAGACGCGGCAGGCGCTGTATCGTACCGACGTCGGCCGTGATGGCCAAATCGATCTCCTTCACCGAAAAAGTCGCATCGGCGCAGGTATAGCGCATATCGCAGGCGGTCGAGATGTCGATGCCGCCGCCGAGACAAAAGCCGTGGATGGCGGCGATCACCGGTTTGCGGCAGCGCTCAATGGCGGTCACGTCGTCCTGGATGTCGAGAATCCAGCGGCGCAGGGTTTCCCGAGTATGCGCGGCGCTGCCGTCGATGGCGTCGATTATTTCAAGGTCGAGCCCCGCGGAGAAATGTGCGCCGCTGCCGCGCAGTACGACGACACGGGCAGCAGGCGTGGCATCGATGAATTCGAAGGCGTGGCGCAATTCCTTCCAAGCGGTGGCATTGAGCGCATTGGCTTTTTGCGGGCGATTGAAAGCCAAGCGAGCAATGCCCTCATCAATGCTCAGCGTCAGGGTTTCGAAGTTCATAGCGAATCTCCTTTATCTAAATGAATTTATTCCGAGCGCAGCGCTTCCAGCGGATCCAGCCTTGCCGCGCGGCGCGCCGGCAGCACGCCGGCGATCAGGCCGATGACGACTGCCGACAGCTCCGCTGCCAGCGCATACGACCACGGCGTTTCTACCGGCAGCGCGGGGAAAAAAATCTTGATCAGCAGGGCGACCCCGATCCCCAGCCCGAGTCCGCTGGCGCCGCCGATGGCAGCGAGCACCGCCGCCTCGCCGAGGAATAGCGTAAGGATGCGTCGCTGAGTAGCGCCGACCGCACGCAGTAGGCCGATTTCCGCGGTGCGCTCCGACACCGCGATGGTAAGGATGGTGAGGATGCCGATGCCGCCGACCAGCAGCGAGATGGCACCGATGGCCGCCACGGCGAAAGTCAGCGTATCGAGAATGGTGCCGAAGGTTTCCAGCATTTTCTTCTGCGGGGTGATTGTGTAGTCCTCGCGGCCGTGACGGGTGCTGAGCACCTTACGGATCGCGGCCTCGACTTCCTCCAGTGGTGCGGTGGGTTCGTAGCTGAGGTGGATTTCGCCGAGGCTTTCGCGGTTGAACATTTCCAGGGCGCGGCCGACGGGAATGTACACCATGTCGTCGAGATCCATACCCAGGATGTCGCCTTTGGGTTCCATGACTCCTATCACCCGATAGCGCTCGCCGCCGACGCGTACCCGGGCGCCCAGCGGGCTGCGCTCGCCGAACAGCTCGCTCGCCACCTTGGCCCCGAGAACCACGAAGGCCCTTGCGCTGCGCGGGTCGTCGTCGGGCAGGAAACTGCCGGACGATACTTTCATCTTCACCACGTCCGCCATGGCATGGCTGACGCCGTAGATCATCACGCGCCGGCTGCGTGAGCCAGAGTCGGAAACCGTTTCCACGTCCCCATTGCCCTGCACCGTGGGGTCGACCTGTAGCACATGCGGTGCCCGGCGCAGGGCAATGGCATCGTCGATCGACAGCGGGCGGATCGTGTTGATGGCGCCGACCGGCCCGCCGCGGGTGTCGGTGCGCCCCGGCGTGATGCCGATGATGTTGGTGCCGAACTGGGTGAACTCGTCGACGACGAACTGGTGCAGGCCCTGGCCGATGCTGGTGAGCAGGATCACCGAGGTGATGCCGATGGCGATACCCAGCGCCGACAGCGCGGTCCGCATCGGGTGGGCGGTGAGCGATTGCAGGGCGAAACGGGCGAAGTCGGCGGTACGCATTTTCAGTTAACCACGGGGGACATGGGGAGCACGGGGAAAGCAAAAGCGACGGGTTATTGGCAATGACGGAACGCGCCATGCAATACGTAAATATCCGAGATTTCCCCCGTGTCCCCCGTGGTTCATGTTTTTTACTTCCGCGCCGACAAGGCCAGTACCGGATCGAGCTGCGCCGCCTTGCGCGCCGGTGCGACGGAGAACAGGATTGCGGTGGCGACGGCGGTGACCGGCGCGGCTACCAGCGCCCACCACGGTATGGAAAACGGAATGTCGGGAAAAATGCTGGCCACCACCAGTTGCCCGAGCTTGCCGACGATCAACCCGGCGCTGCCGCCGGCGAGGGCCAGCAGCGCGGCTTCGGTGAAGAACAGCAGGCGCACCTGGCGGCCGGTGGCGCCGAGGGCCTTGAGCAGGCCGATCTCGCGCTTGCGCTGGGTGACCGAGATCAGCATTACGTTCATGATCAGGATGCCGGCCACCGAGAGGCTGATCGCAGCGATGCCGGCGACGGCCAGGGTCAGGGCGCCGAGGATGCGGTCGAAGGTGGACAGCACCGCGTCCTGGGTGATCACCGTGACATCGCGTTCGCCTTCGTGGCGCAGGCGGATGATTTCAAGCGCGTCGGCCTTCGCCTGCGGCACCAGGGTGCGCGATTTGGCCTCGATCATGATGCGGAACAGCGACTCGGTGTTGAACAGTGCTTGGGCGGCGGCGAGCGGCACGACGACGATCTCGTCGGTATTGAAACCGAGCGATTGTCCCTGCGGTGCGATCACTCCAATGACACGGAAACGGCGGTCGCCGATGCGCAGCCATTCGCCTACCGCCGTGCCGCCGGAAAACAGCTCGCGCTTGACCTTGGCACCGATGACGCAGACCGGCTGGCTGTGGTGCGGATCGCCCTCGGGCAGGAACTGACCCTGGCCCATCGCCATCTGCCGCACCACGATGAATTCCGCGGTGGTGCCGAGGATCGGGGTTTCCCGGCTGCGTGCATTCCAGTGCACGTCGCCGGCGCCGACGATCAGTGGCGCGATGCGGCGCACCGCGTGGCTGCGGGTGAGGGCGAGGGCGTCGTCGGTGGTCAGCAGGCGCGGCGTCTTGCCGATCAGGAAGCCGGGGATGCCGCCGGCGGTCTCGGAGCGGCCGGGGAGAACGATCACCAGATTCGCACCGAGGCCGGAAAACTGATTCAGCACATAGCGCCGCGCGCCTTCGCCGAGCGAGGTGACCATCAGTACGGCGGCGACGCCGATGCCCATCGCCAGCAGAATTAGCAGCGTGCGGCTGCGGTTGCCGCGGACCACTTGCCAGGCGAAATCGAGGAAATCGGAGGGGCGCATGGCTATTGCTGGTGCGTCCGTCCGGTCATGGGCCCTTCGGCTACGCTCAGGGCAGGCTTCGGCCCGACCGGAAAGCGCTCGTTCGGCATTTCCCTAAGCATTGCGCTCGTCGCCCACCAGCTGGCCATCGACCATGCGCAGCTGCCGTCCGGCGCGGGCGCCGAGCTCGCGGTCATGGGTGACCATGATCAGGGTGCCGCCGGCGGCGTGCAGTCCTTCCAGCAGGGCCATGACTTCGCGCCCGGTGGTACTGTCGAGGTTGCCGGTGGGCTCGTCGGCGAGGATCACCGCCGGCTGCATGGACATTGCGCGGGCAATCGCCACGCGCTGGCACTGGCCGCCGGAAAGTTGGTCGGGGCGGTGGCCGGCGCGGTTCTCCAGCCCGTATTGGGCGAGCAGGACGGCGAGGCGGCGCTGCCGTTCGGCCGGATCGATGCCGGCCAGCATCATCGGCAACGCGATGTTCTGGGCGGCGGTGAGGCGCGGCACCAGATGGAAAAACTGGAACACGAAGCCGATTTTTTCCCGCCGTACACGGGCCAGCTCGTCGTCGCCGAGCCCCGTGACGTCGCGCTCGTCGAGTGCGTAGCGGCCTTGGTTGGGGCGGTCGAGCAGGCCGATGATGTTGAGCAGCGACGATTTCCCGGAGCCCGAGGGGCCCATGATCGAGACGTACTCGCCGGCCTGGATGGTGAGGCTGACGCCGCGCAGGGCATGGACTTCCTCGTCGCCGACGTGGAAGACCCGTTCGATGTTGTCGAGGTGGATCATGGCCGTCGATTAACCACGGGGGACACGGGGCGCACGGGGAAAGCGGGGGGAGCGGTTTTGTATTTCAGCTTCTCCCCGTGTTCCCCGTGGTTCATTTCGGTTTGGTTTCAACTTCAGCGCGCGCGCCGGCTTTGACGCCGTCGCGGTCGAACGAAGTGACAACCTTGTCCCCGGCGCCAAGGCCGCTCCTGATTTCGGTGTATTCCCAGTTGGACAATCCGGTCTCGATCCTGCGTTCTTCGAGAATTCCGTCGGCGCCGAGAAGCAGGGCCTTGTTGCCCGGCATCAGGGCCGCGGTGGGCATGCGCATTACCTTGTCGCGGGTTTCCGTCACCACCTCGATATCCGCCGAGTAGCCCACCAGCAGTGCGTTGTCGGCGGCACCTTGCGGATCGTCGAATTCCACTTCCACTTCGACCGTGCGCGCCTGTTTTTCTAGTGCGAGGACGTAGGGTGCAATGCGCCGCACATGACCATCGAAATGCTTGCCGCGGTAGGCATCGAGGCTGATCCGGCCATGCATGCCGACCTTCAGCCGGGCCGCGTCGACCTCGTCGATCGGCGCCGTGACGTAGAGGCAGCTGTCGTCGATCAGATCCACCGCCGGCAGGGTGGGGATGCCCGGCGGCGAGGGTGTCAGGTATTCACCGAGCTCGCCGTTGATCTCGGCGACGATGCCGTCGAAGGGGGCGCGCAGGGCGGTGCGCTGGGTGTCGGCCATGGCGGCGGCAATGCGCGCCTCGGCTTCCCTGACCTGGATCCTCGCCGATTCGCAACTTGCCTGGCCCGACTTGGCCTGGGCCTCGGCACGGACTACGCGCTCTTCGGATACGAAACCCTTGTCGCGCAACTGGCGTGCCTGGCGTGCCTCGCTTTGGGAGGCAACCGCCAACTGACAGGCTTCGTTGACCCGGCTGCGCGCGGTGGCGAGTTGTTCCCGGGTAAGGTTTTCGCGGGCCACCACGTCGTCGTTCCAGAGTTCCAGCAGCAGTTCGCCGGTTTTTACGCGCTGGCCCTTTTTTACCGGCAGGCGGGCGATGCGGCCGGCCGCCGGGGGCGCCACCTTGGCGCGACGGCAGGCGGCGACCGAGCCGGCACGGGTGTTGGCTACGGTCGTCTCGACCCGTCCGGCGTCCACCGTGACCACCACGACCGATACCGGTTTCGGGCGGGTGGCGAATTTGAAGGCGCCGGCGGCGACGGCGGCAATGAGCAGGATCAGCGCGCCGCGTTTGAGGGTGGGTGAGGAAACCATGGATGAGCAGTCGGTGGAGCGTTGGGGAAAAACTTAGCGGACGGCCCGCATTCAGGCCAGTTCGTCGGGCATCAGCTGGCTTTCGATGAAGGTGATGCGGTCCTTGAGGAGCAGCTTGCGCTTCTTCAGCCGGCGTAGCATCAGCTCATTCTGTCCGGGTGTGGCAACGATACGGGCGATCGCTTCGTCCAGGTCGCGGTGTTCGACGCGCAATTCGTTGAGCCGCAGATGCAGGGTTTCGGGGTCTTCGTGGGTGTCCATGAGCGCATGGTATGCGGCAACCCGGGGATTGGCAACGGGCGGCGCCGAACCGCGGGGAGCAGGGCGCCGCTCTGCAACTTTGGCATCCGTCATAGGCGCGGAACGCTAAAATCTTGTCATGTCTCAAACAATCGGCCGTTTTGAAATTCGTCGCGAACTTGGCCGCGGCGCCCAAAGTGTGGTCTATCTGGCCTGGGATCCCCAGCTCCAGCGCGAGGTGGCGATCAAGACATTGCATTTCGACCAGTCCGACACCCAGCTCAACCAGATGCTGTTGGGCGAAGCGCGCATGGTCAGCAAGCTGCGCCACGCCAATGTAGTGCCGATCTTCGACGCCGGCGAACAGGACGGCGACCCCTATCTGGTGTTCGAATATGTCGCCGGCAGGACCCTTGCCGACCAGTTGCGCAGCGACGGGCCGATCGAGCCGACGCTCGCGGCGGCGATCCTGCGCCAGGTGGTCGATGCGCTGGCTCAGGCGCACACACTGGGCATCATCCATCGCGATCTGAAACCGTCGAACATCATCATGGACGCCCAGGGCGTGCCGCGGGTGATGGATTTCGGTATCGCTACACGGGTCGGCAACGTCACCGAAGCCCAGCAGGGGCTGATGGGAACGCCGCCCTATCTGGCTCCGGAATACGTCGAGCACCAGCGCGTCAGCGAACAGGTGGACGTCTACGCCGCCGGCCTGATCCTGCTCGAAATGGTCACCGCGCGGCGCGTGGTGCAGGGCGATTCGGTGGCGCAGATCCTCCATCGCATCGTCACGGAGCCGATTACCGTGCCCAAGGGGCTCGACGAGAAGCTGGCCGACATCGCCCTCAAGGCCTGCGCCCGCGATCCGTCGCTGCGCTTCGCCGATGCACGGCAAATGCGGCTGGCGCTGGAGCAATACCTCGGCGGTGGACAGGTCGAGGTGGTCGACGCCGAGGCGAAGAAGCAGAGCACGCTCGATTTCCTGATCCGCCGGATGCGCCACAAGACCGATTTTCCGGCGTTGTCGGACTCGGTGTCGGCGATCAACAAGATGACCCATTCGGACAAGGAGAGCATCAACAAACTTTCCAATACCATCCTCAAGGATTACGCGCTAACCAACAAGATCCTGCGGCTGGTGAATTCGGCCTTCTATCGCACGGCCGGCGGTGGCAGCATCAGCACAGTGACGCGGGCGGTGATCGTGCTCGGTTTCGATGCGATCCGCAACATCGCAATCACCGTGCTGATGTTCGAACATCTACAGGACAAGGCCAATGCCAGGGACCTGCGCGAAGCCTTCCTGCGCGCCAATATGGCAGGTATTCTTGGCCGCGATGCCGGGCTCAAGATGGGTACGAGAGAAGCCGAGGAAGCCTTCATCTGTTCGATGTTCCATGGCTTGGGGCAACTGCTGGCCCAGTACTACTTCCCCGAGGAGGTGGAGACCATCCGCATTCTGATGCAGCAGAAAAACGTTTCCGAAGCGATCGCTTCGGCGCAGGTGCTGGGTATTTCCTTCGAGGATCTGGGTATCGGCATTGCCCGCAACTGGGGCTTCCCGCCGTCGATCGTCAACAGCATGCGCAAGCTGCCGGAAGGAACGATCCACAAGCCGGCGACGGCGGACGAGACGCTGCGCGTGATCGCCGGTTTTTCCAACGAACTGTGCGATCTGGTGGCCGGGAGTAAGCCGGAGGATCGCCAGCGGGTCCTACAGGCGGCTACCGACCGGTTCGGCGCCAGCCTGCAATTGTCGGAAAAGCAGTTCTCGGCGGTGATCGAGAAATCCTCTGTCGAACTGGTTCAGTTCGCCTCGATCCTCCACGTCAACCTCAAGCAGAGCCCGTTCGCACGGCAACTTGCCGGCTTTGCGGCGGCCAAGGAAAAACCGACGGAGGCGGGACCCGCGGTCAGCGCAGCGCGCGTCGACACCTTGGACAAGACTTTGGAACAGACGGTGCTGAACGACGCCTTGTCTACGCCGCCGCCTGCGGCAGACGACATTGAGGTGCAGGGCGGCGGTCAGGAGTCGGCCGGCGATGAGGTGCAGGTCGACGCGTCGTCGATTCTGGCGGCGGGCATTCAGGACATCAGCAATTCGCTGGTGGACGATTTCTCGCTCAACGATATCCTGCGCATCATTCTCGAAATCATGTATCGGGCGATGGGCTTCAAGCGGGTGCTGCTCTGCCTGCGCGATCCCCGTTCGGGGAATATGGTGGGACGTTTCGGCTTCGGCCCGGATACCATCGATATCGTCAAGCATTTCAAGTTTCCGCTTTCCTATGCCGCCGATGTGTTCTACGTGGCCACCTCGAAGGGAGCGGACGTGCTGATTGCGGACGTCGACGATCCGAAGATCGCCGACAAGATTCCGCCGTGGTTCCGCGAACGGGTGCCAGCGCGTACCTTTGTCCTGTTTCCGCTCAACATCAAGGGAAAATCCGTGGCGATGATCTACTGCGACAAGGACAAGCCGGGTTCCATCGTCATTCCGGAGAACCAGCTGCAACTGCTGAAAACGTTGCGCAATCAGGCTGTGCTGGCAATAAAGCAGACAGCGTAGCGGCGGCGATCCGGCACTTCCGATCCGGGCTGTTGTCGCGGCGCGGCGTCAATTCACACGGTTTCACTCTCGATGTCATTTCACGAAACGACCAGAAATGCGCTCCTGCTCGCCGCCATTGCGGCCGGCGCAGCCATGGCGCTGCTGATCGGCGGCGTCGATGCCGATCGGATCGTGGATCGGCCGACCAGCGGTAGTGGCGTCGTCGCGACAGCCCCCGGCGATGCCGGCATCCGTTTTTCCTGCCGCGGCGATTCCCGCCGCATGGCGTCGGTGCGGCGGGCGTTGCCAATTTATCTGGCGGAACAGGGGATTCCGTTCTCATGGGTGACCGAGCGTAAGCGCAAAGAGTCGCTGACCTATACGCTGAACACGCCGGCGGGCGACTCGTCTACGCTGGATTTCTTCAAGCGCGAGGCGATGGGCCTGAGCGATGCGGTGGTGCATCTGCCGACGGCGGTTGCCGGGAAACTGCGCGCAGTGCATACCGTGTCGAAAAAGGAAATCGTACTTGCGCTGTTGCAGCATGGACGGTTGACCGAGTTCGATTGCGATGTCGCGGCGGTGCAGGATCGCGTCGGCATGTTGCAGAACATCGTCGCCTGGACGGAGACCCTCGATTGGATCTGGCCCGACGGCGGATCGGCGGCGTGGAATGAAAAATACTGGAAGCGGGGTACGCCACTACCGGGCTACCCCTTGCACGAGGCGGTAAACAACGCGTTCATGGAGCCGGAGCGCTATGCGATCGGCTGCTATACCGCAACCAAGCTGGTGATTCTCCAGGGCATTCTCGACTACTACCGGCGCATCAGACCCGACGCGGAGAAGCTGCGCCGCATCGAGGCCTGGCTTGCCGCCGACGGTGAGCCGCTGTCGGACATCGAGCCGGATGCCATGTGGTTTTTCGAGGACGATTACCGGGCGTCGGACCGGCCGCGGCCGGGCAAGGTCGTTGCCCTGCACTATGGCGTGGCGGCCGACAACTTTATTCCGGGAGACTGGGCCTATCTGCTGAATACCGATGCGGTCAGCTACCAGAAGACCGGTTACGAAGGCTCCAACATGATCTATCTCGGACGCGGCCGTTTCGACGATTACTACAACGACAACCATCACTTCTACACCTTCAGGCAGAAGCTGTCCGAGGTTTATCAGTGGCGTCACGGGGTTTTCAGCCGCGTGCGCGATGCCGCGAAAATCAAGCCGCTTTCCGAGCGGGAGTACCAGGCGCTGACTGGAACGCCGGAGACCGGCGGGCTGCTGCAAAGCTATCGCGGCGTGATCGCGGTGGATGCCATTTTCAGATCGGCCGCGCCCGGCGACCGAAAATAGCCCGCAGCGCCGCTACGCGTCAGGCGCCGTCGGTCTTGGTCTCCGGCTTGCGGGCGCGCCGGCTGCGCGCGGCCGGCTTGCGCGGCGCTTTGGTCGGCGCTGCCACCGCCGTCGGCGGTGGCGCCGGTTCGGCTGGCGCGACGGTTTCGACAGCGACAGCCGGCAGCGCGGAGACTTTGGCCGTGGCCGGCTTGCGGCCGCCGCGTCCCCTGCGTCGGGTTTCGTTCTTGCCCGCGGTCTCCTCGATGCCGGCCGGGGCCACCGCTTCGGGCGCCGCTGTTGTAGGTGCGACTTCGATGGGGGCCTCGACGACGGCCGGTACGCCGCTGCTGCGATAAACGTAGGCCCCGGACTTCTCGTCGCGGCCGACTTCGAGCAGGCCGCGAGCCTGCGCCTCGTCGAGCAGGTTGCCGAAGGCGCGGAAACCGTAGTAGGACTCGTTGAAGTCCGGCTTGCGGCGCTTGATCGCCTCTTTCAGGATCGAAGCCCAGATCTTGCCGCTGTCGCCGCGTTCGGCGATCAGTGCGTCAAAAGTTTCCACGGCGATTTCGATGGCCTGCCGGCGGCGTGCTTCGAGTTCCTCCTTGCGCCGTTTTTCCTCCTCGGGCGAGCGCTTGGCTGTCGGCTGAGCCTCGCGGGGCTCGCGTTTGGCCGCCGCGCGGCGGCTTTCGCGCACCAGATCGTCGTAGAAGATGAACTCGTCGCAGTTGGCGATCAGCAGGTCGGAGGTCGATTGTTTGACGCCGACGCCGATCACCTGCTTGGCGTTCTCGCGCAGTTTGGAGACCAGCGGCGAGAAATCGGAGTCGCCGCTGATGATGACGAAGGTGTTGACGTGCGACTTGGTGTAGCACAGGTCGAGCGCGTCGACCACCAGGCGGATATCGGCGGAGTTCTTGCCCGATTGGCGGACGTGCGGAATTTCGATCAGCTCGAAATTGGCTTCGTGCATCGTCGCCTTGAAGCCCTTGTAGCGCTCCCAGTCGCAGTAGGCCTTTTTGACCACGATGCTGCCCTTCAACAGAAGGCGTTCGAGCACCGGCTTGATGTCGAATTTGTCGTAATTGGCGTCGCGCACGCCGAGGGCAACGTTTTCGAAGTCGCAGAACACCGCCATGCTGACGTTTTCGTGGGATGAAGCCATAGGGTTTCGCTGTTCTCCAGTAAGAAGGCGGCCCGCCGTGTCGCGCAGGGCGGAAAGCGCCCATGATAGCGATTCCTGCGTCGCCGCAGTCGGAATGCAACACGAGCGGATGGGGAAGCCGGGCGCCCGCTGGCCCGGCTTCCGATTTCGGGTATGGTTGCAGGCTGAGCCCGCCATAGCGGGCCGACCCATTTCAAGGAGGAACATTCATGGCTGAAGCCTATATCGTCGCTGCGCTGCGCACCGCGGCGGGACGCCGCAATGGTGCGCTGTCCGGTTGGCATCCGGTCGATCTGGCCGCACAGGTGATCGACGCACTGCTCGACCGCAGTGGCGCCGACCCGGCGCTGGTCGAGGACGTCATCATGGGCTGCGTCAGCCACGTCGCCGAGCAATCCAACAACATCGCCCGCAACGCGGTGCTGGCCTCGCGCCTGCCCGAGAAGGTGCCGGGGGTTTCGCTCGACCGTCAGTGTGGCTCGTCGCAGCAGGCGGTGCATTTCGCCGCCCAGGCGGTGATGTCGGGGACGATGGACGTGGTCATTGCCGCTGGCGTCGAGAGTATGTCGCGGGTGCCGATGTTCCTGCCGATGACCCTGCCGCGCAAGAACGGCTTCGGTATCTACATGAGCCCGAACATCCGCAAGCGCTATCCGCAAACACCGGAATTCAGCCAGTTCATGGGCGCCGAAATGCTCGCCGCCAAGCATGGCTTCAAGAAGGATGAGCTCGATGCCTTCGCTTTGAAGAGCCACCAGCTCGCCGCCGCGGCGACCGGGGCCGGAAAGTTCAGGGACGAAATCCTCGCCGTCGAGGCCCGCACGGCGGAGAGTGGGGCGACCGGTGCGATGCACGTCGCCGACGAGGGTATCCGTGCCGACGCCACGCTGCAAGGCATTGCCGGCGTCAAGCTGCTACAGGAAGGCGGGGTGATCAGTGCTGCCAACGCTAGCCAGATCGCCGACGGAGCCGCCGGCCTGATGATTGTCAACGAACGCGGCCTGAAGAAGCTGGGCGTCGCGCCGCTGGCGCGCATCCACCAGATGACGGCGATCGGCGACGACCCGGTGGTGATGCTCGAAGGCCCGCTGCCGGCGACGACCATCGCGTTGAAAAAGGCCGGCTTGAAGATCGACGACATCGGCCACTTCGAAGTCAACGAGGCCTTCGCTCCGGTACCGCTGGCCTGGCTCAAGCACACCGGTGCCGATCCGGCACGGCTCAACCCCCTCGGCGGTGCCATCGCCCTAGGCCACCCGCTCGGCGCCTCGGGTGCGAAGCTGATGACGACGTTGGTCTACGCTTTGAAGAACGGCAACCAGCGCTATGGCCTGCAAACCATGTGCGAAGGCGGCGGCATGGCCAACGTGACGATTATTGAAAGACTGTGAGGGCATAGAGATGAAACTCGATTCCAGCATTGTCGCCGTCATTACCGGCGGCGCATCCGGCCTTGGTGCCGCCACGGCGCGTGCACTGGCGGCAGAGGGCGTGAAGGTCGCGCTGTTCGACATGAACGCGGAAAAGGGCGAAGCATTGGCGAGGGAACTCGGCGGCGTCTTCTGCGCGGTCAATGTTGCGGACGAGGCGACAGTCGATGCCGGCTTCGCCAAGGCCCGTGCCGCCCACGGCCAGGAGCGCATCCTGGTGAATTGCGCCGGTACGGGCATCGCCGTCAAGACCGCGGCGCGCGACCGCAACAGCGGCGCCATCAAGTCGCACCCGACGGCCGACTTCGAACGCATCATCCAGATCAACCTGATCGGCACCTTCCGCTGCATCGCCAAATCCGCCGCCGGCATGCTGATGCTGGCGCCGCTGTCCGACGGCGACCGTGGCGTCATCGTCAACACCGCCTCGGTGGCGGCACAGGATGGGCAGATCGGCCAGGCCGCGTATTCGGCCTCGAAGGCCGGCATCGTCGGCATGACCCTGCCCATCGCCCGCGACCTCTCGTCCGAGGGCATCCGCATCAACACCATCCTGCCCGGAACCTTCGACACCCCGCTGCTCGGCACCGTGCCCGACAACGTGCGCGATGCGTTGGCCGCGGCGGTGCCGTTCCCCAAGCGGTTAGGCGACCCCGCCGAATACGCCTCGCTGGCGCTGGAGATGTGCCGCAACGGCTATTTCAACGGCGAGGCGGTACGTCTCGACGGCGCGATCCGTATGGGCATGCGCTGATATGAACGGGAACTGCTCGATCGCTGCTGGGCCAAAGCGGAAGCGGCGAGCAAACGCTTGCCGCCCGCCCCGGGCGGCGAATAGACCGGGGCATCCGCCCGGCGCGGCCGGCTACGGCTTGCGCGCGCCGAGCCCGCCACGGAACTCCGGCGCCTGCATGCACAGCGCCTGGTTGCGGTCTTCCAGTGCGGTGGCTGCTTCGAGCGAGGTCGCGCCGAGGTTGATGTTCAGGCCTTCCTTGGTCAGGCGCAGACCGAGCGGGGTGGCGGCGAGCATTTCGTCGATATAGACGCGCGCCGCTCGCTCCAGCTGCGCTTCCTCCACCACCTCGGAGACCAGACCGACTGCCAGCGCGCGCCGGGCATCGATGAAGCGGCCGGTGAGCAGCAGCTCGGAGGTGACCGCGGCGCCGACCAGGCGCGGCAGGTGGTAGCTGAGCCCCATGTCGCAGCCGGAGAGGCCGATGCGGACGAAGGCGGCGTTCATCCGCGCCGACGGCGTGGCTATGCGGATGTCGGTGGCGGCGACCAGCGCGAAGCCGCCGCCGCAGGCGGCGCCATTAACCATGGCGACAATGGGCTGCGGACAGCGCCGCATGCGCCGCACGATCTCGCTGGCGTGGCGGGCGCCGGCAAACGCAGCCTGTGGGCCGCCGGCGACGAGGCTCTCCGGGCTCATTCCGGAATCCTTGACGTCCCATCCGGCACAGAACGCCCGTCCGGCGCCGCGCAGGGCAACGATGCGTACCGAATCGTCGTTTAGCAGCCCGCCGAAATAGTCGAGCAGTTCGTCCATCATCCGGCGGTTGAGCGCGTTCAGCGCGGCCGGGCGATTGAGGGTCAGCCAATCGACGGCGCCCTGCTTTTCGATTGCCAGCGTTTCGTAGTTCATCGCATGCCTTTCTGTTGGTGGACGCGCGGGCCCGCTCAGATCGGCGGGTGCATTTGCACTTCGGGATACAGCGCGTAGCCCTTGCCGACGCCGTATTCCATGATGCCGTAACCGACTTCGTCGCCGTCGCGTACTTCGATCACGTGGTCGCAGAGCGTGCGGGCGATTTTGCGGTGCGCCGGATCGGTGAGATTCCAGACGTCATGCGCGGTGTGGAGCTTGCCCTTGTCGTCGCCCTGAAACCAGCCGTCGAGCCCGCCGTAGAGGCCGGCCTTGAGGAAGTAGCGGGCGGGCAGGGTGCGGATCTGCAAGGTACGCTCCGAACCGTCGGCAAAGCGCACGTCGAACTCCGCCGCGCGCACTGTCTGGCCGAGCGGGTCATCCGCCCAATGGATGCGGTGGCCTACGGCGACCAGCTTGCGCGCGGGATCGGGGCGCGTGTCGTTGCCAAACACTTCCTCACCCGAGATATAGATCGGGTCGCCCGGCGCGCGCTCCTTGAAAAACACATGGAGGCCGCGCCCGCTGGGAAACTGCGCGGTGGTCCAGGCGTAGAGGAAGGGCGGGTAGAAGGTCAGCGGCGGATGGCTTTCATCGCTGCGCATTTCGGCGCGCACGCCCCACGAGTGGTCGCGCTGCCCGGGCCACGGCTCGGCATCGAGTTCGTAGCGCTTGCCCGCCACGTCGAGCCAACCGCGGTAGCGGCCGAGCTGCTGCGCACGCATCATGTCTTCGGTGACGCGGCCGTTGCGGCGGCGAAAGTGCGGCTCTTCCTCGTGGGCGTTGAGTGTCGAAAAGAATTCGAGATCGAAGCTGATGCCGGAGTCGTTGGGCGCCAGCGTCAGGCGGTGGCGGCGGAGGCCTTCGACGACCTTGATCTGCAACGGGCCGACCGCGGTGTCGAGCGGGTTGGGGCGCAGCCGGCGCGAAGCGCGGAAGTTGTACTGCGTGGTGCCGACGGTGACGCCGGCGAAGGCGTCCATCACGTTGCGGTTCGGGTGGTAGCCGAGGCCGATGTCGAAGATGACCTCTCCGCTGGTCGGGTGGCCGGTGTACCAGAGGCGTTCCATCCATGCCGGATCGCTGGTGCCGACATGGTCGAAGGTGGTGGGCAGTTGATGGCCGAGCAGGTCGTCCTGGGGGGTGAGCATGGTTTTTCCTATTCCGATCCGCTGGAGATTTCGGCGAACATGGGTTTGGCCGAGGTGGACAGCTCCCACTTGAGCTGCCGCTGCATGTAGCGGCGCAGCGCCTCGTCGATGGCCGCGGCACGCTGCGGGGCGAGCGTCGAGCGCTGGTCGTCGATCCAGTCGAGCAGCGCACAGACGCGGCGGTCGTTGTCGTCGCGGCACGCTTCCAGCGCACGCATGTCGATGCCGTCCGCTGAGCCGGCTTCGGGCAGCAGCGACGCTTCGACGCCCAAGTCTTGTAGCATCATCGCCAGTTCCCGCTGCGCCGCCAGTTGTTCGCCGACGAAGGCGGGCGACCAGTCGGCGCGTAGGCGCAGGCTGTTGAGCATGTAGATCAGCCCGTAGGCCTGGCCGCGGGCGAACTCGCCGTCGACGTGGGGAATCACTTCGTTGCGCAGGGTGGCGATCATGCCGTCGATCAGCCGGGGAAGGGAGTTGTTCATCCGGGAGCCTTTTGTTGAACCACGGGGGGCACGGGGAACACAGGGAAACCGTGGCGCGGCCGACGATCTTTCGTGCTCGACGACCGGGCAACGTACCCTGGCTTTGCGCACATGGGTCTTTCCCCGTGTTCCCCGTGGTTGATCGCTTTACTCACGGCAGCATCTTCTCGATCTGGCGCAGTACCGGCGCGATCTGGGTGCCCATCGCAGGCATCCGCATGTCGTTGAAACGGCCGTCCTCGAAGCAGCGCACGGCGGCGATATGGGTCAGCGCCAGCTTGACCAGCGCGAATACCCGATAAAAATGCAGCGACTGCTCGTTAACTGCAATGCCGCTCTCGCGCTGGTACTGGGCGATGAATTCGTCGCGCGACACCAGCCGGCAGATCAGTCCGGAGCCCATCGCATATTGTGGCAGGAAGGCCCAGCCGAGGTCTTCGTGCGGGTCGCCCGGATGTACCAGCTCCCAGTCGAGGATGGCCGTGATGCGGCCGTCCTGTTCGAGAAAATTGCCCAGCCGGTAGTCGCCATGCACCAGGCTCACCCGCGGCGCTTGCGGCAGGTTGCGGCGCAGCCAGCGCAGCGCCCGGTGCAGCATCGGATAGGGGCGCAGCGCCCAGCGTTCGCGGGCCTGCTCCCAGAAGTCGAGCTGGATCTTCGCCGCGTTGCCCGCCGTCACCGTGTCGTCGAATCCCTGGCCGTGCCATTCCTGGCGGTGCAATGCGGCCAGCGCTGAGACGAACTGTGCGCCGATCCGGCGCCGGTAGCCGTCCTCGAACCCGGAGCCTTCGCCCGTACCCCAGGGTACCGGCGCCGTGCCTGCCACCCGCTCGCTGACGAAAAACGGTGCGCCGAGAATCGCCGCATCGTCGCTCCACCAGTAGGCTCGGGGCGCCGGTACGGCGCTGCCTTCGAGCACCTTCAGCGCGGCGAACTGGGGTTGCGCGCTGTAGGGCGCGAACAGTCCGTAGGGCGGGCCGAGGCGCAGAATCAGGCCGTGTTCCTCGGCGCCTTCCTCACAGGCGGTGAACCCGAAGGTGATCCAGGAAAAGCCGACCGCATAGCGGGTGAAGGGGCCGAGGGTCCAGGCGCGGCCGGTCTGGGTTTGCAGATAGGCGGCCAGACGCAGGCGCAGTCGGCTGTCATCCTGGAGGTTTGAGCCGGCTTGCGGCGACTCGGGATTTAATCTGGTCATCGATCGATAAAGTTCGGTCAGCTCATGGGGCGGCGGCGAGGCAATGATAAGCGCCGGGGTATCGCCGTCGCCACTCCTTAAGGGGTGGCGGGGGAGTGTAGAGGCGAGCGTCGGAGAGTGCAAAATCGGCGGATTCGGACGGCGGGTGACATACCGTCTCGCGACGGCTTGCGGATTCCGGAAATGCCGATCGGGCGGTATAGTCGTTGCGCCCGGTCGTTGAACCTTCGTGATCTATGCTATCTAACGGAGGGAAGACGGTCGACTTTGAGGAGGATCGTGCATGGCCTGTTGCGCATTCGGACTGTTGCTGGTTTGCCAGGTGTTCGCGGCTTGGCGGCGCGTCAGGTGCTGGCTGGGGATGCCGGCGCGCGCCTACGCCCGGGCGGAAAATGCGGCGGAGGTCCTGCGCAGCCGGATGATCGCGTTGCTGCGCCGTCCTTGGATTCGTGCCGGCCTTGTGCTGCTGCTCAGCGCCGAATTGTCCTTTGCCGGCAACCTGCTCTACGAACATCGCGACCATCTGTTGCAAGGGGCGACGACGGTCGGCTCCCTGCTGGGCGTTCCACCGGCGGAAGTCTGCACAACGCCGGCTGAGGATCCCTCCAATCCTTCCAGGATTTACCGCTGAACGCCTCCCGCTGGGGGCGTAGCCAGTTATCGCAAGCGCGAGGTTGAGGCGAAGGGTAGGGTGCTGCCTCAGCGTTCCAATTCCTGTTCGCACACAAACGCCGGCGACGGTGCGCGCGATTCTGCGCGCGACGCCAAGGCGCACCTACGGAGGAAATCCTGTGGCCAATGTTCAAGGCACCTATCTGAATCGCCCGCTCGAACTGTTCAGCGGATCGAAAGGCCCGTTGACCGCCTCGCGTCATCGCCGTACAGCGATGCTTTACGGCATGCTTTGCCTGCTCGCGGTGCTCCCCATCCTGCTCGGGAAATCGCCGGCCTGGCAGGCTGCGGGCCTTGGTCTGTTCATGCCGGGCAGTGGCTTCCTCGCCGTCGGCGGTTGGTGGATGGTGTTGTTCCCGGTCACTGTCTTCATCTTCTGGATTTCGGTCATCGCCTGGTTCTGGGCCGGAATGGTGGTCGCGCCGCTGACGGTCTGGCTTGGCACCGCTGTGTTGGCCGGCTTGCTGGCTGGCGATGCGGTTTGGGTGCCGGCCTACTACTTGGCCCCCGCAGCGGCGGCGGCGACATTTTTCTACGGCCAATATCGCAATGCGAAACGGCATGCCAAGGATGCCGAGCACTTCAAGCTGCGCCAGACCTTTTACGCCGACTCGCTGGCCGAGGTCAACCAACGCGCTGCGGTGGAGCCGATCGCTGGCGAGCGCGAGCTGACGCCGGACCAACTCAAGGCCGCGCGCTTCATTCTCGATCTGGCCTTGCAACCGGTCGGCGAGTACAAGGGTTACACCATCATCGATCAGTTCCAGCCGGCAGCTCTGCGCTACCAGATCAACCACCTCGGCTTCGCCCTCGGCATGCTACAGGGACACTATGCGCCGAGCTTCCAGGGCTATCTGCGCCAGGCAGGACGCAATGTGGTCGACACCTACCTGGTCAAGCGGGTGTGGGACTACTGGGTGCTCGAATCGATGTGGGGGCACTTCAACTTCAGCAATTTCGATCCTGCGCGCAAGGACAACATCATGCTGACCGGCTGGTACGGCATGCACGTCGGCTCCTACATGCTCAATTCGGGCGATCGCTACTACGCCGAGCCCGGTGCGCTGACCTTCAAGCTCAACGAGCGCACGGCCTATACCCACGATTTCCACAGCGTCGTGCAGTCGGTGGTGGACAACTTCAAGCGCTCCGACTTCTGTCTTTATCCCTGCGAGCCGAACTGGGTCTATCCGATCTGCAACATGTACGGCATGAACGCGCTGGTGGTCCACGATGCGCTCTACAAGACCAAGCACGCGGAACAGGCGCTGCCCGAGTGGATGCACATGCTGGAGACCGAGTTCATCGATCCCAAGGGTTCGATCGTCGGCCTGCGTTCCTACTGGACCGGCATCGAGATGCCCTTCTACACCGGCGAGGCGGGCTTCGCCTTCTTCGCCAACGTATTCTCGCCCGACTTCGCCCGCCGCCTCTGGGCCATCGGACGCAAGGAACTGGCTTTCTGCCTGGCGCCGGACAAGGACGGCAACACGCGGCTGACCCTGCCTAAAGAGTTGCTCAGTTTCATCGATACCATCGATGCCGGCAACTACCGTCCGGGAATGCTCTTTGCCTACGCCGCGGTGCTGATCTGCGCACGCGAGTTCGGCGATACCGAACTGGCCGAGGCCGCCCTGCGTTCGATGGAACAGGATTGCGGTCCGGAAATGGAAAACGGCGGTGCGCTGCGTTACACCAAGGGCTCGACGCTGGCCAACCTGTGGGCGGCCGAGGGCACGCTGATGGGCACGGGCGACTTCCGCAACTCCTTCGTCAAGGGACCGCCGGAGTCGGTATTCAAGGGACCGTTCCTGAACGCCGCGAGTTATCCCGAGGTGCTTGTCGCCAAGGCGTTCAGCCGTGGCGACGATCTCGATCTGGTGCTCTATGCGGGCGTCACCGATGGCCCGCAGAGCATCGGCATAGAGCGTCTGGTGCCGGGCGCCGGCTATGAAATCCGCGGCAGCAACGAGCGCAGCTTCCAGGCCGACGACAAAGGCTGCGCCACCCTCAGCGTGGACCTTCGCGGCCGTACGCCGCTGCATATCCTGCCGCGGGCTTAAGCCGAGCACGACGGCGTTTGTACGTCCCCGTCGTGCCAAGACGGCGGAATTTTATTTGGGAGAAGTAACGTGGTGAGTGTGTTGAGCATGGAACTGAAGCGCGTCTTCGATCAGCAGAAGGCGCACCAGTGGACTGTCAAGGCAACGAATGCCGCGCAGCGCAAGCTGAAGCTGCAAAAGCTCAAGGACGCCATATTGGCCAATGCCGATGCCGTCAAGCAGGCGCTGTTCAGCGACCTGCGCAAGCCGGCCGCCGAGGCGGAATCGGAGGTGGCCGGCGTGATCGGCGACATCGACGACGCTCTGGCGAATCTCGAATGCTGGATGAAGCCCGTCGAGATCGAACCTTCGCCCCATCTCCAGGGCACCCGCGCCATCATGCGCTACGAGCCGCGCGGCGTCTGCCTACTGTTTTCGGCGTGGAACTTCCCCTTCCTGCTGATGTTCCAGCCCGTGGTGCCGATCGTCGCCGCCGGCAACTGCTTCATCGCCAAGCCCAACGAGATGGCGCCGGCTACCAGCGCCATCTCGGCGAAGATACTGCGCGATGTGTTCGACGAGCGCGAAGGAGCCGTCTTCGAAGGTGGCGTCGAACTGGCCAACGCGCTGCTCGAACTGCCCTTCGATCATGTCTTCTTCACCGGCAGTCCCAAGGTCGGCCGCACCGTCATGGCGGCGGCGGCAAAGCACTTGGCTTCGGTCACCCTCGAACTCGGCGGCAAGTGCCCGGCCGTCGTTGATCGAGCGAGCGATCTGCCGCTGGCCGCTGCCACCATCGCCGCCGGGCGCTGCTTCAACTCCGGCCAGGTCTGCCTTTGCCCCGACGTGGCCTGGGTGCGCGAGGATCTGGCGGACGAATTCGTCAAGCAAGCCCGCGCCTTCATCGAAGGCACGTATTACGCCGACGGCAAGATCAACAAACAGGCTTTCGCCCGCATCATCGACAAGCGCAACTTCGAGCGGGTCAAAGGTTATATCGACGACGCCGTCAGTCGCGGAGCGAAGATCGCGTTCGGCGGCAGGACCGAGGCCGAGGATCTGACCATCCATCCGACGGTTCTGACCGGCGTGCCCCTCGACGCAACGATCATGAAGGAGGAGGTCTTCGGCCCGCTGCTGACGGTGATGACCTATAAGGACATTTCCGATATCGCCGCCTTCATGCGCCGCGGCGGCAAGCCGCTGGCCATGTACATTTTCAGCAAGGACCAAACCTTCATCGACACGCTGATGCTCGAAACCTCGTCGGGCGGTGTCACCGTCAACGGCTGGGCGGCCCACTGGTTCGAACCGCGACTGCCCTTCGGCGGCGTGAACGAAAGCGGCATCGGCCGCTATCACGGCATCCACGGCTTCAAGGAACTGTCGCACGAACGCGCCATGCTGGCGGTGCCGGCGGCGGCCTGACTGCGTACGCCGAATCGATCATTTATCCAGAAAGTCAATCGAAGGAGCAACACAATGGGTCCCAACATCGGCAAGCTGCTCGGCGCCGACGAGCGTCTTCATCACCAGATCACCGACACCTTTGCCACCGTCAGCGAATCCGACCTGGCCTGGACGGAGAAAATCTGGGTCACGATTCCGCGCAAGGACGGTTCGCTGCAGATCGACTTCGGCCTCGGCCGCTATCACAATCGCGATGTCATGGACGGCTTTGCGGGCATTTCGCGCGGCAACGAGCAATGGACGTTGCGCGCGAGTCGCGAATTGTCGCCGGATGTCGAGAGCACCATCGTCGGTCCGCTGACCTACGAGGTGATCGAGCCGATGAAGAAGGTCCGCTTCGCGCTCGGCAAGAACGAGATCCTGCCGCTGATGTTCGATGTCACCTTTGAAGCGGTCATGGTGCCCTTCCTCGAAGACCGCCACCTGCAACGCGACGAGAACGGCCTGCGCATCGTCTCGGACATCATTCGCTACCACCAGGCCGGCAAGATCAGCGGCTGGATCGAGATCGACGGCAAGCGCGAGACGATCAAGACCGAGGATTGGTACGCCTTCCGCGATCACTCCTGGGGCGTGCGCCTCGACGTCGGCGCCCATGTCACCGATCTGCGACCGAGCCGTGCCTGGGGTGAAAGCGCCTTCGGCCAGGGCGGTTTCCTGCTGCACTGGTGCCCGATGGTGCTGACACGTCCGGATGGCAGCACCTACGCCTATCAGTACTACCTGCAAACGTCGCGCGACAAGCCGATCTATTTCTCCGGCTACCTCAACCATGCCGACGGCAGCCAGGATCGCGTCGGTCGCGTGCGGCCGATGCTCAGCTACGATCCGCTGACGCGGCGTCCCATTGGCGGCAAGATCCACTACGACATGCTGTCCGGCGAAGACCGCACAGTCGATGTCGAAGTCGTCGGCGACAGCGGCTTCCATCTTGGCCCGGCGCTTTATCTCGGCTTCGACGGCAAGAAGCACGGCAATTACCGCGGCAAGCTCAATGTCGAAGGCGAGAAGATTGCCAACACCCGCGACGAAGCCACGCTGCCGCGCATCCACCAGGTACGCGACAACATCATCCGCGTTCGGGAAGGGGATGCCGTCGGCTACGGCATCATCGAGACGATCCTCGTCGGTGCATGGAAGGAATACGGCCTGAACGACGAAGTTTCCTATATCTGACGGGGTTGCACGTATGTCCCGCGATCTGCGACAACTCGAGGAAGGCCTGCGCGCCTACCTCACCGACGGCCAGGCGGTCACCGGCGTGAAGGCCCTGTCCACCGGCCATTCGAACGAGACCTATCTGGTCGAAGGCCTCAACCGCATCCTGCGCATGCCGCCCTCGGAGGAGGGCCTGCTGCCGCCCTACGACATGGCCCGCGAGTACGGCGCCATCACCGCGGTCGGCAGCTGGGAAGATCCACCGCCGGTGCCGAAGGCCTATGAGCTATGCCTCGATGCGGCGGTGATCGGCGACCCCTTCTTCCTCATGGAACGGCGCTACGGCGAGGCCTACGAATACGCCGAGCCCGAATGGTTCGCGAAGGCATCGCCCGAGGCGCGCAGCGGTATGTGCGCCCAGTGGGTCGCCGCCGTCGCCGCGGTGCATCGCATGCCGGCCGCCCTGATGCCCGGTCCGCGCACCTCGGTGGTCGAGCAGGCGGCCCACTGGTACGACGTAGCCCAGAACGCCGAATCGTCTCAGATGCTGATCGATGTGATCGACGATCTGGTGCGCAATCCGCCACGGGCATCGGGCCCCGAGTCGCCGGTGCATGGCGATCCCAAGGTCGGAAACTGCCTCTGGAACGAGTGCCAGATGGTGGCGTTGCTGGATTGGGAAATGGCCCACGTCGGTGAGCCGTTGACGGACCTCGGCTATATGGCCTGTTTCTACGACCAGGGCGACCGTGCGCTGGCTTCCGCCGGCTTCTACGCTCCCGGTTGGTGGTCGCGGGAACGGCTGATCGGCGAATGGGAGGCCGCCACCAACCGCACCGCCCACGACATGCGGCGGTACGAGGCCCTGGCGCTGTGCAAGATCTCCGCCATCATTGCCCTCGGCTTTCATCTGCACCGCATCGGCCGTGCCCGCGATCCGCGCTTCGAAGCCTGGGGAAAGGTACTGCCCGGCTTTATCGAACTGACGCTCGAACGCGCGGCGGCTTGAACCGGCTTGAGATGGCGCAGGCATGCCTGAACCGGCGATTCGCAGCGCATGCGCCTGCGGGTCGCCGTTCGGGAGGGGAAAGCTTGTCCGTTGGTTTGCCTGGTCGACTTTCCCGCCGCGCGGCCCCAATCGGCGTTCCGTCCGAAGCGGATCAGATGCCGATCTTGCGCGCCGCCAGATCCTTCATGATTTCTTCCGAGCCACCGCCGATCATCATCACCTTCACCTCGCGGTAGATCCGCTCGCTGCGGGTGCCGCGCATGAAACCCATGCCGCCAAGTATCTGTACTGCCTGGTCGGCGCAGAACTGCATCGCCTGGGTCGACAGTACCTTGGCCATGCAGATGCGGGCCACGAGGTGTTCCGTGTTGCCGCGGCCGTGCTCGATGCAATAGGCCAGGTCGTAAACCAGGGAACGTGCGGCATCCACGCGCAGCATCATGTCCATCAGCTTGTGGCGGATCACCTGTCGCTCCGCCAACGGATGGCCGAACGTCTTGCGCTGCTGCGCCCATGCCAGCGCTTCCTCGAGGCAGACCTGGGCGAAGCCGTAAGCGAGGGCGGAGAGAAAAAGCCGCTCGCTGTTGAAGTTGTGCATCAGCGTCTTGAAGCCCCGGTTTTCGGTACCGACCAGATTGGTCGCCGGCACGCGGCAATGATCGAAATGCAGATGGGCGGTGTCGGAACACCACCAACCCATTTTTTTAAGCTCCGTCCGCGTCAGCCCCGGGGTGTCGCCGTCGATCATCAGCACCGATATTCCTCCGGCGCCCTTGACGGCGGGATCGGTACGCACGGCGACAGTGAGATAGTCGGCGCGCATACCGGAAGTGATGAAGGTCTTCTCGCCGCTGACCACGTAATGGTCGCCGTCGCGTATCGCGGTCGTACAAAGGCTGGCCACGTCGGAGCCGCCCGACGGTTCGGTCACCGCCAGCGCGGCGATTTTTTCTCCGGCGATCACGGACGGGATGATGTGCCGCTTCAGCGTCTCGCTGCCCGCGGCGATCAGCGGCGGCAGCGCGATGGTATGAGAGTTGATGGACGCCTGGATACCGCCGCTGCCGGTGCGGGCGAATTCCTCGGCAAGGATGATCTGGTAGAAGATGTCCGCCGGTGTGCCGCCGTATTTTTCGGGATATCCCAGGCCCAAAATTCCCAGTGCAGCGGCCTTGCGGTAAAGATCGCGCGGAAAAGTTCCCGCTTCGTCCCAGTCGTTGATGTGGGGACTGATCTCACTGGCGACGAATCCGCGCAGCGTGTCGCGGAATTGTGTGTGCTCGGGAGAGAAGTAATGGGGCAGGGGAGGCGCATCGAACATGGTGGAAGTCCTGGAATCCGTATGGGTTGAAACCAGCATACCGCCGACGCGTGAGAGGGTCTTTCATGAACTGGCTATCGCTTTTGATGACCAGTTTGTGAAAGACGGCGGGCAGCTGTTGGCGGTAACGTGACGCCGGCGACTCGCATCGAGGGTTTTTTTCGGGGAGGGGCGAATGATTGGTTTGGCAGAATGGTTGTACAGACGGGCGGCGCGAGGCCCGGGCCGTCCGGCGCTGACGTGCGATGGCGTGACCTGGTCGTACGGCGAACTCCAGCAGCGCATCGAGCGCTTGTCTGCGGTCCTTGCGCAACGCGGCATCCGGCCCGGGGACCGCGTCGGCTATCTCGGTTTCAACCATCCGCTGTTCCTCGTTGCCCTCTTCGCCACAGCACGGCTGGGAGCAATCTTTGTTCCGTTGAACTTCCGCCTCAGCGGGCCGGAGATCGAATTCGCCGTCAACGATGCGGGCGTACATACGCTTCTGGTCGGCAGCGAACACACGGACAGCGTACGGGCAATCCGGCCGAAGCTTTGCTGCCAGGAGTATCTGGGCGCAGGACAGGCCGCCGCAGGCTGGGAATCGGTCGAGGATTTGATGGCAACGGCCGGGCCGCAGGCCGCCGCCACCGTGGATCCCGAATCGGTCGCCACAATCATCTACACCTCGGGCACCACCGGCAACCCCAAGGGCGCGATGTTGAGCCACGCGAACTTCTGGGCGAACAACATGAATGCCCATCTGGTGTTCGATTGCGTATCGACCGATGTCGCGCTCAACAACGCGCCGCTTTTTCACGTCGGCGGCTTGTGCGTGATCACCCTGCCGATCCTGGCGGCCGGCGGCCACCTGGTGTTGCAGAAGGCCTTCGATCCGTTGGAGCAGATGCGCGCCATTGAGCATTACCGGGTCAGTGTCGGCTTCGCTGTGCCGGCCATGCTGCTGTTCATGAGCCAGCACGCGGCGTTTCCGTCTGCGGACCTTTCCAGCCTGCGATTGATCGCTGTCGGCGGTGCGCCGATGCCCGAACCGCTACTGCGGCTCTATGCCGGGCGCGGCATTCCCGTACATCAGGGCTACGGCATGACCGAGACGACGACGATGATCGCCTTCCTCGATCCGGCCCGCTCGCTGGACAAGCTCGGCTCATGCGGCAACGGGCCGATCCTGACCGAATTCATGCTCAAGGACTACTCGGGAGCGCCGATCCTGGTCCCCCATGTCAAGGGCGAGGTCTGCGTCCGCGGTGCCAACGTGATGAAGGGCTACTGGAACCGGCCCGAAGCCACCGCGGCGGTGTTTGACGCCGACGGCTGGTTCCATACCGGCGACGTCGGCTATGTAGACGCCGAGGGCTACCTGTTCCTCTGCGACCGCTTGAAGGACATGGTGATCAGCGGCGGCGAGAACGTCTATCCGGCCGAAGTGGAAAGCGCGCTGTTCGGCCATCCGGCGATTGCCGAGATCGCCGTCATTGGCGCTCCCGACGAGCGCTGGGGTGAGCGGGTGGTGGCCGTCGCCGCCCTGAAGCCCGGTGCCAGCATCACTCTGGAAGAGTTGCGGGCCTATGGCGCCGAGCGGCTGGCGCGCTACAAACTGCCGCAGGAACTGCGGTTGGTAGACGCGCTGCCGCGCAACCCGACCGGCAAAGTGCTGAAGAACCGCTTGCGTGAAGGGGCGGAGCGCTAATCACGAATTTCCGCTGCCGGGGTGACAAACGCATCACGGCCGCAGCAGTTTCGGTGACCAGGGCGAAACAGGAATTCACGGTTGCCGGGTTCGGCAGCCGATAACGCGGCAGACGACGAGGAGAATGCAACATGGCATACGGTGTAGCAAGTCCCGATTTTCCCAGCGATGGTTGCGCCATCGTCTTCGGTGCATCCGGCGGTCTCGGACAGGCGACCGCCGGCCTGATGGCCGAACGCGGGAGCAATGTGGTGGCCACTTATCATTCGCGCGCCAAGCCGGCGGAGGACGTGGTCGCCGACATCCGCAAGCTGGGCCGCAAGGCGGCCGCAATGCCTTGCGACGTCACCGACCGGGCCTCGATCGCCAAACTGGTGAGCGCGGCGCTGGCCGAATTCGGTCGTATCCATACCGTCGTTTCGGCGGGCGGCCTGGTGTTCGAAACCATGCCGATGCTCGACTTTCCGGGCACCAAAAAGATTCTCGACCTGGCCGTCGAGGCAACCCCTCTGCACCGTCTGGCGCAGTGCGAGGAAGTCGCCGAAGCCATCGCCTTCCTCGCGTCGGCGAAGGCCAGCTACATTTCGGGCCAGCACCTCATGGTCGATGGCGGTCTGTCGGCTTGACGGAGCGCGCATTCCGGCTCGAAGGCCGGGGTGCGCCCGGTGTAGCCGCACTTATTTCGCTTGCGCGAAGGAAAACGCTTTCGGCAATTGCTTGCGTTGTGCCCGCATGTTTTTCAGGATGGCTTCGCGGTGCTCGTCCGAAGCGATGCCGAGCAGGATCAATCCCGCCCCGTAGCCTATCTGGGCGACGAACTCACGATCGTCGAGTTCCTTCTGCACCCACAGATCCAGCGCCCCGGTGAATTGGATTAGCAGCTGCCGGGCCAGCGCATCGTTATCGACTTCCTTCGGCAGGGCCACGGCGCCGCTATCCATTTCGGCCAGCGCGAACTTCCAATATTCCAGCGAGCGGTCCATGTAGGCGGGGCGATACACCGGGTCTTCGACACCGAGCAAAAAGCGGTACAGGGGCCGGTAAAAGTCGGGATCGGAGACGAAAAAACTCGCGCCCCACGCGGCGGCGCGTATGGCGCGCAGGAACGGGGAGCGATGTGCGATGGCTTTCTCCGCGCCACCGGAAATTTCGTCGAGGCAGCGATTGAGCAGCGCATACAGGATGGCGCCCTTCGAGCCAAACAGGTTGTAAGGCGTGGCGGGGCTCAACTTGGCCTTGCCGGCCAGGATCACCATCGAGAAATCGGTGCTTCCCGTCTCTCGTATCAGCGTGGCGGCCGCATTGAGCGTGCGTTGGCGCCGCGCTTCCTTTCGTTCTTCTCTCACCATATGGATTTCCGCGTGTTTCCTGGGCCTGAAGCCTGCCCTGGCGTTGTATTGTTGTTCATCGAGGCAGGATCATAGCGCGGTCAGCGTGGCGCCATGTTCCATGGTTTTCGCGAAGCGCCGGATCGACCTTGTAAAAAGTTATACTCAAATATAAATATATAAATTTATATCCAAATATAATCGAAGAAAAATAGCGGATCGAAATCCGGCCCACTCGGTTCGTGCCCCGGCGTGCGGATCGTACGGTCGAAAAACGGAATTGAGGAGGAAGCATGGGATTTCTCGATGTCGAAGCCGATTGCTCCGACTGTCTGCACGGGCTGATCGAAAACAGCGGCGCGCGTCCGCAGAGTGCGGCGCTGTTCGGCTTCCTCGCCGGAATCGGTGCGTAGCATGGGCAACCTGAACCGCCTCCCCGGATGTAACTCGCTGCCCGGCCTGGGTCGCAGCGCCCAGCGCGTGATGGTGATGACCGACGACCGCATCTTTTATTGCGGCCTGCTCGGACTCCGTTCGATGTCGCTGCTCGGCTCAGTTACCGTCTACGTTTCCTTCGACGGGCCGCTTTCCGTTTGTTTTGACGACGGCCGCACCCTCGTCGGCACGTGCGCGGCGGTCGCGCCCTATGTCCCCCATCGCATCGTGTCGTCGGACCCCTGCATCGGCATCCTCAACCTGGAACCCGAACTGATCGATATCGCGGCGCTGCCGTGGCTGGGGGACGGGCCCGACGCGGCAGAGGCACTGGAGCATCTCGCGATGCGCATCAGGGCGCTCTATGCCCGGCTGGCGGCTGGTGAGGCGGGCGATATCCTGCTCGATCTGGATATCGACACGCCGCTCTTCGGCGCGTCCATCCCGCGCCGCCGCCTCGATCCGCGCATTGCCGCCGTGGTCGAGCGAATCCGCGAGGATCCGACCACCCACTTCCATGCAGAGCGTTGCGCCGACGATAGCGCCCTGTCTTTTTCCCGCTTCCTGCATTTGTTTCGCAGCGAGACCGGGGTGCCGTTCCGGCGCTTCAAGGCATGGAAACGCGCGCGCACCATGTTGCGCTATGTGAATCAGGAAGCGAATCTGACCGAGATTGCGCTGAAGATCGGCTATCCGGGCGGTTCCCATTTCAGCAATACGATCCGCCACGTCTTCGGCTTGAAGCCCCGGGACATGTTTGCCGGGGCGCGGCGGCTGCGGCTGGTGACCGGATTCGACGCCCGCTAGCTGGGCCGCGATTGCCGCGGCGGCGGCAATCGCGCGTATCTCCGCTCAGCGCGCCGTATACCCGCCGTCAACGCAGACCGCCGCCCCGTTCATGAAGGACGCCTCGTCCGACAGCAGCCATTTGGCGGCATAGCCGATGTCTTCCGGCTCGCCGAGGCGGCCGACGGTGTGGCGGGCCAGGGTGGTATCGAAGAAGTCTTTCATTTCAGGGTTCACCAGCAGGTCGTTGACCATGGCCGTCTTGATCACGCCGGGCAGCACCGCATTGACGCGGACCTTGGTCACCGCTGCGTCGCAGGCGGCACCGCGGGTGATACCGACGACGCCGTGCTTCGAGGCGATGTATTCCACCGAGTTCGGATTGCCCACCAGGCCGTTGGCCGATGCGGTATTGACGATGGCGCCGCCGCCGCTCTTGCTCATCGCCAGAGTCTCGTACTTCATGCAGAAGAAGACACCCTTGAGGTTGATGTCGAGCACCCTGTCCCATTCGCCTTCGCTCAATTCATCCACCCGCTTGCCGTGCATCGGCACTCCCGCGTTGTTGAAGGCGCCATCGAGGCGGCCGAAGCTCTTGACGGCGAAGTCCACCATGGCGATGACATCGGCTTCCTTCGAAACATCCACCTGCATCGCCTTGGCGGTGCCGCCGGCCTTCCCGACCAGGGCCGCAGTCTCCTGCACTGCGGCCTCGTTGTAGTCCGTCGCCAGAACCTTGGCCCCGGCCCTGGCGAAGATGATCGATGCGGCGCGGCCGATGCCGGAACCTGCACCGGTGACGATGATGACTTTATCCTTGAGCATGCGTGTTTCTCCTCGGTGAATGAATGCGTGTGAATTTCCTGGGTTGCATCTGTACTACCTGACCAGCCAGACGTGATAGGTGCCGTCGAAGAGCCGTGCCGTGCCGCCGGGTTCGAGCAACATCACGCGCTGGAACGGGATGCCGTCGGCTTCGATCGTTCCCGTCCAGTACCAGCCGGGGAGCGGTACGGGGAGGGCCGGAACACGACGGCCCTCCTCCGTTCCCCGGTGGGCCGTGACCGCCAGCAGTTCCTTGACGGTCGGCAACCTCCAATCCGAATGGCCGCACAGCTTCAGCGCGTTGACCGCGGCGATGTAGGCGCCGGTATTGCACGATCCTTCCGCCATCCGCGTGCGGTCGCAGCGACCGCTGGTTCGATCCCGATAACCGCGGATCACGCCCTGTGCTTCCCATTCCGCGAGGTAGGGGGTGAAGCTCCACTGGCGGTCGCGCAGTTCCCGATCGTCGGTCTTGATCTCCCAGGTCAGGCCACTGCGATTGTCGCGGGTACATGCCCACTGGCCGGGACGCGAGCCCGGTCGCAACGGCCCGTTTGCGGCCATTTCATTGCCGTCCGCGTCGATCCGAGTGAACGCCGGCAGTGGTGCGGCGCCCGCGCTAGCGGCCGTCACGAATCCCGTTGCGGCAATGGCCGCCCAGCGGACAAGCAGGAAGCGCCTCACGCTTCACCCCTTTTTCTTCGTCGCCGCCTTCGCCCCGTGCGGATCGATGCAGATCAGTTCGGGAACGAAGCCTTCCAGCGATGCCGCCGGCAATGGGTTGTTGCTGGAGCAGGCCCAGCCTTGCTTGGTGAAACTGAAGTCCCGCGTGTAGGAGCCCTTGAGCGGCAGCGGGTAGGCGACGAAGCGCTCTTCTTTCGGCAGGAAGCGCCAGACGACGTCCAGTGCGGTGTCGTTGACCCATACCTCCTGGGTCAACGGGTTGACCGCCAGGGCATAGGGCGCCGGAATCTCGTTGGGCGCGAAGGTCGGCAGTGGATAGAGCTTGGACTGCCCGCTCTGCGGATCGAAGCGCGCAATCGCACCGTCGGCGAAGCCGGCGATCCAGAGTGCACCGCTGGCGTCGAAACGCTGCCGGCGCGGCGCATGCACCGGAGAGTCGATCTCCCTGATCTCGAAGGTCTTGGGATCGACGCGGCCGATGGTGTCGTTGCCGAAATGTGCGTACCAGATGCTGCCGTCCTTGGGGTTGATGTCGATCCCGTACGGCAGCGGGGCGACGAACAACCCGGCGTTCCGGGTCTGCGCCGGAAGATCGATGACCTTCATTTCCTTCGTGGCAGGATCGAAGCGACCGATCTGGTTGCTGGCGAAGAGGGTGAACCAGACGATGCCGTCGGCGGCGATGCGCACGGTGTGAGGATAGAGGGTGCCTTTTCCGGTATCGAAATGTTTGAAGGTCTTCGCTGTCGGGTCGTACTCCACCAGCGTGCTGCCGATTGCATCGGTGAGATAGAGCTTCCCGTTCTCGGCCTCGGCCAGACTGTGCGGTCCGTGCGGCAGGGTCAGGCCGAAAGGCGGCGTCAGCCCCGCCTTGGCGAATCCCCCGCCCGGCGGCATGCCGTCGTCGGGTTCCTTGGCGAACGTCATCTTGTCGCTGACGAGATCGAGTTCGAAGACGCCGCCGGCGAACAGGTCGGAGATATATACCTTGCCGGTCCGGGCGCTCACTTCGGCGTCGTGGGGCACCGACGAACCGTTCAGCGCCCACTGGTAGAGCTTGCTCGCACCGACCAGCGGGTCGTAGGGAATCTGCGGACGCGAGGTCAGCGGCGTGTCGTCGAAGGCGCGGGAGAGCAGATGGGCGCGGCGATCGATCATTGCCGGGTCCTGGCTGCCGACGTAGCCATGCATGCGCTGCACCGTCGGCATCCATCCCTCGGGCGGGCGCGGGGTGCGGGTGAAAGCGCCGCCGAGGGAATGGCAGCTCAGGCAGTCGCGGGTGAAATTGCGCCGCGAGAACGGCGAGGATTCATCGCTTTCGAACTGGATGCGGGAAAAACGCGAAAGCGCCGGGTGGTCGTCCGAGAGCCGCTGCGGGTCGGTGATCTGCGCCAGGCGGATGGTCACCGGCTGGCCGCTTTTCATCGGCTGGACAGCGTCCTCGTAGAAGCGTTTGCGCACCCGCAGGGCAAGCTTTCCGCGCATCCCGGTATCCAGCGAGAAACTGCCGTCGGCACCGCTCCATACCGACTCCGTGCGGCCCTTGCCATTGGCCAGCGAGACGATGGCGCCGGCAACGGGGGCGCCGCGGGTATCGACCACCTTGCCGTGGAGCCCGGCGGCTTGCAACCCGGTGGCCGGCAGGCTGGTCGCCAGCAGTACGCCGAGCGCCGCGGCAATCCGGCCGGCACGATTTTGTTTCAGCTTCATGGTCCAGCTCTCCTCGTCGTCATTGCTGCCCTGCGGTTTGCCATCGGGGCGCGTTTTTAAGCCCGTGCGTAATACTCCAGATGGCATTGCCGCAACTGGAACTTCTGAATCTTTCCGGTGGATGTCACCGGCAGCGCCTCCAGCCGGATAAATCCCTTGGGCAGCTCGAAACCGCCAAGGTGCTGCCGGCAGTGGATCGCCAGATCCTCGTCTGACGGCGGATGTTCGGCATCGACCACAATAAAGGCGGTGATTGCTTCACCCCAGCGGTCGTGGGGCAGGCCGACCACCGCGGCGTTGCGCACGGCAGGATGGCGCAACAGCACCTCTTCCACCTTGAGCGATGGCACGTTTTCGCCGCCGGTCTTGATCATGTCCTTGATGCGATCGAGGAACAGCAACTGGCCGTCTTCGTCCCACGTTCCAAGATCGCCCGAGTGGTGCCAGCCGAAGCGGCGCGACTGGGCCGTCGCATCTGGGTCCCGGTAGTAGCCGAGCATCACGTTCGGTCCGCGGTAGACGATCTCGCCGACCTGACCTGGGCCGAGCAGGGTGCCGTCGTCGGCCATCACGCCGAGTTCGTTGGCCAGTGTCGCAACACCCCAGTAAGCGCCGAACCGCTTCAGCTGCTGGTCGGGACGGAAAATGGTGGCGGCGGTGTACATCTCGGTCTGACCCGAACAGAGGGCGAAGTGCGGGCAGATCGTGTCGATCAGGCGCAGCAGCAGCGTCTTCGACATCGGCGCCATGGCGTAGATGCAGAGCTGGATGCTCGACAGGTCGGTCTGCGGGCGCCGCGGATGGTCGAGCAGCGCGCGATACATCATCGGTAACCCTACCATCAGCGTGATGCGGTGGCGCTCGGTCGCCTCCAGCAGACGTTCCGCGTCGAAGCTGCGCATGACCACCGAGGTCGCGCCGGCCAGCAGCACCGACAGGGTTACGACGTGCTGGCCGACGTGGAACAGCGGCAGATGGCCGCTGGCGACACAGCCATCGGGGCTGACGCCCCATTCGATCAGGTTGCTCATCAGCACGGCATGGATCGATTCGTGGGAGTGCATCACGCCCTTCTGCCGTCCCGTCGTGCCGCTGGTGTACATGATCTGCACCAAGTCGCGGCCGTCGATGTCCACCTCCGGCAGGTTGTCGGGCTGTTCCTCAATGCACTGCTCGAAACTCGCTTCTTGGGCTTGGCTCTCGGCCTCCCCGATGCCGCAGACGGTCATCGTCAGGCCGAACTCCGCGGCCAGCGTGTGCACGCCGTCGCGTGCCAACTGATCGGCATCGGCTACCAGATGGCGTGCGCCGGAGTGGTCGACGATGTAACGGATCGCGTCGGGAGCGAGCGCGGTGTTGATCGGCACCCAGACCAGCCCGGCTTTGTAGATGCCGAACATCGCCGCCAGCATCTGCGTCGAATTGTTGCACAGCATGGCGACGCGCTCGCCTGGCGCCATGCCTTGCGCTGCGAGGGCATGAGCGAACCGGTTCGACATTCGGTCGAGATCGGTGAAGGAGGTGGCCGCGGAACCTTCGATCAACGCTGGGCGATGGCCGAATCGCCGCGCCGCCCGGTGCAGGACGTCGCCGAGGGCGATTCGTCCGATGCGCCGGCGACCGAAGTCGGCATCCCGTCCGGCATCGGCGGTTGGCAGGTCGGTTGGCATTGGGGCGGGCATTGTCGAGTGGGGCGTTGCGGACGGCCGGGTTTCAGCGCTGGCGTCCGGTGACGGGCGCGGGCTTCATTTCTTCGATGCCTCCGCTCCGGCGGCAAGAATCCAGCGCAAGACCGCTTCCGCTTCGGCGACCGATACGTCGGGGTGGCTGATCATCGGCGTGGTGCCCCAGGCGCCCGCGCCGCCGTAGAGCACCTTGAGCCTCAGGCGTTCGACGGTTTCAGGGGTGGCGTTCGGGTAGCGCGTCGCGATCATCGCGTACGAAGGCCCGATGCGTAATTCGTCGCGGGCATGGCAGGTCTTGCAGCCCTGGGCGTGGAAGAAGCGGGTCGCGTCGGCATCGGTCATCGCCACAGGGCGCGACAGCGCCGGGGGCGCGGCGATGGCGAGCAGCGTCGGGAAGAGCAGGGTCGTTAGCAAACGGCGGGTCATGGCGGGCTCCTTGGTCGCATGGCAGGTGTGCGGCGTTCTCAATCGCCGACGTCGATCAGCAGTCCCATCCGCGGCGCGGCGCCGGTGGGTACGTAATTGGCGTAGGTGCCCACCAGCTGGCCGGTTTTTGCGTCGACCGCGATCATTCGCAGATAGGCGCCGTGGCGGGGCAGCGGGTAGACCTTGAAACGGCCGGATTCCGGGTCGAGACGATAGAGCGCTTCGGCGTTGGAGGTGGCCACCCAGAGCGCCTTGCGCGCCGAGTCCCAGGTGACCGCGTAGGGCGCCGCCAGACGGTCGGGCAGGTCGTAGGTGGCGACCAGTTCGCCCTTGTCCATATCGATCTTCGCTACCTGGCCGGTGCCGTTCAGCGCGACCCAGAGGTTGTTGGCGTCGTCGCGCCACATGCGCCGCGGGCCGGTCCCTTCCGGGAAGGGAATCAGTTTTTCCACCTGCTTGCTCTCCGCGTTCATCGAGCCGACCGAACCATTGAGCTGCGAGTACCAGACATGCTTGCGGTCGCGGGAAAGAATCGTCGAATAGATCAGCGTGTTGGTCGGACTCATGCCCTCGATCGGGTTGGCCTCGTGGAAGGTGACGTCGCCGGTTTTGGGGTCCAGCGTGCCCATCTTGTTGGTGCCCGACAGCGTGACCCAGATCCGGCCGGCGGTGTCGCGCTCCAGATGGCCGCGGGTGTCGACCGCCATGTCGTGGACGATCGCGGCGCCGCCGATCCATTCCGAATCGGGCAGGCCGGGCGGACGCAGCGTCCACAGGGTCCATTTCTCGGTCGCCGGGTCGAGGCGGCCGAACTGGGCGTTGTCCACCATCGATACCCAGAGCTTGCCGTCGTCGTCGGGAACGATGGTGTGCGGGCCGGTGGTGTCCTTGAAGTCCACGGGGATCCAGCGCGTGTGGCCGCTGGCGGGGTCGATGCGGACGACTAAGTTGCGCCGCACGTCGGTGCCCCACAGGTAGGGCTTGCCGCCCAGTGACAGCGGCACCATCTCGCGCACCACGCTGTCGGGGGCCAGGGCGAATTCGCGGATCACCGTCCGTTCCGTCACCCCCAGCGGGGCGCCGTAGTCGTAGTCGTCGCGCGGCAGGACGGCGGTGGTGCGGGGGAAGTGCTGCGCCAGGTAGTCGGCCGCGATGTCGCCATGGCGGGCGTTGAACAGGTTGTAGTCGGCATTCTGGGTAGTTGCCCAGTCCACGTTGGCGCGGCCGATGGCGCTCTCCAGCGGGAAGAAGACGTAATGCTTGGCGCGCATGTCCTTGACCACGTCGCGCCAGGCCGAATGGCGCGCGACCTTTCGCCATTCCTCGCGCGCCTTGCGGTCGCGCTGGGGCCCGGCGCTGACCGCCTCGATCTTTTCCGCATACTCCCGCATGCGCGCGAAGGGGAGCTGGTGGCACTGGGAACAACTCAGCACGGTGATGTTCTTCGCCTCGCCGGCGGGCGCATCGGCCAGCCAGGCCGAGGGCGGCACGTCGTCGGCAATGTTGGCGACGGCTTGGAGATAGACCCGGGTTTCGAACCGCCCGGCTGTCTTCGCCGATTTCGCATCGAGCGTTCCTGCGGCCGGGCGCACCTGACGGAACCCCAGCTTGCGTACGCTCAGCGCCGCGCCGGAAAAGTTTTTCAGCGACGGCGCCGACAGGCGGAACGCGCCGTCCGCCGCGGTGAATACGGTGATGGCGGCGGGCCCCGCGGCACCTTTCGGCAGCGTCAAACTGACCATGGCCTGGGACACGGCATCGCCGTCGTCGATAGCGACGACCCGTCCCGAAAGTTCCGCCGCGCGCGTCAGCGACGGGTAGGCAGCGGAAATGATCGGCACCAAGACGATCAGGCGCAGATAGGAGAGAGCCATGAACGCGTCCTTTTCCTCAATTGGGGAAGGTCAGTATGGCGCTTGGCGGCGCCTACGTATTTCGCGAAGTGGCTGAGTCTCCGATTCTTTTGCGGAGGGGAGAACGCGCCACTTTTCCTTGATGCCCGGCGGCAATGAAACCGTCGTCCTACGCCTTGCTCGACGTGTCTTTCGAATTCGCGAAGGTCTCCCGCAGAATGCGCTTGAGTACCTTGCCCAGCGCATTTCTTGGAAACTCGTCGAGAAATTCCACGCCGGCGATCCGCTGGTGCTTCGCCAACCGCTCATTTGCCCAGGCGACGATTTCCTCGTCGCTGTCGTTCGCTGCAGGCTTGCGGGATACGATCGCCAGCGGCGTTTCGCCCCATTTCGGATGCGGCACGCCGATCACCGCAACGTCGGCCACTGCCGGATGCTGGACGATCACCTGTTCGATGTCGCTGGCGAAGACGTTGAAGCCGCCGGAGATGATCATGTCCTTCTTGCGATCGACGATTTTCAGGAAGCCGTCTGCGTCCACCACGCCGATGTCGCCCGAACGGATGAAGGTGCGCCCGATCTCGTCGCGCCAGATCAGCTCGGCCGTCGCCTGCGGGCGGCCGTGGTATTCCTTCATCATTCCGGCGCCGTAGCCGGCGATTTCGCCGATCTGGCCCGGCGGCAGGACGTTGCCTGCATCGTCGATGATCTTCATCTCGAAGCCGATCACCGGCGTGCCGACCGAGTCGGGTTTGTGCGGGTGGTGCGGCGGCTTCAGCATGGTCGCGAAGCCTTCCGAGAAGCCGTAGAGCTCGATCAGCTTATCGCCGAACTGGCGGATGGCTTCGAACTTGGTGGCCGGGCGCAGCGGCGAACCGGCGCTCAGCATGACTTCGAGGCTGGACGTGTCGTACTGGCCGACGTTGCCTTCGCCGAGCAGCATGACGAACTGGGTCGGCACCATGAAGGTATGGGTGATCCGCTCGTGGGCTACCGTGTCGAGAAAATCCCGCGTGGCGAAGCTTGGCATCACCACCAGGGTGCCGCCGGCGAACAGCACCGGCAACATGATCAGCCAGGTGCCGTTGGAGTAGAGCGAGGTGGTGGTCATCCCTCGGCTGCGCGCGGTGATGCCCATTTCCAGCGCATTCGAGACCGCCCAGTGCACCCGGGCGCGGTGCGTCTGCACGATCCCCTTGGGCAGGCCGGTGGTGCCCGAACTGTAGATGATGTTGAAATCGTCGGCGGGACTGTAGGCGACGGCTGGGCGTTCGTCGGACGCTTCGGCGACGAAGGCCGCGTAATCCGTCCAGCCGGCCTCCGGCGTCAATACGGCGACGCGGCGCTCGGCAGCGACGCCTTTCAGCCGCGCGCTGGCGGGCATCAGTTTGGCGCGGAATTCCGCTGTCGCGAAGAGCAGGGTCGAACCGCTGTCGTTGACCAGATCGGCCAGCTGCTCGCCGGTGAGCAGGCCGGACAGCGGGACGGCGCAGGCGCCCGCCTTGACGATGCCGAACAGGATCTCCAGCATCTCCACCGAATTCCCCATCAGCACCGCAACTTTGGCGTTCTTCCCGACCCCGAGCTTGAGCAGGGTGTTCGCCACCCGGTTGATGTTGCGGTTGAAATCGCCCCAGGTACGCCGTACCGATCCGCAAACCACCGCCTCTTTGGTGCGGAAATATTTTCCGTGCGATTCCAGCACGTCCGGGATCAGCATCTGCGGATCGTCCAGACAGGGAAGCGGCTCGTTTCGGCTACGCATATTCATCTCGATATCCAGGTTCGTAACGCGGCCAGGCGGAAATTCATCCTTGGTATACCGGCAACACTACGGGGCGTGGGGTCTGCCGTCTTGTTCAAACTGGCTACAGCTGCGGGCGCCGATGCCGCGCAGACCAGCGCAGACGGCCCAACGATGGCATGGTCGCCTGCGGTAGCCAGTTTGAACAAGCAGCCGAACAGCAGTAGGGGTACGTTGAGGCAGCGAAGAGTCGTCCGTTCGGATTACAGGAAAGCTGGACGGCCGCCGCTGCGGCCGGCAGGATAGAGGCTGTCGTGGGGACGCGGGTCGTCTGCCTCGCCCCCCCCGGATGTTCAGAGGAAGCGGAACGATCGAATATGGAGAAGAAACGCACATGAGTTCCCCCGGATTGCAGGGCGGTCGCCCCGCCAAGGTTCTGGTCACCAAGATCGGGTTCGACGGACACGATCGCGGTAGCCGGATCGTCGCCGCCTTCCTGCGCGATGCGGGAATGGAGGTGGTTTATACCGGGCCCTGGCAGACGGTGGAGAATGTCGTCAATCTGGCGCTACAGGAGGACGTCGACGTGATCGGCATCTCCAGCCTGGCGACCGATCACCTGATCGTGCCCAAGCTGATGGAGGCGCTGAAGACCGCCGGCCTCGGCCACATCGCGGTGGTCGTCGGCGGCATCGTGCCCGACAGCGAGGTCGGCCTGCTGACCGACGCTGGCGTAGCCTATGTCTTTCATCCTGGCGCGTCGCGCGACCAGATCGTCAATACGATTTCCGGACTGGCGGCGAATGCCCGCGCCAGCGCATGAACCAGGAGTAAGCATGGGCCACCCCGATAAAACCGAAACCACTCCGGCCGCCCCGGGTTACCGCGAGGCGAAGCGGCGCTGGGAAACGGAGTACCGGCCCCAGGTCAAGGGCGACGATGTGCGTCGCAACCGCTCCGGCATCGAACTCAAACCGCTCTACGGACCCGACGACTGGGATTCGGCGCGCTATATGGCCGATCTCGGCCTTCCCGGGCAGGAACCCACCACCCGCGGCATCCACGCCAGCATGTACCGGGGCCGCCCGTGGAGTCCGCGTATGGTGGTCGGTTTCGGCACGCCGGAGGATTACAACAAGCGCATGCGTGACCTGTATGCGCTTGGGCTGACCGGCCTGTTCGTTTCGCCGTGCAACAGCCACTTGCGCGGCTACGATCCCGACGAGGTCGAGCGGGAACTGCTCGGCACCTGCGGCACGCTGATCTCGACTTCGGACGACATGGGCGTATGCATGGACGGCATCCCGTTCGACAGCGAGTCGATCAGCGTCGGCGATACCGCGCCCTACACGCTCACCGCGATGCTGATCAAGGTGGCCAAGCAGCGGGGCATCCAGTGGCAGTCGCTGGTCGGCACCACCAACCAGTCGGACTATCTTTCCCACTATGCCGCGTTGCACATGTTCTATCGCCTCGACCTGCCGGGGCAGAAGCGCGTGCTGCTCGACCACATCGACTGGATGAACCGCAACGTGCCGCGCTGGAACCCGATCTCGATCGTCGGTCAGCATATGCAGCAGGCGGGCGCAACGCCGGCCGAGGCCATGGGGCTGACCTTGTCGTCGGCTATCCAGTACGCCAACGACATGATCGAGCGGGGCAAGCAGCCCGACGATTTCCTCCCGCGCTTCAGCTTCTTCTTCGATATATCGATCAGCTTTTTCGAGGAGATCGCCAAATTCCGCGCCGGCCGCCGGGTCTGGAACCGCCTGGTGCGCGAGCGTTTCGGCGCCAAGGATCCGCGTTCGGGCAAGTTCCGCTTCCATGCCCAGACATCGGGCGTCGATCTCACCCGCCAGCAGCCGCTGAACAACATCGCCCGGGTCACGGTGCATGCGATGGCCGGCATCCTCGGCGGCCTACAGTCGATGCACACCGACAGCTACGACGAGGCGATCTGCATCCCGACCGAGACCACGGCGCGGATTGCTGTCGCCACGCAGAACATTCTGCGCGAGGAAGCGCACCTCGGCGACGTGATCGATCCCCTCGGCGGCTCGTATTACGTCGAGGCGCTGACCAATGCGATGGAAGAAAAAATCATGGCGGTGATCGAGGCCGTGGACGCCCAGGGCGGCATGTTCGCCGCCGTCAAGTCCGGTTTCGTGCAGAAGATGATCGGCCAGTCGGCGCTGGCATTCCAGCAGAAGATCGAGAGTCGCGACGAGATCGTGGTCGGCGTGAACGAATACGTCTACGACGGTCCGTCGGGCGCGGTGCCGCCGGCGCTGGAACGGCCGGACGGGAAGAAGCTGGATGCCTATCTGGCCAAGTTGCATGCGTTCCGCGAGCGGCGCGACGCGGCCAAGGTGGCCGAGGCGCTGGACCGCCTCGGCGAGGCATTCTCCAGCCCGACGACCAATACCTACGAAAAGGTCGTCGAGGCGATCGATGCCGGCGCCACCCACGGCGAAGTCTGTCATCGTGTGCGTGAGGCGGTGGGCTTCGGCCAGCCGCTGGTTGTGGTGTGACGCGCATCGATCCCGGGTCGGCGGAGGCCGTTGCCGTCCTGGTATCCCGTCTGCTGAGCGGCGAAACGCGGGCGCTGGCGAAAGCCATCACCAAGGTGGAGTGCGGCGAGGCCGGTGCCGCAGCGTTGCTGGCGGCGATCCAGCCGCACCTCGGGCACGCCACTGTCCTCGGCATCACCGGCCCGCCCGGGGTCGGCAAGTCCACGCTGATCGACGCGCTGATTGCCGAGTTGCGCTGTCGCGGCAAGCGTGTCGGCGTGCTGGCGGTGGACCCGTCGAGTCCGGTCAGCGGCGGCGCGATCCTCGGCGACCGGGTGCGCATGGCGCGGCATACCGGCGACGCCGGCGTATTCGTGCGCTCCCTGGCGTCGCGCGGCCACCTCGGCGGCTTGTTCCGCACGGCCTGGGGCGTGATCCAGGTGATGGACGCGGCGGGACCGGACTACATCCTGCTCGAAACAGTCGGCACCGGACAGTCGGAAGTGGAGATCTGCGATTACGCCCATGCGAACCTGGTGCTTTGTGCGCCGGGGTTGGGCGACGACATTCAGGCGATCAAGTCGGGCATTCTCGAGATCGCCGATATCCTGGTGGTGAACAAGGCCGACCAGCCTAACGCCGCGACGACCGTCAGCCAGTTGCAAGGTATGCTCGGGCTGCGTTCCGCCGCCGCGTCCGGTGTCAGCGTGGTGACCACCACGGCGTCCACCGGCGAGGGCCTGCCTGCGCTGGCCGACCTGATCGAGGCCATCGCCCGCGACCGCACAACGCCTGCCGGCCGCCGTCGCGGCAGCCGCGGCGCACGCCGGGCGCTGGCGAACGCCGCTGGCGACCGGGTGCGCGAGCGGGCGCTACAGGCCGAGGATTCCTCCCCCATCGACGCGCTTTGCGAACGCTTCGCCCGTGGCGAAATCGCGCTCGATGCGGCGGCCGCGGAACTGGTGCGGCTGGTCGCCGACGGTGAGGACGGTGGCGAGTGACACGCCAACGGTTAGCGTTGGTCGCCCACATGGACAACGCCCGATAGCATTGAAGGAGAAGGTTCGCGCATGGAAATACCAAAGCTTTTCAGTCTCGAAGGCCGCACCGCGATGGTGACGGGAGCGTCCTCGGGGATCGGCCTGCACCTGGCTGGCGTACTTGCGCAGGCCGGCGCTGCCGTGGCGCTGGTCGCCCGGCGTCGAGACCGCCTGCAGGCGGCCGCCGAAGCGCTGGCGGCGCAGGGCCACCGGGTATGCACCGCTTATCTCGACGTGACCGACGCCGCGTCGATTCCCGCCGCCTTCGACAGCGCCGAGGCGCAGCTGGGTGCGCCGGTGGATACGTTGCTGAACAACTCCGGCATCCTCTACGCCAAGCGCTTCCTCGACCAGGACATGACCGAGGTGGAGCGTCTGCTCGACACCAACCTGAAAGGCGCTTTCCGCGTCGCCCAGGAAGCCGCGCGGCGGATGGTGAAGCACGGCGGCGGCAACATCATCAACGTCGCTTCCACCGCCGGATTGGCAGCGGGGGCGCAGTTTTCCAGCTACTGTGCTTCGAAGGCCGGGCTGATCCAGTTGACCAAGGTGATGGCGCTCGAACTGGCGGGCAAGAACATCCGCGTCAACGTCGTCTGCCCCGGCAACGTCGAGACCGACATGTTGCAGACCTTCAAGGACAAGGGAATGGACAAAGCGGTGGTGGAACGCATTCCGCTGCGCCGGCTGGGGCGTCCGGACGATCTCGACGGGGTGGTGCTGCTGCTGGCCTCCGACGCCGGGCGCTACATGACCGGAACCGCGATTCCGGTGGACGGCGGGCAATTGTTGAGCTGGATGTAGCCCGGTCCGCGGCCGGACGAATGGACGTATGGACGTATCAATCGCTGAACGAACGGAGCTTTCGATGATCTTCACGGAACAACACAGGGAACTACAGCGCACGGTCAGGAAATTCGTCGAGACCGAGATCAACCCCCATGTGGACGCCTGGGAGCGGGACGGCATCTTCCCGGCCCACGAGCTGTTCGGCAAGATGGGCAAACTCGGCCTGCTCGGGGTGAACAAGCCCGAGGCCTACGGCGGCCTCGGCCTCGAATACAGCTATCAGCTGGCATTCTCGGAAGAGCTCGGCGAGGTCGCCTGCGGCGCGATCCCGATGGCGGTGGGTGTACAGGTGGACATGGCGACGCCGGCGCTGTCGCGTTTCGGCTCCGACGAGTTGCGCAGCGAATTTCTCGCGCCGAGCATCAGGGGCGACTACGTCGCCTGCATCGGCGTCTCCGAACCCGGCGCCGGATCGGACGTCGCCAACATCAAGACGCGGGCGCGTCGCGACGGCGGCGACTACGTCATCAGCGGCAGCAAAATGTGGATCACCAATGGCACCCAGGCCGACTGGATGTGCATGCTGGCCAACACCAGCGAGGGCAATCTGCACACCTCCAAGTCGCTGATCTGCGTGCCGCTGAAGGCCAAGGGCGTGACGGTGGCGAAGAAGCTCGACAAGCTCGGCATGCGCTCCTCGGATACGGCGCTGATCTATTTCGACGAGGTGCGCGTGCCGCAACGCTACTGCATCGGTGAGGAGGGGCGCGGCTTCAACTACCAGATGGTGCAGTTCCAGGAGGAGCGCCTGTGGGCCATTGCCTGCACGCTGCGCTGGATGGAGAACGCCATCGCCCAGACCGTCGACTACACGCGGCAGCGCAGTGTCTTCGGCAAACCGCTGCTGGACAACCAGGTGATCCATTTCAAGCTGGCCGAACTGCAAACCAAGGTCGAACTGCTGCGTTCGCTGATCTACCGCGCTGGCGAACTGATGATGGCCGGCGAGGATGTTACCGTGCTCGCCTCGATGGCCAAGCTCACCGGCGGGCGGCTGGCGCGCGAGTTAGCCGACAGTTGCCTGCAATATTTCGGCGGCATGGGCTTCATGAACGAGACGCCGATCTCGCGCTTTTTCCGCGACACCCGGCTGGTCTCCATCGGCGGCGGCGCCGACGAGGTGATGCTCAACGTCATCGCCAAGAAGATGGGCACGCTACCCTCGGCGCGGCGCAAGGACTGATCGCATCCATGAAATCCGTTGGTCCAGCGGGTGCTGATGGCTGGAACGCCATTGCTGAAAGCCTCCAGCCGATCTTTGCCCATAGTGAGCCGCATCCTTTAACGCCTGAGTTACGCGAGCAAGAAAACGTCGAGCGTTACGTGTTCCCCACGGTTGAATAATTACGTGCGCCTGCCGGAATCGCAAGCACAATGCAGAGTGCTGCAATGGCCGCCGCCACATGCTTCAATGGATGACCTCCCACCAGGCCGGTAAGGCTCAGTATCTGATGATCGTAGTATTCGAGAGCCTTCGCTACGAAGTACCAAGCAAAAGCACAAAGCAGCATGGAGTTACTCAGGTATCTCTTGGGAAAAAGAGCCATGATCAACGGCATAAGAATTATCGGGAGAAATTGCACGACCGCGTAAGGGCGGAGATCTCCTTTGCCATTTGCTTCAGTCCAGGACCAATAGAGAGCAGCAGCGATGCCAATGCCGACCGACAGCCACAGCCAAACCGGGTTGTAGCCGACAACGACCCTTTCAGATAGAAGCATCGAAAGCAACGCCATAAACGCCACAGTCATAGGCAATCGGTCCCAAAGCAAGGACGCGTTTGACGGAGCGCAGTGATAGTAGGCTGATCCCAGCCCAACGAGGGTGACCCCTATGCTGAGTACAAGATAGGCTGTTCGCGACTCGCGTTGATCCAAAAAGGACGAACGCCAGAGCGCGAAGGCTCCAACGCCGAGAAACGGCGCGTTGGATAAGACGTTCCAGAAGTTGGCCACACCCGCGAGCGTTTGCGTATCGGCAAACAGGTGGTAGTTCGGATCTTGCGGAATACGGTCAATCAAGAAGAAGCCGAAGGTGACTACGGTTGCAATGACGGCTAACAAGAGCCTGCGATGTTTGATCCTCAGCATTTATGTTCAATTGCCATGTCCATTATTTCCGGCTGAATGTTCATTATCGCCCCGCGTTGGCGGTTCATTTTAAATCGGGCAGACATCGGGGAGTACGGGGGCGGCTGTTCCCGAACCTACAGCCAGTCGGTCGCCGTCTCCCGGCACAGGCTGTCGCAGGCGCGCACCGGCGCTAACCAGGCCGCCACCAGGGGCAGTTCGTAGGCGAAGAAGTAACGCGCGGCGGCCAGTTTGCCGCGATGGAAATCGGCCGCCGTGCCGGCGGCGGTGAGCGCCTGTGCCGAGACGATTGCCAGGTCGAGCCAAATCCACGCCAGCACCATGTGGCCGAAGGCCCGCAGGTAGCCGGTGGCGTTGGTCAGCGCGGCGCGGGCGCTGCCGGAACGCCAGGCCTCGGCGGTGGCCAGCGCAACGATCTCGACCGCCGCGCTCAGTTGCCGCGCCAGAGGCTGTAGCCCATCGACGGCCGCCGCCGCTGCGGCCGTGGCGCCGATGCGGCCGAACAGGATGCGCAGCGCCTCGCCGTCTTTCATCAGCACCTTGCGGCCGAGCAGGTCGAGGGCGTGGATGCCGTGGGTGCCCTCGTGGATCATATTCAGCCGATTGTCGCGCCAGTGCTGTTCGACCGGAAAGTCGCGGGTGTAGCCGTAGCCGCCGAGAACCTGGATGGCAAGGCTGTTGCCTTCCAGGCACCATTCGCTGGGCCAGCTCTTTGCCACCGGGGTGAGCAGGTCGAGCAACAGCCGGGCCTCGTCCGCTCGCGCGGGCTGATCGCCGTGCTGCTCGTCCACCAGCAATGCGCAATACAGCTCGAAGGCCAGCGCCCCTTCGGCATAGGCCTTCTGCGCCAGCAGCATGCGCTTCACGTCGGGGTGTTCGACGATGGCGATGGGTGGTTGCGAAGCGTCCTTCGCCGGCGTCGCGCCTTCGGCGGTCGGCCGCCCCTGCGGCCGCTGCCTGGCGTAGTCAAGCGAGGCGAGATAGCCGGCATAGCCGAGCATCGCCGCACCGAGGCCGACCTGGATGCGCGCCTCATTCATCATGTGGAACATACATTTCAGTCCGGCGCCCAGGTCGCCGACGCGATAGCCGATGGCGCCGGCGCCGTCGGTGCCGCCGGGCGCGCGCAGCGGAAAGCGTCCCTCGCCGTAATTGAGCAGGGTGTTGACCGTGCCGCGGTAGCCAAGCTTGTGGTTCAACCCGGCCAGCGCAATGTCGTTGCGTTCCCCGGTCGGAGCGCCCGAGGCATCGAGCAGCAGGCGCGGGACGACGAACAGCGAAATGCCGCGGGTGCCCGGCGGCAGGCGGCCGGCTTCGTCAGGCACCTTGGCCAACACCAGATGAATGATGTTTTCGCCCAGTTCGTGTTCGCCGCCGGAGATCCACATCTTGGTGCCGGTGAGGCGGTAGCGCGGACCGAGCGGATCGGCCGCGAAATCCGCGCCGTCGGGCACGGCGCGGGTGGCAATGTCCGACAGGCTGGAGCCGGCCTGGGGTTCGCTCAGATTCATGGTGCCGAAATACCGCCCCTCCAGCGCGGGCACGGCGAACACCCGCTTCTGGGTTTCGCTGCCGTGGGCCATCAGCAGATTGGCGTTCGCCACCGTCAGCATCGAATAGGCCTTGAGGCCGATACTTGCCGCCGAGAAGAAACTGTTCGCCGCCATCTCCACGATATAGGGAAGCTGCATGCCGCCGTGCGCGTAGTCCTGGCCCGCTGCCGGCATGCCCGACGCGTTGTAGGCGCGGCAGGCTTCCGCGGTTTCCTCCGGCAGGCTGACGCGTGTGCCGTCGAAGGCCGGTTCGCGAATGTCGGAGAGGCGGTTGCCGGGTTCGAATTTCTCCGCCGCGAGCCGCGCGCAGAGCTCGATCACTCCGTCGAAGGTGGCGCGGTCGTGCTCCGCGTAACGCGGATAGCGGGTCAGCCGCTCCACATCGAGCCAGCGGTAGAGCAGGTGGTCGAGGGTTTCGCGAATCCGGTTGATATCGAGCGTCATGCGGCAATGCCTCCCATGCGTCGGCAGCGCAGACTGCCGAGAGCCGCCGGAGCGGCACCGTTGTGTGAAGTTCTGCGATTGAGCACCCGTGTCGAGCAGTTCGGCACGGGCGCCGGGGATTTTTACCGAAGGTAACCCGGTTTGACGATCGATTCTTGTCGGTTCCTGCTGTGGAGCGGTAAACCGAGCATCGCGGCGGCGTCCGCAGTGGATGTCGCTCGACCGTGAAAGCGGACGTTCAAGCGATAGACCGCGAAAAACCTTGATCCGGTTCACTCACGGCGGTTTTGCCAGATCACTCTTACGCCGAGGCTGAGAGGCGATGTGCTCTTGTACGTACCGGGAAACATCGGGTTATCCGCCATGCTCACGTTCCGTTCCTTGTTCTTGGCGTAACCCGTCGTAAAACCAAGCCGCCACGTATCGAAATCCACTTCGTAGCCCGCCATGATCATATCGTTGTCATGGTCGTACATCATCGGGCTGAGCGCCTCATCCGGAATCATGGCCTTGCTGTGGGAAAAGCCCGCGCGGAATGTATGGCGGGGAATGAGTTCGTATTCCATGGCGACGCCCCAGCGCACACGGTTGATTGCGCGACTCAGTATCGGACTGTTGAGCGCGGTGGTTTGATGAAACTGAATGTCGCCCCGCTCGAAGTCCGTGTAGCGTGTCCAGGTAAGCTGGCCCAGAAGCTTCAGGTTCTCCGCCGGCTGGTAAGCCAGCCCGGCGGCAATGCTCTGCGGTGAAACGAAGTTCACCGAATCGTCCTGGCCGACATTGCCGACCCGTGCGTCGCCGCTGAGTCTTGCCAGGCCGGGGGTGCGATAAGCGAGGCCGAGAGAAACCGTGTCGGTCAGGGTATACACCAATCCCGCCGCTGCACTGAGGCCGAATCCTTTCGCCTTGAGGTGGGCATCGCCCATGGGAGTCGGCATGCGCATTTTCTGCATTCCAAACTGTGGCGACAACTGGACACCGAAGCGCAGGTTGGGGGTCAGTTGTCTTCCCGCATTGAGGCCGACATTCATGATCCCCATTTCGCCAAGGTAAGGGGATGTTTGTCCGATCCCGGGTGCCGTGGGCAAATTGAATGCGGCGCCGAGCGAACCGTACGCGCCCACTCCCAGCGACCAGCCGCGAATCTCCCCCAGCCCGTACCAGGCATTCAGCGCGACGTAATTAGTACTGCCGTGGTCGTCGTAGCCCATTGCCGGATTCTTATAGCTCACCCTGAACGTACCGGGAAGAATGGCGAGCATGGCCTCGTTCCTTGCCTTGCTCACGACGCCCGCCGGATTGACCAGCGAAGCGCTGCCGCCATCGTCGGGCGCCGCAACCACCACACCGGCCAGGTCGCTATCGCGCCCCGCGCCGTGTGGCGCAACAATCAATGAGGATTCGGCAACCGTTGACGCTATCAGGAGAGGAATGGCCCCCCATAGATGCAAACGTCCAATTTTGATATTCATCTCGCGCTCCCCTTCTTTTTTATTTGAAATAGGCCCGCAGCTTAGCAGATCGATAGGCATTGGCTTCCGGCACCTCTGTCGCGGCGGCTCAGGCGTGCAGGCTGTCTACAATCCGCTTCGCCTCCGTGAGCGACATGCCGCGCTCGATGCGCAGCCGCTTGATGGCTTCGATGGTTTTACCGGCGCGGGCGAGTTCGGCAATCGCCGGCGGTATCGCGGGTGCGTCGCTTGCGGATGCCGCGTCGTCGCTCGGCTGGAGGATCGCATTGATCAGGGCGACGATCTCCAGATCCGCGTCGTCCGGATCGGGGCGGTAGCCGGCGCTCAGCGGCAGGGGCGCATCGGCGGTGCGCAGCACGATGCGCCAGGAAGGCGCGACGCTGTCGCTGCCGAGGGCTATCTCGCGGTCGGCGCGGCGGATATCGGAAAACGCGATTTCGCCGCGGTGCTGTCGCCACATCCAGCGTTGCGACCAATGGACCCGGCGGCGCCGCGGATCGAAGACGAAACGGGTGCGTTCGTAGAGCACCAGCGCCATCAGCGCGAAGGTGGCGCCGCCGCCCAGCGCGCCGATGAAGCGGTCGCTGCCGATGTGATGTTGCAGCGCTTCGTAGCCGGCGACGGCAGCCAGCAACAGCGCCGCGGCCATTGCCCAGCGCGAAAGGCGCGTGCTGTCCTGCACTGTTTCGAGCTGTCCGTCCGGGTGTTTGACGAGTTGCATCGCGCTTTCCTTATCACGCTGAATGAGGTGATCCTGCCGCTCGGCGACGCTCGGTATGGCGCAGCGCGAACGCACGTGTTCGGTGCTTCCTCAATGTGCGACATCGTTCGTCCGTCGTCGCACAGCTTCATTCCGGCTTCGCCGGGAGGGTAGCTAGTTGCTACAAGTATGCGTATTCACCGAAGGGTAATTTAGCGCAGTTACTTGAAGACGGCCGGACGGCGTATCCGGCGGCATGCACGATTCCGTGCGGCGCGACATCGGAGGAAATCACGTGGTGAGTGTGAAAAGTTTTTGTTTGATCCGCTTCTTCGCAATCCTCGCCGGTATTTCGCTGGCTGCAACGGCCTCTGCCAGCGTTCTGAGCGGCATCGTGCACGATCCCTCCGGCAAGCCCAAGGCCAATGTCTTCGTCACCGCGCAGAACGGTGCGCGCAAGTTGGCCGTCACGGTGCTCAGCGATGGCGCCGGACGCTATCGGATCGACGACCTGTTTCCCGGGCAGTACGAGTTGCGCGCCCGCATGTCCGGCTTCGGCGACGGCGTGGCCATCGATGTGGCGCTCGGCGAGCGCGACGGCATGGCGAACCTCAAGCTGACTGCGGACACCGCCGACCGCAAGACCACACCGGGTGCCGCCTGGCTCAATGCGCTGTCCAACGAACCGATCAAGGCCACCTTTGTCACGTCCTGCACCATCTGCCACGACCTGGCTTCGCCGCTGACCCGCGCGCCACGCAGCGCCGAAGGCTGGAAGGAAATCGTCAACAAGATGCGTGCGCAGAACGACGTGTACAGCGTCATCGTGCAGACCGACGACGACAAGCTGTCCGCCTGGGTGGCGGCGCAGAAGTTCGGTGCCAGGCCCGCGCCATTCGATGCCTTTGCCAAGGGCGCCAACGTGGCCACCAAGGCCCGCCTCAGTGAATACGCGGTGGGCGATGTCACCAGTTGGGCGCACGACATGGCTGTCGATCCGCGCACCGGCGTTGCCTGGGTCGGCGATTACGTGCGCGACGAACTGATTGCCGTCGATCCGCGCACCGGCGAGCAGAAGGTGTACCCGGCTCCGGTGAAGGGTACCGGCATGCACACGCTGAATTTCGACCGCGAAGGTTATCTCTGGATCACCTTCCAGCTTGCAGACAAGGTTGCGCGCTTCGACACGCGGAAGGGCGAATGGCGCGTCTACGAGGGGCTCGCCAAGGGCACGCTGGTGCATTCCTTCGCGCTCGACTCCGAGGGCTTGGTCAAACGCAACGCCGAGGGCCGCATCACCCTGTCCCAATTCGGCGGCAACCGCATCTCGCTGCTCGATCCAGCCAGCGGCGATCTGAAGGAGGTAGCGCTACCGGGTTCGGCCAATGGCCGGCCTTACGGCATCGCCGTCGATTCGCGCGGCACAATCTGGTACACCAAGTATTCGGAGAACCTGATGGGCTTCGTCGATCCGGCCAGCGGGCAGGGCAAGGAGTGGGCGATGCCGCGACCGGACAGCGGGCCGCACCGGATGCACATCGACAACGACGACAACCTGTGGATTCCGCTCTCCGGCTACGGCACGATCCTGCGCTACAACACCCGCAGCGGCGCCCGCAGCGAGTTCGCGCTGCCCGACGCCGATGCCTTTCCCTACGCCGCGCGTTACGACGCCAAGTCCAACCGCGTCTGGGTGACCGGCAACGGCGGCAATGCGATCTATGCCCTCGATCCGGCGACGGGCAAGGCGACTACCTTCCGCCTGCCTTCGCTGCTCTCCTACGGGCGCATGATTTCCATCGACTATTCGACCGGCGATGTGTGGACCGCGCTGTCGAGCTATCCCAATAAACACGCGCTGCGCGACCACGGCCTGCTGCTGCGGGTGCACCGCGCGCTCGATCTGGTCCGCTGATCAAGGAGATCCCATGTTCCGTCCGTTTGCGCTGATTCCTCTTCTCGCCGGCGTATTGGCTGCCTCCTCGGTTGTCGCCGGCACCGTCAGCGGCACGGTGCAGGGCGACGGCCGGCCGCTGGCCGGCGCTCGGGTGACGGCCGAGACCGGGAGCGGCATCGCGGTCAGCGTGTATTCCGCTGCCGACGGGCGCTTTTCCGTCAGCCACCCGCTACCTGGGCCGTACGCCCTCAGAGTGCGCGCGGCGGGCTTCGACGATGCCGGCACCCATGCGGCGGATGGCGACCAGATCACGCTGTCGGCCGCCGCCGCCGCGGACCCGTTGCGGCTGGCCGCGTCGTCTGAGTTTCTCGCCCTGCTGCCGGACGGCGAGGACAAGCGCCGCTTCATCCTCAACTGCACCAGTTGCCACGAAATCGCCCACAGCCGCATCTGGAAGGACGGCAAGGTCCGCGATACGGCGAAGTGGGTCGAAGCCATCAAGATGATGAAGGCCATCGACGTCTACGCCATTCTTGCGCCCGAAGTCGAACCCGAGCGCTTCGGCGCCTACCTCGCCCGCCACCTGACGCCCGAACGCCTGGCTGCGCTGCGGCCCAAGCCGCGCATCGAGGCAGCGACGGCGGCGCGGGCGACGATCACCGAATACCCGATACCGGTGGCGTCGGAGTTGCCGCACGACGTCGGCATCGGTCCCGACGGCCGCCTCTGGATCACTGCGTTCTGGACCAACGCGATGTGGGCCATGGACCCGAAGACCGGCGCGACCGAACGTTATTCAGTGAGCAAGGACGACAAGCAACTCGCCCAGGTGCGCGCCCTCGCCTTCGACAAGAAGGGCATGCTCTGGATCGTCCTCGGCGGCAGCAAGTCGGTGGTGCGTCTCGACCCGAAGACCAAGACCTACCGCACCTATCCGGTGGGTATGTACGCCCACGACGTGGTGCTTGATTCCAAGGGCAATGTTTGGCTCAACGACTACTTTTCCAAGCCGGAGCGGGTAGGCATGCTGAACCCGGCCAGCGGCAAGGTGACCACCTATCCGCTGCCCAGCGCCAACCTGCCCGATGCGGCGGGGAAGCCGCTGCCCTACGGCTTGCAGATTGACGCCAAGGATCGCCTCTGGGCGACGCAACTGGCCGGCAACACACTGGTGCGCTTCGACACCCGCACCCTCACATCAAAGTTGTACACCCTGCCCGAAACCATCAGCGGTCCGCGCCGACTGGCCATCGGTCTCGACGGTGCGCTGTGGATTCCGGAATTCGATACCGGCTACCTGACCCGCTTCGACCCGGACAAGGAGACCTTCGCGCGTTTCAACCTCGGCGACTCCTCGCTCGGCGCCTATGCTGCGGCGGTCGATCCGCGCAACGGTGCGGTGTGGATCACCGGCTCGCTGGACAGCTCGCTGCTGCGCTTCGACGTCAACACACAGGCCGTCGAGCGCTACCCGCTGCCGACCGAACCGGCCTATATGCGCCATATGGTGGTCGATCCGAACAGCGGTGCGCTGTGGAGCGCCTATTCCTCGCTGCCGACGGCGGTACCGAAGATCGTGCGCTTGGAACGGCGCGACTGATCGTTGACGCATCACACAGGAGACGGACGCATGGATCGCTTGAAAGGCAAGGTCGCCATCATCACCGGCGCAGCGCAAGGCATGGGCGAGGCGCATGCGCGCATGTTCGTGAAGGAGGGGGCGCAGGTGATTCTTACCGACGTCTCCGAGCCCGCCGGCCGCCGGCTCGCCGACGAACTCGGGCCCGCCGCGATGTTCATCGCGCAGGACGTGTCCCGCGCCGCGGACTGGCAGCGGGTGGTCGAACAGGGCGAGGCGCGTTTCGGCACGATCAACGTGCTGGTCAACAACGCGGCGATGATCGGCCCCGTCGCCAACATCCTCGATCTGTCGGAGCAGGATTTCGTCAAGGTCTGCGACGTCAACCAATTGTCGGTGTTCCTCGGCATGAAGGCGGTGGTTCCCTCGATGCTCAAGGCCGGCGCCGGTTCGATCGTGAACATTTCGTCGCTGTCCGGCATCGTTTCCAACTACGGCGCACCCAACGCCGCCTATGTCGCCAGCAAGTTCGCCGTGCGCGGCATGAGCAAGCAGGTGGCGGTGGATTTCGCCGACCGTAACATCCGTGTCAACTCGGTGCATCCCGGCTTCATCCTGACGCCGATGATGATCGCTGCCACCGACGAGGAGGGTGGCGCGGCGAAGAACCTGATCCCGATGCGGCGCCTGGGCAAGCCGGCCGAGGTCTCCAACCTGGTTGTGTTCCTGGCGTCGGACGAGTCTGCCTTCGTCACCGGCGCCGAACACGTCATCGACGGCGGCATGCTGGCAACGTAGCGAACGACGGATTTCGCCGGTCCTGATCGGGGCGGCGACAGATCACCAAAACGACGAGGAGTGGGGCGATGAGCAAGCGGTTGCAGAACAAGGTGGCATTGATTACCGGCGGGGCGAGCGGCATCGGCGCTGCCCATGTCCGGCTTTTCGCCGAAGCCGGAGCCAAGGTGTTGGTGTGCGACATCCAGGACGAGATGGGCCGCGGTGTGGTGGAACAGGTCAACCGCGACGGCGGCGAGGCCGCCTATTTCCGCCTCGACGTGAGCAAGGAGGACAACTGGCGGACGGCCGTGGCCGAAGCGGTGAGGCGTTTCGGCGGTCTGACCACGCTGGTCAACAACGCCGGCATCTACCATGCGGGCGAGGTCGATACCGAGACCAACGAGGGCTGGAACCGGATGGTGGCGATCAACCAGACCGCCGTCTGGTGGGGCATGAAGATCGCAATGCCGGAACTGCTCAAGTCCGGCAATGCGGCGATCATCAACATTTCCTCGATGTACGGCATGGTCGGCAGCCCCGGCTCGATCGCCTATCACGCCACCAAGGGTGCGGTGCGCATCATGAGCCGCTCGGCGGCGATCCAGTACGCCCGCCGCGGCGTGCGGGTGAACACCATCTTCCCCGGCGTGATCAAGACCCCGATCCTCGGCGACGTGCCGGACCACATGATGAAGCAGCTTGAAGAAGGTATTCCGATGGGACGCCGCGGCAATCCTGAAGACATCGCCTACGCATCGCTGTTCCTGTGCTCCGACGAGGCGCAGTACGTCACCGGGGCGGAGATGGTGGTCGACGGCGGTTCCACGGCGATCTGAGTTGGTTGCGCCGGATGCGCCGCCGGCCAGCCACTCTAAGCAAGTCGGCGCATGGCCGGACATTTATACTTTCCCGAATGGATCGGCCGATCCGTTCGGGGAGGCCTTTTCAGATCGGGGCCGTTTCGAGGCTTTCCGCTTCCGGCGTTTCATTCATTCGTACTCAACCATGAATCCTAGTTTCAATCTCTCCGGCAAGATCGCCATCGTTACCGGTGCCAGCCGCGGCATCGGCGAGAGCATCGCCCGCGGTCTCGCCGCTCACGGTGCCCATGTGGTGATCTCCAGCCGCAAGCTGGAGGCCTGCGAAAAAGTGGCGGCGGATATTCGCGCCGACGGCGGCAAGGCCGAGGCGCTGACCTGTCATATCGGCGACATGGAGCAGATCGCCGCCCTCTTCGAGCGCGTCGAGGCGAACCACGGGCGGCTCGACATCCTGGTCAACAACGCCGCCGCGAACCCGTATTTCGGCCATATCGTCGATACCGGGCTCGACGTTTTCCAGAAGACGGTGGATGTGAATATCCGCGGCTATTTCTACAGCTCGACCCTGGGCGCGAAACTCATGGCGAAGAACGGCGGCGGCAGCATCGTGAACATCGCCTCGATCAACGGCGTGGCGCCTGGCCCCAAGCAGGGCATCTACTCGATCACCAAGGGGGCGATCATCTCCATGACCAAGGCCTTCGCCAACGAGTGCGGCGAGATGGGCGTGCGGGTGAATGCGATCCTGCCCGGCATCACCGACACCAAATTCGCCTCGGCGCTGGTCAAGGACGAGAAACTGCTCGGCGCCGTGACGCCGCGCATCGCCCTGCACCGCGTGGCGCAGCCGGAGGAGATGGCCGGCGCCGTGGTGTATCTGGCCTCGGACGCGGCGAGCTATACCACCGGAGTCTGCCTCAATGTCGATGGCGGCTTTCTCGCCGGCTGGTAGAACTCGCCCTCAACGGCGATGAAAGCGCTGCAATGCTCGGCCTTCGGCCCGGTGGCAGGCCTGACGCTGGCCGAGGTGCCCGAACCCGTGGCAGGCGAGGGTGAGCTGGTGGTGGCGGTGCGGGCCGCCGGGGTGAACTTTCCCGACGCACTTATGGTGCAGGGCAAATACCAAGTCAAGCCGGCGCTGCCGTTTACGCCCGGGCTCGAATGTGCGGGCACGGTCGTGGCGGTCGGTCCCGATGTCGCCGACTTCCGGCCCGGCGATCGGGTGGTCGCCTATCCGCCGATCGGCGCGTTTGCCGAACGGGTCCGGGTGCCCGCCCGGCGCGCCTTTCCGATTCCCGCCACGGTCGATTTCCGCTCGGCGGCGGCGTTCCTGCTGACCTACGGCACGTCCTGGCACGCACTGGTCAACTGCGGCCGCGTCGCTGCCGGCGAAACCCTGCTGGTGCTCGGCGCCGCGGGCGGCGTCGGGCTGGCCGCGGTGCAAATCGGCAAACTGTTTGGCGCGCGGGTGATCGCCGCGGTATCGAGCGCCGACAAGCGCGCGCTGTGCATGCGCAACGGCGCCGACGAAGTGATCGACTACGTCGCCGAGGACCTCAAAAGCCGGGTGCGCGAGCTGACCGCCGACCGCGGCGCCGACCTGATCTTCGATCCGGTGGGCGGCGACTTCACCGAGGCAGCGCTGCGCAGTTGCGCTTGGCGCGGCCGCCTGCTGGTGGTCGGCTTCGCCGCCGGCGCGATCCCCCGGCTCCCGGCGAACCTCATCCTGCTCAAGGGCTGCTCCGCGATCGGCGTGCTCTGGGGCGAATACAGTGCGCGCGAGCCGGAGGCCTGTCGCACTGACATGACGGCGCTGATCGCACGCTTGGCGGCCGGAGAGCTCAAGCCTCACGTCTCCGCCGTTTACCCGCTGACGCAGGCCGCCGACGCCTTGCAGTCGTTGCTGGAGCGGCGGGCAACGGGAAAGGTGCTGATCGAGCCCTGACCGGGTCGATCAGCGTGTGCTGTCGTCCGTCACGCAGTGCCGCGCCGTCAGCAACAAGAAACAAGTACGGTTTCCGCTACTTCCCTATACTCGGTGGGCAAGAAATCGCCATGCCCTGCGTGGATTCGCGGCCCGCGCCGGGTCGCCTGGAGGAAACGATACGCCGATGACTCAGGATTCAGCCGCCGCCCCTTTGCCGACCGGGGGCATACCGTTCGACGTCGCTGCGCTGGGCAACTACCTGAAGAAGCATCTCGAAGGGTTTTCCGGGGCGCTGGAGGTTTCGCAGTTCCAAGGCGGTCAGTCCAATCCGACGTTCCGACTGGCGGCCGGCGGCCGCCGCTACGTGCTGCGCAAGAAGCCGCCGGGCGAATTGCTGCCCTCGGCGCATGCCATCGACAGGGAGTTTCGCGTGATCAGCGCGCTCGCCGGCAGCGACGTGCCGGTGCCGCGTACGTTCTGCTACTGCGACGATCCGGCGATCATCGGCACGGCCTTCTACGTCACCGAATTCGTCGACGGGCGCATCTTCTACGACCCTGCGCTGCCCGGGATGGCGCCGACCGAGCGGGCAGAGATATTCGACGCGATGAATCGGGTGGTCGCCGCGCTGCATCGGGTGGATTACAAAGCGGTCGGCCTCGCCGACTACGGCAAGACCGGCAATTACTTCGAGCGCCAGATCGCCCGCTGGTCGCGGCAGTATCGGGCGTCGGAGACCGAGCGGCTGGAAGCGATGGAGCGCCTGATGGACTGGTTGCCGAAAAACATTCCGTCCGGCGACGCAACGACCATCGTGCACGGCGACTTGCGGCTCGACAATCTGATCTTCCATCCCACCGAGGCACGGGTACTGGCGGTGCTCGACTGGGAGCTGTCCACCCTCGGCCATCCGCTCGCCGATTTCTCCTATAACGCCATCACCTGGCGCTTGCAACCGGCCGAATTCCGCGGCCTTGCCGGCCACGATCTGGCGGCGCTGGGCATTCCCGACGAGGAGGCCTACGTCGCTGCCTATTGCCGCCGTACCGGACGTGCCCCGATTCCGCCCGACGACTGGGATTTTTACTGCGCCTACAACATGTTCCGGCTGGCGGCCATTCTTCAGGGCATCATGGCGCGCGCCGTCGGCGGCAACGCCTCGAATCACGATGCCCTGGAAGTCGGCCGCCGCGCCAAACCGATCGGCGAAGCGGCCTGGCGTCAGGTCGAACGCATTCTGGCCCGTCACTGAAGACGATTTCACTCACGCTGTCCCAAAGGAACTTCCATGGAATTTGAATTCTCTCCGAAGGTAAAAGACCTACAGGCCAAGCTTCAAGCCTTCATGGACGAGCACATCTATCCCAGCGAAGCGCGTTATCACGCGCAGCTCGCGGCCGGCAACCCGTGGCCCGAGGTCGTCGAGGAATTGAAGCCCAAGGCGCGGGCGGCGGGGCTGTGGAACCTGTTCCTGCCGCACTCGGAATTCGGCGCCGGACTGACCAACCTCGAATATGCGCCGCTGTGCGAAGTCATGGGCAAGGTCATGTGGGCGCCGGAGGTGTTCAACTGCTCGGCACCGGACACCGGCAACATGGAGGTGCTAGCCCGCTACGCCTCGCCCGCTTTGCAGAAGCAGTGGCTGGAGCCGCTGCTGGCCGGGGAAATCCGTTCCTGCTTCGCGATGACCGAGCCGGGCGTGGCGTCGTCCGACGCCACCAACATCCAGAGCGCCATCGTTCGCGATGGCGATCATTACGTGATCAACGGCCGCAAGTGGTTTTCCTCCGGCGCGCCCGATCCGCGTTGCAAGGTCTTCATCTTCATGGGCAAGACCGATCCGGACAATCCGGACAAGCACAAGCAGCAATCGATGATCGTGGTGCCGCTGGAAACGCCGGGCGTGACCGTGGTTCGTTCGCTGCCGATCTTTGGCTTTGCCGGCGCACCGGACGTGACTGGCGAGGTGTCGTTCAAGGATGTGCGGGTGCCGGCGAGCAACATCCTGCTCGGCGAAGGGCGCGGCTTCGAGATTGCCCAGGGCCGCCTCGGGCCGGGGCGCATCCACCACTGCATGCGCGTCATCGGTGTCGCCGAGCGGGCGCTGGAAGCGATGTGTCGCCGCACCCGCGTGCGGGTCGCCTTCGGCAAGCCGATCGCCGAACAGACGGTGACCCTGGAGCGCATCGCCGAGTCGCGCGTGCTGATCGACCAGGCCCGCCTGCTGGTACTGAAGGCGGCGTGGATGATGGACACCGTTGGCAACAAGGTCGCGCGCAAGGAGATCGCAATGATCAAGGTGGCGGCGCCAAGCATGGCCTGCCGCGTCATCGACTGGGCGATCCAGGCCCACGGCGGCGGCGGCATCACCGACGATTTCGGCCTTGCCCTGGCCTATGCCAACGCGCGTCTGCTGCGCATCGCCGACGGCCCGGATGAAGTCCATCGCAACCAGATCGGCAAGCTGGAACTTGCCAAATACAAATGAGCGGACAAATGAATTTCGACGTTTCCGAAGCTGCCCGCGCTACGGCGCTGGCCCACCTGGCCGCTGCTTGCCGCAGCGCCGGCGAAATCCCCGGTCTGCCTGCCTCCCTGCCGCGACGACCAATAAAGCGCGTCGGCGTGGTCGGTGCCGGCACCATGGGCGGCGGTATTGCCATGAACTATGCGAACGCCGGAATCCCGACGATCATTGTCGAGACTTCCCGCGAAGCCCTCGACCGCGGCCTCGGCATCGTGCGCAAGAACTACGAGGCCAGCGTCGCCAAGGGCAAGCTTGCCGCCGAGGAGTGTGCACAGCGCATGGCGCGGCTGACGGGCACCCTGGATTACGCCGACCTCGCCGATTGCGACCTGGTGATCGAGGCGGTGTTCGAAAACATGGACATCAAGAAGCAGGTCTGCGCCCGCCTGGGCGAGGTCTGCAAGCCGGGGGCGATCATCGCATCGAACACCTCGACGCTGGATGTCGACGTGCTCGGCGCGGCCAGCGGCCGTCCGGCGGATTTCCTCGGCATGCATTTCTTCAGTCCGGCCAACGTGATGCGCCTGCTCGAAGTGGTGCGCGGCGCGCAAACCGCGCCTGAGGTACTGGCCAGCGTGATGGACAACGCCAAGGCCATCGGCAAGATCGCAGTCGTCTCCGGCGTCTGCTATGGCTTCATCGGCAACCGCATGCTCGAAGGCTATCTGCGCGAGAGCGAATTCCTTATGCTCGAAGGCGTGCCGCCGGCGCGCATCGACGCGGCGATCCAGTCGCTCGGCCTGCCCATGGGGCCCTGCCGGATGATCGACATGGCCGGCGTCGATGTTGCCGCCAAGGTGGTGATCGAACGCGACAAGGCCGGTGGCTTGCCGCCCGACCCGAGCTACCGCGTGGTGGTGCGCAAGCTGCTGGAACTCGGCCGCTTCGGCCAGAAGACCGGCGCCGGCTATTATCGCTACGAGGGCCGCAATGCATTGCCCGACCCGGCGGTGGATGCGATCTGTGCCGACCTCGCCGCGCAGTACCGCATCGCTCGCCGCGACGCGGTCAGCGACGAGGAAATCATCGAGCGCTGCCTCTATCCGCTGATTAACGAGGGCGCGAAGATTCTCGAAGAGGGCATCGCCTATCGCCCCGGCGACATCGATGTGGTCTGGGTGTATGCCTATGCCTTCCCCGATTTCCGCGGCGGGCCGATGCACATGGCCGATACGCTCGGCCCGGCCGCCATTACCGACGGACTGGCGCGTTATGCCCAGCAGCGCGGCGACGCCTTCGGCTACTGGACGGCGGCCGGCCTGTTGAGCCGACTGGTCGCCGAACGGAAGCGCTTTGCCGATTTGACGAGCAAATAAGGCAAAACGGGAGGGGCTGCCGCGCGTCGGCGTGAGAAGAGCATTTTCGGCAACCTGATGTGCCGCATCGCTTTGCCGCTAGACGAACTGCGGCGGCGGTGTGACTGGGACATGGTCTGCGAGCAGGGCCACGGTTGCGCCCCGATTCCCTTTTTGCAGCGCTGTTCACAGCGCTGCAAAAAGGCCGATCCGCGCTGCGTGCCGCTCAATGAGCTTACGCAGGACGACAAGGATGCGCTGACCCAATTGCAGGACATCCTGAAGAAAATGCAGGCGCCGGCCAGTGAGTCGGCGAAAGCGGCGAACTGAGCGCGAACCCAGTGTCGTGTGAGCGCTGCCCCGGTGCTGCCGGGACAAGCCGTTCAATGTGCGGCGGCGAATCCCGCCACGTCGCGCACGGCGGCAGCGATCACCTCCGGCCGTGCCAGACCGAATTTCCTTACCCAGCGGTTGGTGTTGGCATTGCCGATGATGACCAAAGGCGTGTGGTCTTCCTTGCGCGCCATCGATACGGCGAAGCCTTTCTGTAGTCTGGCCAGCGCCGCCGGTTTTCCGGTGACGAAGGTCCAGCCCGATTCGATGCCGAAGCGCCCGGCATAGTCCTTCAGCACCTGGGGCGTATCCACCGTCGGGTCCACGGTGATGGAAATGAAAGCCACCTTTTCCGCGTCGGCGCCGAGAAGCTTGCGCACCTCGCGCAGGTTGGCGGTCAGCGGCGGGCAGACTTCCTTGCAGGAGGTGTAGATGAAATCCACCACCATCGGCCGGCCAGCGACCAGGTCGCGGTTGAACATCGCCTTTTTGCCTTCCTGGGTCAGCACCGCTTCGTCGGGCACGCGGACCGGGGCCTGAGCGGGCGGATCGCCGGCCGGTGCCGTGGCCTCCGTCGCATGATGACGGTGGTCGTGCTCTCCGGCCGAAACCCGACCGGGGAAGGCCAGCGCGCCGGCCGCCGCGAATCCGATGCAGGCGCCCGTCAGGATTGCGGCGACCGAGCGCATGGCCCTACTTCTTGGCGACGGCCGGGGCTTTGGCGCCGGGCAGCGGCGCATTGAGCAGGGTGCCGAAGCCGACGTGCACCTTGCTGATGAACAGCAGTTCGTCGAACAGCAGGTTGCTCGGCTTCTTGTAGTGCAGGATGCCCGAGTGGATATAGGGCTCGGCCGGCGGTTCCAGGTGATTGAGCAACTGGTCGAATAATTTCTTGTCGCCCATTTCGCGCGCCAGCAGCAGGGTGAAGGTTGAAGCCGCCGCGACGCCACCGTCGGTATCTGTAGTGTTGTTGGTTTCGCGGATACGCGCCTTGCTGCCGTTGTCATAGACCTCGACGAAAGCTTCCTTGAATTTCGGGTAGTACTTGTCGGCGAACGCCGGGTCCATGCCGTGGATCATGGTCAGGGTCCATGCCGTGGTGTAGGCCGAGACCCAGGGCTTCACCGCCTTCGAGACCGGGTGGTAGGCCAGCCACATCGTGCCGGTCTGCGGGTCGATCAGGTCGTCCTCAAGAAATTTCAGCCATTCCTTGGTCACCGACTTGTAGTTGGTGCCATGCAGCCGGTCATACACCCACAGGCTCAGGTAGCCGACGGAGTTGCACTGGGGGAAGTAGTTGTCCGGCTCGCAGACGATGCCGGCGTAGGGGCTGGCCTTGATCTCGTCGTAGATGATCTTGGAGATGCGCTTGTTCTCCTTCTCGTAGAGCTTGTCGCCGGTCACCATCTGGTAGAGGCCGTACATCAGGTTGAGGTGGCCCTTGTACATGATGTTGTCTTTCTTGATCGGATCCTTGCCGAACTTGTCTTCCTCCCAATCGCCCCAGACTTCCTTGCACTTCATCTTGGCGGCGGCAATGTCGATGGCGTGGCCGGCGAACTGGCGCATCTTCGGATCGATGGCGGCAACGCTGGCCAGACCGTAGGCATACCAGGCCAGCGAATACTTGAGGATGCGATTGGGCATCTTCTTCGGTGCCCAGGCCTCGAAATCGCAGCCGCGGCTGTAAAGCGGCGAGATGAAGTCGGTGAAGGTCATGTACGCCAGCTGGGCGTTCACGTCCGGAGTTAGCGCATGCCGTTCGAGCTGGGCGAAGTAGTCGTCGGTGGACGCCAGGCGTCCGGCGGGAAGTTCCGCCGCGTGTGCGCCAGCGGTGAAGCCGGTAAACGCCGCAAGGGCGACGAGGGCGGATGCGACGAGAGCGCGTAGATTCATGGGGGGTCTCCTCTGGTTTTGCGGATTCATCAGTACGCGAATCGTCGAAGGCGAGGCAACCATTGCCCCGTCCGGAACGCCCGTACCTGCGAGATAGACTTTAAGGCCACCGTGGACGAACTGCTTGCGTCAATTGGCTGCGGCCTCCGCCGTCACCGGTTCGAGTCCTGTCGTACCGTGGCGATGCGGGGCGCCTAGCTGATTTGCAATTGCGCTTCGACAGCCTAAGCGCAAACGGGGAAAGAAAGAGCACGGGGGCCCTTCGACTTCGCACCTGTGACGCTACGCTCTGGACGAACGGATTATTGAAGGGCATTGAACCGCCGCCGCATTACCGCCCGAGCGCAGCGCGGTCCATTCTGAGCGTGATGGAAGAAGCGTGCCCCGAGGCGAGTCGAAAGAGGCTGAGACGGGGCGCAGCGAAAGCTTTTCTCAGCTGGCCGTCTCCGCCTCAATCTCTGCCACCACCCGATACGCAGCCACCTGGTCGCCCATCGCCACGTTGACCGCAACAACCTTGCCGGCCACCGTGGCGGCATGGACGTGTTCCATTTTCATGGCTTCCAGTGTCAGGATCGGTTGTCCGGCGCTCACCGCATCGCCGACAGCCACTTGCAGGGCAACGACGCGTCCGTTCATGGTCGCGCGGATCTTGCCGTCCCCGGCCGCTGCGCCGGCCTTGACGGTGGCGGCATGGGTGTTGTCCTGTAGGCGGAAGGGCTGGCCACGGTAGTGCAGCATCAGCGAGTTGCGATCACGCACCAGCGCGGCGCTTTCGACTAGGCCATCGCAGGCGAAGCGCACGCAATGAATGTCGAGTTCGATGATCGCGATGTCGAAGCGGCGGCCGTCGACGTTCACCGTATAGCGGCTACCGCCCAGGTTAACCAGCGAGGCTTCGCGGGCGCTGGCGTCGGCGTCGAAGCGCAGCGAGATCGGCAGGCGGTGGCCGATGCTATCGCCCAGGCGGCTGGTGCGCGGCGCGTTGCCAGCCGTGGTGTAGAGCAGCACGGCGGCGATGGCGTGGGCGCGGGCGTCGGTCTCGGCATTGCCGGCAAGCAGTTGGTCCAGGTGGTTGCCGATAAAGGCCGTGGTGGCGCCGCCGGCGGCAAACACCGGATGCGAGATGCAACGGCCGAGAAACACCTGGTTGGTCTCGATGCCAAGGGCCACCGTGTCTTCGAGGGCGCGGGCGAGCACGCGCCGGGCGTCGTCGCGGGAGCGGCCGTAGCCGACGATCTTGGCGATCATCGAATCGTAGTAGGGCGAGATTTCGGCACCGGATGACAGTGCGTGTTCGACGCGAACGCTGTCCGGGATCTGCCATAGGTCGATGCGCCCGCTCTGCGGCATGAAGCCGGCACGCGGGCTTTCGGCGCAGAGGCGGACTTCGATGGCATGGCCGGCGAAGCGCACGCCGTCCTGGGTCAGCGGCAGCGGTTCGCCGGCGGCGACGCGCAGTTGCAGCTCGACTAGGTCGAGGCCGGTGATGGCTTCGGTGACCGGGTGCTCCACCTGGAGGCGGGTATTCATCTCCATGAAGTAGTAGTTGCCGTCGCCGTCGAGGAGGAATTCCAGGGTGCCGGCGCCTTCGTAGGCGATGGCCTTGACGGCGGCCACGGCGGTGGCGCCCATGCGCGCGCGCAATGCAGCATCGACCGCGGGTGAGGGCGCTTCCTCCACCACCTTCTGATGGCGGCGCTGTACCGAGCAGTCGCGTTCGCCGAGATGGATGGCGTTGCCGTGGCGGTCGGCGAAGATCTGGATTTCGATATGGCGCGGTTCCATGATCGCGCGTTCGAGTATCACCTCGTCGCTGCCGAAGGCGCTGCGCGCTTCCGACTTTGCGCTGCGCAGGGCATCGCGGAACTGGGCGGCCTCAGCGACGAGGCGCATGCCGCGTCCGCCGCCGCCGGCGGTAGCCTTGATCATGACGGGGAAGCCGACCTTGGCAGCTTCCGCCGCCAGCGTCTCTTCGCTCTGGTCTTCGCCCTGGTAGCCCGGGATGCACGGCACGCCGGCATCGATCATCAGTTTCTTCGCGCCGGCTTTGTTACCCATGGCGACGATGGCGGCGGGCGAGGGGCCGATGAAGACCAGGCCGGCATCGGCACAGGCCTGGGCGAAGTCCTCATTCTCGGCGAGGAAGCCGTAGCCCGGATGCACCGCATCGGCACCGGCGCATTTGGCGGCGGCAACGATGGCGGGAATGTTGAGGTAGGACTCGGCTGGCAACGCACCGCCGACATGCACTGCCTGGTCGGCTTCATGCACGTGGCGTGCCTCGCGGTCAGCGTCGGAATAGACGGCAACGGTGCGATAGCCGAGGGCCTTGGCCGTGCGCATAACCCGCAGGGCTATCTCGCCTCTGTTGGCAATCAGTACTTTGCTGAAAGGTGTCTTCTTCATGATGGTGGTGTTGTCGCTTACGGGCGGGCCACGGAGAACTGCATCTTGTGCGGCTGGCGCTGTTCGGCTTCGCGGCACACCGAGAGCACATAGGAGAGCACGGCGCGGGTGTCGCGCGGGTCGATGACGCCGTCGTCGAGCAGGTGGGCGCTGGTGGTGAACACGTCCATCTGGCGCTCGAAGTTGTCCACGATTTTCTGCTTCAGGCTGTCGAGCTTTTCCTGATCCACGGCACCCTTGCGCTTCATCGCCGCCTCGGTGACGTTGACCATGGTGTTGGCGGCCTGCTCGGCGCCCATCACCGCAGTGCGTGCGCTGGGCCAGGAGAAGCAGAAGCGCGGGTGGAAGCCGCGACCGCACATGCCGTAGTTGCCGGCGCCGAAGGAGGCGCCGCAGTAGATGGTGATCTGCGGCACGGTGGCGTTGGTGACGGCTTGGATCATCTTCGAGCCGTGTTTGATGATGCCGGCTTCCTCGTAGGCCTTGCCGACCATGAAGCCGGTGGTGTTGTTGAGGTAGAGGATGGGCACGCGGGCCTGGCAGCAGGCCTGGATGAAGTGCGTCGCCTTGCTCGCCCCCTGGGTGTCGATGGGACCGTTGTTGGTGATGATGCCGATGGGCATGCCTTCGATGTGGGCGTTGCCGCACACCGTGGCGGAGCCATAGAGCGGACTGAATTCAAGGAAGTCGGAATCGTCGACGAGGCGGGCGATGAGTTCCTTCATGTTCACCGGCCGCTTGTAGTCGGCGGGCATCACGCCGAGCAGCTCCTCGGCGTCGTAGCGCGGCGGGCGGAAGCTGCGTGCCGCTTCGGCGGGGACTCCGCGGTTCCATTCCAGCTTACTCACCAGATCGCGGGCGATGCGCAGGGCGTCACGGTCGTCCTCGGCCAGATAGTCGCCGAGACCGGAAATCGTGGTGTGCATTTCGGCGCCGCCGAGTTCCTCTTCGGTGGCGATCTCGCCGGTGGCGGCCTTGAGCAGCGGCGGCCCGGCGAGGAAGGCGCGGGAGCGGCCGCGCACCATGATGATGTAGTCGGCGAGGCCGGTCTGGTAGGCGCCGCCGGCGGTAGACGAGCCGTGGGTGACGGTAATCACCGGTAGCCCGGCGGCCGAAAGGCGGGCGAGATTGCGGAACAGGTTGCCGCCGTTGATGAACTCTTCGACCCGGTAGGCCATCAGGTTGGCGCCGGCGCTTTCCACCAGTTGGATGTAGGGCAGCTTGTTTTCCAGCGCCAGTTCCTGCACCCGCAACTGCTTGTCGAGGCCGCGCGGTTGCAGCGCGCCGGCGTCGATGCCCGAATCGGAGGCGATGACCATGCAGCGCACACCGGAAACGTAGCCGATCCCCGCCACCACGCCGCCGCCGGGGATGCTCTTTTCCGGATCGGGTTTGTCCAGGCAGTAGCCGGCGAGAGTGGAGAGTTCGAGGAAGGGCGTGCCGTGATCGAGCAGCAGCGAGATGCGTTCCCGCGGCAGCAATTGGCCGCGCTTCTCGAAGCGTTCCTTCGAGGCTGCGGAGGCCTGCCGTGTACGCTCTTCGATGGCCCGGATACGGTCGAGAACGGCGAGCATGCTGTCGCGGTTGGCGCGAAAGGCATCGCTGCCGGTAGATAGTTCAGATTCGATGACTGCCATGGTTAAAACACCGAGTGAAACGCGATCAATGTGAGTGGATTCCGGACAATGACGTCAGCTTACAGGCCGCCGCCACTCCGGTCTTGCATCATCTGGCTGCCGCAACCACCGTTCGGCTTCCCGCCGCCGGCGGATCGGCCGGGGGGCCTGCGAAGCACTGGGCGATCGGCAGCCATTGCGCCGCCGTGCCGCCGTAGCGCAAGCCGGTATCCGCGACGTTGCGGCGCTGGGTGACCACGAGGCAGAACTCTTCCGCGCTGCCGCTGACGAAGTCGGTTGCCGACGGTTCGCCCCAGGTCCACTGCTCACCGCCGGGTCCGCTTAGGCTCACCCAGGGAACCACCGGCGGCACATCGAGCCGGCGATTGACGAAGGTCCAGCCGAAGGTGGTGACACCGATGTGGGCGATGTGCTTCAGACGCGCGGTGGCCGGCCGGCGCCGGCCGAGTATGTCGTAGATGTCCTGGCCGTGGGCCCACGTCTCCATCATCCGCGCGGTGATGAACGAGCGGGTACCCATCGGCGGGCCGTACCAGGGCAGGCGGGCTTTCGGGTCGAGCGCGGCGAGCGTGGCAACCAGTTTTTCGTAGCAGGTACGCCATTGTTTTGCCAGCGCGGCACCTTCGAGGTGGCCGTAGCACTCGCGCGCGATGGTGCTGATTTCGCGCCCTTCGCTTATCTGCCGGCCGATTGCTGCGGCATCGGCGGCGAAGGCGTCGGGATCGGTTGCAGCGAGCAGCCCGCGTTCGTCGAAAAACAGCAGGTGGGCGATCTCGTCGAATGGCGTCCAGCCGTAGAACTTCGATCGCAGCGCCCACTGCTCGGCAGACAGCGGCTCGACCAGATCGGCCAGTTCGGCATATTCGGCCCGCAGTTCGTCGCATAACGCTTTCATGGTCGATCCTTTTTGCGGATTCGCAGCGAATCCGTGAATGTTTTGTGGATTTTTTGGGGGGCGTCGAATCAGGCGATCGCCCGACTCTGGTCGGCCCAGTAGGGTTCGCGGAGGACGCGTTTGAGCAGCTTGCCCGACGGGTTGCGCGGCAGCGCGGCGACGAAATCCACCGACTTCGGGCATTTGTAGTGGGCGATTCGCGCCCTGGCGAAAGCGATGATCTCGTCGGCCTCGGCTGCCGCCCCCGGCTTCAGCACCACGCAGGCCTTGACTGCCTCGCCCCAGGTGGGGTCGGGCACGCCGATGATGGCGACATCGGCGACCGCCGGATGCGAGGCGATCACGTTTTCAACTTCGGCGGGATAGATGTTTTCCCCTCCGGAGATCACCAGTTCCTTGATCCGGTCGCTGAGGTAGAGGTAGCCATCGGCAATGTAGCCGACGTCGCCGGTACGCAGCCAGCGCCCCTCTCCGGGGACGTCTATCAGGGTTTCCGCGCTCGCCTGCGGGTTGCGGAAATACCCCTTCATCACCGATCCGGAGCGAACCTGGATTTCGCCGACCTCGCCGTTGCCGCACACATGACCGTCCTTGAGATCGGCGATGCGCAGCGATACGCCCTGTAGCGGTTTTCCGGCCGAGCGCAGCAGCGCCGGCCGGTCGTGGTCGGCGGCATCGAGACAGGTGGCCATGCCGGCCAGCTCGGTCATGCCGAAAACCTGGATCAGTCCGCACTTAAGCGCATCGCGGACCTCTTTAAGCACGGTCTCGCTGACCGGCGAGCCGCCGTAACCGATGGCCCGCAGCGACGGCAGTGTCGCTTGCCGCTCAACCACGGCCTGGCCTAGCATGCGCATCATCGTCGGCACCATGAAGGCGTTGGTGACTCCGTGGTGCTGAATCGATTCGAGAATCTCCTGCGGGACGAACTCCGGGTGCGCCACGACGGTTGCCGCTTCGTGGAGAATGGTGACCGTATTCACAATCCCCGATACGTGGAAGGTAGGCAGGGCGTCGAGCAGTACCGTGGGTGCGCCTTTTCGGTAGCCGAAATATTCCGCAATCGCGTTGCACTGGAAAAGCACGTTGGCGTGGCTGAGTTCGACGCCTTTGGGTTTTCCGGTGGTTCCTGAGGAATAAAGCTGCAAGGCGGTGTCGCTGGGCGCGGGGACATGACCCGGATCGATGGCTTCGAACGCTGCCGCCCAGGCGGAAAGGGGTGTTTCGGTCGCAGGCTCGGTGCCCAGGATGCGTTCGACCCGCGGCAGGGCGATGGTGCCCAACGCCGGGAGAAAAGCCGCATCGACCATCAACAGCCGGGATTCGCTGTGGTTGATGACATATTCCAGCTCGGCCGGCGCCAGACGCCAGTTCATCGGTGTAAATACCGCGCCGATCTTGTTCGCCGCCATCAGCAGGACAAGGCACTGGGCGGTATGGCGGGTCAGCGCACCGACCCGGTCGCCGGCGCCGATGCCGAGCGACAGCAGCCCCTGGGCGACGCGATTGGATTCGTTCGCGACGTCAGCATATGTCCAGTTGCGCGCCGGGGCGGCAATCGCCAACCGATCATGTCTGGCCTGACCCCATTTGCGGATGATTTCCGGTACTGACTGAAACATCGAGTGCGTTCCTATGAAGTTATCGCCCCGAAGCTTACAAGAGCGGTTGGCCCAGTCTTGCGGAAATTGGCTAAGCGCCGGCGAGTCCTCCGGGCGTGGAACGCTGTGAGACCCCCCCCTTTCGGGTCGGGCGCTGCCGGTTGCACTGTTACCCGTCAGGATGCGCCGATACCAGTAAACCGGTATCAAAAATATGGCCGCTGCGGTATTTCCATCGATCCCGGCGTCGGATAACGTTAATACATGGGAATTCTGCGTGCGCATGCGTTCGGGCAAGCGCCGGGGTTCTTTTCCGACCGGAGCGTAACAACCATGATTGGACAACGTCGAATTCCTCTGCGGCGGGAAGCCGAAGTAAAGCCGGGCATGTTCCAGTTTGCAGCGATTGCACCCGCCAGTCCAGGCGATGCCGATGCGCTGGTCGTAGACCGGGCAGGCAGGATCGTCAGTTGCGGCGGGACCGCGGAGCAGGTGTTCGGGGCACGCCGCCCGCAGCTGATAGGACGGCGAATTTCGGAGTTCGTCGCCGGACTGTTTCTTGGCGGCTCATCGCCGAGCTACGGCGAGCGCTACCTCGCCTATTTGTGTGCTACCGGCGATTGGCGGAAATACGAGGCGAGGGATGTCAAAGGGCGGCGGATTCCCGTCGAACTCCATCTGTCGCGGACGCGGGCCGGCGGTCAGGAGTCCTTCCTGCTCAGGCTGCGTTGCTCACACGACATGAACTTGGCGCGAGAGGCCGAAGATATCCTGGATTGAGGCGCATCAATTTCCAGTTTCCTGTCCGACAACACCGAATGAGGAGAAGAAAATGAAAACCAGAGCCGAGACGACGGTCAAGACGAAAAGCCGTTCGGCCGCAAAGCAGGCGTGCATGGCCGATATCAACGATTTGTCCGGCAATTGCGCATGTTCGCGCGAACGGATGATCGCTGAAGCCGCCTATTTCCGGGCCGAGCAGCGCGGGTTTATGCCCGGCAATGAAATGTCGGACTGGCTTCAGGCGGAGGCCGACGTGGAAGGGGCGCTGCGCAGCAGCCCATAGCCCTTGCCCGCCCTTTGAATTTGCGGACGCCATCCTTCATCTGATGAAAGAGAATCTCTTATGAGCAATATCACCCGTTTCGATCCATTCGACGATCTGGACAACCTGTTCAAGGGCTTCATGGTTCGCCCGGTGTTCCAGGGGACAGCCGTCGCACCGCAGATGAAACTCGACGTGAGCGAGGATGACAAGGCCTATACGATCAAGGCTGAAATCCCCGGTGTAAACAAGGAGGACATCCATCTTTCGGTGGACGGCAACCAGGTTTCCATCCGTGCCGAGGTGAAGCGGGAAACGGAAAAGAAGGAAGGCAAGCGGGTCGTCCATAGCGAACGCTATTACGGGCAGGTGTCGCGCAGCTTCACGCTCGACAAGGACGTGGAGCAGGGCGGGGCCTCGGCAAAATATGTAGATGGCGTGCTGGAGGCGGTGCTGCCCAAGAAGCAGGGGACGACAGCGGCGAAAATAGCCGTCTCGTGAGATCAATGCCCACGGGCGCTGCGTCCGCGGCGATGCGGGGCTGTCGCCGGCGGTTTGGTTTGCCCCGACACGGCGGGGTATAGTAGGCAAGCAGTCCAGCGCCCCGCTACCGCGTGCCGGTAGCGGAAGCCCGGGCGCACGGTAGCGGTGGCCCGGTCGTTACTGAACGATGCATGCGTTGCCTTTGCCGGGAAGGCGTTGCATTGAACAAGGCGAAAAATTCCGTGGAATCACATACGTCACAGGATGCCGAGGCCGTAGCCCATCTGCATCGCTATGCTGAACAGGGCTTGGAAAAGCAGATGTCGCCGGCGGCGCACGTTGCCCAATTCAATGAGCGGGTGATCGACAGCATGCAGCAAGGTGTCATCGTCTACGGCCCGGATCTGCGCTATCGGGTGTGGAATCCCTTCATGGAAAAATTTACCGGGATGACGGCACGCGATGTGCTCGGCCGCCATCCGCTGGAGGTTTTCCCCTTCCTCATGGAAGGCGGCGTCATGGACAGCCTGAACGGCGCTCTTGCCGATGGAACCGAAAAGTCGGTCGAATTTCCGTTCCAAGTGTGGCAGACCGGCTACTCCGGCTGGGCGTTGGATCGTACCGCACCGCTCCGCGACGAGAACGGGGAAATCATTGGCGTCATGGGCGTCGTGACCGACATTACGGAGCAAAAGCGGGCACAAGACGCTTTGAAGGAATCGAATCGATTCACGCGAGGCCTGATCGATTCGCTGAAGGATGGGTTTTCCGCACTGGACTCAAGGGGCGTGCATCTGGATGTAAACCCGGCTTTGTGCAACATGACCGGCTTTTCGCGCGATGAACTGATCGGCACGGGCATACCCCATCCCTATTGGCCGCCGGAGGAGCATGCGTCATTTCAGGCGATATTCGAGCAGAGCATTGCAAAGGGAGAACTTGGCGATCTCGAATTGACCCTGATGCGCAAAGGAGGGGAGCGCTTTCCTGCACTGGTCACTCCGTCCGTGGTCAGGGACGAACTGGGTCGGGTCGTCAGCTACTCGGCGACGGTGAAGGATATTACCGAGCGCAAGAAGGCGGACGAAGTGCTGCAAGCCTCCCAGCAACGCTTCCAGGACATTGTCAACACCGCCGACGGTATCGTCTGGGAGGCCGACGCAAGAACGTTCGACTTCACTTTCGTCAGCACACAGGCCGAGCGCCTGCTGGGTTATCCCGTGGAAGAGTGGTTACAGCCGGGCTTCTGGGTGGATCATCTGCATCCGGACGACAAGGACTGGGCGTCCGAATTTTGCCTATCCTGCACTCTGCGCTCGGAGCCGCATGATTTCGAATACCGCTTCATCGCGCAGGACGGCAGTACGGTCTGGCTGCACGACATCGTTACCGTCGTGGTAGAAGACGGCATACCGCGCTGGATGCGCGGCATCATGGTGGATATAACCCGCCGTCGGCAGACCGAGGAACAGCTGCGGGAGATGGCCGAGAACCTTGAATCCAAGGTGATCGAACGAACCGGGCAGCTGCGTAAACTTTCGGCGATGCTGACGATGACCGAGGAGCGTGAGCGACGCATCCTGGCGCAGGATCTGCACGACAACCTGGGCCAATTGCTGGCGGTCCTCAAGATCAAACTCACCTCGATGGCCGCCGGCCCGCTACAGGCCGCGGTCGATCAGATCGTTGGACTGGTGGACCAGGCCGACCGGGCGGCGCGCACCATTACCCAGCAGCTGAGTCCGCCGGTGCTGCACACGCTTGGCCTGGTGCCGGCGCTGGAATGGCTTGCCGACGAAATCCGGCGCGTCTATGGGGTTACCGTGCATATCGACCACGATACCTGTCACAAGCGGCTGGTCGACGAGGTACAGGCGGTGCTCTACCGCGCGGCGCGCGAGTTGCTGATAAATGTCGCCCGCCATGCCGGGGTGACCGACGCCAGCCTGACCTGCCTGTGCAACCAGGGCCGCCTGATGATCGTTGTCAGCGACGACGGATCCGGCTTCGAACCGATCGCCCACATTGATGCCTGGCCTGAACACAATAGTTTCGGTCTCAAGTCTATTCACGAACGCGTTGTGAATATCGGCGGCGAAATGGAAATCGACAGCAGCCCAGGCAACGGCACCACGATCACGTTGAGCGTGCCTCACGCCATCGGCGAAAAGGAAATCTGCGATGATCCGAATAATGCTTGTCGATGACCATACGATGGTGCGCGAAGCCCTGCGCTTTGTGCTGGAGCAGGATGTGGGCATGGAAGTGGTGGCGGAAGTCGGCGATGGCGAAACGGCGCTGAGCATGGCAGACACACTGGAGCCGGACGTGGTCGTTATGGATGTGGCCCTGCCCGGGCAATCCGGCATCGAAATCACGCGCCGCCTGCTCGCCAAACATCCGCAGATCAAGGTGGTGGCCTTGTCCACCTATCTCGATCGCAGCATCATCCAGCAAATGCTCGATGCCGGCGCCAACGGCTACATCGCCAAGTCGGCGGCCGGTGCGGAATTGAAGCAGGGGATTCGCAATGCGGTCGCCGGACGCAGCTATCTTTGCTCCGACGCGGCCGCCCTGGTGGCCGATAGTATGCGTGAGCGGCGGGGGCCGTCGGGTTCGTCGGAGGTGCGCAGCCTTTCACGACGCGAAATGCAGGTGGCCACGCTGTTGGCTGAGGGCAAAAGCGCACCGGATATCGCCGAGCAGCTGCACATCGCTCCCGGCACCGTCGACGTCCATCGTCGCAACCTGATGCGCAAGCTCGGCTTGCATAGTGTGGTCGACCTGACTAAGTACGCCATCCGTACCGGGATGGTCATGCCATAAAAGTACGGGCCGGTGGCGGCCGTTCAGGTTTCAGTTTTCACTCAGCCACACGCCTATACTTGAAACGCACCTCAGAACGTCCTTCAACGTGACCAGGAGTAATCATCATGTCCAAGTCCCAGCAGTCCAACAAGGAAGCGAAAAAGCAGGCTGTACTGACACCGAAGGAAAAGAAAGCGGCCAAGCAGGTAAAGAAGCATGCCGGAGACGTCGTTCCCCTGATTGTAAAGGGTTCCTGAGTTCTTGCCAGGATCGATCAACCACTGATACCCGGTGGCCTCCTGATAAAAAAGGAATCTGAGGGCTCCTTTGGAGGCCATGCGGCATTATCACGCAGCAAATCCAATCTGTATGAGTACAGGGAGTGTCAAAGCGACGCGTGCTTACATGACATCTACCCACGGCTTTCCGTACAAGAAAAAAAGCCACCGTTGAAGGTGGCTTTTTTTCTTGTTTATTGGTGGGTGGTACAGGGATTGAACCTGTGACCCCTGCCGTGTGAAGGCAGTGCTCTACCGCTGAGCTAACCACCCGATTCGCGGAAGGCGCGCATTTAAGCACAAAGCCCGCTTTTCGGTCAAATTTGGCCGTGGGCGCTTAAAATCGCGGCCTTCGATGATTCTCTTCAAAGCTGCCATGACGGTTCGTACCCGCTTCGCCCCTAGCCCAACCGGTTTTCTCCATATCGGAGGCGCCCGCACGGCGCTTTTCTCCTGGGCCTATGCCCGTCGCCACGGCGGTACCTTCATCCTGCGGGTCGAGGATACGGATGTCGCCCGGTCGACGCCGGAGGCGGTGCAGGCCATCCTAGACGGCATGCGCTGGCTCGGGCTGGAGCATGACGAGGGGCCGTTCTATCAAATGCAGCGCATGGAGCGCTACAAGGCGGTAGTGGCGCAAATGCTGGCGGCCGGCTCCGCTTATCACTGCTACACGGCGCCGGAAGAACTCGACCATCTGCGCGAGGATCAGCGCGCCCGCGGCGAGAAGCCGCGCTACGACGGGCGCTGGCGCCCCGAGCCGGGCAAGACGCTGCCCGAACCTCCCGCCGGTGTGGCACCGGTGGTGCGTTTCCGCAATCCGCTCGACGGTGTGGTGGCCTGGGACGATCAGGTCAAGGGCCGCATCGAGTTCGCCAATGCCGAACTCGACGACCTGATCATCGCTCGTGCCGACGGCACGCCCACTTACAACTTCTGCGTGGTGGTGGACGACTGGGACATGGGCATCACCCATGTGATCCGCGGCGACGACCATGTTAACAACACCCCGCGCCAGATCAACATCCTCCATGCGCTCGGCGCACCGGTGCCGCTCTACGCCCACCTGTCGATGATTCTCGGCGACGACGGGCAGAAACTGTCCAAGCGCCACGGCGCGGTTTCGGTCACCCAGTACGACGAAGACGGTTATCTGCCCGAAGCGGTGATCAACTACCTGGGCCGGCTGGGATGGTCCCACGGTGACGAGGAGATTTTCAGCCGTGAGCAGTTCGTCGAATGGTTCGGCCTCGACCACATCACGCCCTCGGCGGCGCAATTCAATACCGAGAAGCTGAACTGGCTCAACCAGCACTACATAAAACACGCCGCCGATGCCTATCTGGCGAGCGAAGTGGCGCGGCGGCTGGCGTGGCGCCGCATCGACACCGAGTCGGGCCCCGCTCTGGAGCGGGTGGTGACCCTGTACAAGGACCGGGTGGTGAATCTCAACGAGTTGGCCGATACGGTGGAACCGTTCTTCGTCGAAATCCATGCCTCTGCGGAAATGCTCGGCACCCATCTGACGGCTGACGCGCGTACCGCCCTCACGGCGTTGCGCAGCCGTCTTGCCGAGGTGGAATGGCAGAAGCCGGCGTTGAGCGCGGCAATCAAGGAGACCTGCGCGGCGCTGGGTATCAAGATGCCGCAGGTGGCCATCCCGCTGCGCGTGGCACTGCTCGGCCAGCCGCAGTCGCCATCAATTGATGCCGTGCTCGAAGTGATGGGGCGGACGGCGGTGTTGGCGAGGCTGGACCGCTACCTGTAGGAAAACAACGCTTCCACCGTTTGGGCCGAACTTGTCGAAGCCCCCAAGCCCTCATACCGCATGGCGGGGCGCTGCGACAAGCCGGTCCTGGAAGGGCTCAGCGCGACACGATGCTACCGTTGCGCACGCGCACCGCATCCCCCATTTGCCATGCCGGGCGGGTTTCTGAGGTGACAACGCTGCGGGTGCCGTCTTCCATGCGGATCGATATTTCGTAGAGCGCTGTTTTCTTCTGATCCTTTTCGATCTTGTTGCCGAGCAGTGCGCCGCCGATGACCCCGGCGAGCGTTGCCAGCGTGCGGCCGTTGCCGTCTCCGATGTTGTTGCCCAGCGCGCCGCCAACCACGCCGCCGGCGACAGCACCGAGGCCCGAGCCGTCGCCTTCGCGGGCGATCGCGCGGATCGTTTCCACCGTGCCGCATTCGTCGCAGCGCGGCGGCGCAGGATAGTCGCGGGGCGGTGGGGGCCTGTCGCCGTCTGGAAGGGTGGCGGACGCGAGCGGGATATGCGCGGCACTCGGCGCCGGTTGCGGGCGCGGGCGGGGCTTGGGCACCACCACAGACGTTTTGCGCTCGGTGGCCGGTGCGCTTGCAGCAGACGCCGCGACCGCCGGCTTGTCGACTTCAGCCAGGGCGACGGGGGGGCCAACCGCGGGTGTGTCCGCCGGGCTCGCCTGCAGCCATCCGGTCGTCGATCCGATCACGCCCAACGCCGCGGCGATCACCGCAAGCGCGGCGGCCCAGAGTATCGGATGTAGGCGGGGTTTGAGGGGGGTGTCCATGATGGGGCCTCCTGTTGTGGAATAGCACATCTAACGCAGCTCGACTCCCGCGGCTGACGGCGGCAACGATTTGTTACTTCGCGGGCAAGCCGCCCCGGCGTTGTTCACGCAATAGAAATCGCGCCGGGTCGAGGGCATCGACCAGTTTGCGCTCCAACGGCAGCGGCTCGTCCTCCAGTTGCGCCGCCAGTAGTTCGGCCGCCAGCGGGGCGAACACCATGCCGCGGCTGCCGAGGCCGGTCAGGACGTGCAGGCCGGACAGGCGCGAAACCTGGGACAGTTGTGCGCCGAGGCGCAGCGGCGCCGTAACGTCGGGCAGGCTGCCAACCAGGGGCATCCGGTCGCGCGCGGCGGTACGGAAGCCGACGCGGCCGGGCAGCGTCGCGGCGACGAAACCCGACAGATCGGCTTCGGGCAGCAATGCGCGCAGATGCCCCAGATTGACGGCGTGGCTGTCGGCGCGGGGCTGGGGATCGTCGTCGTCGAGGTCGTAGGTGGCGCCGAAGCAGTGCATGCCTGCCGCCGCGGGCGTGACGTAGCCGTTGCCGCACAGCGCCAGCCGGAGGTCGGGCAGGGCATCTTCGGGCAGGAAGCTGACCTGGCCGCGAATCCGCGTCAGCGGCAGTACGCAGTCCGGCCGCAGACGGAGGACGTCGTAGGCGTTGGCGAGAATCGCCAGCGGCGCTTCGGCCAGCGCGGTACCGGCCGCATCGAGTGCCCGCCAGCCGTCGTCCGTTGGCTGCAATTGCGCGACCTCGCAGCGATAGCGGGCGACGATGCGCTCGCCGCCACGGCGCAACAACGCCCGGCATAGCGTCGGCGGGCTGACCCAGGCGCCGCCCGGATAGTGCCAGCCGCCGGCGGGAAGGCGGGTTCCGGCAAGGACCTCGGCCTGTGCACGGGTGACGAAGCGCACGTAGTCGTCGGGAAAACCGAGGGTCGCGCAGGTCTTGCGCTGCTCGGCTTCCTGCGCGGCATCGCGCGCCACTTGCAGGATGCCGCAGGGCGACCAGGCCAGCGTCGGGTCGATGGCGCCCAGCGTCTGCAACAAGCGGAAAGCGTAAAGATGGCTGGCGCGGACGATTCGCGCCATTGCATTGTCGTCGCCCGAAATCGCCGGGTGCAGCAGGCCGGCCGGATTGCCCGATGCCTCCTGCGCCGGAGCGTCGTGTCGTTCCAGCAGATGCACCGCCCAGCCCCGCGCGGCGAGCCGCTCGGCTATCGCGCAGCCGGCGACCCCGGCTCCGATCACCAGAGCTCGCCGGCAGGCGACGGTCGCTGTAGCCAAGGACGCTCGAATCGGCCGGCGACTGTGCAACCGGCCGCACAGCATCTCGCGCTTGCGGCCGAACCCGGGGCGTTTTTCCAGGGCCCACCCTTCTCGGACAAGGGTCTCCCGGACATTAATGGCGACGCTCCAGGTCGCCAGCGTGGCGTCGGTAGCACAGAGTCGGGTGGCGCTGCGCAGCAGCATCGGTAGCCACAGCCCGGGATTGCGCGCCGGGGCGAAGCCATCCAGGTAGAGCGCATCGGCACGGGCGGCAAGGGTTGGCAATTGCGTTGCCGCATCGCCCAGCAGCAGGGTCAGGGTGACGCGCCCGCCATCGAGCAGCAGGCGGTGAAATCCCGGCGTCAGCGGCGGCCAAGCGTCGTGCAGTTGCCGGGCCAGCGCGGCAAGTTCGGGCCAGCGCCGGTGCAGGATATCCAGATCCTCGCGGCGGAAGGGATGGAGTTCCGTCGAAACGAAATGCAGGCGCTCGCAGCGTTGTGGGTCGTCGCGCCAGGCCTGCCAGGTGGCGAGGAAATTCAGTCCGAGGCCGAACCCGGTTTCCAGCACCGTGAACAGGCGGCGTTGCTGCCAGCGTCCAGGCAGGGCATTGCCGCGGATAAACACGTGGCGTGCCTGCTCCAACCCGCCGTCGGCCGAGTGATAGACGTCGTTATAGGCGGCAGAGAGCGGAATGCCCTGCGGGTTGAATTCGAGGCGCGCGGGAACGATGGCGGGGGCGGGGCGGGCGGCCATTAACCTGAAATCAATCGGGGAACTATAAAAAACGCGGGGCCGCACGGGCCCCGATGGCGAACGGCAATGCCTGGCGCGAATCAGCGCAGTGCGGAAACCGCCTGGTATTGCTGCACCGGCTTGGCGTTGAAGTCGGCCGTGTTCGGCTCGGCTTCCTTGCCGCTGAGGCTGACCTTGGTCGACTCCTCGCGGGTTTCCGTTATTTCAGCCGGCTTCGCTTCCTCGCGCGGCGGCGGGGCCTCGGTCACGCTGGTCTGCGTCGGGCGACCGCCGCTGACGGAGCCGCTACTGGGGCTAGCGGTGGAACTGGCGATGGCGTCGATCATGATCTGCTCCCGGTAAACACTGTTTATACGCTAGCACGCGCGCCTGCTTTGCGCCAGAGGCCCAATCCACAATCAGACCTTGAATTGATCCACCATCCTGGTCAGCGATCCAGCGAGTTTTTCCAGTTGCTCTGCGTTTTGGGCGATTTCGTTGGTGTCGGCGTTGTTGCGCTCGGCCATGGTAACGATGCGATCCACGTTCTCCACCACCAGGTTAGTGGCCGCACTCTGCTCCTGCATGGCCAGCGCGATGTCGCTCACCGCGGCGATGACCTGGCCGGCGCCGACGCGGATTTCGGCCATCGACTTGCCGGCTTTTTCGGTCAGCGTCACCCCTCCCTGCACCCGAGCGCTGCCTTCGTGCATGCTGTTTACGGCTTCCAGCGTGCCGCTGCGAATGCCTTCGATGGTACGGCCGATTTCCAGCGTGGACTGCGCCGTGCGCTCCGCCAGCTTGCGCACCTCGTCGGCAACCACGGCGAAGCCGCGGCCCTGTTCACCGGCGCGGGCGGCCTCGATGGCGGCGTTGAGCGCCAGCAGATTGGTCTGGTCGGCGATTTCGCGGATTACGTTAACGATGGAGACGATCTGATTCGACATTTCGCCCAGCGTCTCGATGCGTTGTGCGGAGCTCGTTACCGCGACGGCGATGCGGCTCATTTCGCCGGCCGCATTGGCGACGATTTCCTCCCCCTGCTGTGCCAGCGAGCCGGCCCTTTCGGCGATCTGGTGGGCGTCGCTGGAGTTGCTTGCCACCTGTTCGATACTGGCCTTGGTTTCCTCGATGGCCGCCGCCATCGATCCCGAAGCTTGGTTTTGCTCGTCCGAGCTCAGTGCGACGTGATGGGCCGAGGCAGCGACGCGCGAGGACAACTCCATGACTTCGTGGGCGCTGTCCATGACGCGGCGGATCAGATCCTGAAAGCTGCCGACCATGTCGTTGAAGGCGCGGCCGATTTCGGCGATTTCGTCGCGATTGCGGGTATCGACGCGGCGCGAAAGATCCTGGGTCTCGCCGATCGACCGCATTACCTTGCGAATCTCGTCGATGGGACGCGAAATGCTGCGGATCAGCAGCATCAGCATCGTGGTGATCAGTAACGAACCAGCCAGGACTGTGGCGATCAGTTCGATCGCCCGCTCACGGAAGATGCTATTCACATCGTCGAGATAGATGCCCGAGCCTATTACCCAGCCCCAGGGCTGAAAACCCGACACGTAGGACACCTTGGGTACCGGCTGATCGAAGCCCGGCTTGGGCCAGAGATAGTGGACGAAACCGGCGCCATCGCGTTTGACCGTCTCGGCAAATTCGACGAAAACCGCCAACCCGCTCGGATCTTTGAAGTCGGCAAGGCTTTTTCCTTCCAGCTCGGGTTTGAACGGATGCATGACCATGGTCGGGGTCATGTCGTTCACCCAGAAATACTCGCTTTTTTCGTAGCGCATTGCGCGCAGGGCTTCAATAGCCGCCGTCTTGGCGTCGGCTTCAGTCAGTTGGCCCTTGTTTTGCAAGTCGTGGTAATGGGCCACCAGGGTGGTGGCGGCCTCGACCAAATGGCGGGTTTTCGTTTCGCGGTCGAGCATCAGGGTCGAGCGTTCGGTAACCAGGGCGATCGCTGTGACAACCAGGAAACCGATGATGGAGAGCAGCAGAACGCAAAGCAGCTTGCCGCGGATGGTGCGGGGAGTAAGCATGGGAGCAGTCGGGAACCGTAGGAAGGCGAAAAACTGAAAATGCGGCGTTGCCGAAGCCTTATGTCGCGCATGGATAATCCGGCAGGGGCGCATGTTACCATTCCGCGCCCCATGTCCCCCCTCGACGACGTCTTTTCCGCCAGCGGCCCGCTGGCTCAGGCCATTCCCGGATATCGTCCGCGCGCCCAGCAACTGGAAATGGCGCTCCGCATCGAGGCGGCGCTGCGTGAGAACCGAGTGTTTGTCGCCGAAGCCGGCACCGGAACCGGCAAGACCTTCGCGTATCTCGCTCCGGCCTTGCGTTCGGGGGGCAAGATCATCGTCTCCACCGGCACCAAAACCTTGCAGGACCAGCTCTTCCGCCGCGACCTGCCGGTGCTGCGCGACGCGCTCAAGGTCGGCGTCACGGTCGCCCTGCTCAAAGGCCGCGCCAATTATGTCTGCCCGTACCACCTGGAACGCGCGATGAGCGAGGGGCGGCTGGCGAGCCGGACCGAAGCGGGGCATTTGCGTACCATCGCCCGCTTTGCCAAAGCCAGCAAGAGTGGCGACAAGGCTGACCTGGACTCGGTCCCTGAAAATTCGGCGGCCTGGATGCTGGCCACCTCGACGCGCGACAACTGTCTCGGTCAGGACTGTCCGCAGGTCAAGGAGTGTTTTGTCCTCAACGCCCGCCGCGAAGCGCTGAGCGCCGACCTGGTGGTGGTGAACCACCATCTGTTCTTCGCCGATGTGATGCTCAAGGACGACGGCCTGGGCGAACTGCTGCCCGCCTGCAACGCGGTGATCTTCGACGAGGCGCATCAGTTGCCAGAGGTTGCCGGGCTGTTCTTCGGCCAGAGTCTGGGCACTGCCCAGCTCGTCGAACTGGCCCGCGATGCGCGCGACGAAGGTATTGCCGCGGCCAAGGATTACGCTCCGTTGCAGGATGCGGTGCGACTGCTGGATAAGGCCGCGCGCGATCTGCGGCTCGCGGTGAAGGCGGAAAACGCCCGTTTCCCCGGTGAGCGACTGACCGCTGAAAGCGATTTCCGCGACTCTCTCGATACCCTGGAAAAAAACCTGACCGGCGTATTGCGCCACTTGGAAGCCCAAGCCGGACGCAGCGAGGGCATCGACAGCTGTGCGCGTCGCGCCGGCGAGCTGGTGCTGCGCCTGAAACAGTGGCGCAGCGCCGATCCTGCCGGCGCGGCAGCGGGCGAGAGCTACGTGCGCTGGGTCGAGGTGTTCAGCCAGGCGTTGGCGCTGAACATGACGCCGCTTTCGGTGGCCGATATCTTCCGCCGGCAGCTCGAAGGACATCCCCGCGCCTGGATCTTCACGTCGGCCACCCTGGCAGTGGGCGGCGATTTTTCCCATTACTGTGCCGAACTGGGGTTGGAGCAGGCGGAAACCGCGCAGTGGGGCAGCCCGTTCGAATACGAAGCCAACAGCCTGCTGTATTGCCCGACCGGGCTGCCCGACCCGAACGCACCGGACTACCACGATGCCGTCGCTGAGACGATCTGGCCGGCTCTACGCGCATCGCAGGGGCGTGCCTTCGTGTTGTGCACCTCGCTGCGCGCGATGCGCCGGATGCACGAACTTCTACAGCAGCGTATTGCCGATGCCGGCATCGAGATGCCGCTGCTGTTGCAGGGCGAGGGTTCACGCAGCGAATTGCTGGAGCGCTTTCGCCGCCTCGGCAACGCCGTGCTGGTAGCCAGCCAGAGCTTCTGGGAAGGCGTGGACGTGCGCGGCGAGGCGCTATCGCTGGTGGCGATCGACAAGCTGCCGTTCGCACCGCCCGACGATCCGGTGCTGGCGGCGCGCATCGACCATCTGAAGAAGCAGGGGCGCAATGCCTTTTTTGAATACCAGCTGCCGCGCACCGTGATCAGCATGAAGCAAGGCGCCGGGCGGCTGATTCGCGACGAGAGCGACCGCGGCGTATTGATGATCTGCGATCCGCGGCTGGTCTCGAAACCTTATGGCAAGACAGTCTGGCGTTCGCTGCCGCCGATGCGGCGGACCCGCGACATTGCAGAGGTAGAGGCCTTCTTCGCTGCTGCCGGGCTAGACTTCGCAGCATGAAATCGATCGCCGAAACTGCTGCGCTGAATGCCGTCCCGCTCGGCGGCTGCCTTGACCGCGCGCGGGCGTCGCCGCTGCTGGCGCGCTGTCCGGGCATGTTCTCCGATACCCGCGTTTTCCTCGCCGCGACGCATCTGCGGGCCATGGCGGAGGCCGTCGCCGCCATCGAGCGTGCAGCGCAGTTGCCGGGATGGCAGCAGGCCACGCTGGGTCGGACCGAGGAGCCGGCTGTTTCGGCCGGCGGTCGCGGCGTTTTTTTTGGCTATGACTTTCATATCACCGCAGCCGGGCCGCAACTGATCGAGATCAACACCAATGCCGGCGGCGCCCTGATCAATATCGAGCTGCTCAGGGCGCAGCGGGCGGATACTCCGGCGGCGGAATACCTGCCGAACGCCGACGAGCTGGAAGATGCAATGTTCCGCATGTTCATCGCCGAATGGCAGGCCGCGGGCCGCGACGGGCGGCCTGCCCGCATCGCCATCGTCGATGACTCGCCGGCCGAGCAGTTCTTTTTGCCCGAATTCGAAATGGCCCGCGACCTGTTCCGCGCGCGCGGCATCGAAGCGCTGATTTGCGATCCGACGCAGCTCGACTATCGCGAATCCGCCCTCTGGTTCGGCGGGCGGCGTGTCGATCTGGTCTACAACCGGCTGACCGATTTCGCCTTGAAGCATCCGGCACATCGCGCGCTGAGCGACGCCTGCGCCGCCGCCGTAACCATCGTTACCCCCGACCCGCGCACCTATGCGCTGTTCGCCGACAAGCGCAACCTGGTATTGCTGAGCGATGCGGCCTGGCTGCGGAGCATCGGCGTTGCCGCTGCCGACCGAGCGGCGATTGCGGCGGTGGTGCCGACGACCGAAATCGTCGTTGCCGACCGTGGCGAGGAGCTTTGGCAGCGACGCAAAGGACTGTTCTTCAAGCCCGCCTCGGGTTACGGGTCGAAGGCGGTGTACCGAGGCCTCAACGTCACCCGCGGCGTCTTTGTGGACATTCTGGCCGGCGATTATGTCGCCCAGGCACTGGTGCCTCCGGCGACACGGAAAGTGTTCACCGACGATGGCGCCGAGGTCGACCTCAAGTACGATTTGCGTTGCTACGCCTATGCCGGCAAGCTGCAATTGATCGCGGCGCGGCTGTGGCAGGGGCAGACCACCAACTTCCGCACGCCCGGCGGCGGTTTTGCACCGGCCGTGGTGGCCTGAGCCGGGGAAACCCTGATTGAAATCATGGTGCGGCGGCATAGGGTATGCGAACATCGCCGCCGTTGCCGAACACCGACCGACTGGACTGGATTGATGAACCGATGCTGAGTTACGAACAGGCGTTGCAGCAATTGCTGGCGGCGGCACGGCCGCTTGAGACCACCGAGCAGGTGGCCCTGGAAGTGGCGCTGGGGAGAATACTGGCCGCACCGCAGGTATCCTCGATTTCCGTGCCGCCCCTGAACAACAGCGCGATGGACGGTTATGCCGTGCGTTGCGCCGACATTCCGGCCGCCGGTACGACGCTGACCGTCAGCCAGCGCATTCCTGCCGGCAGCATCGGCCATACGCTGGCCGCTGGCACCGCGGCACGCATCTTTACCGGCGCACCGGTTCCAGAGGGCGCCGATGCGGTGGTGATGCAGGAGCTGTGCCGCCACAGCGGCGACAAGGTCGCCATCGATCATCTGCCGCGCAGCGGCGAGAATATCCGCCGTGCAGGCGAGGACATCGCCGCCGGACAGGAAGTGCTGGCCGCCGGTGCTCTACTGACGCCGCAGGCACTGGGCTTGCTGGCGTCGATCGGCGTGGCCCGCGTGCCGGTGCTGCGGCGCCTGCGCGTGGCACTGTTCTCCACCGGCGACGAACTGGTGCAGCCGGGCGAAGCGTTGCGTCCCGGAGCCATCTACAACTCCAATCGTTACCTGCTGCGCGGCCTGCTCGAGCAGTGCGGCTGCATCGTCACCGATCTGGGGATCGTCGCCGACAAACTCGATGCGACGCGTGCGTCGCTGCGCGACGGTGCGGCAAAATGCGACGTCATCCTTACCTCCGGCGGCGTCTCGGTCGGCGAAGAGGATCACGTCAAGGCGGCGGTGAAGGCGGAAGGCGAACTCGACCTGTGGAAGATCGCCATCAAACCCGGCAAGCCGCTGGCCTTCGGCCGCGTCGGCAACGCCGCGTTCGTTGGCCTGCCGGGCAACCCGGTGGCGGCGTTCGTCACTTTCCTCGTCCTGGTGCGACCGTTCCTGCGGCGCTGTCAGGGTTCCGCCGAACGTGCGCCGCAAGCGCAGATGCTGCCCGCCGGGTTCGACTGGCTGCGCGGCGATCCGCGGCGCGAATTCCTCCGTGTGCGGGTGGAGAACGGGCAGCTCATGCCGTTCCGCCATCAGGGGTCGGGGGTCCTGGCCTCCGCGGTATGGTCGGACGGATTGGCGATCATCGAGCCCGAACAGACGGTGCGCAACGGCGATCCGCTGCCCTATCTTTCCTTTACTGAACTGGAGCGATGAGATGGCTGTGAAGGTGTTGTATTTCGCCGGTCTGCGCGAGACCCTCGGTCTGGCCTCGGAGAGCGTCGCCCTGGCGACCGCCACAGCCACCGTCGGCGGCCTGCGCGATCAGTTGGTCGCCCGCGGCGCCGAGTGGCAGCCGTTGGCCGCGACGCGCAATCTGCGCGCGGCGGTGAACCAGGCGATGTGCAGCTTCGATGCGCCGGTCGCCGACGGTGACGAAGTGGCGTTCTTCCCGCCGGTGACCGGAGGCTGAAGATGGACAGCGTCAGCGTACGGGAAGCCGATTTCGACATCGGCGCCGAAATCGCCGCGCTGACCGCGGCCGATTCGACGGCCGGCGCCGTGGCCAGCTTCGTCGGCCTGGTCAGGGGCAGCGGCGAGGGGGTCGCGGCGATGACCTTGGAACATTATCCGGGCATGACCGAGAAATCGCTCGCGGCGATCGTTGCCGAAGCGCGACAGCGCTGGACGCTGAACGCCGTGCGGGTGATCCATCGCGTCGGCCGGCTGCTGCCGGGCGACCGCATCGTGCTGGTGGCGGTTTCGTCGCGGCATCGCGGCGAAGCGTTCGCCGCCTGCGAGTTCATCATGGACTATCTGAAGACCCGCGCCCCTTTCTGGAAGCGCGAGGAAACGGACGCCGGCGCACACTGGGTGGACGCCCGGGAAAGCGACGACGAGGCGTTGCGCCGCTGGCAGGACGTTTAGGCAGATCCGCTAAGGCCGCCAGGGCGGGAACGGCACGATCCCATCGCACCCGGCGGTGCGGCATAACTATTTTTTCTTCGTGCTTTTCGGTATGCCGGCGGTGGTGGTCTTGACCACCTGCTCGAATGCTTGCGCGGCAGTTTGCATCGCCTGTTGCATCACATCCAGCATCTGCGGATTGCTGCCGGGCAACGTTTTCAGAAAGCTCTGGAAAGCCTCGGACATTTCCTGATTGCCCGAAGCCAGTTGCTCGGTGAGCAGCCGGGAAAACTCTGCGCGCGAGGCGTTGCCGATCTCGGCGATACGTCCGGCGGCTTCCAGCAAACGCTGCGTCGTTTCGCGTACGTAACCGGCGCGCAAACTCATCATCTCCTGCGGATCCTTGGCGCTTGCCTGGGCCTGAAAACTGACCAGACTGCCGTTCAGCAGGCTTTGCGCTAATTCGGTCTGCAAGGCCATCACTTGTTGAGCGTTCTGCAATGCGAACTGGGCAAGGCGAGTCGCGGACTCCAGATTCTTGCGTTGAATTTCAATGAATTGTTCTTGATTGCTGGCCATGACGACACCCTTTCATATTAATGATCAATACCAATCTAGCATGCGCAACAAATTTTGTTGCGGCCTTCGCTCTTGGCGCGGTAGAGCTGCATGTCCGCCGCGTTCAATAAATCGGATACCCGGCCCGGTTCCGACGGCACCTGAGTCGCACTGCCGATGCTGATCGTCACCGGCCCGCCGGGTAGTTTTTGGGTGACGTCTTCGACCCGGCTGCGCAAGCGCTCGGCGGTGGTGAATGCGCCCTCGGCATCGGTATCGGGAAGAATGACGACGAATTCTTCGCCGCCATAGCGAGCAACCAGGTCGCCGGGGCGGGACAGGCTGGACTCCAGTTCCTTGGCGATTGTTACCAGGCAGATGTCGCCAGCGCCATGACCGTGGCGATCGTTGTAGTCCTTGAACAGGTCGATGTCTGCGATCAGCAGCGACAGCGGGGTTTGCGTGCGCTGGCAACGCCGCCATTCGATCTCGATCTGTTCGTCCAGCCGCCGCCGGTTGGATATGCCGGTCAGTCCGTCGATATTGGCCAGTCTTTCCAGCAGATCGGTCTTGCGCTTGAGTTCGATGTGATTGCGTACCCGAGCACGCACGGTGGGCAGGCTGAAGGGCTTGGTGATGTAGTCCACCGCTCCCAGGTTCAGTCCGCGTTCCTCGTCTTCCTCCGCATCCCTGGCGGTGACGAAAATAACCGGAATGCCCTGGGTTTCCGTGGCCGACTTCAACCTTCGGCAAACCTCGAAACCGTCGAGACCGGGCATCATGATGTCGAGCAGAATCAGATCGGGCCGTGGTTCCCGCGCGGCAATGGCGAGGGCCTCTTCACCACCGGTGGCGATGCGCAGACGGTAGTCGGCCTTCAATGCGCCGGCGAGGATTTCGATATTGGTGGCGACGTCGTCGACGATCAGCAGCGATGGTTTGTGGGTCATGTCGTGCAATCCTGATCGGCGTTGCCGTAGGTGGCTTTGATGTGCGCGAGGCATTGCCGCGCCTCGGCGTAGTCGAAGCGCGCAAGCGCATTCTTTAGCGCGGCAATCGATTCCATGGCGGTGGGAAGGGCGGTGCGCAGGGAATCGATCGTAGTGGATGGGACGAACTCGTTTTCGTCGAGCAGGGCTGCCAACCGTTCCAGTTGCTGCAGACCGTCGCCGTCGGGCAGCGCGACGACGCTGGGCGGATTGTCGTTGCCGGCACCCGCCGTAGGCTCTGGAAGCCAGCGTAGCAGGACGCCGATCAGTGCCACCCCGTCGACCGGTGCGGCAAGATGCTCGTTGATCCCGGCTGCATGGCTGCGCTTGGTCTCCTCCTCATCCTGTGCGCCGAAGCTGATCAACGGCAGCCAGCGCAAGCGGGCATCGCCGCGAATGCGACGGACGGTCTCGATGGTATCTGCAAAGCCCAAACCGATGAGTACGACGTCGAAGCGTTCGCCGTCGAGCGCTGCCAGCGCCTCTCTGCCATCGGCAACGACGGTGACTGCGATGGAGGCTTTTTGCAGTGTTGAAACGATGATATCGCGGCACTCGATAACTTCGCCGACCATCAATATGCGGGCCTCGCCGAGCAACAGGCCGAGACCGGAAAAGTCGGCGTTGTCCCCCGCCTCGTTGCCGCTGCCGGCTGTAGCGATGTCTAGATCGAGCTCAACACGGAACACGCTGCCCGAATCGGGCCAGCTTTCCACTTCGATCCGGCCGTTCATCAGCGTCAGCAGGCGACGGCAGATCGCCAGCCCGAGTCCGCTGCCGCCGTAGCGGCGGGTGATCGAGGCGTCGCCCTGTTCGAAGGGCTGGAACAGCGTGCCGATTTTTTCCCCATCGATGCCGATACCGGTATCGGCGATGCTCAGCAGCACGCGGGCGCGGCCCGGCGCCGACGGTTCCCCCACCTCAATCTTGACGTCGATACGCCCGCGTTCGGTGAATTTGATCGCGTTTGCCAGCAGGTTGTTGAGTATCTGCCCAATGCGCAAGGCGTCGCCGATCAGGCGGGCGGGCAACTCCGGCGCCAATTCAACGGTCAGTTCCAGACCCTTGCCGACCGCCTGCGGCTGAAACAGGTGAATTGCCTCGATGACCACATCCGCCATACTGAATGGGGCCTCGACCAGTTGCATCTGCCCGGCCTCGATGCGCGACAGATCGAGGATTTCGTTGAGGATGGAAAGCAGGGCGCCGCAGGCGGTGGAGATTTTTTTCAGGTAGCCCTGCCGCGCCGCATCGTCGGTTTCGCTTCGCGCCAGTTGGGCCAGACCCAGAATTGCATTCATCGGGGTGCGAATCTCGTGGCTCATGTTGGCGAGGAAGTTGCTCTTCGCCTCGTTCGCCGACTGTGCCAGGCGCATCGCCTCGCGTTGCGCAGCCTCGGTCTCGCGGTATTTTCGAACGTCGGTGAATACGGCAAGCAGGTGTTTTTCGTCGTTCAGCGTCAGCGGAACCAGGGTGATTTCCACCCACAGATCCTTGCCGCTGCGGGTCACGAGATGATATTCGTCGGTGGATCGAACGCCGCTTTCCAGCACCTTTTCTGCCGCCTGGAGGAGACCGGCAGCCTGCCAGGTCGGATTCTGGCGGAAGTTGAGTTCCTTCAGCTGTCGCTCCGGCATCAGCGGTCCGCTGGCCAGGGCATGCGCCGCCGGGTTGAAGGTAAGGCAGCGACCGTCGCTATGGAAAAGGACGATCCCGGCGGGTGACTCATCGACGATGCGCCGATTGAGTTCCAGGGCATCCTGTAGGCGCTGGCTGGCCGTGTGCAGTGCGGTGATGTCCTGCGTGGTGCCGATGGCATGGAGTGCGATACCGGCAGCATCGCGCTCCACGTCGGCGCGCTCTACCACCCATTTCACACCCTCCTTGGAAAGTACGCGGTGCAGGCAATGGTAGTCGGCCCCGGCGACCGCCGCATTCCAGGCGGCGGTGACCAGCGCACGATCGTCCGGATGCACCCGGCTGTAAAAAACCTCCATGTTGGACGGCGAATCGGGCGGAAGTTCGAGGATGCGGTAGACCTCCTCCGACATCGTGAGCCGACCGCTGGCGACGTTGATTTCCCAACTGCCGGTTTTGCCGATTTCCTGGGCACGTTTGAGGATATGTTCGCTGTGGCGGAGCTTTTCTTCGGCGAGATATTGTTCGGTGATGTCGCGCCCGATGGAGACGATCGCCAGCGCTTGGCCCTGTTCGTTGCGTAGCAATGTCTTGGTCTTTTCGAAGCGCCGCGGCCGTCCACCGGGCCGGGTGTACCAGGTCTGCCGCACGACCGGCACCAAGGATTCGAGCGCCGCCCGGTCATGCGCCTCCTCGAATGCGATGGCTTCTGCGTTGCCGGCCAGGAACTCCCCGGCGGTGTGTCCGGGAATATCGGTGCTGGAGGCGCCAAACAGTTCGGCATGACGGCGATTGCCCAGCAGATATTTGCCGTCGATCGCCTTGATCGAGATGCTGTTGTTTTCGGCCTCGATCAGCGTGCGCAGCAGATTGCGTTCGTCGGCCAGCACGCGCAGGCGGCGTCTGGCCAGGGCGATCAGCGCCATCATGGTTGCCGCCACCAGGGCGGCGACGGCCAAGCGTTGGACGGTGTGCTGCCGCCAGTTGGCGGTCGCATCGGCGTAATCGCGGCCGATCCCGATCTGGAGATCGGGATCGCTGGCGTCGCCGGAATCGTGCAGTACCACGAGATAGCGCGAATGCATGTATTTCGGCTTCACCAGGTGGCGCGTCACACCGCCGCCCTGCGCCAGATGCTCAAGGAAAGCCGGTTCGTCGAGCGCGTTCTTGCGTACGGCGGGCTCAGGATCGGGAGCGATGAAGGGCATCTCGCCGTTGGTTTTGATCAGTGCGGCGATCGATTTGTCGTCGTTGCGGGCGCTGCGCAGCAAGTGGTCGAAGAATCCCGGATTGAGAAAGCCGCTGACGACCCCCATGAACCGACCTTGGCGGTCGAAATAGGGCTTGGCGATGCTGACACCCCAACGGCCGTCAATATCCTGCATGACCGTCATAGGCAGTCGGCGGCTGCCGGGACGGGCCGCCTTGGCAGCCTGGAACAGCGGTCGCGCTGAAATGTCGGCTCCAAGACGATGGGGATCGCTCTGGATGACAAAACGTCCCTCGCGGTCGGTAACGCCAAGGCGCTTGAGTTCCGGAAACCGCTCCAGCCGGGTTCGCAGCCATGCCGACGTCTGGGTTGATCGCGGTGCGGAGGCTGCACGCTCGGCAGCATCGTTCATCAGCAGATCGGTCTCGCGGAACGCATTGACCAATTGGATGTCGGCATGGCGGGCGCTGATTTCCAACTCGCGGTAAGCGCCATCGAGCGTAGTCTGGTAGCTGTCGTAGATGTCCCAGCCAAAATAGGCGACGAAGGCGCACAGGATCAATACCGGAATCGCCAACGACTTGTGATCGGCGCTGATCGTTGTCTGGAATGTGTACTTTGCAGCCATCGGACTCGTTTTATTGCTTTTGGCCGCACATTAACATCTTCACAGGGATCGGGGGCTTGGACTTGAAATCCACCCGTCCGCCCAAACCTGCCGGCTAGACACTTTCCAGGGGAACGCCCATGAGACTCGACAAACTGACCACCAAATTCCAGCAGGCGCTGTCCGATGCCCAGAGCATTGCGGTGGGCAACGACCAGCAGTTCATCGAACCGCAGCACTTGCTACTGGCCCTGCTGGAACAGGAGGATGGCGGCACCAGTTCGCTGCTGGCGCGTGCCGGGGCCAATGTCGCCGGTCTCAAGACGGCGTTGCAAAAGGCTGTCGAACGTTTGGCGAAGGTGGAGGGCCATGGCGGCGAGGTCTCCATCGGTCGCGACCTGGGGAACTTGCTCAACCTGACCGACAAGGAAGCGCAAAAGCGCGGCGACCAGTTCATCGCCTCGGAAATGTTCCTGCTTGCCCTGACGGGCGACAAGGGCGAGACCGGACGCCTGCTGAAGGAGGCAGGCGTCGCCCGGGCGCCGCTGGAAACGGCTGTCAATGCGGTGCGCGGCGGGCAGAATGTCGGCAGCGCGGATGCCGAGGGTCAGCGCGAGTCGCTGAAGAAATACTGCCTCGACCTTACCGAGCGCGCCCGCCTGGGCAAGCTCGATCCGGTGATCGGCCGCGACGATGAGATCCGCCGTGCCATCCAGATCCTGCAACGGCGCACCAAGAACAACCCGGTGCTGATCGGCGAACCTGGCGTCGGTAAAACTGCCATCGTCGAAGGTCTGGCCCAGCGCATCATCAACGGCGAAGTGCCGGAGACGCTGAAGGACAAGAAGGTTCTCAGCCTTGATATGGCCGCCCTGCTGGCCGGTGCCAAGTATCGCGGCGAATTCGAGGAACGCCTGAAGGCGGTGCTGAAGGAAATCGCCCAGGACGAGGGCCGCATCATTGTCTTCATCGACGAACTGCACACCATGGTCGGCGCCGGCAAGGCCGAAGGCGCGATGGATGCCGGCAACATGCTGAAGCCGGCGCTGGCGCGCGGCGAGCTGCATTGCATCGGTGCCACCACCCTTGATGAATACCGTAAATACGTGGAAAAGGATGCGGCTCTGGAACGGCGATTCCAGAAGGTCATGGTGGAAGAACCCAGTGTGGAAAGTACGATCGCCATCCTGCGCGGTCTACAGGAAAAGTACGAACTCCACCACGGCGTGGACATCACCGACCCGGCCATCGTCGCCGCCGCCGAATTGAGCCATCGCTACATCACCGACCGTTTCCTGCCGGACAAGGCCATCGACCTGATCGACGAGGCGGCGGCGCGGATCAAGATGGAAATCGATTCCAAGCCGGAGGTGATGGACAAACTCGACCGACGCGTGATCCAGTTGAAGATCGAGCGCGAGGCCGTGCGCCGGGAGAAGGACGAAGCCTCGAAAAAACGCTTCGACCTGATCGAGGAAGAGCTGCTCAAGCTGCAAAAGGAATATTCCGACCTGGAGGAAATCTGGAAGGCAGAGAAGGCCCAGGTCCAAGGTTCGGCCCATATCAAGGAAGAAATCGACAAGCTCCGCGTACAGATGGCCGAGTTGCAGCGCAAAGGCCAGTACGACAAGCTGGCGGAACTGCAATACGGCCAGTTGCCCCAGTTGGAAGCTCAACTCAAGGCCGCGGAAAAGGCGGGCGAGGGGCAGGCCAAGGCACCCAACAGGCTGCTGCGCACCCAGGTCGGCGCCGAGGAAATCGCCGAAGTGGTGAGCCGCGCTACAGGCATTCCGGTCTCCAAGATGATGCAGGGCGAACGGGAAAAACTGTTGAAGATGGAAGAAAAGCTGCACGGTCGCGTGGTCGGTCAGGACGAGGCGGTGCGCATGGTGTCGGATGCCATCCGGCGTTCCCGCGCCGGCCTGTCGGACGAAAGCAAACCCTACGGTTCCTTCCTCTTCCTCGGCCCGACCGGGGTCGGCAAGACCGAGCTGTGCAAGACCCTGGCCGAATTCCTGTTCGACAGCGAGGATCACCTGATCCGCATCGACATGAGTGAATTCATGGAGAAACACTCGGTTGCCCGGCTGATCGGCGCGCCGCCGGGCTACGTCGGCTACGAGGAGGGCGGCTATCTGACCGAGCAGGTGCGGCGCAAGCCGTATTCGGTAATCCTCTTCGATGAGGTGGAAAAAGCCCACCCGGATGTCTTCAACGTGCTCTTGCAAGTGCTCGACGACGGTCGTATGACCGACGGCCAGGGGCGCACGGTCGATTTCAAGAACACGGTGATCGTGATGACGTCGAACCTCGGTTCGCAGATGATCCAGCAGATGGCCGGCGACGACTATCAGGTGATCAAGCTGGCGGTGATGGGCGAGGTGAAGACTTTCTTCCGGCCGGAGTTCGTCAACCGCATCGACGAGGTGGTGGTGTTCCACGCACTCGACGACAGCAATATTGCCGCGATTGCGAAGATCCAGCTCGGCTATCTGGAGAAGCGCATGGCCAAGCTGGAGATGATGCTCGACGTGCAGGACTCGGCGTTGCTCGAACTGGCCAAGGCCGGTTTCGACCCGGTGTTCGGCGCACGTCCGCTGAAGCGGGCGATCCAGGAACGGATCGAGAATCCGCTGGCCAAGGCGATCCTCGAAGGGCGCTTTACCGCCAAGGATCGGGTAAGGGTATCGGCGACCCCGTCGGGGATTCTCGAGTTCGGCAAAGCCTGAGTCGGCACGGGCTGCCCTTTGTGGCGGCCCAGCGGCTATGATTTCCGCTGTTCAGGATTATTGGAGAAACCATGACTGCCCGCCTTGTTCAATCCGGGATTCTCGCCCCCGTGCCGCTGGCCGCGCGGCACCTATTCTTCCGCCAGATGCCCGGCAGCGATGTCGACGCTGCGCTGCGCGCGCTTGCCGCTTCAGTCGACGGCGATCGCGTGGTCGCCGGCCTCGGTCTTTCGCTGGTGCAAGCGCTGGGTGCGGCCGTCCCCGGCCTACGCGCCTTCCCACAGCTGGCGACCGGCGGACTGGATATCCCTTCGACACCCTGCGCCCTCTGGTTGTGGCTGCGCGGCGAGGACCGCGGCGATCTGCTGCATCTCGGCCGGCGCCTGGAGGCGCTGTTGGCGCCGGCATTGACGCTCGAAAAAGCGGTCGACGCCTTCCGCTACGACAGCGGCCGCGACCTCACCGGCTACGAGGACGGCACCGAGAATCCGCAGGACGACGCGGCGCTGCAGGCGGCCGCGGTCGGCGGACAGGGCGCCGGTCTCGACGGATCGAGCTTTGCCGCGGTCCAGCAATGGCTGCACGACTTTCCCCGCTTCGACGCGCTGGGCGGGGTAGCGCAGGATCATGCCATCGGCCGGCGGCGCAGCGATAACGCAGAGCTCGACGACGCGCCGCCTTCGGCCCATGTCAAGCGTACCGCGCAGGAAAGCTTCGATCCGGAGGCCTTCGTTGTGCGTCGTTCGCTACCCTGGTCCGACAGCCGCGAAGCCGGCTTGATGTTCCTCGCCTTCGGCCGCACGCTGGATGCCTTCGAGGCGCAACTGCGGCGCATGGCCGGGGTGGAGGATGGCATTACCGACGCATTGTTCAATTTCACCCGGCCGCTCAGCGGTAGCTATTTCTGGTGTCCGCCGCTCATTGACGGACACCTCGATCTGCAACAGCTGGGACTTTGAGGGAAAGGAGGGGCGCATGCGATTGCTGCATAAGGGATGGTTGAAGGGCCTGGCAGCGGGCGCCGCCCTTGCGGCCGCGCTGCTTCTCGCGGTGGAGGGCGGCGCCCGCCAGCCTCAGCCGCGTAGCGTGGCGCCACGGGGCGAACTGGCTGCCGACGAAAAATCCACGATCGAGATATTCCGCCGCAGCAGCCCGTCGGTGGCCTACATCACCACCCTCGACCAGGTAATCAATCTGTGGACCATGAACGTCCGCGAAGTGCCGCGCGGCACCGGCTCGGGCTTCGTCTGGGACGAGCAGGGCCACATCGTCACCAACTTCCATGTCGTTTCCGGCGCGACCGCCGCCAAGGTGCGGCTTGCCGACCAACATACTTACGACGCCAAACTCGTCGGGGGGAGTCCGGAGAACGATCTGGCGGTACTCAAGATCCAACTGCCGGCAAACCGTCCGCTGCCGATTCCGCTCGGCAGCAGCCGCGATCTTCTGGTCGGGCAGCGGGTCGTCGCCATCGGCAATCCGTTCGGTCTCGACCATACCTTGACCACCGGCGTCGTCTCGGCGCTCGACCGCTCGCTGGACGGTGAGGACGGCCGCACCATTCACCACTTGATCCAGACCGATGCGGCGATCAATCCGGGCAACTCGGGCGGCCCGCTACTCGATTCGGCCGGGCGGCTGATCGGCGTGAATACGGCGATCTACAGCCCGTCGGGGGCCTCCGCCGGAATCGGCTTCGCTATCCCGGCCGACACGGTTAATCGTGTCGTACCTGAAATCATCGCCACCGGCCAGTACAAACGGCCAAGCCTGGGCTTTTCGTCGAGCGAGCGCATCAGCAGCCTGATTGCGCGGGAGCTCGGCGTCAAGGGGGTGGTGGTGATCGAAGTGGCACCGGGTTCGCCGGCCGCCGCAGCGGGAATCCGGCCCAGTCGCCGCAGTCGCGACGGCGGCATCGTTGCCGGCGATGTGGTGCAGGCCATCGACGGCACGCCGGTGAACAACGTGTCGGATCTGGATCGTTTGCTGGATACCCGGCAGGCAGGTGAGTCTGTCCGGCTGACCCTCTGGCGCGACGGGCGGCGGATGGACATGAACCTGCCGCTTGCGGTCGATGGTCGCCGTTAGGACGCTTCCCCTGCGGCGGCGCAGGCGGCATGCCGATAGCAGCCGAGCAGATGGTCGTTCACCAGGCCGACGGCCTGCATGTAGGCATAGCAGATCGTCGAACCGACGAACTTGAAGCCGCGGCGGGCAAGATCCTTCGACAGCGCATCGGAGACTGCTGTGCGTGCCGGTACTTCGTTCATCGAGGTCCAGGTATTGACGATCGGGCGGCCGTCCACAAAACTCCACACATATGGATCGAGCCCGCCGCGTTCCTCGCGCAACGCCAGGTAGGCGCGGGCATTGCCGATAGCCGCGGCGATCTTCAGGCGATTGCGGACGATACCGGCGTCGCCCAGCAGCCTTGCGGTTTCGGCCTCGCCGTAACGCGCCATCCGCTCAGCATCGAAGCCGTCGAAGGCGCGGCGGTAGGCCGTACGCTTGCGCAGAATGGTGATCCAGGAAAGCCCGGCCTGGGCGCCTTCGAGGATGAGAAATTCGAACAAGGTGCGCTCGTCGTGGTTGGGCATCCCCCATTCGCTGTCGTGGTAGGCCCGATACAGCGGGTCTTCGCCGCACCAGGGGCAGCGCGATTGGCTGTTCGCTGGCATGCCGGTCCCTATTTGAGTGCCCGTATCCCGAGCCGCAAGGCCGGATCGTCCGGATGTACGTGCAGCTCGAAGCCGAGGCTGGCGACGAACTTGAGCATGCGCGAATTTTCTGCGAGGAATTCGCCGGTCATGTACTGCAAGCCTTTCTTTTGTGCTGCCTGAATCAGGAGTTCCATCAATCGCCGTGCCAGGCCTTTGCCTTGCCAGTCGTCGGCGACGACGATGGCAAATTCGCAGGACTCGCCATCGGGGTTGATCGCGTAGCGAACCGCGCCGACTTCCTTGGCTGCTCCGTCCTCTCCCTCGATGGCGATGAATGCCATTTCCCGGTCGTAATCGATCTGCGTGAGGCGGATCAATTGTGCCGACGAAAGTTCACGGATCGCGTTCATGAAACGGAAATAGCGACTCTCGGGCGACAGGCCGTCGACAAAGGCCCTCGACAGTTGGGCATCTTCGGGCCGGATCGGGCGGATGGCGACCCGGGTGCCATCGCGGCCGAGGTATTCGGCATGGAAATGCGACGGATAGGGGTGGATCGCCATGTGGTCGTAAGGTTCGGCGTCGGTCGTCAACGGCGCGAGGATGATGCGCGCATCGACGGCGACGGCGCCTTCGTCGTCGACGATCAGCGGGCTGATCTCCATTTCCTTGATCCACGGCAGTTCGCAGACCATTTCCGATACACGCAGCAACAGGGTTTCCATCGATTCCATGTCGACCGCGGGGGCGTTGCGCTGCTCACCGAGGCGGGATTTCAGCGACTCGGCATTGAGCATGTCGCTGACCAGGAAGCGGTTCAATGGCGGCAGCGCCACCACCCGCTTGCTGCCCGGCTCGCCGTTGGCGCCGGCGGCAGCGAGGGTGATCGCCGGGCCGAAGACACGGTCGTCGATGACTCCGATCAGCAGTTCCCGGCCATTGGCCTTGAGGACCATCGGCTCGATCGAAATACCGTCGATGCGCGCTGAAGGCGAATGGGCGCGTACTTCCTCGATAATTTCCTCGTAGGCGCCGCGCACCGCGTTGAGCGAATGCAGGTTGAGGCGGACGCCGCCGGCTTCGGCCTTGTGCGCGATCGCCGCAGCGACGACCTTCATCGCCACCGGCAGGCCGACATCGTGCGCCAGACGCGCGGCTTCATCCGCCGAATGGGCCACCACCGCACGGGCGATGGGAATGTGAAAAGCCGCCAGCAACGCCTTCGACTCCATTTCGCTGAGTTGCGTCCGGCCTTCTGCCAAAGCCGTCTCGATCAGCAGCTTGGCGCTGTCCAGCAGCGGTTCGGCGTGATCGTCGGTCACCGAGGTGGGTACCTGCATCAGCAGCTTCTGGTTACGGTAGTAGCGGGTGATGTGGGCGAACATTTCCACGGCCGGCTCCGGCGTGCGGAAGGTCGACAGGCCTGAGCTGCGCAGCAGCAACCGGCCTTCGCGGACCTGTTCCTCGCCCATCCAGCAGGTAATCAGCGGTTTCTTCGACTTGTGCGATTGTTCGATCACCACGCGCGCGGCCTGGGTCGGGTCGGACATTGCCTGCGGCGTCAGGATCACCAGTGCGCCGTCGACCTGCGGGTCGGCCAGGCAGGCTTCCAGCGCCGCGCCGAAGCGTGCCGGATCGGCGTCGCCGATGATGTCCACCGGATTGCTGCGCGGCCAGTGCGAAGGCAGGACGGCATCGAGGCGGGAGAGGGTGGCCTCGGTCAGCGAGGCGATCGGGATGCCAATGTCAGCAGCATGGTCGGCGGCCATCGCGCCCGGGCCGCCGCCGTTGGTGACGATGGCCAGGCGGTTACCGTTGGGATGGAGATGCAGGTACAGGGCGGATACCGCTGCATAGAGCTGGTCGAAGCTTTGCAGGCGGACGACTCCGGCCCGCTGCAGTGCCGCATCGAATACGTCGTCGTTGCCGACCAGGGCGCCGGTATGGGAAAAGATCGCCCGCTCGCCCGCCGGGTTGCGTCCGACCTTGATCAATAGCACTGGCTTGATTCGCGCCGCGGCGCGCAGTGCACTCATGAAACGGCGGGCGTTGCGGATACTTTCGATGTAGAGAAAGATGTTTTCGGTGCGATGGTCGGACACCAGGTAATCGAGGGCTTCGCCGAAGTCGACGTCGCTTTCCGTCCCCAGCGACACCACAGCGGAAAATCCAACCTTGTTGGGGGCCGCCCAGTCGAGGACGGCGGTGGTTAGCGCGCCGGATTGGGAAATCAGCCCCACCGTACCGGGCAACACGGCGCCCTTGGTGAAGGAGAGATGGACGTTATTGGCCGGACGCACCAAACCCAGGCAGTTGGGCCCGAGTATCCGCATCCGATAACGACGCGCGATGTCAAGCATGGCCTTTTCCAGCGCGATGCCGTCGGGGCCGACTTCGGAAAATCCGCCGCTGATCACCATAGCGTAACGTACCCCGGCCTTGCCGCACTCGGCGACGATTTCGTTCACCAAGGCGGCGCGCGTGCAAATGACAGCCAGATCCACGCGCTCCGGCAGATCCTTCAGATGGGCATACGCCGGCTGGCCGAAGATCGAGTGATGGCGAGGGTTGATGCAGTAGATGCGGCCCTTGAAGGCGGCTTCGAGAATGTTGCGTACCACCGTCGCGCCGATCGAATCGCCACGCTCCGAAGCACCGACGATGGCGATCGACTGCGGTTCGAACAGGGGGGTCAGATAATGTCGTTCGCTATGCATGATGTCCGGGTCTCTTTTCGCCGCCATTATCCAACGACAATCGTTACCGATTGGCGCAATTTCGGTCTTCGGCGACAATGCGCCCATGAACGTCGAACAACATACCATTGACCGCATTCTCCATCGACTCGCGGAACCTTCGGCGTGGGTGAGCCGCTTTTCGCAGTTGATCGCGCCCGGTGGCAGCGTTCTCGATCTGGCCAGCGGCCAGGGCCGGCACGTCCGCTGGCTGGCTGGCCGCGGGTTTCGCGTCGAAGCGGTGGATCGCGATGCCGAGGCACTCGCTACGCTTGCCGGCCTCGATGGCGTGCTGACCCGCGTTGCCGATCTGGAGGAGGGGCCCTGGCCGTACTACGGGCGCGCCTTCGACGCCATCGTCGTCACCAACTACCTGCACAGGCCGCTGTTGCCGCAGATCGTCAATTGTCTGGAGACTGGCGGGGTGCTGATCTACGAAACCTTCATGAGCGGTAACGAACGCCTGGGCAAGCCGTCGAGTCCGGCATTTCTGCTGCGTTCCGGCGAATTGCTTGAAGCGGTACGCAATCGGCTGACTGTGGTCGCTTTCGAACAGGGGCGGGTGGATACCCCGAAGGCGGCGGTGATCCAGCGCATCTGCGCGGTGAAGGGCGCGACTGCCGAGCTGGCACTGCCCGGCGGCTAGGGCGCGTTCGCTAAAGCAGAGGCTTCAGCGCCTGCCAGACGTGATCGAGAATTCTCGGCTGCGCGGCGGCCACCGGATGCAGTCCGTCGGCCTGAAAGGCGGTGCGGTCGGCGGCGACGGGTTCGAGCAGGAACGGCAGCAATGTGCATTTCCCGGCCTTGGCGACGCCGGCGAAGCTGCGCTCGAAGTCGATGCCATAATCGGTGCCGTAGTTCGGCGGCAGTTTCATTCCGATCAGTAGCACTCGCGCCCGGCGCTCGCGGGCGGCGCGCACGATGGCGGTCAGGTTCTCGCGCAGTTGCGCGGCGGGCAGGCCGCGCAGGCCATCGTTGGCGCCGAGTGCGACCACCACCACGGTCGGCTCGAATTCGGCCAGCGCGGCGGCGATGCGGGAACGGCCGCCGGCGCTGGTTTCGCCTGAAATGCTTGCATTGACCACCCGGTAGACGCTGCGCTGGGCTTCCAGACGCTGCGCCAGCAGACTAGGCCAGCTCTGCTCACGGGCCAGACCGAAGCCGGCGGAAAGGCTGTCACCGAAGACAAGAATGGTTTTCCCCGCTTCGGCGACGGCGGAAAAGGTGAGCGCGAGGCCGATGCACAGGATGCTGAACAGACGAAGGAACATAGCGTGGATAGGGCAGAGGGGCAACAGGCGGTGATCGAGGTTCGCGCGTTGGGCAAGGATGTGCCCAGCGGCGACGGCACGTTGAGGATTCTGCACGACATTTCCTTTGCCGTGGCACCGGGCGAGGCAGTGGCCATCGTCGGCGCTTCGGGATCGGGCAAGTCCACGTTGCTCGGCTTGATGGCCGGCCTCGACGCACCGAGTCGCGGCGAGGTTCTGCTCGGCGGACAGTCGCTCTCCGCGCTCGATGAAGACGGCCGGGCGGCCTTGCGCGGCCGCTGGCTCGGCTTCGTCTTCCAGTCGTTTCAGTTGCTACCGGCCCTCTCGGCGCTGGAAAACGCCATGCTGCCGCTTGAGTTGGCGGGGGTGCCCGGCGCCCGCGCCCAGGCCGAGGCGATGCTGCGTCGGGTCGGGCTCGGCGAACGGCTGTGGCACTACCCAAAGCATCTTTCCGGCGGCGAACAACAGCGCGTGGCGCTGGCTCGCGCCTTCGCTCCACAGCCGAAACTGTTGCTCGCTGACGAGCCGACAGGCAATCTCGACGCCGCCACGGGCGCGGCGATCATCGAGCTGATGTTCGGCATGAATGCGGAAGCGGGGACCACGCTGATCCTGGTCACCCACGATGTAGCGCTGGCCGCCCGCTGCGACCGGATAGTGCGTCTGGCGGCGGGCCGGCTCAACGGCTAGGCGTGCCCGAGCCCTTCAACAGCCGCAGCGGCGTATAGATCAGCACCACTTCGCCGCGCTGGTTCTTCACCTCGTTGCGGGTACGCACCAGGCCGCGACCATCGTTCTTGCTGGTCGGCCTGACTTCGGTGATTTCAACTTCGACATGAATGGTGTCGCCGGCCAGCACCGGCGCCTTGACGTCGATTTCGGTATGCAGGAACGCCATTCCCGTGCCCTGGATCAGAGAGACGAAGAGCATGCCTTCGGCGATGGAATAGACCAGCGCGCCCGGAGCGATGCGTCCTGGGTTGGACGGCATCTGCTTGCGAAATTCCTCGTCGGTGAACAACACTTCGAGCATCCCGGTACAGTTTATGAAGGTAACGATGTCGGCATCGGTGATGGTGCGGCCCCAGGTGCGGAAGCGGTCGCCGATCTTGAGTTCGTCCCAGTAGAGGCCTTGGCCTAGTTGCTTCATGGTGCTTTCCTTTCGGTCAATGGTTCAGTCATTCCCGGCCAGCACCGCGCCGGCGGCGGCAACGCCGCTGCGCACCGCGCCTTCGAGGGTGGCCGGATAATCGCTTGCCACATAGTCCCCGGCCAGCAGCAGGCCGGGGAGGGGCGTCTGCAACGGCGGCCTGCGCATCCCGGGCAGGCAAGCGAAGGTGGCGCGCTGTTCGACGATCACCCGATGCCACAACGGCGACGGCAGCTGCGGCACGATACGGGCTGCCTCGGCGTGCAGGCGACTGGCGAGTTCGTCGTGATCGAGCGGCTGATGGCGCCCTTCGGCGCTGATTACCGCGGCCAGCAGACCCGGCGGGCCGCCCAACTGGCCGCGGTCGAACAGCCATTGCAGCAGGCCGTCGCCGGCGCCAAGCATCGGTGCGGCCAGTCGCACTTGAGGTGGGTACTGCAACCAGACAGTGACGATGGGTTGGTAGCGCAGAGCGGCGAGCGTCTCGCGCAGCGCTTTGCAAGCCGGAGCGGAGGGCAGCAGCGCGGTGGCGTGCTGCGGGGCGACGGCCAGGATCAACTGGCGGTAGGGGCCGTGGCGGGCTTCCCCGGCGCGCAGAGACCAGCCGTCATCGCCCTTTTCAAGCTGGGTGATGCGGCTACCGCGGACGATCTGGCCGCCGTGCCCAGCAACGAATTCGGCGGCCGGCTCCGGAAACATCCGCGAAAGATCGACGCACGGCAGCAGCAGGTCGGAATCCTTCCGCCCGGCACCCAGCGTGTCGCGTAGCACGTTGAGGAATACCTGGGCCGAAGCCTCGTCCGGCGGCGTATTGAGCGTGGCTATACAGAGCGGCTCCCACAGGTAGCGCCGCAACGGCAGCGGCTGTGTGGCAATCAGCGCGGCGACGCTTATGTCGTTTTGGAGACGATAGCGGGTCAACTTCAGGCCGAGCATGAAGCGCACGGCGGCCCACTTTTCGCCCGCCGACAAGCCCTGTGCGCCGATCAGCGCGGCCGCCAAGTGCAGCGGCGCCGGCCAGTCGGGCGCGGCGATGCGCAGCCGTCCGGGAAGTTCGAGCAACAACGGCAGGCGTTGCAGGCAGCGTTCCGGCGCCGCACCCACCCGGCGCATCAGGCGCAAGGTCTCGCGATAGGCACCGACCAGGATGTGCTGCCCGTTATCCAGCCGCACTCCGTCGATATCGACGCCGCGGGCGCGACCGCCAAGGCTGCGCGAGGCTTCGAAAACCTCCACTGCGACACCGGCAGCGGCCAATTCCACGGCGGCGGCGAATCCGGCATAGCCGCCGCCGATGACGGCGATCGGCCGCTGCCGCGCGGCAGCTAACCCTTCAACCATGTGCGGCCGGCAATCCAGAGCTTGCGCAGCGGGGTCAGAATGATCCGGTGGTCGAGCACCCGGTAACCATCGTTGGCAATTTCATTGAGCAACGTGCGGTAGATCGCCGCCATGATCACCCCGGCACGCTGTGAGCGGCGGTCCTCGGCCGGCAACTGCGCGAAGGCTGAGTCGTAGGTTTGCTGCGCGCGTTGCACCTGGAACTGCATCAGCGCGGTGAAGTTTTCGCTGTGCCGGGCGTTGAGGATGTCGGCGGCAGGGACATTGAAGCGCTCCAGTTCGTCCATTGGCAGATAGATACGGCCGCGGCGGGCATCTTCGCCGACGTCGCGGATGATGTTGGTAAGCTGGAACGCCAGTCCCAGGTCGTGGGCGTACTTGAGTGTCTGACGGTTGCGGTAGCCGAAGATTTCGGCAGCGAGCAGGCCGACCACGCTGGCGACGCGGTAGCAGTACAGGTGCAACGACTTGAAATCGGCGTAGCGCGCCTGCTCCAGATCCATCTGCATGCCGTCGATGATTTCAAGCAGATGTTCCTCGGTCAGGGGGTAGCGCGGCAGGACGGAAGCCAAGGCTCGCGTTACCGGGTGGCTCGGGGTACCGTGATAGAGCGCCGCGACCTCGCTGCGCCACCAGTTGAGCTTGGCCTGGGCAACTTCGGGATCGCTGCATTCGTCCACTGCGTCATCCACCTCGCGGCAGAACGCGTAGAGCGCCATGATGGCCTGGCGTCGCGGCGGTTCGAGGAAGAAGAAGCTGTAATAGAAGCTTGAGCCGCTGTCGGCTGCTTTGTGCCGGCAATATTCGTCGTTGGTCATAGGGCTTTGAGCAGGATGCGCGGCCAGTCGAGGGTGGTAAGGGTGGGGCGACGATCGAAGACGTCGTAGTTTACGGCCTCCAGCTTGTCCAGGACGCGCAGGCCGCCGGCGACGATGGCGCGAATTTCCAACCCCATCCGCCCCGGCAGGCGGCGACCCAGCGGAGCACCTGAATTCATCAACGCGCGGGCACGGTTGACCTGGAAGCGCATCAGCGCACGAAAGTTGTCGTCGCAGCGCTGCTCGCGCAGCTGCGACACACCGACGCCGAAGGCAGCCATTTCATCGGCGGGCAGATAGATACGGCCGCCGCCATTCTTGCGCAGGTCGATCGCCAGGTCCTGCCAATGGTTGATGAGTTGCAGCGCGCTGCATACGGCATCGGACTGGCGCAGGTTTTCGTCACTGACGGCGTCGAATAGATGCAGCAGCAGGCGGCCCACCGGGTCGGCCGAGCGGCGGCAATAGTCGAGCAGGTCCGCGTAATTCGCGTAGCGGTCCTTGACCACATCCTGGGCGAAAGCGTCGAGCAGATCGCGGAACAGTCCGAGAGGCAAGGCGTAACGCTCGATCACCGGACGCAGGCGGACGAAAATCGGATTCTGCGTCGGTGCACCATGCTCGATGGCATCGAGTTCCTGCCGATAATTTTCCAGCAGGGCCAGACGTTGTTCGTTAACTAGATTACCCTCGTCGGCGAAGTCATCGGCACGGCGGGCGAAGCCGTAAATGGCCGCGACGGGCTCGCGCAGGGCGCGCGGCAGCAGAACGGAAGCAACGGGAAAGTTTTCGTAATGATCGACAGCCATGGCGGCGCGAAGCATAACCGCTGGCCGACGGCTACGGGTAAAATCCGTCCCTCGCTTGCCCAGGTGGCGAAATTGGTAGACGCACCAGATTTAGGTTCTGGCGTAGAAATACGTGGGGGTTCGAGTCCCTTCCTGGGCACCAAAAAACATGATCGTATTGAATCTTTCTTGCCCGATAGGCCACAAATTCGAAGGTTGGTTCGTTTCGACAGAGGCATTTGACGACCAGGCAGCGCAGGCGCTCGTCACCTGTCCGGTCTGCGGGCTGAGCGAAGTGTCGCGCCTTCCATCCGGGCCGATGGTGCGCAGGTCGGATCGTCCCGAGCGGCAATCGGCGCCGCAAATGCAAGAGATCGCGGCAGCCATTACCCGCGTGATCGCCAACGCCGAGGATGTATCCGACCGGTTTGCAGAAGAAGCGCGGAAGATCCATTACGGTGAAGCCGACTTGCGCAGCATCAAAGGCACAGCGAGCGGTGAGGAAGCCATGGAGTTGATCGAGGAAGGCATCATGGTGCTGCCGCTTGGCGCACCTGAAGCGGGTAATCTCCACTGATAGCGCGCCGACACTAGGGACTACTTTGAAGCCTAAGGGGGCTAAATTGCGTTCAGAAATCCCAAAATCTGGGGGGCACATTTGTGTCACCCGACTGTCGGTTACAAGATTGTGCGGAAAATGGTAACAACTTTAGTGAAATAGACGGTTAGGCATTTGCTGCGGATTCTTGCAAACCATAATTTGACATAATATACATTATGCACATCTCAGCCGACGCCTAAAGCCACCAGCCCCCCCGGGCGCGGTTCCTGAGCCACCTAAACCGCTCAACGCCAGCGTGCACGCCACCACCGCCCACATCGCGGCACGCGCCAGAAAAGACCGCCAGAACTCCGCCCGCTGCGGGTTCTTCTCATGCTGACTCTCGATATCGGCGATTACCGTCGCCGGGTCCAAGTCGAGCGTGATGGCAACCCATGTGCAGAGGTATGGACTCATTGGGCGTGCTCCGCTCTTGATTTGCGTCAAGGAACCGCGAGTAATTCCAAGCCGTTTTGCAAGCTCGTAATCTGACTTTAGTAATAGGCGCGCTTTGGCAGCGTCCAGATATTCCGCGGGTTTCATGGCGTTTTCCTCTTCTTGACCTTTTGAGTGGCTCAACTTCTGTCGCTCACTTTAGTTCCCAATTGAGAGCTTGACAATGGTCCCTTTTGGGAACTATCGTTCGCAGCGTTCCCATTTGGGAACACTCAACCTCGCAAAGGAGCAGGGCCATGACCATCAAAATCGAAGTCAAATCCGTCGAAATCGCCGTCAAGAACGGCACTTCAGCGCGCACCGGCAAGCCGTACAGCATCCGCGAACAGGAAGCCTGGGCCTACACCACGGACAGGAAGGGCAACCCCCACCCCTATCCGCAACGCATCCGCCTCAACCTGGAAGATGATGCGCCGGCCTACAGCGTCGGCTTCTACACCCTTTCGCCCGGCTCCTTCTACGTTGATCGCTTCAACGGTCTGGCGCTCGGCCCGGTGCTGACGCCCATCGCCTCGAAACTCGCGCAACAGGCGGCCTAATGCCTGCCGTCGTCGTGGGCAGCGAAGGCCAGCCGGTCGAGATTCCCGACTGGCTGATTCGCGCATGGGAAATGCACCAGTCAGCCACGGTCTCTATTTTCGTCATTGCAGGGGAGGATCAATCCGGCTGCACTCACTACCTCCCCTCCGATGTCGAATCGGGCTTTGACCCGGATTACGTGCTGGATCAAACGGCGTGGGACATGATCAAGTGGCTAACCCTGTTTTTCATTGAGCGTGAATGGATACAGGGCAGCAATGGCAAGTCTATGCGGGTTCGTAGCGTCGAATGAACCTCGACTATCAACCCCCCGCCCCCATGCACGCGCCGCGTTGCAGTCTGTGCGTCCGGACCCATCGGGGGGTTGATGCCGAGTCCGGCCGTGCCACCCTTTTCTGCACACGCACCGGCCAGATGAAAGCGCCACGGGCCTGCTGCAACTTCTTCTGGCCGCTCCCCCACCTCGTTGGGAAAATCGCCTACACGCTGGATTTTCCCGCCCTCGAATTGGGCTGTGTTATCCGCCCCAAAACAGTGCATGAGGTCGGTACGTGCTAGTTACACGTACCGAAACGGCCAAAATTGGCCAAAAACACCCGCATGGGGAGGTTTTTTGCGATTGGCTCTCGATCTATCAGGAGCATCCGGCGGGTGGTTTGCCGGTCATTAACGACGGCTATGTCGTCAAATTTGGGGCTGACGCGCTTCGTGAATGGATCGATCCGGAAACCGGGGAAGTCGTCCGGGCGGTATTCGACGCGACCAAAGCGGAATTCACCACGCAACGCAAAATTGAGCATGAGGGCAGTTATGAGAGCCGCCTATCGATCCGTTGCGATGGCTACCGCGTCGAACTGTCCGGCAACGTCGGGCGTTTTGACCGGCCGGACAACCTGTTCGGCCTCGGCGTGGTGGAGACCGTCGAAAAGGCCTCTCGCATCGTTTCTGCGCTCGGCCTGCCGTGGTTTTCCGATGTCGATGCCACGGCCGGGCTTGCTCACAGTCAAACGCACCTGAGGACCAACGCGGTGATTACCCGGGTTGACCTTACGCAGAATTACGCCACCGGGAGCAAGGAAGCCGCCTACAAGGTTATCCAGTCCATGGCCGGGACTCCTACCGCTCGCGGTGGCGTAATGCCTAAAGCCTACCCTCATGGCCTGACGTGGAATGAGGGTTCTAGGCGGCACTACCAAAAGCTTTATTACAAGGCCGAAAGTCTCGGCCAATGGGCAAGCCCTGACGTTGTGGAGTACTGCCGCAACAACGGGATAGTGCGTTTCGAGGTGTCAATTAAAGCAAGGGAACTCGCAGATCGCGGACTACAGAGCGTTACCGCATGGGCAAGGCATGAGAAAGGGCAAAAAATGGAAAACGTAATCTTCGGACACTTCGCCAAAGTGCTGGACCGTGAGCAGGTCAGCATGGCGGAAATTCACGGCATACCGGGCAAGCTCGGTATGGTGGCGCAAGCCTACCTAGATGGTCGTGATCCCTACCGCACCTCGGGCGCGGCGGACAAAACCCGGCGCACGTGGCGCAAGCAGCTACGCGCATTCGGCATTGACATTGCCGCACCGATGAACGTGCAGCACTTGGCCCGCACCGTTCGTACCGTCGAACTGGTTCCGGTGCATGCGCCGGATTGGTACCAGGTAGCCGCCTGATGGATGCCTACACCCTCCAAGACTTATTCGTCTATGCCGCGCTGTTCTTCGCCGCGATGCATGGTTTCCGCTCGGGGTTCCGGCCATGAGTGCCGGCGATATCGCCGAATACATCGGCATGCTGATGGGCGCTTGGTCGCTCGGCTTCACCGGCGGCTACCTGCTCACAAAATTTCGTGACGCCATGAATGCCACGCTATGACATTGCGGTAGGGGGTCTGCCGACGAAGGAGGCAGGCTCCCTACCGCAGTGCCATCCAGTGCCCTGCATCTCTCAATTACTTAGGAGTCTCATCATGAAAACCAAGCAACTTGTAGCACTCTGCCTCATGGTTGTTTCTGCCGGCGCGTATGCCGCTCTCCCCGCTGCCGCCACCACGGCCTTCACCGACCTGAGTGCCGATGTCACCGCGATGCTGGCGCTGGTGTGGGGCGTCGTCTTCATCGCCACCGGCGGATGGGTCTCGATCCGTCTGTTCAAGAAGGGCGCCAACAAGGCGGTTTAAGAAGCAATGCGCCCCATGTTCAGGACACTTTTCGCCGCCCTGTTCATGGGGCTTTTCGCGCTCAACGCATTGGCATTGACCGCTCCCGGCGGGTATCGCGCTGTCTCTCCGTACACCGTGCGATGGGGATCGACCTGCGCACAGATGGGTGCGGCCGACTATTCGCCCACGCAATGTTCCTACGGCGGCAACGTCTATACCAAAGGCAATTGGAGCTATGGCTGCTCCAGTGGCACCGGCAAACCGGCGGTAGGTTCGGCTTCCGCTCTTAATGCCAGCGTGGCTTGCGTACCCTTTACCTGCCCTGCCGGGGAGGAAGAAACCTCCCCCTATGTCTGTACGCCCGTCGCCTGTTCGCCCGGCCATCACTACGACACGGCCACCAGTGCCTGCGTTACCGATAAAACCTGTGAAGCCGGCCAGCAAGTCGGTTTCTCCGTGCCCTATACCGATACGATGATCATCGGATCGCTCTGCGTCGCCGGATGCCAAGCGGATACCGATACCGCCTCGAATCAATACGCCGTCGATGGCACGCAGGTCTGGAAAGGCCTCGCCACGCTGACCGGCACCACCTGCCAGCAAGGGGCGTCCGGTTCCTCGTCCGGCAATACCGTGTCTGTTTCTGCGGTCACTCCGACCATCGGCATTGATCCACCGCCGACGCCGGTGGAACAGCTTGCATCGGTGCCCTACGAGTGTGCCGGCGCAACCTGTCCCGGTGCCAATCCGCCGTTGGCCTCGGTCGATAAAGGCTCGTCCGAAATCCCGGTTCAGACCGTCTGTAGCGGAGCCGGCTGCACATCGACCTCGATCAACGCCGATGGCTCGGCCGGCAGTACATCGCAGTCCTCGGGTGCCCGCGAATTCTGCGCAGAGCATCCCGATGCCGCGCTTTGCGCCATCGGCGCGATGCGCATCACCGGCCAGTGTGGCGGTCCCGGTCAGCCGGCCTGTGCCGTCTCGGCCTCTGCGCTGTCCGAACCGGACAAAGCCACCCTCAGCGGTCAAGGTCAAGGGTTGATTACCTCGATTGCCCTCCCCGATCACGGCTGGAGTTGGTCGCCTACCGTGCCCACCTATACGACTTGCGAGCCCATCTCCGCCACGCTCCATGGTCGTACTGTCTCGCTCGACCTTTGTCCGACGCTCGACAAGTTGCGCGCGGTATTTGCCTACGTCATATACATACTGACGGCCTTCGCGCTGTTCCACATTCTGTTCCGGCCGGAGTCCTAGACATGGGCATCCTCGATCTACTTGGCGCGCGCTACGTCCTCAAAGGTCTGGTGATTGCCGCATCGCTGGCGGCGTTCACCGCGCTCTCCGTGCTCATCAATAATCTGATCGCCGGCATTGCGGCCGACTTCCCTACCTTTCTCCAGACCGGTCTATACGTCCTTCCCGGCAATCTCGGCCTCTGTCTCTCGGCCGTGATTGCTGCCACCATCGGCCGATGGGCCTACGATTTCCAGCGGTCGCGGATGATGATGGTCGGCAATGGCTGATTACCTCGTCACCGGTAAAAAAGGTAACGGCAAAACCATCTTCGCTGTCGGCGTGATCCGCGATGCGCTTGCCGCCGGCAAACGTGTCGCCACGAACATCAACGTGCATCTACACGTCCTCGCCCGTCCTCAATCCACGCGCTCTTATATCCGCCTCCCCGACACGCCGACTGTCGAGGATTTTGAGGCGCTTGGCCGCGGCCAGGACGGCGTTGTCGAAGAGGACAACGGCATCATCGTCCTCGACGAGTCGAGCAAGATCTTCAACAGTCGATCTTGGGGCGACAAGTCCCGTCAACCGATCCTCGATTGGCTTGTCCATTCGCGGAAATATGGCTGGGACGTCTACATGATCGCCCAGGGTCAAGAACAACTCGACAAGCAGTTGCGCACGGCCCTGCTCGAATACTGGGTGGTCGTTAAACGCACCGACAAGTGGCCCATCCCGCTCATCACACCACTATCGAAGCTGTTCATCCAAGGCGGGCTGCGCATGCCGAAGTATCACTTCGGCACCGTGCGCCATGGTTTTGACAGGGACGCTCTCGTCGTGGATCGCAAGTGGTACAAAGGCGTTGATCTCTACGCCGCCTACGACACACAGCAAATCTTCCTCGACCGCGATCATCCGCAGGCGTCCGGCCTGCACACCGTATTGAGCCACTGGCACACCCACGGTCGCTACCTTCCCCACATTCCTACCTTCCTCGAAAAACTCCGCGCCTGGTGGGACGGTGCCCATCTCCCCAAGCCGTCGCCGAAACCCAAGCATCGCCTTGCCGATCTGCTGGCCAAGCTCCCCCCTGATCAAGCCGTTAAACACTGGCGGCGGCTGGATTCTCTCGGCGCTTTCGCCACGTAGTCCAGCATTTCCGCTGTCAAGGGGAACGTGGAATAAATAGGGCCGGCTTCATCGGCCCGGTTTATGCCGCGAAAGCCCCTTTACAGCAGGGGATAAAGAAGCTCAAGGGGTATGGGGTCGGGTGGTTTTATACCCGGCCCCGTATGCCCCGCGGCGAGCGTATTTGCCTTTGTTTTTACCCAAAATAAATACCGGTCTCGGAAATTTCTCGAAACCGGTATTTATCGGACTTTGGCTTAACCATGCGGGTAAAAAATACCTGTCTTATTTTTTACCGTTATTTAATTATCCGGGTGACATAATTCGCCATTATGCACATCTCAGCCGACGCCTAAAGCCACCAGCCCCCCCGGGCGCGGTTAGTCCGCCGAACTAATAATTTCACTTTTTTGGAACTAATAGCTCTACATCTCTCTCTTGCTGCAATGTGTGACGTTTAGTTCCATAAGCGACGGATTTTTCGTCGTAGTGGAATCGGAGCTTGCCGTGGTGGCGGTTATTCGCGTCGGTGTCATGCAGCGTGTGCGTGCCATCGGAATGGGCCGCGAGAGCCTCGGCGTTCTTCTGGAGCGGGAAGCCCTG
>JALNXH010000006.1 GCA_023230455.1 Rhodocyclaceae bacterium | reverse complement strand
TTGATTGGATTAAACGCTTTATTTTGTTTCATGGCAAGAAACATCCCGTAGGCATGGGCGCAGCCGAAGTGGAAGCCTTTCTCAGCCATCTGGCCGTCGAACGCAAGGTGGCCGCTTCTACCCAGAGCCAGGCGCGCAGCGCGCTGCTGTTTTTGTATTCTCAGGTTCTGAATTGCGAATTGCCCTGGCTGGATGGCGTGGTGCAGGCAAAAAAGCCCAAACGCCTGCCTGTCGTGCTGACCAAGGAAGAGGTGGCCGTCCTGCTGGGCGGAATGACCGGGATCCATCGATTGATTGCAGAGCTGCTTTACGGCGGCGGTTTGCGCTTGATGGAGGCGCTGCGTCTGCGGGTGAAGGACTTGGAGTTTTCTCGGGGCGAAATCCTTGTGCGCGATGGCAAGGGGTTCAAGGATCGATTGACGGTACTTCCCCGGTCGGTATCGCGGCCGTTACAGTCGCATCTTGAAAGCGTCAGGACATTGCACGCGCAGGATATGGCCGAAGGCTTTGGTCGGGTCTATCTTCCCTACGCCCTGGCGCACAAGTATCCGCATGCGGCGACGGACTGGGGCTGGCAATATGTTTTCCCCTCTGCACATCGCTCGCAAGACCCGCTCGACCCCGAAGCCCAGCCCCGACGTCATCACATCGACGAAAAAGGTGTCCAGCGCGCCATGCAGCAGGCACGGCGGCAGACCGGGATTTTCAAACCTGCCACGCCCCACACCCTGAGACATTCCTTCGCCACCCACCTGCTCGAAGGCGGCTATGACATCCGCACGGTGCAGGAACTGCTCGGCCATTCGGACGTGAGCACGACGATGATCTACACCCATGTGCTGAACAAGGGCGGGCGCGGCGTTACCAGCCCGCTCGACCAGCTGGCGGCGGCGAGTTGATGCGCCTTAGCGACGCGGGCGGGCTGCTGCCTGCCGTTCCAGTCGTTCCAGTCGTTCCAGTCGTTCCCGGAGTTGTTGCAGGTCGCCGGCGAAGGCGTCGAGTTCGCCGCGGGGGACCAGCAGGCGGCTTTCTTCGCTGAGGTATTCGGCGAGGTTTTCCGCCAGGCGCGCGGCGGCGTCCTTCTGCCAGCCGGCAAAGGCTTCGGCGCCCCGAACGAGGCGATGCGCGGCGATGTCGCCGACGACTTTCGAGAGGTCTTCTTCGGCGTCCCAGCGCAGGTTGCGCAGGACGAAGCCGAGCGTGTCGGCCAGATCGGCGGCGCCGGCGATGCGCGCGCCCTTCATGGCCTCGCCGCTGCCGCCGCGCAGCAGGCGCAGCGGCGTATCGGCCGGCAGATCGATGGTGACGTCGGCCGCGCCGTCGTTGGCCGCCGCGGCCAGCAAGCCGGCGGTGTCGATGCTGAAGTCGAGACTCAGCGGCGGCAGCGAGAGCCGCGCGCGGCGGCCGGCAAAGCCGCGTAGCCGGTCGCGCGCCCAAGCCGACTGGCCGAGCAGGTGGTTCAGCGCGGCGACCAGCGAGGCGGCGATGGGCGCGGCGGGCAGCACGGGGAGATCAGGCGATCTGCTGGATACCGGCCACCGACCAGCCGCCGCTGCCGTCGACCGGCTTGATCAGATGCCATACTTCGTCGAAGTTTTCCGGTGCGGCCTGCGGCGTTTCGCGCAGCTGGCCGAAGAAGCGCACGCTGGCGATGTGGCGCTTGTCTTCCGTCGCCACTTCAAGCAACTGGGCGTCGAGCTGCACGACGTCGGTCTGCTGCTTGCTCTTGCCGCGTTCGAGGAACTGCATTTCGACTTCGGCAAAGAATTCGGGGGTGGAGAAGGTCTTGATGTCGTCCATGTTGCCGGCGTCATTAGCGGCCTGCAGGCGGACGAAGTTGAGCTTGGCCTGGCGCAGGAAGCCGGCGCTGTCGAAATCGGCCGGCACATGGGGATTGGCGATGGCCGACGCGGTGCCGCCGGACAGGGGCTGTTGCGCTTCGAAACGCAGCGGTGCGGCATTACCGGCGTAGGCCGGTTGCGGCTGGCCGCGGCGGAACAGCAGGCGGAAGACGAAGAAGGCGGCCATCGCCAGCAGCGCGATCATCAGGATATTGGCCATGCCCTCGCCCATGCCGAAGTGCGACAGCATCGCCGCCAGGCCGATACCGGCGGCAAGCCCGGCGATCGGTCCGAGCCAGCGGCTCATGCCAGATTGCGGCGCCGGTGCGGCTTGCGGCGCGGCGGCGGGCGTGGCCTGCTTGGGCGGCAGGGCCTGTTTCTGCATCGGGGCGCTGTTGCGGCTCATGCCGAAGGATTTACTGCCGCCGAGACGGGCAGCTTCGGCGGTGCCGATACCGAGGGTGAAAAAGGCAACAATCAACGTGATAACGATGCGTTTCATGGGGTCTCCTGGAATACAACGATGGCTTTCAATTTTCACAGTGTGACAGAGAATGACAGAGAAACCGTTTTCTCTGTCGAGCGTAGCGGCCCGATCCGTCACCTGCCCCGCAAGGGGAAGGATGGGAAGGGGCGGGTCTTTATGCCGCTGGACGTTGGCGCGTCACAGCTTGAATCCCCGGTGCAGGGCAACGACGCCCGCCGCCAGGTTGAAGTATTCGACACGTTCGAGGCCGACTTGTTCCATCATCGCCTTGAGCGTTTCCTGGTCGGGATGCATGCGGATCGATTCGGCCAGGTAGCGGTAACTGTCGGCGTCGCCCGCCACCTTCTCGCCCAGCCAGGGCAGCACCTTGAAGGAATAGAAGTCGTAGGCCTTTTCCAGCGGCGCCCAGACCTTGGAGAATTCGAGCACCAGCAGGCGGCCGCCGGGGCGCAGCACGCGGCGCATCTCGGCCAGGGCGACGTCCTTGTGGGTCATGTTGCGCAGGCCGAAGGCAACGGTGACCAGATCGAAATAGTTGTCCGGGAAGGGCAGCTTCTCGGCGTCGCACTGCGCTACCGGAGCCATGATGCCTTCGTCGAGCAGGCGGTCGCGGCCGACGCCGAGCATCGCGTTGTTGATGTCGGTCAGCCAGACCTGGCCATCCTTGCCGACGCGGCGGGCGAAGGCGGCGGAGAGGTCGGCGGTGCCGCCGGCAACGTCGAGCACGCGCTGACCCGGCCGCACGTTGGCGAGTTCGATGGCGAACTTCTTCCATAGCCGGTGCAAGCCGGCGGACATCAGGTCGTTCATCACATCGTACTTCTGCGCCACCGACGAAAACACGCCGGCCACGCGTTTGGCCTTTTCGTTCTCGGCCACGGTTTCAAATCCGAAATGGGTTTCGCTCATCGGGTTGCCTGTTGCAATCGGGTTCAGTGTTTATGGCAGGAATGGCCGGCCGCCGCGGGCTTGGCGGCGAGGTCGACGTCGCGGTCGGCGCCGGCGGCTTCGAGGCGGGCGAGGTAGTCCTGCCACAGCCGTTCCTGATCGCGGCCGAGCGCGTAGAGTACGTCCCACGAATACAGGCCGGAATCGTGGCCGTCGGAGAAGGTCAGCTTGACCGCGTAATTGCCCACCGGATCGATGCCGAGGATATCCACAGTGCGCTTGCCGGTCTGCAGCACTTCCTGCCCGGCGCCGTGGCCGCGCACCGCCGCCGAAGGGCTGTAGACGCGCAGGTATTCGAAAGGCAGGGTGAACAGCGCGCCGTCGGCGAAGCTGATCTCCATCATGCGCGACTGGCGATGCAGCTTGATTTCAACGGGTACGGGGATATCGGGAGCGAGACCGGCCATGATAGCGACGACTCAGGACAAGGTGGGCATTCTACCCTTGCGCCCCGCGGCGTACGTCCGCTCGCGGTAAGCCAGGAGCCGCAGGCGGGTGGAGGATTCCGGCCATCGCCCGCGCCGCCTAGGCCGACTCGTAGGCGGCGCGCTCGAAATCGGCGCCGCGTTCGAGCAGCCGGCGCAGCGCGATCTGCCGCGTCGCGCCGCCGCCGCGCACCTCGATCACCCGGTCGATGCGGAAGCTGCCGCTGGGCAACACGATGCTCGCCGGTTCGTCGCGCGCCGAAAGCGGCGGCAACAGGAAGGCGTGATGCCAGGGTTCGCCGACGATGCGCGCCGCCAGCGCCAGCACCGGGCCGGGCATCAACTGGACGCCGGCCTGTAGCCGCCGTTCGGTATCGCGCATGATCCAGCGCACCGAGGCGAGGAAAAAATTTTTCCCGCCCGGCGGCTCCACCGCCACCAGCAGGCCATGGCCGATGCGTGCCCCGTCGCCGTCCAGCGGCCGCGTCAGGCGCAGGCCGGTGGCCGATTCGTCGCGGATCAGCCAGCCGTCCTCGATCGGCGGCGGTGCCGGTTCGTTGTCCTCCTCGCGGCGCTGCGTCTGCACCGTGCCGAAGGTCGCCATCTCCTCGCGTTCGCGGCGCAGGTCGGCAATACTGGTCTGTGCCGGCGCCTGTAGCCGCTTGCCGCCGGAGAGGTGGTAGTGGATGGTGGCGACGCCGAACGCCGCGCGTCCCGGCGCATCGGCCGCCGTGCGTTCGGCCGCGCGCGGCGTACCGCCCTTGCACCAGCGCTGGTAGAGCGTCTTGAGCAGTTGTTCGCAGGCCGGCTGGGTGCAGTCGTCGCCGAGCTGCAACTCGACCGGGGTGCAGCCGTCGGCCAGCGCGGCGACGCGCTTCTTGATGCTGCTACGCAACTCGCCGGTGAGCAGCAGGCGCGCGCCGTCGCCCGCATACGGCAGATGCCGCGGCGGCTGGGCGCCGAGCAGATCGACCGCCAGCGGCAGCGCGCCCAAGTCGTCCGGCGGCGTCGCGGTCAGCGTCAGTTTGCCGCTCCAGCGCCGCGCCCAGCGCGCCATCCAGAGCAGTTGGCGCAACGGCAGCTCGAACGGGCTGGCGGCGTGCAGCAGCAGCGCTTCGGCATAGGCGGCGAGCGCGCTGGTCGGCACCTCGCCATAGCGCAGCGGATCGCTCACCGGCCGCGTCGCCAGACCGCGGCTTTCGGCCAAGGCGATCAAGCCGTTCAAGCGGCGCCAGAGATCGGCATCGGGCTGGACGCGCGCGCGCAGCAGTTCGAACTGCTCGCCGGCCAGCGCCGCCAGCGCGCGCTGTAGCGCAGTGGCGAGCCGATCGCTCTCCAGGCTGTCGGCGACGCAGCGCAGCGTGGCGGTGACAAAGGCGCGGCGCAAACCGTGCGCCGCGTCGAACGCCGCCTGCTCGGCAAAGAGCAGCGGCACGGCCTTGCCGACATAGCGTTTTGCGGACTCGTCCTGCACGTAGGTGAACAGTTTTTTCAGCGCATCGAGAATCTCCAGCCGCTCCGCGGCCGGCAGCGGCGTGCGGTTGAGCAGATCGATCTGCTTGTGCAACGCCTCCTGCGCCCGCCCCGGATTGGAGATGGTCTGCGCCTGAGCCCATTCGCGGGCGGCGGCGGCATTGCTGAAGGCCGGCGCCTCGGCAGCATCGAGCGGCGGCAGGGCAAAGTCGAAGGTCATGGCATCCTCATTTCGTCGAGCGCTTCGTGCAGGCAACGGCGCAGCGTTTCGGACGCCGGAGCGATGCGGGCGGGGACGGCGCGTTGCGGTGCGGCCCAGATCGCCTCGGGAAAATGGCTGTCGTCCTGCCAGCGCGGGATTACGTGCCAATGCAGATGCGGTACCTTGTTGCCGAACGCCGCGAGGTTGATCTTGTCCGGCAGCACCGCATTGCGCACCGCGCGCTCGACCGCCGTCACCACGCCGAGCAGATGGCGGCGGCCGGCGACGTCCAGGTCGCTCACCTCGCGCACATGCTCACGCCACACCACGCGGCAAAAACCGGGGAAGGCAACCCCCTCGCTGCCGCCGACGCGTACCACGCGGCAGTGCGCATCCTCCCACAGGGTTTCGCCGCCCGGCTGGGCGCACAGTTCACAGGGTGCGGCGGGGGTTTCGCTCATTGCGGCTCCTCGTTTTGCGGTTTTCCTCCCCAAGAGTAATGACAAGCGGTCGAATTGGCTAGTGCGCCGCGCACGTTTTACCCCGGGTAACAATTTCGGGCGGCCCCGGCGGCGGGCGGCCCCGGTACACTGCGCCGATGCCTAACCGATCGACCCTGCGGGCGAGTACCGTCGCGCTGGCGCTGCTGGCAAGCGCCGCCGCCGCCGCCGACCCCTTTTCCGATCCCTTCGCCACCGAATCGACGGTCGCCCCCTTCACACCCTGCCGAGCGGTCGCCGACACGGCGCCGCTGACCCTGGCGCAGACGGTGGACACCGCGCTCTGCGCCAATCCGCAGACACGCGAGGCCTGGGCCAACGCACGCGCGCAGGCGGCGCTGAGCGGCGTAGCGGCATCAGCCTATCTGCCGACGCTGAACGCGACGGCGACGGCCGGGCGCAGCCACAGCAACGGCAGCGCCGACCAGCACAGCCTGGGGGCGTCGCTGTCCTGGTTGCTGTTCGACTTCGGCGGCCGTGCCGCCACGCTGGAAAACGCGCGGCAATTGCTGCTCGCCGCCAACGCCACGCGCGATGCGACGGTCCAGGCGGTATTCTTGGCGGCGGTCGAGGCCTGGTATCAGGTGCACTCGGCGCGGGCGGCGCTGGATGCGGCGGAGGCATCGGAAAAAGCCGCCGAGCAAAGTTTCCGCGCCGCCGATGCGCGCTACGCGGCGGGCCGCGCCACCCCGGCCGACAAGTTACAGGCGCAGACCGCCTGGTCGCAGGCGCGGCTCAGCCGCATCGCCGCCGCCGGCGCGCTGAAGACCGCACAAGGCGCGCTGGCCGCTACCCTCGGCCGCGATGCCCACCGCCCGCTGGCGCTGGCTGCCAGCGCCCAGCCAACCCCCCCCACCGACTTCGAGCGCGATGTCGATGCGCTGGTGAGCGAAGCCCGCCGCCGCCGCCCCGACCTGATCGCCGCCGCCGCCCAGGCCGAAGCGGCACGCGCCGGCGTCGACGCAGCGCGCGCCGCCTACCTGCCGGAACTGACGCTGGGCCTCGCCAGCAACGCTGCACATACCGACCGCCAGCCCGACATCCGCAGCAGCACGGTCGGCGTCACACTCTCGATGCCTCTGTTCGCCGGCTTCGCCACCCGCTACCGGGTGCGTAGCGCCGAAGCCCAAGCCGAAGCCCGGCAAGCGCAACGCGAGCGGCTGGCGTTGCAGGTAGCACAGGATGTGTGGAACGCCTACCAGGGACTGGTAACCTCGACCCAGTCGGCACGCAGCAGCGCCGACCTGCTGGCCAGCGCCGAAGCGTCCGAGAAGGTGGCGCGCGGCCGCTATCAGGCCGGCGTCGGCAACATCCTCGAATTGCTCAACGCCCAGAGCGCGCTCGCCGCCGCCCGCCAGCAGCGCGTGCAAACGCTGTACAACTGGAACGTGGCCCGCGTCGCGCTGGCGCAGGCGATGGGAACGCTCGACAGCGGGCTGATCAACACACTACAGGAAGGCATGACGCCATGAAGATGCAAGGTTTCGGCCGATCGCTGAAGCTGCTCACCGTGCTGGCGCTGGCACTCGCTGCGGGAGCCGTCTGGTATGCCGGCCGCGGCAGCGGCGACGGCGGGAAACGCTACACGCTACAGCCTGTCGGGCAGGGCAATCTGACGCAGAGCGTTTCGGCCAACGGCACGCTGAATCCGGTCACGGTGGTGAATGTCGGCACCCAGGTCTCGGGCACAGTGAGAAAGCTGCACGTCGATTTCAACTCGCGCGTGGAGAAGAACCAGATGCTCGCCGAACTCGACGACGTGCTGTTGGCCTCCCAGGTCGGGCAAGACGAGGCCAATGTAAAGAACCACGCCGCCGCGCTGGAACTCGCCACCGCCAACGAGCGCCGCAGCCAGTCGCTGTTCGCTGAGGAATACATCTCGCGGCAGGAACTCGATACCGGCGTGCAGGCGCGCAAATCGGCACAGGCACAGCTCGAACAGGCGCAGGCCGCGCTCCGCAAGAGCCGCGCCAATCTGAGCTATACGGTGATCCGTTCGCCGGTTTCCGGCGTGGTGGTGGACCGCCAGATAGACGTCGGCCAGACCGTGGCGGCCAGCTTCCAGACGCCGACCCTGTTCAAGATCGCCCAGGATCTTGCGAAGATGCAGATCGACTCGGCGTTCGCCGAAGCCGACATCGGCCAGATCCGCGAAGGGCAGGCGGTACGCTTCAACGTCGATGCGTTCCCCAACCGCCCGTTCCAGGGCGCGGTAAAACAGATCCGCCTCAACCCGACGACGCAATCCAACGTCGTCACCTACGACGTGGTGATTGCGGTGGACAACCCCGACCAGGTGCTGCTACCGGGCATGACCGCCTATGTCAGCATCGGCGTCGCGCAACGCGAGAACGTGCTGCTGGTGCCGAATGCGGCGCTGCGCTTCAAACCGGCCGACGGCACCGCAAAACCTGCGGAAGCGGCGCCGCGCAACGCCGATAAGGCCGCCGCCGGCGACGGGCAAAAGCGCCGGCGCGACGCCTCATCGGGAACCGTCTGGGTGACGGCGGGCGAGCAACTCAAGCCGGTGTCGGTGATGCTCGGCATTACTGACGGCCGCAACACCGAGATCGTCGGCGGCGAACTGAAGGTCGGCGACAGCGTGGTGATCGGCGAGAACGGAACCGGCAAAGACAAGTCGAAGCCGTCCGGACTACAGTTCCGTCCGTTCTGAACCGAGGTCAAGGTACCCGCATGTCCTCGCCTCCGGTGATCCGCGTCAGTGCGCTGTGCAAGTCCTACAGCACGCCGGCGGGCGATTTCCCGGCACTGAAGGGTGTCGATCTGCGCATCGAGGCCGGCGATTTCGTCGCCGTGATGGGACCGTCGGGCTCGGGAAAATCCACCTTCATGAACCTGCTCGGCTGCCTCGACCGCCCCAGCAGCGGCGAGTACCTGCTCGACGGCCGTGCAGTCAGCCGCATGGACAAGGACGAGCTGGCGCGCGTCCGCGGCCGCCTGATCGGCTTCGTCTTCCAGGGCTTCAACCTGCTGCCGCGCATGAGCCTGCAGGACAACGTCGCCATGCCCCTGGTGTACGCCAATGTCGACCGCGCAGAACGTCGTACCCGCGCCCGCGCGATGCTGGAAAAAGTGGGCCTCGGCGCTTACGCCGAGTCGTTGCCCAACCGCATTTCCGGCGGTCAGCAGCAGCGCGTGGCCATCGCCCGCGCGCTGGTGAACGCGCCGCACCTGATCCTCGCCGACGAACCCACCGGCAACCTCGACAGCCAGACCTCCGAAGAGGTCATGGCGCTGTTCGAAGCGCTCAACCGCGAAGGTATCACCATCGTCCTGGTCACTCACGAAGCCGACGTCGCGGCCCACGCCAGACGCCTGGTACGCTTCCGCGACGGTCTGATCATTCACGACGGCGCCCACGACGGATTGGGGCGGCACGAATGAAAAGACCGGGGGTCCAGCCATGATCGCCACCCTACTGGGCCAAGCCTGGCATGCCATGGGCGCGAACAAGTTGCGCACCTTCCTGACCATGCTCGGCATGGTGATCGGCGTCGCCGCGGTGGTGCTGATGACCGCCATCGGCCAGGGCGCGCAACTCGCCGTGGCCGAAAGCATCAACTCGATGGGCGCGAATCTGTTCATTGTGCTGTCCGGGTCCACCACCTCCGGCGGCGTGCGTGCCGGCGGCGGCAACGCGCCGACGCTGACCCTCGCCGATGCGGCGGCGATCCGCGATCTGCCCGGCGTCGCCGAGGTGGCGCCGGTACACCCCGGCTCGGGACAGATCGTCTATGGCAGCAGCAACTGGAGCACCTCGGTGTTCGGCGTCACTCCGGGCTACCTCGACGTGCGCCGCTGGAGCCTGCAGTCCGGTACCTCCTTCGGCGATTCCGATCTGCGTTCGGCGACCCGCGTCGCCCTGATCGGCCGCACCGTGGCGCAGAACCTGTTCGGTGCCGAGGACCCGGTGGGCAAGACGCTGCGCATCCGCAACAATCCGTTCGTGGTGGTCGGCGTGCTGGCACCGAAGGGGCAAAGCCTCGACGGCCGCGACCAGGACGATACCGTGCTGGTGCCGCTATCGACCGCCCAGCGCAAGCTGTTCGGAGTTTCCTTCCAGGGCTCGGTGCGGATGATCAACGTGCAGACCGAATCGGCCGAAGCAATGCCGTTGGTGGAGCGCGAAATGATCGCCCTGCTGCGGCAACGGCATCGCCTGCGCGAAAATCAGGACAACGATTTCTTCGTCCGCAACCTCACCGCCGTGGCCGATTCGGCGGCCGAAACCACGCGCGTGATGTCGCTGCTGCTCGGCGCCATCGCTTCGGTATCGCTGCTGGTCGGCGGCATCGGCATCATGAACATCATGTTGGTGTCGGTCACCGAGCGCACCCGCGAGATCGGCATCCGCATGGCCATCGGCGCCCGCGAGCGCGACATCCTGCTGCAGTTCCTGCTCGAAGCGGTGATCATCTCGGTGGTCGGCTGCATGATCGGCCTGGCGCTCGGCATCGGCGGGGCGCTGCTGGTGAATGCGCTGGCCAGCACCGCCGTGGTCATCTCCGGCGCGTCGGTGCTGCTGGCGTTTGGCGTGGCCGCCACGGTGGGCATCTTCTTCGGCTTCTACCCGGCGCAGAAGGCGGCGCGCCTCGATCCGATCGAGGCCTTGCGCTATCAGTGACCCACCCCCGTGCGGGGAACGGGGGCAGAGGCCTGGTTTGAAACGTCCTGCCTCAAACGATATCCAGATGCTGGATACCGGAGTTGAGATCCTTGTCCTTGGTTTCCTGGCCGTGCAGCTTGATCATCAGCCGCACTTCGTTCATCGAATCGGCAAAGCGCAAGGCGTCTTCGTAGCTGATCTTGCCGGCTTCGTGCAGGTCGAACAGCGCCTGGTCGAAGGTCTGCATGCCCAGCTCGCGCGACTTCTTCATGATCTCCTTGATGCCATGCACCTCGCCCTTCATGATCAGGTCGGAAATCAGCGGCGAGTTGAGCAGCACCTCCACCGCGGCGGCACGCCCCTTGCCCTCCCTGAGCGGGATCAGGCGCTGCGAGACGATGGCCTTGAGATTGAGCGAAAGGTCCATCAGCAGTTGCGGCCGGCGTTCCTCGGGGAAGAAGTTGATGATCCGGTCCAGCGCCTGGTTGGAGTTGTTGGCGTGCAGCGTGCCCAGCGCCAGGTGGCCGGTCTCGGCAAAGGCGATGGCGTGTTCCATCACCTCCCGGTCGCGGATTTCGCCGATCAGGATCACGTCCGGCGCCTGGCGCAAGGTATTCTTCAGCGCCGACTCCCAGGAGTCGGTATCGACACCGACCTCGCGCTGGGTGATGACGCAATTGCGGTGTTCATGCACATATTCCACCGGGTCTTCGATGGTGATGATGTGGCCGTAGCTGTTCTGGTTGCGGTGCCCGATCATCGCCGCCAGCGAGGTGGACTTGCCCGAACCCGTACCGCCGACGAAGAGCACCAGACCGCGCTTGGTCATGATGACTTCCTTGAGCACCTGCGGTAGCTTGAGTTCGTCGAAGTCGGGAATCGAGACATTGATGGTTCGCAGCACCATCCCCGTGCGCCCCTGCTGGAGAAAGGCATTCACCCGGAAGCGGCCGATGCTGGCGGGCGAGATGGCAAAGTTGCATTCCTTGGTGGCTTCGAAATCGGCGGCCTGCTTGTCGTTCATGATTGCCCGCGCCAGTTCCACCGTGTGTTGCGGCGTCAACGGCTGGGTGGTGGCCGGCGTCATCTTGCCGTCGATCTTGATCGCCGGAGGAAAGCCGGCGGTGATGAACAGATCGGACCCCTTCTTCTGCACCATCATGGCCAAAAGCTGGTACATGAATTTGGTGGCTTCTTCGCGTTCCATATTCGTCTTCTCCAACACTAGCCGCGTAGCGGCTCTAATCAGTTGCCTCCCCGCGAGGGGAGGTCGGGAGGGGCGGGTGTTTCCAAGGCAACAAAGACAATTTCCCGGGCATCAGCCCGGGAAATTGTCTTTGTTCGCCGCCTTGTTGCGCGCTTCCGCCGGCGCAATGATGTTGCGCTTGACCAGATCCTGCAGATTCTGATCAAGGGTCTGCATACCGAACTGCTGGCCGGTCTGGATCGCGGAGTACATCTGGGCGATCTTGTTTTCGCGGATCAGATTGCGGATTGCCGGGGTACCCATCATGATCTCGTGCGCAGCGACGCGACCCTGTCCGTCCTTGGTTTTCAACAGGGTCTGCGAGATCACCGCGCGCAGCGATTCGGAGAGCATCGCGCGGACCATTTCCTTTTCCGCCGCGGGGAATACATCGACGATCCGGTCGACCGTCTTGGCCGCCGACGAGGTATGCAGGGTGCCGAACACCAGGTGGCCGGTTTCCGCGGCGGAGAGGGCGAGGCGGATGGTTTCCAGGTCGCGCATTTCGCCGACCAGGATCACGTCCGGGTCTTCGCGCAGTGCCGATTTCAGCGCATTGGCGAAGGACAGCACGTGGGGACCGACCTCGCGCTGATTGACCAGACACTTCTTCGACTCATGAACGAATTCGATCGGGTCTTCGACGGTAAGGATGTGGCCGTAGTCGTTTTCGTTGACGTCATCCACCATCGCCGCCAGGGTGGTGGACTTGCCCGAACCGGTAGGGCCGGTGACCAGCACCACGCCGCGCGGGGTGCGTGCGATGTCGGCGAAGATCTTCGGTGCGTTGAGCTGTTCCAGCGTCAGCACCTTGGACGGAATACTGCGGAACACCGCACCGGCGCCGCGGTTCTGGACGAAGGCATTGACGCGGAAGCGCGCCAGGTTGGGCACGGCGAAGGAAAAGTCGATGTCGAGATTTTCTTCGTAAATCTTGCGCTGGCCGTCGTTCATGATGTCGTACACCATGGAGTGCACTTCTTTGTGCTCCAGGGGCGGCAGATTGATGCGCCGGACGTCGCCGTGAACCCGGATCATCGGCGGCAGACCGGCGGAGAGGTGGAGGTCGGACGCCTTGTTCTTGACGGCGAATGCCAGCAGTTCGGTGATGTCCATGGAAGTCTTTCAGTAATAGCCTGTTGGGTGAAGTTGGCCGAGAGATCCAAGAGATGCCCGCGATTCACGCAGGGCCGACCCCGCGTTCCCATCGGGAGGAAAGGGGCGCGCCTTGCCCATAACATTTGCCTTTGCCGACATAGCAGCACCTCACTTGGATTCCGGTCAAGCCGGCGCTTGTATACTCGGGCCAGTATATGACATCAATCGCCGCCAACTTGCAAGCCGTCAAATCCCGCATTGCCGCGGCCTGCGCGGCTGCCGGAAGGGATGTCGGGAGCGTCGCGCTGCTGGCGGTGAGCAAGACCTGGCCAGCCGATGCGGTGGCGGCCGCGGCCGCCTGCGGCCATCGCGATTTCGGCGAGAGCTATGTGCAGGAAGCGCTGGTCAAGCTGGCCGCGCTCGCCGAACTGAAACTGGAATGGCATTTCATCGGCCCGCTCCAGAGCAACAAGACGCGGCCGGTGGCGGAACATTTCGCCTGGGTGCATTCGGTCGACCGGCTGAAACTCGCCGAACGCCTTGCGACGCAACGCCCGGAGGGCATGGCGCCGCTACAGGTCTGCATCCAGGTGAATGTCAGCGGCGAGGCGAGCAAGAGCGGCTGTGCGCCGGAGCAGGCCGAAGACCTCGCTGTCGCCGTGGCCCGCCTCCCCGGCCTGAACCTGCGCGGCCTGATGGCCATCCCGGAACCGAGCGACGATCCGACGCGGGTGCGCAGCCGCTTCGCCTCGCTGCGACAATTGCGCGATCGGATCGCCGCGCAGGGACTCCCCCTCGACACCCTGTCGATGGGCATGTCTGACGACCTGGAAGCCGCCGTGGCCGAAGGTGCGACCATCGTGCGCGTCGGCACAGCGATTTTCGGTGCGAGAAATTAATCTGACCACGGGGGACACAGGGCACACAGGGAAAGCGAAAAGATTTATTGCCCAAGCGGTTTTCTCGCTTGATAGCCCTATATTTGTCTACCCTGTGCCTTCTGTGTTCCCCGTGGTTAGCCGTGCTTTTAGCAAGAAAGAATCGATATGAAAATTACTTTCCTTGGCGGCGGCAACATGGCCAACGCTCTGATCGGCGGACTGCGCAAGCAGGGTTATTCGGCCGCCGGCATCCAGGTGGTGGAACCGGTCGCCGAGCTGCGCGAGAAGCTCACCGACACCTACGGCGTGCGCTGCGCAGAAGCGGTGGATGCTTCCGCCCTGAATTGCGAAGTCCTGGTTCTGGCGGTCAAACCCCAGGTGATGCGGCATGCCCTGGCGCCGGTCGCCGGCAAGCTGGCCAATGCGCTGGTCATCAGCATCGCCGCCGGCCTGCGCATTGCCGACCTGTCGCGCTGGCTCGGCGGTTACCCCAACCTGGTGCGCTGCATGCCGAATACCCCGGCGCTGATCGGCGCCGGCATCACCGGCCTGTATGCCGACCCCAGCGTCAGTCGCGAAGGCCGCGACACCGCAGAAAAGATCCTCAGCGCCGCCGGGCGCACCCTGTGGGTGGCCGCCGAGGATCAGATCGATGCGATCACCGCGATCTCCGGCAGCGGCCCCGGCTACGTCTTCTACTTCATCGAAGCGCTGGAGCAGGCGGCGCAGGAACTCGGCTTCGATGCAGCAACCGCGCACACCCTCGCCGTGGAAACCTTCCTCGGCTCGGCCAAGCTGGCCGAGGTCAGCCCGGAATCCGCTACCCTCCTGCGTGAACGCGTGACCTCGAAGGGCGGCACCACAGAAGCCGCGCTGCAATCGTTCGAGGCCGACGGGGTCGGCGCGGCGATCCGCCGCGGCGCCGCGGCGGCGCAGGCGCGCGGTCGCGAGCTGTGCGACCTGCTCGGAGCCGACTGAGATGATGGTGCGTCTACTGCTGCTGCTGCTCGAAACCGTATTCGGTTTCTTCACCTACGCACTGCTCGCACGCTTCGCGCTGCAATGGGCGCGGGCACCGTTCCGCAATCCGATCGGCCAGTTCGTCATCGCAGTGACCGACTGGTTGGTGCGGCCGGCGCGGCGGATCATTCCTTCGGCGTGGGGGCTCGATCTGCCCAGCCTGATCCTGGCCTGGCTCAGCCAGTGCATCTACCTGGGGCTGGCCTACGGCCTGACCACCGGCTTCATCGGCGGCGGAGCGATAGCCACCGTGGCGCAACTGGCCGCGATCGAACTGGCGCAGGCGGCCTGCCACCTAGCTTTCGCCATCCTCATCGTTTCGGTGATCATCTCCTGGGTCAATCCCCATGCACCGCTGGCGCCGGTATTGAACGCGCTGGCGCAACCGATGCTGCGGCCGTTCCAGCGACTGATTCCACCGGTCGGCGGCATTGACCTGTCGCCGCTCGCCCCGTTCCTGATCATCCAGGGCCTGCAAATCGTGCTCGCCTATGCCCGCAGCGCGCTGCTGCTATCGTGAGCGAATGGCTACGCGCCAAGGGCGACGGCGTGATCGTCGCCCTGCATATCCAACCCGGCGCGAAGCGTAGCGAAATAGTCGGCCTGCACGGCGATGCGCTGAAACTGCGGTTGGCGGCGCCGCCGGTCGACGGCAAGGCCAACGAGTGTCTGCTGGCCTTCATTGCCTCGGCCCTGGGCATACCCAAAGCACGGGTCGAGCTGGTCTCCGGCCACACCTCGCGCAGCAAGCGCGTCGCGATCGGCAGCATCGATGTCGCCGCCGTGGCGCACCTGTTCGACGAAAGGAAAATCCGATGACGCAGGAACGCCGTTGCAAGTACAGGACGGGGTGCCGCTGGGCGGTACGTTTCGTCGTCGCGCTCCTCGTGCTCGCCATCGCCGGCGTGCTGGGCAAGACCTGGCTGGAGGCGCGCAAGCTGGTGACCAATCCGCCGGCGGTGCGCAAGCTGCCGCAGCAGACGCCCGCCGATTTCGGTCTGGTGTTCAGCGAGGTGGCCGTCACCACCGCGGACGGGCTGCGCCTGGTCGGCTGGTATGTGCCGGGCCGCAACGGCGCGCTGGTGATCGCCCAGCACGGCTACAAGAGCCAGCGCGGCGAAATGCTGGAAGAAGCGCAGATGCTCGCCCGCCGCGGCTACGGAGTGCTGCTGACGTCGCTGCGCGCACACGACCGCAGCGACGGCGAAGTCATCACCTTCGGCGTCCGCGAGATCGAGGACGCCAACGCCTGGTATCGCTACGCGCTGACCTTGCCCGGGGTGGACGGCAAGCGCATCGGCATGCTGGGCAATTCGATGGGCGCGGTCATCGCCATCGAATACGCGGCGCAGCAGCCCGGTATACGCGCGCTGGTGGCGCACAGCCCGTTTTCCTCGCTGGACGAGACGATCGCCACCAGCGTCAGCTATTACACCGGGCTGCCGCCGTTTCCGTTCGCCGCGCTGATCCAGTTCTGGGCAGAGCGCCGTCTCGGCGTAGGCGCTGCGAGCATCGATGCCAAGCACTGGATCGGCAGCATCAGTCCGCGCCCGGTGCTGATCCTGCAAGGCGGCGCCGACGTCACGGTGATTCCGCAGAGCGGGCGGCTGCTCTACGCCGCCGCCGGCGAACCGAAAGAGCTCTGGTTCGAACCCGAACTGGGCCACGCCAACTTCGACACCCAGCTGTCTGCGGAATACGAACGGCGTGTCGGAGACTTTTTCGACCGCCACCTGCTACCGCACTGAACGGCTTCGCGCCGGCCATACTCGACGCCTCATCGGAGAAGCCTTGCTCTACCTACTGTCGCGCGCCGACAATCCGATGCATTGGCAACCCTGGACGCAATGGCACTCGCCGAAGCACGCCAACGGGCGGAAGGATCTTCCGCCCGTTCTCTACAAACCGGCCGCTCCCGCTGTCAACGCGTGGCTATGTTGCGGCGTTTACTGCTTATCGCCGGAAACCGACATTCATCGGCTTCTGGAGGCGATTCGAAACCCCTATCAATAGGGTGGGTACATGACCGACGAAACGCAGTAAACTCCCCGACGCTTTATCCACACAAACTTACGGAGCCTTTAATGAAATCGATCACCGTTTCCCTGCTGGCTGCTGCCGGCCTCCTCGCCGCCGGTGCCGCGCAGGCTGCTGACGAAACCGCCCTCGCCACCTCCAAGGGCTGTATGGCATGCCATGCTGTCGACAAGAAGGTCGTCGGCCCGGCCTACAAGGACGTAGCCAAGAAGTACGCCGCCAAAGACGCCGACGCACTGGCGAAGAAGGTTCTCGAAGGCGGCGCTGGCGTCTGGGGCACCGTGCCGATGCCCGGCAACAAGGCGATGGGCCTCAACGAAGCCGACGCCAAGAAGCTGGTTGCCTGGATTCTGAGCCTGAAGTAATTCCGGCAAAACCAAAAACCACCCTGCGGGGTGGTTTTTTTACGCCCGTTCGTCCCACCGGAGAGTCGTTGATGAATCGCCCCGCCAAAGCCCTGCTGCTATCCCTGTCCGCCGTATTCATGCTCGCCGCCTGCGGCAAGAAGGAGGGTGCCGGCGGCGATAGCGTAAAAATCGGTATGGCGGCGCCGCTCACCGGCCCGCAATCCGACATCGGCCTCGACATCCAGCGCGGCACCCAGCTCGGCGTCGAAGATCTGAACGCCCAGGGTATCGAGATCGGCGGCAAAAAACTGACGTTCGAACTGCTTTCCGAGGACGACGAGGCGAATCCCTCGAAAGCCACCACGGTGGCACAAAAGCTGGTGGACTCGAAGATCGTTGCGGTCGTCGGCCACTTCAACTCAGGGGCCTCGATTCCCGCCTCCAAGGTCTATGCCGATGCCGGCATCCCGCAGATTTCGCCGGGATCGACCAATCCGCGCTACACCCAGCAGGGCTACGCCACCACCTTCCGCGTCGTCGCCAACGACAATCAGCAGGGGCCGGCGATGGCCCGCTTCCTGATCGACACGCTGAAAGGCAAAAAAGTCGCGATCATCGACGACAGCACCGCCTATGGGCAAGGTCTGGCGTCGACCTTCGAAGCCACGGTGAGGGCCGCCGGCGTCGAAGTCGTCGGTCACGAGCACACCACCGACAAGGACACCGATTTCGCCGCCATCCTCACCAACCTCAAGGGCAAGCAGCCCGAGTACCTGTTCTTTGGCGGCATCTATTCGCAGGCCGGGCCGATGGCCAAGCAGATGAAGGCGCTCGGCCTCGACGTGCCACTACTCGGCGGCGACGGCATCCAGACGCCGAAATTCGTCGAAGTCGCCGGCGCGGCGGCGGAAGGCACCTACGCCTCCATCCCCGGCCTGCCCAAGGACAAGATGCCCGGCGGCCAGGCCTTCCTCGCCAAATTCCAGGCCCGCTTCGGCAAGCCCGTCGAACTCTTCGCGCCGATGGGCTACGACGCCGTCTTCGTCCTCGCCGACGCCATGAAGCGTGCGGGTTCCACCGAGCCGGCCAAGGTACTGGCCGAGTTGAAGAAGACGAAATACACCGGAGTCATCGGCCCGATCGAGTTCGACGACAAGGGTGACCTGAAGAACGGTCCGATCACCGTCAATGTGGTCAAGGACGGCAAATGGCAAGCGGTGGAAACCGTGACACCGGCAATCGCGAAGTAGCGGATTCACGTCGGCGAAAAAACGGCGCTTTTCGAAGCGCCGTTTTTTTGTTGCCTGAGTAACATCCCGGCCATGGAAACCCTCCTCCAGCAGATCGTGAACGGCCTTGTCCTCGGCGCCGTATATGCCTTGGTCGCGCTCGGCTACACCATGGTCTACGGCATCCTCGGCCTGATCAACTTCGCCCACGGCGAGGTGGTGATGATCGGCGCGCTGGTTGCCCTGGCCTCGATCAAGGCCCTCGCCGCCGCCGGCGTACCCTCCGCGGCCCTGCTGCCGCTCGGCCTCGCGATGTCGATGGCAGTGTGCATGGGCCTCGGCGCCGCCATCGAACGCATCGCCTACCGTCCGCTGCGCAACGCGCCGCGGCTAGCGCCGCTGATCACCGCCATCGGCGTCTCCATCGTCCTGCAATACACCGCGGTGCTGATCTGGGGCCGCAGCTACCACGCCTACCCGGAACTGCTGCCGACACAACCCTTCGAGCTGTTCGGCGCCCGCATCAGCGCCGCACAGCTCACCATCCTGGTGCTGGCCACCGCCGTAATGGGCGGCCTGCTCTGGCTGGTGCACCACACCCGCCTCGGCCGCGCCATGCGTGCCAGCGCGGAAAATCCGGGCGTGGCGCGGCTGATGGGGGTGGACGTAGATCGGGTGATCTCGCTCACCTTCGTCATCGGCTCGGCCCTCGGCGCGGTGGCCGGGGTGCTGGTCAGCGTCAACTACTCGGTCGCCCATTACCAGATGGGCTTTGTCCTCGGTCTCAAGGCGTTCACCGCAGCGGTGCTCGGCGGCATCGGCAACCTCGCCGGAGCGATGGTCGGCGGCCTGCTGCTGGGCCTGATCGAATCGCTCGGCTCGGGCTACATCGGCGATCTCACCGGCGGCGTGTTCGGCTCCAACTACCGCGACGTGTTTGCCTTCCTGGTGCTGGTGCTGGTGCTGATCTTCCGCCCGTCGGGGCTGCTCGGCGAAAGAGTCGCCGAACGCGCATAACCCGAAAGCATACGGACATGAATACCCAGGAACTCACTGCGCTGCTTGATCGCCTCCGCGCCGAACCGCGCGAAACGGAATGGCTGGAGTTTAAGGCCAACAATTTCGAGCCGAAATTGCTCGGCGAGTACCTTGCCGCGCTGGCAAATTCAGCCTGCCTTCTGGGCAAGCCTCGCGCCTATCTGGTGTTCGGCATCGAGGATGGTAGCCATGCGCCGGTCGGTACCGACTTTGACCCGGCTGCGCAATCGATCAAGGGCAAGGAGGGGCGGGCCAATCAATTGCTGCCGCTGTGGCTTTCTCTTGGACTGCGGCCCAACATCGGCTATGAGATTTTTACGTTCGACTATCAAGGCAAGCGCATAGTGCTGTTTGAAATTCACCCGGCTTTTGACCGGCCGGTGGAGTTTTACGGCACAGCCTATATCCGTGACGGCAGCAGCAAAACCGAACTGGCGAAGTACCCGGACAAAGAGCGGCAAATATGGGGGCGCCGCGTCGATTGGAGCGCCGCGCTGTGCGAGCGGTCGACGCTCGCCGACCTCGACCCGGCGGCCATCGCCAAAGCCCGGGCCGAATACAAGACCAAGTTCCCTGCCAAGGTAGCGGAAGTCGATGGGTGGGACGATGCAACGTTCCTCAACAAGGCCAAACTGACCATCCACGGTGCGGTGACGCGTACCGCGCTGCTCCTGCTCGGCCGCGAAGAGGCCACCACGCTTCTGGCGCCGGCCGTGGCACGCATCAGCTGGATACTCAAGAACGACCGCAACGAGGAACAGGACTATGAGCACTTCGGGCCGCCCTGGCTACTCAATGTCGACCGGCTTCTGGCACGCATCCGCAACCTGACGCTGCGCGAACTGCCGAGTGGGACGTTGTTTCCGGTAGAGATATCGCAGTACGACCCGTGGGTAATCCGCGAAGCGCTGCACAACTGCATCGCGCATCAGGACTATGGCTTAAGCGGGCGCATCAACGTGGTAGAAACGCCCGCCGGCCTACTATTGAGCAACGTCGGCGGCTTCCTGCCGGGCAGTGTGGAATCGGTGATCCGCCAGGATGCGCCGCTGGAAATCTATCGCAACCCGTTCCTGGCCGAGGCGATGGTGAACTTGAACATGATCGATACTCAGGGCGGCGGCATCAAGCGCATGTTCCTGGCGCAGCGGCGGCGCTTCTTCCCTTTGCCGGATTACGATCTATCCACGTCAGACCGAGTAGCGGTGGCGATTCCGGGGCGGGTGTTGGATGAGCGTTACACGCGAATGTTGATGGCGAATACCAGTCTCGACCTAGACACCATCATCGTTCTTGATCGTGTACAGAAGCGGCTGCGCATCAACGCGGAAGAGCACAAGCGGCTCAAAACGGCCGGACTGGTGGAGGGCCGGTATCCGAACCTGATCGTCGCCGCGCAGGTGGCTGCGGTTGTCGGCGAGAAAGCCAAACACATTCGGGACAAGGGACTGGATGGCCAGTATTACCGCGACCTGATTGTCAAGTTGATCCGCAAGCACCAGCCAGTGGCGCGCGAAGATATCGATCGACTACTGCTGGATAAGCTGCCGGAAGTATTGAGCGAGGAACAGAAGTTGAATCGCATCAAGAACCTGCTTTCGCAACTCGTTCAGGAGGGTTTGATCCATAACAATGGAAGTCGCAGATATTCGCGCTGGGTATTGGCTACCCCTCAGATTTAGAAATAGAAAGGCATTGCCAAGTAAAGACCGGCTATCGAACGGTCAATTCAACAAATTGATAAATATAGGTTTTCTATTTCTAACCATTGGACGGCCTTTGGCAGAACAGAAATTGGCGGTTGAACCGAAGAAAAGCCGGCACGAAAATATTGGCATGAAAGATAGGCTCGTCCATGCGCTCTGAAAAACACAACGCCTTGATGGGTGTGGCTTTATTGGGTATCAGTCTCGCCGTGCTGCCCTTCGCCACGGGCCTGGCCTTCGGCCCGGCCTGGGTGCGGGTGCTGGATTTCGCTCTGCTCTATGTCCTGCTGGCGCTGGGCCTCAACATCGTGGTCGGCTACGCCGGTCTACTCGATCTTGGCTACGTGGCCTTCTATGCGCTCGGCGCGTATTTTTACGCCCTGCTCTCCAGCCCCCACCTGACATCGCATTTCCCCGCCATTGCGGCGCTGTTCCCGGGCGGCCTGCACGGCCCGCTGTGGCTGCTGCTGCCGGCAGGCGCCCTGCTGGCGGGTATCTTCGGTGTGCTGCTGGGGGCGCCGACGCTGCGACTGCGCGGCGACTACCTGGCCATCGTCACGCTCGGCTTCGGCGAGATCATCCGCATTTTCATGAACAATCTGTATGCGCCGGTGAACATCACCAATGGCGCACAGGGCATCACCCAGATCGACGGCCTGCGCCTGGGTGCCCTGGCCTTCGACACGCGCCTGACGCTGTTCGGCGTCGACATCCCCTCGCTGCATCTTTATTACTACCTGTTCCTCAGCCTCGCACTGCTGGTGATCTTCGTCTCGATCCGGCTCGAAGACTCGCGCATCGGCCGCGCCTGGGTGGCCATCCGCGAGGACGAGATCGCCGCCAAGGCCTGCGGTATCGACACGCGCAACGTCAAGCTGCTGGCCTTCGCCATGGGCGCCAGCTTCGGCGGCCTGGCCGGCGGGCTGTTCGCCGGCTTCCAGCAGTTCGTCAGTCCGGAAAGCTTCCAGCTGATCGACTCGATCACCATCCTCTGCATGGTGGTGCTGGGCGGCATGGGCCACATTCCCGGTGTGATCTTCGGCGCGCTGGTGCTGACCGCACTGCCCGAGCTGTTCCGTTACGGCGCCGGGCCGCTACAGAACGCGCTGTTCGGCCATGTGGTGGTTGAACCAGAGGCCCTGCGCATGTTGCTTTTCGGCCTGACCCTGGTGATCGTCATGCTCTATCGCCCGGCCGGCCTCTGGCCCGAACCACGGCGGCGACGGGAGTTGGAGCAATGAGCTCGACCGCGACACAACCGCTGCTCGAAGCGCGCGGCATTTCCAAACGCTTCGGCGGTGTGCAGGCGCTGAAAGACGTGTCGCTGACCATCCATAGCGGCGAAATCTACGGCCTGATCGGCCCCAACGGCGCCGGCAAGACCACCTTTTTCAATGTGCTGACCGGGTTGTACTCGCGCGATGGCGGCGAAGTCAGATTCGCCGGCCAAGCCCTGCCGCTCGGCAATCCGGCGGCGATTGCCCGTGCCGGGCTGGCCCGCACCTTCCAGAACATCCGCCTGTTCGCCCACATGACGGCATTGGAAAACGTGATGGTCGGCCGCCACGGCCGCACCCGTGCCGGCGTGCTCGGCGCCGTGCTGCGTCCGCGTGCGGCGCGTGCCGAGGAAGCTGCCATCCGCCGCCGGGCGATGGAGCTGCTGCACTATGTCGGCATCGCCGACCGTGCCGATGCACTGGCGAAGAATCTGTCCTACGGCGACCAACGCCGCCTGGAGATCGCCCGCGCACTCGCCAGTGAGCCGAAACTGCTGGCGCTCGACGAACCGGCCGCCGGCATGAATGCCACCGAAACCGCCGAACTGCGCACCCTGATCGAAGGCCTGCGCCGCGACGGCCTCAGCGTGCTGCTGATCGAGCACGACGTGGATCTGGTGATGGGCCTCTGCGACCGCGTCGCGGTGCTCGACTATGGCGAGAAAATCGCCGAGAACGTGCCCGAGGCAGTGCGCCGCGATCCGCACGTCATCGAAGCCTATCTCGGCGACAACGCGCATACCTCGCCCGCGCAACCAACACCCTCGCCCGCCCGCACGCCGGCGCGCAAGGCCGCGGCGGCCGACCACCCGCTGCTGGCGGTCATCGACCTTGAAGTCCGCTACGGCGGCATCGCCGCGGTGAAAGGCATCTCCTTCGCCGTCGAGGAGGGTGAGATGGTCTGCCTGATCGGCGCCAACGGCGCCGGCAAGACCAGCACCTTGAAGGCGCTGACGCGGATGATCGGCAGTCGCGGCGAAGTCCGTTACGGCCGCGAACGCATCGACGGCCTACCCGGCCACACGCTGGTCGGCCGCGGCCTGGCGCTGGTTCCCGAGGGACGCGGCGTGTTTATGCGGCTGACGGTGGCGGAGAACCTGGCGATGGGCGCCTTCCACCGCCGCGACGCCGGCATCGCCGCCGACCTGGAGGAAATCTACGCCCTACTGCCGCGCCTTGCCGAACGCCGCACGCAGCTCGCCGGCACACTGTCCGGCGGCGAACAGCAGATGCTGGCGATCGGCCGCGCCCTGATGGGACGCCCGCGCCTGTTGCTGCTCGACGAGCCGTCGATGGGTCTGGCGCCGATCATGGTGCAGAAAGTGTTTGAGCTGATCCGCGCCATCGCCGCCCGCGGCGTCAGTATTCTGCTGGTGGAACAGAACGCCCGCCTGGCGCTGGAAACCTGCGACCGCGGCTATGTGATGGAGTCCGGCCGCATCACGCTCGCCAACTCCGCCACCGCGCTGGCCGCCGACCCCCGCGTGCGAGCCGCCTATCTGGGCGAGTGAGGCACGCGCTTCAGTAGCGCAAACTGCGTCGCTTGCCGGGCAGCTTCTGCAACTGTTCCCGTAACGCCTGGGCGCGTTGGGCCGCGGTCAGCGGTCTGGCGGCTACAGGCGCCTCACGCTTGATATGCACGCCGACGCCGCGCGGGCAGAAGCCCGTCGCGGCGCATGTGCAATTGACGCAGGGTTTCTTGCCGACAGCGGTCATTGGACGGCATAAGTAAACGCGTCGGCGAAAAATTCGCCGTCCGGCAGGCCGCGCGCGACAAAAGCCGTCCGCGCCGCATCGATCATCGCCGGCGAACCGCAAGCGTAAACTTGGAAACCGCCCAACCCGTCCGCACGGTCGGCGAAATCCTCCAGCACCGCGTTGTGCACCAGGCCGCGGCGGCCGGTCCAAGCGTCGGCGGCCGTCGCGTCGGAGAGCACCGGCACGTAGCGGATGTTGGTATGCGCTGCCGCCCATTGCGACGGCAGCGCGGGCAGATACAGCCCGGCCCGGTCGCGGGCGCCCCAATAGACATACAGCGGACGCTCGATACGATTGTGGATGGCATGCTCGACGATGGCCTTGACCGGCGCGAAGCCGGTGCCGCCGGCGAGCAGGATCGCCGGCTTGGTCGAGTCCTCGCGCAGGAAGAAGGTGCCGCGCGGGCCTTCGAAGCGCAGGATGTCTTTTTCCTTCATGGCTTCGAACACCTGGCCGGTGAACTGGCCGCCGGGAACGTGGCGCACATGCACTTGCAACAGTTCGTCGTCGTGCGGTGCATTGGCCAGCGAGAAGGCGCGGCGCTTGCCGTCCTTGAGCAGAAACTCGACGTACTGGCCGGCAAGGAACTGCAACCGCTCGCTCGCCGGCAGCTTGAGGTGGAGGATCATCACGTCGGACGCAACCTTTTCCATCTTCTGCACCCGACAGGGCAGCGTCTTCACCGGGATATCACGGTCGGCGCTGACCTCGCGCACTTCCAGCACCAGATCGGACAACGGCTTCGCGCAGCAGAGCAGCACCTTGCCGGCGGCGCGCTGTTCGGCCGGCAGCGCCCATTCCTGGGACTCGCCGTGATCGACCTCGCCTTCCAATAGCGTTGCCTTGCAGACGCTGCATACGCCGTTGCGGCAGCCGTAGGGCACCGTCAATCCCGCCGCGTCGGCGGCGGCAAGTAGCGGCTCGTCGGCGGCGGCGCTGAAGGTGTGGCCGCTCGGCGTCAGGGTGATCTGGTAGCTCATGGGATAATTCGTCGATGCGAAGATTGTTGATCGTGGGTTGCGGCGATGTCGTGCGCCGGGCGTTGCCCCAGCTGCTACGGCACTGGCGCGTGTTCGCGCTGGTACGCCGGCGTGATGAGCAACTGGCCGAACTGGGCGTGCTACAGATTGTCGGCGATCTCGACCGCCGCGCAACGCTGCATCGCATCGCCGGCATTGCCGACGCCGTCATTCACAGCGCCCCACCTCCCTCGGCCGGAGCGGACGATCCGCGTACAGCGCGCTTGCTGGCAACGCTTGCAACGGGAAAAAGTGTACCACGCAGCCTGGTCTATATCGGCACCAGCGGCATTTACGGCGACTGCGGCGGCGCCCAGGTCGACGAAACGCGCCCGCCAGCGCCTCGTACCGACCGTGCACGCCGCCGCCAGGCCGCGGAGACACGCCTGCGCGCATTCGGCCGCAGCAGCGGCTGTCGCGTTGCGCTGCTGCGCGCTCCCGGCATCTACGCCGCCGAACGCCTGCCGCTGGAACGCGTGCGCCAGCGCCTGCCGCTGCTGCGTGCCGAAGAGGACAGCTTCACCAACCACATCCACGCCGAGGATTTGGCGCGTGCGCTCGACGCCGCGCTGCGCCGCGGGCGGCCCAACCGCACCTACAACGTGGTGGACGATTCGGTGCTGAAAATGGGTGACTGGTTCGACCGGCTGGCCGATGCCTTCGGTCTGCCGCGCGCGCCGCGCCTGCCGCCGGCGGACGTACGCACCCAGCTCTCGCCGCTACAGCTGTCCTTCATGGGAGAATCGCGCCGCCTCGACAACCGGCGCATGAAACGGGAACTCGGCCTGCGCCTGCGCTACCCGAGCGTGATCGAAGGGCTTGCCGCCGCCCGGGCGGAAACGGAAAGGACTGCATGATGTTGTGGGTCAAGGCGTTCCATATTGTTTTTGTCGTCAGCTGGTTTGCAGGACTGTTCTACCTGCCGCGCATTTTCGTGAACCTCGCCATGGTTCCGGCAGAGAGCGCCGCCGAGCGTGAGCGGCTGCTGCTGATGGCACGCAAGCTGTATCGCTTCGTCACGCCGATCGGCCTGCTCGCCACCGCGTTGGGACTCTGGCTGTGGTTCGGCTTCGGTTTCCATGGCGGCTGGCTGCACGCCAAGACCGCGCTGGTGGTGGGCCTGTGGGCCTACCACGGCTTCTGCGGAGGCCAGTTGCGCCGGTTCGTTGCGGGCAACAACCGCCGCAGCCATACCTGGTTCCGCGTGTTCAACGAAATCCCGGTGCTGGCGCTGATCGCCATCGTGATTCTAGCGGTGGTGAAACCCTTTTAGGAAGTGCCGTCCGCAGATTCTGCGGCAAGCGACAGACCGCGCTGCGGATCGACCAGCAGGGTGTGGATGCGCCGACTGTCGGCGCGCAGCACCTGGATGCGGATGCCGTCGAGCTGCACCACTTCGTTGCGCTTGGGCAGGCGCCCGAGATGCTGCATCAGCAGCCCGCCGATGGTATCCACTTCCTCGGCGGAAAACCGCGTGCCGAAGGCCTGGTTGAAATCGTCGATCTCGGTGATCGCCTTGACCCGGTAGCGGCCGGTGTTGTCGAGCACGATGTTGTCCGCGGCCTCGTCGAAATCGTATTCGTCCTCGATGTCGCCGACGATTTGTTCCAGCACGTCCTCGATGGTCACCAGCCCGGCGACGCCGCCGTATTCGTCGACGACGATGGCCATATGGTTGCGGCTGGCGCGGAATTCGCGCAGCAGGACATTGAGGCGCTTCGACTCGGGAATGAAGACCGCCGGCCGCAGGCTGTCGCGCAGATCGAACTCCTTGCCGGCGAAGAAGCGCAGCAGATCCTTGGCCAGCAGAATGCCGAGCACGTCGTCCTTGTTCTCGCCGATCGCCGGAAAGCGCGAATGGGTAGCCTCGACGACAAATTCGGCGATCCTCGCCGGATCCTCGGCAATGTCCACCACATCCATCTGCGCACGCGGCACCATGATGTCGCGCACGGTGGTTTCGGATACGGCGAGCGCACCTTCCATCATCGAGAGTGCATCGGCGTCGAGCAGATTGCGCTCGAATGCTCGGTGCAGCAGGACAAGAAGCTCTTCGCGGTCCTCCGGCTCCCGCATCAGCAGGGCGGAAAGGCGTTCGATCAATCTGGGGCGGCTACTGGGAAGTTCCATATCGGGTGCGGGCGTCGAAGCGAACGCTTGCCTTACGCTTCGATCATCGAAAGATAGGGGTCTGCAAAACCGAGTCGGGCGAGGATTGAACGTTCCCTGGCTTCCATCTGCTGCGCGTCCTCTTCACTCGTCTCGTGGTCGTAACCCTGCAAATGGAGCATACCATGCACGATCAGGTGGGCGCAGTGGGCCTCGGCGCTCTTGCCCTGCTGCGCCGCCTCGCGCAGCAATACCGGCAGGCAGATCACCAGATCGCCGAGCGTGGCCGGTTCGCGTTCGTAGGGAAACGACAGCACATTGGTCGCATAGTCCTTGCCGCGGTAATCGCGGTTCAGAACACGGCCTTCGTCGCCGTCGACAAAGCGCACCGTCACCTCGGCATCGCCTTCGCACGCTGCCTTGACCCAGCGCCGCACACGCGGCCGCAACGGTAGCGCATCGGTGTCGCAGGCGTATTGCACCGCCAGCGAAAGCCGTGGCTGCCGGGCGGCAGGCGACACCGCGCGGTCGGCGCGGCGGGATGTGCGTCCAGCTTTGTTCCGCACGGTGCCGCCTTCAGCCTTCACGCTTTTTCTCGTATGCCGCAACGATGCGCGCCACCAGCGGATGACGCACCACGTCCGCGGAATCGAAACCGGTGAACGCGATGCCGCGCACATCCTTCAATACCTGGCGGGCTTCCGCCAACCCCGACTTCTGCCCCTTCGGCAGATCCACCTGGGTCACGTCGCCGGTAATCACCGCCTTGGCGCCGATGCCGATGCGGGTGAGGAACATCTTCATCTGTTCCGGCGTAGTGTTTTGCGCTTCATCGAGGATGATGAAAGCGTGGTTCAGGGTGCGCCCGCGCATGTAGGCCAGCGGCGCGATCTCGATATTGCCCTTCTCGAACAGCTTGCCCACCTTGTCGAAGCCCATCAGGTCGTAAAGCGCATCGTAGAGCGGGCGCAGATACGGATCGACTTTCTGCGCCAGATCGCCCGGGAGGAAACCCAGGCGCTCGCCGGCTTCCACTGCCGGGCGGGTGAGCACGATGCGCTGCACCTGGTCGCGCTCGAAGGCATCCACCGCGCTGGCCACGGCAAGATACGTCTTGCCGGTCCCGGCCGGGCCGATGCCGAAGCTGATGTCGTGTTCCTGGATCTGGCGCAGATACTGCACCTGATTCGGCGTACGGCCGTGCAAGTCGGCCTTCAGCGTCAGCAGGCCGGCCGGCGGCGGCAAGGCGCGACTGCGCGAACTGGCGCGGCGCGCGATTTCCACCAGACCGAGCTGGATGTCGTCGATGCTGACCGGCGCGCCGGCCGCCGCGTAGAAGCGTTCCAGCGCCTCCGCTGCCAGGCGGCGCTGCGCAAGCTCGCCGACGATGCGGCATTGCTCGCCGCGACGGGTAATGGTGACGTCGAACGCGGTTTCGATCTGCCGCAGGTTTTCGTCGAGCGGACCGCAGAGATTGGCGAGCCGACCATTGTCGAGCGGCGACAGGGTGACGGAAAGAGACTTGGGGGTCAAAAGCGGCGCCTGTGAAGTGAATATCGGCCCATTTTACGGGGCATCGAATGCAATGCGCCGTTTGTTCGCTACGCCGGGAATAAGGTGCTCAAAATAGGCATCACCGCCCTTATCAGACGGAAAATCTAAAGTAGGATTAAGTTCTAACAATAATTTTTTGGCAGGGGAATCATGCTTAGGCTAAACGACATCAAGATCTGGATCCGACTGACGGCCGCTATCGGAGCGATGCTCGTAGCAGCGTGGGTCGGCGTCATTCTCTGGGTAGGCCACCAAAACTACCGTTCCGCGATCGACCAGGCGCAGGACTTTTCGCTGAGCATGCACGACTCGACGCTTGCCGGCCTGACGGCGCTGATGATTGCCGACAAGATGGACAAAAGCTCGGCCTTTCTCGACCAGATCAAGCATCTGGCGGTAATCCGCGATTTGCGTGTGGTGCCGAGCGACGTCGCGCGGGAGGGCGTGGAGAGTTCGAAAGACGAAGGCAAGGTGCGCAACGATCTCAAGCCCGATGACCTTGAAGCGAAAGTAATGGCAAGCGGGGAGGAATTGGTCGATGTCCGCAAGGATGAGCAGGGACCCTACCTGCTGGCGATCCGGCCCGCCAAGAATGTCACGAAGTATCTGGGCAAGAACTGCGTCGAATGCCACGATGCAGCGGAAAACGCCGTGCTCGGCGTGATCAGCATGAAAATCTCGCTGGACAAGGTCGACAAGGCGGTTTCGCTGCAAACCACCGAATCGCTGGTGGTGGCGCTGGTCGTCAGCGCGCTGATGCTTCTGCTGATCTGGTACTTCATCCGCAGCGCGGTGACCGAACCAATCCGCGACATGGTGATCGGTCTGCGCGCCATCGTTTCCGGCGAAGGCGATCTGACGCGCCGGCTTCAGGTTCGCGGCAAGGACGAAATCGGCCAAGCCTCAAGCGTGTTCAACGAAATGATGGTGAAGTTTTCCGATCTGGTGCGCCAGGTCAACACTTCGGCAGCCAAGGTTTCCGCCGCCGCGCGGGAACTGGTGTCGAGCGCGGACCATGTCGCCGGTTCGTCGCAAAGCCAGAACGATACCTCCGCCGCTGCCGCCAGCGCCGTCGAACAGATGGCGGCGAGCGTTGCCACCATCGCCGGCAGCGCCACCGAAGTCCGCGAACAGTCCCACGAAAGCCTGCGCCGTTCCGAGGAAGGCCATGCCAGTCTGGCAAGGCTGAATGAAGGCGTCGGCATGGTCGAATCGACGGTGCGCGGCATTTCCGATTCGGTCGGCCAATTTGTCGCCAGCACCCAGGCGATCACGCATATCACCGGGCAGGTCAAGGAGATCGCCGACCAGACCAATCTGCTCGCGCTGAATGCCGCAATCGAGGCCGCGCGTGCCGGCGAGCACGGGCGCGGTTTCGCGGTCGTCGCCGACGAAGTGCGCAAGCTGGCGGAGAAATCCGCCAGTTCGGCCAACGAGATCGACGCCATCACCCGCACCCTGGCGGCGCAATCGAATACCGTGACCCAGTCCATCGAAGAAGCGATGGTCAACATCGCCACCAGCCGGGAATCGGTAACCTCGGTGGAAAGCGTGCTCGCCGGCGCAAGCGATTCGGTGGTTGCAGTTGGCGCGGGGCTCGACAGCATCGCCAATGCCACCGACGAGCAACGACGGGCGGCAGCCGAGGTCGCTGCCGGCATCGAAAAAATCGCAGCGATGGCGCACGACAACAGCGAAGCCGCCAGTCAGACCGCGCATGCGGCGCGCAGCCTCGAAGCCCTGGCCGAAGAGCAACTGGCGACGGTCGGCCGCTTCAAGACCTAGACTGCGCCGCTCATCCTTTCACGTTCAGGCGGGCCGGGCCCGCCTGAAGCCGGCCGACCAGCGCCGGAGCAGCGAAATTCTCCGCCCGGAAAAGCGCCAGCACAGCTTCCACACTCGCCTCGTCGCAAGCCACCAGCAGTCCGCCGCTGGTCTGCGGATCGGTCAGCAGGTTGCGCTGCCAATCCGCCAACCCGCTCGCCAGGTCGACTTCGCTGGCGTAAGCGGCCCAGTTGCGCGCCGATGCGCCGGTGACGATGCCGCAACGTGCGTGGCTCACGGCCTCTTCGATCAACGGCAGACGGTCGAAGTCGATGTGTGCGGAGAGCCCGGAGCCACGGCAGATCTCAAGCAAATGGCCGGCAAGGCCAAACCCGGTGACGTCGGTCACGGCGTGCACACCCGCCATCTCCGCGAGCGCTATGCCCGGCGTATTGAGCTGGGTCGTCCAGCGCAGCATTTCGGCGTAGCCGGCGTCCGACAGAATGCCTTTTTTCAGCGCCGCGGAGAGCATGCCGATTCCCAGCGGCTTGCCCAGGATCAGGCAGTCGCCGGCACGCGCCGCGCTGTTGCGCTTGACCTTCGCCGGATGCACCAGGCCCAGCCCGACCAGACCGTAGATCGGCTCCAGCATGTCGATGCTGTGACCGCCGGCGATGGGAATGCCGGCCGCGGCGCAGACCGCCTCGCCGCCGGCAAGGATGCGGCGGATGGCCGATTCCGGCAGCTTGTCCAGCGGCATGCCGACCAGCGCCAGCGCGAACAGCGGCCGAGCGCCCATCGCATATACGTCGGACAAGGCATTGGTCGCGGCGATGCGGCCGAAATCGTAGGGATCGTCGACGATCGGGGTGAAGAAATCGGTAGTGGCGACGATGGCCTGTTCGTCGTTGAGGCGATACACCGCGGCATCGTCGCTGCTCTCGCGCCCAACCAGCAGGTCGGCGGAAGGTACCGGCAGCGGCGACTCGGCAAGCAGGCGCGAGAGCACAGCGGGTGAAATCTTGCAGCCGCAGCCGCCGCCATGGCTGAAGCGGGTCAGGCGGACCGCTTCATCGGCTGCCGCCGCGCCGCCATCGAGTGTCAGGTGATTCATCCTTCGCGCCTTATCATTACGGGAAATCCGCTTCCCCCGATCTCTACCGCACCGTGAAAAGCTGGCTCGCCACCGTAGCACAACTCGCCGAATTCGAGACCGTGATCGACGTCCGCTCGCCGGCCGAATTCGCCGCGGACCACATCCCGGGCGCCATCAATTGCCCGGTGCTCGACGACGCCGAGCGGGCGCGCGTCGGCACGCTCTACATCCAAGTGTCGCCGTTCGAGGCGCGCAAGGTCGGCGCTGCGCTGGTGGCGCGCAACATCGCGCGCCACATCGAAGAACGCTTCCTCGACCGGCCAAAATCCTGGCGGCCGTTGATCTACTGCTGGCGCGGCGGCCAGCGCAGCGGCGCATTCACCCACATCCTGCGCGAGATCGGCTGGGCGGCACGCCGTCTCGACGGCGGCTACAAAGCCTGGCGGCGCCATGTGCTCGATCGCCTGGAGTCGCTGCCGGGCCGCCTCGACCTGCGCGTCATCGGTGGGCCCACCGGCAGCGGCAAGACCCGCTTGCTCGAAGCCCTTGCGGCGCAGGGCGCCCAGGTGGTGAATCTCGAAGCGCTGGCGGCGCACAAGGGGTCGGTGCTCGGCGATCTTCCCGATCAACCGCAGCCCTCGCAGAAAATGTTCGAAACGCACTTGATGCTGGCCCTGACGGCAATGGACTCCACACGGCCGGTCTATGTCGAAGCGGAGAGCCGCCGCATCGGCGCGCTCTACCTGCCCAACCGGCTGTTCGATGCGCTACGGGCAGCGCCGGTACTGCGCATCGAAGCCGACCTCGAAGCGCGGGTGGATTTCCTGCTCCAGGACTACGCCCACCTCCTCGCCGCGGCCGACGGCCGTCTCGCTGCGCAGCTCGCACGCCTGCACGAACTACAGAGCAAAGAAACCATCGCCCGCTGGCAGCGCCTGGCAACGGCAGGCAATTTCCGCCTCTTGGTCGGCGAACTGCTGACCGAGCACTACGATCCACTCTATCGCCGTTCGCAACCGCGGGGCGACGCCGGCCACGCCCCGCTCTGCCGGCTGACGGACTTGTCCGACGCCAGCCTGAAGCAAGCGGCCGCCGCAATCATTGCGGCGGAAGTTAACATCCCCGACCGTGCCCTCCACACAAGCACCGAGCTGCCGCCACCATCATCCGGCACTCGCCATTGACGCCGACACGATGCCTGAACGCACCCTGCACGCCGACAACGACTTTCCGCTGATGTGCCATCGCCGCATGCCGACGCACGCGATCGAGCGCCTCACCGCCCGCGCCGAACGCGGAGCGGATGGCTGGCTGCGCTTTCGCTACACGGTCTGCGGCGCCGTCGATCGCATCGCCCTGCCGGCGTCTGCCGCGACGCGGCAAACGGACGAACTGTGGCGCCACACCTGCTTCGAAGCCTTCATCACAGCACAAGACGGTCCGGCCTATGTGGAGTGCAATTTCTCACCTTCGGGCGCCTGGGCAACGTATCGCTTCGCCCGCTATCGCACCCGGATGACGCCGCTGGTGCCCAGCGAGCCACCGCGCATCACGCTGCAAACACACGCCGCGGGTCTGATCCTCGAAGCCGAGCTTCAGCTCAGCGATTTTTCCGCTGGCCCCATCCGCATTGGCCTCACAGCCGTCATCGAAGACAAGGCGGGCGATCCCTCCTATTGGGCCTTGCACCATCCGTGCACCCAACCCGACTTCCATCATCGCAGCGGGTTTACACTGCGCCTCGCTTAGCCGCTGCCACGCTCGCCGGCACACATTACGGAGATTGCATCTTGAAGTTCGGCATCGACCGCCTGATCGAAGACCCCGCATGGCGCCGCCCGCTGGCCGGCAAGCGCGTTGCGCTGCTCGCGCACCCGGCCTCCGTCACGCGCGAGCTGCGCCATTCGCTCGATGTGCTCGGCGCGCTCGACGACATCAAGCTCGCCGCCGCCTTCGGCCCGCAGCATGGCCTGCGCGGCGACAAGCAGGACAACATGATCGAGTCGCCCGACTTCGTCGATCCCGTGCTCGGCATCCCGGTGTTTAGCCTCTACGGCGAAGTGCGGCGCCCGACGGCGGCGATGATGGACAGCTTCGACGTGCTGCTGGTCGATCTGCTCGACCTCGGCTGCCGCATCTACACCTTCGAGACCACGCTGCGCTACGTGCTCGAAGCAGCAGCCCGCCTCGGCAAGGCCGTGTGGGTGCTCGACCGCCCCAACCCCATCGGCCGCCCGGTCGAAGGCCTGCGCCTGCGCGCCGGCTGGGAGAGCTTCGTCGGCGCCGGTACGCTGCCGATGCGGCATGGCCTCACCCTGGGCGAACTCGGCCACTGGTTTGTGAACACGCTGCGCCTCGATGTCGACTATCGGGTGGTAGCCATGCAAGGCTGGCAACCCGAACGCGCACCGGGCCATGGCTGGCCGCTTGAGGAACGCACCTGGATCAACCCAAGTCCGAATGCGCCCAACCTGTGGATGGCGCGCTGCTACCCCGGCTCGGTGATGCTCGAAGGCACCACACTCTCCGAAGGCCGTGGCACCACACGCCCGCTCGAAGTGCTCGGCGCGCCGGACATCGATGCCGTGCAGGTGCTGCGCGAAATGCAGGCACTGGCGCCGCACTGGCTGCAAGGCTGCATCCTGCGCCCGTGCTGGTTCGAACCCACGTTTCACAAGCATGCCGGCAAACTGTGTTCGGCCTTCCAGGTGCATGTCGAAAACGCCGGCTACGACCACGCCGCCTTCCGCCCCTGGCGCCTCTATGCGCTGGCCTTCAAGGCCATACGCCGCCTGTATCCGGACTACGCGCTGTGGCGCGACTTTCCCTACGAATACGAGAACGACCGGCTCGCCATCGACGTCATCAATGGCAGCCCGCTACTGCGTGAATGGGTGGACGATCCCGCCGCCACGCCGGCCGATCTCGACCAACTGCTGCAAGCCGACGAATCCAGTTGGTGCGAAGAACGCGAAAGCGTGTTGCTGTACCGCGAGTAGGGCGGAGCATCGCGGAAACCGGAGCAACTCAAACCCCTTATCATGGCTTGTCGACTCCTCGGTGAACCTGAATGACCCCTTTCGAGCGGATAAAGAAAGCCGCGCTGTGGGTGTTGGGCGTACTGATAATCCTGGGCTTCTTCGGCGGCTGGATCACGGTCGCCGGCACCATCAACGAATTGCACGGGCTGGCGGAAGCACAGCACTGGCCGGTGCGGCGTGGCGTCATCACCCAATCGTATGCGCGCCGTGTGGTCGGCTTCCAGAACCGCAAGTTTTGGGATGTCGAGATCGCCGGCGTTTACCTGGAGACCAGGCAAGGAAGCAAACAGAAATTCAGCGTGTCGCGTATCGGCTACGGCTTCGAATTCAGCGTTAATTCACAGAAGCGGGCGGAGCGATTCGCCGCGCGCTTTCCGGTCGGCACCGAGCTCGACGTTTACTATCGGCCGGACCTGCCCTCCTACGCCATACTGGTGCGCGACAACTCCTCGCGGGCGACCTGGATCGCGTTTGGAGTCGGTCTCTTCCTCGGCCTGCTGCCTATCCTGCTCTATATCTACGGCCGCCTCACCGGCTACCAACCGTCCGAGAACTTAAGGAATTGAAGAGGTCGAATAAGCGAGGGTAGGTGAAAAGATGATGGTCAAGTTGAAGCGATAGATCAACGGCTCGTGCATACGCATGTGCCGTCTGAATCGTTTCATGGCAGGTCATTTCAAGCAGGTTTGTCAGTGCCAGGGCCGCATCGAGCGGGCGCTTGCGTGCCACCACGCAAACAACTTCTGCAATCCAGTGCGGCGGTTGAAGGAAGCGACAGTCTTCATTCAATGCGCCTTGCAGCAGACCCAGCGCCTGATCGACATCCGACTCGTCCGGGTCGTCACACAGGAACCACTTCAGCGCGACACTTGAATCAACGACATACAGCTTCACTTGCGCGGTATTCCGTGCGCGGCATCGGATTCCGCCCGAATCTCGTCCCGCGTTTTCAAAATCTCCTCTGTCGAGATGAACGGCCCCTTATTCTTTGCGCGCCGACTCAAAATACTGCGGATAGCCTTGTCGCTGCGGCGCTTACGCTCGATTTGATCCAGCGCGTCCACCATCAGCTTGGTCACCACCGCACTCTTGTTCGCGTCGGCGAAAGCTTTGTTGAAGCGATCCTTTACGTCATCCGGAACGCTAAAAGTCATCTTTGCCATGAGGGGCTCCTTTACTCACTATAAATAGGGACAAACCACGTTGGCTTTTCAATACCGCCGATCGGCCCCGACACATTCGCTGGTAGCCATGACCTCGCCGTCATGACAGGTCGGATCGTAGGCCGCGAGCCGCTGCTCAAGGCTGAGATGGACATCGGTCATTGGCGTAATCACAACCTGATCGCCCTTCACCGAAACCCTGACCTGCTGATCGACGAGCAAATGCGCTGCCCGAGCGATAGCCGTGGGCAGGCGGACGCCGAGGCTATTACCCCACTGCTTGATCTTGAGAACGGCATCGGTCATGTTCATCTCCAAAAAATTGGATCGAGGTTAATTGTGCCAGCTTCGAATTGCTTTTCTTATCACGCCAGCATTTCCATAAAAACGGGATGCCATAAAGATTCATCAATGGTAAGCGGTGAAAGGAGCCAAGCTCAATATCCTTCCGAGAGCGGTGCCGGCCTTGTTTGTGACGCGCTTTCCCGATTCAACTCAGCCACAGACTCGCCAGGGGCAAGGCCCATAGCCCTTCGCCCATCGGCAGGGTTTCCGCTCCGTCATAGAGCACGACCCCGGCCTGGAATTTCTTGCCCGCCAGTGCAGCGAGCTTGCGCAAGCCGGCGAAGTCGTTGCGGCCGACGCTGGCGGTTGCCTTGACTTCAACACCGACCACCTGGCCGCCGCGATTTTCAAGCACGAAATCCACTTCCACCTGGTCCTTGTCGCGATAGCCGTAGATGTCGACTTCCGCGTCGGCCCAGCTCGCCAATTTGAGCAGTTCCCCATAGACGTAGCTTTCCAGCGCGTGGCCGAAGCGTTCGCGTTGCTGCGCTGCCGAGATTTCGCTCATGCCGGTGAGGCTGCAAAGCAGGCCGGTATCGAGGAAGTGAAGCTTGGGCGTCTTGACAATGCGCGACAGACGGTTGGCAGACCACGGTGCGACACGGCGCAGCAGAAACATCTGCTCGAATATCGCCAGGTATCTGCTGGCGGTTTTGGCGTCCAGGCCAACCTGGCCGGCAAGCTGCGTGAAGTTGCACAGTTGCCCGGACATCTGCGCCAGCGCCTTGAGCAGCCGGGCAAGATGGTCGATCTTGTCGACGTTGGCGATTTCGCGCACGTCGCGCTGGATCAAGGCATCGACATATTGTTTTGCCCACGCCGCACGGCGTCGCGCCGAGTCGCGCAACACCGCCTCCGGGTAACCGCCGCACAGTACCTTGTGCACCAGCGCATCGCCGACGGCCTTGCGTGCCGCTGCCGGCGTAATGCGCGGCATGTTGCCGGCGAAAACGGCATCAAGCCAGCCGCCTTTTCCACCCTGGATCTCGCAACCCGCCAGCGGCAGGAGCGGCAGTGTTTCCATGCGCCCGGCCAGCGAATCGGCGACGCCGGGCAGGAGCATGAGGTTGGCGGAGCTGGTGAGCAAAAAGCGTCCTGGCCGGCGATCGCGATCGACCGACTGTTTGACTGCGAGCAGCAGGCCCGGCGCGCGCTGGACTTCGTCGATCACGGCGCTGTCGAGGCTGCGCACAAAGCCGGTGGGGTCTTGCTGCGCGGAAAGCAGAGTGGCTGCGTCATCCAGAGTGAGATAGCGCCGACCGCCGTTGGCAAACTGGCGCGCCAACGTGGTCTTGCCGGCCTGGCGCGGGCCATTGAGCAGAACGACCGGCGTGTCGGTCAGCGCTTCGGCGATGCGCGTGCGCAGATGACGCGAGTACAGCGATGAGGCCATGGCGAATTCGTCCAATCCGGATTGTTGTTTCGTCCAATCGGGATTATAGGTGCGTCCAATCCGGATTTAAAGAGCGTCCAATCGGGAAAGTTGATGACAATCACGGCGGGGGAGGCATTGGAGGAAACACCGAGTTGAAGGACCGTGTCGGAATTAAATTCCACGGGGGCAATGTCATTTTCGTTTTTTACCAACAGGCCAGCGCCAAGATCAACCATACACTTCGCCGTCCTCTCAGCCACCTTCAGCACGTCGACTTTTTTCGATCAGGTCGTAGGCGACCTGGATTTCCTTCGCCTTCTCTGTCGCCATCGCCACCATGTCATCCGGCATGCCTTGGCCGATCAGCTTGTCGGGATGGTACTGACTCATCAGTTTGCGATAGGCGCGCTTGATTTCCTGGTCACTGTTGTCCGGGGTAACGCCCAGGGCCTTGTAGGCATCCTCCAGCGCTTTTGCGCTGCTCGGCTGGCCAGAGGCGAAATGGCCCTGGTTCGTGACCATGTCCATCAACTGCCGGAACTCGGCCGGGCTGTAGCCGAGGCGGCTGGCGATATCGGCAAGCAGAGCTTCCTCGGCAGCATGGACATGGCCGTCTGTCAGCGCCATCGCGATCAGGTACACCAGCAACACCTGCTTCAGGTGACGGGTATGGCCGCAAGCCGCCATGAAGCGGTCGTATAGCGGTTCGAGATCGCATGACGGGTCGGTGCCGCGTTTGAAGAACTCGATCGCCTGTTGCCGGTGCTCCGCCGTCATGCCGAGCTTCTGCATCAGTGCTTCGGTGTGGGCGATCTCTTCTTCGGATACCCGGCCGTCGGCCTTGGCCAGCTTGCCCAGCGAGACGAACATGGTTTCGAGAAACGCGGCCTGGCGCTGGGCGTTGCCAAGCGGGTTGAATCCACCCGTGCCATAGGCGCGGACACGGTCGATGAAGGAGCCGAGCAAAAAACCGACGATGGCCCCGAATATACCGAGCAGGTAATAGCCCGCAATAATGCCGATGAACTTGAACAAGACTTGCTCCTACAAAAGATCAACTGGATCGAGGCTGATTGTTCCAGCTTCGAATTGCTTTACTTATCACGCCGGCATTTCCATCAAAACGGGATGCCATAAGGATTCATCGATGGTACCCAGCTTGCCGGCCCGCCGCGCTTTATCGACGCTGCGGATTTGATAGAGCAGTATGCGCGCGTCACGCCCATCGAAGACAACCTCGGGGCGACATCCCAGCGCTTGCCCCTTGCGGGTGAGCGGCGCCACGATCACGCGCGGCAATGCGTGATTCATGTCGTCGGGCGACGATTACCAGCGCAGGCTGCGCCTTGCGCATTTCACTGTGACGGCCAGCCTGTTTTTCCCATGCCAGTCAATTAAATTTATGTTTCTCATTATTGACATAACTACTTTAACGTATATATTGAGAAACACTATGCCGGCCAGACCTCCTCCAACTACCCGCATCGCCGTCGAGGCGCTGGCCCTGCTCGGGCAACAGATTCGCGCTCAGCGCAAGGCCTTGCGCGTCAATGCCACGGCCGCCGCGGAAGCCGCGGGAATATCGCGCGTGACTTTGCATCGGATCGAAAAAGGCGCACCTGCGGTCACGATGGGCGCGTATCTCAATGTGATGGCGGCGCTGGGTTTGACGTTTGGCATCATTGCTCCCGCCGCTACAGCCCGCGTAGATGCTATGAAAGGGTGGCTGCCGGCACGCATCCGCCTGTCGGACTATCCACAACTCAAGCAACTCGCCTGGCAGGTACAGGGCACGGACGAGCTGACACCGGCCGAGGCGCTGAGCATCTACGAGCGCAATGCGCGGCATCTCGACATGGCGGCCATGGAAGCGCGCGAGCAGAACCTGATCGATGCGCTGCGACTTGCCTTGGGCGATAACGGCAAGCATGTTTAAAAGGCAACAACACACCCGCATCGCCCAGGTGCTGCATGCCCTGAATGGGCGCACGCTGCTGGAGCAGCGTTGCCTGTTCGCCGGCGGCACGGCGATCGCGATGCGTTATGGCGAATACCGGGAATCGGTCGATATCGACTTTCTGGTTTCCGATGCCGATTGTTATCGCAACCTGCGCGAGATGCTGACCGGGCCGCAAGGCATTCAGGCCATTGTTCGCGAAGGCGGCGCGCCGCTGACGCAGATGCGCGACATGCGCGCGGATCAGTACGGCATACACACCCTGCTGATGATCGACAATCAGCCGCTCAAGTTCGAGATCGTGCGCGAGGGCCGCATCGAGATTGCCCCGCCGTCCGCTGCCGATGAAGTGTGCGGCATCGCGTCCTTGACCCCGCTCGACATGGCGGCGAGCAAGCTGCTGGCGAATTCGGACCGCTGGAACGACGACGGCGTGTTCAGCCGCGACCTGATCGATCTGGCCATGATGAACCCGTCGCTGTCTCTGCTGCGCCAGGCCACGGCCAAGGCAGAGCAGGCCTACGGTGCGGCCATAGGCCGCGATCTCGCCAAGGCCATCGACGCGCTGCAAAACCGTCATGGCTGGCTGGAGCGTTGCATGCAGGTCATGGCGATGCAAATGCCCAAGGCGCAGTTGTGGCAGCAGGTGCGCAAACTGCGCCGGGTGCTGCCCTGACGACGCACACCACTCGGTGCGGGTGTCGCTGAAGGCGGGGCGAATTGCCGGGGTGGGGGCTGATTGAAAATCCAATTGGCATTCATGCTTCGACAAGCTCAGCACGAACGGTCTTGAAGGTACCGGCCACACGAAAAAATCCCCCTCCTCCGCTGCACTACAATCGGCCTTCCATTCATCGGAAAGCTCCGTGCGCAAGCTCATCCACCTGGCCTGGCCGGTCTTCATCGCGCAAGCGGCGATCATGCTCAACGGCCTGATCGACACGCTGATGGCCGGCCGCCTCTCCGCGCTCGATCTGGCCGCGATCGGCGTCGGCAGCGCGATCTTCGGCGCTGTGGTGGTGACCTCGCTGGGTGTACTGCTGGCGCTGACGCCGATCGTCGCCCATCTCTACGGCAGCGGCCAGCATGCCGAGATCGGCGAGGAGGTGCGCCAGTCGGCCTGGATCGCGCTGGCCGTCGCGCTGCTGGTGGTGGGCCTGCTCTGGCATCCCGATCCGCTGCTGGCCATCGCCCGTCTCGATCCGGTGGTCGAGGTCAAGGTGCGCACCTACCTGCACGCGATGATGGCGACGGTGCCGGCGGCGCTGGGGCTGCGTCTGTTCAGCGGCCTTTCCTCGGGCATCGGCCGGCCGCGGCCGGTGATGCTGCTGAATCTGTTCGCCCTTAGTCTGAAGGCGCCGCTCAACGCGCTGTTCATGTACGGCGGCTTCGGCCTGCCGGCGCTGGGTGCGGCGGGCTGCGGCGTCGCCAGCGCGCTGTGCGCCTGGAGCGCCTGCCTGCTCGCCTGGCTGTGGTGCGCGCATTGGGAGGAGTATCGCGAGTTCGCCCTGTTCGCACGCTGGAGCTGGCCGCAGCGAAAACGACTGGCGGAATTTCTGAAGCTGGGCCTGCCGATCGGCGCCACTTTCCTGGTAGACGTCACCGCGTTCACCTTCATGGCCCTGTTCATCGCCCGCCTCGGCCCGATCGCTTCCGGCGCGCACCAGATCGCCGCCAATCTGGCCGTCCTCTGTTTCATGCTGCCGACCTCGATCGGCTACGCCGCCGGCGTGCTCAGCGGACAGGCGCTGGGCGCCAAACGTCCCGATGCCGCCCGCCGCATCGGACTGCGCGGCTTCGCCCTCGGCCTCGGCTGCGCCGCCGTCGTCGCTGCAATGCTGGCGCTGGGCCATGCTGCACTGGCGCGCTTCTACACGACGGACGCGAACATACAAGCGCTGGCCGCGCAGCTGATCCTGCTGGTCGCGCTGTACCACCTTACCGACGGCCTACAGACCGTGGCGGTCAACCTGCTGCGCGGCTACAAGCGAGCCACCGCCTCGATGCTGATCTATGCCGTCGCGCTGTGGGGGATCGGCCTGCCGCTGGGGGTGACGCTCGGCCTCGGCGACCGCTTCGGCGCACCGCTCGGGCCGGCGGGTTTCTGGCTTGCGGCGACCGCGGCGTTGACGCTGGCCGGCACGGCAGTGACCGCCTACTGGTTGCGTATCTCCGCAGCCGCCATTCAGAACGCGCCGGCGCCGGCCACCACCAGCGCATAGCGCACGCCCTTGCCGACGCTCATCCACAGCGCACAGCCGGGCCAGGGCAGGCGCAGCCAGCCGGCGGCAAGGCACAGCGCATCGCCGAACAAAGGCGCCCAGGAGAGCAGCAAAGAAGGGCTGCCATAGCGCCGCACCCCTTCCAGCGACCGCGGCGAAAGCCGATGCAGCGCGCGTTCCGGCAACAGGCGGCCGGTGGCGTAGGTGGTCATGCCGCCCAGCACATTGCCCAGCGTGGTGACCGCCAGCGCCGGCAGCGCCTGCTCGGGATGCAGGCGGACCAGCGCGAGCAGCAGCGCCTCCGAACCGCCGGGCAGCAGCGTGGCGGAAACAAAGGCCGCGGCGAACAGACCGGCGAGGCCGGCTTCGGGGGAAAAAGACAAATCGAACACGCAGGGATGATATCGTCCCTGCCACTATCGATTCGCTGGAATTCGCCGCCATGTCCATTCGCACCGTCCTCGCCCGCTTCCTTTCCCCTTCCGCCAAAGCCGCGGCCGGCCAACAGCCCCGCCGGAACAGCGTGCTCTGCGCCAGCCCGAAGGGGCTGCACCGGATGGCCTATCTCGAATGGGGCGATCCGGCCAGCGACCGCGTGCTGGTCTGCGTGCATGGGCTGACACGCAACGCACACGACTTCGATTTCATCGCCCGCGCCCTGGCCGACGACTATCGCGTGGTCTGTCCCGACGTGGTCGGCCGCGGCGGCAGTGACTGGCTCGCCGACAAGGCGCGCTACGCAGTCCCACAATACGTGGCAGATATGGTCACGCTGATCGCGCGGCTCGCTGTCGAGCGGGTGGACTGGATCGGCACCTCGATGGGCGGGTTGATCGGCATGACGCTCGCGGCGCAGGAAAAGACCCCGATCCGCCGTCTGGTGCTCAACGATGTCGGCCCGGTGCTCGCCGCCGCGGCGCTGCAACGCATCGGCACTTATGTCGGGCGCGACTTCCGCTTTGCCGACCTCGCCGCCGCCGAAAGCCACCTGCGCAAGGCGCACGCGCCTTTCGGCGCGCTCAGCGATGCGCAATGGCAGCACCTGACGGTGCATTCCTTCCGCCGTGACGGCGACGGCTATGTCTTCGCCTACGATCCCGGCATCGGCGACGCCTTCCGCAATGCCCCGGTGCTGATGGACGTGGACGTCTGGCCACTGTACGACCGCATCGCCTGTCCGACACTGGTGCTGCGCGGCGCCGAGTCGGATCTGCTGAGCCGGGAAACCCTGGTGCACATGAGCCTGCGCGGTCCTTGCGCGACGACCATCGAAGTCGAGGGCGTCGGCCATGCGCCGGCATTGATGGAGGAAAGCCAGGTTGCACCGATTCGCGACTTTTTAGGCGCGCCCTGATACCCTTCGCCCTTCCCCGTTTCTGCCCGACCCTGCCGTGGACTATCTGGAAAAAATCCTCAACGCCCGCGTCTATGACGTAGCCATCGAATCGCCGCTGGAACTCGCGCCCAATCTTTCCGGCCGCATCGGCAACCGCATCCTGCTCAAGCGCGAGGACATGCAGCCGGTGTTCTCCTTCAAGCTGCGCGGCGCCTATAACAAGATGGCTGCGCTGACTCCGGCCCAACGCAAGCGCGGCGTGATCTGCGCCTCCGCCGGCAACCACGCGCAGGGCGTTGCGCTGGCGGCGAAGAAGCTGGCATGCAAGGCCGTGATCGTAATGCCGACCACCACGCCGTTGATCAAAATCAACGCGGTCAAGAATCGCGGCGGCGAAGCGGTGCTGGCCGGTGAGTCGTACGATGAGGCCTATGCCCACGCCAAGGCGCTGGAAAAGAAAAAGGGACTGACCTTCGTGCACCCCTACGACGATCCGGAAGTGATCGCCGGCCAGGGCACCATCGGCATGGAAATCCTGCGCCAGCATCCGGACCCGATCGAGGCGGTATTCGTCGCCATCGGCGGCGGCGGCCTGGCGGCCGGCGTGGCCGCCTATATCAAGCGCGTACGGCCGGCGACCAAGGTGATCGGCGTCGAAACCTTCGACGCCGATGCCATGGCCCGCTCGATCAAGGCCGGCAAGCGCGTGCGCCTCGATACCGTCGGCCTGTTCGCCGACGGCACGGCGGTAAAGTTCGTCGGCGAGGAAACCTTCCGTCTCTGCCGCGAACTGCTCGACGACATCGTGTTGGTCGATACCGATGCCATCTGCGCAGCGATCAAGGATGTGTTCGAAGACACCCGCTCGATCCTCGAACCTTCCGGCGCGCTGGCCATCGCCGGGGCCAAGGAATACGCAAAGAAAAAACGCCTGCGCGACCAGACCCTGGTCGCCGTGGCTTCCGGCGCCAACACCAACTTCGACCGCCTGCGCTTCGTCGCCGAACGCGCCGAGGTCGGCGAACAGCGCGAAGCGGTGCTGGCGGTGACCATCCCGGAGCAGCCCGGCTCGTTCAAGCGCTTCTGCAACCTGATCGGCAAACGGGCGATCACCGAGTTCAATTACCGCTATTCGGACGACAGCGACGCCCACGTCTTTGCCGGCGTCCAGGTCGGCAATCGCGCGGAGGCCAGCAAACTGGTGGAAACGCTGCGCCGCCACGATCTGCCGGCGCTCGACCTGACCGACGACGAGATGGCCAAGCTCCACGTCCGCCACATGGTCGGCGGCCATGCGCCGTCGCTGAAGGACGAACTGCTTTATCGTTTCGAGTTCCCCGAACGTCCGGGTGCATTGATGAACTTCCTCGAACACATGAGCAAAGGCTGGAACATCAGCCTCTTCCATTACCGCAACCACGGCGCCGACTACGGCCGGGTGCTGGTGGGCATGCAAGTGCCGCGGGGCGAGATGCGCGAATTCAAGGCCTTCCTCAAGAGCCTCGGCTACCAGTACTGGGACGAATCGAAGAATCCGGCCTACCGGCTGTTTCTAGGTTGATACGGCGCTGGCCGGGCCGGGGCCGGACTTTCCGCCGCGCAATAAAAAGCCCCGGGGCCTGACCCGGGGCTATAGAAAGGCAAATGGCGGTTTTTACTGGCCGCCGATCTGACCGGCTTCGTTGGCGGCCTTGTTGCCCTTGCCCACGGCAACCGCCGCGGCGTTCTTCTGGCTGGCCTTGATCTTGGTATTGCCCTGGATCTGCGTACCGCCCTTGATGGCGCCGGCGGTGTTCTTGGCGGTATTGCCTTCGCCGACGGCCACGGCCGCGGTGTTCTCCTGCTTGGCCTTGATGTCGGTGTTGCCCTGGATCTGTACACCCTGTGCGTTCGGCGACGACATGGCGCCCTTCGGACCCGCCTGCGATGCCTGGGCGAAAGCGGTCGAGGCAAAGGCGGAAACGATGGCTACGGCAAGAATGCGCTTCATGGTGAACTCCCTTTCGTGTGATGAATGAGGTGTGAAACGGCGTTTACTGGCCGCCGATCACGCCGGCTTCGTTGGCGGCCTTGTTGCCCTTGCCGACGGCAACGGCGGTGGCGTTCTTCTGCTCGGCCTTGATCTTGGTATTGCCCTGGATCTGCGTGCCGCCCTTGATGGCGCCGGCGGTGTTCTTGGCGACGTTGCCTTCGCCGACAGCGACGGCAGTGACATTTTCCTGCTTGGCCTTGATTTCGGTATTGCCCTGAATCTGCACGCCCTGGGGATTGCTGGAACGCTGCGCTTGCTGGGCGAATGCGGGCGCGGCGACGAGGGCGGTGGCGATCAGAGTGACGATAAGACGCATGGTGATTCTCCTTTTAGCGATAGAGGAACAACACTGCTACAAAACGGGGTACGTACGGCTTTACCCGGTTACAACCTTGAAGACGACGCGTCGATTCTTCGGATCGCGCGGGTCGGCATCCTTGATCGGCGCCGACGAACCCTTGCCGATCGGCATGAAGCGCTTGCGTTCGAGCCCGCCTTTCTCGGTGACGAACTTGATCACCGAATCGGCACGCTCGCGCGAAAGGGTCATGTTCTTGTCGGCATTGCCCGTTGCATCGGTATGGCCCTCGACCAGCACGCAGCGCTCGGGCGAGAGCGAAAGAATCTTGCCGATCTCGGTCAGCGTGGCCATCGAAGCCGGCGACACCTCGGCACTCCCGACCTTGAACTGAATTGCGAAATCCACGGCATTGGCCGGCACGTCAGGGGAAAGCGCGGCGCAATCGACCGTGGCGGCTTTCGGTACATCGGTCGCCGCCGCGGCGGCCGATGGTTCGGCCGCATCGCCGTCGAAGACGATGGCGCGTGTGCGGTGCTTTTTCTTGCCCTCACCGCCGATGGCCGGTTCGCCCATCGCGCGCTTGAGCGCTTCCAGTTTGGCCGCATCGTCCTCCGCCGCAACAGCATTAAGTGAAAACAGCGCGCCGGTGCTTGCGACAAGCAGCAATACCGCGGCGAAACGGGAAAAACTGACGTAACGCGATCTCATGACTCTGCCCTCACTTGCAAACGTTGATGACTTCTTTGGTGGTAACCACAATTTCCTTCGGTGCCTTCTCGCCCGGCTTGGCGGTACCGACATTGACGTTGCAGGTGCCGGCCCGCTTGCTGCCGATGTTGACCACGCGCTTCTGCAACGCCGGATCGTTGTCGGCGGTCCCACCCTTCGACCAAGCCTTGGCCTTGGCATTGTTCACCTTGGTCTGTGAGGACGCATTCAAGCCGCTTTCCGCAAAGACCGAACCGGCAATCAGAACGGCTCCCAGCGCGATTAGCGCACGCCCCGGCTTACTTGCAATCATCGGCTATCACTCCTATGTTGGTGCAGGCCTTCTTGTTGCGACCACCGACGACGGTGGTGACATTGGCTGCGTTTACGTTGATCTTGGTATTGCCCTTCTTGTTGCCTTGAATCACCCCGATCCGATTTTTCGCCACGTTGTTCTCGCCGGTGGCGATGGCCGTGGTGTTGTTTGTTGTGACGTTGATCTCGGTATTGCCCTGAATCTTGGTCTTCTGGCTCACTTGCGCATGACCGACCCCGGCGATTAACGCTAGGCCGCAGACGATGGCGGGTATGGATCTTTGTCTAATCATGGCGATTCGTTCCCTCAAAAATTCAGGGGCAGCTTGGTCGGTGGCTTGCCCTTGCGGAATGCCTCGCGCATAGCCGCCAGCTCAGCATCGCTGACACCCAGCTTGCGCGCATTGAAGGATGCCTGATCCGGGGTGAACATCAGGTAGGCCTGCATTTCGTTCACCAGCAGATCCTCTCCGGCGACCGAGTAGTTGTACTTGGAAAGGAATTTCTTGAATGCCTCGCGCTGGTTATCGGTCAGCGTCTCCGACCAGAAACGTTTGCAATAAGAGGCGTAATAGGGGCTGGTGTAGTACTCGCCGTGGGCCATTTCATGCAACAGGATCGCAGTGCGTGCACCGCCGGTGATGCGCGGCTCGGCCGCCTGTTTCTCCTGCGGCTGTGGAATCGAAAGTACCACCGCACCGGGCTCCATGGCCTGATAGAAACCGCGCCATTCGCGGATCAAGCCTTGTTCGACCAGGAAATCGCGGAGGCCGATTTCCTCAGGGAATAGATCCACTTTGTCGCGCAACGCGAGATTGAAGAACTGGACCAGCTCGGCAACCAGAATGTCGTGACCGAAAGCGAAATCCGCCTGGGTACGGCGCAACGCCTCAATGTACTTGGTGAGCTCATCCGTCGTCAGCACCCGCGGATAGGGTTCGCTGATCTGCTGTTCGCTGAGCTGGGTGACGCGGTTAAATGTGCGCCCTTGCAACGCCAGCCCAGGGAAGTCGAAGACGAAAATTTTCGGATTGTCGGCGTAGCGCCAGACGGCGGTCTGTGTCGAACGGCCGTCGAGGATGGTCTGAAAATCCGCGTTGACCGGCGTGACGGCCCACGCCGAGGCCGTGCAGAGTGCAGCGCAACTTGCCGCAACGAGCTTTCCGATCCAGGTTCTATCCACATTGAATCCTGTCTACTTGTCGAAATAACGCAGGCGATAGGCCGTAGCCCGTGTCAGATGGTCGCGCAGCTGCGCCTGCCGTGCGGAAGCCCCGGCCATCCTGCTGCCGGCGGCAGGCGCCCTGATCAGACCAAGGCGTCGCTGCGGGTCGGCGTCCTGGCGATAGCTGCGCCACGCATGGCTGCGCTGGGCGAGATAGGCTGCATTTCCATGTGGCGTCAGAAAGACGATCGACGACATCTCGTGCGTCGGCACACGGTCGACGATCACCAACACGGCGCCCGCCGAATTCGCGGCCAGGGCAACCGCAGCGGAAATCAGATAGCGCGTCAGGCGCATCATCATTTCTCCTCGACGCTGACATTGCCGCCGGGGGTATGGCGGATCACATAGACCTTGCCGGTCTTCGGCGACTTGTAGCGGACCCGGTCAGCGGGAACCTTGCTGCCATCGATATAGACGTCGCCGTTGATCACCGTAACCCCCTCCATTTCGAGATCCGGCTCAACCGTCGAACCAGACGCTCCGCTAATCGACACGGCCGGCTTACCCGTACCTCCGGTTTCCACCTTCACTCCGGCAGAGGAAATATCAACCATTCCCTGCGCCCAGGCACACGCCGGCAACAGGCAGACAGCGAACAAAGCACACAGAAACGATCGCCCGGTTTTCATTTTCCCTCTCCGTCTCATGGGAATAACGTTCGAATCCGGCTTTCGATGACCGCCGTGTAGTAAACCGCCCTCTTAAATTCTGCGGCGCGCATCACTGACAGCGCACCTTGATCGGTTTGCCGTCACGAAAAATCGTGACGACGCTGCCGGACAGGTTGTCGTCACCGATGCGGCCCGCCACGTTGTCCGTATCCTTGCAAGCGATGATCGGCAAACCGTCGACGCCGATATGGGCCGACGGCGAACCGCGATCGCCCTTTGAATAGTCCCTTGCACGCAGACGGTTTTCTCGCGCCCGCTCATGGGCCGACTCCACATCCGCACCGCTGCCCGCCGGCGGAATGACGATGATCTGTCCCTCACCCGCAGGTTCGGCGCTGCGTCGATATTCCTTGGCTCGTGCCCGATTGTCCATGGCCCGTCCCGCCGCACTGCGCTCAGGAGAAAGCAGCCCCTCGTCCTCGTCCTGCGGCAGGATGATGATGGTCGACGATTCATGCCCGGCGGATTCCTTTTCCTTGCGTGCGGCGCGGGCCCGCTCGGCCGGACTGGACTGGTCTGTGATGATGACCGTAGAACCGGCCTCACCCTTGTCCTTGCGATACGCCCGCGCCTTATCCTTCTGTATGGACGCATCGGAAGCCGCACCCGACTCCGGTTGCGGTACGACGATGATTTCGCCCGCCAGACCGCCTTCGACAACGCCGAAAACGGCAAGCAGCGAAAGCAGGCGCCATGTTTTCACCGCTCAGGGGGTCACGGTGATATCGACGAAACTCGCCACTGCCGCCGGGTTGGCCTGTTTGAACTGGCCCACCACGTCGTTCAGCGAGCGCACCGGCAGCGGCGTCAGATCGCGCGCGCCCTTCAGCCCGGCAGGCACCACCAGCTCACGATCGGCGCCGACGCAACCAACCCGTTCCGTGCCGGCGCGGTCGAACCTGATCTTGAAGCCGCCGCCCGGCAGGCGCATCACGCCACCGGCACTGACCGAGGAATCGGGATGGAATTGATTGGGGAATATCCGCGCCGTGGTGCGGCTGGCATCTTCGTAATAGCAATAGGCCGTTCCGTGCGCGTTCATCGACAGGCTCATGTTCAGAAACTCCCCGACCCTGTAGCTCGGTCGTGCACCGCGTTCGCTTTCAAGAGTGAGACGGAAGGCTACAGGTGCAGCCGGTGCCGCAGGAGCGGCTGTAGTCACTGCGGCGGGAGACGCCGCCGGCGACTTCATCGCCGGCGCCAAACCGGGAATCGTCTTGGTGGCCGGGCTGGGTGCCGGTAGCGCAGCCAGCTGATTCTGCGTATCGTCGAGGAGGCTGGCGTAGAGGTCGAAATTCACAGCGCCATTGGCGATCAAACCAGCCTTCGACTGGTATTCGGCGACCGCCTCCTTCAGTGCATCGCTCATTGCGCCGTCCAGCGGGCCGTTGTAGCGGTTCATCCCGGCCAGCTTGCGCTGAACAAACAACAGGAGATCCTTCTCCTTTGCGCTGTCGTACCACTCCCGAGCCTGGTCGCGGATCAAGGGATTGGTCAGATTGGTGTCGAGACATTTCCAGTATGGAACCTGGGTGAATTTGCCCAGCGTCTCTATCAAACCGAGCTCGATCAGGGTTCGCGTCGCCGCACCCACACCCTCGGAGCGGCTCAGATCGACGTTGAAGCTGAGACCCAGCTTGCCCAGCCGACCGCCGCCTTCACCCGATTTCCCGCCCTTGACCAGAATCATCGTGTTGGAAGTGCTGGTAATAGGCAGGATTTTGCGTGAAGCAGCCTCACCCACGCTCATGTCCATGCTCAGCAGATCGTAGGACTCGTCCTTCGAATAACCGAAATCGAAGAAGGGCAGCGAAATACCTGCGCCCTTGTTTTTCCGTACCGCGTTATCGTCCATCTGGGTGATCGAACCGCGCACGTAATAATCCGGCAGCTTGCGGCCGGCATCGCCAATGGCGGCAAACAATTGCCCGAGATCGTCCTGCGCACTATGGAAGTCGATGAATTCGAAGGCGTTGCTCTTCAGGGTCATCTTCGCCACGGTGCTGATGACCATTTCCTTGGTGCCGGTGCGCACCTTGCCGGTCTCGTCGGGAATGCCCGCCGAAGTGATGACGATTCCCTGCTTGCCGTAGGCAAGAAACAATTCGTCCATACAGCGCAGAGCCTGCGAGAAATTGGTTACCGTCTTGATTGCCGGCGTCTTGGGCCCGGCACCGGACGCCGCTTCGGCACCGATATCGGCTGCCACCGCGCCAATGCTCTGGGTCGCCAGCGCCACCATCAACCCATGGGAAATCCCCTTTATTTTTTGTATTTTCATTGCTCCCTCTTAGGAAATTTCAAGCTTTCCACTTTTCAATATAGGCAGACCAAATAGGGAAAGTCTGATCCTGATCAAACAACGTTCAATCAATGGCGCCCAGGCCGGCTTTCCTTATTGCGACTGGCGGCGCCTCGACCTAGCATGACGGGCATGCGCAATTATTACGGCTGGATGTTCAGCTCGGTACATAAGGTTGGCCTTGCGGGGAAGGTTAGTGCGTTCGCATGGATGAGTATCGTTTCGCTTACCGTTTGTGCAGCAGACGTAGACGTATTGGTAACGCTATCCGCGGGTGAAGTGACGCGCGCAACACCCACCGGTATTCAACCGGTGCAGGGGTTTGCCCGCCTGAAGAGCGGCGATCTGCTGGCCATCGGACAAGGGGGACGGCTGCGATTGATCTACTTCGCCAATGGACGACAGGAAACATGGTCTGGTGCCGGACAGCTGGAAATCGGCGAAACGGCGAGCAAACCAAAGGGGTTGAGCGAATTGAGGTCCGACCAGTTACCCGTATCCGTGGTGAAGCAGATCGGGAAAACACCTGTAGTCGATGCCCAGGGCCGAATCGCTACGAATCGCCAGCGCAGCCTCCCGACGCCGGATGCGCTGGCGAAAATCGACAAAACCTATCGCGACCTGCGCACCGCGTCGGCCCGCGACGACCTGAATCCGGAAATGTATCTGCTCTCCGCGCTGTTCGAAGCCCGCGCGCTTGAGCGCGTCGATCAGGCACTCGGCGAATTGCGCACCAAGTATCCGGGAGACCCGCAGGCAAAACTACTTGTCTCACTTTACCAACGGGCGGTGCGCAACGCGCGCGATACGGCCGTACCCACTCAGTAGGTAGGTGTATAGAATCTTTATGCAACAATTTCAAGAAAGGGAGATCATGTCGAAACACTTCAAGCATCTAGCAATTTACGCCACACTCTCTGTAGCCAGCGGTGCTGCATTCGCTAGCGCCCCCGCTTCTTATCTGGGCTCGACAGGTTCGTACACCTGCCCACCCTGCGCCCCCGGGGAAACAGCCCGTCCCGGATTGAACCAGGCCTTGCTACAGGGCACGACGGTTCAAACCATGTTGACCATCACCAACTCCATTTCTTCGCGCGCCAGCTTCGTCGGCGGCCCGATGCGGCTGTCGTCGCTCGGCGAGCCGCGCACGGGCATGGCTGCCGGCGACGCCAGCTCGAAACTCAACGTCTGGGGCAGCTACGGTTTCATATCCCGCGAAGATACGAAAGCGGGCCAGCAAACGGATGCCGATATCGACAATCCGGTCATCGGCGCCGATTATCAAATCGCTCCGAACCTGGTGTTGGGCGTTTCCGGCGCGTTCGATGACGGCGATGGCAACATCTTCAATGCGGTAGGTTTTGCAAAGACCCGGTTCGAGAATAAGGGCTACTCCATCGCTCCGTACGTGGCTTGGCAGATCAACCAGAACTGGTCGCTTGATGCCGCTATCGGCTGGGGCGAAGGCAAATTCAAGACCAATAGCCCCGGAGGTCCCGGCTCCGCGGACTCCGACCGCATGTTCGGCGGCGCCAACCTGAGCTACACGCGCTGGATGGATAACTGGCAGTTCCTCGGCAAGGGCAGCTATATGTACGCCGAAGAAGAATATGAAAACTCCAAATTCAATGGCGTGACCGTCGCCAACACCGGCGTAACCAACAAGCTCAGTCAGCTTCGCCTCGGCGCACAGGCCGGCTATTGGCTGGGCGGCGGCTGGCTGCCGTATGCCGGCCTGGCTTTCGTTTCCGATTCGGACGTGTCCCCCAAGGTGGCCCCGGGCATCAAATGGGACAAACAGGCTTGGGTCGGTACCGTCGGGATCAACTATTTTTCCGCCAAGAATGACATTTACGGCGGCATCGCCATCAACGACGAGTCCCGTAACGGAACGACCAACACGTCGGTATTGTTGAACATCAATTTCCGTTTCTGATGCCGGAACGGAGCATCGTTCCGATGCTGGCCGCGCTCACGGGCGCGGCCTTTTTGTTTTCTGCCGGCGGATGCCACGGCGACCTCGCGTTGCGCCAATCGGCAATGGAAAAAGCACAACCCTACGGCTTCAGCGAACGCCGAATTGCACACGATCCATTCCGTCTGCTGATCCTGATACGCGATCGCAGCCGAAACGCCGAGACGCTGACGATCTATATAGAGGGCGACGGTGCCCAGTGGTCTTCGCCCTACCATGCACCGCGCGACCCGACCCCCGTCGCGTCGCCGGTACTGGCGATGGCCATCGCCGATCCGGCCGGATCGGTCGCCTATCTGGGCCGTCCTTGCCAATATCTGAGTGCCGCCGATCGCACGAACTGCGACCCGGCCTATTGGGACGAACGGCGCTTCTCGCCGGAAGTCATCGACGCTTACGGGCATGTCGTCGATGCGCTCAAAAGCGAAACGCAGACCACGAATTTGCGGCTGGTCGGTTATTCAGGCGGCGGCGTGATCGCCACACTGCTGGCGGCGCGACGCGATGATGTGGAAGAATTGATCACCGTAGCCGCGCCGCTGGCGGTCAATCGCTGGACGCACAGCCAAGGAATTTCTCCGCTCATCGGATCCGTCGACCCGATAAGCGCGCTGACGGCGCCGCTGAGCCGCGCTACACATTGGACGGGGGGGCGCGACAAGATTGTGCCGCCCGAGGTAGTCGCCGAATTCGCAGCCAAGTGGGGAGGGAATGTGCGACTAATGCCGGACTTCACCCATTCCTGCTGCTGGGCCGAGCAATGGCGACAGCTACTGGAGGAAAACCGATGAACCGCAAACTTATTCTCGCGATCACAGCACTGGGACTTGTCGCCGACGCCGTAGCGCAGATGCCGATGCGCCCACCTGCGTTTATCGGCGGCATTCCGGGCATGACGCAGATGCAGTCGATCTTCACCCAGCGCCATCAGACACGTACCGCACTCTACCGCGAGGCCCTGGAAGAGTTGCGCAAAAACCCGCAGGCCGCCGATGTGCCGGAGTGTCCGCCCGGGGGGGCGCCCCATGGAACGCTATGCTTGAATACAGCGCCGACTCCGGCCGTTACGCCGACACCCGTTGCCGTCGCCGAAATCAAACCGCAATCTGCCGCCCCGCTCCCGCCACCCCAACCCTTGCCAACGCCAGCGGTGGCAGCAGATCCTGTCGCGCCGACAACCGCCCCGACACCCGCGGAGGCCAAACTTCCAGCCAAACCCGGCGCCGCTCCTGTGCCGGAAAATCCGCTGCCGCTACCGCCTGCACCCAAGGTGGCAGTACCCACCACCGTCGTAGCCAGCGCCCCCGTTGACACCGCACCGCCACCGGCACCTATCGTTTCGCCGCGCCGCATCGCCGTATTGGTGGGCAACAACGCTTACTCAACGCCGATTCCCGCGCTGGAAACGCCGATCGCCGATGTCGAAAGCATCGCCCAGGTACTGCAAAATCGCTTCGGCTTCGAATCGCGTGTCGTGCGCAACGCCGGCAAGGCGCAGATCATCGCGGCCATCAACGAGATCGCCGCCAGTACCCGCCCCGAGGACAGCATCGTGTTGCTCTACGCGGGTCACGGTTACCTGATGGACGACACCCGTATGGGCTTCTGGATTCCCGTCGACGCCTCGGTGAAAACGCCGGCCAACTGGATTTCCAATACCGACATCTCCAAACTGCTGAAAGCGATCCCGGCACGGCAACTGATCCTGGTCTCCGACAGTTGCTTCTCCGGTTCTCTGACCAAAGAGCAGAAGGTCAGCAGCGGCAAGGCCGATCGCGATGAAATTCTGCGCCGCCGCTCGGTGGTGGTGTTCTCGTCCGGCGACGAGGAGCCCGTTTCCGACGAAGGCAAGGAAGGGCACTCGATCTTTGCCTATAACCTGATCAAGGCGCTTGAATCGGCCAGCGGCGTCACGCCCGGTTACGAAATTTACCAGGTGGTACACGGCAAGGTGCGCAAAGAATACGAGCAGACCCCGCAGTACGGTGCCGTGGTCAGCGCCGGACACGTCAGCGGCGGCGAATACCTGTTCGAAACCGCCGGCCGATGAAGCACGCGCAGGACGGCTTCGATTTCACCCGGGGCGTCGACCGGCGCGGCAGCGATTCGCTGAAGTGGGAGCGCTATGTCGGTCGCGACATCATCCCGCTATGGGTAGCGGATATGGATTTCGCCGCGCCGCCGCCGGTGCTCGACGCGCTGCGGCAACGCATCGAACACGGCGTATTCGGCTACGCCAAGCCCTGGCCGTCGCTGACCGAGGCCGTGCAGCAACACGTGCTGCGCCATTACGCATGGGCCATCGAGGCACCGTGGATTGTCTGGATTCCCGGCGTAGTCGCCGCTTTGAATCTGGCCTGCCGCAGCGTCGGCGATACCGGCGACGCCGTGCTCAGCGCCACACCGGTCTATCCACCCTTCCTAGCCGCACCTGCCCATTCCGCGCGGCGCCTGGAAACCGTCGCCTTGCAACGCAATGCCGTGCGCTGGCAATGGGATTTCGCCGCCGTCGATGCCGCTTTCGCCCGCAGCCAGGCCAAGCTCTGGCTGCTCTGCCATCCGCACAATCCGGTGGGCCGGGTGTGGGACGACGAAGAACTGAATGCCATTGCGGCGCTCGCCGAGAAACACGATGCAGTGGTCTGTAGCGACGAAGTCCATTGCGGCCTGGTGCTCGATCCGACGCGCCGCCACCGTCCATTGGCGGCGCTGTCGGAGTCGATCGCACAGCGCAGCATCACGCTGATGGCGCCGTCGAAGACCTTCAACGTCCCCGGTCTCTACAGCGCCTTCGCGGTGATTCCGGACGCAACGCTGCGGCGGCGCTTCCTGAGCACGATGGAAGGGATCATGCCGCACATCAACACGCTGGGCCTGGTCGCCACCGAGGCCGCCTACCGCGACGGCGACGACTGGCAGCGCGCGCTGCTGGACACCCTGCGCGGCAATGCCCAGCGCGTCGAGCAGGCGGTGACGATGATGCCGGGACTGCGCACAACCCCGATGGAAGCCACCTATCTGGCATGGATCGACTGTAGCGGCCTCGGCCTCGACCACCCGCAGAAATTCTTCGAGCAGGCGGGTGTCGGCCTCTCGGACGGCCGCGATTTCGGCCTCGGCGCGGACTACCAAAAGTACGTCCGGCTCAACTTCGGCTGCCCCGCCGGCACGCTCGAAACCGCGCTGGCGCGGATGGCCAGCGCCGTCGCGCAGCGCACCAAGCAGCCGAAATAGCGCTGAAAGCCGCCTGTACTCAGGCTTCAGCTTTACCCCGTGCGGGTCGTTAATGGCAGATATGCGAAACCTTCGCTACCCACCCTTGACGGAGGGGCTCAGATGAAACACTGTTGCAGCGCCAAGACCGATCTCGATGAACTGATCGGTGTCGAGGAAGCCGACGGCTTCCACTATGGCCCGCTTTGCACGGCAATGAAGCAAGGCGAGGAACTGATACTCGAACACGCCGCATTGTTACCGCAGTTGATGATTGCCAAACTTCATTGCCTCGAACACGGCTTACTGATCGCCGAGACCGGCGAAAGGATCGTTCCCGACGACCGCTTCCATCTGCTGCTCAGCTAGGTGTTCGACTATGCCCACCGTCGCCAGCGGCAGCCTGCGGAACAGGTCTGGTCGGTCGACGCTGATCGCTCAAAATCGAAAGAAGGCCACAACGCCGCACGGATAAAATAAGCCCATGGCGAAAACCACAAAAAACACGTCCCGCAAGGGCCTGCCGCGGCCACTGCTCGGCGAAATGCTCAGCTTCTTTTTCCCCATCCACTACCGCGTCGGCATGGAGTTGGAAACGCGCATGTGCCAGGGCCGCATCTCACGCCAGCAGGCAGCGATCATCTGGATGATCGAATCGGAGGTGGGCGGCAACGGCTGGATGCGGCGGCGGATAATCGAGCAGCACTTGAAAAGTTGGTTCGAGACCAGTAACTCACACGTCTCGCAGCTGCTGCGCGACCTTGCCAAACCGCCGCTGTCAATGGTGGTACAGATGGAAAACCCGGCCTCGGGACGGGAGAAAGTGGTAGCGCTGACCCCCGAGGGGCGCGCCTTCTTCAAAACCATGATCGACGCCGGACTCGACTTCTTCACCACGCAGTTCGAACACGTCGGCGAGGACGAGATGCGCTGGGGAATTAACTATCTCGCACTGGCGTTCCGTCCGCCGGAGATCGATGACAAGGGACGACGCCAGACGCCTCGGCTCGACCCGCCGCCGCCACGGATCAGGAAGTAAGCTATTTCTTGCGCGCCCGCGGATGCGCGGCGTCGTACACCTTGGCCAGGTGCTGAAAATCCAGGTGGGTGTAGATTTGCGTGGTGCTGATGTTGGCGTGACCGAGCATCTCCTGCACAGCGCGCAAGTCGCCGGACGACTGCAGCACATGGCTGGCGAACGAGTGGCGCAGCATGTGCGGATGGACGTGCATTCCCAGTCCCTGGCGCTGCGCCCACTGCGTCAGGCGCTTCTGCACCACGCCGTTGGCGATGCGCGCGCCGCGCGCGCCGACGAACAGCGCCGTCTCGCCGACGGCGGCGAGCGCACCGCGGCAGGCCAGCCAATCGGATAGCGCCGCGCGCGCCTTGCTGCCGAGGGGCAGCGTGCGCGTCTTGCTGCGCTTGCCGGTCACCGTCACCTCACCCTCGCGCAAATCCAGTCCGCTCACGTCCAGCCCGGTCAGCTCGGAGAGACGCAGACCGGAGGAATAGAACAGTTCGAACATCGCCCGGTCGCGACAGTCCGCCACGTCGTCGGCCACACCGTCCGGCACGCCATCGAGCAAGGCCTTGGCCTGATCTACCGACAAGGCCTTGGGCAGAATTCGCGGCGCCTTCGGTGCGCGCACACCGTCCAGCGGATTGCGCGGCGCCGATCCGCGCCGCACCAGCCAACGGTAATAGCTACGCCAGGCGGAAAGAACGCGGGCGATGGAGCGCGCGGCAAGTCCGCTGCCGTGCAGCTGCATCGCGAAACGCCGGATATGCGCCGGCAGCAGCGTGGTCAGCGGCCGCTCGGCGGCGAAATTTTGCAGCCGCAACAAGTCGCGGCGATAGGCTTCGAGGGTGTGGATGCTGGCGCGACGCTGGTGCGCCAGTTCGGCGAGGAATTGTTCGATCGCCGGCTCGGTGGCCGGCTCAATGCCGGCCGGGGGGCTCATTATGCTCAGCCGACCACCCGCAACAGGGTTGCGGAGGCCATATCGCCGATGCGCTGTAGATAGAGCACGCCCATGTCCGGATAGAAACGCTGGACCTCTTCGCTCGCCAGCACCAGCAGGCCGAAACAGACGCCGCCGTCGGAGCCGTGTTCGCGCAACGGCACCTGGGCCACGGAGCGGATGTGGCTGCCGGCTTCGCCGAACCAGGCCACCGCTTCCTGCCCGGCGGCAAAGCCGCAATACGGATTGATCAGGCTTCCTGCATAGGCTTTCAGCGCATCCGCGACCGGGCCGAATTCGGCGGCGTCGGCATTGCCGCCGCCGCCAACGCCCCACAGCCGCAGCGCCACATGCGGCACGGCGAAGGCGCCAGAGAGGTGCGAAGTCAGTACCTCTACCGTGGCGGACAACGTAGTGGTACCGAGCAGCGCGACGCCAAGGCGGTGCACTTTCTCGGCGATGGCGTCGTTATCCTCGCCGAAGCGGATCAACTCGGCCATCTTGGCTTCGAGCGCGCGGCATTTGTCGCGCATCACGCCGAGCTGGCGTTCGCCCAGCGACACCGCGGCGTCACCGTGCGGATGGGGAATCTGCACGTCGGCGAGGGTGTCGCCGTGGAGCAGGAAAAACTCGGGGTGGGTTTTCAGGTAGATCGCGACTTCTTCGGCGTTCATTTCAGTTCCTCGGGAAAATCAAGCACGCCGTCGAAGACGGCGACCGCCGGGCCGGTCATCAGCACCGGGCGTTCCGCCCCGGCCCAGGCAATGGAGAGTTCGCCGCCGCGGGTACTCACCCGCACCGGCGAATCGAGCAGTCCGCGGCGGATGCCAGCGACCACCGCGGCACAGGCGCCGGTACCGCAAGCCAGCGTTTCGCCGGCGCCGCGTTCGTACACGCGCAGGCGGATCGAATGGCGGTCAACGATCTGCATGAAGCCGGCATTCACCCGCTGCGGAAAACGCGGGTGCGCCTCAATGGCCGGCCCGTCGCTGGCGACCGGGGCGGCATCGGCATCGGCCACCACCTGCACCGCATGCGGATTGCCCATCGAGACTACGCTCACGTCAACCTGGCGGCCATTCACTTCAAGGGCGTGGACGACCGTCTCCGCGGCGGCGACAAACGGAATCTGCGCCGGCGCGAAGCGCGGCACGCCCATGTCGACGGTGACTTCGCCGTCGTCCTCAAGACGCGGTGCGATGATCCCGCCGCGGGTCTCGACGCGAATCTCGCGCTTGGCGGTCAGCCCGCTGTCGACCACAAACCGCGCGAAGCAGCGCGCGCCGTTGCCGCATTGCTCCACCTCGCCGCCGTCGGCGTTGAAGATGCGGTAGCGGAAGTCGACGCCGGATTGGGTGGGGCGCTCCACCACCAGCAACTGGTCGCAGCCAACGCCGAAATGGCGGTCGGCCAGATAGCGCACCTGGGCCGGCGTCGGCACGAAATCCTGGCGCACGGCATCGAGTACGACGAAGTCGTTGCCCAGGCCCTGCATCTTGGTGAATTTGATTTTCATGAAGGCAACGGCCCTGAAACCACGGGGAGCACGGGGGAAAACCACAAAATCTTTCCGTGGATATCCCCGTGTGCCCCGTGCCCCTCGTGGTTATCGGTCCTTACCCGCCTCACACCAGCAACCCTTGGTCGCGCAGCGTACAACGGTCCATCACTACCGTGATGCCGGCGGCCTGCGCCCGCCGCGCCGCCGCTTCGTTGATCACGCCGTCCTGCAGCCAGAGGTTTTTCACACCGCGGACGATGCAATCGTCGACGATGGCCTCCACGGCGGAAGGCTCGCGGAAGACATCGACCATGTCAGGCGTCTCCGGCAGGTCGGCGACGCGGGGGTAGGCCTTCTCGCCCAGGCCTTCGCCGATGCCTGGGCGTACAGGAATGATGCGGTAGCCGTAGTCTTGCAGCGCCTTGGCGACATAGTGGCCCGGGCGCTCCGGTTTGGGCGAATAGCCCACCACGGCAATGCTTTTGACGCGCCGGAGCAGGTCGCGGATCTGGTCTTCGCTGGGGTTCTCGAACATGGCGAAATGGTACTCCTCGGTTCCGGCCGCAATGGCCGAATAGACGCCTCAATAGACCGCCTTTTCGCCGGGCGGACGGGTCTTGAATCGCTTGTGCGACCAGAGATACTGCGCCGCGTCGGCGGCCACGATGGCGCGCTCGATCTCGCCATTCATCCGCGCCGCATCGGCTTCGGTATCACCGCTGGGGAAATTCTGCCAGGGCGCGCCGATGTTGGTGACGTAGCCGCGGGCTGCGCGGTGCGTCACCACCGGCAGCACTTTCGCACCACTGAGCTTCGCCAGCCGCGCCACCGCCGTCAGCGTCGCCGCTTGCACGCCGAAGAACGGCGCGAACACCGCATCACGCGCGCCATAGTCCATGTCGGGAAGGTAGTAGAAGGGCACGCCGGCACGCAATTCTGCGATCACCTGACGCAGGCCTTCCTGGCGCGAAACCAGGCGTTGCCGGCCGAAGCGGCGGCGCCCGGCGCGCACCCGGCGATTGAACGCGGGACTCTTCACCCGCGCGTACATGGTGACCATATCGCGCTCCAGACAGAGCCGCGACCAGCCCATGTCGAGGCCGACGAAATGCGGCGCCAGCAGGATCACCGGGGTGCCCCGCAACGCGTCGAGATGCTCCATGCCCTCCAGTCGAACCAGCCGCCGGATGCGCGCCGCGGAGGCCCACCAGAGTATCCCCCGCTCCAGCGCCGACTGGGCAAAGACCGCGAAATGCCGTCGCAGCAAAGCCTTCTGTGCGGCCTCGTTGAGCGCAGGGAAACACAGGCGCAGATTGGTCCGGGTGATGCGCCGCCGTTCCTTGTTGACAACCAGCAGCAGGCGGCCCAACAGGGAGCCGACCAACCCCTGCAACGGCAGCGGCAACCAGTGCAGCAGCCACATCAGCCCGATGCCGAGGCGCGCCATCACGCCGCGCCCTCCCCGGCCAAGGGTGCCGGCGGTGCCCCGCGCGGCCGCTTGTAGCGGTTGTAACCCCAGGCGTACTGCTGCGGGCAGCGGCGAATCAGGTCTTCCAGCGCAGCGTTGATCTGTGTCGCCTGCTGCTCGACCGTTCCCGACCGGTCTGCTGCAAACGGAAATAGCCGCAAATGGTAGCCGGCACCGCGGGGCAAACGCTCGGCGTAGGCCAGCAGCACGGTCGCGCCGGTACCCGCCAGCCGCGCCGCGAGGGTCATGGTGTACGCCGGGCGGCCGAAGAATGGCGCCCAGACGCCTTCGCCCGCGCCGGGCACCTGATCGGGCAGCATGCCTGCCGCTTCGCCGCTGCGCAGCGCCTTTAGCAGGGCGCGAACCCCTGACATGTCGGCCGCAGCGAGGCGCAGATTGGCGCCACGGCCGCGTTCGATCAGCGGTACCAGACTGGCGTGCTTGGGCCGACGGTAGAGCACAGTCATCGGGCGAAACGAAGCGTAGTACTGCGCGGTGATCTCGAAACAACCCAGGTGCGGGGTGAGAAACAGGATGCCCTTGCCCGCGCTCCAAGCGTCTTCCACCAGCGACCAGCCGGACACCTGCACCACCCGGGCGACGACTTCGGCCTGGGGACGCATCCACAGTTTGGGCAGTTCGAGGACGGCGCGGCCCGCTTCGGCAGCAGCAGCACGGCGCAGGGCGGGAGAATCCATTCCGGCGCGGGTGAGATTCTCGATCGTCAAACACCGATACCGCGGAACGAGATGATAGGCGGCACGGCCCAGGCAGGCGCCAAGGAAGTGCAGCAGGCGTAGCGGCAACAGGCTGAGCAGGCGGAAGGAAAAGACCATTCGAACGCCGGGTTTGACCACGGCATGGGTAAAAACTAGAATTATCGCCTTCCGCCGAGTTAATTGGACAACTTGCGAGGCGGAGAAGCCCGTCGATTCGGGTGAAAAACAAATATCGCTAAAGCGTCGGCTGCTCACTCCCCGGAGCCGGTCGATCGACCGAACGACGGGGAATCTAAGGAGCAGTTCGCATGTCTGAATATTTCTTCACCTCCGAGTCCGTTTCCGAAGGCCATCCCGACAAGGTGGCCGACCAGATCTCCGACGCCATCGTCGACGCAATCCTGGCCGAGGACAAGCATTCCCGCATCGCCGCTGAGACGCTGTGCAACACGGGTCTGGTCGTCCTCGCCGGCGAGATCACCACCAGCGCCAACGTCGACTACATCCAGGTCGCCCGCGACACCATCAAGCGCATCGGCTACGACAACACCGAATACGGCATCGACTACAAAGGCTGCGCAGTGCTGGTGGCCTACGACAAGCAGAGCCCGGACATCGCCCAGGGCGTGAACAAGGCCTACGACGACAACCTCGACCAGGGCGCCGGCGATCAGGGCCTGATGTTCGGCTACGCCTGCGACGAAACCGACCAGCTGATGCCGCTGCCGATCTACCTCTCGCACCGTCTGGTCGAGCGCCAGGCGCAGCTGCGCAAGAACGGCAAACTGTCCTGGCTGCGCCCGGACGCCAAGTCGCAGGTCACCATCAAGTACGAAAACGGTAAAGCGGTCGGCGTCGACGCCGTGGTGCTGTCCACCCAGCACGCACCGGATATGGAACTGCCGCAAATCCGCGAAGCGGTGATCGAGGAGATCATCAAGCCGGTGCTGCCCAAGGAATTGGTCAAGGGCGCGGTCAAGTATTTCGTCAATCCCACCGGCCGCTTCGTTGTCGGCGGTCCGCAGGGCGACTGCGGTCTGACTGGGCGCAAAATTATCGTCGACACCTACGGCGGCGCAGCGCCCCACGGCGGCGGCGCCTTCTCCGGCAAGGACCCGTCGAAGGTCGACCGTTCCGCCGCTTATGCCGGCCGCTACGTGGCGAAGAACATCGTCGCCGCCGGCCTCGCCAGCAAGTGCCTGGTGCAGGTTTCCTACGCCATCGGCGTGGCACAGCCGACCTCGGTCTGGGTCACCACCCAGGGCACCGGCAAGATCAGCGACGAGAAGATCGCCGCTCTGGTGACCAAGCACTTCGACCTGCGCCCGAAGGGCATCGTGCAGATGCTCGACCTGCTGCGCCCGGTGTACCAGAAGACTGCCGCCTACGGCCACTTCGGCCGCGACGATGCGGACTTCACCTGGGAACGCACCGACAAGGCGGCCGCGCTACGCGCCGACGCCGGCCTCTGAGCGTAGCGAAGAAAACCGCCGCGCCAGCCGCAAGGCACCGCGCCGCCGGTTTTCGAAAACTACAGGCCCGCCTGTAACGGTGGGCCTGCGTGCTTTAGAGCGGACAGGAATTGCGTCGGTTGAGGACGCTATACTCATCCGATGCTGAAGCGAATCAACGTCGAACATCTGCGAACCGGCATGTACATCCATGAACTGTGCGGTTCCTGGATGGAGCATCCGTTTTGGCGTAGCGCTTTTCTGCTCAAGGATCCGCAGGATATTTCGCGCATTGCCGACAGCGGCATCCACGAAGTCTGGATCGACACCGCCAAGGGTCTCGATGTAGCGGCCGGGCGAGCCAAGGAAGAATCCGACGCCGAGGTCGAGCGTGAGCTGATTCGTGCCGCCGAAACGCCCTTGCAGCGGATCGAGCGCGTCGACATGGCGGAGGAAGTGAAGCGCGCCGCCAAGATCGTTGCGAAATCGAAGGACGCGGTCAGTTCGATGTTCCACGAGGCGCGCATGGGCAAGGCCCTCGACGCCAACGACGCGCTGCCGGTGGTCGAGGAAATCTCCAACTCCGTCGCACGCAACCCCGGCGCCGTCATCAGCCTCGCCCGCCTCAAGACCAAGGACGAATACACCTACATGCACTCAGTGGCCGTCTGCGCCCTGATGGTCGTCCTTTCCCGCCAACTCGGGCTTGACGAGCAGCAGACGCGCGACGCCGGCCTTGCCGGCTTGCTGCACGACGTCGGCAAGATGATGATCGACGACGCCGTGCTGAACAAACCGGGCAAGCTCACCGACGAAGAATTCACTCTCGTCAAATCGCATCCCGAAGAAGGCCACAAACTGCTGCTCGATGGCCGCAACGTTAACGCGACGGCCCTCGACGTCTGCCTGCACCATCATGAAAAGATCGACGGCAGCGGCTATCCGCACCGCCTCAAGGCTGACGAGATCAGCCTGTTCGCCAAAATGGGCGCCGTCTGCGACGTCTACGATGCGATCACCTCCAACCGCCCTTACAAGGCAGGCTGGGACCCGGCCGAGTCGCTGCGCAAGATGGCGGAATGGGCCGAGGGCCATTTCGAGCAATACATCTTCCAGGCCTTCGTCAAAAGCGTCGGCATCTATCCCACCGGTTCGCTGGTGCGGCTGGAATCGGGCCGACTCGGCGTGGTCATCGAACAAAGCACCAAGTCGCTGCTGACCCCCCACGTCAAGGTCTTCTTCTCCACCCGCTCCGGCGTCTACATCGCCCCCGAGATGCTCGATCTCTCCAGCCCCGCCGCCAACGACAAGATCGTCAGCCGCGAGGACGCGACGAAATGGGGCCTGAAGAACTTCGACGAACTCTGGGCCGGGGCGTACAAGCCGACATAAGTCCGTCCCACCGGCGCGCTGACCCGTGCCGCTTTCCTGGAACGAAATCCGCAACCGCGCCCACGAGTTCTCGCGCCGCTGGGCCGACGAAACGCCCGAGCGCGCCGAAGCGCAGAGTTTCTGGCAGAAGTTCTTCGCGGTGTTCGGCATCGACCGCAAGCGCTTCGCTTTCCTGTTCGCGCTTTACCAGCGCTACGCCAGCCTGCTGCCGGCCACCACGAAATCAAAGCACGGCAAGCGTTGATCAACGCACGAGTGAAATCGTCCGGCCAAGCGAGACGGAAAACATCGCCGGTCGCTTTGTGTTGCGCGCCAGCTGTAGAAATCGCGGATAAAGATCGACCAGCAGATTGGCCGTGTCGGCAGCACTGGCATTACCCGAGGCCAAGGCAAAAACGATCAGTCCGGCATCACGGAAAGCCTTCAGTTCGTTGGCCTTGCGCCGGATGTTCTGATCTCGGGTGACGACGATCCAGTTTTCCTGGCCGGCGGCAGACAGCCACTCATCGTCCGGGCAAGACGGCGCGAATCGTTCGTGATGCGCAATATGCTCGATCCCTGCGGTTTTAAGCGCCTCGCCCAAGCGCTTGCTCCAGGCACAGCGATCGATGAAGAGGGGAAGATCAGGCAGCGCGGAGCCGCTCGAAGCGGAGCGCTTCTTCGATTTCTGCTTCGCCAACACCGTAATCCTCGGCCATTTCATTCATGGAGTCGCCGGCCTGAAAACGGTCGGCGATGATCCGCGTAGGTACGGCTGCACTGCTTATCACGGGGCGGCCAAACGACAGGCGGGGGTCGATGACCACAGACTTTGGCTGTTCCGCGCTTTTTAACGAAGTACGACTAAATGGAAACAGTCGAATCGGCATCCCATCGCGATTGCGCTCGATGCGCGCCAAGGCCAATTCGAACTCTCCACGCATAGCTTCCTGGCCCTGCCGCGAGACGGCCAGCAGCTTTCCGGCGTGTTCGACCAGCAACTCGATACCGTTCGTCATGAACTGCCGGTCGATAAACGGCCGCGCCGAGTTCAGCTCCTTGCGCACGTAGTCGACGCTGTCACGTACTTTGGGCAGAGGGATTTTGTACTGACGCCGGATGGCCGAAAGCACGTGCAACTCGCACAGATTGGCAAAGGAAAGCAGGCGGGCTTTGGCGTCGGCAGGTCGGATTACCGGGCGAAAATCGGTAGGTGCCCCTTTGCGGTTATGCCCGCTTTGGCCAAAACACCACGCTTTGAGCGTGCTGACGGGCAGATTGAGGATGCGCGCAGCCTCGCTGGCGTTGTAGGCGGGTTGATCGAAGATTGTGGTGTCCTTGACGGCTTTGGCTCGCATGGGGCGAATCTTAAAGCAACGACGGCCCAAACCGAAGGGGCGAAGTAAGCCGAAAATGCGCGGCTGGCCGACCTATCCCGGCGTCCCGGCCGCGGTCTCGGACGGCACGGCCACTGAAGCGGCTGCGCCAAAGGCGCACACAAAGCGGAAGGGCGCGACTGGTTTCCTGCTTCCCGCCACCCCGCTATAATCCGCCCCTCTCCGAGGAGCGCTGCAAGAGATTCCTCCCAGGCTCGGAGACATCACTCGATTCAAACGGCGCTCACCAAACCCGAACCGGGCATGGTGAGCCGCGTCAACGCTGCATCCCTCCCGGTCGCCGTTCAAGGAGAACGCCGTGACTGCCAAACAAGATTACGTAATCGCCGACATCGGCCTGGCCGACTGGGGCCGCAAGGAAATCAAGATCGCCGAAGGCGAGATGCCCGGCCTGATGGCCATCCGCGAAGAGTTCGCCAAGAGTCAGCCGCTCAAGGGCGCGCGCATCACCGGCTCGCTGCACATGACGATCCAGACTGCCGTGCTGATCGAGACGCTGACCGCGCTGGGCGCCGAAGTGCGCTGGGCCTCCTGCAACATCTTCTCGACCCAGGACCACGCCGCTGCCGCCATCGCCGCCGACGGCATTCCCGTCTTCGCCGTCAAGGGCGAAACCCTGGTGGATTACTGGGACTACACCCACCGCATCTTCGAGTGGACCGACGGCGGTTACTCCAACATGATCCTCGACGACGGCGGCGACGCCACGCTGCTGCTGCACCTGGGCGCCAAGGCCGAGAAGGATATTTCCGTGCTGGCCAAGCCCGGCTCCGAGGAAGAGACCATCCTCTTCGCCGCCATCAAGGCCAAGCTGGCGACGGACAAGACCTGGTACTCCACCCGCCTGGCGCAGATCAAGGGCGTCACCGAGGAGACCACCACCGGCGTCCATCGCCTGTACCAGATGCACCAGCGCGGCGACCTGAAGTTCCCCGCCATCAACGTCAACGACTCGGTCACCAAGTCCAAATTCGACAACCTCTACGGCTGCCGCGAATCGCTGGTAGACGGCATCAAGCGCGCCACCGACGTGATGATCGCCGGCAAGATCGCCGTGATCTGCGGCTACGGCGACGTGGGCAAGGGCTCGGCCCAGGCCATGCGCGCGCTCTCGGCCCAGGTTTGGGTGACCGAGATCGACCCCATCTGCGCGCTGCAAGCGGCGATGGAAGGCTACCGCGTGGTCACCATGGAATACGCCGCCGACAAGGCCGACATCTTCGTCACCACCACCGGCAACTTCCACGTCATCACCCATGAGCACATGGTGAAGATGAAGAACAACGCCATCGTCTGCAACATCGGCCACTTCGACAACGAGATCGATGTCGCCTCAATCGAGAAGTACCAGTGGGAAGAGATCAAGCCGCAGGTCGATCACGTCATCTTCCCCGATGGCAAGCGGATCATCCTGCTCGCCAAGGGCCGCCTGGTGAACCTCGGTTGCGGCACCGGCCATCCGTCCTACGTGATGTCCTCCAGCTTCGCCAACCAGACCATCGCCCAGATCGAGCTGTTCACCAAGACCGCCGAGTACCCGGTGGGCGTGTACACCCTGCCCAAGCATCTGGACGAAAAGGTCGCCCGTTTGCAGTTGAAGACGCTCAACGTGCAACTGAGCGAACTCACCGACCAGCAAGCGGCCTACATTGGCGTGCCCAAGCAAGGCCCTTACAAGGCCGACCACTACCGCTACTAAGCAGGTAGGCTAAACGCGCCGTGTCCATGAATTCTTTTCACTCGCGCAAGTCGAAAGGCAAAGCGATGACCCATGAGAAGAAACCCGGACCGGCGCTGCCGCCGCCCCATGAACACGGCGACGAAGCGCGAGCCGATGCCCTGCTGGTAAAGCAGGGCATCGCCGCTTCCCGTGCGGCAGCCCAGACAATGATCGAAGCCGGCCGGGTCACAGCACACGTGAATGGCCGCGACGAGCCGGTCGTCAAATCGTCGCAGTTGCTGCCGGAACACGCCAACCTGCGGGTTCATCCCGCCGAACAGGAAACACCATGAGCATCGCCCAGGATTTCGAACTGTCCATCGAGTTCTTCCCGCCGCAGACGGCGGAAGGCATGGACAAGCTGCGCCAGACCCGTGACAAGCTGGCCGCCCTCAAGCCGAGCTTCTTCTCGGTCACCTACGGTGCCGGCGGTTCCACCCAGGAGCGCACCTTCGAAGCCGTGTTCGACATCCAGGCGGCCGGCGCAAATGCCGGTTATGACGCTGCCCCCCACCTGTCCTGCGTCGGCTCCAGCAAGGACAGCATCCGTGCCATCCTCAAGCGCTACCGGGACAAAGGCATCCGCCGCATCGTCGCCCTGCGCGGCGACCTGCCTTCGGGCATGGCCGATCCCGGCGAATTGCGCTACGCCAACGAACTGGTGGACTTCATCCGCGCCGAAACCGGTGACCATTTCCACATCGAAGTGGCGGCCTATCCCGAATGGCATCCGCAGGCCAAAAGCGCCCGCGACGACCTGCTCGCCTTCAAGCGCAAGGTGGATGCCGGCGCCGATTCTGCCATCACCCAGTATTTCTTCAATGCCGACGCCTACGAGCACTTCGTTGCCGAATGCCGGGCGCTGAACATTACGCTGCCGATCGTGCCGGGCATCATGCCCATCGCCAGCTTCTCCAAGCTGGCGCGTTTTTCCGACGCCTGCGGCGCCGAACTGCCGCGCTGGATGCGCAAGAAGTTCGAAGGCTTCGGCGACGATACCGAGTCGGTGAAGGCCTTCGGCCTCGACGTGGTCACCGAGCTTTGCGACCGCCTGCTCCGTGCGGGCGCGCCGGGCATCCACTTCTATTCGATGAACCAGGCGGAGCTGACCGCCGAGATCGTCCGCCGGCTACGCGCTTAACGCTCCTCCCTCGCCGGGAGGAACGCCGGGGCAAGCAATAGTGCGGCCCGTGTTCAAGAATAGGTGGGTTTGTGGTTGAAGAACGCAAAGCACCGGGCTAGCTGCTCGCTCTGCTGGGCACCCACCGCCTGAAATTCGACGCCGTATAAAACGCCTTCGTCGCTGTCTCGTGTCCAGAGAACCCGTCCGGATATTTCCAGAGGGTTCTGGTGTTCGTATTCGTCCAACCCGTCTGCCGGCATCATGATCCTCATGCGCAGGGTGTCGCTGGCATTCGATTTCAGGGGTTGCGGTACCCTCAAGCGCATTCCCGACAGGCTGAAATCAGCGGTAATGGCTTCACGCTCGCTGCCTTGGTCGTCCAGGCGCACCAGCAGATGATTGCTGATCCGCGGCACTTTACGATGTTCGTTGGCGATGGGAACATCAACCCAGTTGCTGTCAAAGCGGAAGTGTTGAATCAACTGGCGCAAATGCTCGGTGACATGGAAAAGATCCTGACCGATCGCGCCGGTGGTATGCACCTTCATGGCGTTATCCGCCAGCGTATCGGACAACGCACCGAGACGGACTTGCAGCGCCTCGAGCTTGGTCTGCTGTTCCGAGCTGACGACGGAAATCCGGTGCGCCACCTCGACGTTGTCGTCGATCACCTTACCGATGTGTTCAATGGCGACATTGGTCCCTTCGGCTTTTTTCATGCTGATCCGGGCGCGCTCGATCACCTTGCGCATGACCTTGGTATTTTCCGCCACCAGACTGGTCAAGTTGTCGATAAGCCCCGATATCTCGGTCGTGGCGTTGCTGGCATTCTGCGCCAGCTTGCGCACTTCGTCGGCCACCACGGCGAAGCCGCGCCCCTGCTCGCCGGCGCGGGCCGACTCGATGGCGGCATTGAGCGCCAGGAGGCTGGTCTGGTCGGTGATGCTGGCGATGGTTTGCACGATCACATGGATCTGCTTGTTCGCCTCGCTCAGCTCCTGGATTTTCGCATCGGCAATTTCGACTTCTGAAATCACCTGGGTCATCTCTTCCATGTTGCTGCGCACCGCCTGCATGCCCTCTTTCGCGCTATCGCGCGCCTGGTCGGCACGTGAACTCACCATATCGGACAGCTCGCGCACCGACGCCGAGGTTTCGACAAGCGCCACGGTCGCTTCGCGCACCTCCTCCGAGTGGGTCTGTTCCTTCTGCGATGACTCAACGATCTTTTCCGAAATTTCGGAAATCTGATACGACGATTGCGCAATCTGTTTGCTTTCCACATCGATGGCGCGCATATGTTGCGTCAGTTCGTCCACCATGGCCTGCATGCTGCCCAGCACACTCGCCGGAACCACATCGGGGGCGACCCTGAGATTCAGGTCTCCATTGCTGACGGACCTGACGATGCGCGCCACTTCCTCGGTTTTACCCCCCAGACGTTCGCGCATTCGCGACAGCAGGACAGAGGCCGCCCCGGCGGCGAAAATGGCCCCGAGCACCACCAACAGCAGCACCATGAACGAGCGGTTATGTGGGGTGACGGCAGCCTCGATCATCGATTCCGGCAGGTAATACGTCAGCTCCCAAGGCGCATCACTGGGCACGTCGACCTTTACCCGGAAAACATTGCGGCCCGGTACGCCCTGGGCAATCTGGTTTGCCAGATCGGCATTGCGGCGATCGGCGATGCGGATGCCGTACTTCTCGTTGCTCAGGAGATAGCGCGCAGGTTCCGGAAGCACCCATTTCGCATTCGTCTGCTCGGCCCGATCCTTTTCAGTAACCGGAACAAAGGGAACCCCCATCAGCAGCGCCTCCAGGACATTGGCGCGCAGAATTGCGGAAATCACGCCACGGAATTCACCTTGCTGGTCGTAAAACGGCACGGAGTAAAGCAGCCCGTTGGTTTCCTTCTCGCTGCCGTTCTTCCTGGACACATATTGCGTGTTGTCGCACGTGCGCATCAACGGCGAAAAATAGGCGGGAATATCGTCTATTGCAGCGAAATCGAAGCGCGGATGCGCCGATTTGATGGCCTCGATCTGGCGCGGGAAGTAACTGTATTCGGCATCCTCGGACTCTTCGGGAAAGTCGGCAGGCTTAGCCTCTTCCTGCTCCGCCTGGGCATTGCCGAACACCATGGTATCGAACATGAAGAAAGGCACCTGTCCCTTGTCCGCCTCCAATCCGTCAATAACGGCATAGACTTCGGACACGCTCACGCGCGAAGCAAGGTTGTTGTATATCTGCTGCACGGTCGCGTGCCCTTCCGGCGAGAAGCGACCGGTCGCGACAATATCTTCTTTCTCGTTGTTGCGATTCCCGCCCTTTATCGACTTGACGCTGGGTAACAGCGTAATCGTGCGGATGTTCTGGTAAATCCCGCTCAACTTGCCTTCTATTGCCGCCCGCTTGTCCGCCACCGAAGCCAGTTGATCCTGGATGAAGCGCTTTTCGATTTCCTGGCGCTCGGTGGAATGCCAATGAAGCAGGTAGACGAGGGCAACGACGAAGGTGCCCAAGGTAATTCCGATTTCTTTAGTCAAAGAACGAGCTATGGGAAACATCCGATTACCTTGATCCGTTATAGCGATGGAACCCCGCAAACGGGAGGTTTATGGCCTCCCGCACGGGCCGGACAAGAAGGCTGCCGCACCACACAGACGCCACTTGTTTGCAGGCTTGGGATACTGATGTTCCCCGGTATGCCTGTCAAGAAGAACAGGCGTGGTGTTCTGGACATTCTTCCACTTGTGCCGACGGTACCTCTTTCCGGAATTCCGGTTGATATAGCAACGGTACGGTTGCCAGGCACGGGCTGGGTGTATAGGGGTGGCGGGGCGGTTGGCAGCTCACAACTGGACGTTCCTACGGTGGACACGCCCGAACACGTCAAACTTTACTACCTCCCCGGCAAAGCCGGGGGCCATTCCGTGATGGGCTGGCGCCCTTCTATCCCTCCGACTTGCCGAGGCCCTGCTCAACGGCGTACACGGCAGCCTGCACGCGGCTGGTCAGGTTGAGCTTCTTCAGGATGTTCTGCACATGGATCTTCACCGTGCTCTCGGCCAGATTTAGATTGCGTGCGATCTGCTTGTTGCTCTCGCCGCGGGCCAGGAAACCCAGGATCTCGCGCTCGCGCGGCGACAACTTCTCTTTCTCGGCTTGGATGTCCTCGCTCTTGCGCTCGCTGCGTACGCCGGCAACCAGCTTGGCCGTCATCTGCGGCGAAACCACGGCTTCACCGCGTGCAGCGCTGCGCACGGCATTCACCAGCGCGTCGACCTCGATGTTCTTTAGCAGGTAGCCGATTGCGCCGGCACGCAGGGTAGCCAGCAGATCCTCCGAATCTTCGGATACCGTCAGCATCAACACGTTGGTTTCCGGGACTTCTTCGCAGATCAATTGCACCGCGTCGCGGCCCGAGAGACCCGTCATGTGCAGGTCGAGCAGAACCACGTCCGGCTTGAGGATTCTCGCCCGCTTGATGCCCTCCAGTCCGTCGCAGGCCTCATCCACCACCTCCATGCCCGGCTGCCGCTCCAGCAGCGATTTGATGCCGCTGCGAAACAGCGTGTGATCGTCGACGAGGAGGATGCGGATGTTGCCGTTCATGCGGACTCCTTTTGCAACCCGGGAAGGGTCACCACCACCTGCGTACCCCGGTCGCGACGCGAATGCACCACCACGTCGCCGCCGATGCGCTGACAGCGCTCCTTCATTATCTGTAGCCCGACGTGGTGATCGGAATTGGCGGAAGGATCGTTTTCCGGGTCGAAGCCGACGCCGTCGTCGCCGATGGTCAACACCAGACCGGTATGGCTGCGCTTGACGTCGACGCAGACTTTATGGGCAGAGGCATGCTTGCGGATATTCGACAGCGACTCCTGGACGATATGCAGAATCTGCACCTCGGCCCCCGGCGGCAGCAAAACGCCGTCGCCTTCGATCTGTAGTTCCGTCGCGATTCCGGTTTGCCCTTCGAACTTCTTCAGCGCCATGCGAATGGTGCCTTCCAGATCATTCTGGATCACCCGCGTGCGGAAATGCACCAGCAGCTCGCGCACGTCTTCGTAGCTTTCCTGTACCCCTTCGCGTATCTGCGCCAACACACCTTCAGCCTCGGCGATTTCTTCGCGGCGTAGCGAATCGCCGAGCAACTGCACCTGGATGTTGAGGAAGGCCAGGCCCTGTGCAATCGAATCGTGCAATTCCTGGGCGAGCAGGTTGCGCTCCTCGGAAATGGCCATCTCCCGCTCACGCATCACCAGACGCTGGTTTTCCACTGCCAGGCCGAGATGCTGACCGAGGGTTTCGAGCAGCAGGGTTTCCTGCCGGTTGAATATCCGCGGCGTCTTGAAATACAGATTGAACTGGCCGACCGAACGCCGATTGTGGCTAACGGCGAAGGCGGTCACGGTATGAAAGCCGGCGCGGATGCAATTGGCCATGGTCGCTCCGCGCGGAGGATTGTCGACGCTGCACAGCATCGGCACCGAATGCCGTATCGCTTCGCCGCAGACGCACTGGCCGGCCTTCACTACAGCCTCGTCGCGCACGAAGGTTTCCGAGAGCCCTTCATGAACCAGCAGATAGAGCTCGTCGGTGTTGGTGACGAACAGGCGGACCGAGGCGGCATCGGCACCGACGGCATGCTTGACTCGGCGCAAGTACTCCCGGCACAGCGCATCGATCGACGCCGGCTCGTTGAGGCAGGCAGCGATTTCGTAGAGCAGGCCCAGTTCGCGGTTCTTCTGCTCAAGGCTGCGCGTTTTGCTTTCGACGCGATCCTCCAGTGTGGCGTAGAGGCTCTCCAGGTGCGCCGCCATGCGATTGAAGCCCTCGGCCAACTCGCCGAATTCGTCGCGGTCGCGAACTTCGAGGCGGACGCCGAAGTCGTCGCCGGCCATGCGCCCCATACCCTCTTGCAAGCCCCGTACCGGGCGGATCACCAGCATCTGGAAAAAGCTGATCAGGATCACCGTGCCGATCAGGGCGAGCACCACCAGTCCGGCCTGTAATGATCGCAGCACGTTGGTGTTGTGCGCATAGCTGACCTCCATCTTCAGCACCAAATTGTTGATGTCGGCGACGAAGTCGCGAACCTCCTTGTTGTAGGCGGCCGACAAGCGCTCGCGATGAATCGATTCGGACGTGTTTACCAGTGCCATCACCATCGGCCGGATGCGTTGCGTCCAGCTCGCGCGAACGCGCTGAATGTTCGCCCGAATCGCCTCGTCGCGCGGAATGAACAGCGGCCGTAACGGGTCGCCGCGTTCAAGGTCGGTCAGCACCCGATCGAACTCGGCGACCTCGGCCTCGACCTCCTTCATCAGCCCGGAAACGTCGACTCCCGGCGCGCCACGCCGCGCCAACAGATAGGCGATGCGGTAGGAGCGCATCCGCTCGCTGCCGCCATCGTTGATGGCGGCAGCCGCGCCTTCGAGCTGCCAGGAGACACGCAAGGTCATACCGATGGCGGCGAGGGCGACCAGAAAGAAAATCACCAGCATGCCGATGATCTTGTCGGACAGCTTCCGGTCGCGCAACGTGAACCTCATTTCAAGTCTCCCCCGATGGAGCGTCGGGCGCATTGTAGTCGCGCAGCGACGGCCTTCTGCATGACGGGCGTCAAGTTTCCGATTGAGCGCCCCCCGTCGAGGGGGAGTGGATGCAGGCAGCGATTCCGTCGACGCGAGGTCTATCCGGCAGGCCCGACCTGAAATAGATATCCGCGTGCGATAAGCCCCGCGGAAGTGGCGAACGGCACTGCATCATGGCTGGGAAACCTTGCTCCGGCCTTCATTGCGGTCTGCCGATATAGGGGCGATAGTACTGATCCTCGCCGAGGATATGCTCGCGCAGCCAGTCGCGCAGAAAACCCAGAATGCGTTCGCCCAGCTGACTTCGATGACGGTAGGCAAAGTCTTCGCGCAACTCCGTCACCCATGTGACGAAGCCCTGGTGAATGCGGCGGTGGTTTTCCACTTCCGGGTAACCGGCGTCTTCGATCAGCTTCTCCTCAAAGTGGAAATGGAAGGCGGCATAACTGACCAGTTCATCGACAATCATCGCAATTACAGGTCGATCGTTCTGACTTTCCGCGCTGGCGAGCTGGTTGATGGTATCGATCAATATTCTGTGCTGTTCATCGATGTGCAGATTGCCGACGCTCATCGCCTGAGACCACTGCACCAGCGACACCTTTTCCCGCTCCTCGATCACTGCCAGAAAAGCATCCGCTACCGCCGGGTCGAACTGACTTCCAATCTGCTGCCTGATCTGAGCCAGCGCACGCTCTGTGCTCCACGGCGCTTTGTAAGGGCGACGCGAAGTCAACGCATCGAACACGTCGGCGAGGGCACAGATGCGCCCCCCGAGCGGGATATCGTCTCCCGCCAAACCATTCGGGTAGCCACCGCCGTCGAACCATTCGTGATGGGTGAGGGCGATCTCGGCACCGAGCTGTAGGTAGCGGCTGTCGACCATCATCAGGCCGGCCTGGCTCAGCATCTGGGCGCCGGCGGCCGCATGCAGCTCGATACTGGCGCGTTCTTCTGCGGTCAGCGGTCCGGCCTTGAGCAGTATCCGGTCCGGAGTTGCGATCTTGCCAACATCATGAAGAATGCTGGCGGTCGAGACATGATCGATGAATGCATCGTCGACGATGGCGGGAAACAGGCCGCGGCGCTGCAATAGCCGGGCCGTCTGCCCCGCCAGCCGCGATACCCGCAACACATGGACGCCGGTATCGGTATCCCGATGTTCGGAGAAATTGGCCATCGCCACGACCATCGCCTTGGCGTTGCGCCGCACGTCCTCGATGGCGCGGCTCTCGCGCGTTATATCGAGGTAGGTAAGGACGTATCCACCCGATGGCAACGGCGCGGCGGAAACGCTCAAGACGGTTCCGCCAGGCCGGGCACGTTGCAAGCGATGTGGCTCCCGGCATCGCATGCTGAGCATGCTTTGCGCAATGAAGGCTGTAGCGTCGCCGCTCCCGGGAAACTCGCCGCTGTCGAACATCTGACGGAGAACGTCGCGGTACGGCCGGCCGATGAGCGGTCGGGTAGCGTCAAGCCCCAGGAGGTCCAGATAAGCCCTATTGTGTCCGCTCACGCGCAGCGTGTCGTCCAACCACAAATAGCCCTGGCCGACGGTTTGCAGGACTTCGGCCAAGCCGTCGGCCATAACGGGATTCCCGTCGCCCAGCGCAGCCATGTCGTCGTTCATGGTTGGCCTCCTCCCTCGATCGCGCGAATTCCCTTTGCCGCGCCTCCTCCCCGTGGCGGAGAGGAGGCGCGGATGCGGGCGACTGCCTTGGCGCTCCGGCCTAGACGCTACGCTTGGTGCGGACGATCTGGTAGGCACGCACCAGATAGTTGAGCGGCGCGGTCAGGATGTGTACTAGCCGTGTAAAGGGGAAGAGCAGGAACACCGTGATGCCGAGCACCAGATGCGCGCGGTAAACGCCATCCACCTGCTCCAGCAGTTCCGGCTGCGGATTGAGCGTGAGGATGCTCTGCACCCATTGCGACAGCAACAGCATCACGACGGGGTTTTCGTGATGGGCATGGCCGATCGACACCGGCAGCGTGGACAGCCCGAACAGCAGGGTGAGCATCAACCAGGCGAGGATGAAGATGTCCATATAGCGCGAAGCGGCGCGCACCCGCGGGTTGAACAGGCGCCGCAGCAACAGGATGGTACCGCCGATCAGGGCCAGGATGCCGAGCGCTGCGCCGGCCAGGATGGCGATCCACTGATGCTGCATGTCGGAGATGCCAAGGCCGGTCCACAGCGCGTGCGGCATCACCAGGCCGGCGAAATGGCCGCCGAAAATGCCCAGTACGCCGATGTGGAAGAAGTTGCTCGCCACCAGCATGTAACGCTTCGAAAGCAACAGTGAGGAGTCCGTCTTCCAGGTGTATTGCTCGTGGTCGTAGCGAATCCAGCAGCCGATCACGAACGTCGTCAGGGCGATATAGGGGTAAACCGCAAAAAGGAATTTGTGCAGATTCATGGTCGTTTTCTCCTCAGGCGGCCAGCGTGGCCAGCGCGCTGTGGTTTTCGATGATGCGGATCAACGGTGCGTACGGGCTGGCTGTCTTCTCCAGATTCGCCGCCAGCACCGCCAGTACCTTGTTCACATCGCCGAGGAACACCCGCTGCTCCGTCGCATCGAGGGTGGAGGCGAACTCCAGCATCAAGGGCAGGTAGTCGGGCAGTTCCTTCGGGTCGGGCTCGAAGCCATAGCTGCGATAAAACTCCGAGAGGTCGATCAACGCCGGACCGCGCGTCTTCTCTTCGCCGAACAGGTGATGGGTCAGGTGCAGGCTGTGTTCGGCAGCCAAGTCAAAGGTTTGCACATAACGCGCCTGCGCCTCTCCCTCCGGTAGCGCCAGCAGGTCCTCGACGAAGGCAGCGATGGCGTCCGTTTCCTGCGTGTCCAGCGCGTCCGCTGCGGCAATGCGGCACACCAGGGTGGACGCTTCGCCGGCGCGCTGCACTTCGCTACGCAACGCGGCCATCGCCTCGTCCGAGGGATAGTCGAGCAGCAATGCAATGAGTCGATAGGTCAGCATGGTTCTCTCCTTAGTCCCGCTTGCCGGCAAACGGCGGCAGCTCGCGCGATTCGACGGTTTCCTTGCGGCGTTCCGGGAACAGCGAATTGTTGCTGACCCCCGGCGACGAATCGTTGCCGAAGCTGAAGCCGTTCTGCCCCTGGAAGCCATAGGGATCGTCGAGGCGGATTTCTTCGTGCGAGGTCGGTACTACGAAACGGTCTTCGTAGTTGGCGATGGCCAGGTAGCGGTACATCTCCTTGGCCGTCACCTCGTCGATACCGGCAGCAGTCAGCGGGCGGATGTCGGGTTGGCCCTCGACATTGATCGAGCGCATGTAGGAGCGCATCGCGATCAACCGGTTGAGCGCCGAAACGATGTACTCCTCCTTGCCCGCGGTGAGCAGGTTGGCCAGGTATTTCACCGGCAGACGCATCGCCGAGGCCTTCGGGATCACGCCGTCCGCTTCGGTAGGCAACGTCTTCTGGTCGATCTGAGACTGCACCGGCGAGAGCGGCGGCACGTACCAGATCATCGGCAAGGTGCGGAACTCGGGATGCAGCGGGAAGGCGATCTTCCACTGTACGGCCATCTTGTAGATCGGCGACTTCTGTGCGGCCTCGATCCAGTGCGCTGGCACCCCGTCCTGCTTCGCCTGCTCGATGATCTTGGGATCGTAGGGATCGACGAAGAGGTCGAGGTGGGCCTTGTACAGATCCTGTTCATTGTCCGTACTGGCGGCATCCAGCAGCTTGTCGGCATCGTAGAGGATGATGCCGTTATAGCGGATGCGGCCGACGCAGGATTCCGAGCAGACCGTCGGCAGACCGGACTCGACGCGCGGGTAGCAGCCGATGCACTTCTCGGCCTTGGACGACTCCCAGTTGAAGAACACCTTTTTGTAGGGGCAGCCGGAGATGCACATGCGCCAGCCGCGGCAGCGGTCCTGATCGGCCAGCACGATGCCGTCTTCCTCGCGCTTGTACATCGCGCCGGAAGGGCAGGAGGCGACGCAGGCAGGATTGATGCAGTGGTTGCAGATGCGCGGCAGGTAGAGATGGAAGGTATTTTCGAACTGCTTGTACATCTCCTTTTCCATATTGGAAAAGTTGGGATCCTGTGAGCGCTTGGCGAACTCACCGGCCAGATCGTCCTCCCAGTTCGGGCCCCAGTTGATCTTCTCCATGCGCTCGCCGGTGATCTGCGATACGGGGCGGGCCGTCGGAGCGGCCTCCGACAGCGGCGCATTTTGCAGACGCGCATAGTCGTAGGTGAAGGGCTCGTAATAGTCGTCGATCTCGGGTAGGTTGGGGTTGGCGAAGATCTGTACGATCTTCTTCACCCGGCCGCCGGCCTTCAGTTCGAGCTTGCCGTTTAGCTTTTCCCAGCCGCCTTTCCACTTTTCCTGGTTTTCCCACTGCTTGGGATAGCCGATGCCGGGCTTGGATTCGACGTTGTTGAACCAGGCGTACTCGATCCCCTTGCGGTTGGACCAGACGTTCTTGCAAGTCACCGAGCAGGTATGGCAGCCGATGCACTTGTCGAGGTTGAACACCATCGCGAATTGGGCGCGAATTTTCATTTGAATCTCCTAATCGTTCTGTCGTGAGGCGTTCAACGCTTGCCGATGCCGGCCGGGTTGGGTGCCGCTTCGCGTTCGGCGGTCAGCGGACGTTCCAGCCAATCCACATCGCGGTCCTCGATCTTGTGCAACACCACCATTTCGTCGCGCTGACAGCCGACGGTGCCGTAGTAGTTGAACCCGTAGGCCAGTTGGGCGTAGCCGCCGACCATATTGGTCGGCTTCACCACCACCCGCGTCACCGAATTGAGGATGCCGCCACGCTTGCCGGTGGACGGCGAGCCCGGCACATTCACGTTCTTTTCCTGGGCGTGGTACATCAGCGCCATGCCGCGCGGGACGCGCTGCGAGACCACCGCCCGCGCCACCGTGGCGCCGTTGGCGTTAATCGCTTCGACCCAGTCGTTATCGGCGATGCCCACCGACTTGGCGTCGTCTTCCGAGATCCAGACATAGGGCCCGCCGCGGAACAGCGTCAGCATGCGCAGGTTGTCCTGATAGCTGGAGTGGATGCCCCATTTCGAATGCGGCGTGATCCACGACAGCGTCAGGTGCGGCTTCTTCTTGACGCCGGCCGGCAGCTTGCCAAGCGCCTTCATGTCCACCGGCGGACGATAGGCGCAGAAGCCTTCGCCGAAGTCGAGGAACCACTCGTGATCCTGGTAGAAGTGGGCACGTCCGGTCAGGGTGCGGAACGGGATGTGCTCGTGGATGTTGGTATAGCCGGCGGTGTAGGACACTTTTTCCGACTCGATGCCGGACCAGGTCGGCGCGGTGATGATCTTGCGCGGCTGGGCGACGATGTCGCGGAAGGTGATCTTGTCCTCGTGGCGCCCGGCATACAGATGATGGTGGTCGATGCCGGTCTTCTTCGACAGCGCCGACCATGACTTGTGCGCCACTTCGCCGTTGGTTTCCGGCGCCATGCGCAGCACCGAGTCGCACACCGCGATGTCTTCCTCGAGCGAAGGCATGCCGAAAGACACGCCGGGCTCGGTCACCGTGTGATTCAGATGCTTGAGTTCCTCGTATTCGGCATCGGTGTTCCAGTCGATGCCCTTGATGTTGTTGCCGAGCTTGGTCATCAACGGGCCGAGGGCGATGTACTTGCGGTAGGTATCGCCGTAGTTGCGCTCCACCACCTTGATCAGCGGCATGGTCTTGCCGGGGATCGGCTCGCAATCGCCGCGCTTCCAATCCTGTACCTGACCAAAGGGCTGCGCCAGCTCGAAGGCGGAATCGTGCTGCATCGGCAGCGCCACCACGTCCTTCCTCACTCCGAGGTGCTTCTCGGACAGCTTGGAGAAGGTCTTGGCGAGCGTCTTGAAGATCTGCCAATCGGACTTCGATTCCCAGCCCGGCATCACGGCTTCGCCGATCGGGTGTACGAAGGGGTGCATGTCCGTGGTGTTGAGGTCGTTCTTCTCGTACCAGGTGGCCGTCGGCAGGATGATGTCGGAATAGGCGCCGGTGGAATTGAGGCGGAAGTTGATGTCCACCATCAGGTCGAGCTTGCCGGTCGGCGCCTCCTCATGCCACTTCACTTCTTTGGTACCGGCGCCGTCGCCGGACTCCTGTAGCACGCCGTTCTGCGCGCCGAGCAGGTGCTTGAGGAAGTACTCGTGGCCCTTGGCCGAGGTGCCGATCAGGTTGCCGCGCCAGACGAACAGATTGCGCGGCCAGTTCACCGGGTTATCCACGTCGGCGAAGGCGACGTCGAGCTTGCCCTCCTTCAACTGCTGCGCCACATACTTGCCGACACTGGCTTCGTCGGTCGCGCCGGCCGCATAGGCTTCGTCGGCCAGTTCAATCGGATTGCGGTTGTAGTGCGGTGCCGAGGGCAGCCAGCCGAGACGGGTGGCGACGACGTTGTAGTCGGCGAGGCGATAGCCCTTGTACTTGCCTTTGGCGCCGGGATATTGCAGTTCGTCGGCATCGAGGGTTTCGTAGCGCCACTGATCGGTATGGAAATACCAGTAGGAGGTCGAATTCTGGTGCCGCGGCGGACGGTTCCAGTCGAGGGCGAAAGCGATCGGCGCCCAGCCGGCCTGCGGCCGCAGCTTTTCCTGGCCGACGTAGTGCGCCCAGCCACCGCCGGTCTGGCCGACGCAGCCGCACATGTGCAGCAGGTTCATGATCGACCGGTACGACATGTCGTTGTGGTACCAGTGGTTGATCGCCGCGCCCATGATGATCATGGACTTGCCCTTGGTCTTCGAGGCGTTTTCGGCGAACTCACGACCGGTGCGCTCGATATCCGCCGCCTTGACGCCGGTCACGCTGGCGGCCCAAGCCGGAGTGTAGGCCACGGTGGGATCGTCGTAGGAAGAAGCAACGTTGTCGCCGCCCAAGCCGCGGTCGATACCGTATTGCGCGACCTGGAGGTCGAACACCGACGCCACCAGCACCTCTTCGCCGGAGGCCAGCTTGAGTCGGCGCACCGGCACGTTGCGGTAAAGCATTGCTGATTCGCCGGGCTGGAAGTGCGGGAAGCCGACTGGAACAACGTCGTCGCGCTGGTCGATGCAGCTCAGCTGGGCACAGATTTCCGCACCGCTGCCGCCGTTCTTTTCCAGCAGATTCCACTTGCCCTCCTCGCCCCAGCGGAAACCGATGGAGCCGGTCGGAGCGACAAAGGCGGAGGTCTTTTCGTCGAAGACGATGGTCTTCCACTCCGGGTTGTTGGTCTGCCCAAGGGAGCCGTCGAAATCGGAAGCGCGCAGATTGCGGTCGGTGACGTAGCCGGTTTCGAATTTGCGCAGGATCACCTGCATCGGCAGGTCGGTGTATTTGCGCGCGTACTCCTGGAAATACGGGTCCTTGCGCTGGAGGTGGAATTCCTTCAGCGCGACGTGGCCCATGGCGAGGAAGGCCGCTGAGTCGGTGCCTTGCTTAATCGGCATCCAGAGGTCGGCGAACTTGACGTATTCAGCGTAGTCCGGCGCCATCGAGACGATCTTGGTGCCCTTGTAGCGCACCTCGGTGGCAAAGTGGGCATCGGGGGTACGCGTCATCGGCAGGTTGGCGCCGGTGATGATCAGGTAGGTCGAGTTGTACCAGTCGGCGGCTTCCGGCACGTCGGTCTGCTCGCCCCAGGTCTGCGGCGAGGCCGCGGGCAGATCGCAGTACCAGTCGTAGAAGGAACCACAGGCGCCGCCGATCAGCGACAGGTAGCGGCTGCCGGCCGCGTAGGAAATCATCGACATCGCCGGGATCGGCGAGAAGCCGAAGATGCGGTCCGGGCCCCACTTCTTGATGGTGTAGATGTTGGCCGCGGCGATGATTTCATTCACTTCGTCCCAGGTGGTGCGGACGAAACCGCCGAGGCCGCGCACGGCGACGTACTGCTTGCGCTTTTCCGGGTCGGCCTGGATGGCTTCCCAGGATTCGACCGGGTCCTTGCCGGTCTTGCGCTCGGCGCGATAAAGATTGAGCAGGCGGCCGCGAATCATCGGATGCTTGATCCGGTGCGGCGAGTACAGGTACCAGGAGAACGAGGCGCCGCGCTGGCAGCCGCGCGGTTCGTGGTTGGGCAGATCGTCGCGGGTGCGCGGATAGTCGGTCTGCTGCATTTCGAAGGAGACCAGGCCGTTCTTGACGAAGATCTTCCACGAACAGCCGCCGGTGCAGTTCACGCCGTGCGTCGAACGCACCACCTTGTCATGGCGCCAGCGGTTACGGTAAGCGTCTTCCCATTTGCGGTCTTCGGCGGTAACGATGCCGTGGTCGCCGGCGAAGGTACTCTTCACCTTATCGAAAAATTTCAGTCGGTCAAGAAAGTGACTCATGTTTTGCTCCGTTCAGATACTTAGGGTGTCGATGTGCCGGAGTGGGCGCCAGGCTGTGGGCCCACCCCGGAATGTTCAGGGGTTCTTGATGTAGGCGTTCTTGCGCAGGTAGAACCACCAGTTGATGACCAGGCAAACGGCGTAGAAGGCGGCGAAACCATACATCGCCATTTCCGGCGTACCGGCCTTGATCTGGTCGCCGATCACCACCGGGGCAATGAACGAGCCGTAGGCGGCGATGGCCGAGGTCCAGCCGAGCACGGGGCCGGCCTGTTCGCGGTCAAAGATCACGCCGACGGTGCGGAAGGTCGAGCCGTTGCCGATGCCGGAGGCGGCAAAGAGCAGGATGAACAGGCCCATGAATACGGCGAAGTACTGCTCCGGCGTAGCCGAGTGGTAGGCCTGTAGCATTACGTAGCCGGCGCCAGCGGAGGCGCCGACCATGACCAGCGAAATCACCTGGGTGACAATGGCGCCACCGACCTTGTCGGAAATCCAGCCGCCGACCGGGCGGATCAGTGCGCCGACGAAGGGACCGATCCAGGCGTAGGTCAGGGCCGAAGGGGCGTTCGGGTTCTTTAGCGTATGCGCCCAGACGCCGGTCACCGGATCGGCGATGTGTTGCACGCCGAAGATGACGTTGATCGACAGCGGCACGGCGTTGGAAAAGCCGATGAACGAACCGAAGGTGACGATGTACAACGCCGTCATCGACCAAGTGTGCTTGTTGTTGAAAATCTTGAACTGACGGTCGAGGTTGGCGCGCATCTCACCGAAAGCGAACAGCTTCATCACCAGCAGCGTGGCGACGATGATCAGCGGCATGGCCAGCCACATGTTGAGCAGGCCGAGACCGAAGGGCTGCGGCAGATAGAGATACAGGCCGAGGCCGGCAACCACGAGACCGATCAGATACAGCCAGATGATCTTGGCGAACGCGCCGGCAGTGGAGCCGACGTTCGGCGACACCACCTTCAGGTTGTTCATGCCCAGGAAACCAAAGAAGGCCAACGGCACCAGCGCCAGCAGCCAGACGAAGCCGCCGTTCTGGATGAAGGTCGGCGTCCCGGCCTTGATCTTGCCGAGAATCCAACCCGAATCCTTGACCAGGGTCATCGGCTCGCCGGCCAGCGCGCCGAACACGCCGGCAGTCATCACCAGCGGGATCAGGATCTGCATGGTGGTGACGCCGAAGTTGCCGAGGCCGGCGTTGAGTCCCAGGGCCGTGCCTTGCAGGCGCTTGGGGAAAAAGCCGCTGATGTTGCTCATCGAACAGGCGAAGTTGCCGCCGCCGATGCCGGAGAGCAGCGCGCAGAGCTGGAACACCCAGAGCGGCGTAGCCTTGTCCTGTAGCGCGAGTCCAGTGAGCAGCGCCGGCAGCATCAACAGGGCCGTGGTTAGAAAGATCGAGTTGCGGCCGCCGGCAATGCGGATGAAGAAAGTCGCCGGAATGCGCAGCGTGGCGCCGGACAGGCCGGCAATCGCAGCGAGGGTGAACAGCTGCTTCTGGTCGAAGGGAAAACCGAGATTCTGCATCTGCACGGTGAGGATGCCCCACATCAGCCAGACGGCGAAGCCGCAGAGCAGGCTGGGAATGGAAATCCATAAGTTGCGGTTGGCGATGCGCTTGCCGGTGCCCTCCCAGAACGCGTTGTCCTCCGGGCGCCAGTCGTCTATCTCAACGCCGCTGCCGGCCTTTCCCTGAATTGCTTGGGCGGATGTATTGCTCACGATGTCTCCTTCGACTCTAGCGGGATGGATTCGGGTTTATTCGAGAATGTCCGCCGGGTGGCGGCGATGGCTCATCACGTCGGTACCGCGCACTTCGGTCCAGTACATCCAGATCAGCGACACCCAGACCACGCCGTACATCAGCATGAAACAGGTGGAGCGAATGCCGGTCAGGTCGACCAGGGCGCCGAACATGATCGGCAGCAGGAAACCGCCCATGCCGCCGGCGAGGCCGACGATGCCGGAGATGACGCCGATGTTTTTCGGGTAGTCGTCGGAGATGTACTTGAATACCGATGCCTTGCCGACAGCCCAGGCTACGCCGACGGTAAACATCAGCGCGGTGAAAACGTATTCGTTAAGGTAGATGTGGAAGGTCTTTGGACCGACGGCTGTCTTGATGGTGAACTCGGTCTGCGGATAGGAGAGGAGGAACAGGCAGATCCAGCTCACCCACAGCACCCACCAGGTGACCTTGTGCGCCCCCCACTTGTCGCTGAACCAGCCGCCCAGGGCGCGCAGCACGCCGCCGGGCAACGAGAAGCAGGCGGCGAGGAAGGCCGCGACCTTGATGTCGAAGCCGTACTCGGTGATGTAGTACTTGGTCATCCACAACGACAAAGCGACATAGCCGCCGAAGACGATGGAATAGTACTGGCAAATCTTCCAGACGTTGGGGTCCTTCAGTGCCTTCAGCTGTTCGCCTACCGAGACGCTCGACGGCACCTGGTGCGCAGGATCGCTGTAGCTGAGGAACCAGAAGGCCAGTGCGGTGACCAGCATCATCACTGCATACACCGTCGGCACCGTGGTCCAGCCGTAGGCGACCACGATCGACGGTGCGATCAGCTTAGTCAGCGCCGCCCCGGCGTTTCCGGCGCCGAACACGCCCATCGCAAAGCCCTGGTTCTTTTTCTCGAACCAGCGCGCACAGTAAGCAATGCCGACCGAGAAGGAGCCGCCGGCGACACCGACAAACAGTCCGGCGACGAGGAATTGCCAGTACTCGGTGGCATAGCCGATCAGCCAGATCGGAATCACGGTGACGATCATGATGGCGAAGAACACCGGGCGGCCGCCGAACTTGTCGGTCATCATGCCGAGCGGCAGGCGGATCAGCGAGCCGGTGAGCACCGGCATGGCGGCGAGGATGCCGAATTCGGTCTCGTTGAGGCCAAGTTGCTGCTTGATCGGAATGCCGATCACCGCGAACATCATCCACACCATGAAACAAACGGTGAATGCCACCGTGCTCATGGTCAGTACCGAAATCTGCTTGAACTTGCGCGTTGCCATAGTCGCTCCCTCTTCCGGTTTTTGTCTTGCTGCAAGACTAGAACTCGCGGCGCAACAAAAAAATCGGCCGGAAGCACACGGCTGGCCGGCCATTGGGAGGAGGAGCCTAGTTCGAAAGAACTAGTGCGCCGCTTTCAAATGGTGGCGCGCAGAAAGACGAAAAGGCAGCCAAAGCTGCCTTTTCGTTGTGATGCCGACGGGGACGGGTCAGTGGTTGTGCTTGCGCAGCTTCTGAATCGCTGCCAGTTGCGCCACGGCTTCGGCCAGTTCGGCCTGGGCACGTGCATAGTCCATCTCGGAGCCCCGGTTGACCAGCGCTTCCTCGGCCCGTTGCTTGGCTTCGGCGGCCTTGGCTTCGTCCAGATCCTTGCCGCGGATCGCGGTGTCGGCCAGCACGGTCACCAACCCCGGCTGTACTTCGAGCAGGCCGCCAGCGACGAAGATCAGCTCGTCGGCATCCTGCTGCGGCAGCTTGAGGCGCACAGCGCCAGGGCGGATGCGGGTGATCAAAGGCATGTGGCCGGGCAGGATGCCCAGCTCACCGGCTTCGCCCGGCAGCGCCACGAACTCGACCAACCCCGAGAAGATGGACTCCTCGGCGCTGACTACGTCCACATGAATCGTCATTGCCATGATAGGCACTCCTTATGTGGCCAGTTATTGCAGCGTCTTGGCCTTTTCGACCGCCTCTTCGATGCCGCCGACCATGTAGAAGGCCTGCTCCGGCAGGTGATCGTATTCGCCTTCGACGATGGCCTTGAAGCCCTTGATGGTGTCGGCGAGGGGAACGATCTTGCCCGGCGAGCCGGTGAACACTTCGGCCACGTTGAACGGCTGCGAGAGGAAGCGCTGGATCTTGCGCGCCCGGGTGACGGAGAGCTTGTCTTCGGGAGACAGTTCGTCCATGCCCAGAATCGCGATGATGTCGCGCAGTTCCTTGTAGCGCTGTAGGGTCGACTGCACCTTGCGGGCGACGCCATAGTGCTCTTCGCCGACGATCAGCGGGTCGAGCTGACGCGAGGTGGAGTCGAGCGGATCGACGGCGGGGTAGATACCCAGCGCGGCGATGTCGCGGGACAGCACGACGGTCGCATCCAGGTGCAGGAAGGTGGTCGCGGGGGACGGGTCGGTCAAGTCATCCGCAGGCACATACACAGCCTGGATGGAGGTGATCGAACCGACCTTGGTGGAGGTGATACGTTCCTGTAGGCGGCCCATTTCTTCCGCCAGCGTCGGCTGGTAGCCCACGGCGGACGGCATCCGGCCAAGCAGCGCGGACACTTCGGTACCGGCCAGCGTGTAACGGTAGATGTTGTCCACGAAGAACAGGATGTCGCGGCCTTCGTCGCGGAACTTCTCGGCCATGGTGAGGCCGGTCAGCGCTACGCGCAGACGGTTGCCCGGGGGTTCGTTCATCTGACCGAACACCATGGAAACCTTGTCCAACACCTTGGAATCTTCCATCTCGTGATAGAAGTCGTTGCCCTCGCGGGTCCGCTCGCCGACACCGGCGAACACCGAGTAACCGCCGTAGGACTTGGCGATGTTGTTGATCAGTTCCATCATATTCACGGTCTTGCCGACGCCGGCGCCGCCGAACAGGCCGATCTTGCCGCCCTTGGCGAACGGGCAGATCAGGTCGATCACCTTGATGCCGGTGGGCAGCAGTTCGACCGAAGGCGACAGTTCGTCGAACTTCGGTGCCTTGGCATGAATGGGACGCAGCTCTTCGCAGGGGATGGGGCCGGCTTCGTCGATCGGACGGCCCAGCACATCCATAATACGACCGAGGGTGCCGGTACCGACCGGCACCTTGATCGCTGCGCCGGTGCTCTTGACACTCATGCCGCGGCGCAGGCCGTCGGAGGAGCCGAGGGCGATGGTACGCACCACGCCGTCGCCGAGTTGCTGCTGAACTTCAAAGGTCAGGCCGGCTTCGGCGTTGCCAACATTGGCGTCGTCGAGAACCAGGGCGTCATAGACCTTGGGCATGGCTTCGCGGGGGAACTTGATGTCCACCACCGCGCCGATGCACTGGACGATGTTTCCGTTGCTCATGGTTATTTCCTCAATGTAAATCCGTTAGCCTGCCGATCAACCCGAAATGGCGGCGGCGCCGCCGACGATTTCCGAAATTTCCTTGGTAATCGCCGCCTGCCGGGCCTTGTTGTAGACCAGCTGCAGTTCCTTGATGACGTTGCCGGCGTTGTCGGTGGCGGATTTCATCGCCACCATCCGCGCGCTCTGCTCGGAAGCCATGTTCTCGGCCACCGCCTGGTAGATCACTGCTTCCACGTAGCGCACCAGCATGTCGTCGATCACGGTCTGGGCATCGGGCTCGTAAAGATAATCCCACGAGCCGTCAGGCGTACCGAGACGTTCGCCGGTCAGCGGCAGCAATTGCTCGATGACCGGTTCCTGCTTCATGGTGTTGATGAAGCGGGTGTAGGCAATCTGAACTTCGTCGATTTCGCCGTTCTGGAAAGCATCGATCATGACCTTGATCGGTCCGATCAGCTTTTCCAGATGCGGTGTATCGCCCAGCTGGGTGACGTGAGAAATCACGTTGCCACCCATGCGCTGAATGAAGCCAAAGCCCTTGTTGCCGATACAGGTGGCGCGAACGTCGCGGCTGCCCGCCTGTTGCCACTGCTTCATGGCGTTGACCAGCATGCGCAGGATATTGGTGTTGAGGCCGCCGCAGAGGCCCTTGTCCGTCGTGACCAGAATCACACCCACCCGCTTCGCGGAACCTTCTACGGTCTTACCGCCGAGGAAGGGATGGCGATAGTCGGTGATGTTGGCCTGCGAAAGATTGGCCGCCAGTTGGCGGATCTTTTCGCTGTAGGGTCGGGCGGCCCGCATCCGATCCTGCGCCTTGCGCATTTTGGAGGCGGCCACCATCTCCATGGCCTTGGTGATCTTCTTGGTATTCTGGACGCTCTTGATCTTGGTGCGGATTTCTTTTCCGACGGCCATGATCGTTCTCCTTAATCAGGTTTAAGGATTTACGCCCAGGACTTCTTGAACTCGACGATGGCCGCCTTCAACTGAGCGTCGGCGTCCTTGTCCAGATCCTTGGAAGTATCGATCTTCTTTACCAGGTCGGCGTGCTTCTGCCCGACGTACTGCTGTAGGGCCGCTTCGAAGGCAAGAATCTTGTTCACGTCCACGTCGTCCATGAAACCTTCGTTGGACGCGTAGAGCGAGATCGCCATGTTCGCGACGGATTGCGGCGCGTACTGGAGCTGTTTCATCAGCTCGGTCACACGGCGGCCACGTTCCAACTGCTTGCGTGTGGCTTCGTCCAGATCGGAAGCGAACTGGGCAAAGGCCGCGAGTTCGCGGTACTGGGCCAGCGCCAGACGGACACCGCCGCCGAGCTTCTTGATGACCTTGGTCTGGGCAGCGCCACCGACGCGGGACACCGAGATACCGGCGTTCATCGCGGGACGGACGCCGGCGTTGAACAAATCCGTTTCCAGGAATATCTGGCCGTCGGTAATCGAGATTACGTTGGTCGGCACGAAGGCGGACACGTCGCCGGCCTGGGTTTCGATCACCGGCAGCGCGGTCAACGAACCGGTCTTGCCCTTGACTTCGCCGTTGGTGAACTTCTCGACCCATTCGGCCGACACGCGAGCGGCACGCTCGAGCAGACGGGAGTGGATGTAGAACACGTCGCCAGGATAGGCTTCGCGGCCGGGAGGACGACGCAGCAGCAGGGAGATCTGACGATAGGCCCAGGCTTGCTTGGTCAGATCGTCATAAACGATCAGGGCATCCATGCCACGGTCGCGGAAGTATTCACCCATGGTGCAACCGGCGTACGGCGCAATGTATTGCATCGCGGCCGATTCGGACGCGGTAGCGGCAACCACGATGGTGTATTCCAGCGCGCCGTGCTCTTCGAGCTTGCGCACGACGTTAGCAACGGTGGACGCCTTCTGGCCAACTGCAACGTAGATACAGAATACGCCCTGACCGCGCTGATTGATGATGGTATCCACCGCGACGGCGGTCTTGCCGGTTTGACGGTCGCCGATGATCAGCTCGCGCTGACCACGACCCACGGGGACCATCGAGTCGATGGCCTTGAGGCCGGACTGCACGGGCTGGTCGACCGACTTGCGCCAAATCACGCCCGGAGCAACTTTTTCCACCTTGTCGGTGATCTTGTTGCCAATGGGGCCTTTGCCGTCGATCGGCTCACCCAGCGCATTTACTACGCGGCCGAGCAGTTCGGGGCCGACGGGCACTTCCAGAATGCGGCCGGTGCATTTGACCGTATCGCCTTCGGTGATGTGCTCGTATTCGCCCATGATCACGGCGCCGACGGAGTCGCGTTCGAGATTGAGAGCAAGGCCGAAGGTGTTCTTCGGAAACTCCAGCATTTCGCCCTGCATCACGTCGGCCAGGCCATGCACGCGGACGATACCGTCCGTCACCGAAACCACGGTACCCTCGTTACGGGCCGTGGCGGCGAGCTGCATATTCTGGATCCGACTCTTGATCAGGTCGCTGATTTCGGAGGGATTGAGGTTCATGGAATTACTCCTAGTTCTTTAGCGCGGTGGCCATAGCAGCAAGCTTGCCGCGGACGGAGGCGTCGATCACTTCGTCGCCGACGGCGATGCGGACACCGCCGATCAGTTCAGGGGCGAGGCGGACGGTTGCCTGGATCTTGCACTGGAACTTGCGTTCGAGATCGGCCACCAAAGATCGGGTGGCGGCATCGTCCATGGGGAAGGCGGATTCCACTGCGGCATCACGCACACCCTCATGGGCGTTCTTCAACTCTTCGAAAAGCTCGGCGATCTCGGGCAGAACCTGGAGACGGTCATTGTCCACCAGTACCCGGACGAAGTTTTGCTGCTCGACCGACAGTCCGTCACCGACCACGCCTGAAAACAGGGTGGTCAGTTGCTCCGGCGAAAGCTGCGGATTGGTAATGCATTCCTGCATCGCCGCAGTACCGGCCACGGCGGCCATGCTCTCGAGCGACTTGGACCAGACGGGAAGGGAGCCCTTCGCCAACTGGAAAGCCGCTTCAGCGTAGGGACGCGCTAGGGTGACGTTCTCGGCCATGGCGGATTACAGTTCCGATTTGAGTTGGGCCAGCAGATCGGCATGGGCCTGAGCATTGACCTCCTTGCGGAGGATCTTCTCGGCACCGGCCACGGCCAGTTGGGCCACATGCTCGCGCAGGGCTTCCTTGGCGCGCTGGGCAGCAGCGGCGGCTTCGGTCTCGGCGGCTTCGCGGGCGGCGGCGACAATGCGGGCGGCTTCGGCGCGAGCCTCTTCCACCAGATGCGCCGCCTGCTTTTCGGCCCCGCCGCGCAGCTCAGCAGCGGATTCACGCGCCTTGCGCAGCTCGTCGGTAGCCTTCTTCTCGGCGTTGACCAGATCGGTCTTGGCCTTGTCCGCGGCCGCAAGCCCGTCGGCGATCTTCTTCGCCCGCTCGTCGATTGCCTTCACGATGGGGGGCCAGACGAATTTCATCGTCACCCACGCCAAAGTGAAGAACACAACCAGCTGGGCGAACAGCGTTGCGTTCAGATTCACGGTTTCGCTCCTTAAAAGCGTTTAAGGGTGGCGATTACTTGAGGACGAACGGATTGGCAAAGGCGAACATCATCGCGATACCGACGCCGATCAGGAAGGCGGCATCGATCAGACCAGCCAGCAGGAACATCTTGGTTTGCAGGGCGTTCATCAGCTCGGGCTGACGGGCCGAGGCTTCGAGGTATTTCGAACCCATGATGCCGATGCCGATACAGGCACCGATAGCACCCAAACCGATGATCAGGCCAGCGGCCAGAGCAACGAAACCGAGAACGTGTTCCATGACAACTCCTTTATTGATTAAAAGTGAAAAACGAAAACTGCGGAAACTTTTTTAGTGGCCTTCGTGGGCCTGACCGATGTACACCAACGTCAGCATCATGAAGATGAAGGCTTGCAGCACGACGATCAGAATGTGGAAGATGGCCCAGGCGGAGCCGGCCAGCACCTGGCCAACCCACAGCGCGACGCCGGTGCCAGAAGCCGACCATGCAGCACCCATCAGCGCGATCAGCATGAACACCAGTTCACCCGCATACATGTTGCCGAACAGTCGCATGCCGTGCGAAATCGTCTTCGCTGCGAACTCGATCATCTGCATGGCGAAATTCACCGGATAGAGCAACGGGTGGCTGCCGAACGGAGCGGTGAACAACTCGTGCACCCAGCCGCCGAACCCCTTGATTTTGATGTTGTAGTAGACGCACAACAGCAGAACGCCCATCGACATGCCCAGCGTGGCATTGAGGTCGGCAGTCGGCACCACACGCATGTAGGCGTGATGGTTGCCGGTGATCTGCTGCCAGATATTGGGAATGACGTCGAGCGGCAGGAAGTCCATCGCGTTCATCATGAACACCCAAACGAACACGGTAAGCGCTAGCGGAGCGACAAACTTGCGTGACTCCTCTTCGTGGATGATGCCCTTGGCTTGCCCGGCGACCATCTCCACCAGCATTTCGATGGCCCCCTGAAACCGGCCAGGAACGCCGGAGGTCGCCTTGCGCGCGGCCAGCCAGAGCAGAAAGATGGTCAGCAAACCGAGCGTTACCGAATAGAACAGCGTATCGACATTGATTACCGAGAAGTCGATGATGCTGGCCTGAGGGTGGCCGGTGCTATTGAAATGGGTCAGGTGGTGGCCGATATATTCGCCCGCAGTCGGGGCGTTTGCAGCTGCTTCATGCGCCTGGACGGCGCCTTCTTCGATCGACATGGTCAGGTCTTCAGCAAAAAGGCAAATAAATTCGCTTTGAGCGCCGCGAACAGCCCGACGAGCAGGCAGAGCCAGTGCACATCGTAAAGCCACTGCGCGGCGATCAGTATTCCGATCGTTGCGGCAACCTTGAAAAACTCCCCAACAAAAAAGGTTGCCGCGTTGGCGCGGCCGCTGGCGGCCGCAAGCTTCAGCCGCAAGACAAACAGCATATTGGGGATAAGGTAGGAGGCCCCGCCCATCAGGACGGAGATCGCGCCACGCGCGCCTAACCACCATGCCGCCAATGCCGCCGCTGCCGCGACGACGCCCAGTTGCAAAGTCAGTGCTTTATGCATCGACCGCCCCTTGCGCGCCGGCGCCGGACATTCGCCCGCACCAAAACCGCGTGAATATAGAGCCTTGGCTAGTTAAAGTCAATCCAGCCAAGGCTCGTGTGAGCCGTGAACTGTCCATTTCAATCGCCGGCGCGCAGTCTGGCCAGAATGCCGTCGAGCTGATCCAGACTGCCGAAACGAACGGTAAGACTGCCGGCACCCTTGCGGTTGGTGGAAATCTTCACAGTTGCCCCAAGAGAGTCCGACAGATCCTCCTCCAGCCGCAAGACATCGCGGTCGACGACGCTGCTGTTGGCCTTTTGCGCCGGCGGGTGGAGTTCGCGGGAAACGATGCGTTCCGTTTCACGTACGGAGAAACCCTTGTCCACGACAAGGGCAGCAACCCGCCCCTGTTCCGATTTGTTCAGTGGCAATAAGGCACGGGCGTGGCCCATTTCGATGTCACCGGCCATCAGCATGTCCTGCGCCGGTTTGGCGAGTTGCAGCAATCGCAACAGATTGGAGGCGGCCGGACGCGAACGGCCGACAGCGTCAGCCGCCTGCTGATGCGTCATGCCGAACTCGTCGATCAGCCTTTGCAGGCCGGCCGCCTCTTCAAGCGGGTTGAGATCCTCGCGCTGGATGTTCTCGATCAGCGACATGGCCAAGGCGGCGTCGTCGGGAATTTCGCGAATCAGCACCGGAACCTCGATCAATCCAGCAATCTGGCTGGCACGCCAGCGCCGCTCACCGGCAATGATTTCGTAGCGATCGCCACCGACGGGACGCACCGAAATCGGCTGAATCAGGCCCTGGGCCTTGATCGACGCCGCCAACTCCTCCAGCGAGCCCGGGTCCATGCGCGTGCGCGGCTGATATTTTCCCGGCTGTAGTTTGCCGACCGAAAGCATTTCCTGACGCCCGCCCTCGTTCGAGTTGTTTGCCGCCAGCAGGGCGTCGAGCCCGCGACCGAGCCCCTTCAGTTTCGGTGGATTCATTAGGCTTGTTCCTTCCAGGTTTTGACGCGGACGATCATTTCTTCGGCAAAGGCCAGATACGCCAGGGCCCCTTTGGCCGACTTGTCGAACACGACGCCCGGCATACCATAGCTGGGCGCCTCGGCAAGACGGACATTGCGCGGCACCACAGTCTTGAACACCTTGTCGCCAAAGTGCTGCTCCAACTGATCAGAGACCTGCTTCGACAGCGTGCTGCGCGGATCGAACATCACGCGCAGCAGACCGATGATCTTTAGGTCACGATTCAGATTGGAGTGCACCTTTTTTATCGTATTGACTAGATCGGAGAGACCTTCCAGCGCAAAATACTCACATTGCATAGGAATGACAACGCCATGCGCAGCGCAAAGACCGTTGAGCGTCAGCATCGACAGGGATGGCGGGCAGTCGATCAGAACGAAGTCGTAATCGTCGCGGTGCTCGGCCAGAGCGGCCTTCAAGCGCAGCTCACGCTGTTCGAGATCCACCAACTCCACCTCGGCCCCCGCCAAGTCGCGGTTGGCGGGCAAGACGTCGAAGCGGGCCGAGTACTCCCCGGTCGGCGAGGGCTGGCGGGCTTCCTCCAGGCGGGCGAGGCCGAGCAAGACGTGATACACGGAGTGCGAGAGGGAACGCTTGTCCACCCCGCTGCCCATGGTGGCATTGCCCTGCGGATCGAGATCCACCAACAGGGTACGCTGCCCCCGTTGAGCCAGGGCAGCCGCTAGATTGACGCTGGTGGTGGTTTTACCGACACCACCTTTCTGATTGGCTATGGCGAATATATGCACCGGTTGTTTTCCTTGTGACTACGCTTTACGTTGCAAAACAATCAGATGACGCCTGGCATCGAGCCCGGGAACCTTTAGTTCGATGGCATTGCCGACACACCAACCCGGCGGCAGGTCGGCAATCTCGTCGGCCGGATAAACCCCCTTCATGGCCAGCATGCGGCCCCCATCGCGGACCAGATGCCCGGCCAAGCCGACAAAGTCCGTCAGGCTGGCGAAAGCGCGGGAGGTCACGACCTCGAAAACACCCCGCTCCCGCTCTACCCGTGCGCAGCGAACAGAAAGATTGTCGAGCCTCAACTCGATCCTCGCCTGCTGCTGGAACGCGGCTTTTTTTTGTACCGTCTCGAACGAAACTATCTGGATTTTCGGACAGGCAATGGCCAGCGGAATCGCCGGCAAACCTGCGCCGCTACCGACATCGGCCAGCGTCGACGTATCGGTCAGAAACGGCACCAGCGTCAACGAATCCAGCAAATGATGGGTGACAATTTCCGCCTCGTCGCGCACGGCCGTCAGGTTGTACGTGCGGTTCCATTTGGTCAGCAGCGACAGATAACCCAACAACAGGGATTCCACCCCCGACGGTAGCGCAAGGCCCAGGGCCTCGATGCCCTGATGAAGTTGATCGGCCTGGGTCATGCGGCACGGACGCCCGGCATGCGTCGCTTCAGATGAACCAGCAACAGGGAAATGGCGGCCGGCGTAACGCCTTGAATGCGGGAAGCTTGGCCCAGCGTTTCCGGATGAAACTGGTTTAGCTTTTGCTGCACCTCGATGGAAAGCCCCCGCACATCGCTGTAATTCAGATCGGGCGGCAACACCAGCATCTCGTTGGCCTGCGCTTTCTCCACCTCCTCCAACTGGCGGTCAATATAGCCCTGATATTTGGCCTGGATTTCCAGTTGTTCCACCACGTGCGACTCAGTCACCGGCTGGCCTGCCCCGGGCAGCGTCATCAGCGCTTGATAGGTCACCTCCGGGCGCCTCAGCAAATCGAATAGCGTGTATTCGCGCTCGATCGCCTTGCCCAGAACACGACGGGCATCGGCTTCGGGCAACAGCCGCGGATTGAGCCACGTTGAACGCAGACGCTCGGCCTCAAGGGCAATTGCATCGCGCTTGCGATTGAACGCATCCCAACGCACGTCATCCACCAGACCCAGGTCACGCCCGGCCTCGGTCAGACGCAGGTCGGCGTTGTCCTCGCGCAGGCTCAGACGAAATTCCGCGCGACTGGTAAACATCCGGTATGGCTCCGAAACACCGCGGGTAACCAGATCATCGACCAGAACGCCAAGATAGGCCTGGTTGCGGCGTGGCGCCCAGGCCGGCAACTCGCGGACCCGCCTTGCCGCATTGATGCCGGCGAGCAAACCCTGTGCGGCTGCCTCCTCGTATCCGGTGGTACCGTTGATCTGACCGGCAAAAAATAGACCGGCAATCGACTTGGTTTCCAGCGATGCTTTGAGATTGCGGGGGTCGAAGTAGTCGTATTCGATGGCGTATCCGGGGCGCAGGATATGCACGCCTTCCAGGCCGCGAATAGATCGCACCAGAGCCAGTTGCACATCGAACGGCAGGCTGGTGGACACGCCCTGCGGATAGACCTCGTGAGTATCGAGACCTTCCGGCTCCATGAAAATCTGATGGCTATCCTTGTCAGCGAAGCGATGAATCTTGTCCTCAATCGACGGACAATACCGCGGCCCCACGCCTTCGATTACGCCCGTGAACATCGGCGAGCGGTCCAGTCCGGCGCGGATGATTTCGTGGGTTGCGGCATTGGTATGCGTGATCCAGCACGAAACTTGGCGCGGATGCTGCTGCGGCCGGCCGAGAAACGAAAACACCGGCACCGGATCATCGCCGGGCTGGCACTGCATCACTGAATAATCGATGGTACGGCCATCAAGGCGCGGCGGCGTGCCGGTCTTGAGTCGGCCTACCGGCAGTTGCAGTTCGCGCAACCGCTGAGCCAGGGAAATCGCCGCAGGATCACCGAAGCGGCCGGCACGATAATTCTCCAGGCCGACATGAACCAGCCCATTCAAAAATGTTCCGGCAGTCAACACCACAGCCGGCGCCTCGAAACGGATCCCCAACTGGGTGATCACACCGGCCACGCGATCGCCCCGCAAAATCAGATCGTCGGCCGCTTGCTGAAACAGCGTCAGATTCGGCTGGTTCTCCAGCTTCCGACGGATTGCCTGCTTGTACAACTGACGGTCGGCCTGCGCACGCGTTGCCCGAACCGCAGGGCCCTTGGAGGCATTGAGAATGCGAAACTGGATGCCCGCCTCATCAGTAGCCGCAGCCATGGCGCCACCGAGCGCATCGACCTCCTTGACCAGATGCCCCTTGCCGATGCCACCGATCGAGGGATTGCAGGACATGGCCCCCAGGGTTTCGATATTGTGCGTCAGCAGCAGGGTCGCCGCACCGGCCCGGGCGGCAGCAAGCGCGGCCTCGGTGCCGGCATGGCCGCCGCCGATCACGATAACGTCAAAACGAGTGGGGAACAACATGAGTGCCGACTGGTAAAAAGAGGCGCAATGATACGCCTCCACCCACAAAAACTGAATCAGCCACGTTTCACATGAAACATATTCACCCGCGGACGGCGTGTTTCATGTGAAACACTCATCCTAAAGTGTCAAATCCAACCTTTGCGATCAACAGAGCAGTAACCAGCAAAAACACCGCGCGAACGAAAACCGGTCCATGGCGAAGTGCCATGCGGCTGCCGAGCAGCGCCCCGACAACGTTGCAAACGGCCATCGATGCGGCGGCAATCCAAATAATCCTGCCGTGAGGAATGAAAAATGACAACGCGGCAATGTTGGTCGCCACATTCACCACCTTTGCACATACCGAAGCACGAAGGAAATCGAGGCCAAAACCGCGGATGAAAGCAAAAATCAGGAAGCTTCCCGTGCCCGGCCCGAAGAAACCATCATAAAAGCCGATGCCGCCCCCGATCAACAACGCCCGCCGCAATGGTCGTCGCGGCATCGTCCCATGCGCCCGGCCGAAATCGGGTTTGGCTACAGTGTAGGCGAATACGCCCAGCAGCAACCCGAGCACCAGCGGCCGCAATATCGATACCGGCAGCCAGCTGACCGCCGCCGCCCCGCCGTAGCCCGCAAACAAGGCGGCAAACGTCGTCGGAATGACCACCTGCGTCCATGGAATTGAAATGCGTAGCCCGTACCGCCATGCGGCGCTGGCGGAGCCGAAGACACTGGCTCCCTTATTGGTGCCGAACAGCGTAGCCGGCGACTCGGACGGAAATACCCCAAGCAGTGCCGGCACCTGGATCATGCCGCCCCCCCCTGCCACCGCGTCGACGAATCCGGCCAGCAGGGCAGCCATCCCCAACAAGGCCAGCAGCCCGAAATCCATGTTTGATCCGACGCCCGCTAAATCCTTCGAATTCGGCTCACGAACCCAAGAGTGAACTCTCGGCGCCGGTCAGCGAAATCCAGCGCAAGAAATAAGGGGGCCAAAGAATAGGTCGTTACCAAGCGCAATAGCGGCTTGACTGGGCTCCACCACCACCCCGACCGATGCCGCAACAGCTCATCCGGAATGCGCGCAACTAGATATGCAAGCAATGTGAAGAATCCACCTCTGGGCTGAATCGAAAGCACTGAAAAACCGGATCGCACGAACATTTCCTGTAGCGCATAACGCGTATACCGTTGAAAGTCATACGGTTGCATATGCTCGCCCAAGCACAGTGGGGTCGACACCAAAACCTCGCCGCCCGGTCGAACCACGCGGTGGATTTCCAGAAGAACACACATCGGCTCGTGAAGATGCTCCAGCACCTCCATACAGATCGCGTTATCCACCGAACAGTCTGCCAGAGGAATCGCCCCGATATCGGCGACCGCGGATAAGCCCTTCCGATCTTTCTGTTCATAGCCATGATCGATCGCCAGATAGTTCTGCCTCGCGAATAAGGCTCCGTAGTGGCCGCTCCCGGCACCGACATCGAGCACCCGCGCCCCTGTCGCCAAAGCAGTTGCAAACATCGTTACTGCCTCGGTGACCAAGGCGCGGTTAATGTTCTTCAATCGGCGGGCCATCAAAGTATCTTTCCATGGGTAAGTTACTTGCCAATACAGAATCGGGAAAAAATAGCGCCCAGCAAATCATCCGGCGTAAATTCGCCGGTAATTCTGGACAGGGCATCCTGGCCCAGCCGAAGTTCCTCGGCACAAAACTCGATCCCGCCCAGTTGCGCCGCCGCCCGGTCCAGGCATGCCGCAGCCTCGGCAAGCGCTTCAAGATGCCGCTCCCGCGCCAGGATCACGTCCTCGCCATGGCCTATCCAGCCCGCTTTTTCCAGCAACACGTCATGCAAAAGATCGATACCCCCGCCCAACTTGGCCGACAGGGCAACATGCACACACACCCCCTCCTCCCAGCGGCGCGGCTCCTTATGCGCTAAGTCACACTTGTTATGCACAACCACCCGCCGCGTGCCGGAGGGTAGACGTGCAGCCACGGCGCGGTCCGCCGGAGTCACGCCGCTGCGGGCATCAACGAGCTGGAGTACTAGGTCGGCAGACTCAATTTCCTTCCAACTACGCTCGATGCCAATTTTTTCCACCACGTCGTCGCTATCGCGCAGCCCAGCGGTATCGATGATGTGCAGCGGAATTCCCTCGATCTGGATGGTTTCGCGCAGGGCATCGCGGGTAGTGCCAGCGATATCGGTAACAATGGCCCGCTCCTCCCCGGCAAGCCGATTGAGCAGCGAGGATTTCCCTGCATTCGGCAAGCCGGCCAGAACCACCCGCAGGCCAGTGCGCAACAAACTGCCTTGCCGCGCCCGCTGCCGCAGATCGGCGAGGTTTTGGCGAAGCTTCTCCAGACGAGCCGTTGCATCGGTATCACGAAGGACATCGATTTCCTCTTCGGGGAAATCGAGCGTCGCCTCCACGAGCATGCGCAACTCCGTCAAGTCCGACACCAGCGTATGGATCGAATGCGAAAATTCGCCGGTCAAAGAACGCAAGGCTGAACGCGCGGCAGCAGCCGTCGTGGCCTCGATCAGGTCGGCCACCGCCTCCGCCTGGGCGAGATCCAGCTTTTCGTTGAGGAAGGCGCGGCGTGAGAACTCCCCCGGTTCGGCCAGCCGAGCACCGAGTTCGAGACAACGGGTGAGCAGCATCCGCATCACCATCGGCCCGCCGTGGCCCTGGAGTTCCAGAACATCCTCGCCAGTAAACGAATGGGGTGCCGGAAAATGGATCAGGATGCCCTGATCGAGAGGCTCGCCCAGACTGCCGCGAAACGTTGCCAGGGCGGCGACTCGCGGCGACAGCCGCAACCCACTCAGAGCCTCAGCGAACGGGAGCAGTCGCGGTCCGGAAACCCGGACTACGCCGATCCCGCCACGACCCGGAGCGGTGGCGACCGCGGCGATGATGTCGCTAGGCAGCCTGTTTTCCACCCTCTATGAGACGCGTGATCTGCCATTGCTGCGCAATCGACAGCAGATTGTTTACCGTCCAATAGAGCACCAGGCCGGCCGGGAAAAAGAGGAACATGCCGGTAAACACGATCGGCATCATCATCATGACTTTCGCCTGCATCGGATCGGGCGGTGCCGGATTGAGTTTGGTTTGGATCAGCATGGTGGCGCCCATCAGCAGCGGCAGCACGTAGTAGGGATCCTTTACCGAAAGGTCGGCAATCCACAGAACCCAAGGCGCATTGCGCATTTCCACCGCCCCCAACAGCACCCAGTAGAGAGCGATAAACACGGGAATTTGAACCAGAATCGGAAGACAGCCGCCAAGCGGGTTGATCTTCTCCTTCTTGTACATTTCCATCATTTCCTGATTCAACCGAGCGCGATCATCACCATAGAGCTCCTTGAGCTTCTGTAGTCTGGGCGCCACCAGCTTCATCTTGGCCATTGACTTGTAGCTGGCCGCAGAAAGCGGAAAGAAAATAAGTTTGATGAGGATCGTCAGGACGATGATCGACCAACCCCAGTTACCGATGAACCGGTGCAAAAATTCAAGCACCCAGAAAATCGGGGCGGCAATCACCGTCAACCACCCGTAGTCCACCACCAACTCCAGCCCAGGGGCGATCTGCTTCAGCTTGTCCTGCTCTTGCGGCCCGGCGTAAAGCGGAACGCTGATTTTCCCTTCGCTGACCGGCAGCACCACGCCTGCTGCGAACAGGTTGTCACCCAGGCTGCGCATGTAGAACTCGCGGGCCAGCTTATCCTGAGGCAACCACGCCGAGACAAAATAATGCTGGACCATCGCGACCCAGCCGTTATCCGCCTTCTGGGCAAACTTGGCCTTGTCCTTGGTGATGTCCTCAAAGTTTATCTTTTGGAACTTTTCTCCCTCGGTAAAGACGGCCGGTCCGGTGAAAGTGCTTGCACCCAAGGCGCTCGTTTCGGTCTTGCCGTCACGCACGATCTGGAAGTAGGCGTGACCGGAAGAAGTTGTGGCAGGTAACTGGAAACCAACGTCAATCAAATAGCTACCGCGATGGAACGTGTAGGTCTTGACAACCTTTCCGCCTTCCGCAACAGAAGCTTCAAGCCGGACTTCCAGTGCGTCCTGTCCATCCTTCAATTCGCGATCGCCCGGCACGATCTGCCAAACCGTCTTGTGGTTCGGCAACCCGTCGCCCACCAAACCACTCTGACCCTGATAGATATGCGTCTCGCCAGAATCGAACAGTACGAAATGACCACCTGCCTCGCCGTCACCGCGGTGACGGCTCAGTTCCAGGCGTACCAGATCGCCGCCTTTAGCGGCAATTTCGGCGGCGAACAGATCAGTCCGAACCGATATTTTTTGCCCGCTGGCACCGGCAAGCACGGCTGCTCCGGCAACCGACGGGACATCACCCACGGCCGGCGCGGAAATTTTCGGCACCGGGTCTACCGCGCTTGCAGCCTGTTCCGCGGGTTTGGGCAGGTTGTGTTTCTGCCACGCATCCCAAAGCATGACAATGGAAAAGCTGAAGATCAGCAACAGGATCAGGCGTCGGTTATCCATGAATGAGAGTGTTGGAGCAGGAAAATGGTCAGGGTACCGGATCGCAACCGCCCGGACTCCAGGGATGACAACGGCCGACCCGACGCAACGATAGCCATATCCCCTTGCCTACTCCATGCCGGATTAAAGCTTCCGAAGCATATTCCGAGCAGGAAGGATAGAAACGGCAGGAATAACCCAGCAGCGGGCTGAGAAAAAATCGGTAGGCGCGTATCAAAGCGAGAAAAAGTCCGAGTACAGGGTTCTTCATGACGACTGCCCGGCTATTCGTTGAATCAATGCTTCAAGATCGCGATGAACTACAACTTTATCGAAAACCCCGCCTTCAGGCTTGCGCGCCAAACGTAAAACTAGATCTAACGCTGGAAGCTCCACCCTGCGGCGACGAAAAATCTCACGCGCGATACGCTTGATTGAATTACGCAGCACGGCATGACGGGCGATTTTCTTCGGAATCACAAGTCCGAGTCGTGCGGAAACACCACCGCAACCGGTGAAATGCAGATCGAATGCTCCGCGCCGCACCACCTGCCGAGCAGAGAATACGGCTGTGTATTCTTCCGCCCGGCGCAGTCGATGCTCTGGGCGGAAGCTCGCGTCTCCCGCCACCCGTTTGGATCAGACGCTCAGGCGATGGCGGCCCTTGGCACGACGGGCACGTAATACGGCGCGGCCACCACGAGTGCGACTACGCACGAGGAATCCATGGGTACGCTTACGGCGCACAACAGACGGTTGATAAGTACGTTTCATGGAGGAACCCTCCGGCAAAAGGAAAACCCGTGATTAGATATTTTTTGGCTATCTATGTCAAGAAATGAAATCCTTACCACCATTGGTTCGCCTGTGGATAACTCACCTCGAAAGCAGCTAGAATGCTCTGCTCACGAACGAGGTCCATCGATATGCTTGGATCGCCCGGTGGCGGCTTTATCTACCGTAGTCCGGGTACCACATCTGATGCAAAACAAGATCCGCCAAGCGGACAGATTTGCCAGAATACAAATATATAAAAGGGAACGTAGCGTCTGATGAGTGATTTCTGGTCCACCTGCCTGAACCGTTTTGAGCATGAGCTTTCTGCCCAGCAGTTCAATACCTGGATCAAGGCGCTGCGCGTTGAAGATGACGGCCAGACACCCCGTAGCCTACGCCTGCTTGCGCCCAACCGTTTCGTTCTGCAATGGGTGCGCGAACGATATCTCAACCGGATCGAAGCCATTAGCCGCGAATTCTTCGGCGAAACCGTCGGTATGACGCTCGGTCTGGCTGAGCGTATCGAAACGGATAACGATGCTGTCGAACCGGTTGCTGAAGCACCGAAGACAACGATAAGCGCTACGCTCGCGCCTGTTCCCACAGTCTCTGGATATTCTGGATATAACGGCTCAGGAATCGATAAAAGCCGTCTCAATCCAGCGTTTACTTTCGATACCCTAGTTACCGGTCGCGCCAACGACCTCGCCCGCGCAGCGGCTCAGCAAGTAGCCATCAATCCCGGCGTGTCCTATAACCCGCTTTTTGTCTATGGCGGTGTGGGGTTGGGTAAGACCCACCTGATTCACGCTATCGGCAATGCGGTGTTGCGCGAGAACCCCCAGGTCGAAGTCCGCTACATCCATGCCGAAGATTATGTTTCGGATGTTGTTCGTGCCTATCAACAACGCTCCTTCGACGCATTTAAGCGCTCCTATCGTTCCCTCGATCTGCTGCTAATCGACGATATTCAGTTCTTCAATGGCAAGGGCCGCACCCAGGAAGAATTCTTCTATGCCTTCAACGCACTGGTTGAAGCCAAGAAACAGATCATCATCACGTGCGATACCTATCCAAAGGATATCCAGGGATTCGAGGAACGGCTGATCTCGCGCTTCGACTGGGGCTTGACGGTACAGATCGAGCCGCCGGAGCTGGAAATGCGTGTCGCCATCGTCAAGAAAAAAGCTGAAGCGTCGAATATCGACATCGGCGACGACGTCGCTTTCCTTATCGCCAAAAACCTGCGTTCCAACGTCCGCGAACTCGAAGGTGCGCTGAACCGCGTTCTCGCGTTCTCCCGCTTCCACGGCCGCGATATCAGCATCGATGTCGCCAAGGAAGCGCTGAAGGATGTGATCGGCGCCACCAACCGGCAGATCACCCTCGACCTGATCCAGAAGACGGTCTCCGAGTTCTACAAGATCAAAGTTGCCGACATGTACTCCCACAAGCGTACCCGCGCCATTGCCCGCCCGCGCCAGGTCGCCATGTGGTTGGCACGCGAACTTACCGCCCACAGCCTGCCGGAAATCGGCGGGGCCTTCGGCGGCCGTGACCACACCACCGTACTTCACGCCTGCCGTACCGTTATCGACCTGCGTAACCGCGATACGCAGCTCAATAACGATCTCCATGTGCTACTGCAAACCATCAAGGGATAAGCGTGTACAAACTCTGTATGAACCTTGAAGCGATTGTGTACAACTGTCGCATTTTCCTTATCGGGCAAATCCATCCACATTTGCCCACAACGTTCGCGGTACGTTATCCAGACTCTTATCCCTTCTTTAAGACGATGAAATAAATAGGGATTTTTAGTTTTCCACAGAAAAGTTACCTCTCTATTATTAATAGGAGACTTATAAGATGCTTTTATTTAAAGGCCCGCGTGACCAGATTCTTTCTCCTCTGCAATCCGTTTGCGGCATTGTCGAAAAGCGTCACACTCTCCCCATTTTGTCCAACGTTCTGCTGGAAAAAGACGGTGAGCGTTTGACTCTGCTTGCCACCGATATCGAAATCCAAATTCGGACTGCCACCTCAGCAGTGGGTACCGAAAAAATGGCTCTCACCGTTGCGGCGCGCAAGCTTCAGGACATCCTGCGTTCGCTGCCGGAATCCGCTGAAATCAGCCTGAATTACGAAGATCGCCGGCTTCAACTCAAAGCCGGCAAGAGCCGCTTCAACCTACAAACGCTACCGTCGGAAGACTTCCCCCGCATGTCGGCGTCCGACGGTCAGCAGACCCGCATCAGCCTGTCGCAGAAGCAGTTCAAACGCCTCCTCGCCTTGGTCCAGTACGCCATGGCGCAGCAGGACATCCGTTACTACCTCAACGGTCTACTGCTGGTCGTCAATGGCAACGAAATGCGTGTCGTGGCTACCGATGGACACCGCCTCGCCTACGCCGCCGAATCGTTGCCCGACAGCCATCCGCGGATGGAGGTAATCCTGCCGCGCAAGACCGTACTCGAACTTTCCCGTCAGCTTGCAGACAACGATGATCCCCTTGAGATCACGCTCGCTCCGACTCAGGTGCAGTTCCGTTTCGGCAATATCGAATTCGTTTCCAAGCTAATTGACGGAAAATTCCCCGACTATGAGCGCGTCATTCCGCAGGGCCACAGCAAGATTCTCCGCCTACCGCGCGAACTGCTGCTGCAATCGTTGCAGCGGGTTGCCATCCTGACCAATGAAAAATTCCGTGGCGTGCGTCTGGTGCTTTCTTCGGGCAGCCTGAAAATTATCTCCAACAATGCTGAGCAGGAAGAAGCCCAAGAAGAGATCGAAGTCGAATATTCCGGCGATGGTCTCGATGTCGGTTTCAACGTCACCTATCTGCTCGACGTGCTCAACAATCTGGCGAACGAAGCGATTGAAATCCACCTTGCGGACGCCAACTCCAGCGCTCTTTTCGTGCTACCCGAAAACAGCCGCTTCAAATATGTCGTAATGCCAATGCGAATCTAGTGAGGAGATCGGGGTTGGAGAGTCAAGCCCTTGTCCCCTCCCCTCCGTTGCTTTATGCCGCACCTCTTACCCCTAACGTCTCACCAAAAAGATGACTGAGCAGAACCCCGCAGCGCAGCCCGAAAACGGCGGCTATGACGAATCGTCGATCCAGCAACTCGAAGGCCTGGAGGCCGTGCGCAAGCGTCCCGGGATGTACATCGGTGATACCTCCGACGGTACCGGGCTGCATCACATGGTGTTCGAAGTAGTCGATAACGCCATCGACGAGGCGCTCGCCGGGTACTGCGACGAGATCGTCGTCACCATCCACTCCGACAGCTCGATTTCGGTCACTGACAATGGCCGCGGCATCCCGGTCGGCGTCAAGATGGACGACAAACACGAACCCAAACGCTCTGCGGCTGAAATCGTCATGTGTGTGCTGCACGCTGGTGGCAAGTTCAACCAGAATTCCTACAAAGTTTCCGGCGGTCTTCACGGCGTTGGCGTTTCCTGTGTTAACGCGCTTTCCAAGTGGCTGCGCCTCGTCATCCGCCGTGATGGCAAGAAGCACCTGATCGAATTTAACCGCGGCGCCGCTGTTGACCGACTCATCGAAAAGGTTGGCAACATCGAAGTCAGTCCGCTGCGCGTAGTCGGCCCAACCCAGAATCATGGAACCGAAGTGCATTTCCTCGCCGACGAGGAAATCTTCGGTACCGTCGAGTTCCACTACGAAATCATCGCCAAGCGCCTGCGCGAACTCTCTTTCCTCAACAACGGCGTCAAGATCAAACTGGTCGATCAGCGCAACGGCAAGGAGGAAGACTTTGCCTTCTCGGGCGGCGTCAAGGGCTTCGTCGATTACATCAATCGCAGCAAGACCGTCCTCCACCCCAATGTCTTCCATGCCCAAGGCACCACCCTGGTCACCACCGGCCAAGTGCAGAACGTCGAGCTGACGGTCGAAGTCGCCATGCAGTGGAACGACAGCTACCAGGAACAGGTGCTCTGCTTCACCAACAACATTCCGCAGTCCGATGGCGGCACCCATCTCACCGGCCTGCGCGCTGCGATGACGCGGGTGATCAACAAGTACATCGAAGAAAACGAAATCGCCAAAAAAGCCAAGGTCGACATCACCGGTGACGACATGCGCGAAGGCCTCGCCTGCGTGCTCTCGGTAAAGATGCCTGACCCCAAGTTCGCTTCGCAGACCAAGATGAAGCTGGTTTCCGGCGAAGCCCGTCCGGCGGTGGAGGACGTCGTTGCGCAGAAACTCGCCGACTTCATGCTCGAGCGCCCGGTGGATGCCAAGACCATCTGCGGCAAGATCGTCGAAGCCGCCCGTGCCCGCGAAGCGGCGCGCAAAGCGCGCGAGATGACGCGGCGCAAAGGTGTGCTCGACGGCATCGGTCTGCCTGGCAAGCTCGCCGACTGCCAGGAAAAGGACCCCGCGCTCTCCGAACTTTATCTGGTCGAAGGAGACTCTGCCGGCGGTTCCGCCAAGCAGGGCCGTGACCGGAAATTCCAGGCCATCTTGCCGTTGCGCGGCAAGGTGCTCAATGTCGAGAAAGCCCGCTTCGACAAGGTGCTGTCAAGCGAACAGATCGTCACGCTGCTTACTGCACTGGGTTGCGGCATCGGCGCCGACGACTTCAACATCGACAAGTTACGCTATCACCGCATCATCATCATGACCGATGCCGACGTTGACGGTGCGCATATCCGCACCCTGTTGCTCACCTTCTTCTACCGTCAGCTGCCGATGCTGGTCGAACGCGGCTACATCTACATTGCTCAGCCGCCGCTGTACAAAATCAAGCACGGCAAGAGCGAGCTCTACATCAAGGACGACGCGGCGTTGCACCAGCATCTGCTGACTCTGGCGCTCGACGGCGCCGCCCTGGTTCCGGCCGCCGGCGTCAACGCCATCGAAGGCGAAGCATTGGGCGAACTGGCGCGCAGCTACCTCACCACGGAAGCCATCATCAATCGCCTCGCCGACTTCATCGATCGCGAAGTGCTGCATACCGTCCTTGCTCACGGCGTGGTTCTCGAACTCGGCGACGAACAAAAGGCCACCGCCAGCGCTGGCGCGCTTTCTGCCCATCTGCCGCATCTTGCCGTCTGCGCCGAATACGTCGACAAGGAAGAAGCCTGGAGTATCCGTATCGAGCGCATGCGCCACGGCAACCTGCGCGTCTCGCGGATCGACGAAAGCTTCCTGCTCTCCGGCGACTGGCAGCAGATCAGCCAGACTACGCGCATGATTGCCGGCCTGGTCGGTGCCGGCGCCAGCATCCGCCGCGGCGAGAAAACAGCGGCGGTTGCCAGCTTCGCCGACGCCATCACTTGGCTGCTCGCCGAAGTCGACCGCGGTCTCAGCAAACAGCGCTACAAAGGCCTCGGCGAAATGAACCCCGAGCAACTGTGGGAAACCACCATGGACCCCGCCGTGCGTCGTCTGCTCAAAGTGCAGATCGACGACGCCATCGCCGCCGACGAAATCTTCACCACCCTGATGGGCGACAACGTCGAGCCGCGCCGTGCCTTCATCGAAGGCAACGCCTTGTACGCGCGGAATATAGACGTCTGAGTAGGACGGTGCTGCGCCCGAGGTCAGCATCGAAGCGGCGCCCTAGCCGCAGCGTCAGAGAATCCGCAGCACCAGGTCGAGGAGGCGACGCGTCGTGCGGCCGTAGGGTGGGAAGAAGATCCGCGCCGTTGAAACGTAGCTGCGTACCACCGCGCGCTCGTGGGAAAACGCACGGAAACCGAAGTGCCCGTGGGCGCTGCCGATCCCCGAGTTGTTGACGCCGCCGAACGGTAGCCCGCCGTGCAGGTACTGCACGATGCAGTTGTTGATGCAGGTACCGCCGGCGCTGGTGTGGTTCAACACCAGATCGATGCGCTCCGAGCGGTGTCCCCAAAAATACAGGGCGAGCGGTTTCGGCTGGGCGTTGATCTTGTCGATGACCGTCGTTAGGTCGTCGAATTCGGCGATCGGCAGCAGCGGACCGAAAATTTCCTCGCGCTGGATGGTGGCATCGGCCGACACCGAATCCAGCAGCGTCGGCTGGATGAAGCAGTCCTCCTGTCGTACTTCGCCGCCGCAGAGTACGCGGGCGCCGCGCGCCGTTGCATCGTCAAGCAACGATGCGACACGTTGCGTGTGGCGCGCATTGACCACGCGCGTCAGCATCGGGCTGTCTTTCTGTCTCTCCGCCGTCGCACCGTATGCTCCCTGCAACGCAGCGATACATTCGCGGACAAAGGCTTCCTTTATGCTTGCATGGACATACACATGATCGGGGGCGATGCAGGTTTGTCCGTTGTTGGTGAACTTGCCCCAGATGACGGTTTGCGCCGCGAGGCGGATATCGGCATCGGCGTCGATGATTGTCGGTGACTTCCCGCCCAGTTCCAGCGTGACCGACGTCAGATGTTTCGCAGCGGCGGCCATGACCACCTTGCCTATAGCAGGCGAGCCGGTGAAGAAAATATGGTCGAATGGCAGGTCCAGCAGGCGAGTGGAGAGTGCCGCGTCGCCCTGAAATACGGCGACTTCCTCCTTCTGGAAAACCTCCTCGACGATCGCACCGACCACCCCTGAGAGATGCGGCGTCAGTTCCGAAGGTTTGAGGATGGTAGGACAGCCCGCCGCCAGCGACGACACCAGTGGGCTCAGGGCGAGGTTAACCGGGTAGTTCCACGGCGAAATGATCAGGCTGCGGCCCTTGGGTTCGTGTTTGATCCAGCTGCGGCTGCCCAACATCATCCGCGTCGGCATGACCCGCGTCGGTTTCATCCATTTGCCGAGATGCCGCATCGCATCGCGGGCTTCGCCGATGATAGGCATCACCTCGCCAAGATCGACTTCCGCCGCAGGTTTGCGAAAGTCCTTGAACCCGGCTTCGTGAATCTGGCTGCGGTAGTCGAGTACCGCGTCGTGCAATCGGCGAATGCGGCCGATGCGCTCCTTTGCCGTGGACGTACGCCATTGCAAAGCCGTCTCGCGCTGCGCTGCGAACACGCGTGAAATATCGCTCTGTAGGTCGTTCGCGCCTGCAGTCAAATCCGAGAAAACTGTCGTCATGCTGCTCCCCTTTGTTGTACTCCGGCCGTGGCCGTAATTTTCTGCTTCGCTGCGTTGGCGATGCTTCCGGTCCGATTATCTTTATTTGGCAGCTGATTTTTCAACGATCACCAGGCCCCGGCTCTTGCCTGAATCCGGGTCGATGTCGTGCATCGCTGCGAGCAGATCGTCGAGCCGGATCCAAGTCGGCGGATATTTGAATTTTGCGACATCAAGCAGCAGCACCGAATCGCTGGCGTCATCGTAGGCGGCGATCGGCGACTGGTGGCCGCCGCCGGCCTGCCCCAGCGTCTTGCGGTTGAAGTTGGCGACGACACGGATGTCCGCGTTGGCCAGCGCGGACTTGAGCAGTGTGCGCAGGCGGAGTGCGTCCAGATTGTCCGCGTAGTGGGCGGTGGCCTTGACGCCGAGGGCGGCAAAGAAGGCGGCCATGTCGGCCAGCGTCATGCCGCGCAGCGAGACCATGACAAAGCTTTTGACGTGCTGGGTGTCGGCGTTGAAGATGTTGTCCTGGGTGAAGAAGGTGTAAGGGTAGAGCGGGCCGACGGCCGGACGTTGCAGGCCGAGGCTGTTCATTACCGCAACGATGCTGGCCGGTCCGCAGAATGCGAGATTCTGCTGGGTTTCGATATACGGCTGGACGGCAAAGAACTGCTGCCGCAGTTTGGCCGAAACAAGCCGTTGCTCGCCTTGTGGCGTGTTGAGGTAAACCAACTCGGCGGCGAACGCGCCAACTGTCGCGACCAGCGCGAGAATAAGGAGGGCAAGCGAGCCGATGCGGCGGATCATGGGGTAGCCTTGGATGAAGTCGGCCGATTTTAGCCCCACTGAGTCGGCACGATAGGGCTTACGATCCGGGTTTGGGCAACGTGCAGTGTTGCCCAAACGGACAAGGGCTTGCGGCAATCGCAAGCCCTTTCATTGTGTGTGGTGGTGATGGGGGGACTTGAACCCTCGACCTACGGATTATGAATCCGTCGCTCTAACCAGCTGAGCTACATCACCTTAGGGATGGGGGCGGCATTATCCAGGCTCGAGCTTTATCTTGTCAAGGCAAGGCGCCTAAGCGAAAATTGGACGATGAGATTCGACGTGGTGATTGTGGGCGGGGGACTGGCGGGGCTGGCCTTGGCGGTGGCATTGCGCCAGTCGCGGCTTTCCGTGGCGCTGGTGGAGGAACGCCAGTCGCGCAAGCCGCAAGGCCTGGATGCGCGCTTGTATGCGATCAGCCCGGCCAATGCGGCGTTTCTTGGCGAGATCGGCGTATGGGGGCATCTGGAGCGGTCGCGCCTGTGTCCGGTCGAGGCGATGGAAGTACATGGCGATGCCGGCGGCCGGCTGGATTTCTCGGCCTACGACGCCGGAGCGTCAGAACTGGCGTGGATCGTCGAAGGGGCGACGCTGAGCCACGAGTTGCGTGAATCGGCCAAACGGCAGGCGAATCTTTCGCTGTTCTGCCCGGCGCGGCCGGGTGCGCTGGAACTGCGTGCCGATGCTGCGCAGCTGACGCTCGAAGACGGTCGAGTCTTGAATGCAGGACTGATTGTGGCGGCCGATGGCGCCGACTCTTGGACTCGAGCCGCCGCGGGTATGACGGTGAATTTCAAGCATTATGGCCAGCACGGGGTGGTGGCGAATTTCGCTTGTGCGCAACCGCATCGCAACGCCGCCTGCCAGTGGTTCCGCGACGACGGCATCCTTGCCTATCTGCCGTTGCCGGGCGATCAAATTTCGATGGTCTGGTCTACGCCGGCCGCGCATGCTGAGGAGTTGTTGGCCCTGCCGGCGCAAGCACTGTGCGCCCGCGTTGCAGCGGCGGGGCAGCAGCGATTTGGCGACCTGCAATTGATCACGCCGGCGGTGGCGTTCAATCTGCGCCTGATGCGCGCAGAGCGCAGCATCGGGCCGCGGCTGGCGCTGGTCGGGGATGCCGCGCACACCATCCATCCGCTGTCCGGCCACGGCGTGAATCTCGGATTCGGCGACGCGCAGATGCTGGCGCAAGTGCTGAACGAGCGCCCTGAATATATCGATTGCGGCGACGGGTTTCTGCTGCGCCGATACGAGCGGGCGCGCAAGGAAGAAGTGGTCGCTTTGCAGGGAGTGACCGATACGCTGCATCGGCTGTTTATGCCTGCCTGGCAGCCGGTTTCGCTGCTGCGCAATTTCGGTTTGAACCTAACCAATCGGGCGTCGGTCATAAAGGATGTTTTAATCCGCTACGCGCTTGCTTCCTGACATTCCCTCCGGAGTTCTCCATGAAACGTCTCATCTCCACCTTGTTGCTTGGTCTTGCTGCGTTGCCGGTGCTGGCCCAGGTTCCTGATGCAACAATCCGCAAGGCCTTTGAAGAAAAGCTCAAGACCAAGATCGCAAAAATCAGCAAGACGCCGATGCCGGGTATTTACGAAGTGATCGCCGACGGGCAGATTCTCTATGCCGACGAGAAGGCAGGCTATTTTATTCATGGCGACATGCGAGAGCTGCGCACCCTGCGCAATCTGACGGCGGAAAAGAAATTTTCCATGCTGCCGCTGGAATTGGCAGTGAAGACCGTTCGCGGTAGCGGGAAGAATGTGGTGGTGACCTTCGAAGACCCGAATTGCGGCTACTGCAAAAAGCTCGCGAAGGATTTGGTGAAAGTGAAGGACACGACGGTCTATACCTTTGTGTATTCGGTTCTCGGCGAAGACTCGGTAGCCAAGTCGAAGGCGATTCTGTGCGCGACAGATCGCAGCAAAGCCTGGAACGAGTGGATGCAGAACAACATTTCACCGCCCGCGCCCGCAGCGAGCTGCGATGTCAGTTCAATCATGAATCGGACGGCGGAGCTTGGTCAGCAACTCGGTATTCGCGGCACGCCGTTCCTGATGTTCGCCAACGGGCAGCAAGCGCCAGGCTATATACCGGCGGATGAAATCGCCAAGCGTCTGGCGGGAGATGTGGGGAGCTGAGCGTTTTGGTTGCCGGACCCTTGTGGAAAGGGCCCGGCAACCGGTTTAGGCGGCGCGCGGGGCGTGAGCTCTTTTGTTGCCGATCAGCAAGGCCGAGAGCGCTGGAATCATGACGATGGCGCCGAACATGTTCCAGAGGAACATGAAGGTCAGCAGAAGGCCCATGTCAGCCTGAAATTTAATGTCTGAGAAGATCCAGGTGGCGACCCCGAGTGCGAGCATGACCCCGGTGAGCGCGACGGCGGCCCCGGTGGTTTTCAGGGTTTCGAAATAGGCCTCCTTGAGCGCCAATCCACGGTCGAGAAAGTACTCCATCCGGTTGTAGATATAGATCCCGTAGTCCACGCCGATGCCGATGCCCAGCGCGATCACCGGCAGCGTCGCCACTTTTACGCCGAGGCCGAGCTTGGCCATGATGCCCTCGCACAACACCGAAGTGATGTACAGCGGCACCATGATGCAGACCGTCACCCGCCAGGACTTGAACTCCCACAGCACCAGCAGCGCGACGATGCCGTAGACCAACACCAGCATCATCGGCTCCGATTGCTTGATGACGATATTGGTCGCCGCCTCGATGCCGGCGTTGCCGGCGGCGAGATTGAAGGTGATCTTGTCGTCGTTATTGGCTGCGGCGAAGGCTTCCACCGCCGTGACCACGCGTGTCAGGGTCTCCGCCTTGTGGTCGGCGAGGAAGATCAGCACCGGCACCATCGAGCAGTCGCTGTTGAACAGTTCGGAGGGCAGCATGCGGTGGGCCGCGTTGGAGCTGTAGCGATTGCGGGTGATCGACTGCCAGCGCATGTCGCCGCCGTTCTGTCCGGCGAGAACTTTTTTCATCGCGGTGAACAGCGACGAAGTCGACTCGACCCCGGCAACGTTTTCCATCTGCCACTGGAACTGGTCGACGGTGGCGGCTACCGGATAAGAACCGCATTCCCCCTTCGGCGTGGTTACCATTACCACGAAGACATCGGGGCTGGTCGCGTAGTGTGCGGCGACGAAAGCGTTGTCGCGGTTGTAGCGGGAGTCAACACGCAACTCCGGCGCGCCGGGGTCGAGGTCGCCGATCTTCAGGTCGCGGCTCATGACGAAGCCGACGCCGAAGACGACGGTGGCCATTGCCACGGCGACCCAGGCCATGCGCCGCTCGGCAAAGGACGAGAGCAGATGTGCCCAGGCATAGCGGCTGCGTTGCTTGCGTTCCTGGCGGCGCAGACCGGCGGGGCTGATGCCGAGGTAGGACATCAGGATCGGCAGCAGGAACATCTTGGTGAAGATGATCACTGCGACGCCGATGCTGGCGCTGATCGCCAGCTCGCGGATGACGCCGATCTCGATCACCAGCAGCGTCGAGAAGCCGACGGCGTCGCACAGCAGGGCGATGGTGCCGGGGATGAAGAGCAGGCGGAAGGTGGCTTTCGCCGCTTCGATGTTGTCGGCGCCGTTGATCCGTTCCGATGCCATGGTGTTGATGTTCTGCACCGCATGGCTGACGCCGATGGCGAAGGTGAGGAAGGGGACCAGAATCGAATACGGGTCGAGGCCGAAGCCGAGCAGGCGGACGATGCCCAATTGCCAGATCACCGCGATGCTACAGCAGAACACGGTGGCCAGCGTGCTGCGCCAGCAGCGCGAATACGCGTAGAGCACGAGTACCGTGAGCGCAAAAGTCAGGGCGAAAAACAGCGCGATGGCGCGGCCGCCGTGGATCAGATCGCCGACGATCTTGGCGAAGCCGGTGATGTGGATCTTGATGCCCTCGGTTTGATAGCGGTCCCGCACCAGATCCTCGAGGCGCTGCGAGAGCACGCCGTAATCGAGACGTTCGCCGGTCTGCGGGTCGATCTCCTGCAACGGGGCGAGGACGATGGCCGAGTGGTGGTCGCTGGCCACCAGCGTGCCGATGGTGCCGGAGCGGGCGACGTTGGTACGCACCGCGTCGATGCCTTCGGGCGAGCCGTTGAAGCCCTGCGGGATGATCTGGCCGGCGGTGAGCCCGTCTTCGGTGACCTCGATCCACAGCACGTTGGGCGTCCACAGCGACTTCATGGTGCCGCGATCGACGCCCGGAATGTAGAAGACCTCGTCGGTCACCTTTTTCAGGGTTTCGAGGAATTCCTTGGTGTAGATGTCGCCGCGGGTGTTTTCGACGGCGACGCGGATCACGTTGCCCAGCGGCCGCAACTCGTTCTCGTATTTCAGGTAGTTGGCGATGAAGGGGTGGGAGGAGGGCACCATCTTCTGGAAGCTGGCGTCGGATTTCAACTGTGCGGCCTGGAAGCCGAAGAACACCGAGACGAGCAGGAAGAAGACCAGCGCGGGAAAGCGCAGGCGGACGAACTGGCGCTCGAAGAACTGCTCGAAGCGCCAGAATTTGGTGTGCTGCTTGAGATCGACGTCGCCGATGGAGTCTTTATTAAGGTCGGTCATGGTGTTCAGTTTCCTGCGCTATTCGGTTTCAGCAGCGTCGCGCCGCCGGTTCCGCAGACCGCGAGCTGGCCCTGCACCAATACCGGCAGCAGCGCCGCGACGGCGCGGCCGGTTTGCGCGGCGCCGATGCTGAAGGTCTTGCCGTTGTCACGGCTGGTCAATTGCCGGCGGTCACTATCGACCAGCAGCAAGGTTCCGTCCGCGAGCCGCAGACCGCCGATTAACGGCTTGCGCGTCAGCCGTTCGACTGCCTGCCAGGATTTGCCGTCGTCTTCGGAGCGATAGATGTTGCCGGCGAAGCCGAAGGCCAGCAGCACTTTCGACTCGGGCACCGCCACGGCGCCGTAGAAATGCCCGCTGTAACCGGTGTCGAGCGTTTCCCAGCGGGCGCCGCCGTCGCGCGAGCGGCGTAGCTTCCCGGCCTCGCCGATAATCAGCAACGCGCCGTCGGGAAGTTGGATGATTGCGTTGTAATGCAACCCTTCGGGATTGTTGATGCGCCCGCCCCAGGATTCCCAATGCTTGCCGCCGTCGGCGGTGTGGAACACTTGGCCGAACGCGCCGACCGCTAAGCCTTCGTTCTCGTCGCGGAACCAGAGTCCGAGCAGCGGTCGCCCCGGCCCGAACTCGGCACCCGCTTTGACGTCCTCAAGGGCGTTGCGGGTGGCCTCCAGTGCTTCGTTGGCGGCTTCCTTGGCTTTGCCGGCCGCTTTGTCTGCCGCGTCCTGGGTTGCCTTGAGGCGGGCTTCCAGTTCTGCGATCACCAGCGCATTCGCGTCGTTGCCGTCGAACTGCTTCTCCCAGGTCTCGCCGCCATCGCGGCTATGCAGGATGACACCGTCGTGACCGACAGCCCAACCTTGATCTTTGGAGGCAAAACGGACGGCCGTCAGCGATACCGAGACCGGTACGGCCGCTTGTTTCCAACTGGCGCCGTTGTCGTCGGAATACACGATGATGCCGCGCTCCCCTACTGCCACCAGCCGCCGTTCGCCGGCGGTGGCGATTCCCAGCAGCATGCCCTTCGCCGCCAGTGACGATTGCAGCGCAGGTACTTTCAGCAGGTCGAGGGCAGCCAGGGCCGTAACCGGCTGCAGCAGCACCAAAGGCGCCGTCAGCAGCAGAATCCGCCGGGCACGTTCAAGTATCGATTTGAAATCCATGTTCATGTGTTAAAGGCCGCATTCGTTCAGGAATCCCGTCTTGGTCGAACGAGGGACTGGGCGGGGCAAAAAAAAGGCCGGCGCAAAAAAGCCGCCGGCCTGTTCGCTTAAACCGCTATCAGTTGCCTTGGCGGCGCAGCGATTCGGTGGAGAAGTAGTTTACGTTCAGCTTCTCGCCGAATTTCATTGGTCGCTCTTCGTTCATCAACGCAGACGCGATGTAACGCCGCGCCTGGAGGTCGTAGAGCACTTCGTTGATGCCCCAAGTCATCGGGATGTCGTAGAACGGCATCAGGTTGACGTCGCGCACCCGCCACAGTTCGCCGCGTCCATCGAACTGGTCGGCGTGGGCAACCGACCAGCTGTCTTCGTCGATATAGAACACGCGCTTGGCATAGATGTGCCGGGCGTCGGCCTTCAGCGTCGCCTCGATGACCCAGACGCGGTGCAGTTCGAAGCGCACCAAGTCCGGATTCATGTGCCCCGGCTGGATGATCTGCGCGTACTTGAGGCTCTTGTCGCTGAGCTTGAAGTTGTTGTAGGAAATGTACATTTCCTTCTTGCCCAGCAACTTCCACTCGTAGCGGTCGGGTGCGCCGTTGAAGCCAAAGTAATCGTCGATGGTACGCAGGCCGTCGGAACCGCTGCCCGGCGAGTCGTAGGCGACCTGTGGCGCACGCAAGACGCGACGCGTACCTGGGTTGTAGGCCCAGGCCAGGCGAGGCTCCTTGACCTGGTCGATCGGCTCGTGCACCAGGATGCCGTCACCGGCAACATTCGACGGGCCGGTCAACTTGGAGATGTAATAGTAGAGCCGGTTGGGTTCGGCCTTTTCCAGCGCTACCGCGGCAGCGATGGTCTCGTTGCGGGTGACCGGGGTGAACGAGCCGTTGGTCTGCACCGGGAATTCAGCGTTGTAGCGCGTCCACACGCCGCCGTAATAGCGCATCTCATGGTTCCACAGAACTTCGAGGGCGTTTTCCGGCACCGGGAACGGGACGGTGGATTTATCGACGTTCACCATGCCGTTGCCGCCCGCGGCGAGCTTGATCTTCGGGCTCTCCGACTTCGCCAGGGCATAGACGTTTTGCGGATAGGCGGCGCTGCGGTGGGTCGGGTAGACGTTGATCTTGAACGTCGGATAGCGTTTGAGCATCTCAAGATGCCCCGGCGTCAGCTTGTCCTTGTACTGCGCCGCATTGGCGGCAGTGATGGTGTACAGGGGCTTCTCTCCGGCATACGGATCGATGTAGCCCTTGGCCTGGTCGAAGCCGGCCGGAACCTTTGTCAGGCCACCGTCCCAGGCCGGGATCGAGCCATCTTTATTGCCGGCTTTCTCGGCGCCGACCGGGGTCAGGTCCTTGCCCAGGCGTTCGACTTCCTGAGCGCTCATTTCCGCCGACGCCAGGCCGGAGGCCACCATCAGGCAAAAGATGGCTGCGTAGGCCGGCAGCGCGCGCAAATTGCGGGTCGATTTCATCTGTTCGTCTCCTGGTTTTTAGAAGTTGACGCCGACGACGACGGAATAAAAGTCGCGATCATGGAAGACGTCGTACTTGGCATTGTGGTTATAGCGCGTGTAGCTGAGGTCGGCGTAGTACTTGCTCAGGTAGTCCAACTGCATGCCCAAGCTCAGCGTCTGACGGTCCTGATTGAAGAGATTGTCCGCCGAATAGCCTTTGACGTCGTGCGACCAGAATACCCGCGGCTTGGCGTTGATTCCCGCAAATACGTTGGGGTAGCTCAAAGATACCTGCGCACGATAGCCCCAGGCGTTGGGTGTGGCATAGCCTCCCATGTCGCAGTAGCTGACGTTGGGGCTCGACGCGCTGGAGCAGGTCAGGCTACCGCTGGTGCCGCTCCACGACGCCTGGCCGAAGACGAAGCCGCGGCCGTAGCGGCGGTCGGTGGCCGGGTTGCCGATGTCGTTCCAGTGCTGGTAGGCGACTTCGCCAATCAGCGTGAGGGATTCCGCGCCCACCACTTGCGGGAAGATCTTGAGTGTCGAGACCTGGACCTGCGTTTTGTCCTTCAGGTCGTAGCCTGTCTGAAGCGTACCGACGTTACGCGGCGCGGTCGCCAGAAATGCCAACGGGCCGGCGCCACTTGTCGCCCCCCGCAGCAAGTCGACACCGTTGATCTGCACCGGCAAGTCTTTTGTCTTGCTGAGTTCGCCGAACACCGACCAGCCGCCGATACCGGTGGAGAAGCTCAAGCCGTAAACCTTGATGTCTTCGCCAGACCAGTCCCATTTGTAATTTAGTGCGAAGCTAACTGGGAGTCCAACAGTTCCGGCTGTCGGCACGCCGGCAATGGAGCCCCCCCCCATTAAACGCTGACGGAAATGGACTGGCATTTCCTAAAGCAGAGATAACCGGAGAGCGTTGGTGATAATTGGCGAAGTAGGCGCCGAATTCGGTGGAAATTTCCTGGGCGAAATAGCGCGCTGCGATACCCCATTGCCCGCTGCTCTTAGGATTGATATTGCCGGCGTTGAACAGGATGGCATTCGTCGCGAGGGAGCCAGGAACTGGGGGATTAGTTAGGCTCGGCGTCGGCCCAAACAAAACCTGATCGGTTTTGCCAACCAGGAACCCAGCACCAATTGGTACGCCGCGGTCGCTACAGTTGTACAGGTCGGAGATCGACCAGTAGGTACCGCAGCCGTCAAGAATGTTCTTCTTCCAGGTCAGCTGATAGAAACCTTCTACGCTCAGACTGTCGGTCAGCCCCAGGTTGGCTGAAATCTGCGGAATCGGCAGCAGGATTTCCTTGACCTGTGCTCCTGGCCGCCGGGCGGCCGCAATGTCGAATGCGCCGAACTGGTTGATGCCCGGAACGAACAGGCTTTCGCCCCAGTTCACCACGTGGTTGCCGAATTTGATCGTTAGCGGGTGCTCGCTTTCGCCGACAGCGGTGTTGGCGAACACATACGCGTCAGCAATGTCGAAACCGGAAAATTTTGACAGCCGGTCGAATTCGCTGTCTTTCAGCGTGCTTTCGCGAACGTAGCCGTTGGCGGCACTGCCGTGATGTACGTCGCCGCGTTTCAGTTCATAGTCGTACCAAGCTTTGGCGCGGAGGAACACCCCAAGGTTGTCGCGCTTCAGCGAGAGTTCGCCGATGGCCTTGGCGATGGTCGAAAAGGTGTCGCCACGTTGATAGTTGAGATTGCCGTCATCGTGGCTGGAGCCGGCCGTACCGCCGTTGCCGACCATGATTAGATTGCGGTCAGCTGTCCGGGCGCGCCAACTGTTGCCGACGGACGCATTCAGCGACCAGCGACCTTCTATGCCGTTGTCCATAGTGAAATCGCCGGCCATTGCCTGCGTGACGGCCAGGCTACCGAAGGTCAGCGCGACCGCGGCACAGATGCGCTTGGCCGGTAGTGCCTTCGCTGTGGGCCTATCAACTCTTTTGGTATGTAGAACCATGCCTTGTCCCTCCTCTTTATTAAGCCTCAACGGCAAATCTCATGCAGGCTAGCATGCTAGCACGCCTGTTTGACGTGCGGCAACTTCAAAACAGGCGGCCTGATGATACGGCCATTCACCGGATCGCAACCCTTGTCCGGTAATGCCGCTGTTCTGGTGTTGCGTTCCGGCAACTCAACAGACTCAAGATTTTGCGGGAATGTCTTGTTCCCAAAATTCGAATTCGCCACGCGGTGCGTTTTCTCCGCGCTCCAGTTCGCGCTTGCGCAGCTCTACGCGGCGGATCTTCCCGGAAATGGTTTTCGGCAGCTCGAAGAATTCGATGCGGCGGATGCGCTTGAATGGGGCTAGGTGTTCGCGGCTGTAGGCAAAGATCGCCTTGGCTGTTTCAATGTCTTTGGCAACGCCCGGTTTCAACGCAATGAAGGCTTTCGGTACCGACAGGCGCAGCGCGTCGGGGCTGGGTACGACCGCCGCTTCGGCGACGGCGTCGTGCTCAATCAGCACGCTTTCCAGTTCGAACGGACTGAGGCGGTAGTCGGAGGATTTGAACACGTCGTCGTTGCGGCCGACATAGGTGATGTAGCCGTCGGCGTCGCGCTGAGCGATGTCCGAGGTGTGGTAATAGCCGTTGCGCATGGCCTTGGCCGTCGCCTCCTCATTGTCCGCATAGCCGGCCATCAGGGCCAGCGGGCGGCGGGCCAGGTCGATGGAAATCTCGCCTTCCTCGGCGGGCTTGTCGTCGGCGTCGAGCAAAACGATGGGATAGCCCGGCAGGGGGCGGCCCATCGAACCGGGAACCACTTTCTGGCCGGGCGGGTTACCGATTTGGCAGGTGGTTTCGGTCTGGCCGAATCCGTCGCGGATGGTGATGCCCCAGGCGCTGCGAACCTGTTCGATCACTTCCGGATTGAGCGGCTCGCCGGCGCCGACCAGTTCGCGCAGAGGTACCTTGTGCGCGGCCAGGTCTTCGAGAATCAGCATGCGCCACACGGTGGGGGGAGCGCAAAGCGTGGTGACGCCGCAGCGCTTGATAACGGCGAGGGCTTCCTTGGCATCGAAGCGCGCATAGTTGAAGGAGAACACCGTCGCCTCGGCGTTGAACGGGGCGAAAAAGCAGCTCCAGGCGTGCTTGGCCCAACCCGGCGAGCTAATGTTCCAGTGCACGTCGCCCGGGCGCAGACCGATCCAGTACATGGTGGACAGGTGGCCTACGGGGTAGCTCTGGTGGGTATGCATCACCAGCTTTGGTTTGGAGGTGGTACCTGAGGTGAAATAGAGCAGCAGCGGGTCGCCGGCGTTGGTAACCCCTTCTGCGGTGAAGGCGGCGGGGCGGTCATAGGCATCGTCGTAGCGCAGCCAGCCCCGACAGTCGCCGCCTATCGCTATGCGCTTGATCGGCAGATCGGTCATCGCCTCGAATTTGTCGGTGCCGCTGGCCAGGGTAGCGACGAACTTGGCTCTACCGAGCACCAGGCGGTCGCGCAATTCCTCGCCGGCGAGCAGCATGGTGGCAGGAATAACGACGGCGCCGATCTTCATCGCTGCCAGCATGATTTCCCACAACGCGACATGGTTCGGCAGCATCAACAACACGCGGTCGCCGCGGCCGACGCCTTGCTGGCGAAGCCAGTTGGCGACGCGGTTGGAACGCTCGGACAGCTGTGCGTACGTGACCTTCGATTCGTTGCCGGCTTCGTCGATGACCCAGAGGGCGAGGCGCGCGTTGTCCTTGGCGACGACATCGAAATAGTCGAGCGCCCAGTTGAATTCGCTCAGCTCTGGCCAGCGGAAATCGCGGTAGGCGGTGTCGTAATCTTCGCGGTGCTTGACCAGAAAGTTACGGGCGTCGAGGAAGCGCTGTGTACTTGTCATGTCATTCTCCTTCAAAGGTCTCGGGCAGCCGAGGCGAGGGCGATGTTGGAAGTGTCGATTTTCCGGGGGAAACCAATCAGGCGCTGACGCGACCGGTGCGGAAAAACTCGGCTGTCACGGTATTGAATTCATCCGGGACTTCATATTGAGGCCAATGTGCCGCGTCGCCCTTCATCACATAGAGCTGGCTTCCCGGCACGCGCGCCACCGAAGCCCTGGCCGTTTCGAGATCGTGGATAGGGTTGTCCACCGTCCAGAGAAACAGTGGTGAGCACTTGAGCTGTTCCAGCGGAATGAGAAACTCGTCATGGCGATTGATGATCCGGTTGATGATCGGTGCCACCGCGCGGGTTTCCGGACGCAAATAGATGCTCAATCGGAGCTCAATGAGCTCATCGTTGACCAGAGCGCGATTGTGCTCGTGCATCAGCCATTCGAGGCGCGCACGAACCGATTCGCGGGTCGGGGCGTTATTGACGTTGCGTTCGTTGAGCGCAATAAGGTTCTTCAGGTCGGCCCGGCCCTTCTCGGAGACCACCGGCAGGCCGCCTGCGGTGTTCAACATCAGGCGCTTGACCCGCTGGGGATATTTTGCGGCGAACAGCGCCGACACCCATCCACCCAGCGACTCGCCGGATAGGTGTGCGCTCGGCAGGCCGAGGGCATCCATCAGCTCGCCGAGTTGTTCAGCCAGCAGCAATGGGGTGTATTCGAGTACCGGCTTGTCTGACAGACCGTGGCCGACGTAGTCGAAGGCGATGACGTGAAATTCCTTCGATAGCGCAATCAGATTTTTCGCGTAGGCTTCCAGGTGGCCGTTGATGCCGTGCTGGAACAGGATGGTTTCGCCCTTGTCGCGTCCGGCTTCGGCAATTCGGATGCGGCCGAAACTGCGCGTCTGAACGTAGCGAATCTCGGTTCCCAACATATCCAACCATAAGCTCATTTATTTCTCCGTTGAATTCGTATCGCTTGATTTTTTGACAGCGCCCGCGTTTTTGGTGTTGCGCTTTGCAGTTTTGGCGGGTGCCTGCGGCTTCAGTCCGTAACGTTCGACGACCGTGTCGTAGGTTAAGCCCAACACTTTTTTGAAGCGCATGTCGTCGCGTTGCCACAACATGCGTACTGCCAAGCCGCGAACGCAGCTGAGGACGAACCAGAGCAGGTCTTCCGCATCCTGCTTTGTGAGTCCCCGTTCCTGTAGCACCTTGACCCACATGCTCTCAATATAAAGGCGATTGGATCGGGCAATTTCCTGGGCTTCGCTGCGCAGTTCCGGCTCGCGGCCGGCGGCGCCGAGCATGTCGAGACCGATCGACATGTCCTTGCCGAAAAAGAAATCCTCGGCATCGGCCATCAGCGCATGAATTACGTCTTCCTCGGGTTTGAGGGCGGCGATGCGCGCGCGGCTGGCTTCGGTTGAGCGCTCATATACCTTGCGGAACGCCGCCAGCACCAGAGAAATTTTGGTCGGGAAATGATGGCTTTGCGCACCGCGGGAGACGCCGGCCTTGTCGGTGACGTCGTTGATTCGAAAGCCCGCATAGCCTTTGCTGCGCAATAGATCTATGGCGGCATCGACCACGCGATCCTGTGTTTGCGAACTGCGCTCGGCCTGAGTGCGGCGCAGGTTTTTGTCTGTTGTCATTGCGGTAGTCGGATGGTTTTGGACGGGTACCTCGCGGCCGCGCGATGCTAGCATAGGGGTTCGCCCCCCTTTGTTCCCACCCCCAATGCGGCCGCTTCGCATCACAGCATCGTGCTTCCGCCGTTGACACTGATGACCTGCCCGGTGACATAGCCGGCAGCGCGCGTGGCGAGGTAAACCGTCATCGAGGCGACTTCGTCGACTTCCGCCGGGCGTCCCATCGGGATAACGCTCAGCACCTGTTCGGCAAACGCCGGATTGACCTTCTGCACATGCTCCAGTGCGGCGGTATTGACGGCGCAGGGCGCCACGGTATTTACGGTAATGCCGGCTTGGGCGAATTCGCGCGCCAGTCCGGTGGTCAATCCGTGTACGCCGCCCTTTGCCGCGTTGTAGGCGGCGTGCTGCCAAAGGCCGTTGCGCACCGAGTCGGCGCCGATGTTGATGATGCGGCCATAGTTCGCGGCGACCATGTCGGGCAGGAAAATCCTACAGCACCACAATGCGGTCCATAGATTGCGATCGATGGTGGCGCGTAGCGTTTCGGCGGTGTGGTCGAGAAACGGTCGGATCACCCCGCCGCCGGCGTTGTTGATGAGAATCGAGGCAGGACCAAAGGCGCGCTTCGTCGCTGCATGCATCGCGGCAACCACCGATTCCTGCGACAGATCGCCGATGTGGGTGACGACTTCGGCGCCGCTTTCGGCGCGCACGGTTTGCGCCGACGCCTCGATCGTTTCGGCAAGCACGTCGGCCATCACCAGCCGGGCACCTTCCGCAGCCAGTTGCCGCGCGATGGCCAAACCGATGCCGTGGGCGGCACCGGTAACGACCGCTACCTCGCCTTTGAGGCGGAGGGCAGACTCACTCATGATCGACGACCTCAATTTCACCGCCCCGACCGAAACGCTCGGCCGGCATGCTGCCCCATATGTCCATCGTGTTCGGGTGCATCTCCAGCATGCGCGGCAAGCGCCCGCCCTGCTCCGGGATTTCTTCCATGCCGAAGCTGAACTCCATGGTCATGCCGTCGGGGTCGAGGAAATAGAGGAAGATGCTGGTGGACGGCAGGTGACGCCCCGGACCGAACACCACCTCGACGCCCGCCTTGCGCATGCGGTTGAGTGCTTTGCCGATGTCGTCGACGTCGGTCACCATGAAGTTGATGTGGTGCAGATGGTTGCGTTCGCTGTAGCCGACCGCCAGGCTGTGGTGCAGCGGGTTGGGGTAGCAGCGCATCCAGGAGAACTTGTCCTCAACAAAATCGGAGAGGGCGAAGTTGAACACCGAAGTCAGGCGTTCTATGGCGGCGGCGTAGTTCTTGGTAGCGATGACGATGTGGCCGATGCGTGCGATCTTGGTGACGGTGTGCTCGTAGGGGAGCGCAAGGTGCGTCATGCGGTCGTAGAATTCCAGCAGCAAACCCGAACTCGGCTCGCGCACGCGGAACGTCGGTCCCTGCTTGAGGGCGCGGCAGGCATCGGCGGCAAGCCAGCGCGGCTCCAAGCCGCTGGTTTTGTAGTGTTCGAAGGCCAGATCGAGATCGGCCTTGGACGCCATTTTGTAGGCGGCCCGCTTGATCCCGGGAGTCTTGGCCGCATACAGAACCAGATTGTGGTGGTCGCGGCTGCAACGCAGATAGGCGACGCCTTCCTCCCTGGAAACCAGGTCCAGTCCCATCAATTCCTGATAGAAGCGGATCGAGCGGTCCAGGTCGGAGACGTTCAGTGCGGCGTAGCCCAGCTTTTCGTAGCGGAACGGCAGGCTCATAGGAGTGGCTTCCTCTGTTGGGGGAGGCGGATTACAGCAGAATGCTCACGCGGCCTTGCGGACGCAGGCCGTCAAGATCAAGCAGGCAGCGCTTCTTGCGGATCAGCAGTCCGCCTTCGTTGCGACGCAGGCGGTAGTCGTAACTGCCGACGAAGGTGTCGGTATTGCCCCACTTGGTACGGAAGACGGCGAAGCCGGCTGTCACCTGGATATCACCCTCCACTTCGCCCAGCACGCGGACGTTGGTCACCAGATGGCGGGTCTTCGAGCGCGGATACTCCGAATGCATCGATTTCTTGCCGAGGCGGATGACGCGCTGCTCCAGGCGAACGTAATCGTCGGCGATGTAGAACAGGCTGTCCACCGGACTGGCGTCCTTGGGCAGGTCGGTCGACGGCACCTGGTATTCGGCGTCCTTGGTGTACAGCTGGAGCCATTCCTTCAGTTTCCAGTTGTCGAGCAGATCGGCCTCCTGATAGAGGAAATCCTCGACTTCGCTACGTGTGGGCAAACTCATGACTGACCTCCTTCTTTGGTGCTGGCGCCCGATACGCGCCGATTCCATTCCTTCCAAAATGAGCGCATCTGCACTTCGTCGTCGTAGAACGGATCGAGGCCCATGCCCTTGGAAATGTCGTTCCATTCCGCGCCGGTTTCCAATGCGTTCTGGTAGCCGGCTTGGCAGGACTCCAGTGCCTCGACGTCGTCCGGGGTGGCGAAACCGCCCGGGCCGAGGAATTCGAGGAAGTTGTCGAGTCTGTACTGGCGCGCCCAAGAGGATTCCTCGTTCGGGCCCAGTGCCCAGCCATTGACGTTCATGTAGTTCGGCGCCGTCGGGTAGAAGGTGCGCACCGTTACCGCCATGATGTCGTTGAGGACAAGGTTGGGGAAGATCAGCAGGTTGCGGTTCTTGAAGCAGATCCGGTCAGCCCGCTCCTTGCCATGGCGCTCGGCCAGTTTGGCATGGAGGGCGTCCATTTCTTTCTTGCCTTCCTCGCCCCACTTCGGAATCCAATTGGCGATCGGACGTCCCCAGGGCGCTGTGTACTCGACCACTGCGTGGCCACCCCCCAGCTCGCGGCCGACGCCACGCAGCGCCACTTCCTTGTCCAGGGCATGGGTGTTGGCCAAGTAGTCGAGGTAGCTGGCATGGGTGGTGGCGGCGTGGTAGCCGTCGTTGCTGTTTTCCACCAGCAGCTTCCAGTTGGCGCGAATGGCGTATTCCTGCATGCCCTTCAGAATGACCATGCCGGACTCGGATTGGTCGAGGACCAGATCGAGGTACTCGCGGGCGTTGCCCAGGTAATCCTCAAGCGAACCGGCTTGCGGGTCGAAATTGATGAAGCACATGCCGCGATAGTTGGAGAAACGCGGCACCGGCACCAGGTTGCCGCGCTTCTGTTCCTTGAAGTCGGCACTGTAGCGATCTGCGCCCGGAAGGCTCTTCAACTGGCCGTCGCAGCCGAAAATCCAGCCGTGATAAAAGCACTGGAAGTGTTTCGAGTTGCCGGCGCGTTCGCGGCACACTTCAGCGCCGCGGTGCGGGCAGGTGTTGAAGAAGGCGTTGAGCACGCCGTTCATGTCGCGGGTGAACAGCAGATTGCGTTTTGCCACGGTGCGCGTGATGAAGTCGCCCTTCTTGGCAACTTCGGATTCGTGGCCGAGGTAGAGCCAGCACTTGTTGAATACGTTGCCGTATTCGGCATTCATGATTTCAGTGTCGGTGAATGACTTTCGTGCCACTCTGAACAAGCCCTGCTTCTCGTCTTCGAGCACAAGCGGGCTTGGCGTTGGTGCGTTCATTTTTGATTCCTCCATTCCTGTTGCGGAAGCCGTCCGGCTTCGATGCCGGGAACTGGCAAAACTACCCCAAACTCCGGGGTACCGATCCGTCCGGCCAAAGCCCATCCGCTACTGTCATGCGGGTGCGCAGTAACCGTTACTTCTGCACTCTCTGCCGAGGGGTGGATTGTTCGCGACCAGAAGCGTCACCAAGAATCCGGGCCCGGCGAATGTTCTGCCAGGCGAATAATTATTGTCCTTGCGGTCAATTATATATGCCTGCACTAAAAACAGACAGGTCTGTCTTTAAATATTTTTTGGCCTGGATTTCTTCCGCGAGAGGGCCGATGGAGATTGCCCGGCGAGGAAAAGCAGTATGCGCTGAAGCCGGAACGGGTTGCAATACAGGACGGCGCCGGGTTGCGCCGGCAACTCAAGCGGCTTGGATCGCGCGGGAAACCCGCAAGTAGACCTTCACGCCGGCGATCAGATTGGCTTCGAGCAAGGCGAACGATGCGGCAAGAAGTGCTCCAGCCGGGCGCGTAAGCTCGGGGACCAGCACCGCGGCGAGCAGCAGGCCGACGGCGGCAAGTTGCAGCCGCGCCTGACGGCGGATGGCTGATTCGGCAATCATCTGTTTCATGTTCGGTGCGGCTCCCGCGGTGACTCCTCGGCGTTGCAGATGAAGCCAGTTGAGGAAAGGGACGATCTTGTACACCGCACCGTTGATCGCTAACGTGAACACCCCGAAAAGTACAAGAATGCCCAGCCAGACCGGTGCGCGCGGATGTTCGCCCAGCGCGGGAACAAATTCGAAGGCGACGCACGAGGCGAACGTGAGCAGTATCGCGATCATTGCGCTGCGAAACAGATGAAAAGTCGAATCCGTCAGCTTGCGTCGGCGGCGCCGTTGCAACCAGAGCGAGGTGATGGCATAGCCTACGGCCGCGGCGAGCGCGAGGAAGGCACCGACCTCGCCCAACCACCGCAGATTTCCCGCGAGCTGTAGCGAGGCAAGCGCGCTGGCGGCAAACAGTGCGGTCGGCACAGCGAACGCCATGCGCAGAGGGTAGGCCGGCGTGAGCTGGAACATCGGTACCAGCAGATAGGAAATTCCTGTCAGCAGGACCATTGACCACCCCCCCAACCCCCATACTGTATGGATATTGGCCAGTTCGATCAGCGGAAGTTCCAGCCGCAGACCGAACCCCACCGCCAGCGTGGCACCCAGTACAGCGGTCGCCGCCAGCCCCAGCAGCGCAATTCGCAGCGCCAGCACTGTTGCGCCTTGGGCGGAGGTGCGCAGTACGGCAATGCCGACAACCGACAGATAGAAGCCGAGCGCTGCGGCGAATAGGACGGCTGCCGATACAAACAAGGGCGGGCGCATGCTCAGAAAAGCGGCGACGAGTGAGAGTGCCGCGACGATCAACGCCGGATGGACGAGGCCGGCGACGAGTCGCGGTCGCCAGACGTTGCCTCCGGCAGCGACGGGAACCAGTTGCAGGAGGGCGCCGCACATGGCTTGGAGCATGAAGCCTGTGGTGATCAGGTGAGTTAGCGCCAGCGCACCGGGCGCCCAGCGCGATGCCAGCGCCTCCGGGCCCAGCCAGAGCAACAACAGTCCCGCTGCGACGCCGAACAGCGGCGCGGTCAACAGAAAGCGAAAAGGTACCGAGATCGGCGGCGCCTGTTCGAAAGACAGTGTGGGTTGCATGACCAGCGGGCCGGCTCAGCGACCGGCGGTTGCCTTGCGAATGCGGATTTCGCGCGTTCCGTCGGCTTGAAGGTTTTCCTCCCAGAGGTAGCCGTCGCGGCGGAGAATTTCGTACAGCGGGTGAGGCTGACAGTAGAGCAGGAGCGTCAGATACTCGCCATCGGATAGCGATTCGAGAGCGTCGATCGTTAGTTCTAGGGGTTCGGGCGGCAGCAGGTTGCGGCCGTCGATGATGCGCGGGCCGCTCATTTCTTTTCGATGACCGCCTTCAGCCGTTCTTCCACGTCTCCGGACGCTACTGCCAGGGTCTGATCGCACATCGGATAGAGGATGTTCTCCTCCTTCATATTGTGTTGCTGCATTAGCATCAACAGCGTTTCACCGGCGCCGCAAAACTCCGCGGCGTCGTGTGTGTCGACGGCACCGGCCATCTGCTCGACCAGTCCGCGCATCTGCGTGTGTTCCATCCGCATCACCTGGGTCGGTCCACCGGACATGCCTGAGGCTTGTTCGAAGGCGGGGAACAGGACGGTCTCTTCGCCGGAGAAGTGAGCCTCCAGTTCGCTCCGGAACTCGGCGAACTGCGCTTTGCACTCCACCCAATGTGCGCTCTGTGCGGCTTCTTCGGCTGCGGCGAAGAGATCGTCACAGTGTTTGTGTTGTTCGCGTAGCGGTTCGGTGATGGATGTCATGGCGGCCTTGGTTCTTAACAGGGACGGCGGATTGTTGCCGAACCCGGCGGCGGCGGCCTTGACTCCCGTCAAGCCGGTTCGTGGCCGGTGCTTTCCTTTCAGTCGTTCTTTTCGATATGCACCGTACCGTCGAGCACGCGCACCACGTAGGTCTTTTGCGGCACCACCGCCGGGAAGGTCAGTGCCTTGCCGGTCTTGATGCAGAACCGCGCGTTGTGCCACGGGCATTCGACCTGGCCGTCCTCAATTTCTCCGTCGCATAGCGAAGCGTCGCCGTGGGTGCACGTGTCGTCGATGACGAAAAATTCGTCGTCCACATTGAATACGGCAAGCGGCGGGAGGCCGTCGATTTCGACCCGCAGCGATGTGCCGGGGGCCACTTCATCGGTTTTGCAAACAGACACCATGTCCACGTCAATGATCTCCAGTATTAATCGGTTGGTTCAGGCAAACGACTAGGTGACGGCTTAGAAAAAGCGGTCGAAATGAATCTGCGTCGAGGGTACGTTGTGCTCGGCGACGAGCATGCGCACGCAGGCCTCGATCATCGGGGGCGGTCCGGCGAGATAGTATTCGTAGGCAGTGAGCGGTTGGCCAAGCTTTTTCGGCACGAACTCGTGCACGAAGCCGACGTCGCCGCTCCAGGCGGCTACCGGTGCAAGCTCGGGCATCGATACTACGGGATGAATCCCCGCTTCCACACCGCTGACAGAGAGCATTGCGGCGATGTCGGGGATGTCGCCCGGTCCGCGGCCGCCGTAGAGCAGTTGCGGTATGCCCCGCAGACCGCCCGCGTCACGGGTGCCGCGGATGATGGAAAGCACCGGCGCCAGACCGGAGCCGCCGGCGATGCAGACGATGGGCCGGGGTATCTGCGGACGCAGGTACGCGATGCCGTAGGGGCCATCGAGTTCGAGTTCGCTGCCCACCTGCAACGTATCGAACAGCGCATTGCTGACTATGCCGGCGGGAACCTTGCGGATGATGAATTGCCAGGTGCCGTCGGCATTGGCCAGGTTCGACATCGAGTACGCCCGCGCCTGTCCGATGCCCTCCAGGCGCAACAGGGCGTACTGCCCGGGGAGGAACTGCGCCGCTTCCCCCGTAGCGAAACTGAATTCGGAAATGTCGTGGGTCAGCGCCCGCTTTGCGATCAGACGAGCCTGCATTTTGCGTGGGACATGGTCTGAGACGTATTCCTCTCCGCTGCGAATTTTGATCGTGCAGTCGGAGCGCGGAACGCATTGGCAGGCCAAGCGTTTGCCGCGTTCGCGCTCTTTGGGCTTGAGACCGGGGGCCGCCGGGAAGAGGTCGTCTACTTCGCCATCGACCAGATCGAACTTGCACGATCCGCAGGCGCCGACATTGCATTCGTAGGCCAGGCCAAGCCCCTGCCGGAGTCCGCCGCGCAACAGGGTGTCGTCGCTAGCGCAATCGAATGCGACATTGCCGCCAGCGAGCTTGATATGAAAACGATCAGTCATTAAGTCCACTCCAGTGAAACCGCCTATGAGTCGGTTGCGGGTCGATTGTCCCAACGGCGGCCGAGCATGATAGTCGATTGCCTTTCAGGAAGCGCCTAGGCCGAGCCAACGCAAGGCATTTTCGCGCAGTAGCAGCGCTTCAGCTGGCGGATCGAATCCGAGGTCTCTGATCTTTGCCATCGGCGCCGTTTCCTGAATCACGAAGGGGTAGTCCGACCCGATCATGGTCTGCCGTATGCCGAACATTTCAATCTGATGCCTCAGCACCGATGGGTTGTACACCAGGTTGTCGAAATAGAAACTCCTGGCGAGTTCCAATGGGGCGGCGGGGATGTTTGTGCGCAAATTGGGAAAGACGTTCCAGGCATGCTCCAGCCGTGCCGCAAGCGCACTGAACGATCCGCCGCCGTGACTGAGCGCGATGCGCAGCCGGGGGTGGCGAGCCAGCGTGCCTCCGGTAATCAGCGATGCGGCTGCCAGCCCGGTTTCGCAGGGGAAGGCCAGCACCTGTTCCAGCGCAGCAGGGCCGACCAGTCGATCCATTCCGCAGGGGCGCAGGGGGTGGACGAAGATCGCCGCGCCCATTGTTTCTGCGGCCGCGAAGAACGGCTCGAATTGCGCCTCGCCGATGGGTATGCCGTTGATGTTGGTGCCGATTTCCACCCCGGACAGACCCAGCGTGTTGCACAGGTGGTCGAGTTCGGCGATCGCTTGATCGATACCCTGTAGCGGGACGCCGCCCAAGCCCGAAAATCTGTGCGGATGGGCGGCAACCATTGTTGCAATCTGTTCGTTGATATGGCGCATCAGTACCGCGGCATCGTCAACATCCAGCCAGTAAGACAACAGCTCGGGCATTGGCGACAGAACCTGCCGCTCGATGCCCAGCGCTTCCATGTCGACAATGCGGCCGCCGCCATCCCAGCATTTGTCGGAAACCGTTCTAAATATGCCGCCGCCGATCATCACATGGCGGTGACAGGAGTGCGCCGGGACCATGGACGGCCACGGCACCCCCGCTTTCCGGCCCGCATAGGCAGGGAAGTTCTCCGGAACGACGTGGGTGTGGACGTCGATGCCCAATAGTGGACTATTCATAGTCTCTCGGAATCTACAGCGAAGTGTCGAAAAGGGGGGCACTCTAAAACAAACAGACCACGCTGTATACCTTAAGCCGGTTTGTTCCGCCGTTTCGCAGCAAAAAACTGCGCCGGTGACCGAGGCCGAGTTGTCGATTCGGCAAAATCCCATACTTTTGATGGGGTTTGATGCGGGCGCACCCCCGTACGGTGGCGAACCTGCCGTCAACCGATCGCGGCGCTATATAAAAACCGGGGCGAACCCGGAATGCAGGAGGATGGATGGATCGCCGGTTCGGCATGAACGCGGCGTGATCTCCGCCGGGCGGATCGCCCAATCCTCGCCCCAACTCCGCAGCAGATTGTTATTCAAGGAGGATGGGTCTATGTGGTTGCACACCGATATCAAATCGCTGGCTGACATATCGAGGCATTACGCCAGACAGCGCGGAGAAAAAGTCGCGCTGGTGGCCGGCACCGAAAAAAGAACCTTCGGCGAGCTCGATTGCATTTCCAATCGCGTCGCCAACGCAATCATCGCCGCGGGGGTCTCGCCCGGCGGAAATATTGGTTTCGTCGGCAAAAATTCGATTGCTTACTTCGAAGTGTTGTTCGGTGCCTGGAAAGCCGGCTGCGCGCTTGCGCCGTTTAACTGGCGTCTAGCTGCCGCCGAGCTGGCTCAGGTTATCGACGATGCGCAACCGCCGCTGATCTTTGTTGACGGCGAATTTCGCCAGCTCGTTGCCGACGCGCAGAAGCTCTGTGCGTGGACCTTTACCGCAGTTGAATTCGGTACGGCATCGGGGGCCAACGGCCAGCTCGATGTGTGGCTGTCAGGGGCGAGCGATAGCGATCCCGCTCTGCCGATTCCACCAGAGACCTGCGCCGTCCTGCTCTACACCTCCGGGACCACCGGTCGGCCAAAGGGGGCGCAACTATCGCACGGCGCCTTCAACTACATGCGTCTGTCGGAACATTTCGACGATGGCTTCAGCTGGGCCGACGACGACATCATGATGCTGGTGATGCCCAATTTCCACCTCGTCGGCATGGGGCTGGCGATCCAGGGCTTGTACAACGGCGCGATGATTTCGATTCTTCCTGCCATGGAGGCGGACAAACTGATCGACGTTATCGAGCGCGACCGACCGACGATCTGCTGCTTAGTGCCGACGGCAATCCAGATTTTGCTCAGTCATCCGCGCGCTACGAGCACGGATTTTTCTTCGTTGCGGCTGGTGATGTACGCCGGATCGCCGATCGAAAGCACCCTGCTGAAGCGCGCTATGCAGGCGATGAAGTGCGGCTTCATGCAGTTCTATGGAGCCACCGAGACTTGGACCCTGACCCTGCTGAGGCCGCAACAACACGATCTCGAAAACGAATCGAAGCTCAAAGCCTGCGGCACGCCGCCGCCTCTGGTCGAGCTGAAAATTGTGGACTCGAACAATCGGGAGGTACCCGATGGTGAGGTCGGCGAGATTCTCGCGCGTTCACCGACACTGTTTTCCGGCTATCTGAATCAACCGGAAATTACTGCCAGCGTATTGCAGAACGGCTGGTATCGTTCCGGCGACGCCGGCTATAAGGGCGACGACGGGCTGTATTACCTGGTGGATCGGGTCAAAGACATGATCGTTACGGGTGGCGAGAATGTGTACTCGGTGGAAGTCGAACAAGCGTTGCTCAAGCACCCGGCAGTAGCCCAGGCTGCCGTGATCGGCGTTCCAGACGAGCGCTGGGGGGAGAAGATCGTCGCCTATGTGGTGCCGACGGCAACATCCAGCGCCACACCGGACGACCTGATTGCGCATTGCCGCAGCCTGATCGCAGCCTATAAATCGCCGAAGGCGTTGTATTGCGTCGACAACATGCCTATGACGTCCACCGGGAAAATCATGAAGCGAGCCCTGCGCGACATGTCGCCCCGCGCGCCGACACCCTAGGCGCGCCCTCCTTACCGCCCCGTGGGGCCGGACTGCCGCTCGGGATCCACGGCTTCAGCGTGGTTCCGGGCGGCTTTCACTTCCTGATCGTATGAACTACGCAGCGGTGACGCCTGCGGGCCGAGGCTTTGCCCCAAGGCCGCGTGCAACCCTCTGTTAATCACCTATCGTGCAATGCTGCGGGCGGCTGGATGGGTGTGAGCAACACTCATTTTTTCGGTAAATAACGCATAAACTGAAACTTTTAGATCAAAACAAATAATCGCTACGCTTTCAGATTAACGCCGAAATTTATAAATAATCTACTGTTTTAATGTGGTTTTATTTTTATCATTCAGTCGTTGACAGAGCGTTGGCTGCATGATTTAATTCAATTGAGCATCACTCACTTCAAGAGAATTCGATGAAACCTACCTCGCTCGACTCGATGAACGAAGCGGCAGTGCCCCGGAAGGCGCTGCAGAGGGTGTGCGTTTGTTCGGGTGGTTGCGACGACGGAGTGCGGATATGAGTCAGCCGGTGCGCCGGGCCGTCATTCGCATGCCGCGGGATCGCCGCGTCGGAGACATTGAGGCGGCGGCGCGCGAGGTATTTTGCGAACGCGGCTTTGAGGCTGCCTCGACCGCGGAGATTGCGGCGCGGGCAGGTGTGGCTGAAGGTACGCTGTATAAGTATTTCCAGAACAAGCGCGATTTGTTGATCAAGGTTCTCGAGGCTTGGTACAAGTCGATGCTCTCCGACTACGCATCGCAACTGGAGATGGTGCGGGGTACGCGGAACAAGATTTTCTATATTGTTTCGCGCCATTTGCGCTCGCTGAAGGAGAACGCCGGTCTGGCGCGGCTGTCGTATCACGAGGTGCGCCACAGCGGCGACTACTACGAAAGCAAGATCTACGAATTCAATCGTGAATATACGCAGGTGTTTGTGGACACCTGCCGCGAAGGCATTCGCTGTGGCGAGCTTCGCCCCGACGTCCCCATCGGCCTGTTGCGGGATTTGATCTTTGGCGGTGTGGATCACCTGATTTCCGGTTTTTTGTTCAACAAGCGCGAGTTGGATGTCGATAGTGCGGCCGAGCAGCTTGTGTCGCTGCTTTTCGACGGCATTGCCGTCGCCGCGCCACAGGCCGGATCTATGGAGGTTGTTCTCAAGCGCTTCGAAAGTCTGGCGGAGCGGATGGAGTTGGCGCAGCCTCCGGCGGCGTCGAAGCGTGTGCCCAAGTAGGCGCGCGGAAACGGTGCGGCAGGAGGATAGGTCAGGCAGAGATTTGCAGTAAAGCAGCAACGAATCGCAGTTCAATAAAAAAACTCGACACCTCGACAGAGAGAAAAGGCAACCGGGCGGCAGACCGCCACCTGAGCGCCAAATGTCAACGCCGGATGGGCGGCCCAGCCGCCATACCGGCAAATTTGGGGGATCGAGAATGAGCGGGTTGTTTGATCAATTCAAGACGTGGTACGAAAACCGCCACGACTACGCGCGCGACTGGAAGGCCCGTAAGGGCGGCACTGTGGTCGCCACCATGTGCACCTACGTGCCGGAAGAAATCCTGATGGCCGCCGGGATGCTCCCGGTCCGCGTCCTGGGCGCGCACGAGCCGCAGAACGTCACCGAGCCGCATATCTTCGGCATGTACTGTCCGTTCAGCCGCGATTCGTTGGCGCAAGGCTTGCTCGGCCGCTTCGACTACGCCGAAGGGGTGACGCTGAGCCATTCGTGCATCCAGTACAGGCAGACCTTCAATTCCTGGAAATTGCACGTGCCGACGGTGAAGTGGGACTACTACCTGCCAATGCCGAACCAGGTCCAGTCGAAGTTCGCCAAGACCCTGCATCGCGCCGAAGTGGCCAAGTTCCGCACTTTCATCGAAGGCGTTGTCGGCAAGACGGTGAGCGACGATGCGCTGCGCGGTGCGGTCGAGATCATCAACGAAAACCGGCGCCTGCTGCGCCAGCTCTTCGATTACCGCAAGGAGACAAATCCGCGCGTCACTGGCACCGAAGCCCTGTATGCCTCTCTGACGTCCCAGTTCGTCGATAAGGAAGAGCACAACGCCGAGCTGCGTCGCGTTCTCGCCGAGGTGGAAAAGCGCGACAACTCGCGCGAAGAAGGCATTCGCTTCATGACCATCGGCTCGGAAAACGACGACCTGGCTTTCATGGCAATGGTCGAGTCCGTCGGCGCCACCATTGTTATTGACGACCAGTGCTCCGGAACGCGCTATTTCTGGAATGAAGCGCGGATCCAGGACGACGTGATCGCCACCATCGCCGACCGCTACTGCGAACGCCCGGCTTGCCCGACCAAAGATTATCCGACGCACACGCGTTACGAGCATGTCCTGAAACTGGCAAAGGACTACAACGCCCGCGGCGCCATCTTCCTACAGCAGAAATTCTGCGATCCGCATGAAGGCGACTATCCGGACCTCAAGGCGCATCTCGAAGCGAACGACATTCCGACCCTGTTCCTCGAATTCGACATGACGAATCCGATCGGACCGTTCCGCATCCGGGTCGAAGCCTTCATGGAAACCCTGCGCGAAGACGAGCTGTTCTGACCCGCACCACGATCAAGGACTGAATACCATGGCAACTACACGATATCCCACCGAGCAGCTGAAGTGCTGGAAGAAGGCCAAGGAACTGCGCGAGCAGTACTACCAAAACTACGCCCGGGCCAAGGAAAACGGCGGTCTGCGCTGGTCCGGCTCGGCCGCCACGATGGACGCGATTCCCGCCGGCCTCGGCCGCGACGTGTTCTCGCTGACCGGCGAACCCTATGGCGCCGCCATTTCGATCGACCGCAAATTGAACAAGGTCTGCCAGGATGCCGCCGAATCCGCCGGCTATGCACGCGACCTGTGCGCCTACATGCGCTCCTACTGGGGCTCATTGATGTTGGACAAGTACGCCTTCGGCGGCACCTTCCCGCGGCCTGACTTCAACTTCCAGATCCAGATCTGCTGCTCCCACGCCAAGTGGTATCAAGTGGCGGGCAAGATCGAAAACACGCCGACCTTCTTCGTCGACCTCTCCGTCGGGCCGCACAAATACCTGACCGAAGATCGTGTGATGTATGTCGCCAATCAGGGCCTGGAAGGCATCGAATGGCTGGAAAAGACGACCGGCCGCAAGTACGACGACGAGCTGTTCATCGAAGCGGTGAAGAACGAGATGCGCGCGACGTCGACCTGGGCGAAGATTTGCGAACTCAATCAGGCCCGTCCGGCACCGCTGGACGAGAAATCCATGTACTCGCTGTATGTGCTCGCCGCCCTGTCGAAGTCATCGAAGTGGTGCGCCGATTTTTATGAAGAGGTCTATGAAGAGGTCAAGGATCGCGTCGCGCGCGGCATCGCCGCCGTCGGCAACGAACGCTGCCGGTTGATGTCGGATACACAGCCGCCCTGGCCGTTTCTCAAGATCTTCCGCTATCTGGAGGAATTTGGTGCGGTTTCCATCGGTTCGCTGTACACCTTCGGCCTGATGGGCGTCTGGGAAACCACACCGGAAGGTCGCTGGGTGCCGCGCCGCCTGCCGTGGGAAATCGGCGTCCCGATGAACACCCGCGAGGAAGCCATGAAGGCCTACGCCGACTGGACCCTCGACAAGCCGGAATTCCAGCAGTTCTACGAGCCGATGGTGAAGACCGACATGATGATGGCCATCGTCAAGCAGTGGGGGGTGGACGGTGCGATGCTGCACCTCAATCGCGGCTGCGAAGGTCTCTCGATGAGCATCATGGAGAACAAGCTCGATCTAGCCAAGGCGGGCGTCCCGGTGATGACCTACGAGGGCAATATGGGCGACGAAAAGGAATTCGACGAAGTGCGCACGCAAAGCCGCGTCGATGCATTCATGGAACAGCTTGGACTGAAGCGTCAAGCGGCTTAATAGGAGATCGCAAAGATGATTACCGCAGGTATCGATATGGGTTCGCGTTCGGTCAAGGTCGTGCTGGTTGAGGACGCCCATGTAGACGGAGCCCCGAAATTGAAATACATCGTGCGCAAGACGCACTTCATGTTCCCCGGCGATCTGGATGCCGACGTCGCGGCCGACAAGGCTTTCGACACCATCCTCGAGTCGGCGGGATTGAACCGGAGCCAGGTGGATGCGGTATATGCCACCGGAGCCGGGCGCAAGATGGTTAACTTCGCCACCGATTCGGTCACCGAAATGAGCGCCGGTGCGAAGGGTGCCGCTTACTTCTATCCCAGCGCACGCACCATCGTCGACGTCGGTGCCGAGGAAGGCCGCGGTATCAAGGCTGACGGTGACGGCAAGGCGATCGATTTTGCGGGCAACGAAAAGTGCGCCGCCGGCGCCGGATCGTTTGCCGAAACCATGAGTCGCGCGCTACAACTCTCACTGAAGGAGTTCGGCGAAGCCAGCCTGCGTTCGGACAAAAGCATCCCGATGAACGCGCAATGCACGGTGTTCGCCGAATCCGAAGTAGTGTCGCTGATCCATTCCGCAACACCCAAGGAAGACATCGCCAAGGCCGTACTCGATGCCGTCGCCAGCCGTGTCTGTGCCATGGTGCGTCGCGTCGGTATCGAAGAGGATGTGGTGCTGATTGGCGGGATGGTGCACAACCCGGGCTTCGTCTCTTCGCTGAAGAACGCCATGGGTGTGGAGCAAATCAAGCTGCCGGATATTCCGGAATACGTGAGCGCCCTGGGCTGCGCCCTGCTGGCTGCCGAAGCCAAGAACTGAAAGAGGAGAGGCGAAAATGAGCATTGAAACAACCAATTCGTCGGCTGGCGAAGTGAAGCCCGAGTTCTGGCGCTGGCAGGAAAACTGCTGGGCCGATGAGTCGAAAGACTGGCGCAGCGCGAAGGTCATCACTGTCGGCATCGATGTCGGCTCGGTTTCTTCGCAGTGCGTGATCGTCGCCGACGGCGAACTGTATGCCTACAATTCGATGCGTACCGGCAACAACTCGCCCGACTCGGCGGCCAACGCCTTCAAAGGCGTCGAACTGAAAACCGGACTGACCCTGGACGATGTGCATATGGTGGTCGGCACCGGCTACGGCCGCGTCAATGTCCCGTTCTCGCACAAGGCCATCACCGAGATCGCCTGCCACGCCCGCGGCGCCAACTACATGGGAGGCAATTCGGTGCGCACCATCCTCGACATGGGCGGTCAGGACTGCAAGGCCATCCACTGCGACGACAAGGGCAAGGTCACCAACTTCCTGATGAACGACAAGTGCGCGGCCGGAACCGGGCGTGGCATGGAAGTCATTTCCGATCTGATGCAGATTCCCATCGCCGAAATCGGCGCGCGCTCCTTCGATGTCGAAGAAGAGCCGGATGCCGTATCGTCGATCTGCGTGGTGTTCGCCAAGAGCGAAGCCCTCGGCCTGCTCAAGGCTGGCTGGTCGAAGAACAAGGTGGTCGCTGCCTACTGCCAGGCCATGGCCGAGCGCGTCGTCTCGCTGCTGGAGCGGATTGGCGTTGAAGAGGGTTTCTTCATTACCGGCGGTATTGCCAAGAACCCGGGCGTGGTCAAGCGTATCGAGAAAATCCTCGGCATTCAGGCGGTATCGACCAAAATCGACAGCCAGATCGCCGGTGCGCTCGGTGCTGCGCTGTTCGCGCAGACGCTGGTGCAAAAACAGGGGCCGTGCAAGCCGGTTGCCTTGGCCGCTTAAGGAATTCGCCATGATTGCCAATTACGGCTACAAGGATGGTTCGGGCGAGTACTACATCAGCATCGATACGGACAAGTGCATTTCCTGTGAGGCGGGCCGCGCCTGCCTCACGGCCTGCCCCAAGGGCATGTTCGAGTCGATGGTGGACGATTACGACGACGAGGTGGTGTGCATCAAGGCGGAGTTTCGGCGCAACCTCGCCTACGACTGTGCCGGCTGCAAGCCGTCGACGGGCCGTGCCGCCTTGCCTTGTATGACGGCGTGCACGCCCGCCGCCATCAAGCATTCCTGGTAACCGGGGCAGAGGCTGGAGGAGGAGACCATGGCAACGATCAACATCGTGCCGATCGCCAATCAGAGCGAAGAAGAGTTGCGGCGTGCCGGCTGGAAAAAGCAGACGACGCTCGAAGGCGGACGTCTGCAGGAGGTGGCCGAGGGTTATCGCACCCTGGGTTACGAAGTCTTCGTCGAGGAATATCGCGCGGAGGAAGGGTGTACCACCTGCTTCGGTACCGGCAAGGAAATGGGACAAATCCATGGGACCGTATGGATTCGCCCCGGCAGCGGCAAGCGCAGCGACAACGAATTGTTCGATTAACCGGGGCCGGTACCGACCGGCCCGAGGAGGGAATGAAATATGAAGGAAGAACGAGTCATCCGCCTGTTGAAGCGGGAAGATCTGGAGGCTGTAGTGGCCATCGATGAACTGGCCTTCAAGCGTAACCGGCGTAACTATTTCGAGCGCAAGGTGGCCGATAGCGTCGATCCGCAACGCTCGCTGAATACTTCGATCGTCTGTGAAGTCGGCGGCAAAGTGATCGGCTTCATCATGGGCGGGGTGTACACCGGCGAATTCGGCGTTCCCGAAACTACCGCCACCATCGACACCCTCGGAGTGCACCCGGACTGGCAGAACCACGGGATCGCCAGCGAACTGCTCGACCAGTTCCTCGGCAATATGAAGCAAGCCGGCGTGGAGAAGGTGCATACCCTGGTGAACTGGGATGAGTTTGCGTTGGAGAAATTCTTCTCACGTCACAAGTTCGCTCCATCGAAGCGCCTCAATCTCGAATACCAACTGCCCTGAGGACGGGGCGAGCGGCGATGTGGATCGATTGCCACTGCCATACGCGCTACTCGTACGATAACTGGCTCGAACCGAGTTCGCTGGTGCGTAGAGCGCTGGCGCTCGGGCTCGACGCCGTGGTGATCACCGAACATTATTCCTACGAAGCCTCGCAACCCGTCGAGGCCGTGGGTCGCGATGAAGGCTTGCTGGTGCTGCGTGGCGTCGAGATCGCCACCGATGCCGGTCACCTGCTGGCCTACGGGGTCGAAGACGACGGCTGGAACATCTGGGGGCAAAATCAATACCTGCCGCTCGCCAAGGTCGTCGAGCGGATAAATGCGCTGGGCGGCATCTGCGTGCCGGCGCATCCTTTCCGCGAGATCGGCATGGCCAGCCTGCTGGAGAAGATCGTTGACATCGGCGGCTTGGCCGGCGTCGAAACTCATAACGGCGGCAACCTCGATAGCGACAACGACCTGGCCATCGAGGCAGCCGGCCTGATGAAACTTCCCTCACTCGGCGGCAGCGACTGCCACAAGGTAGACGCTGTCGGCCGTTGCGCTACCGAATTCCTCCAACCGGTAACGGACATGGCCAGCTTTATCGCTGCCGTTCGTGCGGGCGCGTGCCGCGGCGCCTACTACGCACCTTATCGCACCGCAGCGGCGGCTTGATCCGGAGTACAGACAAATGACAAATGCTGTAGCAACAGTGACCTGGTGGAAGGCGGGGCGCCCACGCGGGATGCAGGCCGTGAGCGAAACCGTCCGCATCCATATCGACTGTAAAGTGATGGATGTCCCCCGCGGCGTCTCGGTACTCAATGCGGCAATCAGTGCCGGCGTGTATATCCCCTCGCTGTGCAACCACCCCGATCTGGCCCCCGCCGACCAGCGCTGCAACAGCGGTTCCGGCTGCAATCTGTGCCTGGTCGAAGTCGACGGTCAGCCCGGTCTGCACAAATCCTGCTCGCTGCCGGTCGAAGACGAGATGCGTGTCAGTACCCAGTCGGCCGACATCTTCAAGGCGCGGCAGGAGAATCTGGCGAAGATTCTCGGCAAGCATCCGCATGTTTGCCTGACCTGTCCGAACCGCGAAGGCTGTTCACGTAGCCAGTGTTCCTTCGGCAATCCGCCGCCGACCCGTTGTTGTTCGATCTTTTCCTCCTGCGAACTGCGCAAGGTCGCCGACTTCATCAATATTCCAAACAACACTCCGGTCTACAAGCCCGCTCGTTTGCCGGTGATCACCAACGAACCGTTTTTCGACCGCGACTACAACCTGTGCATCGACTGCCGACGCTGCCTTACGGCCTGCAACGAGGTTCGCGGTGTCGGCTGTCTGGAAGTGAAGACGACGCCGGACGGCCGCAGCTACGTCGCACCGATCAAGGACACGTTGATCGAGTCCGGCTGCAAGTTCTGCCAAGCGTGCGTCACCGTCTGTCCGACCGGGGCGCTGACCGACCGCACGCTCGATCCGGCACGGCGCGAGGCCTCGATGGTGCCCTGTAGCAGCGCCTGCCCGGCCGGCATCGACGTGCCGCGTTATGTGCAGCTCGCCGCCGACGGACGTTACGGCGAGGCCGTTGCCGTGGTGCGCGAGAAGCTGCCTTTCCCCGGCATCGTCGGTCGCGCCTGCTTCGCCATGTGCGAGAGTGCCTGCCGTCGCGGCCAGCTCGACAGCCCGCTTTCGATCCGCACGCTGAAGCGCGTCGCGGCCGATAACGACACCGGCGTGTGGCGGCCGCACTCGAAGCAGTTGCCGCCCAGCGGCAAGAAGGCCGCCGTGATCGGCGCCGGCCCGGCCGGCCTGACGGTGGCGTTCTATCTGGCGAAGAAGGGGCATGCCGTCACGGTCTTTGACGCCCAGCCGGCGGCCGGCGGCATGGCGCGCTACGGCATTCCTTCTTACCGGGTGCCGACGGCGGTGATCGACAGCGAAGTGGCCGAAGTTGCAAAGCTCGGCGTCGAATTCCGCTACAACACCCGCGTGGACAGCGCCGATGCGCTGTTTGGCGAGGGCTACTCGGCGATTTTCATCGGCATCGGTTGCCAGGGCGGCGACAAACTGGGGATTCCGGGCGACGACCTGCCCGGCGTGGTCGATAGCCCGACCTATTTGCAGGCGGCGACCAAGGGACTGGTGAACACCGCGGACGGGATACAGACCGGGGCCCGGGTCGCGGTCATCGGCGGCGGCAACGTCGCCACCGACAATGCCCGCTCCTCGCGTCGTTTCGGCGCCGATGTGGATATGGTGTATCGGCGAACGCGCGAAGAGATGCCGGCCCGCGACGAGGAGTTCGAAGGCTGTGTCGAGGAGGGTGTGAACATCCGCTACCTGCTCGCGCCGAAGAAGATCGAGCCCGGCCACAACGGTCATCGCCTGAACATCACCTACGCGCGCATGGCGCTCGGCGAGCCGGATGCCTCGGGCCGCCGACGGCCGATGGATACCGGCGAAGAAGTCGTCGAAGGCGTCGATCTGGTGATCGCCGCGGTCGGCCAGCATCCGAAGACCTTCGACGGCTTCGGCGTGCAGACCGACAAGAAGGGACGCATCGTCGTGCGCGAGGACTCGATGCTCTCCAGCCGTCCCGGCGTGTATGCCGGCGGCGATTGCGTGCTCGGCCCGTCGACGCTGATCGAGTCGATTGCCCAGGGGCGCATCGCTGCGGCGGCCATCGACAGGCAGCTCGGCGGTGACGGCGACATCGAGGAAAAGCTGTTCCACGAGGACTGGGCAACCGATCCCCGCATCGGCCGCGAAGAAGGGTTCAACCAGCGGCCGCGGGTACATCCGATCATGCTCGAATCGGCGCAGCGCGGCGGTTGGGACGAAGTCGAGCGTGGCTTCGACGATGCCATGGCGCGGCGCGAAGCGTCGCGTTGCTTCAAGTGCAATCTCGCACCGACGATCGTTGATGCGCCGTTGCCACCGGAAGCGTGGCTCGAGTTCAGCGCGGCGGTGGTCGCCGAAATTCCGCAGGAAGCCGGCGTGTTCCAATTGCTCGATGGCGAGAAGAACGTTCTCGTCATCAAGGGCGTCGAGAATCTGCGCAGCGGGCTACAGGAGCAGCTCGGGCGCAACGAGGCGGCGCGCCATTTCATCTGGGAAGCGGCGGCGATGTACACCTCGCGCGAAAGTCAGTTGATCCAGGGCTACTTGCAGCAGTTCGGCAAAATGCCGGGCGGCGGTTCCGACGAACTCGATGATCTGTTCTGAGCATCCGACGATCCAGGCGGGAAGACCGGCGGCCTATCCCATACTTTGGATGGGTGTATGCCGTTGATTGCATCGATAAGGTGGCTCCTCCGCCAGTCCGGCAGCCGTATGTATCGAGCTGTGGCGGAATCGGAGCTGACGGCGCAACGCTGCGGTTACGCTTCGCGAGGGTAAATCGTCCAATCAGGAAACTCGGCCAAAGAGTCCGAGAACGGAAATGAGGAGAAGCTGAATGGAGCAGCGTGATGTTATCGTCGTCGGTGCCGGTCCTGCGGGGTCGAGCTGTGCCAAGGCCCTGACGGATGCAGGTGTGGATGTCCTGGTCCTGGAGCGGGACGCGTTGCCCCGCTACAAGACCTGTTCGGGGCTGTTGTTCGGCCAGACCCAGGAATTGCTCCGGCGCTATTTCAATACTGACGCGCCGGATTCGGTGTACTGCGAACCGCATCTGCTCAGCGCCGACAATGTCGTCGAATGGAAACCCGATGGCAGCTATGTTCCCTACCTTTGGGAAATCGCCAAGGACGGCGTCGAGTTCTCGCGCAGTTACCAGAACATCTGGCGCAACCATTTCGACAAATGGCTGCTCGATATCTCGGGCGCCGAATATCGCGACCGCGCACGGGTGATCGATTACACCGCCGCCTCCGACTATGTAGATGTGCGGGTGGGCGGAGCGGGCGGCGAAAGCATTCGCGACTATCGCTGCAAATACCTGATCGGCGCCGACGGCAGCGCTTCGGTGGTGCGGCGCGGACTCTACCCGCGGGTTCCAGGCGCCAGTGCCGGCATCCTGCAGAGCTATTTCAAAATCGAGTCGGTCGGCTCGCTTCGGCCGGACAGTTTCAGCGTGTTCTTCCTTCCCGAAGTCGGCGAGGTTTTTTCCTGCGTCCACGAAAAGGACGGCTATCTCGTACTCTGCGTCGGCGGATTGCGCGGACGCAAATTGCGCCAGTCGATCCAGACCTTCCGCCAGTTTCTGGCCGACCGTTTTCAGGTCAAGCTTGGCGAATGGTGGCGCGACGAGGGCTGCCAAATTGCGCTCGACCGCCCCGTGTTTGGCGAAGGCCGCGTGGTGCTGACCGGCGAGGCGGCAGGATGCATCTACCTTAACGGCGAGGGGATCAGCGCGGCGATCGACAGCGGCTACCGCGCCGGACAAGCCGTAGCCGACGCTCTTGAAGGCAAGGGCGACGCGGTCGGGCTGTGCGCCGAGCGCAGCGGCGATATCGTCGCCCACATTGAAAAATGTCTGGGGCAGATGCACTTTCTTACCATCTGAGAAGTGAATATGAAGCAAATGGCCGAGGCCCATACTTTGGATGGGCCTCGGCGTAACACCCGTTGCATATAAAACGGATGCCGCCAACAAATAAAACCGACGCATATACAAGCGACCGGCGGCCATAACGACACGACAGAAGAGACCCGATTATCGATTGGTTGTTTTCTCGAGGAGACAGGAGTGAGAAGTCATCGTGTTGCAAACATCAAGGAGTACCTGTCGCCGGCCGGCCAGGGCTGGGGTGCGGTGGCGGCGGCCGATGTACCGCTGATTGCGACGCCATTGGCGATGCAGCCGACGGAGTACATTCGCAAGTCATGGGAAGGGAAGGTATACGGCGAAGGCGCGAAAACGGTGAAAGTTGCGAGCGTACAT